>NZ_JAMKFA010000001.1 GCF_025499515.1 Flavobacterium odoriferum
GTTTGTCCTGAACAAATTGTATTGGCTGAAATGGTTGACGTTGGATCGTTTGTTACTGTAACAACTGCACTTCCTGTTAAACTTGCAGTACAAGAACCATCAAAAACACTAAGTATATTATAGGTTGTTGTAACAGTTAAAGCAGGTGTTGTCAAAGTTGCAATTCCTGAAGCATTTAATACAATTGTTTGGTTAGGACCTCCATTTATATTGTAAGTTACTGTAGCATTAGGGGTTCCAGTAAAAGTTATTACTGCTGTTGATCCAGCGGGGATTGTAGTTGTTCCAGATATTGAGGCTGTTGGTAAAACTGTATTTACAATTGCATCAAACTGCGTAAAGGCTGGACATGGAGTAGTGAAGTTTTCTACCCTAACATAAATTGGAGTCACTATATTTGTAGCTACAAAAGCCGTAGGAGCAGGAGACGGAAGCTGTGGAGTACCTGCCTCTGCATCTGCTTGAGTAGCATAAAATGAAACATCATAATCTGAAGGAGATAATGCTCCTAATATTGAAGATATATTATCGTTTAGATTAAAAACATAATCACAACTATACAAATCATTAGGATTTGGATTTAAAGTTATTCCAGGTAAATACTCAACAATTATACAATCTGTCTGAGTACACGATGGACCAGAAATATTACTTGCTTGAACACAGTAGGTACCTGGCTGATCTACAACTAATGTTGCTCCAGTTTCACCAACTAAAACACCTGTATTTAAAGTCCATACAAAATTATAATCTGCAGGATCTAATCCAGAATCGATCACTTTGGTTTCACCCGGACAAAGTGCAAAACCATTAACTTCTGTCATATCATCAGTTACAATTCCAACACCATAAGGATATTCAATTTGGGCTAAACCGACATTAAAACTCCCAGCTTCAATAAAAACAGCAGAATCATATTGTGTATCTTGATAGTCACCAATTACTAATTTAATTCTATAATTTCTGTTTGGAATTACATCAGCGAAAGCAGTCAAAGGCACAGTGTAACCACGCATATTCATAACAGCAGCAGGATTTCCAACATTATATGTGTCAAATAAACTTGGATTAGAGGATGCACACAAACTATTATAATCATCTTCTCTAATTGTTGTTACCGAAACAGGCGTTGTTGTTGTTGGAACAACAGCTAAATTCGTACTAATTCCGGTAGTTAAATCCGTTAGAATAAACGCAAATACGTCAGAGAAATTACACTGAAAAGTACCATATTCATTAGATGCAAAAACATAATTAAAGCTAAATCTATCTGTTAACGGTGTGAAATCAAATTGAATAAAGCTAACATCGTTGATTGACTGTGTACCACCGTTAGCATCCGAGATAGCTTGAAGTTGAGCATCACCAGTTAATGAACAAGTTGAGGTCAAATTAGTATCTGTGTAATTTCCTGCAGAATTAGCAACGTTTCCATTTCTTAAAATTACTCCAGAAGAAAAATCAAAATTTGAACCTGTATATTGAAAATATCCAATTCCACAAGTTGGAGATGAAGAAAAGTTAGACACCAAGGCACAAGGAGAATCAATTAAAACATCTTGTACCAACTGAGGTACAGTATAAGTTGTAGTATTCACCGAAATAGTTTGGGAAAACCCCAAAAAAGTCGATATGAAAAGTAAATAAAAGTAAATTTTTTTCATGGTTGTTGTAGTTTGTTGTTTCTTAACCTAAAGTTAAATTTAGATTAAAAACACAAATATAAACATTTGAAAATATTTTGTTCTTATCTTTGCGAAAACTAAGATAAAATGCGAGTAATTTCGATAAAAATAACAAATAACCCTTCAATTGTTAAATTTGAACTTGACGAGTTCATTGTTAAAACAGAAAATTTTGAGTTTAAAAACATTGACGAAACCAAACAATCTCCTTTAGCAAAACAATTATTTTTTCTCCCTTTTGTAAAAACAGTTTACATTTCAGGAAATTTCATTGCTATTGAAAAATTTTCGATTGTAGAATGGGAAGATGTACAGGAAGATGTAGCTAATCAAATCAATGAATTTATTGCAAATGGTGGTGAAATTCTTCTAATTGATGAAACTCAACACAAGAAACAACCTGTAACTGTTTATGCAGAAACTACTCCTAACCCATCGGTTTTGAAATTTGTTTGCAATAAACTTTTAACAAAAACGGCTTTAGAATGTAAAAACATTGATGAAACAAGTGCTTCACCTTTAGCGAAAGAATTATTTAAGTTCCCTTTTGTGAAAGAAATTTTTATTGACGAAAATTATATTTCGGTTACCAAATTTGCCATTACAGAATGGGATGAAATCACTTTAGAATTAAGAACTTTTATTAAAGAATACATTGAAAACGGAAATATTGTAATTGACGAAACTGCCATCGTTAAAACAGAAAACCACCAAAAACAACAAGAAGCTTATTTTGATACGCTTGACGTAACTTCACAACAAATCATCAACATTATTGAAGAATATGTAAAGCCAGCTGTTCAAAGCGATGGCGGAAACATTATGTTTGAATCTTTTGACCCAATAGAAAAAAGAGTTAAGGTAGTTTTACAAGGTGCTTGTAGCGGATGTCCATCGTCTACTTTTACTTTGAAAAACGGAATTGAAAATATGTTGAAAGACATGTTAAAAGATGAAGCTATTAAAGTAGAAGCTATTAACGGATAATTTCTAAAGTATATTAAACAAAAAAGAGCCTTTTGGCTCTTTTTTTTATTTCTTATTGTTTTGCAGATTAAATTCTTTAAACAATTCTAATAAACTCATAATCGATTTTATCAAATCATTTGTTTCTAAAAGTAATGCAAAATATAATTTGCTGTTTTTAGGACTTGTTTCTGTAGTTCTAATTCTAACAATTTGTTTTGTAATTAAATTTTCGATTGTATCTAAAAACGTATTTTTTTCTTTTAAAATTTCATCCAATTTAGTAAAATCTTCTGTTTTGAAACTTTCTTCTAACTTACTTAAAAGCGTTTGCAATTGCGCATCGATTGTCTTTAAGTCGCGTATTTGATTAAATTTTAATTTCTTATGATTGTTATTTACATGCGAATGACTACTATTTGTAATAAAATCAATAGACTGAACCATATCTTGTAAATAGCCTAAAATTAAAATATAAAATCTACTTGCTTCAACCGAAGTTTCATCTAAATTTTTAATAAAATAGAAAACATTACTTTTTAATTCATCAATTTCTTTTTCTAATTTTTTATGTGATTTTTTGTTTTCTTTTAATTTGGCTAAATCTTGTAAACCTAAATTATCAATCACATTTGTATATAAAGTACTTGTTTTGTGTAATACCTTTGAAATTTGTGAAGAACTCTCGGTAATCATTTCTTTGATTGTAAGAATATCTTCTTTTCTTAAACTTTTAATTTCTTCTTGTTCTTTTACTTTCTTTTTATGTAATTGATTACTTCTGTAAAAGAAAATAGCTACCACAATCATAAATGCAAAGAAAGCAAATACTTCTCCTATAAATAAAGTATAGGCTATAATAGCAGATGACAAGAATGCTGCTAAAGCAGTTACAAACCAACCTCCAATTACATTAAAAACACCTGCAACTCTATATACAGCACTTTCTCTATCCCAAGCTCTATCAGCAAAAGACGAACCCATTGCCACCATAAAAGTTACATATGTTGTTGACAAAGGTAATTTCATTGAAGTTCCTACAGATATCAAGATTGAAGCCACAATTAAGTTAACTGAAGCTCTAACCATATCAAACATTGGTTGTTCATCTCTTTTTCCAGTATATTCTGGCTGAACAAACTGTGCATCTAATTTTCTTTGCAAGGATTTTGGTAAAATAAAACTGATGATATTACCTAGATACATCATTGCTCTAACTAAATTTCTTGAAAGTGTATTGGCGTTATATTTCTCATTTCCTTCACCTTGTCTTGATAAATTTTGCTCTGTTTCAATTACAGATTTAGCTTTTTTAGATGTCCATAATGTATAAACCATTACTAATCCAGCTAATGCTAAAAAGATGAAAGGCGCTGGTAAATTTTCCTTTTCTAAACCAGACATCATAAATTCAGTTGCTCCAACGGTTTGTCCAGGCGCAGCCCAAATTTCAAAAGCTTGATAAGCCGCAATTGGCACACCAATAAAATTCACTAAATCATTTCCAGCAAAAGCAAGTGCTAATCCAAAAGTACCAACTATAATAATAAATTTGAAAACACTATATTTAAAAACACTTATCAATAATTGACAAACAATTGTCCATAAAATTAATGAATAAGCAATAATCGTAAGTGGACTTTCTTTAATGAAATCTTTTACTTCTGACGGCACAAATGTTATAGATTTTAATCCTTTTACCAAAATGAAAAAAGTAATAGCTGTCATGGCAACTCCACCAAAAAGTGCCGCAACATATTTATATCTTTTTTCGATATGGAACGTAAAAATTAGCCTTGACACATATTGCACTAACGAACCTAAAGCAAAAGATAATGCCACAGAAAGTAAAATACTATAAACAATTTCTGAAGCTTTCTCAGTGTTTATATAATTCCCTAATGTACTAAAACTATCACCACTTACATAAACTTTATAAACAGCTAATGCAACAGAAGCTCCTAATAAAGAGAAAATTACTGAAACTGTTGTTGATGTTGGCAATCCTAAAGTATTAAAGACATCAAGTAACAACACATCGGTAATCATTACCGCTAAAAAGATGATAATAACATCGTTGAAACTAAACATACTTGGCGTGAAAATACCGTTTCTGGCAATTTCCATCATCCCGTTTGAATATAAAGCTCCAACTGCAACACCTAAACTCGCAACAATCATAATTGTCTTAAACGAAACCGCTTTTGAACCAATTGCAGAGTTTAAAAAATTAACTGCATCATTACTAACTCCCACCATTAAATCAGTGATAGCAAGTATAGCTAAGGCAATTAACATTATAATATAAATCTGTTCCATTCTATATGAATTAATTTTATGCAAAAGTCTTTCAAGAAATCTATTTTTATGTTAACTTAATGTTATCAATTTTAAGAAAAAAGATATTTTTAGAATAAAAAAGATTAACTTTAATTTAAAATTAAATCTATTCTTATGGCAGTATTAAAAGTAATTGAAGTTTTGTCGAGCTCAACTGTAAGTTGGGAAGACGCGACAAGAAAAGCAGTAGCTCAAGCAGCAAAATCATTAAAGAACATTCGTTCTGTTTATGTACAAGATCAAAGTGCTTCGGTAAAAGACAATGAAGTAACCGAATTTAGAGTAAATCTAAAACTAACTTTTGAAATAGAATAATTCAAAAAAACAGGTAATTTTATTAAAAGCGTTCTTTAAAAGAGCGCTTTTTTTATGTTTTTTTTATAACTCAAACTGAATTCTCTGAATATCTTTGCAAAAAAATTAAGCATGACAGCAATAGAAATTCAAAATTATTTTGAAACCATAAAAAAATTGGTCTTAGAATATTCTCCAAAATTTGTAGTAGCAATCATTATTCTAATTGTTGGATTATGGGCAACCAGTTTTATCACTAAAACAGCCAAAAAAGTAATGATAAAACGTAATGTTGAATTAACACTTTCTAATTTTATTGGAAATTTGATTTTTTGGACATTACGTGTTTTGCTTTTTGTAACCGTAATTTCAAAATTAGGAATTGAAACATCAGCATTTGTTACCATTTTAGGCGCTGCAGGTTTAGCTATTGGTTTATCGTTACAAGGTTCGCTTTCTAATTTTGCTGGTGGAATTTTAATTATTTTATTCAAACCTTTTAGATTAGGAGACACTATTGAAGCACTCGGAGAAACGGGAAAAGTAGATGAAATTTTGATTTTTTCTACAAGATTAATTACCGCAACGAATCAAGTAATTTATATTCCAAACGGAATTTTATCGAACGGAAAAATCAAAAACTATTCGCAATTAGGAATTAGAAGAGCGGATTTGGTTTTAAAAACAAACTATGATTCTAATTTTTCTCAAATTAAAACTAGTATTTTAAATTTTGCTTCTTCTCACGACTTAGTTTTACAAGATCCAAAAGCAGAAATTTTAGTTACTGATTTATCTGAAACCACAATTATTTTCACAGTAAAAGTTTGGACAAACAATAACGATTATACAAAAGTAACTTCTGATATTTTAGAATTTAGTAAAAGTGAAATATCGCTTTAACTATTTAGATAAAATAAAATCTTTCAAATAATAAGGTTCAAAATAAGCGACATCTACAAAGTCGCTTATTTTATATTTTTCAAACGACAACTGACTCATTTCATTGGCTGATGGAAAAACTACATTAGAATGAAATATAAATTTATCGTCAGTTAATGTGTTTATGAATTTTTCTGTTCCATCTCCAATCAAATGAATTTTCTCCGTAATTTCTTTATATGAAGTTTCATCAATAATTTCGGCTTGAGTTGCTCTGATTTGGTTGTGATTTTTATCGTAAAAAGCTGAAAAAACTTCCATTCTGCGGGCATCAATCATAGGAATGATGATACCATCTTCAATTTGAATCTGTTTTGCTAAAAGTTGCAATGTATCAATAGCAATCATCGGAATATTTAATGCATAACAGAATCCTTTTGCCGAAGAAACACCAATTCGCAATCCTGTATAAGAACCTGGACCTTGACTTACGGCAATCGCATTTAAATCTGAAAATTGAATATTGTTTTCACATAAAATTTCTTCTATAAAAACATGTAACTTTTCGGCATGCGAAAAATTTTGTGCTGCTATTTCTTTGCAAGTAATGGTTTTTCCATCTTTAGCTAAAGCTACTGAACAATTTTTTGTGGCGGTTTCTAAATTTAAAATAAACGACATGATTAATTTTTGAATCGCAAAGTTACTACGGAATCTTTTCTAAAAAAAATAAGACGTTATTTCTAACGTCTTATTTTACCCAAATTAACTAATAAGAAATCTATTTCTTACTTTCCTTTTTATCTTTTTCAGACTCTACTTTTATCTTATCATTGGAAACTAAATCTTTAGAAACCGTGGTGTATGGACCAATGATAATTTCCTCTCCTGGTTTTAGTCCAGAAATAATTTCAATATTTGAATCGTCTTGAATACCTGTTTTTACTACACGAAGTTTCGCTTTATCGCCAACCTTAACAAAAACACATTCGTATTTTTTATCACTTTTTGGAGCAGTTCCTTTTTTCTCTTGCTCTTCTTTTTCTAATTCTGCAACAATATCTTTTTTCACAGAAGTAGTATCGTCTTTAATTACAACAGCACTAATTGGCACTGCAATAATTTTTTCTTTTCTTTCAGTAATAATATCAACCGTAGCGGTCATTCCTGGTCTAAATGGCGAATAGTTTTCTGGTTTTCCTTCTAATAAATCTTGGTACGATTCTTTTAAAATTCTAACTTTTACTTTAAAATTCGTTACCTGATCAGCTGTTAAAGCTGTACTTGCCGAATTAGAAATACTGGTAACAATTCCTTTGAATTCTCTTTTTAAATACGCATCTACTTCAATATTTGCGGAATCGCCAATGTTTATTTTCACAATATCATTTTCGTTGACATCTACTTCAACTTCCATGTTGTTTAAGTTTGCAATTCTAAGAATTTCAGTTCCTGTCATTTGTTGCGTTCCTAAAACACGTTCACCTAATTCGATATTTAATAACGATATAGTTCCATCTGCTGGAGCATAAATTGTAGTTCTACCTAAGTTGTCTTTTGCTTCTGTAACGGTTGCCGAAGCACTTTGCACTTGATAATAAGCCGATTGTTTATTAGCAACTGCAACTTCATAAGCAGAAACCGCTTTGTCCCATTCTGCTCTTGAAATAATACCTTTTTCGAATAATTTTTTACTTCTATCGTAACTTGCTTTTGCTTCTTTTACTTGTGCATCGGCTTGAGTTAAACCAGCTTTAGTAGTTGACATAGAAGCGACTGAACGATTTACTCCTGACTCGTATAAATCTGGATTAATTCGCACTAATAAATCGCCTTTTTTTACTTGTTGTCCTTCTTTTACAGGCAATGCAATAACTTCTCCCGAAACTTCAGATGAAATTTTAACTTCAATTTCTGGTTGAATTTTTCCGGTTGCAGAAACGGTTTCAATAATTGTTGTTTGTGCAACTTTTGACAATTCAACAATCTTTGAATCATCATTATTTCCGATAACGCCACCTTTTTTTAGTCCAACTAATAATAAGATTAATCCGATTGCACTTCCTAATAAAATGAATATGGTTTTCTTTGACATGACTAGGTATTTATGTTTTATTATTGTTTTTTGATTAATGGAATTCCGAAATAGAATTCTAATATTTTGGTTCTGAAAATATAATCGTATTTGGTTCTTAAAACTTCTGATTGTGCGTTTACATACAATGTTTGAGCCTGATTAAAATCAAAAACATTGATTAATCCAACTTCGTATCTTGCTTTTGCATATTCAAACGATAATTTTCGTGCTTCTAAAGTTGTTTCTGCTGCTTCATAACTTTCTTTAGCTGAATTTGCATCTGTATAAGCAGTAAAAACAGTTCGTTCAATATCTAATTCTTGCTGTCCAAAATTTAATTTAGCTCTTTCTAATGCTACTTTACTTCTTTGAACATTGTTTCTTGTTGCAAATCCATTAAAAATAGGAATCGATATTTGCAAACCAAAATTTTGCCCTTTATTATTACTAAACTGATCAAAAACTGGTTCTGGTTTTCCTAAAATTGGCGAAAAATTTGGTTGAAGTACAGACTGTCCCGTTCCATCAACATAACCAATAACAGATGTTGGATTATCAGCATCTGGTTGAATTCCTACAACTCTATCACTATAAGCTGCTCTGGTACTAAAACTATAAAAACCTGAAATTGTTGGTTGATAAGCTCCTCTTGCAATTGCAACATCTTTTTCTGCTAACTCTACATTTGATTGTGCTATTTTCAACTCAGTTCTTGTTTCTTTTGCTTTTTGCATAATATCTTGAGACGATTGCAATAAGATTTCCGAATTTAAAGCTGGAATCTGATTTTCATCAATATCAAAATTTTCGAAATCTTCTAATCGTAGCAATTGTGCTAAACTTAATTTAGAAATTAATAAAGCATTTTGAGCGGCAATTACTCTTTGTGTATCCGATGCAACCGTTGCTTTAATATCTAATAAATCTCCGTTTGGAACAACTCCTGCTTCAACTAACTCTTTGGTTCTTTCCAACTGTTGTAAATTGTATTGTTTCTGTTGTAATTGAACTTTTAAATTTTCCTTGTTAAACAAAATTTGCAAATAAGCATTCGCTACATTCAAAGCAATATCTTCTTGCATTTTTGTTAGTTGATATTGAGAAGCAATAATTTGTAAGTTTGATTTTCGAAGTTGTAATTGATTTCTTAAACCATTATAGATGTCAACACCAACATTTAATCCCGCAGAAGTAAACTGAGTGGTTTGATTTTCTAATAAACCCGTAGTTATATTTTGATTCAAACCAATATTCCATGAGTGGGAAGCATTACCATTGATGTTTGGCAAAAATGCACCAACAGCATCTTTTTTATTAATACTTGCGTTTTTTAAATCTAACTCTGACTGCTGAACAGAAATATTATTTTTAATAGCATAATCTACGCACTCTTCTAAAGTCCATTTCTTATCCTGTGCCGATAGTTGAAAACCAATCAACAATAGAAAAAGAACTATTTTTTTTGTTATCATTTTATGTGCTTTAATTCTCATTTCCTATAAGACCTCTTTTTCATTATTTTGTTACAGCATATCGATTAAAATTTTACTTTTACATCGAAAAAAATCGAACTTATATTTTGTTATAATGAAAACAATTATTGCTTTTACTCTTGTTTTTTGCTTGTTTTTTGCAGTGATTTCTTGCGGAACCACTAGCAAAATAGAAGCGCTAAAACCTGCACCGTCAAACAATGCTCCTGTAGTTTATAAAAACAAAACTTCGTTTGTGGCTATGCCTGTTGAAGTTACATTAAAAGAAATTGAAAGCCAGTTGAACAAAAATTTAACTGGACTAATTTATAACGATTCGATTCTGAGCGACGATAAAACCGAAATGAAAATTTGGAAAACAGCTCCTATCAAATTAACTGAAAAAGACGGAAATATTGTTTCGGTTATTCCAATGAAAATTTGGGCAAAATTCAAATACGGAACCGATTTTATGGGTTTGAATGATACTAGAGAGGTGAATTTAAACGGAACCATCACGTTAAATAGCAAAACGCATTTAACCAATTGGAAACTTACTACAGTTTCTAAATTAGAAGATTTTGAATGGAGCGAAAGTCCAAGTATTTTAGTTGCAGGAAAAAATGTTCCTATTACTTACATTATCAATCCAACACTAAGTATTTTTAAATCGAAAATTGCAAAAAAAATTGATAAAGCCATTGACGAAACTTGCGATTTTAAACCTCAAGTATTATCGGTTTTAGAAAAGTTAAGCACTCCTTTTTTAACCAGCGAGCAATATGAAACGTGGTTTAAAATGGTTCCGATGGAATTGTATGTAACCGAAGCCAAACTATCAAAATCAAAAATCACTTTGAACATGGGTTTAAAATGTAACATGCAAACTATGGTGGGACAAGAGCCTAAAAATAGTTTTGATGCTACCAAAATTGTATTAAAACCTGTAGCTTCAATTCCGGAAAACACGACGGCTTCTGTGGTGGCAGTTTCTACCTATGAAAGTGCAAGTAAAATTGTAACTAAAAATTTCCAAGGTCAAGAATTTGCATCAGGAAGTAGAAAAATCACGGTACAAAAGGTTGATTTATGGCAAAAAGACGGCAAAATGATTATTGCTTTAGATATTTTAGGAAGTATTAACGGCACCATTTATTTGTCGGGAATTCCGAATTATAATCCTATTTCTAAAGAAATTTACTTTGACCAAATGGATTATGTGTTAAACACAAAAGGGATTTTAACAAAATCGGCAAATTGGCTTTTACAAGGAACTATTTTAAGAAAAATTCAAGAAAACTGTCGCTACTCGATAAAAGGAAATTTAGAAGAAGGTAAGAAAAGCATGAATCCGTATTTATCAAATTATTCACCTATGAAAGGTGTTTTTGTAAATGGAACTTTAAACGATTTCGAATTTGAAAAAGTAGAATTAACGGATAAGGCAATAATTGCATTCATAACCACTTCTGGAAAAATGAGTATAAGTATTGATGGAATGGAATAAAAAAAGGCGTTTCAATTGAAACGCCTTTTTTATTTAAAGTTCTTTCTTCTTTCCGTACTTCAATCGGTAAATGGCGTAACCTAAGACACCAACTAATATATATGGAATTGCCATTAAATACACAATTCCGTCGTTAACGGCTTCTGCTTTTACTCCTCCTTCTTCGCTTTCCAGAGCAGCTCGACACATGGCGCACTGAGCTTTTGAGGCAATAGGTAATAGGCAATAGGCAATAGTAAAAACAACTATTTGTAAGCTTTTTCCCTTTTTGCTTTTCCCTTTTCCCTTTTTATCTTTAGTGCACATAATACGGAGAAATCATTAAATAAACAACAACGCCAGTAACCGCAACATATAACCAAATTGGGAACGTGATTTTTGCAATACGTTTATGCTTATCAAATTGTTCTGACAAAGCTTTTACATAGGTAGTTAGCACTAATGGAATAATGATAACTGATAATACAATGTGCGTAATCAAAATGAAATAATAAAAATATTTCACAATACCTTCTCCTCCAAATTTTGTTGAATCAGATGTCATATGATAGGCAACATACATTCCTAAAAAAGCAACCGAACAAGCTATTGCTGTTTTCATTAAGTTTTCGTGTAATTTTCTATTTCCGTTTTTAATTGCAACCACAGCACCAATTAAAACAAAAGCTGTTATACCATTAATTGTTGCATAAATTGGCGGTAAAAACGACAATGGTTGTACATCAAAACCCATTTTTCTTAGATTCACCCCAAAAAGTAGTGCTACAACAGCTGGAATAGCAATTGATAATACCACAATTAGTTTGTTGTATTTTGTTTCTTTATTCGTTTCCATATTATTCTTCTAATAATTTTTTAATATCTTCTTTGATGGCTTGCACTCCTTCTGCTTCTAATCCATCATAATATAAAATTGGATTACCTTGTACGTCTTTTCTACATCTAATTTTACCTTCTTTATCTACTAAAGCAAATAATCCAGAATGTTCAAATCCGCCAGCTGCTTTATAATTTTCTCCTGCAAATAAATTAAATCCTTTATTAGCTAAATCATAAATATATTTTTTATCGCCGGTTAAAAAATGCCAATTATAATGTTTTACACCTAATAAATCGGCATGTTCTTTTAAAACTTTAGTTGTATCATGTTCTGGATCGATTGTGATAGATGCCAAACCAAAACTTGGATTTCCATAGAATTCATCTTGTAATTGCAACATGCTTTGATTCATTTTTGGACAAATTGTTGGGCAAGTTGAAAAAAAGAATTCCACCACATATACTTTTCCTAAATAATCTTTGTCTGAAATTTTCTTATTGTTTTGATCCGTCAATTCGAATGTTGGAACAGGTCCAATTTCTACTAAATCAGATTTTTGAAACTTAGCTATTATCTTTGGGATTGCCCAAATTCCGAAAATCAGAATAATGAATGAAATTCCGATGTATGATTTATTTTTCATTACTATTTTTATTTGCTTTTGAAACGTTTTCTTCGATTTTATCCCTAAAAGCGTCTTTACGTTTGTTTTTATTCTTTTTTAAAGCTAAACGATATTCGCGAAGTATAATTTTAATATCATCGGTCATTTCGTTGTGTAAATCTGCTGCCGAAATGGTATTGTAGCTTTCCTTATATTCATCCACACCTTTTTTATTTTTACCTTTTCTACCTCTATGGTTTAACTCCTTATCAACAATAATTACAGCTGGAGTTCCTAAATTTTCATCTAATTTTCCTGTTAATTTGTAACTATCATAAAACGATTGAATTTCATTTGGTGAGGCAAAAACGAATTTCCATCCAGTCATTTCACCTGTAATTGGTGCCAACTCATCAATAATTTGTTTGGCTTTAGCTTCGTTTCCTTTTGGGGTAACCATTACCATTTGAAAATCGGTAAAACCTTTGTATTTGTTGTAAATTTTTTGATTCAGGTTGAAAAAATTTCCTCTGTTCTCAATTACATTATTCCCGACAAAACCTAAAACCGTGATTTTCCCTTTTAATGCAATTTTAGAAGTATCTAAACTAGTCCAATTTTGAGGAATTTCGGAGTTGTTTTTAGAAAGCGTTGGTAAAAAAAGTGAATTATGAGAAGCGGTCGAAAATATAAGGTAAATCACAATTGGCAAAGCAAATAGTGAAATGAGGACAATTTTATTTTTCATTTGTTAACCATATTTAGTTCATACAAAAGTAAAAAAAATCCCGATGTAAATCGGGATTTAGATATAGAAAACAAATGTTAAAAATTCCATTTAATAAAACCTGTTTTATAAACATCGAATACATAACCTCCTTCGATTAGAATTATAAAGCAAAGGTATAAGATTAAGAAAACTACTGTCCAAACAATAGATCTTCTGAACCATTTTTTCTCACCTTCCATGTGCATGAATGCCCAAGTAATGTAGTATGCTTTAACAACAGTTAAGATAATGAATAACCAGTTAAGTAGATTCATACTTAAGAAATTATTAAAGTATAAAGATTTAGGTTTATAAATACCAAATAATACTTCAACGATAGTAATTACAGAAAGTATTCCAAACACTATCCATATTCTTTTTGTATTTGATTCGTGTGCGTGTGCCATGATATATTTTTATTAAAATATTATACTAAGTAGAAGAAAGTAAATACAAACACCCATACTAAATCGACAAAGTGCCAGTATAATCCAACTTTTTCAACCATTTCGTAACTTTTTCTTTTCTCGTATGTACCTAATAACACATTAAAGAAAATGATGATATTAATTAATACCCCTGTAAATACGTGGAAACCGTGGAAACCAGTAATAAAGAAGAAAAAGTTTGCGAATAATTTACTACCATATTCATTTCTAACCAAGTTAGCACCTTCTACTACATATTTAGTATCTGCTAATCTTTTGATAGATTCTTCTCTTGATAAAACAACTTTCTTTTTAGTAGTTGGGTCAATTGTTTCAACTCTAACTAAAATATTTTCATGTGCTTTAAAACCTTGAATAATTTCATTAGCAGAATGACTTGGAATTGTAGCTTCATCCATAAACCAAACTCCATTATTTCTTGAGTGTTGTGTTCTATCCTCAGGTAAAACAGCGGCAAAATCGGCTAATTTAACTCTTTCATAGTTTCCATCTTCACCTTTTTTAACAAATTGTAAGATTGAACCTCCTGAAGTTTCTACTGCACCAAACTCACCTTTGATGAAGTTTTTCCATTCCCAAGCTTGCGAACCTAAGAAGATAAAACCTCCCACAATAGTAAGTGCCATGTAAACAGCAACTTTATTTTTTTTCATGTGGTGACCTGCATCTACAGCTAATACCATAGTTACAGATGAGAAGATTAAGATAAAAGTCATTAAAGCCACATAATACATTGGTGCATCTACACCATGTGCAAAAGGAAAGTGGTTAAAAACTTCGTCTGCAATAGGCCAAGTTTCGATGAATTTGAATCTTGAAAAACCGTACGCAGCTAAGAATCCTGAAAAGGTTAATGCATCTGATAAGATGAAAAACCACATCATCATTTTACCATAGGTTGCTCCTAATGGTCCTGGACCTCCGTCTAAAGCGTGTTCGTTTGAAATAACTGTCGCTCCCATAAATTTTTTAATTGTTAAAAAGTTCCCAAATTTATTATTTTTTTTCTATTTGAAAAAATAGAAAAACAAAAACAAATAAACCCAAATAAAATCCATAAAGTGCCAATACATCGCACTTAGCTCTATACCAAGGGTTTGAGCCGAATTGTATTTTTGTTTATAATGATTATAAATTACTACTAAAAGCGAAATAATACCTCCTAAAAGGTGTGCAATGTGAACTAAAACCGCAATATACAAGAATGAAGTTGTTACATTACTTTCGCTTCCTGTAAAGAAATAGCCGTTTTCGATTACTTGTCCAAATCCTTTAAATTGTAATACTATAAACGCAATTCCAAGCGCTAAAGTAAGCAATAAAAAGGTTGTAGCCATACTTCTGTTATCTTTTTTTGTAGCTTGTAATGCTAAATAAAAAGTAAAACTACTTACTAACATAGCTACCGTACTGATTACAAAAGCAGAAGGTAATACAAAATCTTTTAACCAATCAGGTCTTGACTTACTTACTACGTAAGCACTTGTTAATCCAGCGAAAATCATACAAATGCTAATCATTCCAAACCACAACAATAATTTGTAGGTTTTACCTTTGCGAGCTTGTTCTTCTTCAAAAGTCATTCTATTTTCCATAACTATCGTAAAAATTTATCTATAACATATATTATTTGCAACAAAGAAATATAAGACACACTCACAATCATAAGTTTTCTTGCTGCTTTTGCATCCATTTGTTTGTGTAATTGTACTGCGTAAAACAACATCCATAATCCTAACAAAAACACAATTACCGCTGCAGTTTTTGATAAAATCAAGTTTCCGGTGAATCCGAAAGCTGGAATTATCGAAGCTAAAATCATCCAAATGGTATATAATATGGTTTGTAAAGCTGTTTTTTTATCTTTTTTACCTGTTGGCAACATAAAGAAACCTGCTTTTTTGTAATCGTCGTATAAAAACCAACCGATTGCCCAAAAGTGTGGAAATTGCCAAAAGAATTGAATGATAAACAACGTTCCTGCTTCAATTCCGAAATGGCCTGTTGCTGCTACCCAACCCAACATAAACGGAATGGCTCCAGGGAACGCACCTACAAAAACCGACAAAGGTGTAACTGTTTTTAAAGGTGTGTATAAACTAACATACATAAAAATCGAAATCGCACCAAACATGGCCGTTTTTGGATTTACGTTGTACAATATAATTAATCCTAAAATGGTAAGAATAGTTCCTAAAATGAACGCAAATTGCTTAGACATACTACCTGATGGTAACGGACGGTTTTTAGTTCGGTCCATTAAAGTATCTAAATCTTTTTCAATAATTTGATTGAAAACATTAGAAGCACCCACCATGCAATAACCACCAACTACTAACAATAGTAAAACAGACCATTGAAATGGTTGTTCGTCATTGAATCCTAATAAATAACCTGCAAGCGTTGAGACCACAACACTAATTGACAATCGTGCCTTAGTAATCGCCACAAAGTCTTTGTAAAGTGATTTTTTGTTTTGGGGTTGCGTAATGGTTTCCAATGCTTTTTATTTTGCGCTAAATTGCGTGCAAAGATACGATATGAAATTTAGAATTTGGAATTTAGAATTTAGAAAATTCGTTAAAAATTGGGAATTATTGAGTTTATAATAATAGAAAAGGATAATTACCACAAAAAATCATTCAAAATCTTTATTATTAATTCCTTTTTTATATCTTTTTATTATCTCGTTAGCAAGAGAATCATTTTTAAATTCTCCATTGTAATTTTTGAATATATAAACATTATCTTTTTTAATGATAATACTTGTATGAAGTGATGGGATTATTTTATTTTCTCCATTTTTCGTTTTTACATAAAAGTAAATATCTAAAGCTCCTTCAAAAGGCTTAAAATATACATCACTTCCATTTTTAAGATTACTTACTTGGCTTACATAATAATCAACTTCCTCTTTGTTTTTAATGGAGACTTCATGAACTGAATCCGAATAAAAATCACTTGAAAATACAATCTTCTCGATAGAATACTCTTTAAAATTTGCTTCTCTACATGCAAAAAGGAAAATAGAAAAAATTGTTATGAAGGCTATTTTTTTCAAACTAAAACTCAACATTGATGATTAATTTTCTACTCGAGGAAAATGAGGCAACAACTGCTTATTCATTTTTTGATTATAAATATTAAAGATATCGATTTTATTGTATTTAAAATATTCTTTTTTTATTAAAACTGTTTCCTTCGTACAAACTTCTTCTAAATCATCAAACTTTAAATCCTGAATGTTTATTTTTTTTCTTTCCTTTTGAGCAAATGAATTAATTTGAAAATAATTTTCAAAAAATAAAATTTCATAATAAGCTAAGTTTATGTCGCCATCTTCCTCCGTATCAAAAAAATAATATTTAGGATTTAATTTGTTATCTAAAAGCATTATTGGAGGATAAATTTCAAAATATAAGTCATATTCAATTCCTTCTTTAGAATATTTTGAACTTCCAGAAGCTAAACATTTAATGTAATAAAACTCATCTGCTTTTTTATTATAAATCAATAAATCTGAAGGAGCGATTGAACCATAGTAACCATTAGGGTTTTGGGAGATGTTTTTAAAATTTTCATCAATGTAATAATTTCCAACAGGTAAAAAAGCAATAAAATTAGAGTCTTCTTTGAGGCTAAACAAATAAGTAGAATCCTTTTCTTTTTTCAATAATAATAATTTTTACATTCTAATTTTGAATCTAATATATTACCAGAAAATATGAAGTTATCTTTTATTACCAACTTTGTTAAGTTCAATTCAGAAACAAATTCTCTTATTGTCTTTTCTTGACTGAATGATAAAGAATTCGTTAAAAAAAATATTACTATTAGTCTTTTCATGTCTATTTTAAGAAAATTAATTTCTACTACTAATAATCAAAATACCAGTTAAATAAATCGCTTCTTAATCCAATTGAAAACCAAGTAGTATTTGATTTAACCGTTGCAGCAGTTTCAGCTGTTGGGTCAAAATTTCTAAATAAAATATTTCCAAAAACTTTTAAATTTGAAGCTGGATTTACTAAATATCCTACTTGTAAATCGGCAATCATAACAGTAGTTTTATTTCCTTGTGCTATTGAAACTCCTGTGTCGTAAGGACGATTTTCATCGTAATCTAAATAGATATTTCCTCCGTAGTTGAAATTATCGGTTCCGTTATTGAAATCAAAACCACGTTGTCCGTAAATTAATTTCGCATCAGCAAAATATCTTCCTTTATAATAACGCGCAATGGCTACTAATTCTCTGAAATTTGCACCCCAATTGTGTCCCATACTTTGGTTATTGTGCCCGTAATTTGTCAAAGGATTACTGTGTGAATACACATAAGGTCGAACTTGATTATATTCTAATTGCAACAATAAGTTTTTAACTTTAAACGCATCATAATACTTTACTCCTACTTGATAACCAAATTTATTTCTCCAACTTTGATTACTTTCTTGCACATCGCCAATCGCAAATTCGTCGATTAAAAATTGTCCGTAAAAGTTAATCTGATTGTTCCACTTGTATTTTGAGGAAAGTCCTAATACCGCATTTCCAGTTTTTGAAGAAGATCCAAATTCTACTGCTCTGTAAAATATCAATGGATTTACAAAGTTGAAATCAAAACCTCTTTCGTTCGTATTGGTCCAAACTACATTTTCAAAAAAACCAATATTTAATCTTTTCGTTGCATTCCAACTCAAATAATGACTTGCCATGTATTTTGTTGCATAGGTTCCGTCAACTGTTGCTAAATCACGAACATCTTTTAACCACATGTAGGTGTTAGTGTACTTAATTTTCCAAAAAGTAGTATTGATTTTAAAAAACGGATACGGACTTGTGCCATCCCCTTGCAAAAGAGAACGATATCCGTCGCCTAAAAAATTTCTCCCGTAACCCAATTGTAAATTAATAAATTGACTTGGAGTATACTTAATATTTGCTTCTGCCATTGGAAAATCATAAGCATCTTCTTTAAAGCGTTTTGCTATTCCAATTCCAGGAATAATTGCAGGATTTCCACCTGATGGTCTAATACTTTCCGCAAAACCATTATAATAATCAGCAAATCGGCCTTGGCTTTCAAAAATAGAAGTAGAAAACGTTAATTGTTCTCCTAAACCACCATCAATTTTAACTCCTCTTGTGTTTACAAAAGTGTTTGACGCTTCACTTTCGGTATCTTTTCCAATTCTTAAATCTAAAATAGGATTTAATGCAAACCAATATCCTTCACCTTGAATAGCAACTAAGTTTTCGTTCCAAAATTTTCTTCCCCACCATGATTCTTTTTGTTTTAAAGCTGATTGGTTTACGGTTTCAAAATCATAATATTTTGCTACTTCATCATACGAAAAAGGCTTTGAAGCAGTATGATTATTACTTCCAACTTGATTGAGCAAGGCATCAAAAACACCATAATTTTGATGCGAGAACATAATATTCCCTTTGCTTTTGAATTGCGGATTTTCGAAAGGTTTATATACAATGTCATCATACTCTGACAATTCTTTTGTATTATCAATCAAAGTTGTATTGGTTTTATCTTGAACAACTTCGGTTTTAGACGAGAACACATTTGGTTTCTCTAACGGAATTGCAATTTTTAAAGTAAATTTTGAATATGTTTTTCGTCCAGAATAAGTTGCGGGTTTTACTTTTGGCAATAGCTCAAAAACACGTTTTGTTTCTGTTTTTAAAGATTCGTAAGGCGCATCGATATATAGAATTTTAAACGTTCCGGTTGTATCTACTTCAAAAAGTGCAATTACATTTCCTTTAAAATTAGCCGATTTAACATCATCTGCTACTTTATAATTGGTGTACACAAAATTCTGAATTGTGTTGTAAAAACAAGCTTCCTGTTGATCTAAAACGGATGCTTCACATTCCGAAAAAAGTGGAAATTGTTCTCTTGAACTTGTTTGTGCAAAAGTTGTAAATCCGAAAACCAACAACAATAAAATATAACTATTTTTCATGAGTAGATACTTATTTTTTTAATAATCGCTATTAGAAACTTCTCCGTTTGCTATTGTTTTAGCTGCTGAAGTTCCAATTCTTTTTACACCTAACCGAATCATCTCAACTGCTTCTTCATAGGTTCTAACTCCACCAGCAGCTTTTACAGGCAATGGAAATGAGTTTTCGAGCATTAATTTTATGGTAGGAACAGTTGCTCCGTTTGGCATACCTTCGGGCGTTTTATAAAATCCTGTAGACGATTTTACAAATACTTTTTCATACTCTTTTTCGTTACAGTTTGCAATAACCACATTTTTTATCAAAGCAGACAATTGTACAATTTGATGATTATTTAAAGCGGCTACTTCGATAATCCATTTCACAATCTTATTGTGTTTAAGTCCTAATTTAGTTCCTTCTAAAACTTGCGTTTTCACTTTATCAATCTCATCATTTTTAAAGGCTTTATAATCTACTACAAAATCTAAATCATCTGCTCCATCATAAATAGCCTGAGTAGCTTCTGCTAATTTATCTGCCAAAGCACCATCGCCTTCAGGAAAATCAATTACTGTTCCGATGGTAACTTTTGATTTTGCATTTTGAATCATTTCTTTGGCCAAAACTACTTTATCAGGTCGAATCATAATCAATTTAAAATTGTTATCGATTGCTTCTTGAATACAATTTTTAACTACTTGAGTGTTTTCTTCTTCAGATAAATTAGCTTGTTGAGCTGTTTTCAAATAAGTAGAATCTAAATATTGCTTAATGTCCATGCCTGTAGTATTTGTAATAAGTGGTAAAAATAAAAAAATCCCACTGATGTGGGATGATTTTATAGGTTTATTTTAATTATTATAATCGAAATGAAACTGGAATGACGTATTTAATTCTAACCGGCTTTCCACCTTGTTTTGCTGGTGTAAGTTTTGATACTTTACGAACTGCTTTTTCGGCTGCAATTTTCATTTCTGGTGTTGCATTTTTATTATCTAATGCTTTTACATCAATGATTTTACCATTTTCATCAATAATAAAAGAAATTAATGCTCTTCCTTGTTTTCCGTTTTCGCGATCAATCTCAGGATATTCTGCATTTTTTGCCACAGCTTTACTCATTTGCTCTTCAAAGCATTTCAACTGTTCATTTCTACTTAACCCTCTACAAGCAGGAAACATTGGTAATTCTTCTACATTTAAAACTGTTGGCGTTTCTGGCTTTGTAGAAGGGACTTCTTTAATAGGATTCTCACTAACAGGCTCTTTAGGTGTATTTGTATCCAAATCTTTTGGAGTGTTGTCAACTGGTTTTACTTTATCTTTAGGAACTTCTTTAGTTGTCTCTTTGAATTGATTAGTAAACTTTGGCTGAGCATTTGGTTTATTTTCAGCGATTGGGTTCATCTTTGGAATAATTTTAAAATTTGTTGGCACAGAAATATCTATTGTAGGTATAGTTTCTGGCACAACTGCTTTTTTTGATTTCAATTCAAAATTGAATTCCAACACAAACAATACTACTAACATAGTTGCAATAAGCCCTATCTGAAAAAAAATAAAGCTATTTTTGGCTTTTTTCGGAAAATCCACATTTGGTTTCATAATATATACAGATTAATAGTTAACAACTTGTTAAATAATCTATACAATATATATGCCAAAAAAAATCCCAACATAAAGTTGGGATTTTAATATTATTCAAATCTAAAAGTGATTGGCACTACGTGTCTAACTTTTACTGGCTTATTTCTTTGTTTTCCTGGAGATAATTTAGGAAGCTTTTCGATGATTCTTTTTGCTTCTTTTTCAATGTGCTCACCTCCATTTGGACCTTTAACTCTAGTAACTGTAACTTTACCATCTAATCCAATAACATATTCAACTTGAACTCTTCCTTGAACACCAGCTTCAGTAATCCTATCATTATAATTAACATTTTTCTGAATAAATTTTGCCATCTGTTGCTGGTAGCAATCAAATTGCTTTGCCTTTGGCTCATTTTCACATCCAGGAAAGATTGGAACTTGTTCAATTACACTAAATGGTAATTCATCAGGAATATCTTCACCAGAGCTACCTTCATCACCGTATGAATCTGCAGTTTTAGTTTCTTGTTGTTGTGTATTCTCGTTTGTTTCCGTTTTTTCAATCTTAGTCTCTTTGATTTCCACTTTGTTATCCACAACCTGAATTTCAACTGGTGCAGGTGGTGGTGGTGGTGGTAATTTTTGAGCAGGTGGCATAGTTAAAATAGCTACATCATCCTCTACGAAATTATCCTCAATAACAAGCTCTACTTTTTCAGCTCTTGGATCTTCCGATTTTAGTTCGATTCCAACATATGTTAATAACAAAACTGCGGCTAATCCAATTTGGAAATATAGCGTGCTATTTCTTTTTGGATCTACGTTAGGATTTTTCTTTACTTCCATGATTTTAATTTTGAGGTGCTAATATAGTTAATAATAGAAATGTTTTAAAATTTTTTTTCAAAAGTTTTATTTTTTAACCAAAAAATAACAATCAAAGCTACTAATGCTCCTGCTGAATTAGCGATTACATCATATAGATCTGCTTGCCTAGTTTTTGTTAAAACTTCTTGTAAAACCTCAATAACTATGCCATAACCAATTACGACAAAAACTATTATATATTTTAACGCCCAGTTTTTATATTTTTTTTGTAATGCAAAATTCCAGGTAAGTGTTAAAACAAAGTAAAATAAAAAATGTACTGTTTTATCTTTCCCTAGAACATTTACCCTTGGCATATTACTTAGACTAACTAAACTTGCAATTGTTATAGCAATTGTCCAAAATAATGCAAGAATAAATAAATTACGCTCCGATAAGTGCTTTGTAATCTTCACTTGATAAAAGCGCATCTATTTCTGAAGCATCTGAAATTTTAACTTTTACCATCCAACCATCTCCATAAGGATCAGTGTTTACTTTTTCAGGATCAGATTCTAATGAATCGTTGAATTCAATGATTTCTCCAGAAAGTGGTAAAAATAAATCTGAAACAGTTTTTACTGCTTCAACTGTTCCAAAAACTTCATCTTTATCTAAAGTTTGATCTAAAGTTTCAACTTCTACATAAACGATGTCACCCAATTCTTTTTGAGCAAAATCGGTAATTCCTACTGTAGCAACATCTCCGTCAACTAAAACCCACTCGTGGTCTTTTGTGTATTTTAAATTAGTTGGTATATTCATTATTTGGTTTGATTTTATTGTTGGACAAATGTAATTGTAATTATTGAATTGTAAAATATGTTTTTTGTTATTTTTTACTTGCAATTAAAAAAACCTGCATTAAAAATACAGGTTTTAAATTTTATTAATTTCCGAAGTTATAAATCAGTGTAAAACCAGATCTAATATTAGTTATTGGGAAAGATGTTGAAATAACCGCTTGAGAAAACTGATGATCATAAAAGAATCTTGCTGTTAAATTTTTACTAAACGAGTAATCTGCAGTTAATTTAACAGACCACATATCTTGACCTCCACCTAGTTGATTGTTATCGTAATCTAAATAACGAACAATTGTATTGTTTTTACGAAGAGAGAAATCTGCTTTTATATTGATATCACTTTTAATTACTCCTGAAACATTATCTGCTAATTTAGAGTTAAAAGTTACATCTTTAATTCTATATCCTATTCCAATGATGTATTCGTTTCCAGTTACTTCAGTTAAAAGATTATTATCAAAACTCATGTTTAAAGTTCTATCTTTTTTAATTTCGGCTAAAATTTTAAATGAATTTTTCAATGTCATATCTACTTTGACTAACGGATTAAATTGCTCGGCTAAATTAACATTCGAAATTAATTTACTTGCATAGAAATTTCCATTAGCATCTGTTGGTGTTGTATTCAAGTTTGAACGGAATGCATTAATGTTATAACTTGCTCTATATCCATGTTGAATTGAGAAGGTTTTAAATTTATCTTTAAACCACTTGTAACGCATTAAACCCGTATATTTTACATTCCAGTTTGGTAATGGTATATCTCTAAACACACCTGTTGAGATCTTACTTGCGTCTTTTCCTGAATATGCAGCAACAAACGATGGTAACAATACTTGTTGGCTGTTTTTACCATAACCAATTGGATAACCTTCTGCATCTCTTGGAATTGAACCTCCTCCATAATAACTGGCAGCTAATCTATCAGCAACCTTTAATCGATTATCTCTAAAATCTTGAAAAGCTTCTGAGAAATCAACATCACTTTGTGAAAAAGCGGTTTTAATTAAAATAGTTGAAATATTAAAATTACCAAAATCATAAGGTGAACGCGAATTATATTGCCCTGAAGTCACATCATATTGTTCTGAATAATTGTAAGCATAAGTTCTATCTCCAGACAAAGTAATTTTTAAATCTGGAAATGGCTCTAGCTCTGCTGTAAAATTAAATTGTTTGTTTTTTACTTGTGTATAATTTTGATTAAATTCTGGGAAAGAAGTTAACCATCCATTTCTTGCAGCTTCGTATCTGACATCGGCTTGGCTACCAAAAACAAATCCAAGTGTTGGTTTTGAAGAACCAAAAAATCCTAAACCTGGAAGATATCCTGGAAGAACAGTTCCTTCGTTTTGTGTAAAGTTTGCTTGTATGGTTTTTACACTTGTTGCAACACCTATTAATCCACTCATAAAAATACTCCTTTCAGTATTTATGTTTTTGTTTGCGGCTACCAATTTTTGTCCAGGTTTTGGCGCTGTTGCTTTTTCTTTGGTTTCTTTAGCTTTTGATTTATTTGATTTATTTTTGGTCAAACCAATATATTTATACAACATATCCATTGTTAAAGTAGTATTCAATTTGTGAGAACTCGCGTTTTGAATAGTGTTCCCTAATGGATAAATTGTTCCATCTTCTGCTTCTATGGTAGAAAAAGCATCTGATGCACGTTGCCAGTTGTAATCTCCTGTATAAATATAAGTCGATTTCACGAAAGCCAATGCTGGTATTTTATTAATTGGTAAATCATAATTTACAACCAATTGTTGATTGTGCTGATTTGATTCACCAACATCCCAATAACCATCCCAAATATCGAGACCGTCCATTGGTAAATTATTTTCATCTAAATAATTTCTAACAATATTATTTGAAGCCGCAGTATAATTTACACGCAATGATTTTGTGATATTATAATTAAACCCATATTGATAGTTGAAGAAATAATTACGTCTATATAAATCCCCTAAACCTATTCCTTGGACGTCTACTAATCTGAAACGTTGTCTATTAAATTGTCTTAAAATAGTTGAACTAAAGTTAATATTAGTTGGTAAGAAATTAAAATTAAAATCGCTCAACATTTTATAATATCCGCTTTTCTTTAAGGTTTTAGAGTTTTTGAAAGGCTCAACTGTAAGTGGTTTAAACGAATACGCATAATCTACCGATGTTCTATTTTGCTTATCTTCTAAACTTTCAATTTCATAATCATGGTGTTCCATTTCATTCATTGAGTAGGAAAGCGTTAAGTTTTCTACATCATAAAAATGAGATTTTTTCTCAGGATTTTTCTCTTTTCTAACACCAATGAAATTGATACTCGTGCGTTTTGTATAATCAATTGCTCTATTTTCAATATTAGCTCTTTCAGTAGCGTCATCAGTAATATCCAACAATTGATCTAATTCAATATCTTGATAGAAAGGGTCAAATTTTGGTGTAATTGTTTCTTCACCTACCGCATAATTGAACGGCAATGTAATTCCCCATTTTTTAGGCAATAATTTTCCTAAATTAACATTGGTAACAATATCATATTGAAAAACATCTTCTCTACTTCTTTCATTTGGCCCTTGTTCTAATGAACCAAAACCAATAGTACTCACTCTTGTAGTTGCTGAAATATTTGCAAAATCTGCTAAATTGGTATCCAAATTAGCAACAGCTGCATAACCACCTTTGTTGTCCATATCAGACATGCGCAATTCATTAAACCAAACTTCACCACGCTGAACTTCACCAGATTTATTTTTAACTCCAATCATTAAAGTTCTAACTAAACCAAAGTTAGGATTTCCTTTAATACCAAGAGTTAATCTATTATTTGATGAGCCAATTTCAGGATTTTCTTCTTCAATAAAACCAATTCCATTTGCATCAACTACAACGTTAGGATTGTTTTGAAGTTTTAATATTTTTAAAGCCGTTAAGTATTCTAATGGTAATGTTATTTCGTTTTCCTCTGGCCAAATATCTTCTGCTGAAGTTGCTCCATGAGGTGTTACTTTCAAAGGCATCTCTACTTGGTAAAAGTTTTCAGTAAAGTCGTTTCCAAAACGAATAAATGCTACCATTTCATCATCTTGTAATCTATCTCCATCTGTATTTGGTTCTAAAGCTTCTGCATGTAAAAACATTCTTAGTTTTTTAAACTGACGCATGTCTACATTTACATTTTTGAAAACGGCTCTAGAATCTTCAATCTCTAAACCTCCTAATCCTGCAATAGCTGGATCTTTTTTATATACTCTTAAAGAAAGTGACTGTTCATTTTGATTAATTACTGTATTGTTGTTGTACAATTGTTCACGAACCACACCTGGTGGAGTAACATAATTTATTGGACTTCTACTTCCGTTTTCTTGAATGTTTAGTGCTACAACATCAAAACCTGTGTTGTCATCATCAATATCGGTGTCATTGATGTCTAAAGAACTTGTAAATCTTCTCCATTCACCTCTAACCAAATCTAAGGCTCCAAATCTTAAAGTAACTTCTTCTTTAAATCCTGCCATGTACATACGCATAAATCGTATTGAGCGAAAATCTGAAATTGGGCCAACTTTATTAGCATCGGTAAATTCTAAAATTGGAATTTTATATAAAATCCATCTCGCTCTTCCCGTTTCACCATTTGGCAGATCCACATTATTATCTTCTCTAAAATCAGCAATATAATTTTGACCTACTGGGACAGCACCATCTGGATAATATTGAATTGGCACTTCAAATTTAAAATAGGCGTTAATCGTGTTCATAGTGTTGTCACGATTAACGTCTTCTACATCAGGATAAGTTGTGTTACCTCTATTTGTATCGGTAACATTTACAGGTGAATTACCCTGATTCCCATTATAATCTCTATATCGGTCAACGATACTTCCACCAGTATTCAAATAAAAATTATAATTGTCTGCAGCTGGGTCTGGTTGACCTGCAAAAGCAGGATATTTTATAGCTTCATCTGCGTCTAACAATCCGTCAAAACCAGCATCTTGAACATTTCTATTAGCATCAGAAGTATCAAATGCATAAATTAATGATTGTGATGCTGGAACTTGTCCCCAAGCTGTTGAAACTGTTGGAGTAGCTGCTCCAGCTTCTGGAAGTCCATTTTCATATAGTTTTTTACCATCTCTTAAAACATCTTCAGAAATTTCTCCAAGATTAAAAACTATTTTTCCTGTATTTGTAGGATCTGCAATATCTCCAGGGTTTCCATAATACGGGTCCATAACCCAAAACTGAATATACTCAACATTTGATTGTTCAAAATTAGTTGAGTTTATTGAACGCATAATACCCGCCCAATTGTTTGGCGCATCTGCATCGGTAAATTGGTTTGTAGATGCTAAAGAGGTATTAAAATTATAAGGTCCTCTATCTTTTGGAAAGTATGTTAAATCTAAAGTACTAACAACATTCGTTTGCCCCTGTGCTATATCTGTAACTGGATATAATTCTCTACTAAAAACTCTTCTGGTTTTATTTAAAGACAAGTCATCATCAGATACTCCTCCTGGTGGTTGTGTATAAAAAATAGGATCTATCGAATACCAAGACATTTTTGCTCTTTTATCTCCTATAGATAAATCATCTACTGGAGGTTCATTTGAAGTTGGATCACCATCATAATTATCTTCTAATGGAACACTTGCTAAACTCCAAGATAGTGGTGAACGCATATCAATTGTAGATTGAGAACCTTCAAAATCATCAATGTAAGTTGTAGCTTCTCCATTAAATTGATCTGTTTTTGACGAACCTGGTTTTAAATATGCAAATTCGCCTCTAAAAGAAAGATTAGAAGGTACATCAGTATCAATATTTGGTAATTTATTTACTAATCGTGTTAAGAAAGGAACTTCAGTAGAAAAGTTTGTGTTTATTCCAAAAATTGAATTGTTCACCGATTCTTGTCCGTAATTCGATTTTGTAGTAAATGGTCGCTCAGACATATTTAAAAATGTAGCACCAACTAAAAATTTATCGTTGAATTTGTGTTCTACATTGATTCCCCAAAATCTTCTGGTTTGTTGTCCAAAAACAGAGTTGTTTTCAACAGAAACCTCAATTGGTGTATTTGAAGCTTGAAGCGAAGGATCAATGATTTGCACTTTTCCTAACTGATAGTTTACGGTATAATCTACACCTTCAATTAAAACTCTTCCACCTGCTGTAACTACAACTGAACCTTGTGGCACATTGAAAGCACCAATTGAAATTCCGTCGCCACCCATCGATTTAAAACGCCCCTTTAACTGGAATTTATTTTTTGCACTTTCTTGTAATGCAGCAGCTTGTGTGCTTTTATATAAATTTCTAAAAACGTATTTTGTTTGATTTGAATTATAAATTGTTCCATCATAGTCTTCCGTTGGATTCAATCTTAACTTTTCAAATAAATGTTTCCCAAAAGGTTCAACAGTTGTAAAAATAATTCTACCTTTTTGGGTATCAACAGTTAACCCTGGAATAAAATCAAAAAAACCATCCCCACCTTCTTGTGGGTCATTAGTGTAATTTAATTTATCAACGTTAAACACTTTCAATAAAGGTGTTTCTTCAACATCTGCTGGTAAAGGATCAACTCCTGCCTCTGTAATATAATTTAAAGGTGATGGATCAGTGTATAAAATATTGAATTTAAAATCTTCTTGTTGCAACTGATAGCCACCTTGAATTTGATAAATATTTTTCATCATCAAATCCCAAGCTGGCTCTGTTACTACGACTAAGTTAGATTTTAACATTTTAAGCACTAATGCTTGCGATGAAGGGATTCCTCCTGAATCAACATTAGTTGCATCAACACCATCAGTACCAAATTCTCCCACTTGATACACATCTCCTCCGACAGAATATTGATAAGCAACAGCTAAAACTTCATCGTTTGTTAATTTTTGATTTAACGAAATGTATCCTAATTGTGGATGAAAAGTATATTCTGAAGCAGATAATTTTCGAGCATTTTCAAGTTTAGCAAAATCAATTCCTTCGGCCATTCCTAAAATATTAAAAGGACTTGATGCTGTAGAAACATCTCGAATATTATCTTTTAAGAAGTTATCACCAATATTATTTGGATCAAATTTATTGTTCCCATTATCTGAAGGTGTATCTGGCGAAACATTAAAAAAACCAGCATCGGGTACACCCACAACTTCACTATCTGGTAAACCAAAAAGTTGTGCTTCTCCTAAATCTTGAAGAGCAACAATGTTTCTTAAGTTGTTTTCGGTTGTACTTACTCTATTTTGTTTATTAGTAATCCAAACCTCGATTCGGGTAATTTGTACACGCGAATTTATATAAGGATACGTCTCTAATGCTTTATCATATTTATTTCTAAAATATTGTGATAAGAAATAGTGACGATCCGAATCATAATCTAAAGCAAACATTTCAAAGTCTTGGAGTGTTCCACCTCCTTGAGAAGTTACTGATTTTGTTTGTGATTTTTGTTCCGAAAAAACTCCTGTAAATGTCGTTTTTCCAAATTGCAATTGTGCTTTAACACCAAACAAACTTTGTGCGCCACGAACTAACGAATTTGAAAGTGGAAAACTCACATTACCTACTTCAATTTTTTGAATGATATCGTCTTCAGTTGGTGCGTATTCTAATTTTATTAAATTTTGAAAAGCAAAAGTTGATTGTGTGTCATAATTGATATTAACATTCAATCGTGTTCCTACCTTACCTTGTAATCCTACACTGATTCTTTGGTCAAAATCAAAACTTGTCGTTTTTCTGTTTCTTGGTGAAAATGCTGGATTATCTTGTTTTGTGAAACGTACTCCTAAGTCTAATTCAACTGTTCCTGTTGGTTTTACATCAATTGTATTACTTCCAAAAATGCTTTCAAAAAATTTAGAATTTACATAATATCTTGGCAATAAATTTTTCTTTGCTTCTTCTGAACCAGCTTTTTGCCCATCCATTGCAGCTGATTTTTCTTGATAATACTTACGCATTTCTTCACGAAGTATTAATTCTTGATATTGATCAGGAGTTAAAATCAATGGATATTTAATATTAAAATCTCCAACTGTGTTAGTGTAAATATATCTATCAGTAGCCGAATTGTATGTATATAATTCAGCAATACTTTTTGGATTAGGCATTTCAATTTTACCTAAATCAACACCTGTTTGTAGTGTATCTTGTTCCTCTTCATCTACTTGAGCTTGTAGTGAAAAAGAAAATAACATTACGATGAATGCAAGACTATATTTTATACTACCTATTGCTTTTATTGCCGTTTTTTCCAAGTTTTATAAATTTTTTAAAGCTTGTTTTATTAAGTTTTCTACAGAGGCATTTGGGGTTTCTCTAATAATTTTATCTATTGCTTTTTCGGCTGCTTTTCTGGCAAAACCTAAAACTTCTAAAGCAGATAACGCTTCATCTTTGTTTGTATTGCTTTCAATGACAGAAACTTCATCTAAATTGTACACTTTTAACACTTTTTCTTTCAAGTCAAGAATGATACGCTGTGCGGTTTTTAATCCAATTCCTTTCATAGATTGCATCGTTCCCACATCATTTGAAGCAATTGCTTGAATAATTTGACTTGGCGCCAGTGAAGACAACATAGTTCTTGCTGTATTAGCACCTACTCCAGAAACCGAAAGTAGTAATTTAAACAATTCACGTTCTTGTTTTTCTACAAATCCATACAAGGTATGCGCATCTTCTCTAATTTGCAAAAAAGTAAATAATTTTAAACTTTCCGAATCTGGCAATAATGAAAAAGTATGTAACGAAATATTAATATGATAGCCCACACCATTGCAATCGATGATTACTTCGGTAGGTGTTTTTTCAACTAATCTCCCTTGAATGTGCGCTATCATTTTATCTTATTATTTTAGTAATTTTTTTCCTTTTTCTTGCGCATCAACTACTGCTACCGCCGCCATGTTTACCATTTCTTCGACACTTGCTCCCAATTGAAACACGTGAACTGGTTTATCCAAACCAAGAATTATTGGCCCGATAGATTCCGACTTATTTAATTCTTTTAATAATTTATAAGTAATATTTGCTGCGTCTAAATTAGGAAAAATAAGTGTATTTACTTTTTTATTTACCAATTTAGAAAATGGAAACTTACTTTTTAGCATATCTGGATTCAGTGCAAAGTCGGTTTGAATTTCGCCATCAACAATTAAATCAGGAAAATTCTCATGCAAATAGGCTACCGCTTGTCTTACTTTATTTGGACCTTCATTATTAGAAGAACCAAAATTTGAATACGAAATCATTGCAATAACCGGTTCCATACCAAACATTCTAACTGTTTTAGCAGTCATTAAAGCAATTCTTGCTAAATCATCAGCTGAAGGATTAGGATTAATCGCTGTATCTGACAAGAAAATTGGACCTCTTGCCGTCATCATCATATTGGTTGTTGCAATTTTAGAAACACCAGGTGCTTTATCTATTAATTGCATTACCGGTTTAATAGTTGAAGGATAACTTCTTGAATGACCCGTAACCATTGCATCCGCTTCACCAGTATTTACCATCATTAAACCAAAATAGTTACGTTCACGCATCCATTTTTCAGCTTCATATAACGTAACACCTTTGCGTTTTCTGGTTTCCCAAAAATGGTTGGCATACTCTAAGCGTTTTGCTTCAGACTCTTTTGTTTTTGGATCAAAAATCGGCACATCGATATCAAAACCGATCTCCTCTTTTAATTCTAAAATTATTTCTTTATTTCCTAATAAAATTGGGAAACCAATACCTTCTTCATGTACAATTTGCGCCGCTTTTAACACATCAATTTGATCTGCTTCTGCGAAAATGATACGTTTTGGATTCGTTCTTGCTCTATTAGTTAACAAACGAATCATTTTGTTATCAGAACCCATTCGTTCTAACAGTTCGTCTTTATATTTTTCCCAATCCGTAATTGGAGCGGTTGCCACACCTGAATCCATTGCTGCTTTTGCAACTGCTGGTGGTACTTCGGCAATTAATCTTGGGTCAAATGGTTTTGGAATAATATAATCGCGGCCAAACGTTAATTTGGTTTCGCCATAGGCAATATTTACTTGTTCAGGAACTGATGCTTTTGCCAAATTAGCTAAGGCAACTACTGCAGCTTTCTTCATTTCCTCATTAATTTTAGTCGCTCTAACATCTAGAGCACCTCTAAAAATAAATGGAAAACCTAACACATTATTTACCTGATTAGGATGATCAGAACGACCTGTTGCCATAATGATATCTTTACGGGTATCGATAGCTAAATTATAATTGATTTCTGGAGTAGGATTCGCCATCGCAAAAACGATAGGATTGTCCGCCATTCCTAACAACATTTCAGGTGTAACGATATCTCCTGATGACAATCCGATAAATACATCGGCACCTTTCATAGCGTGTGCTAAATCGTCATAATGTTTATCTGTAGCATACACACGTTGCATGTCGGAAATTTTTGGATCGTCTTTTCGTAAAGCACCTTTACTGTTGAACATTACCACGTTTTCAGGTTTCACACCAAAAGAAACATATAAATTAGCACAAGCAATGGCAGCAGAACCTGCTCCAGAAATGACCATTTTCACTTCTTCCATTTTCTTACCTGCTAACTCTACTGCGTTCAATAAAGCGGCTGATGAAATAATAGCGGTTCCATGTTGGTCATCGTGCATTACTGGAATATTCAATTCCTCTACCAAACGTCTTTCAATTTCGAAAGATTCTGGTGCTTTGATGTCTTCTAGGTTAATTCCTCCGAAAGTTGGGGAAATATTTTTTACCGTTGCAATGAATTCTTCAATGTCTTTTGTTCCTACTTCGATATCGAATACATCAATATCGGCGAAGATTTTGAACAATAAACCTTTACCTTCCATTACAGGTTTTGAAGCTTCTGGACCAATATCTCCTAAACCTAAAACTGCGGTTCCGTTTGTTATTACGGCTACTAAATTTCCTTTTGCGGTATATTTATAAACGTTGTTAACGTCTTTTTCAATTTCTAAACAAGGCTCTGCTACTCCTGGAGAATAAGCCAAAGCTAAATCTCTTTGTGTTGCATATTTTTTTGTGGGAACTACCTGAATTTTACCAGGTGTAGGTTTTGCGTGATATAATAAGGCTTCTCTACGTTTACTATCTTTATGCATGGTTTTTTATTTTACTAACTTACAAATATAAGGGTATACGTATAAAATGAGAAATTATTTTGGCATTCTTTTGAAAAAATATCAATGTTTAGTTTTGATTTGAAAACAATAAAGTTATGAACTTACCTCTTCAAACTAAAATGTCCTTTCAAAACACGTCCGTCTTCTAACTGAATTGAATACCAATAATCCGATGACGGCATTTGGACTCCATTAAAAGTACCATCCCATCCTTGACTTAAGGGGCTGATTTGTTTTAATAGTTTGCCATATCTATCAAATATATGAATCGTGGTTTCTAAATTAAATTTTGAATTCACACCTTTAATATTCCAATAATCATTAATTCCATCACCATTTGGTGTGAAATAATTTGGAATTCCAAGCACACTAATTTCTTCAGTTACAACTCCACAGCCATTCAAATCTCGTACATAAACTGTGTAAATTCCTGATGCAATATTTTGGAAAATATTTGATGATTGATAATCTATATTATCCAAACTATATTCATAATTTCCTAAACCAGTAACTATAACGGTAACTGAATTATCATCGGATAAATCAACAATTTCTATATCATTAATAGTTGCAATGTCTGATGCGGTAACCGTTATGGTTCGAGTTCTCACGCAACCATTTGAATTAGTAACTTCTACAGTGTAAACACCTTCTGTGTTTACTGTTAAATCGTAGTTTGTAGCAGTAAAAATTATGGAACCATCTAAAAACCATTGATACGTAAAATTTGAAACAGTGGTTTCATCTAATAAACCCGCATTGATTACTTTTGTAAACAATGGATTATTGCTACAAATTAATTCATCACCATATAATTCAATTTCAGGCAAAGGATTTACAATCAATGGAATAATCATAGTTGCTTTACAAATTGTGTTTACAGGATTTATAACTTCAACTGTTATATTTTGTGTGCCACTAACCAATGGATTGGGCAACGGACTCGGTAACGAATTTCCTGTCTCATCAAAATAATTAACCAGCATTCCTGTTTGAGTTCCTAAAATAGTACTTTGAAAACTTGAAGTGTCAAATGCAAATAAACCATCTTGATCCGTTGGATCAAATTCATCATCGCAAACTGTTGTTAAGTTGGTTGGAATTGCATAAGCTTCGGGTAAATCATCAACTGTAAATGTGATGTTTGTTTCAAAATAACAAGCATTTGTTGTATTGTTTGTTGCTCTAACTTTTACAATTTGAGTGATAGTATTAAATGGATTTGGCAACGGGCTTGGCAACGGATTATTATTCTCATCCCAATATGCCAAAGTAACATTTGTTAATCCGTTTAACAAAGTAGTTTCTAATGTTGAAGTATCAAAACCAAAACTTCCATCTTGGTCGTCATCGCAATGGGTGTAAGTTAAGGGTGAAATAATAGGCAAAGGCTCTACATTTAATGTAATATGATGTCCTAAACCCAAACATTCATTATCTAACTGGCTATCTACACGAACAAAAATATTTTGTGTTGTTGGTGAACTTGTATTGGTAAAATTCGAAGTGTTTGTAATTGCGTTTTGTTCGGCTAAAGCATCAGTTATAGTTTGATAATAAGTAATATCTAAAACTTGTCCTACAGGGTATAACGCTTGAATAGCTGCTGTTGCACTACTAAAATCAAACGTAGCAATACCATCTGAGTTTGAACCTGAAACGGCATCATCGCAAACTGTAAAAGTTCTTTGAAAAGTTGCTGGGACTAGTGTGGTTGAAACAATTAAATTTAAAGTTGCTACTCGGAAACAACCATTTGCATTTTGAACTCTAATAAAAACTTGGTCAGTACTTACGGTTTGATTGGTATAAGTTGTGAAATTTGATATAGGATTGGTATTATTTTCAGCTTCGGTAAGTGTTTCAAAATAAGAAAAAGACAAACCAGTGGTTGAAGTAACAACAAATTCGTTTGCTTCTGTTAAGTTGAAAGCACTAAAACCATCGTTGTTGTCATCACATTGTTTTAAAGGTATTGGAGAAGTAATTGATGGTAACATAAATACTTCAATCTGAAACGAAGTTGTGGCAAAACAATTTACATTTTGGTTGTTAGTCATTTTCACATAAATAGTTTCTACCACATTTGTATTTACATAGGTTGTAGGATTACTGATTAAATCGGTTAATGCAGCATCTTTATAATATGAAAGCGTAAAATTAGTAGCTGATTGACCATTTAAAATTGTTGTTTGTTTACTTGTTAAGTTGAATACTACCTTACCATCAACATCAGTTCCAAAACTGGTATTATCGCAAAGTTGAATAGATGAAACAGAAGTACTTGGCAATGGACTTTCAAAAACTTGAATATCAAAAGTAGTGATTGCTTTACAATCTGAATTATCTAAATTATAAACTTCTGCAATAATGGTTTGTAATTGGTAAGCAGAAGTATTTGGAAAATTAGTTGGAGAAGTTATGGCAATAGTATTTGCATAGTCCACTGCATTAGCATAGTAACGAACGCCATATTGTGTTGGTGACTGACCGTTTAAAATGGCTGATGTTTTAGCGGTTAAATCAAAATTATAGAAGCCATCATTGTTATCATCACAAATTAAACTACTTATAGGTTGTGTGGCGGTTGGAGTTGCATATACAATAATATTTCTTGTTGCTGTCGAAATTCCATTTACTCCATTAGTAGTTACTGATACGGTATATGTTCCTTCATTATTGTATATATGTGTTGGAGAAATAATATTAGATGTGTTACCATCACCAAAATTCCAACTAGCAGTGCTAACTGAAGTATCTCCTAATTCAAATGAAGTAACTTCTCCCACACAACTATTTTGTAACTGTATTGCAGTAAAAAAAAATGATTGATTAAAGACTGGCAATCCAGAACCACTTATTTTTCCAGCTAATGGTATTGCATCAACAACAAATTCACATCCAAAACCATAAATATTTGGCTTATTAATAACACTAATTGCCGGAGAAGATGCCATTGCTACATAAATTTTTCCATCTGGTCCTAATTGCAATGACCTAGTAATTCGAGTTAACATTGGTTCAGAATCAAATAAATGCACTCGGGAAGAAACAATAGGTACAGCATTTAAATCATATTGATATAAATTAAAGTTATTGCCTTCAGTTACATACAACAATGAACCATTTGGTGAAAATTCTACTCCATAAAATGAACCCGAACCAGTATCAATAATTTGTGAATTTGATGCTTGACCTGTTACATTATTAAAATCTAATAACTCAACTCTTGAATTTGAAGTATTCCCATAACAAATAGCTAATTTAGAACCATTTGGAGATATTTTCATATTTCCTATTGTATCCAAATAATGATCTGCAGTGATTGATGAATTACTTATTACTGGTGTTGTGCTTAATCCACTCGAATTCAATAAATGAGAATAAATAATATTGTTATTGTATGCTCTGGTTACTATCCAAAAATCTGTTTCATTTGCATGTTTAACAACTGATATTTTTTCACATGACGGCGAGTATAACAAAACATTTTTTGTACTGGTTACGCCACCTAAACCACCATCTAAATTCAAATCAATTATTGAATAACGAACCCCGTTTGGAAAAGCCTGAAAATCTAATGTAAATAAATAAAATAAGTTTGTAGAACCTGGCATAGGAATTATTGTTCCTGATTGAGTAGAGGAATCATGACCAAGTAAACCATCACCATTTAACATTACTTGATGATTTCTATTCCATACTTTTATACCATTGGTGTAAAAAAGCAATTGACCTGCCGCATTAGCTAATGAAGCACAACCTTCAAAAGCATCCATTTCGCTATCTATAAGTGGTACAGGCACACCACTGTTAAAATCTAAACCCGCTTTATCTCCAAAATACCAAATATTGGCCTCGCCTTGAGATTTAACAGTTGTTGTTGTAAACAAAAAAAACAATAAAAGTAAGCTGGCTACTTTACTCATTTTACAGGATTTAGAAACTGATTAATTTCTAGTTAAAATAACACCTTTAAAATTGCCATAATTATTTGGAGAGTACCAAACATTTTGTGCTGTTTCAAAATCTATTCTTAAACTGTTAGTTGTAAGAACACTTACTACACCATTATATTTTGCATCACAATTTGAAATTTGACTTCCATTTAATAAAAAATCTGAACATGCTTGTTGCGCATAAATGGAACAATTAGCATAAAAAACACTAGAATCAATTGTACCCGATTCTTCAATTTCAATATAATCACGATTAGAACTACAAGCTTCAGAATAAGAAATTTTACTACCATCTTCTAAAATAATTTCGCTGTAATACCATTTTCCTTTTAAATTATTTTTTGTTATTTCTAAATCAGAAGCACCTTCGTCTTCTTTGCTACAACCAATGGTTAAAAATAAGACTGTGATTAGTATTACTAAATTTTTCATTTATTGCCTTTTTAATTTATTAATTTTTTGTAAAAATTATACCTTTTGCCTGTCCTAAATTATTATCAGGATACCCTAAATTTTTAACCGTAGAATAATCAATCCTAAAAGTTGATGTTGTGAGGCTCACAAACCCATCAAATTTATCATTGCAACCATGAAGCTCATTTCCTGTTAACCCAAACGAACTACAGTCATAATCTGTATGATTTGTACATGCTGCATTATTTGTAGATAAAATTATTTTATTTAATGTGGTTACCGTAATATAATCACGCTGGGTACTACATAGGTTAGTGTAAGGAACAATAGTTCCATCGGGTTGTATTACTTTGCTAAAATACCATGTACCCCATAGATTTTCATGTTTTACCTCTACTGTGTCTGATTTTTCATCGTCTTTGCTACAAGCACTAAATAATATTAGTGTTAGTAAAATTAAAATTGTTTTTTTCATGGTTGTTATATTTTTTAATTTTTACTTTGTGGGCACGGAATACAATTCTGCGCTATCTACTGTTATATATCCGAGCGGTCGGGTTATCATTTACACATTTTTTTAAAATAATTACAAAAAAACTTGTTAAACTCTATAATTTTAATCTTTTCATTTTTATCAATAAATACAGCATAAACTAAATTATTTTTAATTATAAAAATATAATTAACTAAACCATCAAGTTTGAAAACAAAATATTTTTTTACAGGAAATTCTTTATATAAGAATCCAAGTTTAGAACCATATCTATAAGGGGAGTAATAATTGTCCCCTATTAGACAAAAATTTAACTTTTCAAAATCATTTGATTGCTTATTCAAGGTTGAATAATATCCGTCATAAATAATTTGATTTCCACTAAATAATACATATTCCTGTAATGTGTCATTAAGAGTGATATCAATACAGCTTAAATAATTTTTAGATCCTTCACTTAGATTAAATTTAAAAACTGGAATTGTTTTTATACTTATAGAATCAAAATCAAATTTTGTAACTAATAAATTTTGGTCTATGTTCAATTTTCCAATTAAAAAATTTTCATTTTCCTTTGTATACTCATACCGTTTCTTTAAAAGTGTTTTAGCATTTGAATTAAATGTTTCTAAATTTAAGTTTAAAATATTATTTATTACTTCATCATCAGTTTGTGAAAAAGAATACTTACAAGTTAACATAATTATTATTAATAAATATTTCATTTTTATTTTATTTAGTTATATGTTGATCTCCAGACACTAAACGCATATTTAAACTTATCAAAACTAAAATTACCCCAATTATCAGGATCCATAAGTGTAAATCGAAATGTGCCTTTCTTAATGTGTTTTTCAATCTTAGAAATTAAACTAGCGTGATGAATATTTTGAGAAGAATCTGGTTGCCAACTTATTTGAACAATCCTATTGGATTTCATTTGATTTATTGCCCAATTTGCAAAATTTGATTCTGTATTATTCAAATTAAAATCCTCAACCGAATAACCTGAAACTTGATAATTTAATCTTAAATTTCCACTGTTTATACCCCCTTTATCAGCTCTTAAAAACCAACTACTATTGATACCTTGTTGCTCGTCACCACCAAAATAATACCAATCGACAACTCTTTTACAATGATAAGTACAAGTTAATTTCTTAATTTGTTCACTAAATCCTAAATCCATTTCTGCTTCTAAGTTCCAATTTGTATCACTAAAATCATATTTACCAGTAATTGAGTTTTTAAAACTATTTACTCCAACAACATCTCGCCAATTACTTTGTCCAGTCCAAAAATTAGAATCATCTTTCACCGCAGTAATCCCGCCTACTAAACCTCCTATAACACCACCTAATGTTGTACTAATTAAAGTACTTTTCAAAATTTGATTTAATTTTAAACTACCACCATTGAGCATAACGTCAAAAGAGGGACTAAATACACCAGTAACAAAACCTGTTGACCCTCCCATTAATGCACCATTCCAAAACCCAGCTGCTGATGTATCAAAACCACAAATAGAAGTAAATCCGCCACTTATTCCCATGGTGGCAAAAGAAGACCATAAAGATATAATACTGGTTTTTAACACTCCTTGAAAAGTAATTGGTGCTTCTACAGAAATTGCATTCAACATATAGGCCGCTATTGCAACACCAACTCCTATGGCTACAGTTGCTAACCCATATTCTCCACTAGGGTCTGTATATTTTAAAGGATTATTAAGAACGTATCCATAACGGTTATAGTTTTGGGTATTATTCGGGTCTTGAATAAAATTATCGGGCTGTAAAAAACGATGCAACAATGGGTCGTATAAACGACCATTCATATGAATTAACTTTACCCCTTGTAAATGTTCATGCCCAGTATATCCCCTATCTATAACGGTTAAACCTGTCAAATTATTACCAGCTCCATCTTGTACTTTTGCAATATTTCCCCAAGCATCAAAATGTCTTTTCTCAACAATTTCACCAGACTGATTGGTTATTGCAATTATACTCCCTTGCAAGTCTCTATGCAAATATAAATAATTTTCGGTTGTACCATTACTTTTTAACACTACAGGAGCCGTGTACCCATCTCCTCCTATATATGTTAAAAATTCTACTTCACCAGTGTTTATGTTTTTCTTAATTTCTATAGTCCCATCACCTGAATAAAATTTGTGGTAGGTTCTTAAAAGTTTATCTGTATTTAAGTTCCCATAATACATGGCACTTCTGTTTTGAAATGTATTGTAAGAAAAATCTATTTTATCTTTTCCTTGTTCATGAATTTGTATTGGACTTTTAAAAGCATTATATGAAATATCTTGACGTAAATAATTTGAATAATGTTCTTTACCAGCAGGTGTTAACTCTACACTACTGTTTTGATACGCTTTGCCACCAATATTATAACCATAATTTCCTAAATTATTTTGGGTAATTCTACCTCTATTATCATATTGTTGTTCATTTCGGTTTATTTTTTTAACAACTACATTATCTATATAAAACGTTTTTAAAACACCAACATCAGTACTTGATGGTGATTTATCAAATTTTAAATAAATGTCTTTGTGTGCTGAAACCACATAATCAGCAACAAAAATGCCATCAGCAGGTTCGCCTAAAACAGTTTGAATAGTTGTGTTTGTAATTGGGTCTTTTTCTATTACTACTACTCTAAGCTTGTTAATATTATTTTTAGTTATCGTTGCAGATATATTAAGCTTTGTTCCTAAAGCGGCACCTGATAAAATTAATTTTTGCCCTCCTGAAGCTGATGGGGTTGTATTGATTCTTAATCTACCAGCCGACGATGAAATTGTTGCACCTGAAGTTGCAACAAAACCTTCTGTACTAGCGTAACTGGAAAAAGTTAAATTGTGCAAAGTTTCATCAGGTGATTTCCAAACGGTTAATCGTTCTAAATTATCATATTCAAAAAGTTCAAATAAATTAAATAAATTAGTTTGTCTTGAATTCAATAAAGCTCTCGTAGTATTAAAGCTATAGGTTAAATTGATAATTGATTCTGTGTTTTCAGGATCAATTGGGTCAATTTCAATTGGGTCACCTAGATCAAATGGGTTTTCATCAACTCTATCTACAACACTTGGATTTGACATTCTTCCAGAAGAAATAATTTTGGATGTATTAAGAATTGTAGGAAATCCTAAATTATCATATGTATTGGTTTGGATTAATTCATTTCCAAAAGTTCCACTTGTTAATTGTCCTCGTTCATTTACAGTATTACTTGACCACAAAAGAGTATTTGCACCATCATCAAAAATTTGCTTGTGATATCCATTATAATAAACATTTCTTATCCATTTAGATGAAATTTTATTTGTGGCTAATTCTTTTGCTTCATATTTTACTTTTTGTTCTCTTCCAAAGGAGTCGTAAATAACTTCATTTTCAAATTTTGCAAATGGCAATTCTTCAATCGTTTTTTTAAGTCTATTGTGACTATCATATTCATAGAGATAACTTGAATTACCATTGTAAATATCGGTTACTACTAATGATGATGGTAATTTGTTTACAGGATTGTAATTATAATCAGTAATAATACTTGTTTTTTCGGCACTAGTTGCTCCTATAACTCTTTTTTGAGTAAGTTTGCCTGTACTCGGGTTATAATCATAGTATGTATTTCCTTTTGGTGTTCCTTCGTGAATTATTTGACCTAAGAAATTATAATTGTATATATATGTCCCTGCAGATGGGTCAATTAATTTTGTTTTCAAACCAAAATTGTTATACTCCATATAAACTTCATTATCTTCATATGTAGCTGTTTTTTGATTACCATTTGCATAAAAAGTAAAATTAATTTCACCTCCAGGATCTGTTGATTGAACAACATGTCCATTAGCATTTTTTGTTGAACTAGTTTGCTTAGTACCATCATTAGCTGTTGTTTTTAAACCATCGTAAGTCACATTTAAAATAAGTCCAGAAGCATAATTTATACTTGTTGTACGGCTATATTCATCAAAAATTGTAGTATTCCATAATAGTGGATTATTCCCTTTATATGGCTCACTTTCTTTAAATTTTCTTCCTAAATAATCATATACTATAGATTTGTAAGACCAAGTATTATCGATGTTCTTAACACCAGATTTTATGTTTCGTCCTAAAATATCATTTATAGCAACTTTTTCACTTCCATCATCTGAGACTGAACTTGTAGTAATTAAATTTCCGTTTCTAGAATAAGATATATTTAAGTTTTTATTTAAATAATCTTTAACTTTAATTAATTTTCCCCAATTATCATAATAATTAGTAGTTACTTGTGAAAAGGGGTTTGTAGTAGTTTCTACAAGTCCATATATTGAGTTATATGAATAAGTAGTTATTAACTCTTCAATATCTTTTGAAGAAATTACAAATCTTCCAGTAGCGTCATAAGTTTGCTCAATGGTTCTTGGCGCTATGTAAGGAGTAACTCCAGATGTTACACTTACCGTTTTTTTTGTAATATTTGAATAATCATCATGCTCATAATCTTCAATTATGTAATTTTCTTCAGTTGAATTACCTTTCTTCTCTAACCTAGTTAATAAATTACCTGTGTAATTGTATTTTTCAGTTGTTTCAAATGTGTCACCATAAGCATCTGCAAGAGAAACTACAGAGGTTGGTCTTCCAATATAATAGTCATTACCTGAACCAAATTCATTGTTCTCATATGAGGTAGTAGTAGTATAAGTCCCTTGTAAATCAGTTCCTAAAAAATTATTTTTCACAATAATATGTGGTATGTAAAAACCGTCTGTTGAATATTGGTTAACTACTTCGGTTTTTACATTTGTAAATGAATCATGAGAACTAGTACTACTCAACAATAAAGCATATGGATGTGAAGGATTTGCTAAAACATAATTATTTTCGGTTTTAGAAATATAATTAGTAGGGGCTCCTAAATTAAAAGTAAAATCATTTATAGATTTTAATTGAGTATAACTTCTACTATTTGCTCCTCTTTTTTGAACATCATTTTCAAAAACACTCCAAATTATGTTATTATCATTCGGACTTAAATACCAACTACTTCTTGCTGTTTTTTTATAACCAATTAAACCTAAACCACTCAAATTTGCAGTTAAGCCATGATATTTGTAACTTTGATATTTAACTTTTCCATCAATAGTACTTGTTAACTTGTCAACTATTTTACTTCCTCTTAAACGTTTAAATTCAAAATTCGGATAATATTCGGAGTTTGTTGAGGAATATGTATCATTTAAATATCCTAATCCATTATTGTTTAATGATTCAATTTCTTTATATTCAATTTTATCAATTATAGCACCTTGACTTGAAGAAACTTCTTTCAACAAAATCTCATTTGCATAATTTCTAGCAAATTGTACATATATTGCATTTGCATCATTTTTTCTTAAAACAACAAAATCTTTATTTGCACCATTTACTCGAAAAGAACTTACTAAAGGCACAGGAATTTCTGGAGAGCCGCTATTATGTTCAGATGCAGAAGTATAGTCATTATAAAATCTAGGTAAAGAGGCATTTGTGTTACCTAAATTATTTATATACGTTGAAACTTTCCATTTAGTATCAAAATTATGGTACTGCCACCATTCTTTTTTTGCATATGCAACCCAATACATAACTAAATCAGATTTACCATCTTTATTTACATCCAACACATAGTAATTTTTAAAATGTTGTTGAGTTGTATACTCAGCACCAACAGTGCCGGGTGTTCCTGTATCTGGTTTATATGTTGTAATTTGATGTATTTCCTTTTCAAAAACCTCTTGTAAATTTAGTTTAGGATTTGAAAAATAAATTGCCCAATTATCACTATTTTTTTCAACAGGTATAATAATATCTGTTTTAGAATCTCCATTGAAATCTCCAAACAATAAAATCTTATCTTTATGATAGTCCGTTAATATACCATTCCCTATTAATTCAATTTGAGTCCAAGGAGATACTAATAATTGCTTAAACGAAAATATGGTATATGATTTATCATCTCTAAGTACAAAAACATCAGTTTTCCCGTCCCCATTAAAATCACCTGCAAAATATTTTCCATCTAATGAACCTGTAAAACCTGTTGTATCAATATTGAGATAACCTTTTGTACCTAATGTTGTAGAACTGTTTGGGTTTAAATCCAAAATACGCATTACATTAGGTGAAGTTCCTATAGTAATTGTTTCAATACACCCATAACTTGGGTCTACTGTTCTGCTGTTAATATTAGGTCCAACATAATTTGGATCATATTGATATACTTTTTGCTCTGGAAAACTCAAAATTAACAATTCTGAAATTCCATCTCCGTTATAATCACCTTCAATGTATTTATTTCCAGTTTTTATATAATTTGATGGAGGATTAAAGTCCGGGCAATTAGAGTAGATAGATGCAGAATTTGGAAAACTAATAGTTTTTGAAAATGGAGAAATCACATTGTTATTTATCTGATTTATTTCATTAATTTTTACCGTAATTTGGCTTAATTGTGGATTTAATGACGTAAATGACTGATGCTGATTTAGTTTATTATCTAAAGACAATGTTTGAATAGGATAAATTCCAAATAAGCTTTGAGCATTTATTGCATTTGCAGTGCCACCTTGAAATAATTTTGTGTAAATTTTGCCTTCATTGTAAAAATCTAAATATCCATCGCCATCAAAATCCCCTGGAACAAATCCTGATTGTGGTTGTAAAAAACCATCATAAGTTGTTTGCACTTCTGTATTACCTGTTTCTACTGGAAAATAATCAAAATTAATTGGATTTGCGGCTTCTTCATTACCATTGAACTCTTTAATTTGAGTTACTTTTTCATAACCCAGTTGACTATCTTCTTCATGAATAATTTCGTATTTTCTAAATAATTGATTATTAGTTTTTACTTCAACACTAGATAATAAAGCATCTTTTTCATGCTTATTCCCTTTTATGTATGCTGTCTCAATTCGCTTTGCTTGTTTATAATTGAAGATTAATTCATTTAAAGGCAATATTCCAGCAATATTGGCGCTAAATTTTATGTTTTTCAAACACAAACTTTTACCAAAAGGTTTAAAGTAATCGTATAATATATAATTACCGTGACTATCTTCAAAACGAGTTATATAAAATGCAGTTAAATCAGTTGCATTTACTCCATCATAGTTTCCATACCATGACCGTGAACCATCAGTATTCGTAACAATAAAATAAATATTATCACCCGTGCCAACCTGTTCAATTTTATTATTCGATTGAATTTCAGTTTGATAAATCGAACCACTCTCCCAATAATTACCAGACTTTATTATTAATCGTTGACCATCGAGTGCAAGTTTATCATTATCATCAAAATCAACTCCATCAACGTACCCATCAACCTGAATACTTGAAGCCATTCTACTAATCATAGAAATTGAATTAATATTCCATCCTTGACCTATAACACCTCCAAATTGACCACTTGCATAAACTAAATTTATTGTTGGCCCAATATTTTGCAAACTTGGAGGCAAGGCAATTGGAACAGTATAAACTGCTTGTCCAGAATTTGTAATATCTAATTTACCTTGAGTATCATGATAACTCTGAGAAAAAACTAACTTAAAAACAAAAAGTGCAAAAAAAATAAATATATTTTTCATAAAAATTATTCTTTAGTAATTTTGATTGATTTTGATTCACCATTATTAAACACTAATATTATCAAATAGAGGTTTTTAGGTAAAGAAGAAAATTGAATAGTCGTTCTATCAGTATTTTTTAAATCAGAGATTGTTGAAATTAATTTAGCATTAATATCAAACATTTGAATCTCATTAACATAATTATTATTAATTAAGTCCCATTTTAAAAATAGTTCATCTCTAACAGGATTAGGATAATAGGAAATAATATCTTCGGGAAAGAATTTTAATAACTCATCTTCAATGTTATTTTGAGAATTTTTAGATTCTGAACAAGTAGGACAATACCTTCTTACGATTTGATTACCTGCAGAATCATATTCAAATATTATTTTATCTTGAGCAAAAGAGTTTAATGATATCAATAAAATAAAAGAACTCAATGAAATTAGTTTCATAAAAAATAGAATTAATCGATTAAAATACTTAGCGAAATTCTTATAAATCAAACTATTTACAAAACAAATTTTAACATTTAACATAAGGTATACCTCAGGTATACCTTATGTTAAATGTTAAAGGTAGCCCCGAGATTTGGCTTCTTTTAAAATATTATCATCCTCATTAAGATTTAAGGATTCTCTTATTTTTGAAATACGTTTTTTTATGGTTATTTCAGAAACATCTAATTCTTGAGCAATTTCTTTTAGTTTATAACCTTTAGCTAAGTATTGAAGAATTTTCTATTTAACTCATTTACAAAAGCTTTGTTTTCCCATATCTCTTCAATTTGTTTTGCAACAAAATCACTTCTATATTTTTTGCCTGAGAGCAAAATCTCTATAATTTCTATAAACTTATTTCCATCAATGTCAGATTTAGTTACAATACCATGTGGTTTAACATTTAAAATAATTTCAAACAAAATAATGTTTTCCATTATTGATGTTAAAATCATGTTTATGCAATTTGGCATTTGTTTTTGAAGGTAAATACAAACATCAGCTCCATTTAAGATGTTTTTTTCAGAGTAGACTGGCATTGAATAATCAAGTATTGCTAAATCAATCATCAGATTGTTATCAAGACACTGGTTTATTTTTAGATGTGCTTCTTCACATGAATTAGCTTCTATAAAATTTATGTTATCCCCTAATTGAAGTGAAAACGGAAGTATTGTTTTATATGCATCAATTGTTAATTGGTGGTCATCTGCGATTAAAATGTTCAAGATTCTATTTTTTTGTGAATACTAATTTATATGAGGGGATTTTGTACAATATTAATAAATTAATTTAGATTTTAATAAAATTTAAATTAATACGTGACATTATTTTCTAAAAAAATAATTTGTTACAATAAGTGTGGCAAAATATTTGAACTAAAAAAAATGTCACACTATTTGTGATAAAAAATTATATCTGAAAAATTTGTCACAAAATGAAAAAGAAACAAAATATAAGTGCACTATTAGGAATGAGCCAAGAAAACTTGGCACTAATTCTACAAGTAAGCAGAAGTCAAATAGCAATGTATGAAGTTGGTAAACGAAGCTTACCTGTTGATGCTTTGGAAAAATTATCTACAATGTTATCTGTTATACAAAATAAAACCTTAGACACTATCTCAAAAGATATGAATTCAAATTTAAACATACAGTTTTTAAAAAACCAATTGCAAAGAAACAAACACCAACAACTCATTGTTGATAATAAAATAAGCGCCCTCATAAAAAAACAAAACGCAACTAATTCTGCAAAAAAAGTGATTAGCTATTTGCTAAATGAAACACCCAAAATTAAAAAAAACGAAATAATTGTTTTAAAAACCATAGAAACAAAAACACAAAATAAGGTAGCCCAAAACAATGCTGTTATTTTACTACAACTTGAAATCAAAAAAGAAGTTTTAGCATTTGAGGAGAAGTTATTGCAAAAAAAATTACAATCAGAAAATTAACAAATCGCTCATTAAGTACAGTCCTAAAAAAAAGATTCTAATTAAAAAATAAAAACAAAGAAAACGTAGGAAAAATACACTTATTACATTTTTAATTTAAGTTTAACTAACTTAGTTAAAGTTGCTTTAAAATATTGATTAAAAGCATTTTATGGCACTTATATTGGTTACATGTAATTATTAACTATAAAAATATTTTATTATGTATTCAGTAACAAATCTTACAACTATTGCAGATTGCGATGTGTTGTTAACTATGGCAAACAAAGAAAAAGCAGATTTAGCGTTCAAAAAACTTTCCGAAGAACGTTTAGTAACTAATTACAGTACAACATCGGTAGAAATTGATGCCGTTTTACAAGGTGTAATTGCAGAAATTGCGGCAGTGGATTCAATACTTACTGTTTTACCAAACGGACCTACTAAAGATTCAGAAGAAAAACGAAAAGTACGCTTGGAGTATAAAAAATTCTTATTAGAGAACAGAAAAGAAAGCTATGGTGCCGTAGCGCTTTTAGAAAAAGAATTAGACTTAGAAAGAGTCAACAAGCAATTAGATGAAGTAAATTTGTTTATTGATGCTGTCACCGCTCATAAAGCAACTTTGTAAAATTTTAAACCGCCACAGTTGTGGCGGTTTTTTTATCTATTTTTTTACCAAGCCCTTCACCTTCTTAAATCCCGTCATCAACAAAACAGCTACCAATCCGAATGCGATTCCCACACCAAATTCTGCTACAATTGAAGGAATATTTTGTGGCACTAAATGATGAATATAGTCAATATTATGGATAAAAATTCCTCCTGAAACTAGGATAAGTGCTATAGTTCCAACCACGGCAAGAAATTTAATAACGAGCGGCAATGCTTTAATTAAAACACCACCTAAAGAAGACAAAAATCCTCTATCGTTGCCTTTTTTCATTAAATAAAATCCTGCATCGTCCATTCTTACAATTAAAGCTACAATTCCATAAACTCCAATAGTGGCAATAATTGCGACAAAAGTTACACTCAAAATTTGGGTAATTAGCGGATGTTCTTTTTCCATTGCCGTTCCTAAAGCGATGATGACAATTTCAAGCGAAAGAATAAAATCGGTTTTAATCGCTGAACTTACTTTTGCTTTTTCAGAATTTTCGTTATCTTCCTCAAGCTTACTTTCTTTGATAACTTCTTCACCTTTTTTAGCACGATGAAAAAGATATTCGATAATTTTCTCCACACCTTCGTAGGCTAAGTAAACTCCTCCAATAATTAAAGCGGCTTTAATGGCTGGCGGATACAACCAATTCAAAACAAAAACTACTGGCAGAATAATCAATTTATTGATAAAAGAACCTTTTGTAATCGCCCACAACACCGGAATTTCTCTTGAAGCTAAAAAACCAGTTGCTTTTTCGGCATTCACTGCCAAATCGTCTCCTAAAATTCCTGCTGTTTTTTTGGTTGCTAATTTACTTGTCATTGCAACATCGTCCATCAATGCTGCGATATCGTCTAATATTGCGAAAAATCCAGATGCCATATATTTTCTATTTTAAATTTATTTTATCTTTTTAATAACCCTCAAAACTACATTAAAGTTTTTTGATGAGAAACATTTTTTGTCTGAAAAGCTTTATACAGTTTTATTTCTTCAAAAAATTGATATTACGAAGTAAGCCTTCATATTTGGTTCGTTTCACAGCAGAATTTTTAAACACTTTTTGAAACGTATCCACTGTGATCTCTTCCCAATCCGATTTTGAGAAATTTAAAATATCCGAATTCGTTTGAAAAAGAGGTTCATTGTGTGGTTTTGAAAATCGATTCCACGGGCAAACATCTTGGCACACATCACAACCAAACATCCAATCGTCAAATTTACCCTTCATTTCTTGTGGCAAATTATCTTTCAATTCGATAGTAAAATACGAAATACATTTGCTTCCATCCACAACATAAGGCGCCACAATAGCTTCTGTAGGACAAGCATCTAAACAAGCCGTACAACTTCCACAATGGTCGGTTGTTGGCGTATCATAATCTAATTCTAAATCGATAATTAATTCGGCAATAAAATAGAACGAACCCACTTTTTGCGTGATGAGATTGCTATTTTTTCCAACCCAACCCAAGCCGCTTTTTGCCGCCCAAGCTTTATCTAAAACCGGTGCCGAATCCACAAAAGCTCTTCCTGAAACTTCGCCAATTTCGGTTTGAATGAAATGTAATAATTCCTTTAACTTCTCTTTTATGACATGATGATAATCTTGTCCGTAAGCGTATTTGGAGATTTTATAAGAATCCTGGTTTTGAATTTCGGAAGGATAATAATTCAACAACAAAGAAATGACACTTTTAGCATCATCTACCAATAAAGTTGGATTCAAACGTTTGTCAAAATGGTTTTCCATGTAACTCATTTGGCCGTTCATTTGATTGTTTAACCAATTTTCTAAACGAGGCGCTTCTTCTTCAAGAAAACCAGCTTTGGAGATACCACAAGACAAAAAGCCGAGTCTTTTGGATTCGGATTTTATAATCTTTGAATAGTTGGAAGATGGAAGCCGGAAGTTGGAAGACATATTACGATAATTTATTTCTAAAAGCAATCATCATATTCATCAAATTATATGAATCCTGATAAAATTTATCAAAATCTACTTCACTAATATATGCTCTCCTTTTTGCTTTGTGCAAACAAGTCACAACTTCTGCTAAAGAGCGAATTGCATATCCTAAAAACCTTCTAAACTCAGGATTACTTTGCTCAATTGAACCTTCAGAAATATTTAACGCTATCGAATCAACCGCACGATTGATTTGGGAAGTCAAATTATATATTTCGCTTTTAGGAAAGTTTTGAGAAATTTTGAAAATGTCTTCACCAAAACTCATTGCATTTTGCCAAATAATTAATTTTTCAAACTTAAAACTCATAAAAATATCTTTTAAAACGAAATAAAACTTCCAACTTCAAGCTTCCATCTTCCAGCTCTTAAAAAAGTCCTCCTTGAATATTATTTTTAATTTTCCCTAAATGTTTGTAGGCTTTTTCGGTCACTTCTCTTCCGCGAGGAGTTCGCATGATAAAGCCTTCTTGAATTAAGAAAGGTTCGTATACTTCTTCAATTGTTTCACCGCTTTCGGAAACTGCGGTTGCCAAAGTTGATAAACCAACAGGTCCGCCTTTGAATTTTTCGATAATTGTGGATAGAATTTTATTATCCATTTCGTCTAATCCGTGAGCATCTACATTTAATGCTTTTAATGCGAATTTTGCGATTTCGATATCGATTTTACCGTTACCTTTGATTTGAGCAAAATCTCTAACACGACGCAATAAAGCATTAGCAATACGAGGTGTTCCTCTACTTCTGCCAGCGATTTCTATTGCAGCTTCAATCGTAATTGGCATTTTTAAAATAGAAGAACTACGTTGAACAATTGTGGTTAATAATTCAGTGTTATAATATTGTAATCTACTTTGAATTCCGAAACGAGCACGCATTGGTGCAGTTAATAATCCTGAACGAGTTGTAGCCCCAACTAAAGTGAACGGATTCAAATTGATTTGAACTGTTCTTGCATTTGGACCCGATTCAATCATGATATCAATCTTGAAATCTTCCATTGCAGAATATAAATATTCTTCAACAATTGGACTTAAACGGTGAATTTCATCAATAAATAAAACATCCCTTTCTTCCAAATTTGTCAATAATCCCGCTAAATCGCCGGGTTTATCCAAAACAGGTCCAGAAGTAATTTTAATTCCAACTCCTAACTCGTTTGCCAAGATGTTTGCCAACGTTGTTTTCCCCAAACCAGGAGGTCCGTGAAACAAAGTATGATCTAAAGCTTCTTTTCGCAAATTAGCTGCTTGTACAAAAACAATTAAGTTTTCTAATACTTGGTCTTGCCCAGCAAAATCATCAAAACTGAGCGGGCGTAAAGCCTTTTCGATATCAATATCTTGTGGAGAATAAGATTCTTTATTTGGATTCAAATTATCGTTCATAAAAGCAAAGATAAGTAAAGTTATAAAACAAAAACCTCTCCGATTGGAGAGGTTTGTATGATTGTGGAAAAAATCTTAGTGATGTAAAACTTCTTCTCCTTCTTTCATTGGTGTGATTTGCGTAACGAAGTCTTCGTCGTGACCTGGTTTACTGTAATCATAAGGCCATCTGTGTACTTCAGGAATTTCTCCAGGCCAGTTTCCGTGAATATGTTCCACTGGTGTAGTCCATTCTAAAGTATTAGATCTCCATGGGTTTTGAGTTGCTTTCTTACCATAGAAAATACTATAGAAGAAGTTCCAGAAGAAAACAATTTGGAATGCAGCTCCAACGATAGCAAAAATCGTAATTAAAACATTCACATCAGCTAACTCGTCAAATAATGGGAAAGCTGAGTTTGTGTAGTAACGTCTTGGTAAACCAGCCATTCCGATAAAGTGCATTGGGAAGAAAACTCCGTAAGCACAAACAGCAGTTACCCAGAAGTGAACGTAACCTAAGTTTTTGTTCATCATTCTACCAAACATTTTAGGGAACCAGTGGTAAACACCAGCAAAGAATCCGTAAAGTGCAGAGATACCCATTACTAAGTGGAAGTGAGCTACTACGAAATACGTATCGTGAACGTTAATATCTAAAGTTGAATCTCCAAGAATAATACCTGTTAAACCTCCAGTGATGAAAGTAGATACTAATCCAATTGAGAATAACATTGCAGGATTTAATTGTAAGTTACCCTTCCAAAGTGTTGTAATGTAGTTAAAGGCTTTTACAGCAGAAGGAATTGCAATTAATAATGTTGTAAAGGTAAATACAGAACCTAAGAAAGGATTCATACCTGATACGAACATGTGGTGACCCCAAACAATAGTTGATAAGAATGCAATTGCTAAGATAGAAGCAATCATTGCACGATAACCAAAAATTGGTTTTCTTGAGTTTGTAGCAATAATTTCAGAAGTAATACCTAAAGCTGGTAATAATACGATGTAAACTTCAGGGTGGCCTAAGAACCAGAATAAGTGCTCAAATAATACTGGAGAACCTCCTTGGTAATGTAAAACTTCACCTTGAATGAAAATATCTGATAAGAAGAATGATGTTCCAAAACTTCTATCGAAAATTAATAATAAAGCCGCAGAGAATAATACTGGAAAAGAAACGATACCAATAATTGCTGTTACAAAGAAAGCCCATACAGTTAATGGCATTCTTGTCATTGTCATCCCTTTTGTTCTCAAGTTGATTACCGTTACAACATAGTTCAATGACCCCATTAAAGAAGAAGCGATGAAAATAGCCATAGAAGATAACCATAAAGTCATTCCTAAACCTGAACCTGGAATTGCTTGTGGCAATGCACTTAAAGGAGGATAAATTGTCCAACCTGCAGATGCAGGCCCTGATTCAACAAATAAAGAACAAATCATGATAACACAAGAGATAAAGAACATCCAGAAAGACAACATATTCATAAATCCTGAAGCCATATCACGAGCTCCAATTTGCAATGGAATTAATAAGTTACTAAATGTACCACTCAAACCAGCGGTAAGTACAAAGAATACCATGATTGTTCCGTGAATAGTTACCAATGCTAGGTAAATATCGTTACGCATTACTCCATCTGGTGCGAAATTATCACCTAAGAATACTTTGAAAATTTCGAAAGATTCTTCTGGCCATGCAATTTGCATACGGAAGAATAAAGATAAAACAACTCCAACAATACCCATCAATAAACCTGAAATAAGGTATTGCTTCGCTATCATTTTGTGATCCAAACTAAAAATATATTTAGTTATGAAAGTTTCTTTATGATGACCGTGATCGTGTGACATACTAATTCTATTATATTTAATATAAAATAACTTATTTAATAACTTGAGCGATTACTTTTGTAGAGTCAACCGCAACTGCTTCTGCTGTTTCAACAGGCTTAGGTGCATTTGCATCTTTCCATTGTTGAGCTAAAGTTGGTTTATCTTTTAACCATGCTTTAAAATCTGCTGGCGTATCTACAACAATTTTCATTTGCATGTTATAGTGAGATGCTCCACAAATTTTATTACACAATAACAAATAATCAAATGTATAAGGATCTAAAGCAGTTCCTCCATCAGCAACAATTTTCTTACTGTTTTTAATTCTGATTTTATTGATTTTATCCACTTTAGCAATAATTGCTTCATCATTTCTCATATCTGCAGTTGTAACCGTAGGAGTAAATGAAAATTGAGTAATCATACCTGGAACGCAGTTCATTTGCGCTCTAAAATGAGGCATATAAGCTGAGTGTAAAACATCTTGAGAACGCATTTTAAAAATTACTTTTTTACCAACTGGTAAGTGTAATTCTGTAACAACTTTGTCATCTTGAGCAGCTGGGTCAGCTAAATCAACTCCTAAAGTATTAACACCTTCAATTAATCTTACGTTGGCTTTTCCTAATGTTTTATCATCACCTGCGTAACGAGCTTCCCAACCAAATTGTTTTGCATATAATTCAATTACAATAGCATCTTGTTTATCCTCTTCATCAACAAACATAATGTTGTTCCAAGTAAATAAACCGTACATAATCAAACCTGCTAAAACAATAACAGGAATAATAGTCCAGATAGCTTCTAATTTATTGTTATCAGCAAAATATAATGCTTTTTTACCTTCTTTACCTCTGTATTTGAAAGCAAAGTAATGTAATAAAAATTGTGTAATTGTTTGAACAAAGAAAATTAAAGCCATAGAAATAGCCATCAAATTATCAACGTCTTTTCCATGTTCAGAAGCTGGTGTTCCTAAAACTAAATCGCTCCATGCATATAATGAATAGATTGTGAAAACATAAATGAAACCCACAAATGCAAACATTAAATAACCATTAACACTATTATCTTTATCGTTAGCAATTTCTGAGTTTTCAGAAACACCACCAACTTGTGTTAAATCAAAGATTTTAGTCAATTGCCAAACTGCAATTCCGATTAAAACTAAAACTGTAAATACCAAGAAACTTGTCATTTTATATTTCTTTTTAACTATTAATAATGAAAATGTTTACTTTCTTCAATGAAAGGATTTCCTTTAGGTTCAATTGGTGCTTTTGTTAGAGCACTGAATACAACAAATATAAATAATCCTAAGAAGAAGAATAAAGATCCAATTTCTGGAATACCAATAAACCATTGGTCACCAACTGTTGCAGGCATAATCATATTGAAGAAATCAATATAATGTCCAAATAAAATTACGATACCTGCCATAACTACAATCCAAGTTAAACGTTTGAAATCTGTATTGATTAAGATTAAAAATGGAAAAATTAAGTTAAAAGCTAACATACCAAAGAAAGGCAATTTATAGTATTCGATACGCGTTACAAAGTAAGTAACCTCTTCTGGGATATTTGAATACCAAATCAACATAAATTGAGAATACCATAAATATGCCCAGAAAATACTCATACCAAACATAAATTTAGCTAAATCGTGAATGTGACTTGTATTAACATGCTCTAAATATCCTTTAGATTTTAAGTATAAAGTAATCATTGCAATAACAGTAATTCCACTTACGAAGAAACTTGCAAATACATACCATCCAAATAAAGTACTGTACCAGTGTGGATCAACAGACATAATCCAGTCCCAAGACATAATAGACTCAGAAACGATGAAAAACACTAAAAAGAAAGCTGCTAATTTGAAGTTTTTCTTGTATGGTGCGTTGTCAGTAGCTGTATCCTGTGCAATTGAGTTTTGTCTGAATTTGAAACGTACCCAATTCCATACCACTAAAATAATTGCAGCAGTAGCTAAAAATCTTCCAACACTTAACCATCCTTTTTTAAGGAAAATAAGTTTGTCAAATTTAGCATGTGTTGGATCAACAATATTTGGATCCATCCATACAAATAAATGATTCCAGTGCATTCCAGCAGCAACTAATAAGATAAAGAAAATAATAGAACCTGGTAATAAATACGCAGTTATACCTTCCATAACTCTAAACAAAATTGGAGACCAACCTGCTTGAGCAGCATATTGAATCGCATAAAAAGCTAAAACCCCAACTGATATTAACATAAAGAAAATACATGCAACATACAAAGCAGCCCAAGGCTTATTTTGTAATTGGTGTAAAACGTGTTCAGCATGTTCTTTATCGTGATCTGCTTCGTGAGCAACTGTTTCTTTTTTGTGAGCATCGTGATTATCAGCAACTGGAGCAACTGCAACAGCAGTAGAATCAACAGCTTCATGTGTAGCATGAACTGAATCTGTAACGATAGCTTTTGTAGAATCTACAACAGCAACTTCGCTATGAGCAGGCTCTGCATGTGCTTCTGTATCATGAGCAACTTTTTCTACATGAGCAGCTTCATGACCATGGTGACTATCTGCTAATATTTTTTCAACATCTTCAATAGTTTTAGGAGCTTGCCAAAAACCAACTCCAATACCAATTGCACCTAAAATCATTAGGACGAATGAAAATGTTTTTAATTTACTTGAAAACGTGTACATATCTATTATTTTCAAAAGGTTTTATTATTATAATCCAGCTTTTAATTTTAAAACGTAATCCGCAACTTGCCATCTTTCTTCTTGAGACAATTGGTTTGCGTGAGAACCCATAGAATTTAATCCATAAGTTACTACGTGAAAAATACTTCCGTCTGTAATTTCTCTATCTTTATAACTTGGTACGCCAAGAAATTTTTCTTTAACTACTAAATTTCCTTTTCCATCACCTTTATCTCCGTGGCAAATTGCACAATAAACAGTGTACAACTCTTTTGCTTTATCAGGATTTAAACTTAATGAATCTAAAGGAGATTTTAATGAGGCTTTTGCTAAAGCATAACCTTCTGGTGTATTAGGAATTTCGTAAGGAACAAAACCTCTTTTAATAGATCCTTTTGCAGGAACTTGAGCTTCTACTCCACCTTTAAATACATTATGTTCTGAATAAGTTTCATAAGAAACTGCTTCATACATATTTGGGAAGAACTGATAGTTAGGTTTTGCTTTATCGAAACATGAAGTTGCCATGAAAGACAAACCTACTACTGCTACTATTTTATATAAACTTTTCATAACTATCTATTAATGCTTATCTACTACTTTTACTTCAACTGCTCCAGTGCTAGTAAAGAAAGAAATTAATTCTTCTTCATTACCATGAATACCAACTTCCATCAAGAAATGATCATCAGTAGTTCTAACATCAGGATTTTCTGCTTGTTTGAATGGCCATAATTTACTTCTCATATAAAAAGTGATTACCATTAAATGCGCTGCAAAAAATACTGTTAATTCGAACATAATTGGCACGAATGCTGGCATGTTGTCAATATAATTAAAACTTGGTTTACCACCAATATCTTGTGGCCAATCTTGAATCATGATAAAATTCATCATCCATGTAGCAACAGAAAGTCCAACTAAACCATACAAAAAAGCACAAATTGCAATTCTTGTAGGAGCCAATCCCATAGCTTTGTCCAAACCATGAACTGGAAAAGGTGTATAAATTTCTTCAATATGATGATGAGCTGCTCTTGTTTGTTTAACAGCATCCATTAAAACATCATCATCATTATATATAGCGTGTATTACTTTATTACTCATGATATTAATGATTATCTGAATGATTATGTCCGTGTTGTTCTCTTTCTCTCTTGTAGTTATCTCCAGAACCCTTCAAGATTGTTTTTACTTCCGCTTGTGCTATCACAGGGAAACTTCTAGAATACAATAAGAATAATACAAAAAAGAATCCAATTGTACCAATATAAATACCAGCGTCAACAAATGTTGGTTGGAACATTGTCCATGAAGATGGTAAATAATCTCTATGTAATGAAGTTACGATAATTACGAAACGCTCAAACCACATACCTACGTTTACCACGATAGAGATAATGAAAGACGCCATAATATTAGTTCTAATTTTCTTAGACCACATAACTTGTGGAGAAACCACATTACAAGTCATCATTAAGAAATAAGCCCACCAGTAAGGTCCTGTTGCTCTGTTTAAGAATGCATATTGTTCATACTCTACTCCAGAATACCAAGCTACGAATAACTCCGTAATATAAGCACAACCTACAATAGAACCTGTAATCATGATTACGATGTTCATTAATTCGATATGTTGTACTGTGATATAATCTTCTAAGTTAGATACTTTTCTCATGATAATAAGAAGCGTATTTACCATTGCGAATCCTGAGAAAATCGCTCCAGCAACGAAGTATGGAGGTAAGATTGTTGTATGCCATCCTGGAATTACAGAAGTAGCAAAGTCAAAGGATACAATAGTGTGTACAGAAAGTACAAGAGGTGTTGCTAAACCAGCTAATACAAGAGAAACCTCTTCAAAACGTTGCCAGTCTTTAGCTCTTCCAGACCATCCAAAAGAAAGGATAGAATATACTCTTTTTGTAAAAGGAGTTACAGCTCTATCACGTAGCATAGCAAAGTCAGGTAATAAACCAGTCCACCAGAAAACTAATGATACTGATAAATACGTAGAAATTGCGAATACGTCCCATAATAATGGCGAGTTAAAATTCACCCATAATGATCCGAATTGATTTGGAATTGGTAATACCCAGTAACCTAACCATGGACGACCCATGTGAATAATAGGAAATAAACCTGCTTGCATTACAGAGAAAATCGTCATTGCTTCTGCAGAACGGTTAATGGCCATTCTCCATTTTTGACGGAATAATAATAATACTGCAGAGATAAGAGTTCCGGCGTGACCGATACCTACCCACCAAACGAAATTGGTGATATCCCAAGCCCAACCTACTGTTTTATTTAATCCCCATGTTCCAATACCAGTGGTAACTGTATAAATCATACAACCTAATCCCCATAGGAAAGCGGCTAATGCGATTGAAAATACTGTCCACCATAGTTTGTTTGCTCTACCTTCTACAGGTCTAGCCACATCTACCGTTACATCGTGGTAAGATTTACTTCCTACTACTAAAGGTTTTCTAATGGGTGCTTCGTAATGAGACGACATAATCCTTTATATTGTTTCTTTAATTAATACTTATTTATCGTTTCTAACTTTCACGTGGTACATCACGTTAGGTTTTGTTCCGATGTGCTCTAATAAATGGTACATTCTGTCAGATTCTACTAATTTAGCAACATCTGAAGCTGAATCATTAATATCTCCAAATTTCATAGCGCCACTTGAACAAGCTGCAGAACAAGCTGTTTGGAATTCATCCTTACCTACTGCTCTACCTTCACGTTTTGCTTTTAATTTAACTGCTTGAGTCATTTGGATACACATTGAACATTTTTCCATAACTCCACGAGAACGTACATTTACATCTGGGTTGATAACCATACGACCTAAATCATCATTCATATGATAATCAAACTCGCTGTTTTTGTTATATAAGAACCAGTTGAAACGTCTTACTTTATATGGACAGTTGTTAGCACAGTAACGAGTACCAACACATCTGTTGTATGCCATGTGGTTTTGACCTTCTCTACCATGAGATGTTGCAGCTACTGGACATACTGTCTCACAAGGAGCGTGGTTACAATGCTGACACATTACCGGCTGGAAAGCAACTTGAGGATTTTCAGATGGATCTTCCATACCTGCGAAAGTATCAATTGAATCCATTAAACCAGAAGCACCTTCTTTTTCAACAATATCACCAGCAAATGTTTCTTTAGAAGAATAATATCTATCAATACGCAACCAGTGCATATCTCTACTTCTTCTTACCTCAGATTTTCCAACAACTGGTACATTGTTTTCTGCGTGACATGCAATAACACAAGCTCCACATCCTGTACAAGCATTTAAATCGATAGATAAATTAAAGTGGTGACCAACACTTCTGTCAAAAGAATCCCATAAGTCAACCTCAGTTGCAGCTGTTGGTTTGTGATCTAAAGATACCATTGGAACTGGATTCCAAACTTTAGCATCTTTAGTATTGAAAACTTCTAATGTAGTTTCTTTGATAATATCACCTCTACCCATTAATGTTTTTTGTAACTGAACACAAGCAAATTCATGCTCACCTTCAACAACAGTAATAGTAGCAGATTGATTTGAGTTTAAGTTAGCGTATAAAGCATAAGCATTAACACCTACTTGCATCTCTTCTTTTAAACCTAATTTTTTACCATATCCAAAAGCTAAACCTAAAGTTCCTTTAGCTTGACCTGGTTGAATAATTGCTGGAACATTTTCTAAAGTAGTATTTCCTACTTTAATTGTAACATAACTTCCGTTTAAACCTCCGTTAGCTACATTCCAGTTTTTAACACCTGCCGCTTCAGCATCTGCTTTAGACATAGTTACGTAGTTATCCCAAGATACTCTTGTAATAGGATCTGGGAATTCTTGTAACCAAGGGTTGTTTGCTTGTTGTCCATCTCCCATTCCAACTTTAGAATATAATACTAAATCGAAATTAGAAGATTTTGCTTGTGCTAAAGCCGAAGCTGCCGAAGCATAATCAGCAGAAACTGCAGTTAATGGACTTGCCACAGAAGCAACAAAACCATCATGAACTGCTTGATTCCAAGATTTTCCAGCTAAAGAAGTAGCAGAGAAAGATTTTAAGAAATCATAATAAGCAACCGTATTGTCTGTCCAAGTTAATAAAGCTTCTTGGAACTGTTTTGTATTGAATAAAGGACGAATCGTTGGTTGCATAATGCTGTAATTACTTCTAGTAATTGCAACATCTCCCCAAGACTCTAAATAATGTGGAGCCGCAGCAGCAATTGTAGTCAAAGTTGAAGTTTCATCTTCTTTCATTGAGAAAGCAACTGAAAGTTTAACCGATTTTAAAGCCGCAACGAAATCTTTAGAATTTGCTAAAGTATAAGCTGGATTAACTCCATTCATAATTAATGTATGAACTTTTCCAGCCTTCATATCTGCTACTAATTGAGCAACCGCTTTTGCATCTCCTTTTCTTGTAAGAATAGCGTCAGAAGGATTAAAAGCTGCAGATTGTAATGCATTGTTAATAGCTAAAACTACTAATTGTGCATTTACATCATCTAAACCAGTTACAACAACTCCTTTGTTTTTAGCATCTTTAAGTTGTTTAGCTGCCTTAGCAATTTGAGCATTTTTAGGTTGAGCACCACTTACAACAGCATAATATAAATCAGCTAATGCTTGTTTTTGTTGCGCAACTGTCATTGGAATTCTAACATCTGCATTAGCACCAGCCAAAGACATGTTAGATTCAATTTGAATATGTTTAGACATCATTCCATTTTTAGGAATACGACCTTGAGCATATCCTGCATCAAAACCTCCTCCTTGCCAATCTCCTAAGAAATCTGCACCAACAGAAACGATAACATCAGCTTTTGAAAAATCATAATTAGCTAAAGCTCTTACACCGTAAACTGCTTGAAAAGCATCTAAAGCGTTTGATTCAGAAACTGCATCGTAAACAACATGTTTCGTTGTTGGATATTTTGCAACTAAAGAAGCAATTAAAGCATCAGTTGAAGGACTTGCCATAGTGTTTGTTAATACCACTACATTTCCACCTTTTGCTTTAGCATCTTCTAAACTAGCTTTAACTTTAGTGTTTACGTCAGCCCAAGTTGCATCTTTACCAGCAATTTTAGGTTGTTTTAAACGTAAACTATCATATAATGAAAGAACAGAAGCGTGAACTCTTGCATTTGCTCCAGTTTTTGCTCCTTCTAAATTATTGTTCTCTACTTTAATAGGACGACCCTCACGAGTTTTGATTAAAATATTAGCAAAATCAAAACCATCAGCCATCGTTGTTGCATAATAATCAGCAACACCAGGAATAATTTCTTCTGGTTGAACTACGTAAGGAATTGACTTTACAACAGGACCTTCACAAGCTGCTAATGAAGCTGCAGCCGTGCTAAATCCAACATATTTTAAAAAGTCACGACGAGTAGTTGACGAAGCAGACAAAGATTCTTTATCTCCTAAAAACTGGTCAACCGGAATTGGTTCCACAAACTCGTTGTTTCTTAGCGTCTCAACAATAGAACTATTTTCGTTTAGTTCTTCAACACTTTTCCAGTATTTTTTGTTTGATGCCATTGTATAGTATATTAGCTTCTTAAATTATTTTATTAATAGTGACATTTACCACATTCTAAACCTCCCATTTGAGCCGCAGTTAACTGAGATACTCCGTATTTTTTAGAAAGTTCTTCATGGATTTTTTTGTAGTAAGCATTATCTTCTACTTTCACATTTGTTTCTCTGTGGCAGTTAATACACCATCCCATTGTTAATGGAGCATGTTGTTTCATGATTTCCATTTCTTCAACTGGACCGTGACAAGTCTGACACTCAACTCCTGCAACAGTTACGTGTTGAGAGTGATTGAAATAAACGTGATCTGGTAAATTATGGATTCTAACCCATTTTACCGGTTTAGTTTTTCCTGTATATTTTTGTAAAGATTTGTCCCATCCAACAGCATCATATAATTTAGCAATTTCACCATCGTAAAATACTTTAGAATGCTCTTCAGTTGCAGTAGTTTCAGCTACTTCACTAATGTTTTTGTGACAGTTCATACACACATTCAACGAAGGAATATTAGAATGTTTTCCAACTCTTGCAGCAGAGTGACAGTATTTACAGTCAATTCCATTTTCACCAGCATGAATTCTGTGTGAATAGTGAATTGGTTGCACTGGCTCATATCCTTGGTCTACACCAATTTGCATCATCCATCCGTATGCAAAATAAGCAGAAACCAACAATAACAAGATTGCAGAAACTAATACTAAGAATTGATTTTTAGCAAACGCTCTGAAAACATTCATTAATGAACGATTTTTTTGCACTACCTCTAATCCTTTAGCATCAGCAATTTTAGTTAACATGTTATACACTAAGAATAACATAACAATTAACATTGCCATTACTAATGTAAGCACTCCTAAAATCACATTGTTAGAAACACCAGAATCACTTGGTTCACCAACAACTTGAGTTCCTGGAGCAGGAGTTGGAGCAGCAGGAGCTGGCTCAGAAGTATAAGCTAAAATATTGTCAATATCTTCATTTGACAATTGTGGAAATGCAGTCATTGGAACTTTGTTGTTCTCTTCAAAAACTTTGACAGCTTGCGCATCTCCTGACTTGATTAAATCTCCACTGTTTTTAACCCACTTGTACAGCCATTCTTTGTCGTACTTAGCTTCAACTCCACGAAGTGCAGGACCCGTAGACTTTGCATCTAATTTGTGACAAGCAGCACAATTGGTATTAAAAAGCTCTTTACCTTTTGCAACATCTTGAGAAAATGCTGATAAAGAAGTTAGTAGCACGAATGCTAAACTGAAGAAAATCTTTGAAAACGATTTATGGTTACCCACCTTTTTCATATTTAAAATGATTATCGACTAATTTTTGGTATGATTTTAGTATTACTTACCAAAAACAACACGTTATTTTTTCAAAACTCCGACAAAAATACAATATTAGAACTATTATTAAAACCTTAATTTTATCTTAAAACATAATTTATACTTATTCTAAATAATTTTATTTCTATCGCATATAAACATAAATTGTATTTTTGTATTAAAATAAATTCAAAATGAGAAATTTAACCAAACATAAGTCATTGTTTTTCTTATTAGTATGTACTCTATATGGCATTAATAGCTATTCACAAGAAGGAAGAACAACACTTTCTCAAGATTTGAAAATAGAGCAATTATTAAAAGAAAAAAGAAAAATTAATCAAAATATTTCTACAAATGAATCGTATAAAATTCAAATATTTTATGGGAATAGTGACGATTCGAAAAAGAAATTGCAAGAATTTAGAAGGGAATTTAAAGAAATTGATGGCACTATAGTGTATACAAATCCGAACTTTAAAGTTTGGGTTGGAAACTTTGAAACTCGACTAGAAGTAGAAAAAGCGATGTTAGAAATTAAAAAAAAATATCCGACTGCTTTACTTATCAAACCTTCAAAACAATAAATTTTAGACATAAAAAAAGCCTTGCAATTGCAAGGCTTTTTTTATGATTGAAACTATTAATTACTTCAATTTTTTCTTTACTTCAACTTCTTGGAAAGCTTCGATTAAATCGTACTCTTTAATATCATTGTAGTTTTTAATCTGCATACCACAATCGTATCCTTTAGAAACTTCTTTAACATCATCTTTGAAACGTTTTAAAGTAGCTAATTCACCAGTATAGATTACAACACCTTCTCTGATTAAACGGATTTTAGAGTTTCTAAATATTTTACCATCAGTAACCATACATCCTGCTATAGAACCTACTTTAGTTACTTTGAAAATTTCTCTAATTTCTGCCGTTCCGGTGATTTCTTCTTTCATTTCTGGAGACAACATTCCTTCCATAGCATCTCTTAAGTCATCAATTGCATCGTAAATAATTGAATAGTTACGGATGTCAATTTCTTCTTTGTCTGCTAATTGTTTTGCATTTCCTTGCGGACGAACGTTAAATCCGATAATAATTGCATCAGAAGCTGAAGCTAACAATACGTCAGATTCGGTAATTGCTCCAACACCTTTATGTATAATGTTAATTTGAATTTCTTCTGTAGATAATTTAGAGAATGAATCTGCCAATGCTTCAACAGAACCATCCACATCTCCTTTAAGGATAATGTTCAATTCTTTAAATTGTCCTAATGCGATACGACGACCAATTTCGGCAAGTGTAATGTGTTTTTGTGTACGAACAGATTGCTCGCGTTGTAATTGCGTACGTTTTGCTGCAATTTGTTTTGCTTCTCTTTCATCTTCGTAAACATTAAATTTATCACCTGCTGTTGGCGCACCATCTAAACCTAATACTGATACTGGAGTTGATGGACCCGCAACTTTGACTTGATTTCCTCTTTCGTCAAACATGGCTCTAATTTTACCATGATTTTTTCCAGCTAAAACATAATCTCCAATACGAAGTGTTCCTGCTTGTACTAAAATTGTTGACACATAACCTCTACCTTTATCTAATTGTGCTTCCACAACTGTTCCAAGTGCAGGTTTATTTGGATTAGCAGTAAGTTCTAAAACTTCTGCTTCTAATAATACTTTTTCTAATAATTCTGGCACTCCTTGACCAAATTTAGCTGAAATATCGTGTGATTGATATTTTCCACCCCAATCTTCAACTAAAAGATTCATTCCTGCTAATTGCTCTTTAATTTTTTCAGGATTTGCATTTGGCTTATCCACTTTATTAATAGCAAAAATCATTGGAACACCTGCTGCTTGAGCATGACTGATTGCTTCTTTTGTTTGAGGCATGATATCATCATCGGCAGCTACTACAATAATAGCAATATCGGTTACTTGAGCTCCACGTGCACGCATCGCGGTAAAAGCCTCGTGACCCGGTGTATCTAAGAATGTGATTTTTTCTCCACCCTCTAAAATTACCCCATAAGCTCCAATATGTTGTGTAATTCCTCCTGATTCACCCGCAATAACGTTTGCTTTACGAATGTAATCTAGTAACGAAGTTTTACCGTGGTCAACGTGCCCCATTACAGTAACAATTGGTGCTCTGTGAACTAAATCTTCTGGATTATCTTGAATAACTTCAGCAGCTTCTTCAATATCAGTAGTAATAAATTCTACTTCAAAACCAAATTCATCTGCTACAATAGATAATGTTTCCGCATCTAAACGCTGGTTCATAGTAACCATGATTCCAAGCGACATACATGTTCCGATTACTTTTGTAATTGGCACATCCATTAAAGATGCAATTTCACCAACAGTAACAAATTCGGTTACTTTTAATGTTTTGCTTCCTTCTTCTTGCGCTTGCAATTCATCATCAACACGTTGACGGTGAGAATCTCTCTTATCTCTACGATATTTCGAAGATTTTGATTTATTCCCCTTACCTTGAAGTCTTTCTAATGTTTCTTTAATTTGGTTTTTAACATCCTCTTCAGAAGGCTCTACCTTTTGAATAATTGGTTTTTTACCTTTATTAAATCCGCCACCAGCTGCGCCACCTTTTACAAACTCTTTTTTAGGGCCACCACCTTGGTTGTTAGTTCCAGGAGCACCCGGAGTCCCAGGTTTGATGATTCTTTTACGTTTGTTTTTATTGTTTGCTGCATTTGATCCACCAGCATTTTGTGCTTGAGGAGTTCCTGGTTTTTTGATATCTTTTTTAGGATCTTCTTTTTTCTTTTTTGGTTTATCAAATTGAGATAAATCAATTTTTTGACCTGTAAAAGTAGCTCCAGAAAGTTTTTGATATTGTGTTTCAATTTTAACTTCGCCTTCTTCTGTTGTTTCTGAAACTGGTTCGATGACTGGTTTAACAATTTCAACTTTCTTAGGCGCTTGTTTTTCCTCTTTATGTTCTTTTACTTCTTCTGAAATTTTTACTTCAGGAGTAGTTTTTACCTCTGGTGTTTGAGGTGCAACTTCTTTTTGTTCAGAAACAGGAGCTTCAGAAATAACATTTTGTTTTTTAGGGTCTAATTCTATTTTTCCAACTGCTTTTGGGGCAGTTACAACAGCTTTAGCTTTAATAACTTCTTGTCTTTGACGTTCTTCTTCCTGCAAACGTTTAGCTTCTTGTTCTTTTTCAAGTTCACGTTTAAGCGCCTCTTTCTCTTTTCTTTTTTCTTCACTTACTTCAAGAGAGGCAACCTTATTCCCTTTGTCAGCAGAAAATTGACCGCATAAGACTTTATATTCCTCTTGTGATATTTTAGCGTTTGGACTTGACTCAATTTCATGACCCTTTTCTTTAAGAAAATCCACAGCTCTATCAAGAGAAATATTTAACTCCCTTAAAATCTTGTTTATTCTTATTACTCTTTCTTCAGACATATAATCTTTTTAAAATTCTTCTTTGTTGTGTGTTGTTTAAATTATTAGGTTATCCTTCTAATTCCGTTTTTAGTATGTTCATAACATCCATAATCGTTTCTTCTTCAAGATCAGTTCTTCTAACTAAATCAGCAACATCTTGCTTAAGAACACTTCTTGCTGTGTCTAAACCAATTTTTTCAAACTCCTCGATAATCCATCCATCGATTTCATCTGAAAATTCTCTTAATTCAACATCATCTTCTTCTTCTGTAGCACCTTCACGAATTACATCTATTTCGTAACCTGTTAATAAACTTGCTAATTTAATGTTATTTCCACCTCTTCCGATTGCTTTTGAAACTTCTTCAATTTTTAAGAACACTTCGGCAGTTTTAGCTTCTTCGTCTATTTTAACTGAAGATACTTTTGCAGGGCTTAATGCTCTTGTAATGTATAACTGAGGATTTGTTGTAAAATTGATAACGTCAATGTTTTCGTTACCTAATTCGCGAACAATTCCATGAATACGAGAACCTTTCATTCCTACACATGCTCCAACTGGATCAATTCTATCATCATAAGAATCTACTGCCACTTTTGCTTTTTCACCTGGAATACGAACTACTTTTTTGATGGTAATTAAGCCATCGAATACTTCTGGAATTTCTTGTTCAAATAATTTTTCAAGAAAATCTGGAGCAGTTCTTGACATTATAATTTGAGGCTTATTGCCTTTCAATTCCACGTTTTCAATAACTCCTCTTACATTATCTCCTTTTTTGAAATAATCATTTGGAATTTGTTTTTCTTTTGGCAAAACTATTTCGTTTCCTTCATCATCCATCAAAATTACAGCTTTTGGACGAACATGATGCACTTCTGCTGTATAAATATCACCAATTAAATCTTTAAATTGCTTGTAAAGATTTGTATTATCGTGTTCATGGATTTTAGAAATTAAGTTTTGACGTAATGCCAAAATAGCTCTTCTTCCTAATTGGAATAATTTTACTTCTTCAGAAACATCTTCACCAACTTCAAAATCTGGCTCAATTTTTCTTGCTTCAGATAAAGAAATTTCAGAATTTTCATCTTCTACCTCACCATCTTCTACTACAACACGATTTCTCCAAATTTCCATATCTCCTTTATCAGGATTTATGATAATATCGAAGTTATCATCTGAACCATATTTCTTTTTTAATGCATTTCTAAACACATCTTCTAAAATTGCCATTAGGGTAACTCTATCAATGAGTTTGTCGTCTTTAAATTCCGAAAACGATTCAATTAATGCAATATTTTCCATGTCAACTCTTTATTTTAAAATGATACTATAACAATTGCTTCTTTAATACTTTCGTAAGGTAATTCTAGTTTTTTATCCACTGTTTCTTTACCCTTACCTATTTTTTTTGGCTCTCTAGCTTGCCATTCTAAAGTAATTTTTTCATCATCTACCGCAGTTAATTTTGCTTCGATTTCTTCTGATGAAATTGTTTTTACTTTTAAATTTCTACCTAAATTTTTTTTGTATTGTCTTACAAATTTCAACGGACTTGATAATCCTGCCGAAGCTACTTCTAAAGAAAAATCTTGTTCTTCTCTATCTAAATCTGCTTCAACTGCTCTACTTACATCGATACAATCTTGCAAGCTTACACCATTATCACCATCTAAAACAATGCTTATTTTATTAGCATCATTGATAGACAAATCAATTAAAAAAAGATGTGAACGCTCTATTAAAGCGCCATCTAACAATTCCTGAACCTTATTCTTAAACGCCATATTTTTTATAAAAAGAGGCACGCTCAGCGTGCCTCATAATCCTGTCCTTTAATAACACTGCAAATATACAAATTATTTTCAATTAAAAAAAACATTGTTAGTTTGGATATTTTTTGTAATTTTATAGTGTAATTTATTTACGCATTAAAAATAACCTAAAACAAACTTATGAAACGAATTTTAGTACCAACCGACTTTTCTAAACATGCCGAATATGCTTTAAAGGTAGCTGCGCAAATTGCTAAAAAAAATGACGGTGAAATTTTTTTAGTTCACATGTTAGAATTGCCAACTTCTGGAAATGACGCAATTTCTACAGCTCACGAAATACCTGAATTGATGCTTTTTAAAAATGCCGCTATCAATAAATTAGACTCTTTAATGGAATCTGACTTTCTTAATGGGGTTAAAATTTCAAAAATTATTCAATTTGAAATGGCTTTTGATGGTATTGTAAAATATGCTAAATCACACGATATTGATTTAATTGTCATGGGTTCACATGGCGCAAGTGGATTCCAAGAGATGTTTATTGGCTCTAACACTGAAAAAGTAGTTAGAAACTCTGAGGCTCCAGTTTTAGTAATTAAAAGAGAAGAAGAAAAATTCAGTGCAAGTAAATTTGTTTTTGCTTCTGACTTTTCTGATGAAGCTAAAAAACCTTTCGAAAAAGCATTTTCTTTTGCACAAGGATTTGGAGCACATTTACATTTAGTAAACATCAACACTCCTAACAATTTTAAATCAACTAAAGTGGCTCAACAAACCATGAATGATTTTCTTGCTGGAACTGAAACAACTAACATAACTTCACACATTTATAATGATGTAAATGTTGAAAAAGGAATCTTACATTTTGCAAAAAGTATTGATGCAGATTTAATTGGAATGAGTACTCATGGAAGAAAAGGCCTATCACACTTCTTTAATGGAAGTATTAGCGAAGACTTAGTAAATCATGCAAAAAGACCAGTTATTACATTTAAAATATAACTCCCATTTTTATATATTATAAAAAAAGACCTCAATTATAGAGGTCTTTTTTTATTTGTATAAATCTACAAATCAATCACATAGTGAAATAAAAAAACTCCACTTATTTCTAAGCGGAGTTTTGTTGGCCCACAAGGACTCGAACCTTGAATGACGGTACCAAAAACCGGAGTGTTACCATTACACCATGGGCCAATACCTAACAACCTTTTCGATTGCGAGTGCAAATGTAATGCATATTTTTTATTCTGCAAATTTTTCTAAAAAAAATATTAAAAAATTAATTTAACATTTTATGTAAACAAAAAAATAGTTTCTTTGTAGTTGAAATTCAGAAACCAATTTTTTTATGACTTCATTCAATTTTAAAAAATGGAACACCATTTTAGGCTGGACCGCTTTTGCAATTGCATTAATTACTTATTCATTAACTGTTGAGCCAACATTAAGCTTTTGGGACTGTGGTGAATATATAGCAACATCAGCCAATTTAGAAGTTGGACATCCACCTGGAGCGCCATTATTTCAAATGTTAGGGGCATTTTTTGCAATGTTTGCATTTAGTCCAGATAAAATTGCATTGATGGTAAACTATCTTTCGGTTTTTTCGAGTGCTTTTACAGTGCTTTTTCTGTTTTGGTCATTAACCATGATTCTTAAAAAAGTGGTTAGCACAGCAAAAGAAATTTCAAAAAATCAAAATATAATGATTTTAGGGAGCGCTTTTATTGCTTCATTAACATTTACATTTTCAGATAGTTTTTGGTATAATGCTGTAGAAGCTGAAGTATATGCAATGGCTACTTTTTTAATTGCTTTGTTATTTTGGTTAGGATTACGCTGGGAACAAGAATTTGAAACACCTCGTGGGAACAAATGGTTATTGATCATTTCATTGGTAATTGGATTATCTTTTGGAGTTCACTTTATGGCTCTTTTGGCTTTTCCTGCAATTGGATTTCTTTATTTCTTTAAAAAATATAAAACCGTTACGGTAAAAAGTTTCCTGATAGCAAATGTTGTTATTATTGCAATTTTACTTTTTATCTTCAAATTATTACTTCCATACACTTTGGCTTTCTTTGGAAAAACTGAAATATTCATGGTTAACAGTTTAGGTATGCCATTTAATTCTGGGACCATATTTGCTTTTTTATTAATTATTGCCGCTTTTTACTTTGGATTAAATTACACCAAAAAGAAAGGTCACGTTTTTTACAATACTTTAATTTTAGCAACACTTTTTATCTTAATTGGATTTTCAACTTGGTTAATGTTACCTATTCGTGCCAATGCAAACACACCAATTAACGAAAATAAACCATCAGATGCCGCTGAAGTTTTAGCATATTACAACAGAGAACAATATGGTGAGCAAAAATTATTTTATGGCCCACAATTTTCTGACACTTATGCTGGTTTAGATCCAGAAACACCTTATTTAGATGGTAAACCAAACTATGAGCGCGATTATAAAACCGGAAAATACATCATTACAAATAACTTTAAAAACGCTACTCAAAATACAGATGATGCACACAAAGCATTACTTCCAAGAATGTGGAGCAATGAGCACAATGTAAACTATATGACATTTGGCGAACCTTTAGAATTTAGAATTAATCCAGAATATTCGCATGAAGATGAATTGGTTCAAATTGTGACCGATTTTAGAAAAGCCTATGCAACTGGCGAAGTTGATTTAAAAGGTTATGATAAATTCTTAAAAACGTATGGTGAGTATTTAATTGTTGATAAACCTAGTTTTGCTACAAACATGAAATTCATGTTTCAATATCAATTTGGTTATATGTACATGCGCTATTTACTTTGGAATTTTGTGGGAAGACAAAACGATGAACAAGGAAAATATGAAGATTTAAAAGGAAATTGGATTACAGGAATTGATGTTATTGACGAGTTTTTTATTGGTTCTCAAAAAAATCTTCCTTCAGATATTGCAAATAATAAAGCACGAAATATTTACTTCGGAATACCTTTCATTTTAGCTTTAATCGGATTGATTTTTCATGCAAAACGCGATATTAAAAGTTTCTATGTTTTGTTAGTCCTTTTCTTATTTACGGGATTAGCGCTAAAAATATACTTAAACGAAAGACCATTTGAACCAAGAGAACGTGATTATGCCTTAGTAGGTTCTTTTTATGTATTTGCCATGTGGATTGCTTTCGGAATTTACGCAATATTCGATTGGATTAAACAATATTTAGCACCTAAAGTTGCCATTCCGGTTGTATTAGTGGTTTGCTTGTTAGCTTCGCCTGTTTTAATGGCAAAAGAAAACTGGGACGACCATGATCGTTCAGATAAATATACAGCACTTGCTATGGCAAAAGCGTATTTAGATTCGTGCGAACAAAATGCAATATTATTCACCATTGGTGATAACGACACATTCCCATTGTGGTATATGCAAGAAATTGAAGGTTACAGAACTGATATTAGAATTGTAAACACAAGTTTATTCATGACCGATTGGTATATTGACCAAATGAAGATGAAAACACACGATTCTGCTCCTATTCCAAGTTCGTTCAATAGAGAACAATACAAAGGAAGTAACAGAGATTACAGTTTATATGTTGAGCGCACAGAAGATCCTTTATTACTTGATGAAATGCTTAAATTTATCGCTTTAGACGATGAAAGAGCCAAAATAACATTAGATAGTGGTAATAAAGTGAATTATTTCCCTTCAAAAAAAGTGATACTTCCTATTGACAAAAATACCATTATTAAAAACAAAGTGGTTAGCCAAAAATTCTACGATTCGATAGTACCACAAATTGAATTTACAATCAAAGACAAAGCATTGTACAAAAATCGTTTAATGATGTTAGACATTGTGAATCAAAACAACTGGAAACGACCAATCTATTTTACAGGCGGAAGTTTTGGTGAAGACGATTACATTTGGATGAAAGATTACTTACAATTAGACGGAATGTGCTTTAAATTAGTTCCTGTTAAAACCCCTGTTGAAGATCCAAATCCTATGGAAATGGGTTATATTGATTCAGATAAAATGTATGATATTGTAATGAAATGGGATTGGGGAAATAGTGAAAGCCCAAACATCTATCACGATCCTGAAACACGTAAAAACAGTATTTCGTATCGAACTAATTTAGCACGATTGATGCAAACATTAATCAATGAAGGCAAAAATGAAAAAGCTGAAAAAGTAATTGATTTAGCTATGGCAAAAATGCCTTTAGAATATTTTGAATATTATTCGCTATTAGAGCCTTTTGCTGCTGGATATTACGAAGTAGGTCAAAAAGAGAAAGCGCGAAACATGCTTTCTAAATTGGTTAAAAAACAACAAGAATTGTTAACGTATTACAGCTCATGGAAAGCAAGTGACCAAAACTTTAGTGCAATGGATATTATGATGGACATTGAGCAATACAGAAGTTTCTTAGAAGTTGCAAAAAATGGTAATGATTTAGAGTTTTACAATAAAGAAAAAGTAAAGTTCAATAATTTCAACAAAATGTTTGAACGTTTTGGAAGAAAAATGGAATAACTAATTTTCAAAATATAAAATGTTCCAAATGAAAGAAATTTCGTTTGGAACATTTTTTTTATACTAATTTTACAAGATGAACTTCAATTGGGTAAAAACAAATAAAGGGATTAAAAAGATTTTCAATAATCTGGTTTGGGATATTCCAAATTCAGACAAAAAAATCTATTTAACTTTTGATGATGGCCCAATTCCAGATGTAACCGAATGGGTTTTAGATCTTTTAAAATCAGAAGAAATAAAAGCTACATTCTTTTGTATTGGTGATAATATCAAAAAGCATCCAGAAGTTTACAAAAGAATTCTATCTGAAGGTCATCAAACCGGAAATCACACCTTCAACCATCTAAATGGCTGGAAAACCAACACAAAAAGCTATTTAGAGAATTTTAAATTATGTGAAACTGAACACTTAAAACTGAACACTGAACACTCATTTTTATTTCGTCCTCCTTACGGAAAAATAAAACCAAGTCAATCAAAAACAATTAGGCAATTAGGCTACAAAATAATTATGTGGGATGTTTTGAGTTATGATTTTGACTCAACCATTTCAGCAGAAGAATGCTTAGAAAATGTAATTTCAAATACAGAACAAGGAAGCATTATCGTATTTCACGATAGCCTAAAAGCAGAAAAAAATCTGAAATATGCATTACCAAAAGCAATACAAATTTTAAAAAATAAGGGGTTTGTTTTTGATGTAATTTCTTAGGCCTGTTCTTGCACCAAGGAAATTAATGTATTCGCATCAAGTTCACCGCTTTGTCTCCATACCATTTGACCTTCTTTATAAATCATTAAAGTAGGTAAGCCTTTAATACGAAGTGCTTCGGCTAATTCCTGATTTTTATCCACATCAATTTTAATTACACGCGCTTTGTCTCCTAAAGCAGCAGCTACATGACGAATTACTTCATTCATAGCTACTGAAGGTTCATTCCACTCTGTAAAGAAATCGATTAGTACAGGTACTTGAGCATCGATAAGTTCTCCAAATTTTGACATAAATTGAATTTATTAGTATCAAAAAAATTAATTTTCACACGAAAATAATATACAAATGTAGCATTTTTACTGAATTACGCTACTTTTTCTCCTTTTTTTAGTTCAATAACCGTAATTTCGGGCATAATACCTACTCTACCTGGGTAAGCATGGAAACCAAAACCACGATTTACATAAATATATCTTCCCGCATTTTCATACAATCCAGCCCATTGTTTATAAACGTATTGTACTGGACTCCATTTTACCCAACCCGGAATTTCTATCCCAAATTGGAATCCATGTGTATGACCCGAAAGTGTTAAATGATAATGATTGTCATCGTGCTGAATTTTCTCATCCCAATGACTTGGATCGTGACTCATTACAATTTTGAAATCTTCTTTCGTTAAACCTTTCGAAGCTAAATTCAAATCGCCACGCTCACCAAATTTTCTTCCCCAGTTTTCAACTCCTACAATTGCTAATTCCTGATTACCTTTTTTGATTTTCACATGTTCATTCAACAACAATTTAAAATCAATTTTATCATGAATTGCTTTTATTCCTTCAAAATTAGCTTGTTTTTCAGTTTGCGATTTCCAATCTATGTATTCGCCATAATCGTGATTTCCTAAAATAGAGAATTTCCCAAATTTCGGATTATGAATTCCTTTAAACGTATCAATCCAAGGATCCATTTCAGTAGCGTGCGTATTTACAATATCGCCTGTAAACAAAACCATATCTGAATTTTGCTCATTAATTAAATCAATCGCATACTTAATTTTCTCGGCATCATCAAAACTTCCACTGTGAATATCTGAAATGTGAGTAATCGTAGTTCCGTCAAAAGCATCTGGCAAATCAGGAAAAAACAAGGTTTGTTTGATTACTTTGTAATTGTATTTCCCAATGGTAATTCCATATAAAAATGAAGCAAACGGAATAGCAGCTATTCCCAAAGCAATCTGACTCACAAAACGTCTTCTTTCTGGCAAAAAACTCTCAGAACCACTTTTTGTTATCACACCAAATAATCCAGCAAAAAAACGAATAATATCTTCTCCAAATAATATGATGGTCAATAATAATTTTGGCACATATAACAACAACAACAAACCCATAGTCATCATGGTTTTTGGAGTTTGCCCCACACTTCTATCAAAATGATACAATTGGTAAACAATATAAAATAAAGCGATTGCAGATGTTACATAATAGAAAATAAAAAACCACTTCGATTTTATCAAAGTCTTAAACGCCTGAAAAGCATAGATTTCCAGAATGATAACAAATACTAAAAAAACAATCCAACGAATCATTAGCTCTTTTTTTTTGCAAAGTAAGGAACAAGTTAGACAAATTGATGCTGCATTAAATGAATTTTAACAAAGTTTTTTTAAGCAAAGAATTGTACTTTTACATTTTTAATGAAAATTCTGAACAATGTCACAAAAACGCCTTTTCCTTCTTGATGCTTACGCGCTTATTTTTCGTGGGTATTATGCTTTTATAAAAAATCCTCGTATCAATTCGAAAGGAATGGATACTTCTGCCATTATGGGATTTATGAATTCTTTGATGGATGTAATTAAGCGTGAAAAACCTGATCATTTAGCGGTGGCTTTTGATAAAGGCGGAAGCGATTATCGTTTTGAAATGTATCAAGAATACAAAGCGCACCGTGACGAAACGCCAGAAGCGATTAAAATTGCGGTTCCGTACATTCAAGAATTATTGCGCGCCATGCATATTCCAATTATTGAAAAAGCAGGTTTTGAAGCCGATGATTTAATTGGAACATTAGCCAAACAAGCCGAAAAAGAGGGCTTTCAAGTGTTTATGGTAACGCCTGATAAGGATTTTGCACAATTGGTTTCGGAAAATATCTTTATGTATAAACCCGCCCGAATGGGGAACGATATTGAGATTTGGGGAATTCCTGAAGTCTTAGCAAAATTTGAAATCGAACGTCCAGACCAAGTAATTGATTTTTTAGGAATGATGGGTGATTCTGCCGATAATATTCCTGGATTACCGGGTGTGGGTGAAAAAACAGCTAAAAAATTCTTAGCAGAATATGGTACTTTAGAAAATTTATTAGCCAATACGCATCAGCTAAAAGGTGCGATGAAAGAAAAAATTGAAGCCAATAAAGAATTAGGCCTTTTATCCAAAAAACTAGCCACTATCCTACTCGATTGTCCCGTGACATTTGATGCCCAGGATTACGAATTATCAAAACCCGATGTGGAGAAAACTGATGCCTTGTTTCAGGAATTAGAATTCCGTCAAATGAAAGCGCAGTTTGATAAGTTATTTGGTTCTGGGAAAGAATACGATGAAATTGATGCCAACGGAAATACTTCTGAAATTCCGCAACCAACTAAAAAAGCTCCAGTAAAAAAATCAAACGAGGACCAATTTGATTTGTTTGGTTTTAGTGACGAATCGGACGAACCAACAGCGAATCATTCGTATTATGCAACGTTAGAAAATACCACGCATTTTTACCAAATTATTCAAGGTGATTTGCCTGTAAAGTTGTTATTACAGAATTTATTAAATCAAACTTCGGTTTGTTTTGATACCGAAACTACTGGAATTGATGCTTTGAATGCCGAATTAGTGGGAATGTCATTCTCTTTCGAAAAAGGAAAAGGATTTTATGTTCCGTTTCCAGAAAATCAGGAAGAAGCACAAACATTAATTGAAAAATTCCGACCATTCTTCGAAAATGAGAACATCGAAAAAATCGGTCAGAACATGAAATACGACTTGAAAATTCTTTCGAACTACAACATGCAAGTCAAAGGAAAATTATTTGACACCATGATTGCGCATTATTTGATTAATCCTGATATGCGTCATAATATGGATGTTTTGTCGGAAACCTATTTGAAATATGCACCAAAATCAATTGAAACTTTAATTGGTAAAAAAGGCAAAAATCAATTGTCGATGCGCGATGTTCCTTTGGAAGATATTAAAGAATATGCAACTGAAGATGCCGATATTACCTTCCAATTAAAAGAACATTTCCAACCGATTTTAGAAAAAGTAGGCACGAAAAAATTGTTTGACGAAATCGAAATTCCGCTAGTTCCTGTTTTAGCTGATATGGAAAAAGAAGGCATTCGTTTGGATGTAGAATTTCTAAAAAGTATGTCGGTTGATATGCAAAAAGAAATCGATGCGTTTGAACAACAAATTTATGAAACCGCTGGTGAGAAATTCAATTTGGCTTCTCCAAAACAGTTGGGCGATATTTTATTCGAAAAACTAAAAATTGGTGGTGCGAAACAAAAGAAAACCAAAACGGGTCAATATGCTACTGGCGAAGAAGTGTTGAGTTATTTGGCAAACGAACATCAAATTGTGCGCGATATTTTAGAATGGCGTCAAATGGTGAAATTGCAAAGCACTTATATTGATGCTTTACCAAATCAAGTCGATAAAAAAACAGGAAGAGTGCATACCGATTATATGCAAACGGTTGCCGCTACAGGTCGTTTGAGTTCAAATAATCCGAATTTACAAAACATTCCTATTCGTACCGAAAGAGGAAGACAAATTAGAAAGGCGTTCATTGCTCGCGATGAAAATTACACCTTACTTTCTGCCGATTATTCTCAAATTGAATTGCGAATCATTGCCGCTTTGTGTGGGGAAGAAAACATGATTAAAGCGTTTCAAAATCACGAAGACATTCACAAAAGTACCGCTGCAAAAGTGTTCAATGTGCCTTTAGACGAAGTATCAAAAGAGCAAAGAAGTCATGCTAAAACTGTAAACTTCGGAATTATTTATGGTGTTTCGGCTTTTGGGTTGAGTAACCAAACCAACTTATCTCGAAAAGAAAGTGCAGAATTAATTGAAGCCTATTATCAAACGTATCCAAAATTAAAATCGTTTATGACTTCGCAAGTCGATTTTGCTAGAGAAAACGGTTATGTGGAAACCATTTCAGGAAGAAGACGTTATTTGAAAGACATCAACTCAGCCAACGCCATTGTTCGTGGCGGTGCGGAACGAAATGCGGTGAATGCGCCAATTCAAGGTTCGGCTGCGGATATTATCAAAATTGCGATGATTAATATTCACAAAAAACTGACGGCTGAAAACTGGAAATCAAAAATGCTATTGCAAGTACACGACGAATTAGTGTTTGACGTGCACAACTCCGAATTAGAAAAAATTCAACCGATGATTAAACACGAAATGGAAAACGCTTTTAAAATGGCAGTTCCGTTAGATGTGGAAATTGGATTGGGTAAAAATTGGTTGGAAGCGCATTAGGAAAGTGGTCAGTGGACAGTAACAGTTGGCAGATGGATTAGTTTTGTCATTTCGACGAAGGAGAAATCAAATTATATAACATCAAACCCGATACGTTTCAAAACCTATCGGGTTTATTTTTTTTGAAATCATTTTGCCATTTCAAATAATATTTAGATATTTGTCTAAATATATAAATTAATATGAACGCAATTTTCAAAGCCTTAAACGACGAAACCAGAAGAGATATTCTGGAATTGCTGCGCAAACAGGAAATGACGGCTGGTGATATTGCGGACCAATTTCATATTTCAAAACCCAGTATTTCGCATCATTTGGATATTTTAAAACGTGCCGATTTAGTCACGAGCGAGAAAAAAGGACAATTTGTAGTCTATTCTTTAAACACTACAATTGTTGACGATATTTTACAATGGATTATTACTCTAAAAAAATAAAGTATGGAGAAGTTTAAAAAAGAAATTCCGTTTTTAGCAATTGCATTAATTCCTTTTGTTTATCTAATTTACATTTGGAATCGTTTACCAGAAAAAGTTCCAATGCATTGGAATGGCGCCGGAGAAATTGATCGTTATGGCGATAAAAAAGAACTAGTTGCCATGTTATGCATGTTGGTTGGAATCACCTATTTTGTTTTTCTAATTATTCCTTATGTTGATCCAAAGCAAAAATTACAAAACATGGGCAACAAACTGAATAATTTACGAATGATTCTTACTTTATTCATGTCGGGTTTAGCGGTTTTTATTTTGTATAGTGTACAACAAAAAAGCAGTAATCCAGGCTTTGTATTTGCAATTATTGGCTTGCTTTTTGCTTTCTTAGGTAATTATTTCAAAACCATAAAACCAAATTATTTTATTGGTATCAAAACACCTTGGACATTAGAAAATGAAGAAGTTTGGAAAAAAACACATGTACTAGGCGGAAAACTATGGTTCATTGGCGGACTTTTAATGGCGTTGACATTTTTGTTACCAAACGAAATGCAATTGTATACTTTTTTAGGAATTACTGCCGTTATTACTATTGTTCCAATTGTATATTCGTATTTGGAATTCAAAAAAATCAAAAATCAGTAACAAAATAAAATCTCAACTACTAATTAGAAAAACAGAAAATATTATGAAAAAATTACTTCTTTTTATATTCGCTTTTTCGAGTTTCACTTTTGCTCAAGATAAATTCACTAAAATGGATAGTTTATTAAACTATTTGTACGAAAACAACAAATTCATGGGTTCATTAACCATTCGCGAAGGTGAAAATGTGGTTTTCAATAAAGCGTATGGTTTTGCCGATATAGAAAAGAACATCAAAGCCGATCGTTTAACGCGTTATAAAATAGGTTCGATTTCTAAAACTTTCACAGCTGTAATGGTAATGCAATTGATTGAAGAGAAAAAATTGACACTTCAAACCAAATTGAATCGTTTTTATCCAAAAATGCCAAATGCTGAAAAGATCTCGATTTATGATTTATTACATCATAGAACCGGAATTGTGGATTTTATTAACCAAGATTCAACATTTCATAAAGTAATTGACAAAAAACATTCAAAAGAAGATATTTTAAAAGTAATTACAACTTATAAATCGAATTTTGAGCCTGGAAGTAAATATGAATACAGCAATTCAAATTATTTTATTTTAGGTTGTGTTATCGAAAAGTTGACAAAAAAATCATACGCTGAAAACCTAGAAAATCGAATTGTAAAAAAAGCTGAGCTAGGAACTTACGAAAGTAAAACTGAAATGACAGCTAAAGGTGCTGTTACTAATAAAGTGTTCGTTCCAACTACATATTATAAAGAAGAAACAACAAATACGGCAAACAAAGAAAGTTATTCCTATTATTTTGATGGAACCAATTGGGTGAAATCGTATGAAAATCATAATTCAATAGCATTTTCTTCTGGTGGAATTACTTCAACTCCAGCTGATTTAACGAAGTTTATTTATGCACTTTTCAATGGAAAATTAGTTAACCCAACTTCTTTAAACCAAATGAAAGAAATTAAAGAAGGTTACGGAAAAGCTTTGATTCAGTTTCCTTTTGGCGAAAGACGCTTTTATGGTCATGGTGGAAGAATTGAGAATTTCAGTTCGATGTTGGGTTATTATCCAACTGAAAAAATGAGTTTTTCAATAATTTCGAATGGCGATAATTTTGTGCAAAACGATATCATCATAGGAATCCTAAGTATTTACTACAAAATGCCGTTTCCATTCCCGCAGTTTATGAAAATGGATAAGGCAGAATTAGCAAAATTTACTGGAACTTATGCTTCAAAAGAAATTCCTTTAAAAATTTCCGTTTCTGAAAAGAATGGCGAATTATTTGCTCAAGCAACTGGACAAGGTGCATTTCCACTAACATTTAAAGAAAAAACAACTTTTGTTTTTGCAGCTGCCGGAATTGAAATGGTTTTCGGAGACAACTCTTTTATACTAAATCAGGGCGGAACGAAATTCAACTTTATTAAAGAGTAAACTACAACTTTCTTGTAGACTCTCTCTGACGCAACTCTGTTTTAATCACAACAGTTTGCGGTTGATAAAACTCGTCTTTAGAATTGAGTTTATGAATTAACAATTCGGCTGCTTTTGCACCAATTTCTGGCGCGTGTTGACTAACCGTTGACAAACTCGGAGTCAATCGCCTTGACCAAACGCCATCTGCAAAACCAATAATATTCAATTCTTCTGGAATTTTGATTCCTTGTTTGAGCGCCATTCGCATTGTCATGGTGGAACTGTGTTCGTCTAATGCAAAAACAGCATCCATCTTTTTAGATGAAATCAAGTCTTGCAATTTTACATCGAAATCTTCAATAGAAGTTTCTTGAATAATCAGGTTTTCATCAATTGGGACATTTGCATCAGTTAAGGCTTTTTTATATCCATCTAATCGTAATTTCCCAACACTTAAATTTTGAATCGTAGAAAGCAAGGCAATTTTTTCACTTCCTAATTTTATCAAATGTGAAGTAGCATCATAAGCTGAATCAAAATCATCTACCACTACTTTATCGCAATTGATACCATCGGCTACTCTATCAAACATAACGATAGGTGTTCCGCTATTCATAATATCTTTAAAATGTTTGTATTCTTTTAAGGATTGCGTTTCTTCAGCAATAGCCACAACAAAACCATCAATAGTTCCATTGTTGAGCATATCCATAACTTGTTGCTCTTTATTTAAAGATTCGTTTGAAATTCCGGTAATCACATTATAGCCTTTTACCAAAGCTTCTTTCTCAATACCACTGAAAACTTTCGCAAAAAATGGATTTAGAATATTAGGAATAATTACACCTATAGTATTAGTACGCTGATTTTTTAAATTCTTAGCAATACTATTCGGTTTATAATTTTGCAAAGCAGCATACTCTTGAATTTTTATCTTGGTAGCTTCACTGATTTCTGGGCTATCACTTAATGCTTTAGAAACAGTAGATATTGATACGCCAAATTCGAGGGCTATTTTTTTTAGAGTTGCTTTTGCTTTCATTTATTATTTCGATTATAAAAACAAATATAATAAAATACCACCATGTTAGGGGATTATGGTGGATTACAGATTAAAAATTGTTACTTTTTAATTAAACTAACAATAAACAACAACAACCAAGCGCCACAAGCAGCAATAAGTATTTGCCAAAGCAAGCCTCCGCCACCAATTCCCAACTTTCCAGCAAGATAACCGCCAACAAAACCACCTAAAATTCCAGCAATAATGTTACCAATTAATCCAAAACCAGAACCTTTCCATAATTGACCAGCTAACCAACCGGATACTGCCCCAATAAGTAAAAAATACAAAAATTCCATAGTTAATAATTTTAAAGTTATTTTTAAAAGTAAGAAAACTATTTGAAATTTAACACTTTATACCTAAAAAACATATTAACAATAATTTTTACAACCCTAATTTGACAATAAAAATATTTTTTAGTTGGCTATTTGTAATTCTAATAAATAATTGTACTTTTGCACTCCCTTTATTGGGAATGGAATGTTTAATTTAAATTAATTATTGTGAACACATTAAGCTACAAAACAGTATCAGCCAACAAAGCAACTGCAGACAAGCAGTGGATTGTTGTGGACGCTGAAGGGCATAACTTAGGTCGTTTATCTACAAAAGTAGCAATGCTTTTAAGAGGTAAATACAAGCCAAGTTATACACCGCACGTTGATTGTGGGGATAACGTAATTGTTATCAACGCAGAAAAAATCAACCTTACTGGTAACAAGTTAGATGACAAAACGTACATCAGACACACAGGTTACCCAGGAGGTCAAAGAACTTTAACTGCTAAAGTAATGCAACAGAAAAATCCTGCATTATTAGTAGAAAAAGCTATCAAAGGAATGTTACCTAAAAACAAATTAGGTGCTGAATTATTCCGTAATTTAAATGTATATGTAGGTTCTGAGCACAAACATGCTGCTCAAACACCTAAAACCGTTAACCTAAACGATCTTAAGTAATGGGAGTTATTCACAAAATCGGTAGAAGAAAATGCGCTGTTGCACGTGTTTATGTTTCAGAAGGAACAGGAAAAATCACTGTAAACAAAAGAGAATTCACTAACTACTTCCCAACTGCAACTTTACAGTACAAAGTTATGCAACCAATGTCTATGACAGAAAATGCATCAAACTTTGACGTTAAAGTAAACGTATATGGTGGTGGTTCAACAGGACAAGCAGAAGCTGTGAGAATGGCTATTGCTAGAGCAATGTGTGAAGTTGAGGCTGAAAACAGAGCTATCCTTAAACCAGAAGGATTATTAACAAGAGATCCTAGAATGGTTGAACGTAAAAAATTCGGTCAGAAAAAAGCACGTAAGAGATTCCAATTCTCGAAACGTTAATATTCGATATTTATCAGAATATTTTTTCAGATACATTTTTACAATTAAAATTGAATTAAAAACAAAGTTGTCGATATTCCTTGTAAAAAGGGAATTAGTTTAGCATCTAAATTTTCAAGACCAACGCAAGTGACTACTTGAAAATTGCTAATCACGGAACGTAAACTATTACACAATGGCAAACAAAATTGACGTTAAAGAGTTATTAGAAGCAGGTGTACATTTCGGACACATGACTCGTAAATGGGATCCAAACATGGCTCCTTACATTTATATGGAGCGTAATGGTATTCATATCATTAACTTATATAAAACTGCAGCTAAAATTGAAGAAGCTAACGAAGCTTTGAAAAAAATTGCTGCATCTGGTAGAAAAGTATTATTCGTTGCTACCAAAAAACAAGCGAAAGATATCGTTGCTGAAAAAGCAGCAGCTTGTAACATGCCTTACATCACTGAAAGATGGCCTGGTGGTATGTTAACTAACTTCGTAACTATCCGTAAAGCTGTTAAGAAAATGGCTTCTATTGATAGAATGAAGAAAGACGGTACTTTCATGACTTTATCTAAAAAAGAAAGATTGCAAGTAGATCGTTTACGTGCAAAATTAGAGAAAAACTTAGGTTCTATTGCTGACATGTCTAGACTTCCAGCAGCTCTTTTTGTAGTAGACGTTAAAGCTGAGCATATCGCGATTAAAGAAGCTCAAAAATTAAACATTCCAGTTTTCGCAATGGTTGATACGAATTCGGATCCACGTCCAATTGATTTCGTTATCCCTGCAAATGACGATGCTTCTAAATCAATCGATAAAATTTTATCTTTAGTATCTGCTGCATTAGTAGAAGGTCTTTCTGATAGAAAAGTTGAAAAAGATGAATTACCAGCTAAAGAAGTAGAAGCTACTGAAGCTCCTGCTACTGAAACTGAAGCATAAATCAATTAATTCCAAGAATTAAATTCCAAATTCCAAACTTGTTGTAACTTTTAGTTAGCAATTTAGTAAAATTGGAATTTGGGATTTAGTAATTGGAATTTTTACTTTTATAAACAACAAATAAAAAACATACAAAATGGCAAATATTACTGCTGCAGACGTAAATAAATTAAGAACTATCACTGGTGCTGGAATGATGGATTGTAAAAAAGCATTAGTGGAAGCAGAAGGAGATTTCGATTTAGCTATCGAAAACTTAAGAAAAAAAGGTCAAAAAGTAGCTGCTAACCGTTCTGATAGAGAATCTACTGAAGGTGCTGCTATTGCTGTTATCAATGCTGACAAAACAGCTGGTGTAGCAATTACATTAAACTGTGAAACTGACTTCGTAGGTAAAAACGAATCTTTCGTAAAATTAGCTACAGATTTAGCTAACCAAGCATTAAACTATGCTACTAAAGAAGAATTATTAGCTTCTGATTTCGGTGGAATCACTGTTGCTGAGAAATTAATCGAGCAAACTGGAGTTATTGGAGAAAAAATCGAAATCGGTGCTTTTGAAAGATTAGAAGGCGCTTTTGTTGGATCGTATATCCACGCTGGTAAAATTGCTACTTTAGTAGCTTTATCTGCTAATGTTGCTGGTGCTGACGAAGCTGCTAAAAACGTTGCAATGCAAGCTGCTGCAATGAACCCAATTGCTTTAAACGAAGCTGGTGTTGATGCTGCAATCATTGAAAAAGAAATCGAAATTGCTAAAGAGCAATTAAGAGCTGAAGGTAAACCAGAAGCAATGTTAGATAACATTTCTAAAGGTAAAATTCAACGTTTTTACAAAGACAATACTTTAGTAAACCAAGATTACATTAAAGATGGTTCTATGAGCGTTGCTGCTTACATCAAATCTGTTGATGCTAACTTAATAGTTACTGGATTTAGCAGAGTTGCTTTAGGATAATTCTTTATAAAACACATACTTAAAACCTTAATTCTTTAACAGGAATTAAGGTTTTTTTATTTCCAAAAAAATGTATATTTGGGGTAAACGAATAAAAGTTATCTCCTTGAAAAAATATTTCTTCCTTTTGGTGCTGTGTGGCACATCATTACTTTTTGCTCAAGAAAAAAAATACCAAAGTTTACTGTGGGAAATTAGCGGTAATGGCTTGCAAAAAAAATCATATGTATATGGTTCAATGCATGTGAGCGATAAAATTTCGTATCATTTATCTGATGCTTTTTTTACACATTTACAAAAAGCAGACATCGTAGCAAATGAAAGCGAACCAAGAACTTGGACATCACTTTTTGACATGTTCAGTTTTTATTATCAGTATGCAAATAACGGTTCGTTTTACACCAACTTCTACATTAATCCGTTAGAAAAAGAAGATTTATATGCACTTTTTAGAAGTAGTAATTATAATTTAGTAAGCTTACTTACCCGAACAAATGAAAACAATAAAGAATACCAAGAAGAAACGTATTTGGACATGTTTATTTATAGAACCGGAAGAAAATTTAACAAAAAAACAGTCGGTTTAGAAGATGTAAAAACATCAACCATAAACATCATGAAAGCGCAGGCTAACATGGACCAAAAAGAAGTTGACAAAAACCGTCAAGCCATTTTAAAAATATTAAAAAACAAATCATACAATGACGCTTTGACCGATTTTTATCGTGAAAAAGATTTAGATATGATCGATTCTTTAACGATTTTGAGTTCGCCTCAAAGTTATCTAAAAGCCATGCTTTTTGACCGAAATATAGAAATGGTTAAAAACATGGATTCAATCATGAAAACAGGAAGTTTGTTTAGTGCAATTGGTGCAGCGCATCTTCCAGGTGATAAAGGCGTTATTGAATTACTTCGCAAAAAAGGATATACCGTAAAACCTATTTTTGATGCTTATACAGAAAAAGGAAAATCTGCCAAAAAACAAATCGAAGAATATTTCATAAAACCAGAATTAACAACAAAAACAACTGCAGATGGTGTAATTTCGTTACCTCTTTTTGAAATAGTTTTAGAAAACGGAGAAGATTTAGAATCACCAGATTTAGCAAATGGCGGTTTTATCAATGTAAAACGTAATCTACTGAAAGACTTTTTAAACAAAAACAACAAACCTTTTAATCCGAAAACGCTTGATAGTTTATTTTATGAAAATATTCCGGGTGAAATTTTAGAGAAAAAAGCCTATCAAGAAAAAAATTATTGGGTTTACGATATTAAAAACAAAACCAAAACAGGCAACGCACAACGTTATAGATATTACATTACTCCACTAGAAATTATTACCGTAATTATGGGTGGTGAAGGCGATTATGTTAGAAAATTTGAAGACGAAATTTTTCCAAAAATTGTTCTAAAAGACAGCAAAGAAAACTGGGAAACAATCTTACCAAGAAAAGGCAATTTTGAGATTCAATTTCCAAGTTATTATGCATACAAGGGAAATAAAGCCAATGAAAAAGACAATGCAGATATGTCTATTTTTGGGTTAGATAATTCTCAAAAAGCACACTATTTTTTAATTGAAAAAACGCTGCAAGAAGTAGATAATCTAGAAAATTCTGAATTTGAATTAAAACGTATTCATAAAGAATTTTACAACCAACACGACATTGATTCAACCAATACAAGTTTTGATAAAAAACGTTTTGTTTTTACTTCCGAATCAAAATTTGAAGACAAGGAAATTGCTTTACAATCCATTTTAAAAGGAAACAAATACTATTTATTAGGCACAATTAATGCATCAAAAGATAATTCAAAAAAATTCTTTGATTCGTTTAAATTGAAACCTTCAATTAGTACTGAAAAATATAGAACTTTTGTAGATTCGGTTACCAATTTAAGCATTGAAATTCCAGAAAAACAAAACGAACATTTAGATTTTGTAGTTGATAAAGATTATTCTGTAGGTTTAAAAAAGAAAAATCATTTTGTTTCAAAATCAAAAAATTATCAATTTTTAGGCAGTAACGGTTCATTTATAGAATTGGCTTACTACAAATACCACAAATATGAATCTGAAAAAAGCATAGATTCAATCTGGAAAAATTACCGCGCAAGAATTACAAAAAAAGAAAAATCAACCGATGTCGTTGATGAAGAATTACCAGAAGAAGTAATTGAAGTAGTTGATATACCAACAAATGAAATCGAAAATGAATTTGATGAATATCACCTTACCGATTGGCAAACTATTTTATTTGGAACTAAAAAAGACAATGAATTAGCTATTATTTCAGAAAAAATATCAGTTGACAAAGCTACCAATTCGCATATTTTTGAAGCTTTAGTTTCTAAACCGAATTCTAACCAAGCAACAAAACACAAATTAGTGTTTAACAATGGAAAAGTTTACGAACTGAAAACATTGGTAGACAAAAACTATAAAAACGAAGATGCTTTTGTTGAAAAAACGTTCAATTCATTACAAGTTACTTCTGAAAATGGGGAAAATGTTTTTGAAAATAAAGTCGATATTTTTTTAAACGATGTAAGAAGCAAACACGACAGCATTCGTTATTCTGCACTAAAATCTATTCATTATTTAAAATTGGAAGAGAAAGATTTACCAAAGATAAAAACCTTCTTAAACACCTTTAAATTCAATGAAGATGAAACTGAAATTCTAGGCGAATTGTATGAAAAAATTGGTCGAATAAAATCAGAAAATACCATTGACTATTTAGAAAAAATCTACAAAAAAGAAAATGTAAATACGGTAATTCAGTTTGCTGTTTTAAGAGCTTTATCTTCTCAAAAAACTAAAGAAGGTTATCTAAAAATTAAAGAATTGTTGGAATATGATTTGCCAATTTCTGATAATGAATATGAAATTTCAGGCTTGTTTGAATATTTTGAAGAGGATTTAGAAAACAGTCAAGTGCTTTTTCCTGAAATTTTCCAATATTACAGCATTAAAGAATATCATGAACCAATTGTGAGTTTTACATACAAATTAGTTCAAGCAAATTTAGGTAATTCGAAAAAATTAAAGTCATACAAAAAAATGATTTTAACCAATGCTAAATTAGAATTCAAGCGATTATCAAGTTGGAAAAATAAGCAAAACATTAAAGATAAAGACGAAGAAGATTATTATGATGAGGAAGATTATGCGCCTATTAATGATTTTTTAAGCTATGCACATATTTTGTATCCGTTTAAAAATGAAAAAGAAGTGCAACAACTTTTCGAAAAAGGAAGCAATTTAAACATTGATGAATTAGACATTGCTTTAGCCGAACTTGAATTAGAAAAAAGTAAATCAATCGAAGCAAAAACAATCAACAAAGTAATTTCAAATCCGAAATCGCAATTTATTGGTTATTTGATGTTAAATCATGCGAAACAAAATGAACAATTTGAAAAAATTGACGCAAAAGATATTGCTGTTTCTGCTATAGTTTATTCGGAAGAAATTGATGCAAAAAAAGATTCTTTGGTGTTTTATGATACGAAAGAAATCAAATTCAACAATAAAAAAATCGTTTATTATTTTTTCAAACGAATTAATATTGAAGAAGATTCGTATCAAACAAACAAAGAACAACTTACCGGAATTGCTTTTATAACAGAAGGTTCGAAAATAAATATTAAAGGATATTACAAACTAACTTCAAAAACATATTTAGAAGAAAAAGAAATTAGTTCGTTACAAAATACGATGATTGATGAATCGTTGAACGATAATCACATTAGAGTTTCCTACGGAAAACTAAAAGATCAAATGAAAAATTATATGAACGAATATGCTGATGAATACTAATGTTTCATAGAAAAAAAGACATCATATACGTAGTATTAGCAGGTATTTTTATCACGAACGCCTTAGTAGCAGAGTTAATTGGCGGGAAATTAATTCATGTTGGAAATACCGTAATGAGTTTAGGTATTTTACCTTGGCCCATTGTATTCATCACAACCGACTTAATCAACGAATATTTTGGTGAAAAAGGCGTAAAAAAACTGTCTTTCATTACAGCAGGATTAATTGCTTATACTTTTTTTCTTTTACTAATCGGACTTCAAATTCCAGCAGTAAAAGGAGATGGCTTAATTTCTGACGAACAATTTAATGCGGTTTTTGGTCAGAGTATGTGGATTATTGTGGGAAGTATTACAGCGTTTTTGGTATCACAATTAATTGACGTCACCATTTTCCATTTTGTAAAAAACCGAACCGGAAAGAAAATGCTTTGGTTAAGAAGTACCGGTTCAACTGTAATTTCACAATTATTTGATAGTTTTATTGTTTTGGGAATTGCCTTTTGGTTGCCTGGAAAAATAGACAGCAAAACCTTTGTAGCATCTGCATTTACAGGATATTCAGTTAAACTAGGAATTGCTATTTGTTTAACGCCTTTGATCTATCTCGGACATTATTTAATTGACAACTATTTAGGAGCAGAAAAACATGGAAACTAAACAACGATGCGCTTGGTGCGAAAAAGATGATTTATACCGCAATTATCACGATAACGAATGGGGAAAACCAGTTTATGATGATGAAACAATATTCGAATTTTTGATTTTAGAAACATTTCAAGCAGGATTAAGTTGGTATACTGTTTTAGCCAAAAGAGAAAACTTCAGAAAAGCATTTGATAATTTTGATTTGAAAAAAATTGCGAATTATTCGGAAGACAAAATAGCGGAATTAGCAGAAGATGCAGGAATTATCCGAAATAAATTAAAGATTAAAGCAACAGTTACTAATGCACAAGCTTTTATAAAAGTACAGGAAGAATTTGGGACTTTTTCTAAATATATTTGGGGATTTGTTGATGGAAAACCAATTGACAACCACCCCAAAACCTTAAGCGAAGTAAAAGCCACAACCCCGATTTCCGACGCTTTGAGTAAAGACATGAAAAAACGCGGATTCAAATTTGTAGGCTCAACAGTTATGTATGCGCACATGCAAGCCACTGGTATGGTTAATGACCACGTAATGGATTGCTGGACAAGAAAATAAAAAGAGGAAAATCTAAATTTTAGACTTTCCTCTTTTTGATAACTATAAATATTTTACTGCTTTATAAATTTTTTAGTCATTTTTTGATTTTGAAAAATAATTTCTATAAAATAACAACCTTTAATTAGTCCATTAGTATCCAATCTTAGTTCGTTACTATTTACTATATTGTCTTGTATTTTTCTTCCTTGAATGTCATAAACGATAATTGAGTCAATATTGTTTTTTGAGGTTAAAAATAATGTGTTCTTTACTGGATTTGGGTATAACAAAACTTTGTTTTCACTCGAGAAATCTTCGCTACTCAAATTTTGAAAAGCAGATGCTGCAGTATTTGTAACTATCGGGAAATTATAATCAAAATAAATACTCGCAGTGTTGCTAACTGATTCCCCAACCGTTAATGTTGATTTTGTTTTGATTTTAAAAACAATATAACCATCATTTGTAGCATCATCAAAAGGTAAATTAATATTTTCAAAAATAAATTCTACTTTATCATCAGTGATTTTTGTTTTACAATTATGACTTGCATTAACCATTTCTAATGTAGAAATATCAAACTTTGTTGCGTCTATGGTATCACGAACCACAATATTTTGTGCAGGGTAGGTTCCAGTATTTTCAAAACGAATCTGATAATGTAGATAATCTCCTATTTTGTTTTGATCTACCACAACTCCTTCTAAACATGTTTTATCGTTTGGATCATATGAATTAACAACAATTTGATTTAATAAAAAAGTATTATCTGAAGGTGTTTGATCTGAAAACAATCCATTAATTGTTGAAGAAAACAGAAGTATATCTCCTCCATTCAAAGCTGGTGATTCTGTTGGTGCATTCAAATTGAAATTTACTGTAATACTTCCCATTTGAAATGGTTGAAGCGTGCCTAAATTCCAATTCAAAGCTCCTGTACTTTGACTAGTTGGGCTTGTTGATGCTGTTAAATAATCCATGACTAAATCATCAAAATTAAAACCCAAATTTGCATTTTCTATTTGAGTGCCTTTGTTCTTATATTGTATTTTATAGCTAGCATCAAAACCTGGTCGTGCCACACCAATAGGCACGATAGCAACTTCTAAATCATGAAATATACCATTTGCTGTAACACAAAAATCTTGAATAAAAGGGCTTGCTTGTGTAGGAAAATCCACTGTAGTAGATGCTGGAGTAACCGTAAAATAAGTAGGATTTTCAATTTGAGGTGTTATGGTATAATTACCCGCTGGCACATAGGTCTCATAAAAACCCGCAGCGTTAGTAAGTGTGGTTAAAGCTGTTGTGCCATTGGAAACATTAACTTTAAAATTAGAATAACCACTATCTAAAACAGAGCAACCGTTGTTATCTGCATCAAAATGAGCAGTACCATTAATTGTAAAATAATTGCCCCCTGGTGTAAAATTGCAATAACTATTAACTACTACACTCGCCGGAACTCCCACTTGAGTGGTACTTGCGCTTTGAAAATAAGAAATATAAAATGCCTCCTGATTGTCATTTACACAAACGTGACTTAAATTTGGATTGTTTTCAATATAAATACCATTTACTCCAACACCATTTTTTATATTTAAAGTTATTAAATTGTTGTTATCGGCAACAACATCTATTACAGTGTACAATGTGTTACTTAAATCTAAACTGGTCAACTGGTTATAAGAACAATATAAATTTGTTATCGAATATAAATTTGATAAATTAAGATTTGTCAAATTATTATTACTACAATTTAATGTATAGAAGTTTGAAAAACTATTCAACACACTCAAATCAGAAATGTTATTACCACTACAATCTAACCAATCCATTTCTGTAAAATACTGAATCCCTTCTAATGAATAAATATTTGAATTTTGTAGTTGCAAATCATAAACCTCGACTGTTTCTGACATTTCAATTTCACCATTTCCATTATCGTCAACACCGAGTGCGATTAGTTTTGCTTTAAAATTTGCATCGGGTATGTTGATAACTTGTGCTTGTATTGAAAAAGTAAATAGCAGGGATAATAAGATAAATATATATTTCATAAATAATTTATTGAGTAACTTTACCAAAGATATTAAAATAAATCATACAAATATGAGCAACGACCCACTTCACGGAAAACCTTTAAAGGAAATTGTAGAACAATTAGTAAATTTCTATGGCTTTGATAGGTTAGCCGAATTAATAAACATCAACTGTTTTAAGGAAAATCCATCGGTAAAATCAAGCTTAACATTCTTAAGAAAAACAGATTGGGCAAGAAAAAAAGTGGAAGAATTGTATGTGAGAACTTTGCCTAAACTTTAGACTTCAAAACCATCAAAAAATCTTCTCTGTCAATTTCAACACAACCTAAACTATCTAAATGGTCGTTATAGACTTGACAATCTAATAAATGATAGTTTGCCATTTCTAATTGTTTTGCTAACGCAATAAAAGCTAATTTACTAGCATTTGACACTTTTGAAAACATACTTTCACCACAAAAAACGTGACCCAAATCAACGCCATACAAACCTCCAACCAATTCGTCATTTTGCCAAACCTCAACACTTTTTGCGATTCCTAACTCGTGCAATTTACAATAGGCTTCTACCATATTGTCGGTAATCCAAGTTCCTAGCTGATCTTTTCTGGAAATCTTTTTGCAGTTTAGAATTACATCTCTAAAAGCGGTATTGAACGTAACTTTAAATTTCCTTTGATTTATAATGTTTCGCATGCTTTTCGAAATCTTCAAATCTTCAAAAAATAACACCATGCGTTCTGGTGGGCTCCACCACAAAATTGGTTCATCATCTTCAAACCATGGAAATATTCCCGATTTATATGCTAATACAAGTCGTTCTGGAGACAAATCACCTCCAACCGCTACAATCCCTTCAGGTGAAGCTGTTTCTGCAGGCGGAAAATATAATTCTTTGGTTAAAAAATACATCGTTTTAAATTTAGAATTCAGAAATTAGAATTTAGAAAAAGAAAAAGTCAGAAATTATAAAACTTCTGACTTCTAAACTCTGACTTCTAACTTTTAAAAAGGTAAATCGTCGTGTTCTTCTTCTTTGAAGTTAGTTGCTGGTTCAAATGCTTCTGATGCAGGCATTGGTGGCATTTGTGGTGCGCTTGGCGCTTCTGCTTGAACTTTTTCAATTCTCCAACCTTGTATAGAGTTGAAATATTTTGTTTCTCCTTGTGGATTAACCCATTCTCTTCCTCTTAAATTGATAGAAACTTTTACTTGTTCTCCAACATTATAATTGTTTAACAAATCTGTTTTGTCTTGTGCAAACTCAATCAAAATGTGTTGAGGATATTGCTCTTCTGTAGTAACTACAAGTTCTCTTTTTTTGAAAGAAGCACTTACTTGTTGTACAGGATTAATTAATTTTACTCTTCCTAAAACTTCCATAATACTTAAATTTATTTTTTTGCTAATAACAATTTCCAAGCATCAATAGCTCTTCCATTATCTACATACTCTTTTGCTTTTTGAAATTTTGTATCCATATCATCGGCACTTAAAACCGCTTTTACTTCAAAATTTTCTTTTACAAATATAGCAATTTCTTCTTCGGTTGGAATATTTTCTATGTTTCCTAATTTTCCTAAATCATTACCCGTAAAATAGCCACTTTCTTTGATGAAATCAGGAATCATGTCAACACCAATTCCTAAAGTGGTCAATGGTTTTTCAACCTCAAACATCCCTACATTAGAACGGCTATACCAATTACCTCCCATTCGGGCAACCAAATCAATTTTGTGTTGGTCAATCATTCCTGTTGCATCCAAAACGGCTTCATTAATATGAATTTTCACCACTTCACAAATTACTAAATTTCCTGCTCCGCCTTGGTCGCCTAAAGCAATCACATCGTTAATTTTACATTCAAACTGCACTGGACTTTCAGCTACACGAAATGGTTTTACTTTGTCTGATTTTAGCATCGTAAATCCTGCTTTTTCAAACTCATTAACTCCATCTGGATATTCGGTACTTGATAATGACATTTGTTGTACGATGTCGAAATTCACTACATTAATCACAACTTCTTTAGTGTTTTGAGCGTTGATTAATGTATGTTTTGTAGTATTATCACGAACCCTTCTTGCTGGCGAAAAAATCAAAATCGGTGGATTAGAACTAAACACATTAAAGAAACTAAAGGGCGATAAATTTGGATTTCCATTACTATCCATAGTGCTTGCAAAAGCTATAGGTCTTGGCGCTACTGCACTTTGTAAATATCCTTGTAATTTTGCTGGCGCTATTTCTTTTGGATCGATGCTTAACATACTAAAACTATTTTTTACAAAGATAACAAACAATTACAAGTTCAATTACAAGAATAAACATCAAATTAAAAAGGATTTTAGTATTTTTACTTCAAATACGAATACATGCAGTTTTCAGAAAAGCGAAATCTTACGCGTTGGTTTATCATATTAGCTTCCTTTTTCATAGTAATTTTAATACTTTGGAATACTTACAACTTTTTCCAAATTTTCAAAAATGAAGAACGTGCAAAAATGGAATTTTGGGCAAGCGCTCTTACAACGATTGCTAATGCAAATGAAAATACCGACATAGAACTTCCTTTGCAAATTATTACAAAAAACACAACCATTCCTATTTTTATTACAGATAGTAAAGAAAATATTATTGATTTTAATAATATTGATGAAGAAATTTCCAAAGATAGTATTGCACTAAAAAAGTATTTCAATTCCGTAAAAAACGACAACCAACCCATCAAAATGGAGCGCTCAAATAGTAAATATCAATTGGTTTATTATGGAGATTCACCTTTATTGAACAAACTGAAATATTATCCTGTTGCCTTGTTGTTGATTATTATTTTGTTTGGCGCCGTTGTTTATAATTTTTATCGTGCTACAAAAATGGCAACTCAAAATAAACTTTGGGCTGGAATGGCTAAAGAAACCGCGCATCAAATTGGAACGCCTTTGTCTTCGTTAATTGGTTGGTTAGAAATTTTAAAATTAGACAATGTAGAAGAAAGTACCATTGTTGAAATTGAAAAAGACATTACGCGATTACAAACTATTACCGATAGATTTTCGAAAATAGGAAGCGAACCTGTGTTAGAAAAACGCGATATTATTGAAGACACGAAAAACACAGTTGATTATTTACAAACTCGAGTTTCTCAGCAGGTTATTTTTACTTTTAAAGCTCCCGAACACCCTATTTTTGTTGCGATTAATCCTGCTTTACACAGTTGGACGATTGAAAATTTAGTTAAAAATGCTATTGATGCCATGAAAGGCAAAGGAAGTTTAGCTATTGCAATTTCGGAATTAGAAGATGTGGTTAAAATTAAAATTACTGATAGTGGCAAAGGAATTCCAAAAAACCAATTTTCAAAAGTTTTTGAACCTGGATTTACCACAAAAAAACGCGGTTGGGGATTAGGATTATCGTTAACAAAACGAATTGTTCAGGAATATCATAAAGGAAGAATAAAAGTGGCTCATTCTGAAATTGGAAAAGGAACAACCATGCAAATGAGTTTTAAGAAAGTCTAAATTATTTAATTGGAAGTCCAAACCAGGTAACGGTTCTAAACATTTTTTTTCTTTCTTTTTTACTTTTTGATATGTATTCTTTTACAAATTCATATTGCTCTTGTGCTTGTTTAACCGTTTCAGAAATTGATGATTTTAATGCATTAAAACTTGAAGTATTTTCTTTTCCTACACTTCCTAAAATAAAAAATTCTTTTTGAACATTTTCTAACTTTTCCTTAGGTGTTTGAATCATTTCTAAAAGAATTACGTCTGAATACGATGGCGTAAATTCTTTATTTCTATAAATAATAAAATCGTTCAATAATACAATTGCTACGTTGTATTCTTCTACAATTTCGTTAAATTTTTCAACATTTTTATTCATTCTTGAAACATTAAATACACTTTTCATGTAATTATATTGTTCCAAAATTAAGTCGTTCAAAATTTCATTCTTTTGAATTCTTTCTGAACTTTCAAATGCTTTATCAACTTCTGATAATTTTAGGTATTTATCGATTTCAATCTGATACTCAAAATTTATTTTTGGCTTTCCATCATATGGTTTTCCGTTATAAAATTCGCGATTAGTAATGGGTTCTTTTGTAAATTGCCATAAATAATCAAAAGGCATGTGCGAAATAATTGCAGCTGAAGGCAACATTTTAAAATGTTTAGAAACTAAGTTGCGAACAAATTTATCATTTTTTACATAACCCGAATCCCAAGTTGGATCAAATATATACCAATTTTTATCTTGCATTTTAATGGCACACCATGCATGTGATAAATTGCTAATTTGATTATTTTGCTTTGTATAACCTGTAACTATTTGACATTGATAGCCCAATTTATCTACTATAGCTTTAAACAGTTTAGCATAGTGAATACAAACTCCTTTATTTGTTGCAATGGTTTTTGTAACAAAATCTTCATCGCTACTAAATAATTCTGTAGAAAAATTATAGGTAACGTCATAAGAAATAGTTGAAATTACATAAAAATAAGCTGCTTTTATTTGCAGTTCTTCGCCTTTAAAATTTGTTTGAATATAGCTTGCAATTTCCTGAGCTGACTTTGTTTGCTGTTCTGGAATTAGACGCATTTGTTTTTCAACGGGAGCGTAAATGCTTTTAACTTGTGAAAAAAGAATAGTTTGAAAAAATAAAAGAAAAATTATATATTTCATAGCTGTTTTTAATCAAAAAAAAACACCAAAAAGGTGCTTTTTTTATTATAAATTAGAAGCAATTTGCTTCGCTAATTCTTGAAACTCTACTGGTGATAAACTGGTTTTTCTTTGAAAACGCATATCATCCATGTCTTGAAGTGGAATTAAATGTACGTGAACGTGCGGCACTTCTAATCCTACCACAGCAACACCAATTCGTTTACATTCAACCGATTTTTCAACTGCTTTTGCAATTTTTCTTGAAAACTTCATCAACCCTAAATAATGCTCTTCTTCCATATCAAAGATTTTATTAATCTCTTGTTTTGGAATACAAAGTGTATGTCCTTTTGCATTTGGATTCACATCTAAAAAAGCCAAATAATTTTCATCTTCAGCTATTTTATAGCAAGGAATTTCTCCGTTTACTATTTTGGTAAAAATTGAACTCATTTTTCAAGTTTATAAGTTTAAAAGTAGAAATGCTTCCTAATAAAGATTAATCTCTAGAAATTTCTAATATTTCAAATTTCAATACGCCATTTGGCACATTAATTTCGGCAATTTCTCCAACAGATTTTCCAAGTAAACCTTTCCCAATAGGAGAAGTTACAGAAATTTTACCTGTTTTTAAATCTGCTTCACTTTCTGCAACCAAAGTATAGGTCATTTCCATACCATTGGTTTGGTTTTTAATTTTTACTTTAGACAACACCAAAGCTTTAGATAAATCTAACTGAGATTCATCTATTAAACGTGCATTTGAAACAATCTCTTCCATCTTAGAAATTCTCATTTCTAACAATCCTTGAGCTTCTTTTGCCGCATCATATTCTGCGTTTTCAGACAAATCACCTTTGTCTCTTGCTTCTGCAATGGCTTGCGATGCTTTTGGTCTTTCTATACTTTTAAGTTGGTCTAATTCTTCTCTTAATTTTTTTAACCCTTCTGCTGTGTAATAAGATACTGTACTCATAACTTCATTGTTTATAAAATAGAAAGAATCCCACCTACATGGGATTCCTTTTCACAAAGATAGTAATTTATTTTTAATATTAATTTATGACATTGTATAATGTATCTCAAAAGTAATTAATTAAATTTGTTTTACAATTGAAATAAAAAAAACTCATGAAAAAATATATTATTTTACTTATTCTTCCTTTTTTAATGGGTTGCGATAAAGAAAATTTCAGCAATAACAATCCGTATTTACCTAATTATGGTTTTAGTTTAAATATTAATATGTCGTTGCCTCAATATAGCAATTTACAATTTCCAAGCAATGCTGTTTATATTAATAATGGTAGTGCTGGCGTTAGAGGAATTTTTGTTTTTAATACTGGAAGCGGCTATGTTGCTTTTGACGCTGCTTGCCCAAATCAGGCATTAAGTAGCTGTTCGACTATGACATTAAGTGGTATTAATGCTATTTGTGGATGTGATAGCGCTTCTTATAGCTTATTTACTGGTCAAGCTGCTGGAATGCAATATTCAATGAAACAATATAGGGTGGAACAAATTGATGCAGTTTCGTTACGTGTATATAACTAATAAAAAAGCCTGAAAGTTTATATTTTCAGGCTTTTTTCAACTTAACTTAATTTAACTAAAATTTTAAACTCATCCCTAGAAGAAAGTTTATTCCAGCTTGTGGATAATATCCTGTTCCTTCAACAGTGGTAACGTTTCCTGGATTACTCCAATCGTCATCGTAGGTGTAGAAATATCCGTTTGATTCATATTCTAAATCGAAAATATTATTCACCAATCCTGAAAAAACAATTGATTTAATGGCTTTATTTAACGTCCATTCGTAATTAACATTCAAATCATTTACAAAGTAAGCATCTAATTTAGATTGCTCTGAATCGATATTTCCCATGTATTGCTCGCTTACAAATTTGGATAAAAATGAAATTTGAAAATCCTTAATAGGTAAAAAAGTTAGGCGATTTCCTACGATTAAATTTGGGGAAAACGCAATGTCAGTATTGCCTAAGTTTTGCAAAACACCATCTCGTTGAAAATAGAAATCTTGATTTTTGTTTTGGCTCAAAGTTACGTTTGGATTTAAAATTAACTTATCTGTAATTGCAATTGATGACTCAACTTCTAATCCTACTCTATAACTTTTTCCGCTATTGGTAAAAATTGGCGAACCCACATCATTCAAAGCTCCAGTTAAAACCAATTGGTCTTTGTAGTTCATATAAAATGCATTGGCGCTAATTTTTACTTTTTGAGTATTGTATTTCCAACCCAATTCATAATCAAATAAACGTTCTGGTTTTACACTTCCGTTTTCATAATCATCACGTCTTGGTTCTTTGTTTGCGATTCCGAAATACCCATAAAATGAATTTTTAGCATTCAATTGATAGCTCAAACCTGCTTTTGGATTAAAAAATCGAAATGTATCATTTACATCAGAAAACTTAACACTTGTTGCTTCATAAAACACCATTCGATATTGCAAATCAGTAAATAAATTCAGTTTGCTTGTGATATTATATGATGCTTTAGTATAGAAATTTACATCATCTTTGTTTCCGAAATCATCATAATATCGGTTTTGATTTGGGATGTAATTTTGCGTCCAAACTACTTCTCCAAAATGTTTTCCTAAATAACGATTAGCTGCTCCTCCAAATAACAAATCGGTTTTTGCTGTTTTATAATTTAAAGAGAATGTTGCTCCAAAAAAATCATTATCCAACCAACGTTTTCTTACCAAATCTGAAGTCGAATTTCCGTTGAAATCAGGTAAATTGTAATCGGCTAAATCTTCATCTTCTCTATATTGCTCAAAATAACCTTTACCGATGGTATAATGTAGTGCTGCATTTGAAATCCATTTTTCAGACCATTTTTCAGACCAATGTAATTGAAAATGATTTTGCCAATAATTATCGGTTTCATTGTCGTAGAATTGTGTATTTCCAAATTCATCCGTATACATTCCTGCTGGATTGAATGTACGGTCGTTTTCTAATTTATCAACATCTTCAATGCCATACCAAGCTTGATAGGTTTTTTCTTTCCCGCCAAAAGCTAAAAATTTTACTTGTGATTTTTCGGTGATGTAATTGGCATTAAAAAAGTAGCCAAACATATTAGAAGAAGCTCTATCAATAAATCCGTCAGAGGCAATATTTGAAATTCGAGCATTCATTTCAAAATTATTGTGCAAGCCCGTTCCAAAGGCTAAAGTGTGTTTTCTCGTATTGAAACTTCCCACTGAATTTGAAACCTCAGCATAGGCTTTTTCTTGAAACGATTTAGTTTGCATGTTTAAACTCGCACCGAAAGCTCCGGCTCCGTTAGTTGAAGTTCCTACACCGCGTTGCAACTGAACAGTTTCTAATGAAGAAGCAAAATCGGGTAAATTCACAAAAAATGTTCCTTGACTTTCACTATCGTTAAACGGAACTCCATTTAAAGTAACATTGATTCGAGAACCATCGGAACCACGAACTCTCATGTAGGTATAACCTACGCCATTTCCAGCATCGGTTGTAGTAACTACAGAAGGCAAATAATTTAATAAAACTGGAATGTCTTGTCCTAAATTACGTGGAGCAATTTCTGCGGCAGCAACATTAGTGTAAGTGATTGGATTTTTGTCCTTTGCCCTAACCGAAGATACAATAACTTCTTTTAGTTGTGTGACTTTTGTGGTGTCTTTCTGTGCTTCTTGAGAGAAAGAAAATAGAGAAAAGAAAATAGAAAATAGACTTAAATAAGTCTTTGTACTGCATACTTTGTACCTTGTACTTTTTTTGGGTAAAGTTTTCATTCGTAAAATATATACGAATAAAAGGGGCAATTACTCTTTGTTAAAAATTAAATTTGATACTCTTTGACACTAATAAACGTGCACTTTTTTTAGTGTCTTTTCCCTAAACAGCATTACCTGTTCTAGGTTCTATGGGTATGATCTCAGCTCGATATTTTGAGCACCCCTTTGAGACATGGCAAAGATATAACTCTTTAGTTTAAAGTTCCTAGTTAAAAGTTGGGTTTCTTTCTGTTTTCTTTTATGGAAGCGGTCGACTTTTTTTCTTGCAAGCGTTTTTCTTTAACTGCTCTTGGAATTTTCGTTTCTTTGCGTTGTTTCGGGATTTTTAAACCGTTTTCAATGACTTTCAAGAATTTTTTAACAACAACTTCTTTGTTTTTAAGTTGACTTCTATCTTCTTCGCTTGTGAGAATGAGTATGTTTTCTTGTGTTAATTTAGTTGAAATTTTAGTTTTCAAAAGTTCTTTTTCTTCTTGGTTTAAACCCAAAGAATTAAACAAATCAAAACTCAAAACTACTTTTGAAGATACTTTATTAACGTTTTGACCGCCAGCACCACTACTCCTAACAGCTTTAAATTTTAATTCGGAAAGTAAAATTTCTTTATCCATTATTTTCGGGTTGATGTGCTGGTTTTAATAAATCATTTACGGTTTTAACCGGATTAAAAGTAACCAAAGGTACTTCCACAAAAAGTGTGAGCCAATTTGCCATTGCACCATTCCATAATCCTGGTAATTCGTATGCTTTGTATGGTTTGCCGTTTTTATTTTTAGAAACGATAAAGCCCGTATTTTCATCAACAAATTGTGTTAAATCAAATTTTTCTCCTTTGTAATTCTTAACGCCACAAACTAAATCTACTGGATTAAAATGAGTGGCCTCATTTACAATTTGCACTTGTTTTTCGTTTGTTAAATCAATCTGCGAAGTTTCAATAATTTGCAAAGATATTTTCCCATTTTCGTCTTTCACCCAAAAAGGACCACCACCAGGTTCTCCTTCATTTTTAACCATTCCACAAACACGAATTGGTCGATTTAATTCGTTAAAGAGATATTGTATTTGAAACGATTTTTTATACATTTCAAAATCATTTGGAAAAATAATATGTAACTGTCGTTGGGCAAATGCTTTAATTTCGTTTATTTTTTCAATTGAAACGGATTCACTTTCTAATTCTTGCAAAAATGTAAAAATTTGCTGTTGCAATTTGAATAAAATTCCGCCTAAAAGTTTTTTATATTTTACGATGTCAACAATATGATTTTGCGAAACATTATCAATATTTTTAATAAAAATGATATCCGATGAAAGTTGGTTCAAATTTTCAATCAAAGCTCCATGTCCGCCAGGACGAAAAACCAATTCACCTCTATCATTTCTAAAAGGTGTGTTGTCATTATTTACCGCTAACGTATCCGTTGTTTCTTGCTGAAATGAAAAAGTTATGTCTACATTTTCGTGTTGTCTTATAATTTCTTCAAATGAAGATTGGTGCTCTGGCGAAACCGTAAAATGTATTTTTGCTTTTCTGTTCGGAATTTGGTAAAAAACCGATTCTTTAATGTGTTCTTCAATTGGAGTAACTATTTTGTCTTCTTTTTGATGAAAAGGTAAAACTCCTTTTGGTTTATTTGCAAAGTCAAAATGTTCTTTTGAAAGCATTGTTTTTATTAAAAGATAATTTCGTTCTTCGCGTTCCTTTTCAAAATAATTTGGGTAAATTTCAATTGTTTTCTGTTTTAACTCAGTATAAAAAGGAAAACTTTTTAATCCTACTAAAAAAACCGATAATTCAGTACATTTCTTATGATTTATGTATGAATTTATTGTGTCATTTTCAGCATCAAACTCATTAATAAATTCTGACAGAAACTTAAACATTCGGCTAGCAGCTCCCGAAGCTGGAACGAACTTTTGAATGTCTAAATTTTGTTTTTTATCATCAAAAAAATGAATATATTTTTTAATTTCTTCTTCACTATAAGCAAAAATTCCGTCGTTTTTTACAGCAGAACGTACTAAATTCACCTTTGCAATTCCGTCTTTAAAAAACTGCATTTGCTTATGAATTGTTGAAAGCAATATTTTCTTATGATAGATCGCAACAAAATCAGCAGAAGTAAAACCTAATTGCTTGGCAAGAACCAATTCATCAATTATTTTTACTGCTTTTTCAAATCTTGAGGTAACATCGCCTTTGAGTTTTATATACGGATTTCCATTAGCGATTATTGCCTTTTTGAATGTTCCAAATGTAATTTCTCTATCATCTGGACTATCGCGCAAGTCGTCAGCTTCCCAAGGCACATCAATATTGGTAAGAAAAATTAAATCATACTCATGTTCTCTTGCTGCTTTTTCTAAATTCGCATCACATCTATTGTAATAAATGTCTGAAAAAACCTTAGTGACTAATAAGTTAGTATCACAAAACAAGAATTTTTTGGCTTTTAAAACCGCCTCGTTCTCTAATTTTACTTGACCAATTGCAATAGGAATCAAATCTTCTTCTGTACAAATTTCCTTATTTTTATCCCATTTTTCTTGTAAGAAATCGCGAGCAAATTCAGGAATCCACTCGTCGTTGTAATGTGCGGCTAATTGTTTTGAAAGCGTAGTTTTACCTGTGCTTTCAGGACCATACATTGCGATTTTTATTATACTTGTTGGTAACTGTTTAAAATCTTCTTCCATTGTAAATAAGCCATGACGGCTAAAATTGTAAAAATCAAATATTGTAATGACAACATTCCCAAGCCTCTATGAGCAAATAATGGAACTGCAATACAATCTCCTATAATCCATAATGTCCAACTCTCTAATTTTTTTAAAGCCATATACCACATGGCTGTAAAAAATATTCCTGATGTAAAAATATCAATATAATTAGGAATTTCAAGCTTATAATCAAAAAAAACATATACAAAATATGTGATTATCATGGTAAGAATAAATAGACCAAAACCTATAATCTTTTCTTTTGTTGATGTTCTTGAAATTAACAAATCGGGCTCAGTCGATTTTGTTGACCATTTGTACCAACCATAAACACTCATTATTGAATAATAAAAATTCATGGTCATGTCTCCAAAATACTTTGCTTGATACAACAAATAAACCGTAATTACTGTCGAAATCAAACCTGTTGGGTACACCCAAATGTTTTCTTTTTTAGCAAAATAAACACTCAAAATTCCGAATATAAAAGCCACAAATTCTAATGAAATTTGAAAGTTTGAAGCTTCTTTATATTGGTTAATTAAAAAATCGAGCATGATTATAAATTAAAAAAGTTGGTATCATTTTCAAAAGCAGTTCCAATCACAACCAAATCTGCTCCAGCATCGCAAACTTCTTGAATGGTCTTCATTGAACGAACACCTCCACCTACAATCAACGGAATTTCGATATTTTGAGCAACGTAGCGAATCATTTCTAACGAAACATGATTATTAGCGCCACTTCCAGCTTCTAAATAAATTAATTTCTTTCCTAAAAATTCGCCTGCTTTTGCTGTTTTATAGGCCAATTCAATATTCTCTTGTTCAATCGGTTGCGTTTGACTTACACGTTGTACAGCCGTTTCTTTTCCTCCATCGATAAGTAAATATCCTGTTGGAATAATTTCCAAATTTGATTTTTCTAAAGCTTCAACCGAATTAATATGATGTTCTATCAAATATTCTGGATTTCGACCTGAAAGCAAACTTAGAAATAGAATTCCATCGGCTTCATTGGAAATCTGAGAAGGATGTCCTGGAAAAATTAATACTGGTAATTGAGTCGTTGTTTTAATAACTGAAATCAATTCGTCTAAATGTGTTCCACTGAAAGTGCTTCCACCTACAAAAATATGTGTGGCTGTTGACTTTTTAATTTTATCTGACAAAACAATTGCTTGTTTAATTGAAACCTTTTCGGGATCGATTAAAATGGCTAATAGTTTTTGACGATTCTTTTTCGCTATAAGTATATTTTGATACAGGTTTTGCATTTTATTTATTTGGGAAAGCGCACACAAAGATATACGCTTCTACGTTATAAAATTGAATATAGAAGTTTTCTATTTGGTTATTAAAATGTAATTTAGCAGTACATTTTCCATCTTTTAAATCAAACTCGTCTTCAAAAATGTGCTCTGGAAAACTGATTCCTTTTTCATTCTTAATTTTAAAAATAGATTCTTTTACACCCCAAATTACCGTTGCTTTCTCTATTTGTTCCGAAGTGGTAAGATTTTCTAAATGCTTTACTCCCATAAATCTTGGTGCAATCTTCAAAGTTTTTTCTTTGAGTTTTTCCAAATCAATTCCCATCAATTCATCACTTATGCAAATACAAGAAAATTCATGTGAATGCGAAATGGAGATGTGTTGGATGATGGATGATGGATGTTGGGTGTTGGGTGATGGGGTTTCTTCCAGCTTCCAGCTTCCAGCTTCTGGCATTAAATGAGGTTTTCCAGCTTCATCATAAGTTAAATCATAATCATTATAACCCAAATGTTGTAGTAACATTCGAACAGCTAAAAATCCTTTTTGATGTTCTTCTGATTTCATCCCTTCTAGACGAAAAAGCGAAGTATCACGTAACGAAACAGCTCTAAATAACGAAGTTACGTCTTCTGTAATGTGCCAGAAGTATGCAGTTGTATTTTCGTTGATATGTAAAATTTTATGTAGCGGCATTTATATTTTGTTGTTTTTCAAATCGTTAGAAAATTAAACAATTCACAAATTAATAGAAATCTTTGAAAAAATAAAAAGTTATTTTGTAATTTTGCACTCTAATTTTAGAATATACAAATATACATAATAGATGAGTACACAAACATTACCTTATGTAGCTTATAAAGTGAAAGACATTTCACTTGCAGCTTGGGGAAGAAAAGAGATTGAATTAGCTGAAGCTGAAATGCCAGGTTTAATGGCTTTAAGAGCAGAATACGGAGCAACTCAACCTTTAAAAGGAGCTAGAATTGCTGGATGTCTTCACATGACAATTCAAACTGCTGTTTTAATTGAAACTTTAATTGCTTTAGGTGCAGAAGTTACTTGGTCTTCTTGTAACATTTTCTCAACTCAAGATCAAGCCGCTGCTGCTATTGCTGCTGCTGGAATTCAAGTGTATGCTTGGAAAGGTTTGAATGAAGAAGATTTTGATTGGTGTATTGAGCAAACTTTATTCTTTGGTGAAGACAGAAAACCATTGAACATGATTTTAGATGATGGTGGAGATTTAACCAACATGGTTATTGATCGTTACCCAGAATTAGTTGCTGGAATCAAAGGTTTATCGGAAGAAACTACAACTGGAGTTCACCGTTTATACGAAAGAGTAAAAGCTGGAACGTTGCCAATGCCTGCAATTAACGTAAATGATTCAGTTACTAAATCTAAATTTGATAACAAATACGGTTGTAAAGAATCTGCTGTTGATGCAGTAAGAAGAGCTACAGATATTATGTTAGCTGGAAAAAGAGTAGTTGTTTGTGGATACGGTGATGTTGGAAAAGGAACTGCGGCTTCTTTCCGTGGAGCTGGTTCTATTGTAACGGTTACTGAAATTGATCCAATTTGTGCTTTACAAGCAGCTATGGACGGTTTTGAAGTGAAAAAATTAGATACAGTTATCAAAACTGCTGATATTATTATTACTACAACTGGAAATAAAGACATCGTTTTAGGTTCTCATTTTGAGCAAATGAAAGATAAAACTATCGTTTGTAACATCGGTCACTTTGATAACGAAATCGATATGGCTTGGTTAAACAAAAACCACGGTGCGTCTAAAATTGAAATCAAACCTCAAGTTGATAAATACAACGTAAACGGAAATGACATTATCATTTTAGCTGAAGGTCGTTTAGTAAACTTAGGTTGTGCTACAGGTCATCCAAGTTTTGTAATGAGTAATTCATTTACAAACCAAACGTTAGCTCAAATTGAATTATGGAACAACAGTGCTGCTTATAACAATAACGTTTATATGTTACCAAAACATTTAGATGAAAAAGTAGCAATGTTACACTTAGCTAAATTAGGAGTTGAATTAGAAACGTTACGTCCAGACCAAGCGGAATATATTGGTGTAGAAGTACAAGGTCCATTCAAACCTGAGTATTACAGATACTAATTTTTAGTAAAAAGTAAAAAGTGATTAGTAAATAGTCACTTAATTATATAAAACCCTTGCAGTAATGTGAGGGTTTTTTGTTAAAATTTCATTCTACACTTGTAGAATTGATTTTTTATTCTACATTTGTAGAGTTAATTCTAAAAATGTAGAAGAATGCAATTATCAAATTCCGAAGAACAAGTAATGGAACATTTATGGAAACTTAAAAAAGCTTTCATGAAAGATATTTTAGAAGCCTATCCAGAACCAAAACCAGCTACAACAACATTGGCAACTTTGTTAAAACGAATGATTGATAAAAAATTTGTAGCATATACTGAAATTGGAAATTCAAGAGAATATTATCCGTTGGTAAAAAAATCAGATTACTTTTCAAAACACGTTAACGGATTAATCAAAAATTTCTTTAACGATTCTGCTTCTCAGTTTGCCTCGTTTTTTACCACTTCAACTAATTTATCAGAAAAAGAACTGGAAGAATTAAAAAAAATAATTGATGTAGAACTTCAAAAAAAGAAAAAATGATCGACTTCTTAATCAAATCAACCATCTGTTTAACGGTTTTTCTTGGTTTCTATCATTTAGTGTTAGAACGAGAAAAAATACATCAATTTAATCGATTTTATCTTTTGGGTTCGATTATTATTTCATTGATAATTCCATTCGTAACTTATCAAATCATTACAGAAATCCCTGTTTATGTTGATGCCGAAATGGAATTTTATCCAACAATTATCCAAACCGAAAAAGTAGTTGAACCCATCGATTATTTTAAAATCATTTCGTGGAGTTTGTACGGATTAATCACTTTACTATTCGCAATCCGATTTGGAAAAAATGCTTGGAAATTAATCTCAAAAACCATTTCAAATCCGAAAGTAAAATACAAAAACGCTAATTTGATTTTAATAGATGAAAAAACGCTTCCGCACACGTTTTTAAATTTTATTTACATCAATTTTGAAGATTATAACAATAGAAACATTGAAGACGAATTATACACACACGAATTAGTTCATGTAACTCAAAAACACACTTTAGATATATTATTTATCGAATTTTTGAAAGTAATTTTTTGGTTCAATCCCATTTTTATTTTCTATAAAAAAGCCATTCAACTCAATCACGAATTTCTTGCCGATGAAGAAATTGTGAAAACCTATAACAATGTCCCGTTTTATCAAAATTTGCTTTTACAAAAAGAAATTGGAACCCAAACGATTTACTTGGCCAGTAATTTGAATTATTTAGTAACCAAAAAACGATTAATTATGATGACAAAAAGCACATCGCAAAACACAGCTGTTTTAAAAAAGATAGCCATTGCACCCATTTTTGCAGTATTAGTTTCTTTTTTATGTATTGAAACCGTTGCACAAGAAAAAATAATAACAAAACAAGAAAAAACTGATAAACCATCTTCAGAAAAAACAATTAACCTACAAGCTGTAAAAACTGATGAACCATCATCAGAAAAAATAAACATCAAAACGGTTGACACCATCAAAAAAGTAAAACCTTTAGAAAAAGTAACCATCAAAGGCGAAGAATATCAAAAAATAGGCGACCATTATTTCAACGAAAAAGGCACAACCGACAGCACAGGAACCACAAAAGAGAAAAATGGTTACATCACAATTAACGATGAAACGCATTTTTATGTAACCAACGATGATGGCACAATTGAATATTTTGACCGTTGGGGATATCGTGTGAATGCAAAAGGCGAAAAATTGAATCCAAATCCAAGCTTAACCATTCAACAAGTAGAAAAAACTGATAAAGCTCAAGATCCATTAACAGTAAAATCACTTGATGATTTTGACATTGGAACAAAACAAAGTGGATATATTTATTTGAGTAATGATACTCATACTGGTACGTATTTCTTTATAAAAAACGAAAATGGTGAAGTAGAATATTACAATCGTTGGGGCAATCGCGTCAATGAAAATGGCGAAAAATTAACTCAACCCGAAGAAAAAAAATAACCCACTTAAATCCGCTCGAAACAGCGGATTTTTCTTTTACCAACTATTTTTCAACAAATTAGCAACAACTTGAAACTTTTGGCGTTAAATTTGTACTAATCATCATCAATCAAAATCAATCATCATGTTAAAACGTTTTTTTATGTTATGTTCGGGCGTAGATTCCGACATAATTAATGGCTGTTCCAATGGCGAGCAAAACAAATATGCCGGAATTGGAGCTACCGTTTTCTTCACTGCCGTAATGGCTTTTATTGCTAGTGCTTATGCGCTTTTTACCGTTTTCGATAATGCATTTATTGCAATAGCTTTCGGTTTAGTTTGGGGTTTGCTTATTTTTAATTTAGACCGATTTATTGTGTCTACTATTAAAAAAAGAGATAGTTTTCTAGATGAATTTATTCAAGCTACTCCTCGAATTGCTTTGGCGATTATTATTGCTATCGTAATTTCAAAACCTTTGGAAATTAAAATCTTTGAAAAAGAAATCAATACCGTTTTATTAAAAGAAAAGAACGAAATGATGTTGGCTAACAAAAAACAAGTTGCCAATTATTTTCAATCGGATTTAGATAAAAACAAAGCCCAAATTGATAGTTTAAAATCGGACATTCTTAAAAAAGAGAAAGAAGTAAACGATTTGTATTCGGTTTACATCACCGAAGCTGAAGGAACTGCTGGAACAAAAAAATTAGGCAAAGGCCCTGTTTATAAAGAAAAACGTGAAAAACACGATGCTTCTTTGCAAGATTTAGCAACATTAAAAGCTTCAAACCAAGCAAAAATCACCGATTTAGAAGCAAAAGCTAAAACTTTACAAACCGATTTAGACAAAAAAGTCACCGAAACCCAACCCATTATCGAAGGCTTCGACGGTTTAATGGCGCGAATTAACGCCTTGAATAAATTGCCATGGTTACCATCGTTTTTTATTATGCTATTGTTTTTAGCGATTGAAACTTCGCCAATTATTGCCAAATTATTATCGCCAAAAAGCGAATACGATTTCAAACAAGAAGACAACGAAATGGGCATCAAAAACATGCTAGCTCAAAATCGTTACCAAAGCGAATTACAAAAGAAAACCGATGCCGAAATTTACGATAAAGTCTATGCCGACATCAAAGAAGATAAAGAATTGTACAACTACAAAAAGAAAACTGCATTGGAATTACTAAAACTCCAAGCCGATGGTTTTGTGGAGAAGCAGAAAAAATCGATGTAGACCTTAACCGCAAGGTTTACAAAGGATAAAACAAAAATCCCGATAAGTTAAAATTTATCGGGATTCTTTTTATGTTTTATTAGCGGTTAGAAATTACAAAAACTTCAATATTTCGCCTTTCAATCTATCGTATTCACCTTGAAGGATTAATCCGTTGTCTAGTAATTTTTTATAATTCTGGAGTTTCGCAAACAATTCGTCTTGCGATAAATGTGCTAACCCTTTTTCTTCCGAAATTGGAGCTTCAACTTCTGTATCACGAATAATATCGTTTGAAGTTGGCATAATTTCAGCATAAAGCGTTACTTCTTCTGTTTGAACTTCCTCAATTTCTGGTTCTTGGACAGGAGTTTCAATTGGAGCTTCTGCTTTAACTTCTTCAACAACTGGAGTTGTTACTTTTGGATTTTTCAATAAATCCAATTGCTCTTTGGCGTAAGTATATAATTTTCGTGCTTGATTTTTTGGCAAATAATCAACTGTATGGGTTAAATCTGAATTAGTTGTAAAGGTGAAATCTGCTCCTAAAATACCTTCTTTTACAAACGAACCTGCGATATCATCCCAATCGTAATCAATGAATTCCATTGATAATCCTAAGTTTTTAGGTTTACATAAAATGATACGTTTGTTTGTCACCACAATGCTATCTGGAAAAATAGTTACTGCTGGTTTTTTTTGAACGGCAATATAGCCTACTTCTTCGTTCGACATTAAAAGATTCTCCAATTTAGCCGTGATTTTCTCAATAGCTTTTGGATCTTGATCTTCGTTTAATATTTTTTTTAAGTTGTCTATCATAATTTATTTCAAAATTCTTTATTCAAAATTCTTTATTCAAAATTGAATATTCAACATTTACTTTTTTACCTACAAGATTTTAAAAACCTCACAGAAATCATTCACAAAAGTAATGCCTAATTTTCTATTCTTGAATTTCTTGTTGGACTTTTTTCGTTAAACTTTTGAAAACAAGTTCATAGGAATGATTAATCAATTCGCACATCATTTTATCGGAAACATCACCATGAAAACGAACTGTATTCCAATGTATTTTACTCATGTGATATCCTGGCTCAATAGCTTCATATTCCGCTCGAAGTTCCAAAGCACGTTCTGGATCACATTTTAAATTTAACGATGGTGTTCCTTTTTCCCATTCGGATAATGATGTTAAGCAAAACATTTTTCCTCCTACTTTAAACACCAAAGTATCTTCATCAAATGGAAAATGTTCAGTGACACCTTTTTTAGATTGACAGAATTCGTATAGTTGTTGGATATTCATTTTGTTAATTACTTTTCAATTTTATACAAAACTGGTTTCGATGGCGAAGCATCATTTTCAAATGAAGCAAATTGTAAATTCAAAATATAACTTCCGTTTTGAATTCCTTCATTAACGTAAATCATTTCCGTAATTGTACAAGTAAAACGAGCATCTTTATTTACTTGATTCACGTCTTTTACATTCCAAAATGCTTTGTGTGCTAGTAATTTTCCTTCATCGTGTTCTTTGTCGACACTTGGTAAATCGATTAATAAATGTTGAATGCCTTTTTCTCTAATAAAAATCGCAGCCGCTTCATCCAAATAAGGCGGATTCGTATTGGAATAATTTAAATGTTTTTTGTTTTCTGGATTTGGTAATGTTCTTATGATGATAGCTTCTGGCGAATTTTCTCCTAGAACAATCTCTATTTGCTCTTTTGTAATGACTAAATCTTCTCCGATCGCTTTTGGTTCCACAGAAATCAATTCAGCAGTAAAGAAAAACTGTTTCAAACATTGATTTATTGAATAAAAATCTCGTGTGATATGTCCTAAACATTCTGTATGCGTACCATGTGCATGCGGATTGAAAAAAATATTATTGAAATTCGTAGACGATTTCCCTTCCGAAACTTTTCCTATCCAATCGCCCATTTTTACGGGTTCGATTTCGGGTAAATTTTGATACCACGCAATTGGATTTTGTTCGTTGTTTGTTAATGGAATAGAAATATCAACGGGTTTTGATAAGTCGATTTTATATTCATTGTTGATGAGTGCAATCATAATGGAACGCAGATTTAACGGATATTCTAACGCAGATTTACTGTGTTACTTTTACTCCAAATTTAGTAAAAATAAGTCGGAAGCTATTCCATCACTCAAAAACTTTCCTTTTTTTGTGGTTCGCAAAATATTATCATCCACAAACAACAAATGATCTTCTATGAATTTTGCTGCTTGTTGGTTCAAATAATCCAAATAAGTTTTTCCAAATTCTTGTTCGATTCTTTCAAATGAAACGCCCCAAATCGTTCTCAAACCCGTCATAATATATTCGTTATAGCGGTCAGTTTTGGTCAAGGTTTCGATTTCGATTGGCAATTTATTTTCTTGAATGGATTTGATATAAAGTGAATTATTTGACACATTCCAACCACGATTTTTTCCATCATAACTGTGTGCTGACGGACCAATTCCGATGTATTTTTTGCCTAACCAATAACTCGAATTGTTTTTGGAAAAATAGTTTTCTTTTCCAAAATTCGATAATTCATAATGAATGAATCCGTTTTCCGAAAGTTTATCGACCAAAATATGAAAATGTTCTTGTGCCACTTCATCATCAGGTTGCGGAATAATTCCTTTTTGAATGAACGAATGCAAAGCGGTTTTAGGTTCAACCGTTAAAGCATAACTCGAAATATGTGGCATACCAAAAGACAAAGCCGTTTCAATGTTTTGCAACCATTTTTCATTAGACATTTGAGGAACTCCGTAAATTAAATCAATGGAAATATTATCGAAATATTGTGTGGCAATTTCTAAACATTTTTTAGCTTCTTCCACATTGTGCGCACGATTCATCAGCTGTAAATCATCTTCAAAAAACGATTGAATTCCGATAGATAAACGGTTGACTTTATTTTTTGATAATTCTATTATTCGCGTTTCAGTTAAATCATCTGGATTGGCTTCAACTGTAATTTCAGGGTTTTCGACAACTTTAAAATTTCGATATACTTCATCAATCAAAAATCTCAAATCTTCAATCTGCAATATTGAAGGCGTTCCACCACCAAAATAAATTGTTTCAATTTGCTCGGTGATGGGTGATGTGTGATGGGTGATGGATTTGCTTCGCATTTCAATTTCTTTCGCTAATGCTAAAACCATTTCATCTTTCTTCTTCAAATTAGTAGAAAAATGAAAATCGCAATAGTGGCAAGCTTGCTTGCAAAAAGGTATGTGGATGTAGATTCCTGACATTTTATTAGTATTCAGTCACAGTCGCAGTTTGCAGTACTGAGACTGAAAACCGAGACTGAAAACTATTTTTTTACTCTATCTTCATTATTCTTCACAAAAGCATCCCAACCCGAATAACTTTTTTCGCCAACTACTTTTCCAGAATTGAAAAAATGACAAACTGCTGCTGCCAAACCATCGGTTGAATCGAGATTTTTTGGTAATTCTTTTAAACCTAATAGTTGTTGCAACATTTTAGCAACTTGCTCTTTACTGGCGTTTCCGTTACCGGTGATTGCCATTTTAATTTTTTTTGGTTCGTATTCAGTAATGGGAATATCTCTCGAAAGTCCGGCAGCCATGGCAACTCCTTGTGCTCTTCCTAATTTCAGCATCGATTGTACGTTTTTTCCAAAGAAAGGTGCTTCAATAGCAATTTCATCTGGATTGTGTGTGTCGATTAACTCAATCGTTCGTTCAAAAATGACTTTTAATTTCTGATAATGGTTGTCGTATTTGGACAAAATGAGTTCGTTCAACTGAAGAAATTCCATTTTCTTGTTGACTACTTTGATTAATCCAAAACCCATAATCGTCGTTCCTGGGTCAATTCCTAATATGATGCGTTCGTTTGCCAATTTTAGTGTAAAGTTTCGTTTCTTTGTACCAATGATTACAATTCCACACAAAGCTAAGCAATTCCTTGTTTTTACTATCAAACTTTTGATTGTAATTGGTGCGTTTTATTTTATTTATGGCCAAATTGCAGGAAATTCGAAATTAGAATGGAGTAAGTTTCAAACTTTGGTTTTGGAAAAAACTTCGATAACAACTATCATTTTTATATTATTGTTTAGTGTTGCGAATCGTTATTTTGAGATTTTAAAGTGGCAGAATTTAGTGAGTTTTATTAAACCGATTTCTGTTGGCGAAGCAAGCAAACAAGTTTTAGGTGCTTTAACTGCTGGAATTTTCACGCCAAATGGTTTAGGCGAATATGCTGGAAAAGCTATGTTTTTCAAAAAAGAGCAAACCAAAAAAGTAGTGTTTTTAAACCTGATTTGTAACGGAATCCAAATGATTTTGACCATTATTTTCGGAACTATTGGATTGATTTTAATTGGATATTGGAAATGGGCTTTAGCGATAATTGGAATTGCAGTTGCATTATTTTTTGCTTCTATTCTCTCAAAAAACATCACCATAAAAGGGTATTCGATTCAAAAATTATTGCATAAAATAAACGAAATTCCGAAGAAGATTCACCGTAAAAATATTTTGCTTGGTGTTTTTCGTTACTTAGTTTTTTCACATCAATATTATGTTTTGTTTTTAGTTTTTGATGTAGATTTACCTTATTTAACTTTGATTAGTTCCATTGCTGCGGTTTACTTTTTAGCTTCATCGTTACCAAGTTTCCAATTTTTGGATTTTGCTGTAAAAGGAAGTGTCGCTATGTTTTTCTTTGGAAAATATGGCATTAACGAATGGATTGTGATATTCATTAGTACCTTGATGTGGTTTTTGAACGTAGTTTTACCTGTGGTGATTGGGAGTTATTACGTAATGCGATTTAAGTTGAATACTTCAAAATAGTTTATTCGTATGTTAGAACTAATTCTCGGAACCGTTTTTCTTATTTACATCCTATTCATCGGGCAACTGATTTATGGATTTAATCGGATGAGACGTTTTTCAAAAGCAGAATTCACTCCAAAAACCTCTTTTACCATTGTGGTTCCTTTCCGAAATGAAAAAGAGAATCTTCCGAATTTATTACATTCGATTTCGCTATTGAATTATCCGAAGGATTTGGTTGAAATTATTTTGGTGGATGATGATTCTTATGATGGTTGGAAGATGGAAGATGGAAGATGGAAGTTTGAAATTCGATTAATTAAGAACGAAAGAAAATCAAATTCACCGAAGAAAGATGCGATTGAAACTGCAATTGAAATTGCCAAAAATGATTGGATTATTACTACTGATGCCGATTGTTTGGTTCAGAAAGATTGGTTGACAATTTATGATCAATATATTCAGGAAAATGAAGCAGAAATGGTAGCTTCTGGCGTTTGTTATCTTCCTAAAAATGGTCTTATGTCGGCCTTTCAGAATTTGGATTTCCTTAGTTTACAAGGCGCTACGATTGGAAGTTTTGGAATTGAGAAACCTTTTATGTGCAATGGTGCTAATTTTGCCTATTCCAAACAATTTTTCAAGGAATTAAACGGATTTCAAGGAAATGAAACCATTGCTAGCGGAGACGATGTTTTTCTACTTCAAAAAGCAGTTTCAGTTGCTCCGAAGAAAGTTGGCTTTTTATTAGCTAAAGAAAGTATTGTTGCTACAAAACCAGTTGCCACTTGGTCTGAATTGTTTCAGCAAAGGGTTCGTTGGGCTTCAAAAAGTACTGGTTATTCATCTATTTATGGAAAGCTGTTAGCGCTGGTGGTTTTTGGCGAGAATTTGACTTGGATAGTGAGTTTTCTACTTTGGTTGGTAGGTTTATTGGATCAAAACATTTTCATGCTTTTTGTTGCTTTAAAATTCCTAATTGATTTTATTTTGATTTATAAAACGGCAAATTTCTTCGAATCGAAATTACAATATGTATTGGCAAGTAGTTTGTTGTATCCGTTTTTTAGTGTTTCAGTAGCGATATACTCTTTGTTTGGAAAATATAGCTGGAAAGGAAGAAACTTTAAGAAATAAACTACTTTTCAACTTTAATAATTACGGGAAGTACAAATTGAGTTTTTACTTTAATTCCTCTTTTAATTGCGGGTTCAACTTTTGGAAAATCAGACAAACGTGCGGTTAAAATACTATCAATTTTTACTTTATCATACGTTACACTGTCTTTTGAAAACTGAGGTTCAAATTGCAAACTTGCATCAGGATTTATAGTCACTTTTACTTCTATAGTGTCCATTTCTGGATACAACATCTGCAAGGTGTCAATTCCTATTCGTTCCTGAATTGTTTGTGCTAAGTAATCGAAAAAACATTGTCTTTTTATTTCAACATCTTTAATGGTATCGCATTGCAAAACAGATGGAAATTCATCCACTTCATCCCAATTGATTTTTTTTAATTCTTGCTCTAATAATTCCTTTTCATCAGGCACTTGTTTATCGAAGTATTGACAAGATTGAATTACTAAAATCAAAAAAAGCAGTTGAATTATTTTTTTCATATTACTCTTGCATCTGAAAGTTTATAGGTATTGCATACAAAACATTTATCGGTTCTCCATCGCAAGTAGCTGGAATAGCAGTTGGCAATGATTTAATTATACGTATTGCTTCTTCCTCTAAAATCAATCCGTTTTTTGGGCCAATTGCTTCTTTAATTTGCGGATTTCCCTCTTTATCAATAATAAAATGAACCATAACCCTTCCTTGTAATTCGTGATCCATTGCAAATTCAGGATAATTCAATTTAGTCATAATATGCTTTCTAATATAATCTGTAAAAGTAATTTTTTCTTCAAAACCAGTTGTCGTACTTTTTCTCATGTAATAAGGTGATTCTTGATCACCACATTTAGGAAAATCATCTACATCTTTTTTGATATTATCAGCTAGTTTCGACTTCTCAATGGAATCAGCTTGCTTTTTTTGCTGTTTTGCAATTTTACTTTCCTTAACACGAACTAAATATGCATCCCATTCTTTCTTTTTTTGTTCGTCAGACTCTTTTTTAATTCTTGCCAATTCTTTCAAACGCTCTTGTGTTGACATATTTTTGTCTTGAGCAACCGCTAGATTAACAAATAGAAAAGAAATAAAAAGTATAAAAACAATTCTCATAGAATCAAATAATTAAAAAAGTATGAAACAAAGTTATAAATTTGTTAGACAATAACTAAAATCTTATGGAATACTTTTTATTGATTCTGGGTTTCATCTTAATGCTAGTTGGTATTATTGGTAGTATTCTTCCTGCTTTGCCAGGACCGCCTATTAGTTGGGTTGGGATTTTGATGCTATATTTATGTGAAAGTATTTCGATAAATTATTGGATTTTAGCAGTCACTCTACTAATAGCATTTATAATTGGCATTTTAGATTATATAATTCCTGCAAAAGGAACAAAGTATTTTGGCGGAAGTAAATACGGAATTTGGGGAACAAATATTGGTTTAGTTGTTGGAATTTTTGCTCCAATTCCGTTTGGGTTTTTAATTGGACCTTTTGTTGGAGCACTCGTGGGAGAACTTATTTATAACTCTCAAGAAAAAGGAAGAGCATTCAAAGCTGCTACTGGTTCATTTATTGGGTTTTTAGCTGGAACCTTTATGAAAGTACTGGTGAGTTTACTTTTTTTAGGACTTTTTTTAGTTTTAGTGTGGCAAAATAGAACGGTTTGGTTTTAATAAAAAACTCCACAAAATAAATTATGGAGTTTAATATTCTATTTCAATTCAATTTTATTGTATTTTAAAAGTAATTGGAATTACGTGTTTAACACCAATGATTTTACCTTTTTGCTTTCCGGGAATAAACTTAGGCAATAAACTAATAATCCGTTTGGCTTCTTCTTGCAATAATTCAGAATTTACTGGACCCCTAACCCTTAAAATTTCAACGTCACCATTTTTATTAATTAAATATTCAATCATAATTCTTCCTTGAATATTTTTTTTCATAGCTTCAACAGGATAGGTAAAATTTTGTTTAATATGTTGTTGCATTTGAGTATGAAAACAATCAAATTGAGCGGATTTTTCAACTCCAACACAATCAGGAAATAGCGGAATTTGATCCATTACTACAAACGGAATATCATCTGAAATTTCTTCAACCTTTACCTCTGTATTAACTTTTGGCTCCATTTTTACCATTGTAGAAGGAGTTTTTGTAGTTTGATTTGGTGCTGTTTCTGTAGTTTCATTTGGCTTATTTCCCACAACTTTTTCAATTTTTTTTACTTCCTGAGCAACAATTGTTGTAGAAAATACAGTCATTGACAACACTACTACTGGAATTACTACTAAATACTTTGCAATTCCTCTTCTTTTTGATTTTGATTTTTGTAACATAACGATTCGTTTTTTGATTAATGATTGATTATAAAAATTATTTGTTAATGAAATAGAATTACAATTTAAAATTTGGCAAAGTAAAACTTCGAAATATTTTTTTTTGTCTTCGTTTGCACTTTTCATATCTGCTTCAAATTCATGAAGTTCAATAAATCTTTTGTGATAATGATATAAAATTGGGTTGAACCAAAATACAATTTTCAATATTTCAACAATAAGAATATCTAATGAATGCCATTGCTTTGCATGAACTAATTCGTGTTTTACAATTACATCAAAATTTTGATTATCGGTTCCGATAAAAATAAAATTAAAAAAAGAAAATGCTTGATTAGAATTCTCTATATAAAACAAATTACTTTGATTATTTTTAAAATGTTTTGAACTTTTTATTAGGCTGAAAATTTTAATTAATTTATAGAAGAAAAGCCCAAAAAAGATTAAAAATCCGATTAAATAAATTATAAAAATAAATGAATATGCACTAGCTTTTTCATCAATATTGAAAACAGAATTATTTCTTGTAATTACAATTTCTTTTAATTGAATTATTGCTTGTTCTTGATCAATCAAATTAATCGGAATTTCTATCAACGGAATAATAAATGACAAAATCAATGACCCAATTAAGTATATTCTATTCGCTTTAAAAAAAGTTTCTTTCTCAAAGAAAATTTCAAACACAATTACAAATAAAGCTTGCAAAATAATTGCTTGAAGACTATAAATTAAAAAAGCACTCATTACTTTATTTTTTAATTTCTTTTAATAACGACTCTATATCTGATAATTTAACATCATTCTTTTTAATAAAAAAAGATACCATTTCATTAAACGAACCCTCAAAATAATTTTCAACTAATTTATTTATGGACGAATTGCTGTATTCCTCTTTATTTATTAGCGGAAAATAATAATGCCACTTCCCTTCTTGTTTGTGGGAAACAAAATTTTTACTTTCCAATATTCTAATAATTGTTGATACAGTATTGTAAGCTGGTTTTGGCGAGGCTAACATAGTAATTACTTCTTTTACATTTGCAATTTCCAATTCCCACAAAACCTGCATTATCTCTTCTTCTGCTTTAGTTAATTGTTTCATTTTACGAACTAATTTTTTAGTTTATAAAAACAAATATACAAACTAATTTATTAGTTACAACTAAAAAAATGGTTTAAAAGTGATTTTTCTTTTAAAATTTAATAAATTGGAATATATAAAGGAATACTCAAAAAGTATATAAATCAAAAAAGCTCTGCATAAATGCAAAGCTTTCCATTGGTCTAACTACTAAACCTTTTGGTACTTTCGTACCTAAACAACACAACTATTTTAAATATTTTAAGAGGGCAAAAAAGCCTTTCTTTTACGAAAGGCTTCCTCTTTACTGGCGGTCTGGACGGGACTCGAACCCGCGACCCCATGCGTGACAGGCATGTATTCTAACCAACTGAACTACCAAACCAGTGCTTGATTGCGAGTGCAAATATACTACGCTTTTTCATTCCTGCAAATATTTTTTAGAAAAATATTAAACTTTTTTTATCGCTTTTACCCAAACTTTTGTTTTTCAACTAAATACGTAGTCATAATTTTTTCAAATTTTTCATCTACAGAAACTGGAACATACTTAATTTGGTACTGCATACAGGTTGTTTCTACTGTTTTGAAAAATTCTTCAACCTTTTTTTGATACGATTCTTGTGTATTTTCGGCAAATAAATTAATCTCTTCTCCTGTTTCAACATCGATAAATTTTCTTGGCGTGTTATCAAAACTGAAATTTAATTCTGTTTTTTTATCATACACATGAAAAACTACCACTTTATGTTTGTTGTGTTTTAAATGTTGTAGTGCCTTGAAGATTTTCTCGCTATCTTCGTTTTGAAACATATCGGTAAACAAAACTACCATCGAACGACGGTGAATATTTTCGGCAATTTGATGTAAAAAAGTAACTGTATCTGTTTTTTTGGTTTGATTATGATTTTCTAAAATACCTTCCAGCTTATTTAAAATCATGCGATGATGACGATCACTCCCCTTTTCTGAAGCATAGAATTCGTAGGTATCTGAATAAACGCTCAATCCAACAGCATCGCGTTGTTTTTTAAGCAAATTCATCAAAACCGCAGAAGCCAACACCGAAAATCCGATTTTATTCTCATAAAACTGTTGATTATCTTTCAATTTTGGATAATGCATCGAAGACGAATTATCTAAAATCAAATGGCAACGCAAATTGGTTTCTTCTTCGTAGCGTTTGGTATATAATCTATCGGTTTTAGCAAACAACTTCCAATCAATATGTTTGGTACTTTCTCCTGGATTATAGATTTTATGTTCGGCAAACTCTGCAGAAAACCCATGAAAAGGCGATTTGTGCATACCCGAAATAAAACCTTCGACAATTTGATTAGCCAAAAGCTCCAAATGCTGAAAACTGGAGATTTTTTGTATTTGAGATTCTAAATTCATATCGTAAAGATAGAAAAAGATTTTAGAAATGGGAAGCGGATAAAACGGATTCGCTCAGGCGAAACGCAGATTAAAACTGATTTTTATTATATGAACTCTTCAAAACGAAAAAATTATAATAAAACCCTATGTAACTATGTGTTTTAAAAACAAAAAAGGCTCAACTTTCGCTGAACCTTTCCTTATCTATTTTCTGTTGATTATAGTAATGCGTCAATTGCATCAGTATAGGTTTTTTTAGGCGCAACACCCACTTGTCTTCCTACTACTTCTCCGTTTTGGAAAATTAATACTGTTGGGATGTTTCTAACACCGTATTTTGCAGCAAATTCTTGGTTTGCATCTACGTCCACTTTTCCTACTACTGCTTTTCCTTCGTACTCGCTGTGGATTTCGTCGATAACTGGTCCAACCATTCTACATGGTCCACACCAAGCTGCCCAAAAATCTACTACTACTGGTTTGTCTGATTTTAATACTACCTCATCAAAAGTAGCATCTGTTATTGCTAATGCCATATTTTTCTATTTAGTTTTATACTTATTATGAATGCAAATTTAGGAATTAAATTGAAATGATTTCGCTTTTAAAAATCAGTTTTAATTATTCTTATATTGTTAGAATTGATTAAAAAATTATCAAGCCCAAAAAGGAATATACTTTTTGTATTTTCTTGAATTACTCATTGGATCATCATCTTTTATTAACCCATCATTTATTGTATCTTTAATAATCCTTGATGCAATAGCTGAATTTTGCTCTTCTATTTGAAAGCGCTCTCTTAAACTTTGATTAGTCATAATGTCATTTGAAACATATCGCAAACAAGCATGTTGATAACAAGCTCTTATTTTATCTTTCTTATCTAACTTACTCAAATCTTTATAACTAAAAAGCGTTATTCTTGTTCTCTTTTCAGACACAATAAAATCTACTGCTGGTAATTGATACATTTCATTATAAAAAATAACTTTATCTATACCACTACCTTTCTCTTCGCACATTCCAAACCTTCTTAAAACATCCGCAAGCCTTTCATTTCTGGAAACATACTCGTCAATAAATCGTTGAGGTGTAATCAATGGAATTCCCGGATTCGAAATTTCAATTCTATCTGAAAATATTTCTATCATTGGAAATCCTTTTTCACTAAAGTCTTGATGGATAATTGCGTTTGCAACAAGTTCTCTTATTGCAATTTCAGGATACATTCTAGTTTCACTTCTAAAAGCTCTTCCTATTTCCTCATTAGCTGGAAGTTGACCATTAATCCAATCTATTAATCCCTCAAAACCTACGGCATAACCTCGTTTCCCTATTTGCTCTCTTATTGTGTCAATCTTGTTTTTCCCTTTGTAAACAATAACACGAACTGCCTTTCTACCTACCTCCTCAAATTCATCTAAATTTTTAGCTAGTAGTATGGCTCCTAACTTAGTAATATCGTAGGAATCTTTATTTTTTTTAATAAATTTTTCTGAAACGAATTTTTCTATTACTGCTTCCTGATTATTAGGATAAGGTAATTTTAGTAATTCAAAATAAGTTTGAGTATTTAATAAATTTACAACTTCATTTGAAGTTAATTTTTGCTTTATTAATTGTTCTTCCAAGGGCTTAACTGGTTCTTTTCGCCATATTTTAGCTTCTTTTTCTGGAAACTCATTCAAGTTTCTAGTATAACTTGAAATTCTTACATACGGCTTATGAAGAAAACTTACTGGTCTATTTATGGCACTTGGAATAATTACTAATGAAATATTTATTCCTTCTTTGTATTCAAAACAATGAGTTCTAAAATCAATTTTGGGTTCTAGTCTATTAATTAGCCAACTTTCTATATCTTCTTTTCCTTTTTTTGCAGATTTAATATTAAAAGTTGTACCTAATATTTTGTGTGTTTTATCTTCAATTCCATAGACAAGATATCCAAAAGGCTGATTATGCAAACACGCTCCATTAGCTAATGCAGAAATTCGCTCCCCTATTTCTTCTGCTGAATGATAATTATGTTTAAACTCAACCCATTCACTTTCGTTAGGTTGTTTTGCCAAATCATTTACAATATTTATTAACTTTTCTTGCTCCATAATCAAATAACCATCAAATAAACTTCTCTTTATTTATAAGGGCTTAACACAAACATACTATACTTTAATCAAATAACCATCAAATAAGATTATATAATTGTTAATAACTTTTGCAAACAATCTACATCTTTTGTCTAAAAAACTAATTCAATTTAAAATTGACTTGCATTTTTTCTAATTCTTGAAGTAACTCGGACGAAATTTTTACTTTCAATTTTCGGCTTGGCATAGAAAGTTTTGTTTTTACAATAATTTCTTCTTTCTCTACTGGAACTTCAATATTCATTTCTACATCTTCACCTGCTTCATCAATCACTTCTTCATCAACATCAATTGGCGTTATTAGTGAAACATCTGCTGCTGTAGTTTTAATTTTTTCCAATTCCATAACTTCAAAAGTCACCGAATTATCACCCGCATTTGCAGCAAAAAGCTCGTTCAATTCTGCAACAAAATTGGAATGCAGATCTTTAATATCTAAATGGATAAATAGTTTTTTAGCAAACGTTGGCAACACATCGGCTAACATTTTGGCATCTAAAAACTGAATTCTTGGATCAGATTTTTTACCTGTTTCACGATTTACCCAACCTTCTTTCACGTTAATCTTAAAATATACAAACTGATTTTGCAACAAGAAATGACGATACTTCAAATATTCTTCGTCAAAAATTCGGAACTCGTAACTCTCGTCATACCCTTCTAATACAAAAGTTGCCCAACCTTTTCCGTTTTTGGCAGTTCTATGTTGTACATTGGTTACAATTCCTCCAAAAGAAAGGTTTTTGCCCAAATGTTGCTCCAAATTTTTAAGCGATTCTAATTTTGCATTGCAGAAATATTTCATTTCAAACTTGTAATCATCTAACGGATGTCCCGAAATGTAAATTCCAACGACTTCTTTTTCTTTGGCTAACTTTTCCATTGTACTCCATTCTTCACATGGTGGCACTTGTGGTTCTGCAATTTGTACTTCCGAAGCATCGCCAAACAAACTTACTTGCGATGAATTTTCGTTTTCTTGAAATTTCGAACCATAACGAATCGCTTTTTCTAAAAACGTAATTCCATCGCCATCATGATGAAAATATTGAGCTCGATGAGTTTCGGTAAAACCATCAAAACCACCTGCTAATGCTAAGTTTTCGAATGCTTTTTTATTCGCAGCACGCAAATCAATACGTTTGGCTAAATCGAAAATAGATTTGTAATTTCCGTCTTTTCTATTCTCAACAATAGTTTGAACAGCTCCTGCTCCAACGCCTTTAACAGCTCCCATTCCGAAACGAACAGCATAATTTTCGTTTACTGTAAATTTATAATACGATTCATTCACATCTGGACCTAAAACGGCTAATCCCATACGTTTACATTCTTCCATAAAAAACGAAACTTGCTTGATATCGTTCATGTTATTAGAAAGTACCGCAGCCATATATTCTGCAGGATAATGCGCTTTTAAATAAGCCGTTTGATAAGCAATCCAAGCATAACAAGTAGAGTGCGATTTGTTGAAGGCATAACTTGCGAACGCTTCCCAGTCTTTCCAAATTTTCTCTAAAATAACAGGGTCGTGACCTTTTTCTGCTGCTTGATTGATAAATTGAGGTTTCATTTTGTTCAAAACGTCAATTTGTTTTTTACCCATCGCCTTACGCAAAACGTCGGCATCACCTTTTGAAAATCCGGCTAATTTTTGTGACAAAAGCATTACCTGCTCTTGGTAAACGGTAATTCCGTAAGTTTCTGCTAAGTATTCTTCACACGCTTCTAAATCGTATTTGATTTCTTCTTCGCCGTTTTTTCTACGAACGAAAGAAGGAATATATTCCAATGGTCCCGGACGATATAATGCATTCATGGCAATTAAATCGGCAAAAACAGTTGGTTTTAAGTCCTTCATGTATTTTTGCATTCCGGGCGATTCGTATTGGAAAACCCCAACCGTTTCACCTCTTTGGAATAACTCATATGTTTTTTGGTCATCAATTAGAAAATTATCAGGGTCTAAGTCGATACCTAAACGATATTTCACCAATTTCACCGTGTCTTTAATTAAGGTAAGGGTTTTTAATCCTAAGAAGTCCATCTTCAACAAACCAGCACTTTCAGCTACCGAGTTATCGAATTGCGTAACATATAAATCGGAATCTTTTGCCGTAGTAACAGGAACGAAATTGGTAATATCACTTGGCGTGATGATTACTCCACAAGCGTGAATTCCGGTGTTTCGCATGGAACCTTCTAACACTTTTGCTTGCTGAATGGTTTCTCCTGCTAAATCTTCTGAGTTGGCAATCCCAATTAATTCTTTGACTTTATCAAATTCTTCCGAACGCAATGCTTTTTTGACTTCACTTTCGTCTTCGGCTAAAAATCGGGCTAAATTCCATTTGGAAGGCATCATTCCTGGAATCAATTTGGCGATTCTATCGGCTTCGAATAATGGCAAATCTAGAACACGAGCGGTATCTCGAATCGCTGACTTCGTAGCCATTTTACCATAGGTAATAATTTGCGCCACCTGATTAGAACCGTATTTATTGATTACATAATCCATGACACGACCACGACCTTCATCATCAAAATCGATATCAATATCGGGCATGGAAACACGGTCGGGATTTAAGAAACGCTCAAAAAGCAAATCGTACTTAATTGGGTCGATATTTGTAATTCCTAAACAATACGCAACTGCAGAACCCGCTGCAGAACCACGACCTGGGCCAACAGAAACATCCATTTTTCGGGCTTCGGCAATGAAATCTTGTACAATTAAGAAATAACCTGGATAACCGGAATTGGAAATCGTGAGCAATTCAAAATCCAAACGTTCTTTGATGTCATCGGTTAATTCGGGGTAACGTTTTTCGGCTCCTTTGTAAGTTAAATGTCTTAAATAATTATTCTCGCCTCGCACGCCACCGTCTTCGGCATCTTCAGGAACTTCAAATTCATCAGGAATTTTAAATTTTGGAAGTAATACATCACGATATAAAGAATACGCTTCCACTTTATCAATAATTTCTTGAATATTGATAATTGCTTCGGGTAAATCCGCAAAAAGTTGCTTCATTTCGTCACTCGATTTGAAATAATATTCCTGATTTGGCATCCCATAACGATAACCACGTCCGCGACCAATTGGTGTTGCTTGTTTTTCACCATCTTTTACACACAATAAAATATCGTGCGCATTGGCATCTTCTTTATTAACGTAATAGGTATTGTTGGTTGCAACCAATTTCACATTGTGCTTTTTCGCGAAAGCAATTAATGTTTGATTGACGCGATTTTCATCTTCTTGCTTGTGTCGCATTAATTCCAGATAGAAATCAGAACCAAATTGCTCTTTCCACCAAATTAAAGCGTCTTCAGCTTGACTTTCACCGACATTCAGAATTTTACTTGGAATTTCTCCGTATAAATTCCCGGATAAAACAATGATGTCATCTTTGTATTGCTCCACTACTTTTCTATCGATACGCGGAACGTAATAGAAACCATCGGTATAAGCAATTGAAGACATTTTGGCTAAATTGTGATAGCCTTTTTTATTTTTTGCCAATAAAACTACTTGATAACCATTATCTTTCTTGGTCTTATCTTTATGATCGTCACAGATATTGAATTCGCAGCCTACAATAGGTTTAATTTCGGTTTCTGTTGGTTCTTCTCCTGCCTCAATTGCGGCTTCAATTTTTGCTTTAGCAGCTTTGTTATGATTCATAACAGCACTTACAAAATGGAAAGCACCCATCATGTTTCCAGTATCGGTCATGGCTACCGCTGGCATTTTGAATTTTGCTGAAGCTTTCACCAAATCATTAATTGCAATGGTAGATTGCAAAACTGAAAACTGCGTATGATTGTGCAAATGCGCAAAAGCAGCGTCTTTTAAATCTGATTTTACTTCCTCTGAAATTGTGGTTTGAACTTCCTCTTGTTCAATTTTTTTCAAACGCACTCTGATTTCCTCAGAGGCTTGTTTCAGATTAATATGTTTTAATCCGATTAATTGAATTTCGCCCAGATTTTTTTCTCGGAAGCTTCTAAAATATTCTGGAGTTACATCTAACTCTTCTTTGGTAAAAACTTCTCTTTTGATTAACTCTAAAAAACAACGAGTAGTTGCTTCCACATCGGCAGTTGCATTGTGCGCTTCTGCAAAAGGTTGGTTGAAAAGGTATTGATGTAATTCAGTTAATGTTGGTAATTTAAATCTTCCGCCACGACCACCTGGCAGTTTTAATAAACTGGCAGTAATTTCGGTACAAGTGTCTAAAACTGGCATTTTAGTCATATCGGAACCAATATTCATACGATGGAATTCGCATCCCATTATATTAACATCGAATCCTACATTTTGCCCTACAATAAATTTCGTTTTTGAAAGTGCGATGTTGAATTTCTCTAAAACTTCCGATAAGAGAATTCCTTGCTCCATTGCCAATTCCGTAGAAATACCATGAATTCTTTCGGCATCATATGGAATATTAAAACCTTCGGGCTTTACCAAATAATCTTGGTGCTCGATAAGATTTCCCATTTCGTCATGCAACTGCCATGCAATTTGAATACAACGAGGCCAGTTATCGGTATCGGTAATGGGTGCCGACCAACTGCGAGGTAATCCTGTGGTTTCTGTATCGAAAATTAAGTACATCTATCTGATAATTAAGCTTTAGAAAAATTTAGAAGCTGATTTTGAATAAAAACAAAAATACATTTTAAGTTATTGAATGCCAATTTAAGTTATCAACAAAAACAAAAAACCACCTGAATTACTCCAGATGGTTTTAATATTTTTAAATTGTTTTTTAGAATGTTGAGAGTGGAATCTTATAAAAAACACCTTCTGAGAAAGTTACAACATCTCCTTCTGCATTAACAACATTAAATTTGAATTTTCCAGTATATAAACCATTATCAACTTCTTCGATAGTGATTTCTCCATTACTTTGCTGAACATTAACAACTCTAAAAGTTGCATTTTCATCACCTCCAACTACAGTAACGATATCTCCAGCTACATATCCTTCACCTCTTGCTACAATAGTTACATTTGTTACAGCACCTGAAGCAGTTTGAGTAGCAACCCTTAGTCCTACACCTGAACCTCCGATCGTTTGCGCACCTGGAACACTTGTATAACCAGTTCCGCCTGTAATCATTCCAGATAATTTAAATGCTGGTCCTTCAACAGTTGTTGTATTGTAAAAATCTTCAAACCCATCGATATCATTAGTGTAAGACGCATGATTACCCAAATAATCATTTGTACCTAAAGTATAAGTTCCTGGATCAGAAGCGCTTGATTTTAGTACTACGGTTTCATATGGTGTATAAGCAGTAATCGTCATTCCTCCATCACCATCGATAGAAACTCTTGCATCATTTGCTCTCCACTGCACATCATTCAATTTTGCTTGAAAAGCAGGAGTGTTAGTTTGTATATCTTGCTGACAAGAATTAAAGAATACTACTATTGCTATTAAAGAAAGAATTTTTTTCATTGTGTTAAGTTCTAATTATAAGTAGGAAACAAAAATAACTTTTTTATCTAAATAAACACATATTAGTTCTAAAATATTTTTTTTGATAGTTAATATGTTTGTATTACAAAGTTTTATATATTTGCACCCTTAAATAACCGAGGTCGAGAACCTCAAATTAATCACAAGATTATGTCAGTAAAAATTAGATTACAAAGACACGGAAAAAAAGGGAAACCTTTTTATTGGGTTGTTGCAGCAGATGCAAGATCAAAAAGAGATGGTAAATTCTTAGAGAAAATCGGAACTTACAATCCAAACACAAATCCAGCAACTATTGATTTAAACTTGGACAAAGCTGTTCAATGGTTACACAATGGGGCTCAACCAACTGATACTGCTAGAGCGATTCTTTCTTACAAAGGTGCTTTATTAAAACACCATTTAGATGGAGGTATCAGAAAAGGTGCTTTAACTCAAGAGCAAGCAGATGCTAAATTAGCAGCTTGGTTAGACGAAAAAGCTGGTAAAGTTGATGCAAAAAAATCTGGTTTATCTAAAGCTGAAGCTGATGCAAAAGCAAAAGCTTTAAAAGCTGAACAAGAAGCAAACGCAAAACGTATTGCTGCTCAAGCTGAGGCTGCAAAAGCTGCTGAAGCTACAGAAGAAGTTGCTGAAGAAGTAGTTGAGGCTGCTGCAGAAGAAGCTCCTGCTGTTGAAGAAAACAACGAAGAAACTCAAGCATAATTTTACAGCGATTCCATGCGTAAAGAAGATTGTTTCTATTTAGGTAAAATCGCAAAAAAATTTAGTTTCAAAGGGGAAGTATTGGCGTATTTAGACACCGATGAACCCGAATTGTATCAAAATTTGGAATCAGTTTTTGTTGAAATCAACAAAAGTCTGGTTCCATTTTTTATTGAAAGTAGTTCGCTTCACAAAGAAAAATTCTTACGTGTTCGTTTTGAAGATATTCAAACCGAAGAAGAAGCAGACGAAATTATGGGAAGTGAAATCTATCTTCCACTTTCAATGTTACCAAAATTAGAAGGAACCCAATTTTATTACCACGAAGTAATTGGATTTGATGTTATCGACCTAATGAGAGGAAACATCGGAAAAATTGTTGCTATTAACGATAGTGGCGCTCAACCACTTTTCGAAATTGATAAAAACGGAACTGAAATTTTAATTCCGCTTATTGATGATTTCATCATTGCACTTGATAGAGCAAACAAAACCATTACTTTAGAAACTCCTGAAGGTTTGGTTGACCTTTATCTTGGATAATTCCAATGACTTTTACATTCAAACAATTTTCTGTTAATCAAGATCGTTGTGCTATGAAAATTGGCACTGATGGTGTATTACTTGGCGCTTGGACTCCATTAATCAATAACCCATTCAATGTTTTAGATATTGGAGCTGGAACTGGAATTTTATCCTTGATGTTAGCCCAAAGAAGTAACGCCGAACAAATTGATGCAATTGAAATTGACGAAGATGCTTACGAACAATGCGTAGAAAATTTTGAAGCTTCTCCTTGGGGTGATAAATTATTTTGTTTTCATGCAGGTTTGGATGAATTTGTTGATGAACCAGAAGACGAATACGATTTAATTATTTCCAATCCGCCTTTTTATACAGACGATTATAAAACTGATAATACTTCTAGAGATTTAGCACGTTTTGAAGACGCTTTACCTTTTGAAGAATTAATTGAAGCGGCTGCATTATTACTTTCGGATAACGGAATTTTTTCTGTGATTATTCCTTTTAAAGAAGAAGAGAGATTCGTTTCTTTATGTAAAGAATTGGATTTATTTCCATTAAAAATTACTCGTGTAAAAGGCACACCAACATCGGAAATCAAAAGAAGTTTATTGGCTTTTTGCAGAATGGAACAAACTCCTTTAATTGATGAGTTAGTCATTGAAATTTCTAGACATATTTACACTCCTGAATACATCGAATTAACGAAAGAATTCTACTTGAAGATGTAACCCTAGCCCAGATGGTAGCGGCATCCTTTTTGTTTTTTCTTACTCTTCTTTTAAAACAAAATAACGAAATGTCTTTAGAATTCGATAAAACAAAAAGATATAGCGAACAGCTGGAAAAAGCTTCTTAAAAAATTATAACACTTGTTAATTGATTTGTTAAAAATCTTTACTTACTTTTGTGACTTTCAAATCAAAAACTATGAGACCAGACTTATTTCAATCTCCAGATTATTATTTATTAGACGAATTATTATCTGACGAACATAAAATGGTGCGTGATGCTGCACGTGCTTGGGTAAAAAAAGAAGTATCTCCAATTATTGAAGAATACGCACAAAGAGCAGAATTTCCACATCAAATCGTAAAAGGTTTAGGAGAAATTGGTGGATTTGGTCCGTATATTCCTGTGGAATATGGCGGTGCTGGATTAGATCAAATTTCTTATGGATTAATCATGCAAGAAATTGAAAGAGGAGATTCAGGTGTACGTTCGACTTCATCTGTTCAATCTTCATTAGTTATGTATCCAATTTGGAAATACGGAAACGAAGAACAAAGAATGAAATATTTACCAAAATTAGCCACTGGAGAATTCATTGGTTGTTTTGGTTTAACTGAGCCAGATTTTGGTTCAAATCCAGGTGGAATGGTAACTAATTTTAAAGATATGGGCGATCATTATCTTTTAAATGGTGCTAAAATGTGGATTTCGAATGCGCCTTTTGCTGACATTGCAGTTGTTTGGGCTAAAAATGAAGAAGGAAGAATTCACGGATTAATCGTAGAAAGAGGAATGGAAGGTTTTTCAACTCCAGAAACACATAATAAATGGTCATTAAGAGCCTCTGCAACTGGAGAGCTTATTTTTGACAACGTAAAAGTTCCAAAAGAAAACTTATTACCAAACAAATCTGGATTAGGAGCACCACTAGGATGTTTAGATTCAGCACGTTATGGAATTGCTTGGGGAGCGATTGGAGCAGCAATGGATTGTTATGATACCGCTTTACGTTATTCAAAAGAGCGTATTCAGTTTGACAAACCAATTGGAGCAACTCAATTACAACAAAAGAAATTAGCTGAAATGATTACTGAAATCACGAAAGCGCAATTATTAACTTGGAGATTAGGTGTTTTAAGAAACGAAGGAAAAGCTACTACAGCCCAAATTTCGATGGCGAAAAGAAACAATGTTGATATGGCGTTAACAATTGCTCGTGATGCGCGTCAAATGCTTGGAGGAATGGGAATTACAGGTGAATATTCTATCATGAGACACATGATGAATTTAGAATCTGTAGTAACTTATGAAGGAACACACGACATTCACTTGTTAATTACAGGTATGGATGTAACTGGTTTCCCTGCATTCAAATAATTGAACAATAGATAAAATTGATACAAAATGCTTCTCTTTTTAGGGAAGCATTTTTACATTTGTAGTGTACGGATTCCAAACCAAAAAAGGTCGGAATTTCGTATATAGAAATAAAAATTGCCCTATGAATATTCAAACCATAAACCAATCGATTCAAAATCAGAAAGAACAATTATTAAATCATTCGTTATACAACAAAGTTAAAACGATTGAAGATTTACATTGTTTCTTAGAAAACCACATTTATGCGGTTTGGGATTTTATGTCGTTACTAAAAGCCTTGCAAAATAAATTAACTTGCACTACAACTCCGTGGTTACCCATTGGAAATCCAGAAATTCGTTATTTAATTAATGAAATTGTTGTAGCCGAAGAAACCGATTTAACATTGGACGGAACACGTCAAAGTCATTTTGAAATGTATTTAGATGCGATGACACAATGTGGTGCTTCAACAAATCAGATTAATGCATTTTTACAGAATGTAGAAGAAACGAAAAATATTTTTGTATCGATAAAGCAAAGTGATTTACATCCGAATGTGAAAGCGTTTTTAGATTTTACTTTCCGTGTGATTGAACAAGGAAAACCACACGAAATTGCAGCAGCTTTTACTTTTGGAAGAGAAGATTTGATTCCGAATATGTTTACCGAAATTTTAAAAAGCTTCCAACAAAACTTTCCTGAAACTGATTTGTCAAAACTAATTTACTATTTTGAAAGACATATTGAATTAGACGCAGACGAACACGGACCAATGGCAATGCAAATGATTGCAGAACTTTGTGGAGATTCAGAACAAAAATGGAATGAAGTTCAAGAAATTTCTGTTTTAGCTTTAGAAAAAAGAATTGGACTTTGGAATGCAATTGAAGAGCAAGTGGAACAAAAACTTGAAATGGCATAATTTTTATATATTTATGCTTCCAAAAAAAGAAGTATGTCATCTCAAACTCGTTTAACAAGAGCTTACAAAGAAGCCAAACGAATTCCATTTACCAATCAAGATAAATTTATTTTGTTTAGTGATTGTCATCGTGGAGATGCCAGTTTTGCTGATGATTTTGCCAATAATCGCAATATTTACATGCATGCTTTGAATCATTACTATAAAGAAAATTTTCAGTATATCGAATTAGGTGATGGTGATGAACTATGGGAAAACATCTTTTTTAAGACGATTTTTGAAGCAAATAAAAACATTTTTTTAGTACTCCAAAAGTTTTTCAATCAAGGAAAATTACACATGATTTATGGTAATCATGATTTCATTTTTCGAAATCCAAATACTGTAAAACGTGTTTTATCGGAATATTTTGAACCCAGAGAAGGAAAAAACGTACCGCTTTTCCCTGGCATAAAATATAACGAAGCTATTGTTTTAGAAAACACCGAAACCAAGCAAGAACTATTCTTAACACACGGTCATCAGGCTGATTTCATGAATTATGTGGGTTGGAAAATCAATCGTTTTTTGGTTCAAGTTCTTTGGAAACCTTTGCAAGTTTGGGGTATAAAAGACCCAACAAGTCCAGCAAAAAACTATGTAGAACTTATTAAAGTTGAGCGTAGAATTAAAAAATGGATTGCTGCAAACGGAAATAAAATTACAATTACAGGACATACGCACAGACCACGCTTCCCAAAACCACAAGACAATGCTTTGCATTATTTTAATGACGGAAGTTGTGTGCATCCAAGAAGCATTACAGGAATTGAAATTGTGGAAGGAACTATTACTTTAATCAAATGGTATATTGACACCACCGACAATGGTACGCTCCAAATTGTAAAAGAAGTTTTAGAAGGACCTTGTAAGTTGGAGGATTATAAATAAAAAAGCGAGAAAAAATTCTCGCTTTTTTATTATTGTTCTGGTGCTATTTCTAATTCTAAACCTTCTAAATCTTCGGTTATGTGAATTTGACAACCTAATCGTGAATTATCCTTTACGTGATAGGCTTCCCAAAGCATTGCTTCTTCATCTGGATTACGTTCTAATGAGATTACATCGTTTAAAACGTAACACTGACAAGAAGCGCACATGGCCATTCCGCCACAAACTCCAACAGTTCCTTCTTCGGCTAATTCATAAGAACGAATTAACTCCATGATGTTCATATTCATGTCGGTTGGGGCTAACACTTCGTGTTTAACTCCGTTTCTGTCGGTTATGAAAATGGTTATGTCTTGTGGCATTATTAGTTTCAAGTTTCAGGTTTCAAGTTTCAGGTTCGCTTAACATGAAACCTGAAACTTAAAACAAAATTTTTATTTAATCAATCGATTTTACAACGGCTTTTTCAGCTTCTTTTCTTGTTCCATCAAAACCATCTACTCCAGAAACGGTGGTGTATTTCAATACATAACGTTTTCCTGGATTGATTCTGTTGTAGACACTTTGGCACATTAAAGTCGCTTCGTGAAAACCACATAAAATCAATTTCAATTTCCCTGGATAGATATTTACGTCACCGATTGCATAAATTCCGTCGATGTTGGTTTGATAATCTAAAGCGTTATTTACTTTGATGGCGTTCTTTTCGATTTCTAATCCCCAGTTAGCAATTGGTCCTAACTTTGGTGTTAATCCGAAAAGCGGAATAAAATAATCACATTCTACTTTCATTCTAGCACCGTTAACTTCAATATCAACAGCGGTAATTCTTTCACTACCATTAAACCCAACAACTTCAGCAGGAGTAACTAATTTAATTTTTTCAGCGTTTTTTAATTCTTGTACTTTTTCTACTGAATCTAAAGCGCCACGAAATTCATTTCTTCTATGAACTAAAGTCACTGAATTCGCAACATTCGACAAGAAAATACTCCAATCTAAAGCTGAGTCACCTCCACCTGCAATTACGATATTTTTTCCACGGTATTTTTCTGGATCTTTTACGAAATAATCTACTCCACGGTCTTCTTTTTCATAGAACTCGATATCTTTTAAAATAGGTTTTCTTGGTTCAAAAGTTCCTAAGCCACCTGCAATTGCAATAGCTTTTGCTTGATGTTTTGTTCCTTCATTAGTGGTTACAATGAAGGTTCCGTCTTCTAATTTTTCAATGGTTTCAGCGGTTTCCCCTAACGTAAATCCAGGTTGAAACTGTTTGATTTGTTCCATTAAATTAGTCACCAAATCTCCAGCTAATACTGAAGGATAACCTGGAATATCGAAAATAGGTTTTTTGGGATACAACTCCGCTAACTGTCCTCCTGGCTGAGGCAAAGCATCAATAATATGACATTTTAACTGTAATAATCCGGCTTCGAAAACGGCAAAAAGTCCCGTGGGACCTGCGCCAATAATTAATATATCCGTTTGAATCATGTTTTAAAATCTTTTAGTTTTGTAAAGTTACAAATACTAAAATTTGCTATACGTTACAATAGTTACAAAGGTGCAAAATTGAATAATTCAACTATAACATAATATGATAATAATCAGTTATGCTATATTTTCTACTGTTTCAATTTGTGGAACATACTTTTTGATGGTAGTTTCTACACCTGCTTTCATAGTACTGATGCTTAAACTACAATTCGTACAAGCACCTTCTAAACGGACTTTTACGTGTTTATCATCAATAATTTCTACTAGTGAAATATTGCCACCATCAGAATTCAAAAACGGACGAATTTCCTCTAATGCTTTTTCAATATTATCTTTTATTTCTATTGTAGTCATATTATTTTCCTTTAACAGCAGAACATCCTGCCATTGTTGTTATTTTAATAGCTTCTGTAGGAGGCAAAGTTTCATTACGATTCACCGTTTCTTGCACTACATTTCTTGTGATATTTTCGAAAACACTTTCTAAAACTGAAGCCGTTTGCAATGCTGCTGGGCGACCGTAATCTCCTGCTTCGCGGATGCTTTGTACTAATGGCACTTCTCCTAACAAAGGCACTTGTAAATCTTCTGCTAAGTTTTTAGCACCTTCTTTACCAAAGATATAATATTTATTTTCAGGAAGTTCTTCTGGAGTAAAATACGCCATGTTTTCGATAATTCCTAAAACAGGAACATTGATAGATTCCGACATAAACATCGAAACTCCTTTTTTAGCATCGGCTAAGGCAACTGCTTGAGGTGTACTTACCACAACCGCACCGGTAATTGGCAACGATTGCATGATTGATAAGTGAATATCGCCTGTTCCTGGTGGTAAATCGATTAGCATGAAATCTAATTCGCCCCAGTTGGCATCAAAAATCATTTGGTTTAATGCTTTGGCTGCCATTGGACCTCTCCAAATAACCGCTTGGTCTGGCTTTGTGAAAAATCCGATAGACAAAATTTCTACACCATAACTTGAAACAGGTTGCATTTTTGATTTTCCGTCAACCTCAACTGAAATGGGTTTCGAATTTTCAACATCAAACATAATTGGCATTGAAGGTCCGTAAATATCGGCATCTAAAACACCAACTTTGAATCCCATTTTAGCTAATGTTACCGCAAGATTTGCTGTAATAGTAGATTTCCCTACACCACCTTTTCCTGAAGCAACAGCAATGATATTTGAAATTCCAGGAATTTGTTTCCCTTTGATTAAATTAGGGTTTTCTGGTTTTTCTGGTGCTTCCACCTTAATATTTACTTTTACTTTGGCTTTTTCGTACACTTTCTCGTGGATTACTTTTATGATATCCACTTCTGCGCGTTTTTTAATATGTAATGCTGGAGTTGATAAAAGTACATCAACTACAACTTCATCTCCAAAAGTGATTACATTTTGAATGGCGCCACTTTCGACCATATTTTTACCTTCACCAGCCACCGAAATGGTTTCTAATGCAGTTAAAATTTCTTTTCTATCTAGTTTCATTTTCTTGTTTAAGAGTTTATTAGTTTAAAAGTTAAAAGTGTTTTGCTTTTTATTTAAACTGAATATGAATTGCAAAGATAATAAGAACTTTATCAGTTTTAAAGTTTAGAAGTTTAAAGTTTTGTTATAGTTGAATTGTTAGAATTTATTGTGTGCCAAAATTAGAACTCTGGTTCCCAAAAGTGCTTTTCAAAATCTACGATTTGATTATCAACTACTTTAATTCCTTCGTTTTCTAGAAGTTGTTGCATTAAATTGGTGCCTTCAAAATGATGTTTGCCCGAAAGTAGTCCTTTTCTGTTAACAACTCTATGTGCTGGAACATCATCTAAATTATGAGAAGCATTCATAGCCCAGCCAACCATTCGTGCAGAACGAGCTGTTCCTAATGCTTTTGCGATAGCGCTATAAGAAGTAACTTTCCCTTCGGGAATTTGACGAGCAATTGTATATACTCGTTCAAAAAAGTTGTCGCTATTTGAAGTTGACTTTGCCAAAAAAATTAAAAATACATTTTATATATAGAAGAAATTGCCACAATTCCGGTTAATGCAGCAATTAAAAAATTGATGTTTTGAACAATAAAAGTAAGCTTATGTTCAATTAACTTAAAAAATTTGGCATATAAATAAAAAACAAAATAAGTTCCAACAGTTGCTGACACTGAAAACAATATAATAGAAATCATATCATACTGAAACAGATCTTTTGAAGACATCATTAAACTAGTTAAAGCATACCAAGGAATTGCAAACATGTTAAAAGAAGACATTGCCATTCCGTAAAAAAAGCGGTTTCTTTTTTTATCGATAGTAACTTCAATATCTTTTTTCTTTTTAGCATTAAAACCCATTATTGTAAAAGCAATGGTTAACCCAATGAAGATAAAAGTTCCAATCTTTTTTAAACCTTCACTAAAAACAGGATTTGCATCTAAAAACTTTGCGAAATAAGTTCCTAAAAAACTTTGAATAAAAACCACTACAACTGCTCCTAAAGCAAAATTTAGAGCTTGTTTTTGATTTTCTTTTATACTGATTTTAGCAATCGTCATATTCAACATGCCTGGAATAATGATACCGCCAATGGAAATTATCAAACCTAAAAAAAATGCTAAAACAAATGTCATAAATTGATTTTTATCAAAAGTAAGGAACAATATTGAAATGAATGTAACAAAAATTACTTAATTCTAAACTGAATATACGTAATTGGTTTATTCACTTCTAAATATTGACTTTCATAAAATGTCTGAATTCCAGTTACTTCTGCTGGAGCACCTTCGTTTTTATAGATGTTATGATTGGCATAAATTACTTCATGACCTTCACCATGTAACAATCCTAAAGTATAACCGTGCATAAACTCTGAATCGGTTTTTAAATGCATTAATCCGTTTGGTTTCAGAATTTTTTTATAATTATTCAAAAACTCAGAATTGGTCATTCTGTGCTTGGTTCTTTTGTATTTGATTTGTGGATCTGGAAAAGTAATCCAAATTTCAGAAACTTCATTTTCGGCAAAAATATGATTAATTAATTCGATTTGCGTTCGCACAAAAGCCACATTATTCATACCTGAATCAACAGCCGTTTTAGCACCACGCCAAAATCTTGCCCCTTTGATATCAATTCCAATAAAATTTTTTTCTGGACTTCTTTCTGCTAAACCAACAGAATATTCGCCTTTTCCACAACCTAATTCTAAAACAATTGGGTTATCGTTTTTAAAGAACTCGCTGTTCCACTTTCCTCTCAACGGAAATTCGTTCCCTACTACTTCTTCTCTTGTTGGTTGAAAAACATTAGCAAACGTTTCGTTTTCGCTAAATCTTTTTAATTTATTTTTACTTCCCACTATTTCTCTAAATTTTTGGGCAAAATTAAGCAAATAATTAGCACTACAAATAAACTTTTAATAATGTTTCAGTAACCTTAACATTAGATTGATTTTGGTATTTTGCTTAAAATTTTTATTTTGAAGAAAAGAAAGGTAGAAGTTGTTGTAATTTCAGATGTTCATTTAGGAACTTATGGTTGTCATGCAAAAGAATTATTAGCTTATTTATCTTCCATAAAACCAAAAACTTTAATTCTAAATGGCGATATTATTGATATTTGGCAGTTTAGAAAGTCCTATTTCCCGGCAAGTCATTTAAATGTGATTAAAAAAATAATTTCGTTAAGTTCAAAAGGAACGAAAGTGCATTATTTAACAGGAAATCACGATGAATTCTTGCGAAAATTTACCGATTTACATCTTGGGAATTTAAGTCTTGAAAATAAATTAGTTTTAGAATTAGACGGAAAAAAAGCATGGATTTTTCATGGTGATGTCTTTGATGCTTCGATAACTCATGCAAAATGGTTGGCAAAATTAGGCGGTTGGGGTTATGATACATTAATTTTAATCAATCGTTTTTTAAACTGGGTTTTGGCTAAATTTAAAAAAGAACCTTATTCTTTATCAAAAAAAATAAAGAGTAATGTAAAATCTGCTGTAAAGTTTATTTCCAATTTTGAATCAGTTTGTACGGAATTAGCAATCAAAAACAAGTATGATTATGTGATTTGCGGTCACATTCACGAACCAAAAATGGAAACCATAAAAAATGATAAAGGCTCTACATTATATTTAAATTCGGGCGATTGGATTGAAAACCTAACCGCATTAGAATACAACAAGAAAAAATGGAAATTATACAAGCACGAAGTCAATAAAGTTGAAGTCGATGAGGAATATAATTTTGATAGCGAAAATAAATTAGCAGAACAATTCATTTCTTTAATAAAATAATAGTCCATTTGAAAAGTTGATGCTTAACTTTGTAGTAACAAAATAGAATGAATAAAAATATACTCATAGCGCCATTAAATTGGGGATTAGGTCACGCCACACGATGCATTCCAATTATAAAAGCATTGGAACAAAATGGCTTTACACCAATTATTGCTTCTGACGGAGTAGCTTTAGCTCTACTAAAAAAAGAATTCCCACATATAATCGCCATCGAATTACCTGGTTATAATATTTCGTATGCCGAAAACGGTAAAAACTTCAAATGGAAATTAGTTGCCCAAATGCCAAAAATGTTTCGTGCCATTCGAAAAGAAAAAGCATTGGTACGAAAAATTATAGCAAATTATGAAATTGCAGGCATTATTTCAGATAATCGATTAGGTGTTTATTCAAAAAGTGTTCCTTCTGTTTTTATGACTCACCAATTGAATGTTCTTTCTGGGAAAACATCTTGGTTTACCACAAAAGTACATTCAAATTACATTTCTAAGTTTAATGTATGTTGGGTTCCAGATACTGATAAATTCCCAAACCTTTCAGGTAAATTAGGACATTTAGAAAAACCATTGAAAAAAACAATTTATATTGGTCCATTGAGTAGATTCGAAAAAAAATCATTATCCATAAAGTATGATTTAATGGTTATTTTATCCGGTCCAGAACCACAACGAACACTTTTAGAAGAAAAACTGATTGAAGAATTACAAGCGTATCCAAAAGAGATTTTGTTTGTAAAAGGTGTTATTCAAAACGAACAAAAAACGTGGAAAGAAAACCATATTACGTATTATAATTTCATGAATTCTGAACAATTAAATACTGCTTTTAATGAAAGTGAGATGGTGTTATGTCGTTCAGGTTACACAACAGTTATGGATTTGGCTAAATTAGATAAAAAAGCTTTTTTTATTCCAACTCCAGGCCAATACGAACAAGAATATTTAGCAAAAAAATACAAAACCGAAGGCATTGCGCCAAGCTGTAAACAAGAAAAATTTAAATTGGAAAAACTTTCAAAAATTGATGTTTATAAAGGTTTACAAAATTATGCCACAGCTATTGATTGGGAAAATTTATTTAGCCTTTTCCATGGTAAAAGAGAATTCTGAACCAACGCCAAACTGACTTTCAACATAGATTTTTTCGTTGTGTCCTTCAATAATGTGTTTTACAATTGCTAAACCTAAACCAGAACCACCTTCGCTTCTAGCGCCACTTTTATCCACACGGTAAAAACGTTCAAATAATCGCGGAATGTGTTGTTTCTCGATACCTTCACCATTATCGGTAATACGAATAATTACTTTATTGTTTACTAAATCTTCGATACCAACTTCGGTTGTTCCACCTTCTTTACCATATTTAATAGAGTTTACTACTAAATTTGTAACCACTTGTTGCACTTTTTCTTGATCGCCAATAATCCAAATAGGTTTTGCGTATTTGTTATCAAAAGTTAATGTAATGTGTTTTTTTGAAGCACGCATTTCTAACAAATCAAAAACATTTTGAATTACTTCAATAATATTAAATTTTGATACATCTAAATTAATATCTCCTGTTTCTAATTTGGTAATCATATCTAAATCTTTAACGATATAGATTAGGCGTTCAACTCCTTTTTCTGCACGTTGCAAATATTTTTTTCGGATGTTTTTGTCATCCATTGCGCCATCTAAAAGTGTGAGTAAATAACCTTGAACGGTAAAAAGAGGTGTTTTTAATTCATGAGAAACGTTCCCAAGAAATTCTCTTCGGTATTCTTCTCTAATTTTTAAGGTTTCAATTTCAAGTTTTTTATCGCGGGCAAATTTTTGAACTTCTTTTGTCAAAGTTGCCATATCTGTAGTAATGGGTTGGTTTCTAAACGATGTGTTTTCAAGTAAAGAAACGTCGTCATATATTTTTTTTACTCTTTTGTAGATAAATGTTTCAACTCTGTATTGAATTAATAAAAAAGAAAAAACAAACAAGCAAAGTGCAAATCCGAAAACAAAAAACAATTGTAATGGGGCATTAAAAAAATGATATAACAAAAACACTCCTAAGAAAAAAAGTGTAATGTATGCTGAAGACTTAAAGGCAAACTTATATGATTTCTTAAAATTTAATTGCATTAAAATTCGATTTTATAACCCACTCCTTTTATGGTTTTAAAGAAATCGTCTCCAATTTTTTCTCTTAATTTCCTGATGTGCACATCTATAGTTCTACCACCAACAACCACTTCATTTCCCCAAACACGGTCTAATATTTCTTCTCTTGTGAATACTTTTCCAGGCTTTGTTGCTAACAAATAAAACAATTCAAATTCTTTTCGAGGTAAGATAATTTCAACGCCGTCTTTGATGATTTTGTATTCTTCACGATTAATTTCAATATTACCAACTTTTAAAGTTGTACTTGAAGAAGCGCTTTCACTACCATTTAATCTTCTTAATAGTGCTTTGACTTTACTAACTAAGACCTTAGGTTTAATTGGTTTCGCTATGTAATCATCTGCCCCAGCATCAAAACCTGCTACTTGCGAATAATCTTCAGAACGAGCGGTTAAAAACGTAATTATTGTATCTTGAAGTTCAGGAATTCTTCTAATGTTTTCACAAGCTTCCATACCATCCATTTCAGGCATCATAACATCCATAATAATTAGCTGTGGAAGTTCTTTTTTTGCTTTTGCAATGGCTTCTTTACCATTAGAAGCCGTTACAATCTGATAGCCTTCTTGAGATAAATTATATCCTACAATTTCTAAGATATCTTGCTCATCATCAACTAATAAGATTTTAATCTCTTTTTTTTTCATTACAAAAATTGTTATGTTTTGGATTGTAAAGGTAAAGATAAATTAAAATGTTTTTAGCTGTTAACAATTATTTAATCTATTAACATTAAAGTAACGCATTAGCAACCAATTAATAATAAACCAGTAACCTTATTGTAATACGCTGACAGTTTCTTTGCACCAAAATTAACAACACTACAATGAAACTACGTTTTTTATTATTATCACTTTTATTCAGCGCATTTGCAATTGCTCAAACTGCAACCGTATCTGGTGTTATTCTTGACAAAGAAATGAATAACGAACCTTTACCTTTTGCCAACATAATGATTAAAGGTACAAAAACAGGAACCACTACCGATGAAAACGGTAAATACACCTTAAAACTTAAACCTGGAAGTTATACTTTAGTAATTGGATTTTTAGGTTATGACACTAAAGAAATTCCATTCACAGTTAAAGCTAATGAAAAAAAGGTCATTAACTACACCTTAGAATCTAATGGTGTTATGTTAGATGATGTTGTAGTAATTCAAACCGTTTCTAAAGAAAAAGAAAGCGCTTTGTTACAAGAACAACAAAAAGCTGTCGAAATTAAGCAAAGTATTGGAGCCGAAGAAATTTCTAAAAAAGGAATTAGTGATGTGGCAGCCGCTGTTGTTAAAACTACAGGAATTACAAAACAAGAAGGAACAGGAAATATTTATGTTAGAGGTTTAGGCGACCGATACAATACAACAACAATGAATGGATTGCCATTACCATCTAATAATGCTGCAAGAAAAAATATTTCTCTTGATATTTTTTCTACAGATATTGTCGAATATATTGGAATTGACAAAACTTTCAATTACAAAAATTATGGTGATTTTGCTGGAGCGAATATAGATATTGTTTCTAAAAACTTCAAGGCTTCTTCAATGTTAGAAATTGGAACAGGATTTGGAATGAATTCAAACGCTATTGGTCAAGATAAATTTTACCAACAAGACGGACCTAACTTTCATGGTTTTGGAACAGAAGAAATTCCAAACAACCCTCTAGGAAGTTATAATTTCAACACAAGTTGGGATAAAAGCGCTGCAACACCAATAGATGGTTCTTTATTTATAAGAGGTGGAAAATCATTTAATGTAGGTTCAAATGGAAAACTTAGTCTTTTTGCAAACGCATCATTTGATAACGGTTACAAATATAATGAAGGTGTTTCAAGAGGTGGAGTAAATGTTCAAGGTGTTGCTAAAAGAAATTTATTTAAAAAATCATTTGATTATCAAACAAATTCAAATGCCTTACTTAATATAAATTATAAAATCAATAGTAATCACAACATTAGAATCAATTCAATGTTAATTAATTCTTCATCTCAAAAACACGATGAATACAACGGTGTAATTGATATTTTTGATAGCGCACCAGATGGTGGAGGATTTATTCGTCGCTCTACATTTGATAGAACTACTTTATTGATTAATCAATTGTTAGGAGAACACAAACTTACCGAAAGAATTAATTTTGACTGGGGTGTTTCATACAATATGATGAAAAACGTTATTCCTGACAGAATGCAAAATATTTTTGTGCCATTAGACAATGATAATCCAACAACATCAACTTTAATTACATCAACTTTAAACCAGTCTGACAATCACAGATATTATCAAGAAATGACCGATGATGAAATTGCAGGCAACTTTAACTTATCTTATAAATTTGGAAAAAACGAAGACGATAAATATAAAGGTAAAATTATTGCAGGCTACAGCGCAAGATATAAAGAAATTAATTTTGATGCAACGCAATTTAATTTCAATATTTTAGTTCCAGACAGCGAATTACCTTTCATAGATTTGAATAATATTGACGGTTTCTTTAATCAAAATAGCATTGATTTAGGATACTACAATATTCAAACATTTAATGGTGGTTTAGGTAGCCCAAATGCATTAAAACCACAAAACTTTAATGGACAACAAATAATTTCTGCTGGTTATGGAGCAATTGAATACCAATTCACGCCAAAATTATTTGTAATTGCAGGATTTAGAAGCGAATTTATCATTCAAGATATTAAATACACTACAGCTTTAGCTCCTAGCGGTGGTAAAAAGAATTTTGATACAATGGAATATTTACCAATGTTAAATGCTAAATATGAAGTTAACGAAAAACAAAACTTAAAGCTTGCTGCAAGTAAAACCTACACATTACCACAATTTAAAGAAAGAGCACCTTTCCAATTTGAAGATGTAAATCAAGTGTATTTTGGAAATCCATTTTTATACAATTCAACTGATTATAATGTAGATGTTAAATGGGAATATTTTCCTAAAAACGGAGAAGTTATCTCGGTAACTGGTTTTGGTAAATTAATTCAAAATCCAATCAATGAAGTTACTGTTGCTTCAGCTACAAATGACATTTCTTGGGTAAACTCTGGTGATAAAGCAACAGGAATTGGAGCTGAATTAGAATTTAGAAAAAATTTATATACTATTGAAGATAGCTCAAACGAAAAAAACTCAAACTTAGGTTTCGGATTAAACATTTCATATTTATATACCAATCAAGATTTAGAACCAGCAAAAGTTATAAAAGAAACTAACGGAACAATAAATGTTGCTTTTACCGAAAAAGAATCTCGTTTAACGGGAGCTTCAGATTTATTAATTAATTCAGATTTAAGCTACAATAAATCTTTTTCAAAAGACAAATCAATAACTGCAACTTTAGCTGGAAATTATTTTTCAGACAGAATCAGTGCTTTAGGCTCATACGGAAAAGGAAATTTAGTAGATAGCGAAGTAATAGCGTTAGACTTTATATTAAAATTCAAATTGAATAAGAATATAGGAATTGGATTCAGTGCAAAAAACTTAACAGATCCTACAATTGAAAGAAAACAAGATATTCAAAACGTAGTTGTTGATTCATATAAAAAAGGAAGAAATTTCAGCTTATCAATGAAATATACATTCTAAACAATAAATTAACAATTTAGAAAAATTCAGAACTCACAATGTTGATTTCTGATTTTTTTTTTAATAATCAAATAACATTTACATAAGAATCAAGTAATTAGAATGCAATAAGTTTGCTTCAAATTATTAAACAAATAACACAAATTATGAAAAAATTAGTTTTAGCTACTTTAGCATTAACTGCACTTTTAATTACTTCTTGTTCAAGAGAAGATGATTCAACAGGTAGTAACTCAGTAACTATCAACCCAGCAGATTTTAAAGGTGAATTATTAAGCGGACAATCTGCTACTTTAGACCCAACTCAAGTTTATAACTTAACTGGTTCTTTTGTAGTAAGAGGTGGTGCTACATTGACCATTCCTGCAGGAACAAGAATTGAAGCTACAGGCGGAACTGCTTCTTATATTGCAGTTGCTCAAGATGGTTTAATTTACGTAAATGGAACATCAACAAACCCTGTTGTTATGACAAGTGGAAACGCAGTTAAAGCAACTGGTGATTGGGGTGGTTTAGTAATTTGCGGAAGAGCAAACACAAACAAAGGTGGTTCAACAGGTCAAACTGCAACAGCTGAAGTTTCAGACCTAACTTATGGAGGAACAGAAGACAACGATAGTTCAGGAGTAATCCGTTACTTAAGAGTTGAATATACTGGTGCTGCATTTACATCTGATAAAGAATTTAATGGTGTATCATTTTTTGGTGTAGGTAATGGAACTATTGTAGAATATGTTCAAGCATATAAAAGTGGAGATGATGGAATTGAGTTTTTTGGCGGAACAGTAAACGCAAAATACTTAATCGCTTTACATAGTGAAGATGATGCAGTTGACTTTGCTGATGGTTTTTCAGGAACTCTTGAAAATGTTTTTATTAAAGACGTAGCAAAAGCGGGTGTAGAAGGTTCAAACAATGGAGATAATGGTAATGCAACTCCAACAACTGATGCTACATTAAAAAACTTTACAATCTTAAAAGGTGACTTAGCTGGTTCAGAACATGGAATGTATCTAAAAGAAGGTGCTGGAAAATGGGACTGTCAAAACATTTATATTGATGGTTTTACAAAAGGTTTAAAAATCAAAAATTCAACTGATGATCCAGCAGCAAACACAAATGTAGACAACGGAAATATAGTATTTAATCCTATCTATTTTGGAGCATCAATCACAACTCAATCAGAATACGCTGGTACAAACTCAACTTACTTAACTACTGGAACAAACACAGGAGCAGGTAATAGTGGAGCAACACCAAGCTGGGCAACTGGATGGACAGCTGGTTTTTAATACAAACCCACATAAATGTTAAAAATCCCTCAGATTTGAGGGATTTTTTATTTGGCATTGTATTTGTACTTATTTTTTAATATCTTTACACTTTAGTTATGATGCGAATGATAAAAAAATACACTCATATTATTTTCTTACTAGTTGTTTTATTTTCTTTCAGTGCACAAGCGCAGGAAAATAAACCATTTGCTATATCTAAAACACAAGAACCTTCAATTGAAGGACTTACAATATACCCCAACCCTGTAAACTCTGGGAAAATTTTTATTACTACTAAATCATCTCTAGATAAAAAAGTAGAAATTTTTAACGTACTTGGTAAAAAAGTACTGGAAACAGTTATTACTTCAAAAGAAGTAAATGTGAGCCATTTAGAAGCAGGCGTTTACATCATTAAAATCAAAGAAGGAGAAGCTTCTGCTACTAGAAAACTAATTATCAACTAGTTGATTTACTGAATTACTGAAATTTAATTTTAAGTTAACACCTAAATATTAGTCTAAAACTTAAAAACTATTTATCTTTGTACCATAATTTAATTTTATAGATATGAAAAAACTTTACACTTTATTATTATCATTAGGAGCAACTTTTAGTTTTGCACAAACACCAGTTTTAACAGCTGTCGTTGACGGTCCTTGTACAGGAGGCTACCCTAAAGTATGTGAAATTTATGCTAATGGAACTGTTGATTTTACAGCATTCACACTTCAAAATCAAACTAACGCTAGTACTACATGGGGAGCAAATTTAGACTTAACTCCACTTGGAACAAGAACAAATGAATTTGTTTATGTTGTATTAACTGGAGGAAATTTGTCTATTGCAACTAATGAATTCCCAGGTATTACAGCAGCAAATTCAATTGAAAATGGTGTTGTAAACCTAAATGGAGATGATAGATTAAGAATAATAAATACAGCTACTACTGCTGTTATCGACCAATTTGGAGTTTCAGATGTTGATGGTACTGGAACATCTTGGGAATGGTTAGACACTTATGCAAAAAGAAATAACGGAACTGGCCCAGACGCAGGTTTTGTTGAAGCAAATTGGACTATAGCTCCAATCAATACTCTTGATACTGCTGGTACATGTTTAGCTTCACCTGGTCCTCAATTACAAACTATTGTTCAATTAGGTAACTTTACATTATCATCTTCATCATTCAACGCAATTGAAGGTTTAACTATGTATCCAAATCCATTAAAAGGAAATACATTATATTTGACTTCTACAGCTAATGCTGATATGTCAGTTCAAATTTTTGATGTATTAGGTAAAGAAGTTGTTAATTCTAATGTAATCAATAACACAGTAAACGTTTCAAGTTTAAATTCTGGAGTTTACATTGTAAAAGTTACTGAAGAAGGAAAAACCGCTACAAGAAAATTAGTTATTCAATAATTTAGATGCTGAAACTAGTTCAGCATTACAAAATATAAGAAAGCATCAACGAAAGTTGGTGCTTTCTTATTTAAGATAAAATTGTTTCCTATTTTTGCAGCATGATTTCACAAGAAGACATTTTCCAAATTAGCTCTAAAAAAGAATTTGAAAAAATTACTTTAAAAGTTTTTCGTCATCAGTACGATAACAATTTGGTGTACCAACAATTTTGTAACTTCTTGAAGAAAAACAAAAACAATGTGAAATCATTAACCGAAATTCCTTTTTTACCCATTCAGTTTTTTAAAAGTCATAACGTTTTAAGTTCTACTGAACAGATTCAGCAAACGTTTACAAGTAGCGGAACAACCGGAATACAAACCAGCAAACATTTGGTTACCGATATAAGTTGGTACGAAATGAGTTATCGTTTAGGCTTTTCAGAATTCTATGGAAATATTGAAGATTATTGTGTTTTAGCCTTGCTCCCATCCTATTTAGAGCGCGAGGGTTCATCATTGATTTACATGGTGGAAGATTTAATTCAAAGTAGTAATCATGAAGATTCTGGGTTTTATTTAAATAATTACGATGAATTGATTTCGAAACTAATTGAATTAGATAATTCAGGTCAGAATGTGATTTTAATTGGAGTTACTTATGCTTTATTAGATTTGATTGAGAAGCAAAATTTTCAATTAAAAAACACCATTATTATGGAAACCGGTGGCATGAAAGGCAAACGCAAAGAAATGATTCGCGAAGAGTTACACACTATTTTATGTAACGGATTCGGTGTTTCTAAAATTCATTCTGAATATGGCATGACTGAACTACTTTCTCAAGCGTATTCTCTTGGCGATGGTGTTTTCGAATGTCCTCAATGGATGCAAGTTCTTATTCGTGATACAGAAGATGCCTTAACTTATGTTTCCGAAGGAAAAACTGGTGGAATTAATGTTATTGATTTAGCCAACATCAATTCGTGTTCGTTTATTGCTACGCAAGATTTGGGCAAAAAATATCCCAACCATTCTTTCGAAGTGTTGGGACGTTTTGACAATTCTGATATTCGTGGTTGTAACCTGATGGTTATTTAACCTTAATCACGTAATAATTTTTCTTTCCTTTTTGCAACAACAAGAATTGATTGTTGATTAAATCTTCTTTCGTAATGATTTTATCTTCACCCACTTTCTCTTTGTTTAAAGAAATCGAGTTTTGTTTCAATTCTCTACGAGCATCACTGTTAGAAGCTAAGAAGTTTGTTTTTGCTGCTAATGCAGCAATCATATCCAAACCTGCATTCAAATCTTCCATTGAAATTTCAGCTTGAGGAACGCCATCAAATACTTCTAAAAACGTTTTCTCATCTAACTTTTTCAACTCATCCATTGACGGACTAAAAAACGCGTTTGAAGCCGCAATAGCATTTTCTAAATCTGCTGCAGAATGTACCATAATAGTAATTTCTTCTGCCAAACGTTTTTGCAATGCTCTTAAATGTGGCGCTTCGTTGTGTTCTGTAATTAATTTTTCAATTGTTTCTTTATCTAAGAACGTGAAAATTTTAATGTATTTTTCAGCATCAACATCGGTAGAATTTAACCAAAATTGGTAAAATTTATAAACCGAAGTTTTATCAGCATCTAACCAAACGTTTCCACCTTCCGATTTTCCAAATTTTGAACCGTCAGCTTTTGTAATTAATGGTGTGGTTAACGCGAATGCTTTTGATTTTTCATCGTTACCAACATTCATTCTTCTTACCAATTCTGTACCCGTAGTAATATTTCCCCATTGGTCGCTTCCACCCATTTGAAGTAAACAATTATAATGTTTATTCAAATGATAAAAATCGTAGCCTTGAATTAATTGATACGTAAATTCAGTAAAACTCATTCCTTCAGCACCTTCTTCTCCACTTAAACGTTTCTTTACAGAATCTTTAGACATCATGTAGTTTACAGTGATACGTTTTCCAATATCACGAGCAAAATCAATGAATGAAAAATCTTTCATCCAATCGTAATTATTTACTAGAATTGGAGCGTTTTCATCTTTCGCATCAAAATCTAAAAAGCGAGATAAAACACTCTTAATTCCTTCTACATTATGATTCAAAGTAGCTTCATCTAACAAATTTCTTTCATTAGATTTTCCAGAAGGATCGCCAATCATTCCAGTTGCTCCACCCACTAATGCAATGGCTTTATGACCCGATTTTCTCAAGTGCATTAATAGAATAATTTGCACTAAACTTCCAATATGTAAAGAGTCTGCCGTTGGATCAAAACCAATATAAGCTGTGGTAGCTTCTTTTAGTAATTGCTCTTCTGTTCCAGGCATCATATCATGAAACAAACCTCTCCAACGTAATTCTTCTACTAAATTCTTCATTTTGCGATTTAATTTTGGCAAAGATAACTTTTAGTTTAAAAGTTTAAAAGTTTGAAGGTTTAAAAGTTAGCCTCTTTTTAAAAGAATTGCTATTTTTACGTCATGATTTTAGTCACAGGAGCAACAGGTTTAGTAGGTTCGCATTTATTGGTTAAACTTCTTCAAGAAAATGAGGAGGTAAAAGCGCTATTTCGTTCTGAAAAACAGATTGAAAAAGTAAAGAATGTTTTTGCTTTTCATCATCAAACCGCTCTTTTTGATAAAGTCAATTGGGTAAAAGGCGATATTACTGATATTCCTTCATTAGAAATTGCTTTTGAAAATGTTACCCATGTGTATCATTGTGCAGCTTTGATTTCATTTAATCCAAATGATGAAGAGAAACTTCGGAAATCTAATATTGAAGGAACAGCTAACGTTGTAAACTGTTGCATTGATTTTGGCGTGAAAAAATTGTGTCATGTGAGTTCGATTGCAGCGCTTGGCGATACTAAAGAACACGAAATCATTATTACTGAAGAAACCGAATGGAATCCTGAAAAATTACATGGTGATTATGCCATTACAAAATTTGGTGCCGAAATGGAAGTTTGGCGTGGTTTCCAAGAAGGTTTGGAAGTTGTAATTGTGAATCCGGGTGTGATTTTTGGTTATGGTTTTCCAAAACAAGGAAGTGATATTATTGTGCAATCGGTAAAAAAAGGGCTTTCGTTTTATACAAAAGGAAGCATTGGCATTGTCGCTGTGGAAGATGTAACCAATTGCATGTTTCAATTAATGAAAAGTACTATTTCTGGCGAACGCTATATTTTAGTGGGAGAAAATGTAATTCTAAAAGATTTTATAACTTATTTAGCAACCCTTTTGAATATAAAACCACCAACTATTTATGCATCAAAAACAATGACATCTATTGCATGGAGATTGGATTGGTTAATTGCAAAAATTACAAACCGAAAAAGGAAACTTACAAGAGCAACTGCAAAAGCATCGCATTCTGTTCATATTTATGATACTTCAAAAATAGTTACAGCTTTAAATTATTCTTTTCAAAAAAAGGAAACGTATTTAACTAAAATAATTTAGTTCTTTAAGGATGTTTTTATTTTTTTATAATTGAATCTTTTTTAGTCTCTGACGAAGATTTAATTTCGTCTAATCGAGCTAAAACTTCTTGATACATTTTTTTGTATTTTCTAGTATCTGCAGCGTAGTACTTTTGATTTTGATAATAGGTTGTACTATCAATCTTATACTTTTCATAAATGAATGAATTCACTTTTATGTTGTTCTCAGCTAAACGATAAGTCATTGTACCATCTGCTGCCTGCAAAATAGCAATATCGAATAAAATATTTGTCATTACTTCATCATCTAACAAATTATCAGGTTTTGGCACCGGATTTTTTGAACATGAAATAATAAAAACGACCGCAAATATTCCTAAAAACTTTTTCATCTATATATTTCTATCAAATAATAAACGTTGACCTACTTTTGTTTCTTTAACTTTTCCATTAGCATATACTAATTTTCCGTTAACAAAAGTATGCGTAACTCTCGATTTAAAGTTATAACCTTCAAACGGAGACCATCCGCATTTGTATAAAATATTTTCTTTTTTAACATTCCAAGGCAAATAAGCATTTACGATAGCAATGTCTGCAAAATATCCTTCTTTAATGAATCCACGATTCTCAATTTTGAAAATTTTTGCCGGATTATGACACATTTTTTCTACAATCTTTTCCACCGAAATTTTTCCTTGATGATGTGCTTCAAACATTGCCACAAGAGCATGTTGTACTAAAGGTCCGCCAGAAGGACAAGTGGTATATGAATTTATTTTTTCTTCTAATGTATGAGGAGCATGATCTGTTGCAATAACATCAATTCGATCATCTAATAAAGCTTTCCACAACGCATCTTTATCAGCCTGTGTTTTTACTGCAGGATTCCATTTGATCAATGAACCTTTCGCATCATAATCAGCATCTGTAAACCACAAATGGTGTACACAAACTTCTGCTGTAATTTGTTTTTCTTCTAACGGAATTTTATTTGTAAAAAGTTCCATTTCTTTTGCTGTTGACAAATGAAAAACATGTAAACGTGCACCTGTTTTTTTTGCCAGTGCAATTGCTTTTGATGAAGACAAATAACACGCTTCTGCACTACGAATTAGGTGATGATATTTCATTGGAATATCGTCGCCAAATTCTTCTTTATATTTTTCTAAATTTGCTTTTATCGTTGCTTCATCTTCACAATGAACAGCAATTAGCATTTTTGTAGATGAAAAAATCTTTTCTAAAACTTCTTGATTATCCACCAGCATATTTCCTGTAGAAGAACCTAAAAACAATTTAATTCCGGCAACGTTTCTTGGATTGGTTTTTAAAACTTCCTCCAAATTATCATTCGTTCCTCCCATCATAAACGAATAATTCGCATAAGATGTTTGAGAAGCAATTTGGTATTTATCTTCTAAAAGTTCTTGAGTAACCGCATTTGGAACCGTATTTGGTTGCTCAATGAACGAAGTAATTCCGCCAGCAACTGCTGCTCTACTTTCAGTTTCAATTGTTCCTTTGTGTGTTAAACCTGGCTCTCTAAAATGCACTTGATCGTCGATTGCGCCAGGAATTACATAACTTCCTTCTGCATCGATAATTACACAATTTGACGATTTAGGACTTATTTTTTCAGCAATTTCTTTAATGATTTCATTTTCAATTAATATATCACCTTCAAAAACAGCACCTTCGTTTACAATTTTGGCATTTCTAATTAAATATGTATTCATTATAATCTATTAAATATTTTTCTTAACCTCAACATTATCACTCCTACTACGGCTTCGCGAATAATTCCGCCACTCATTTTTGATTGTCCTTTTGTTCTATCTGTAAAAATAATTGGAACTTCTACAATATTAAATTTATTAACAAATGCGCGGTATTTCATTTCAATTTGAAAAGCATAACCAACGAATTTTATTCTGTCGAGATTAATTTTTTCTAAAACAATTCTTCTATAACATTTAAAACCTGCGGTTGCATCAGCAATTTTCATGCCTGTAATCATTCGCACATAAACCGATGCAAAATAAGACAATAAAACACGACTTAATGGCCAGTTGACAACATTAACTCCATTTGAATATCTTGAACCAATAGCTACATCTGCTCCGTTTTCGCAAGCCGCTAATAATTTTTCTAAATCGTTAGGGTTATGAGAAAAATCGGCATCCATTTCAAAAATATATTCATACCCGTTCGAAAGCGCCCATTTAAAACCATGAACATATGCTGTACCAAGACCCGCTTTTTTAGTTCGAACTTCCAAAAATAACTGATTTTCAAATTGTTTTTGCAATGTTCTTACCGCTTCGGCAGTTCCATCTGGAGAATTATCATCTACAATTAAAACATGAAATGTGGTTGACAAAGCAAACACTGCAGTTATAATTGCTTCAATATTTTCAATTTCGTTATACGTAGGGATTATGACAACGCTTTTGTCCATTGATGAATTAATTTTGATGCAAAAATAAGCTATTTCTTCGCTAAAATTCTTAATAATTTTATAATAATAAATATGAAACTATTTTTTGTAATTTTGCGCTAATATGTTAGCAATACAATTACAGGAACGAATTATAGAAAGCAAAGACTGGGCAACTATTTTGTTTGTGCTTTGCGTAGGTATTATTGCCGTAAACAAAACCATTTCTTCTGTTCGATTTAACGAATTTATCCGTTTAGCTTATTCTGATAAATATACAAAAATTTATAAAGACAGTAGCAATTTAATGAGCGGATTTACTGTTTCAATGTTTGTTCTACAATTATTTTCTTTCTCGTTTTTTACATTATTGGTATTGAATCAATTTGACAAAGCAGAAAAAACAAACGGAATTGTTTATATTCAAATATTTACTTTTTTAACCGTTTTTATTTTATCGAAGTTTCTAATCGAAAAAATTGTGGCAACGGCATTTAAAATCGAAGAATTTAATGAGCAATTTAATTTGCTAAAAGTAAATTATCGTGCTTACTTTGGATTCATCCTTTTACCAGTTAACATTATTTTATTTTATAACTCATTTGATTCAAAATTGTTTTTTTGGATACTTCTTGTTGCATTATTCGTAATAAACATAACAACTTACATCGTTGCATTGAAATTATATCAAAATTTACTGATGCGTAAAATATTTTATTTTATTTTGTATCTTTGCACCCTTGAAATAGCACCTTACTATTTTATTTATAATTGGTTTACAAAAAATTAGAGAGAAATATGTCAAATTTGAAAGTGAAAACAATATTAGTTTCACAACCAGAGCCTAAAGTAGAAAATTCTCCTTATTTTGAGCTTCAAAATAAACTGAAAGTAAAGGTTGATTTTAGACCTTTCATCCATGTAGAAGGTGTTCCTGCCAAAGAAGTACGTGCACAAAAAATTGACTTAAATAATTATACGGCTATTATATTAACGAGTAGAAATGCTGTTGACCATTTTTTTAGAGTCGCAGAAGAAATGCGTTATAAAGTACCTGAAGATTTAAAATATTTCTGTCAGTCAGAAGCAGTTGCTTTTTACTTACAACGTTATGTTGTCTATAGAAAAAGAAAAATATATGTGGGACAAAAAGACTTTGTAGATATGTCTTCACTTATTAAGAAATATAAAGACGAGAAGTTTTTATTACCTTCTTCTGACCAATTAAATGCTGATGTTCCTCAAACACTTGACGGATTAAAAGTAGATTGGACACAAGGAACATTTTACAGAACGGTAATGAGTGATTTAACAGATCTGAAAGATGTCTATTATGATATTTTAGCATTTTTTAGCCCAACAGGAATTAAATCATTATTCAAAAATTTCCCAGATTTTAAACAAAATAACACTCGAATTGCAGTGTTTGGAAGTACAACTCAAAAAGAAGCTTTAGAACACGGCTTACGTGTAGACATTATGGCACCAAGCCCTGGAACACCTTCTATGACTGGAGCTTTAGAAAAGTATGTAGCTGAAGCAAACAAAGGAAAATAAGTTTAATTCCAATATAAAGAAACCCCAAACTCTTGTAGATTTTGGGGTTTTTGTTTGATTTATGTCAATAAAAAAGTCCCGAAAATTTCGGGACTTTTTACTATATAAATTTCTTAGATTACAATTGAGGACCAGCCGCTACTAATGATTTTCCTTCTTCGTTGTCTGTATATTGAACGAAGTTTTTGATGAATCTTGAAGCTAAATCTTCTGCTTTTGTTTGCCATTCGGCAGCATCTGCATACGTATTTCTTGGATCTAAAATGTTAGTGTCTACATTTGGTAAAGCAGTAGGAACTACAAAATTAAATACTGGAACTGTTTTTGTTTCTGCATTCTCGATAGAACCATCTAAAATAGCATCGATAATTGCTCTTGTATCTTTAATTGAAATACGTTTTCCTGTTCCGTTCCAACCTGTGTTTACCATGTAAGCGGTAGCATTATGTTGCTCCATTTTCTTAACTAATTCTTCACCGTATTTTGTTGGATGCAATGATAAGAATGCTTTTCCGAAACAAGCTGAGAATGTTGGTTCTGGTTGTGTTACTCCTCTTTCAGTTCCCGCTAATTTAGCTGTAAATCCTGATAAGAAGTAATATTTTGTTTGCTCTGGAGTTAATTTAGAAACTGGAGGCATTACTCCGAATGCATCTGCTGTTAAGAAAATAACTTTAGTAGCGTGACCTGCCTTAGAAACTGGTCTTACAATGTTATCAATATGGTAAATTGGATAAGAAACACGAGTATTTTGTGTAACTGAACCATCTTTAAAATCAATTTTTCCGTTGGCATCAACAGTTACGTTTTCTAATAACGCATCTTTTTTAATAGCTCCGAAGATATCTGGTTCGTTTTCTTTACTTAAATCGATAGTCTTTGCATAACATCCACCTTCAAAGTTGAAAACACCATCATTATCCCATCCGTGTTCGTCGTCTCCGATTAATTCACGTTTTGGATCAGTTGATAAAGTAGTTTTTCCTGTTCCTGATAATCCGAAGAAAACAGCAACGTCGCCATCTTTTCCTTTGTTAGCTGAACAGTGCATAGAAGCAATTCCTTGTAATGGTAAGTAATAGTTCATCATAGAGAACAATCCTTTTTTCATTTCACCACCGTACCAAGTCCCTCCAATTAATTGGATTTTCTCAGTTAAGTTGAACGCTACATATACTTCAGAGTTTAATCCGTGAGCTGCGTAATCTTTGAAACTTGTTTTTGAACCATTCATTACAATGAAATCTGGCTCACCAAAGTTTTTTAATTCTGCTTCAGTAGGACGGATGAACATGTTTTTCACAAAGTGTGCTTGCCATGCTACTTCCATGATGAAACGAACTTTCAATCTTGTGTTTTCGTTTGCACCACAAAAAGCGTCAACAACGTATAATTTTTTATTTGATAATTGCTTTACTGTAGTTTCTTTTAAAGCATCCCAAGTTGTTTGAGAAATTGGTTTGTTATCGTTAGCTGCTTTATCAGAATTCCACCAAATGGTATTTTCTGTAACGCTATCTTTAACAATGTATTTATCTTTAGGAGAACGCCCTGTAAACTCACCTGTCATTACGTTAACAGCACCAAGTTCAGATAACTGTCCTCTTTCAAATCCTTCTAAAGCTGGGTTTAATTCTTCATTATATAAATAATCGTATGAAGGATTGTATATGATTTCTGATACATTAACGATTCCGTACTTTTCTAACGAAATCGATTTCGTAATATGCGCATTCGTATCCATAAATTGTTTGTTATGTTGTGTATTTAATAAAGTGCAAAATTATAAATTATATTTTAGATAGCGTTTTTTAATCACTGTTTTTTAGATAAAACAGCATAAAATAAGTACACCCAAGCTGAAACCAAGAACAAACCACCAATTGGCGTTATAGGTCCTAGAAATTTAGTCTTCAAATTGGTAATAGTATTTGTTGCTAAAAGATAAATAGAACCTGAAAAAAACAAAACACCCACTATCGTTAAATAAAAAATAATCGAACGTTCTTTCTCTCCTAAAAAAGCAAAAGTTCCTACAAAGAGAAGAAACAACGCGTGATACATTTGATAACGCACTCCTACCTCAAATGTTGCCAATTGCTCCACCGAAAGTACTTTTTTTAACGCATGTGCCCCAAATGCCCCTAAAATTATAGCCGTTACCCCTAAAATTGCAGCAACTAATAGTATTCTTTTGTCCATTTTTTTAAATTTGAGACCAAAGATAGGAAAAGTTTTTATGTTAAATTATGACATAAATCAACAAAATGTTTTCACAAATATAACATTTTACTATCTTCGTGTGATATTTTTACAACACACCCAAAGATGAGACATATTTTAGTCATTGGAGCAGGAAGATCAGCTTCATCACTTATAAAATACCTTTTAGAAAATTCGGAAAAAGAGAATCTTCATGTTACAATTGGTGATTTATCGGAAGAATTAGCAAAACAAAAGACCAACAACCACAAAAATGCAAGAGCAATTGCCTTTGACATTTTTAATGAAGCGCAACGAAAAGAGGAAATTCAAAAAGCAGATGTTGTAGTTTCAATGTTACCTGCACATTTGCATTTAGAAGTAGCTAAAGATTGTATTACCTACAAAAAACACATGGTTACCGCATCTTATATTAGTCCAGCAATGCAAGAATTAGATGTTGCGGCTAAAGAAAACGGCTTGGTTTTGATGAACGAAATTGGGCTTGACCCAGGAATCGACCACATGAGTGCCATGAAAGTATTGGATGAAATTCGTGAAAAAGGTGGAGAAATTATCCTTTTTGAATCGTTCTGTGGTGGATTAGTTGCTCCAGAAAGTGATACCAATTTATGGAATTATAAATTTACTTGGAATCCAAGGAATGTAGTTTTGGCTGGACAAGGAGGTGCTGCAAAATTCATACAAGAAGGAAAATACAAATACATTCCGTATTCAAAATTATTTAGAAGAACGGAATTTTTAGAAGTAGAAGGTTACGGAAGATTTGAAGCATATGCTAACAGAGATTCTTTAAAATACAGAAGTGTTTACGGGTTAGACGATGCTTTAACTTGTTACCGCGGAACGATTAGAAGAGTTGGCTATTCAAGAGCTTGGGATATTTTAGTACAATTAGGAATGACGGATGATTCATACACTATTGACAACTCGGAAGACATGACGTACAGAGAATTTACGAATTCATTCTTACCATATCACCCAACAGACACTGTTGAAATCAAATTACGTCATGCGCAAAAAATTGACCAAGATGACATCATTTGGGATAAATTAGTGGAAATCGATTTATTCAATCCGAACAAAAAAGTGGGATTAGTTAAAGCAACTCCAGCTCAAATTTTAGAAAAGATTTTAGCTGAAAAATGGGCTTTAGAACCAAATGACAAAGATATGATTGTGATGTATCATAAATTTGGTTATGAATTAAACGGCGAGAAAAAACAAATTGATTCCACAATGGTTTGCATTGGTGATGATCAAACTTACACATCAATGGCAAAAACAGTTGGACTTCCGGTCGCAATTGCAACATTAAAAATCTTAAATAAAGAAATTATAACTCCTGGCGTACAATTACCAATTACAAAAGAAGTGTACAATCCTATATTAAAAGAATTAGAAGATTATGGCGTAATTTTCAAAGAAATGGAAGTTCCTTATTTAGGTTACAATCCCCTAAATGTGAAAAATTAATCCTTAATTCAAGATTTGAAAATCCGAAATCGTAATTGGTTTCGGATTTTTTTTATTTCAGAAGAGCTGTAAAATGTCATCCCTACGGGATTTCTTTATCACTATACGGTTTAACTACTAATATTTCGCACCTAACGGCGCTTTAAAATTATTTTTGAACCATATAAGTCATTTAAGTTATCTCTTACTAGTTCCGTAGGAACGGAATATCGGTAAAGAATAATAGCTCCGTGAGAAAAGTCCTGTAGGGACGACATAAAAAATACAATTTTGAAATCTATTTTGTATTTTTACTTTCAAATAAGTTTAAAATGAAGATAAATCACTTACAAATTGAAATCGACGGAATCGACAAAGAAATCCTACGTGATTTAATGGAAGATGCGCGTAAACCTATTTTACAGATTGCGAATAAAATTGGAATTTCTGGTGCTGCAATTCATCAACGACTAAGAAAATTAGAACAAGCTGGAGTGATTTCGGGTTCGAAGTTTATTGTGGATACGAAAGTTTTAGGATATAGCACGATGGCTTTCATTGGGATTTATTTAGAAAAAGCATCAAGTAATCCAGAAGTGGTAAAAGAATTAAAGAAAATTCCAGAAGTTTTAGAATGTCATTACACCACTGGAAATTGGAGTATTTTAATCAAACTTATTTGTAGAGACAACGAACATTTGATGCAATTACTCAACAAAAAAATTCAACCTATTGATGGCGTTTCAAGAACAGAAACGTACATTTCTTTGGAACAGCAGATAGAAAGGCAAATTCAGTTGTAAAATGAAAAGAGAATTTAAATTAGTTTTATTCTACATTCTGTATATAGTATTTTGTTTTTTAGTAGAATACTTTTTCCCAAGCGGAGCTCACGCACCGGGATTGAGTTTTTTCCTCTTTATTCTTTTACTACCAATATCAATACTACTTTTTGTTTACGACTGTTACTTATATTTTTATAAAAACAAAATCAATTCGAAATCTATTTATACACATATTCTATTTTGGATTTCAATAATCATAATCTTATTTGCATTAAAACACATCTAAACAAAAAACCCAAATTCTAATTGAATTTGGGTTTTAAAATATTGTTTGTAAAAAATTAGTCTCTCGATCCTAAAATTTGGAAAGCCCAATATAACAAAGACGCTAAAGCTCCTAAAGCCGCCACTACATATGTTCTTGCCGCCCATTTCAATGAATCTTCGGCACCAGCATATTCTTGTTGGCTCACCATGTTTTTATTTTTTAACCAAGCCAAAGCTCTGTTACTAGCATCATATTCTACTGGAAGTGTTACAAAACTAAAAGTAGTTGCAATTGCCATTAAAATCAAACCCGCAACTGCTACGTAAAAACCTATACTTGATTTTGAAGCAAAACCTAAAATCAAACCTCCCATAATTAACCACTGTGACATACTTGAAGAAATGTTCACTACAGGCACCATTTTAGAACGCATCGTTAACCATTGATACGCATGCGCATGTTGCACCGCGTGACCAACCTCGTGAGCTGCAACTGCTGCTGCCGCTGCATTTCTTTGATTGTAAACTGCTTCTGACAAATTAACTGTTTTATTTGCTGGGTTGTAATGGTCTGTTAATTGACCTGGAGTTGAAATTACTTTTACATCTGTAATTCCGTGATCTTGCAACATTTTTTCTGCAATTTCGGCACCACTCATTCCGTTACGTAAGGTAACTTTTGAATAAAAAGCAAACTTGCTCTTCAATTTATTACTTACTAACCAACTTACTAGAGCAATCGCTCCAAGCATTATATAATATGTCCACATATCTTTTATATTTTAATTTCTAAATTTACTAAAATCAATAACAAATTACAAGCCAAAGTTACAAAATGACAATTTGGCATTAGTTAAATAATTCTAAAAACAATTACTCTTGCATTTGTTTCACTGGAGATTTTTTAGAAACATCCATTACCGGAACCATTCCGTTAGTTGGCACGTAGATAATTTGTGGTAAATCGCCTTTATCAGCTAATTTTTCTAACGTTCTAATGAATAAATATTGGTTGTAGGTTTCGCTTAACGTTCCATTTTCTAATTTCATAGCTTCTGCCATCCCTTTTGCGCGTTCAATTTCGGCTTGGGCGTTTAATTTTTCGGCTTCTAATTTGGCTTTTGCTTCTTCTACTAAAATTCTACGATTTTGTTCGGCTTTTGCCATTTCGGCTTTACCAGCCATTTCTTGTTGCCACACGTTATATCTTGGCAATCCAAACATTAAAGCAGCTACAAATACAAATGCAATGATTACAACTCCAGCAATTAGTTTCCCAATGTTTCTTTTTTCCATTTCGAATAGTTTTTTAGTTTATCTATTATACGTAAAAAATGAAAAATGTTACAAAAAGCCGATAAAAAAACCGCAGATTCATAGATTATCAAAATCGTTTTGAAACATTTTGACACCCCACCCTTCGGGCACCCCTCTAAAAGAGGGGAAATGAAAAACCGCAGACTCATAGATTAAAATCTGCGAATCTGCGGTTATAAAATATAGACTCTGAAACAAGTTCAGAATGACAAAAAGGATTTTATCCTACCAAATTAATAATTTTACCTGGAACGATAATGATATTCTTTGGTGTATTTCCTGCTAATTGTGCAATGGTTCTTTCATCTGCTAATACAATTTCTTGAATTTGCTCTTTGGTTAAATCCAATGGCAATTTAATTGTAAATCGCATTTTTCCATTGAACGAAACTGGGTATTCTTTTTCAGATTCTACCAAATATTTTTCTTCAAATTTTGGAAAAGCAACGGTTGCAATTGAACCTTCGTGACCTAAAGCACTCCATAATTCTTCCGCGATATGTGGTGCATAAGGCGAAACTAAAATAGCTAAAGGTTCTAAAATGGCTCTGTGATTACATTTTAATTGTTGCAATTCGTTCACGCAAATCATGAATTGAGAAACCGACGTATTGAAAGAGAAATTCTCAATGTCTTCCGTTACTTTTTTGATGGTTTTATGTAATGACTTATACATTTCAGCTGTTGGTTCATCGTTTACAATTACAGAACCGTTATCATCAAAGTATAATCTCCATAGTTTTTTTAAGAAACCAGAAACACCTGTAATTCCTGCTGTATTCCAAGGTTTAGATTGCTCTAATGGTCCTAAGAACATTTCGTATAAACGTAGAGTATCTGCTCCGTATTCTTCACAAATATCATCTGGATTTATTACATTGTAGAATGATTTTGACATCTTTTCTACTTCTCTTCCAGCTAAAAATTTCATATTTTCTCCAAAAGATATGAATCTTGCTTTAGAAAATTCAGAAGAATATTTAGGGTCAATTTTAAATTTATCTATATATAATTCATTAGTGACTTCATCAATATTTTGTAAGTCAATTCTAATTGGGCTAAAACTAAAAGAAACCGAATAATTTCCATATGAATCAAAACCTATACTATCCGAAATTTGAGGATATTTTTCTTTTAAACTCGATAATAAATCAAGTAAAATTTTTTTAATTACTTTCAAATCATTTATATCTGATTCTGAGTAAGCTTTTTTTATTTTATCGTAAAAATCAACTCCTGTTATATTGTCTTCTAAAATTTCTAACAATTTGAAAACCCATTCATTTCCAAATTTATCTCCAATTAAATATTTATCTGCTTCACTTAAATTTAATGCGTCAAATTTATCTAGCAATTTATTGTATTTCTTATAAAACTCATATTCAATGACTGTTGTTGGAAGTTCTAAATCAATCGATTTTTTATCAGCGGCGCCAAAAAAATAAATTGATCCAATTTGAGCTCTTACTATGTAAGCACTCATTCCCAAAATCATTCCCTGATTGATCAACTTCTTGAATGGTTCTTCGGTTGGTGCATAACCTCTGTCTTTTAAGAATTTATTCCAAAAACGAGAGTATAATAAATGTCCGGTTGCGTGCTCGCTTCCACCAATGTATAAATCTACACTTTCCCAATATTTTAAAGCTTCTTCGTTAGCAAACTCTTCTGTATTATGCGCATCCATATAACGCATCCAATACCATGAAGAACCCGCCCAACCTGGCATGGTATTCAATTCTAATGGAAAAACTTTCGTGTTATCAATTAAATCATTGTTAACCACTTCATTATTTTCAGAATCCCATGCCCAAACCGTTGCGTTACCTAAAGGTGGTTGTCCGTCTTCGGTTGGTAAGTATTTTTCGACTTCTGGTAACACAATTGGCAAGTGTTTTTTGTCAATCATTTGTGGTAAACCATTCACATAATATACTGGAAAAGGTTCACCCCAATATCTTTGGCGAGAGAAAACGGCATCACGTAAACGGTAATTTACTTTCGCATTTCCTGCACCTAATTGTTCTAAAGCTTCAATTGCTTTTTTCGTTCCGTTTTTATAATCCAATCCGTTTAAGAAATCAGAATTTACCAATTCAAAACCACCTTTTTCTCCAAAAGCGGCTTCTGAAATATCTTGGTTGAAAATATTCTTAATTGCTGGCATTCCATTAGTTCCTTTGAAGAAATTCGCGAAAGCATAATCACGTTCATCACCACAAGGAACCGCCATAACCGCACCTGTTCCGTAACCTGCCAAAACGTAATCGCCAATCCAAACTGGAATCGGTTCTTTTGTAAAAGGATGTTCGGCATAAGCACCTGTGAAAACTCCTGAAATTGTTTTAACATCCGCCATTCTTTCTCTCTCTGAACGTTTTGCTGTAGCTTCAACATAAGCTTCAATTGCTGCTTTCTGTTCTGGAGTTGTGATTTGTGCAACCAATTCGTGCTCTGGAGCTAATGTCATAAAGGTAACTCCGAAAATAGTATCAGGACGAGTTGTGAAAACTTCAATTGTTGCTGGAAGCTGGGTGCTGGAAGCTGGAAGAACTTTGAATGAAACCATTGCTCCAACTGATTTTCCAATCCAGTTTCTTTGTGATTCTTTGATGGATTCACTCCAATCGATATCGTTTAAACCTTGTAATAAACGTTCCGCGTAAGCAGAAATTCGCATACTCCATTGGGTCATTTTCTTACGAACTACTGGATGTCCACCACGTTCTGAAACGCCGTTTACAATTTCGTCATTCGCTAAAACCGTACCTAAAGCCGCACACCAGTTTACTTCGGTTTCGGCTAAATAGGTTAATCTGTATTGTAATAATATTTTTTGTTGTTCTTCTGAGGAGAATGATTTCCAATCTTCAGCTGAAAATGGTAAGATATTATCATCGCAAACCGCATTTACATTGGCATTTCCGTTCTTTTCAAATTCTTGGATTAACGTGCAAATGCTTTCTGCTTTATCCGAATTTTTATTGTACCAAGATTCGAATAATTGAATGAAAATCCATTGTGTATGTTTGTAATAATCGGGATTTGAAGTACGCACTTCACGACTCCAATCGAAAGAAAAACCAATTCTATCCAACTGATTTCTATACCCTTGAATGGTATTTCCTGATTTATCCACACCACCTTCGATATTCATACGCGTCGTATCCGCAGGATGTTGCCCCGTTTGAATCGCATATTGTTCGGCTGGCAAACCAAATGAATCGTACCCTTGCGGATGCAACACATTAAAACCTTGATGTCTTTTATATCTTGCGACAATATCGGAAGCAATGTAACCTAGTGGATGCCCAACGTGTAAGCCCGCTCCAGAAGGATAAGGAAACATGTCTAATACATAGTATTTTGGTTTTTCTGAATGGTTAGATGCAGCAAAAGTTTGATTTTCTGCCCAATATTGTTGCCATTTGGCTTCGATTTTTTCGTGGTGGTATTTCATGTCAGTTTTCTGTTATCGGTTTTATCCGAAAAAATAAGGTGCAAATTTACGTTTTAAAAATCAAAGTTGAAAGTTTGAAAAAAGCTATTTCTTTTCACTTTTTGTAAGTTTTTCAAATTCTTCTTTACTAACGATTTTTGACTGGCCATTGGTTTCGTAATAATAGGTTTCTGAAATGATGTCATTGTTAACGTTGTAACCAGTTGATTTTCCGTGATAGACTTCATTTCTATATAAATATTCTGTTCGATGTGTTGGTGTTGAAAAATAAATCCATTTGGTTCTATTTCCGTTTTTATCATAATGTGTTTCTTCAACAACAACTAAATCTCCCTTATTAATTTGGATGTTTTTGTGAACTCCAATAGGTTTTCCGAGATTATCTACTTTATTAACATGAACAGATTTTCCGTTTATATCAAAATACTCAATTTCAGAATATTTGCCCTTTGGGGTTCTATTTAAAAAAATTGCTCCATTTTCATAATACATTTTTGCCCATTTTTGAACATCATTACTATAAAAAAATTCGCTATCTAAAATACCGTTTTTGAAGTTTTGTGAAATTCCTTCTTGTAAGTTTTTTGAATTAAAATTAGAAATAGAAATCAAATTTTCATTGTTATCATAGTTTCTCTTAACAATTGAACCATCAGTATTATAGGTAGTTTCTATGTTTTTCTTGCCGTAATAATATTTAATCCATGTTCCTGTTTTATTGCCGTTTTCATCATAAAAATCTACGTCATCTAATTGATTTCCAGGTGAATATTTTTCATGTTTTCCTATTTTTTTTCCAAATTTGAATTCACATTTGGTTAATAACTCTCCATTTCTATCATAATGTTCAGCTATTCCATTTTTTAAGCCCAAAGTGTATGGAATTTTTGCATGCAATTTATCATTTCCGAGGTTATAAATTATGGCATTTCCGTGTAATTCACCCGCAACCAAATCGTACTCTTCAATTAATTTGTCTTTAGCATATCGTTTCACTTTTCCGTTTTTTAGGTCATTTGGAAAAAGATAGTAATATTTTTCCTGACCATAATAGCTTGAATATTCTTCGGTGATTTTTAAATCACCTACTAAAACATTGTTTTTATAAGTTCCCTCTATACTTTCTAATTTTCGTTTATCAGGATACATAATTCGTTTACCTTCTTTCAAGTTGTTTTTAAAATGGGTTTCAAAACCAAGTTTGTTTCTTTCATTATACATTTTATAAACGCCATTTGCCTTTCCATTAACATAATCAATTTCATGAAATGGATTTCCGTTGCCATGAAAAATGGTTTTTTTACCGTCTAATAATCCGTTTTTATAATTTGCAGATGAGAATAATTTGTTATTCACATAGACTGAAACTTGTGCAGTATTATTAGTGCCTTTTGAAATGGAATATCTAATATTTGGATAATTGTTTTGTTTGGATAACTTTTCAATTTCTGCTAAGGTCTTTGCGTTTTCAACTGGGTTAAATTCATATTCATTGAAATAGAAATTATCGAAATTATCTGTATCTAATTTTCTAATTTGGTAATAACCATCTTCTGTAAAATATTGAGCAGAAGCACTAAAACAAACTAAAAGTAATATGTAAAAATAATTTTTCATCATTTAATCTTTAAAAAATTGTGTTCCATCAAATGTTGCATAACCCATAAATTGCCCAGATTCGTCTTTTAATTCAATTAGTGAAATGGTTTTTACAGCATTGATATTTTTATGCAAATTATGATTTTTAAATTCAGGGTATTTTGCAATCACGCCTTTAATAGGATAATCAAAAACTGGAGCTATTATTTTAACTTCAGAACTTGTTAGAAATATCAATCCATATTTATTGTCATTTTGAACCTGAAATACTTTTGTACCTGAACGATAATTGTTGTTTACTTCTGTTAAATCATTAAAATTTGTTGGTAACAAAATAGTTCCGTCTGTTTGAATTAGGCCATATTTGTCATTTTGCTTGATTTTGAACAACATTTTTCCATCATTAAAATAAAATTGAATGTTTTTGAACTCATCATAGATAAAATCTACTATTTGTTTTCTAACATTGGAATACAAACCATATTTCAATTGGTTGTTTTTATCTTTTTTACCTACTAAAAAAACTATTTCTTTAATTATATTATTTTCTTTAACTGGAAAATTTCGCTCATCAATAAAATCAAACGTAATCTTGTTTTTTAAATCGTTTGGTAAAATAATTATTGTTTTTCCGTTTTTTTGATAACGAATAAAATTATTGTAATTATCTGAACCATTTTCTGTTTTAAAAGTGAAAGAACCATAAGGCAATTTAACATCACTTACTGGAACATCTACGATAATTTCTTCTATTTTTTTATTTTTATAATCTCTGTTTGAGTAACTTTCTATAAATAATTTATTGTCTTTTTTTACTAAGTTATGATTCAAGTTTTTAATTTTATTTTCAGGTGATTCTGAAACAACCATTCTTTCATCATAAGGAATTGCCATTGGAGCTTCTTCAACCATATCTGCTGAACCTGAGTATTCAACTACTTCCATTGGTTCTCCTTTACTTCCATTTCCCCAATTTGAAGCATATCCATCATCACTACTTCCATAATATTTACTAGCAAAAAACTGCAGGTATTCTTCTTCTTTCAAATAACGAAAATCAGAACTTACTTTATCTAACGGAATTTTTGTCCCACTCCAACGTTCTGCAAGTAAATCGCTTTTTGCTGATTTTTTTAGTACAAAAAGCATTTCATTTCTATTGACAATATCACTTCTTGTTCTTATGTAAGAAATGGAGTAATAGTTATCATATAAAACTTGAACGGTTTTATAGTTGTCCATATCCAAAATAAAAACACTCTCGGTTAAGTTTTGATTTAAAACATGAAATAATTTTTTATTTTTTTCAATTTTAGTTTGATATAAGATTTTCGTAAGAGGTTTTTCAAAAATTGAAGTTCCGTTTGGCAAAAGGATATCGGCTCTGCTTTCGTTTTCGGTTGATTTAACATGAAACAAACCATTATCGTCATAAATACTGGTATATTTTGGTGTTAAAATTTCTTTCCCATTGATAATTAATCCTTCTAAACCATTTAGCTTAGAAATCATATAGTCATTAGAATTTTCAGATGTGTTTGGAAATTCTAATTTATCAAACTTAGGTTCAACAAGTATTTTTCCGGTTTCATTACAAATTCCCCATAAATTTCCGTCACGATAGGGAATTGCAATTTCTTGAGAAAAAACACTTTGAAAAATGACAAAAAGAAAAAATACGAGAGAAGATTTTTTTGTTATCATGCTTAATATTTAGATAACAAAAATACATTTTATAATACTAAAGTTAAAACTTTGTTGTTATATTCTATGTAAACAAAATATCTTTACTATTTTTACGGCTTAAATACACTTTTATGGCATCATCATTTGAAAATTACAACAAGCGACGTTTAATTTCGTCTTACTTTTCGGTAGTTTTAAGTATCTTTTTAGTTTTATTCCTTTTGGGAACATTAGGATTATTTGTAATTAATTCTAAAAAAATATCAAATGATTTCAAGGAAAACATTCCAATGACAGTTTTCTTTAACAACGAAGCAAATGACAGTTTGTTAAGCGCCTTTGATGTAGAAATGAAAAATGCCAAATTCATTAAAGATTATGCTTTTGTTCATAAAGACAGCGCTGCTAAAAACAACGTAGATATTGTAGGAAAGGATTTTATGGAGTTTTTAGGCTTTAATCCGCTTCAAAATTCATTTGATATTCACTTAAAAGGTGACTATGTAAATGCCGATAGTATCAAAAAAATTGAGCGTACTATTCGTAAAAACGAAATGGTTACCGAAATTATTTACGACAAACAATTGGTAGATTTAGTAAACAATAATGTAAAAGAAATCAGTTTTTGGATTTTAATCATCAGCGGAATTTTAACCGTTGTTGCCATGTTGTTGATCAATAGTTCTTTACGCCTTTCTGTATATTCGCACCGATTTACTATTAAAACAATGCAAATGGTGGGCGCAACCAAATCATTCATCAGAAAACCATTTATTTGGACCAGCATTAAATTAGGATTAATTGGTTCGGCATTAGCAATTATTGGATTAATTGGTGTTGTAATTTATGTAGATGGTTTATTCCCAAGTTTAGGAATTGCAAAAGATTATACTTCTATTGGAATTGTAATTTTAGGCGTTTTAGTCGTAGGAATTATCATTACTTCTATTAGTACTTATTTTGCTACACAACGTTTCTTGAACTTAAAAACAGACGATTTATATTAATATTCAGTGTTCAGTTTATAGTGTTCAGTGGATTTAAAAAAACATAAAAATGGAAAATAACAACAAACCTGTATTTCTTTTTGACAAAGTAAACTACAAAATTCTTTTAGTAGGATTAGCTGTAATTGCTCTTGGATTTATTCTAATGAGTGGTGGCGGAAGCGAAGATCCAAATGTTTTTAATAAAGAAATTTTTAGTTTCAGAAGAATTCGTTTAGCTCCAACAGTAGTTTTAATCGGATTCGGAATTACGATTTATTCGATTTTAAAAAATCCGAAGAAGTAATACTTTATGGATGTTTTACAAGCCATTATTCTTGCCATTATTGAAGGGATAACCGAATTTTTACCTATTTCTTCAACAGGACACATGATTATTGCCTCTTCATTTTTTGGTATTGCGCAAGACGATTTTACTAAACTTTTTACGATTGTAATTCAGTTGGGAACCATACTTTCTGTAATTGTTTTATATTTCAAACGATTTTTTCAGTCGCTTGATTTTTACTTTAAATTATTTGTTGCTTTTATTCCTGCTGTAATTTTCGGATTATTATTAGGTGATTTTATAGATAGTTTATTAGAAAACCCTATCACAGTAGCGGTTTCTTTAATAATAGGTGGCTTTTTATTATTGAAAGTTGACGAATGGTTTGGCAATTCGGAAGGAACCGAAATTTCGTATTTAACCGCTTTTAAAATTGGTTTGTTTCAGTGTTTAGCGATGATTCCTGGCGTTTCTAGAAGTGGTGCCAGCATCGTTGGTGGAATGACACAAAAATTATCCAGAACAACTGCAGCCGAATTTTCTTTTTTCTTAGCAATTCCAACCATGTTAGGAGCCACTTTGAAAAAATCATACGATTATTATAAAGATGGTTTTGTACTTTCAGATGACCAAATTAATTTATTAATTATTGGAAATGTGGTCGGATTTATTGTAGCCTTAATCGCTATCAAATCATTCATCGGATTTTTAACCAAACACGGATTTAAAATTTTTGGTTATTACCGAATTATTGCCGGAGTTGCAATTCTATTGATTCATTTCTTCGTACAAAAATTAACTATTATCTAATGAATGCCGAAGAAATTTTAGCAGGAAAAGTCCTTTTAATCGACAAACCCTTGAAATGGTCATCGTTTCAAGCGGTGAACAAATTGAAATACATTTTAAAACGCAAATACGATTTACCAAAGAAATTTAAAATCGGTCACGCCGGAACATTAGATCCGTTAGCAACTGGTTTATTAATTATTTGTACAGGGAAATTCACCAAAAGTATTACTGAAATTCAGGCACAAGCTAAAGAATATACTGGAACTATTGTGGTTGGCGTTACTACTCCATCATACGATTTAGAAACCGAAATTGACGCTACTTTTCCAACTGAACACATTACAGAAGCCTTAATTTTAGAAACTACAAAACAGTTTATTGGTGAAATCGACCAGAAACCACCTGTTTTTTCTGCTATTAAAAAAGATGGAAAACGTTTGTACGAACACGCGCGCGCAGGCGAAGAAGTGGAAATTCAATCGAGAAAAACTACGATTTACGAATTTGAAATCACAAGAATTCAGTTACCTGAAGTCGATTTTAGAGTAAAGTGTAGCAAAGGAACTTACATTCGTTCGTTAGCGTATGACTTTGGTTTGGCATTACATTCGGGTGGACATTTAACGGCGCTTCGTCGTACAAAAATTGGCGATTATTCAGTTGAAAATGCAATTACTCCTGATGATTTTGCACAATTGCATGAAGATGAAAAATAAAACTTTACTTCTATTTTTTCTGCTATTTCAATTTGGTTTTTCGCAAAATGTAAAACTAAAAACAGGCGATATTTTATTTCAATCGATGAACTGCGGTCCACTTTGCGAAGCGATAAACGAAGTAACCGAAGGTTATCAAGGAAAAGATTTTAGTCATTTAGGAATGGTGTATATTAAAAATGATTCTGTTTTCGTAATTGAAGCCGCAGGAAAAGCAGTTAAAGTTACGCCATACGAAACCTTCAAAACCTACACAAATGAAGAAATGTTTGTAGGAAGATTAAAAAGAAAATACCGAAAATATATTCCTGAAGCCATTACTTTTTCTTTACAACAAGTTGGCGTTCCTTATGATGACGAATATTTGTACGATAATGGAAAATACTATTGTTCGGAATTAATTTATGATGCGTTTTTACATTCGTACAAAAAACCATTGTTTGATTTGTTTCCAATGACTTTCAAATCACCAAAATCAAATGAGTATTTCGAAGTTTGGGCAGATTATTACCAAAAACTAAAAATGGAAATCCCAGAAGGTCAACTAGGTTGCAACCCTGGTGGAATTTCCACTTCTGATAAATTAAAAATTATTGGAACAATAAAATAAATTTTTATTTTCAGGAACACAGATTATGGAAATTAAGATAATTTTTAAAATTTCTTTAATCTGTGTTCCAAAAAAAATCAACTCAAAACTTGCTCATGCATTTCCACAATTTCATTCTGAATCGAAATTCCTTTATCGTGTAAATACCATTTTTGCAATTCAATTTTAGCCGTTTCATCTACTACTCCATGAGCCGCTTTGTAATCTAAAATCAATTGTTTTGCACCATGAGGTCTTGGTCCCCAATCTAAAACAACATCTAAAGTTTCAGCATCTAAAACGATTAATTTAGGAATTGCTTTTCCTCCATTCGTTAAAAAATGCTGCATTAAAGCATCATTATCATCGCGGAGCGCGATTTTTAATTCAACCTTATTTGTGGTTTCAGCCATTTTATGAATCACAGGCAAAATTTGAGCAGCATCACCACACCAACCTTCTGCTAAAACTAACCAAATATATTTTTTATCTAAATTTTCTAATTTGGCTTTTACTTCATCAACAATTGCAATGGTTTTTTCTAAACGATTCATTCGGGCTTCATTCAATTCAGAATAATGAAATAAATCATTCGATTGTTCGTGTCCAGTTGATTTTCCTTCAGCAATCAATTCAGTAACCTTTTTTCTATACTCTGAATAAGAAAAACTATTTAGTAACGTTTGTTGTATGGTATTTTTCATCTTATTAACTTTATTTGGCAAATTTAAGTCTAATTTTGGAAATTAAATGTAAGAATTGTTACATATGGATTTAACTTCAAAATCAATCGGATTAGCGCTTTCTGGTGGTGGTTCTAAAGGAATTGCTCATGCTGGCGTTCTGAAATTTTTAATTGAAAAAGGCATAGAGCCTTGTTGTATTTCAGGCTCAAGCGCAGGGGCAATTGTAGGAACTATGTATGCTTTTGGAAAAAAACCAGAAGAGATTCTAGATTTTTTCAAGTCGATTTACTTTTTTCACTGGAAACATTTTACGTTTAAAAAACCTGGAATTGTAGATTCGGAATCATTCAAAAAATATTTTGAAGAAATTTTTGGAGAAACTACTACACTTGGTGATTTAAAAATTCCAACTTATATCACCGCAACCGATATGGTAAAAGGAAAATTGAAAATATTTAGTCCCGAAACTAAAATTGTTGATGCAGTTTTGGCTTCAACAGCAGTTCCTGGAATGATTTCGCCTTATACCATTAAAGAAAAATTATATAGTGATGGCGGTATTTTGAATCATTTTCCAGTTGATTTATTGCAAGGAAAATGTGATTCAATTATTGGCGTTTATGTTAGCCCTGTTCAAAATATTGAGGCCAAAAACTTAAATTCAATCAAATCTGTAACGTATAGAGCATTAGAACTATTGACTGCCAATTCAAATCTTCAAAAATTTAATCATTGCGATTTAATCATCGAACCTAAAGAATTGACTAACTTTAGTACGTTTGAAACCAATAAAGCCAAGATGGATTTAATTTTTGAAACGGGTTACAACGAAGCAAAAAAAGCATTTGAAAATTTAGCAACATAAATGTTAAAACATTTTTTTTAGAAAAAAGCTATTTAACTATATTTGCATCACAAATAAACAACACGATGACTTGAGCTTGCGAAAGCATGACTCCATTAAAAAAAATAAACGGGAATGAAATACAAAAGAATTCTTCTAAAATTAAGCGGTGAAGCTTTAATGGGTGATAGACAATATGGAATTGACCCACAACGCTTAGCTGAGTACGCTGAAGAGATAAAACAAATTCACGATAAAGGTGTAGAAATTGCTATCGTTATTGGTGGTGGAAACATTTTTAGAGGTGTAGCTGGTGCAAGTAACGGAATGGACAGAGTGCAAGGTGATTACATGGGAATGTTAGCAACAGTTATCAATGGAATGGCTTTACAAGGCGCTTTAGAAGAAGCTGGAATGCAAACGCGTTTACAAACGGCTTTAAAAATTGAAGCAATTGCTGAACCATACATTAAAAGAAGAGCAACGCGTCATTTAGAAAAAGGAAGAATTGTAATTTTTGGTGCAGGAACAGGAAATCCTTATTTTACAACTGACACCGCTGCAGTTTTAAGAGGAATTGAAGTAGGTGCTGACGTAATTTTAAAAGGAACTCGTGTAGATGGAGTTTACACTTCTGACCCAGAAAAAAATGCTGATGCAGTAAAATTTGACTTTATTTCGTTTGAAGATGTATTAGCAAAAGGATTAAATGTAATGGACACAACTGCTTTTACATTGAGTCAAGAAAATAAATTGCCTATTATTGTATTCGATATGAATAAAGATGGTAACTTATTAAAAGTGTGTGAAGGAGAAACTATCGGAACAACGGTAACAATATAATTTTGTTTCACGTTTCATGTTGTTATTGTTCTTAACTTGAAACCTGAAACCTTAAACTTGAAACAAAAAAATGACTGAAGAAATTAACTTTATTTTAGACAGTGCAAAAGAAGCTATGGTAGGTTCTGTTGCGCATTTAGAGAAAGAATTTTTAAATATTAGAGCAGGGAAAGCTTCACCTCAAATGTTAGGTGGTGTTTTTGTAGATTATTATGGTTCTCAAACACCATTGTCGCAAGTTGCTAACATTAATGCTCCTGATGCTCGTACCTTAACGGTTACGCCTTGGGAAAAAAACATGTTACATCCTATTGAAAAGGCAATTATGATTGCTAATTTAGGGTTAAACCCAATGAACAACGGTGACAACATTATCATCAATATTCCAGCATTAACTGAAGAAAGAAGACGCGACTTGGTAAAACAAGCAAAAGCTGAAGCTGAAGATGCAAAAATTGGAATTAGAAATCACCGAAAAGATGCTAATTCAGACATCAAAAAAGAAGAAAAAGACGGAACTGCAGAAGATATTTGCAAAAAAGCTGAAGAAGATGTTCAGAAACTGACCGATTCTTTCATCAAGAAAATCGATGAACTTTTAGCGGTTAAAGAAGCTGAAATCATGAAAGTATAAATTTAACTCCCGATTAACACTCGGGAGTTTTTATTTTAATTAATTTGGAAGATAAATTTATGCTTTATGAAAAGCACACTGTTATTCTTTCTTACAATTTTACTTTTTAGCTGTAAACAATCCGAAAACCATAAAGGAAATTTATATTTCAAATTAATCAATCTAACTTCGCCATCTGGCCTTACTGATAAACAAGCTATAAATACTGAGAAAATTATTAACTCAATGGTTTCGGACGAGAAAAATAAAGAATTTGTAGATTATTATAAAAATGTAATCAAACATGATTTATTAAAAAATCCTTATTTACAACTTGAAACAGAAGATGGTATTAAAAAAGTTTATCTCAATTTCAAAGAATATGATAAAATTAAGCATTTCAAACTTTCAGAATTGCAAGAAAAATCAAAGAAAGTTACTATTGAATTAAATGCTAAGGAACTTGAAAAAGATTTATTTTATTCAGAAGAAATTATTTTAATTCAAGAAGTAGACGGAAAAACTCCTTGGCAAAAGTAATGTTCGTAAATTTAAGTCCCGATTAACACTCGGGATTTTTTATTTTGAATATATTTGTAGAAATACTTGAAATTACTTACATGAAATATTTTTGGCTTTTTTTGTGCATTATTATCACCCCTGGCATGCTCGCACAAAATAAAATTAAAGGACAAGTTATCGACATTGATAATTCTGTTCCTATAGCGTTTGCCACCATAACCTACAATAAGGCTAAAATTATTACAGATTGGGAAGGAAAATTCTCTATCGAAGTAAAAGATTTAAAGCTACCCATAAAAGCAAATTACAAAGGATTCCATGAAAAAATAGTATATGCTTCAAACACTACATCGATTCTAACTATTAAATTGGTTTCTGATTTAAATGATAAAAAAGCTGAAATATATTCTGAAACAGAAGTAAATAACATCATAAAAAAGGTGATTGAAAACAAAAAAAATAATGACCCAGAAAAAGCATTATCAAGTTTTCAATACAAAAATTATGAATATATTTATGTTTCTGCAAATCCAGATAGTATATCAAGTAAAATAGATACTATCCGGAAAAAAAGATTTTTAAGAAAAGATAAAATAAAGTTAGATTCCTCAAACTATAGATTTAAAAAATTAATTGGAAAACAACACTTATACCAAACCGAAAAAGTAAACCTTATTCAACACAACGGAAAACAAAATAAAGAAACCGTTTTAGCTACACGAATGGCTGGTTTTGAACAACCTTTATACGAATTTTTAGGATTAAAATTAGTATCTTATTCTGTTTACGAAAATCCGTTTGAAATATTAGAAATTCCAGTTCAAAATCCAATTTCTAATTATGGGAGAAGATTGTATTCATATAAATTAATTGACACAGTTTCAATTCAAGGCAGAAAAGCTTATCGTGTTTATTTTCAACCAAAAAAATTAAATGCAAACCGACTTAGAGGTTTATTATATATTGATACAGAAACATATGCCATTTCAAAAGCGCATTATCGTATTTATGGAATTGTAAATATTAATGCAACCTATACTTTTAAATTCCAAAAAGAACATAATATTTGGTTTCCAGAAAAGCGCGATTTTAAAGTGTTGAAAGGGAACAATTATGATGATTTAAACATTTTAGGAGGAACCATTAAATTTAGCTCATCACTTGAAAATATAGAAAGTAAAAACGCAACAGACCAAGCCTATTTACATATAGAATCTACGCCTTATGACATTGAAATTAATCAGCCAGTTACTATAACAAGACCAAAAGTAAAAATTGAAGTTCCGCAAAGCAGTTTAAAAAAACCAGCAGAGTATTGGAATGCTTTTGCAAAAGATACAATTGATAAAAGAAAAATAAGAACTTACACTTCAATCGATAGTTTATCGTTATCCGAAAAAATTGAACATAAATTATTTTTAGGTAGGAAAATTATTAATGGTTATTTCCCTGTATCTATAGTTGATGTAGATTTACGAAGTATTATTAAATACAATAATTTTGAAGGTTTTAGAGTTGGACTTGGTGGTGTTACAAACGATAAATTATCTCAAAAATATAAAGTGGCTTTTTATGGCGCTTATGGTTTTAAAGATAGAGAAATTAAATTCGGAATCACACCATCTTATTTAGCACACAAAAACTCTGAAACTTGGGTAAGTGCTACTTATTCTGATGATATTAATGAAATTGCACAAACCAATTTTGCTACAGATTCGCGAAGATTTAAAATTTATGATCCACGACCAATTAACATTTCAACCTTCTACAACAATAAAGTAAGTTCAGTTTTTGTAGAAAGTAAATTTTTACCAAAAACGAATAGTTATTTTGCTGTTTCTCAAAATCAAGTAAAACCACTATTTGATTATACCTTTGTAAACAATGGAGTTTCCTATACAGATTATAACATTACAATGGTTCAATTGGGATTTCAATGGAATCCATTTAGCAATTATATGCAAACACCTATGGGAAAAATTGAAATGGAAAAACGCCATCCAAAATTTTCAATTCAATACACACAAACCATTCCTGAAATCTTAGAAAATGATTTTGTATTTTCTAAAATTGATTTTAAAACTTTTTACGAACTACCTTATTTATCAGGTCAAAAAAGCTCCATTTTACTACAAACAGGAATAGCTTTTGGAGATGTTCCAATTACTCATTTGTACAGCATTGTTCCTAATAATTTGAATCGTGACGCTATTTTACAACGTGTTACCTTTGCAGGGAAAAACAGTTTTGAAACTATGTATTTTAATGAGTTTTTCTCCAATCAATATGCTTCTTTGCAATTGAAACATACTTTTAATAAAATTCGTTTAGGCTACAAAATTAATCCCGAATTTACAGTTGTTACACGAATGGCATTTGGTTCAAACAAAGACGACAATCAACATCTTGGTATCAGCTACAACACGATGGAAGATGGTTTTTTTGAAAGTGGTATAGAATGTAATAAAATCTACAAAGGAATTGGTTTAGTGGCATTTTACAGATATGGTCCATATCAATTAGCTAATTTTGACGACAACATTGCCATTAAAGTTTCTTACTATTTGGATTTAGGACTTTAAATTTAACTTAAATCTTACTCTCTAAACCAATAAATTAATACAAAAACCGTACCTTTGCACCCTAATTTTTGAGAGATGTTAAAGTGGTTAAGTACCAGTTTTTGGGATTATATTGCAAGTAGAATTTTAAGAAACCGCGTTTTTTTATTAGTACTTATTGTACTTTTTACGATTTTCATGAGTTTTCAGTGGAAAAACATGCGTTTTACCTTTACTGAAGCTAACTTGCTACCTGATGATCACGAGATAAACATTCAGTACAATTCATTTTTAGAAAAATTTGGCGAAGAAGGAAACTTAGTAGTTCTAGGATTTAAAGACAAAAATTTCTTTACCGAAAAAAATTATAGAGCTTGGGAAAAATTTGTTTCAGAAATAAAAAAAGACAAAGCAACTGAACTTACACTTTCTATTGAAGATTTACGCGTATTAGAAAAAGATACGATTGCTCAAAAATTCAAATTAGTTCCTTTTATAAACAACGATAGTATTTCAGATAATTATTTAAAAACAAAAGAAAAAGAATTCTATAACGACTTACCTTTTTACGAAGGAATGCTTTTTAATAAAGAAAGTGGCGCTGTTCGTTTTGCAATTTACATGGATAAAAAAATTGTAAACACACCTGCTAGAAAAGCTTTCATCGAAAAACATCTTAGCCAAGAGAAGATAAACGCCTTTGAAAAAGAAACCGGATTAGACCTCCGTGTTTCAGGAATGCCATACATTCGAACATTAAACGCTAACAGTATCATTAGCGAAATTGGATTGTTTGTGGGTGCAGCACTTGGAATTACATCTTTACTGTTCTTTTTCTTCTTTAGAAGTTTCAGAGCGACTATGATTTCCATGTTTGTTGTGATTATTGGCGTAATGTGGTCGTTTGGAACACTAGGGCTTTTAAACTACGAAATCACGGTTTTAACTGCGATTATTCCACCATTAATTATTGTAATTGGTATTCCTAACTGTATTTTTCTTATTAATAAATACCAACAAGAAATCAAGAATCATGGTAATAAAGCCAAGTCGTTACAACGAGTAATTTCAAAAGTAGGAAATGCTACTTTGATGACGAATTTAACAACCGCAGCTGGTTTTGGTACCTTTATTTTTACCGATAGCAAATTGTTAAGTGAGTTTGGGATTGTTGCTTCTTTAAACATTGTTTTCTTGTTTATTTTATGCTTAATCATCATTCCAATCGTTTACAGTTATATGCCAATGCCAAAGGAAAAACACTTGGCACATCTTGGCAAAAACTATATGGCAGCCTTCATAAATTGGATTGAAAACACCATTAGACATCATCGTGTAGCTGTTTTTTCAACTGCAATTGGAATATTAGTTTTAGGGATTATTGGAATTTATCAAATCACAGTTTCAGGAAGTATCATTGAAGATATGCCGAAAAAAGCACCATTCTTTAAAGATATTGTTTTCTACGAAAAAGAATTTGACGGCGTTATGCCTTTAGAAATTGTAGTTGACACCAAAAGACCAAAAGGTGCTTTGAAATCGGTTACTTTAAAACGAATTGAAGAACTTCAAGAAACCATTATTGAAATTCCTGAATTATCAAAACCCGTTTCTATCGTTAATTTGGTTAAATATTCTAAACAAGCTTACTATAACGGAAATCCAGAATTTTACGAATTACCTACTAAACAAGAAGAAGCTTTTATTCTATCCTACATAAAAAATTCGACTCAAAAAGGAAATGAAAACATGCTGAAAAGCTATGTTGATAGTACAGGTCAATATGCTCGTATTACGACTTTCATGAGAGATATTGGTACCGATAAAATGCAAAAAATAGAAGAACGTTTACAAGATAAAATCAATCATATTTTTCCAAAAGAACGTTATGAAGTTTCACTAACTGGAAAAGCATATGTTTTTGAAAAAGGAACGCATTATTTGATTGATAACTTAGTACAATCGTTACTTTTTGCTATTGTTTTGATTTCTTTATTAATGGCTTATATGTTCCGTTCGTTCAAAATGATTGTGGTTTCGTTATTGCCAAATATTTTACCTTTGGTAATGACAGCAGGATTAATGGGATATTTTGGAATTCCAATTAAACCATCCACCATTTTAGTATTTAGTATTGCTTTCGGAATTTCGGTTGACGATACCATTCACTTTTTGGCAAAATACCGTCAAGAATTAAAAGCAAACGATTGGAAAATAAAACGTTCTGTTTACAGCACACTGAAAGAAGCAGGAATTAGTATGTTTTACACTTCAGTAGTATTATTTTTTGGATTCTCGGTATTTACATTATCAAGTTTTGGAGGAACCGTTGCCTTAGGAGGATTGGTGGCAACAACTTTGCTTTTTGCAATGCTTTCAAACTTAATTTTATTACCAGCCTTGTTGCTTTCGTTAGATAAAACCATTGCCAACCAACAAGAATTCTTAGAACCAACATTAGATATTTTAGCTGAAGATATTGAAGAAGAAAATTCAAACGAGAAATAGTATATTTGCATAATAATATTAGACAAAATGAAACACTCAAAAGTTATAGACCTTTTAAACAGCACGAAAACATTACATGAAGTAACAGCAAAAGGTTGGGTTAGAACATTTAGAAACAATCAATTTATTGCGTTGAACGATGGTTCAACCATTCATAATATTCAGTGTGTGGTAGATTTTGAAAACACTCCTGATGAAACTTTAAAAAGAATTACAACTGGAGCTGCAATTTGCGTTACAGGAACCTTGGCAGAAAGCCGTGGTGCCGGACAAAAAGTAGAAATTCAAGTAACGAAATTAGAAATTTTAGGTGATAGTGATGCGGAGAAATTTCCAATGCAACCTAAAAAACACTCGTTAGAATTTTTACGTGAAAATGCACATTTACGTGTTAGAACGAATGCTTTTGGAGCTATCATGCGTGTGCGTTCAACATTAGCGTTTGCTGTACATCAATATTTTCAAGAAAAAGGATTTTTCTATGTAAACACGCCTATCATCACAGGTTCTGATGCTGAAGGTGCTGGTGAAATGTTCCAAGTAACGGCTTTACCAATTGATGGTTCTGCTCCAAGAAACGAAGACGGAAGCATCAACTACAAAGAAGATTTCTTCGGAAAACAAACCAATTTAACCGTTTCTGGACAATTAGAAGGCGAAACTTTTGCAATGGCATTAGGTCAAATTTACACGTTTGGACCAACATTCCGTGCGGAAAATTCAAACACTTCTCGTCACTTAGCTGAGTTTTGGATGATTGAACCAGAAGTAGCTTTCAATGATTTGGCGGACAACATGGATTTAGCTGAAGATTTCATTAAATACGTTATCAAATATACAGTTGATAAATGCGGTGATGATTTAAAATTCTTAGAAAGCAGATTGTTAGAAGAAGAAAAGTCAAAACCACAAGCGGATAGAAGCGAAATGACGCTTTTAGAAAAATTAAGTTTTGTATTAGATAACAACTTCAAACGCGTTTCATATACCGAAGCTATTGATATTTTAAAAGATTCAACACCAAATAAAAAGAAAAAATTCCAATACATCATTAACGAATGGGGTGCTGATTTACAAAGTGAGCACGAACGTTTCTTAGTGGAAAAACACTTTAAATGTCCGGTAATTTTATTTGATTATCCAGCAAAAATTAAAGCGTTTTACATGCGTTTGAACGACAATACTGAGCCAGGAAAAGAAACCGTTAGAGCAATGGATATCTTATTCCCAGGAATTGGAGAAATTGTTGGAGGTTCGCAAAGAGAAGAGCGTTACGATGTATTAGTAGAAAAAATGAAAGCTTTAGGAATCGACGAAGAAGAACTTTGGTGGTATTTAGATACTAGAAGATTCGGTTCGGCTGTTCACTCAGGTTTCGGATTAGGTTTTGAAAGATTAGTGCTTTTTGTAACAGGAATGGGTAACATTAGAGACGTAATTCCTTTCCCAAGAACGCCACAAAACGCAGAATTCTAAAAATATTTGTTTCAAGTTTCAAGTTTCAAGTTGTTTTTTAAAGAATAACTTGAAACCTGAAACCTGAAACTTTAAACAAAAAACAATGTTAAAACACAGTTTACAATTCAAATTATCTCAAAAATTATCGCCTCAACAAATTCAGTTGATGAAGTTAATTCAATTGCCTACGCAAGCATTTGAGCAACGTCTTCAGGAAGAATTGGTTGAGAATCCTGCTTTGGAAGAAAGTAGCAAGGAAGATAATTACGAAGCAGATGATTACGAAGTAAACACAAACGATGACGATTACGACGATTATGACAACGACCATATCGACGCACAAGACATCAACATCGATGAGTATTTAAGTAACGACGAAACGCCAGACTATAAATATCAAACGAATAATTACAGCGATGACGATGATGACAAATCACTTCCGTTTGCTGCACCTGTTAGTTTTCATCAAGATTTAATCAATCAGTTAAATACATTTATTTTAAGTGATGACGAACGCGATATTGCCGAATTTTTAGTCGGAAGTATTGACGATATGGGTTACATCAGAAGAACTACACAAGATATTGTTGATGACATGGCTTTTACTCAAGGTATTTATACTGATGAAGCTACTGTAGAACGTATTTTGCATTTGGTTCAGGATTTAGAACCTGCTGGTGTAGGTGCGCGCGATTTGCAAGAATGTTTGTTGTTGCAATTAAAACACAAAACACCATCGGATTCTATCAATTTAGCCATTCAAGTTATTGAACAGCAATTTGATGCTTTTAGTAAAAAACATTACGATAAATTATTGCAGAAATTTGACGTTTCACAACAACAATTAAGAAAAGCGATTGATGAAATTGAAAAACTAAATCCGAAACCAGGAGGAAGTTTTGACGGTAATCAGAAAATGGTAGAACACATTGTTCCCGATTTTACGATTCGAATTGTTGATGGCGAATTAGAATTGCTATTAAACGGAAGAAATGCTCCAGAATTGCATGTTTCAAAAGATTATCAGGAAATGTTGCAGAGTTATAAAGATTCTTCTGAAAAATCGAGTTCGCAGAAAGACGCGGTTCAATTTATCAAACAAAAATTAGATTCGGCAAAATGGTTTATTGATGCGATTAAACAGCGTCAGGAAACCTTATATGTTACGATGAATGCGATTATGTTTTATCAGCAAGAATACTTTTTAGAAGGAGAAGAAACAAAACTTCGTCCGATGATTCTAAAAGATATTGCTGATATGGTTGGTTTAGATATTTCAACAGTTTCACGTGTAGCGAATAGCAAATATGTTGACACACCTTATGGCACGAAACTAATTAAAGAGTTCTTTAGCGAATCGATGACTAACGACCAAGGAGAAGAAGTTTCAACTATTGAAATTAAAAATATCTTACAACAAGTTATTTCGGAAGAAGACAAAAAGAAACCTTTACCAGACGATCAATTAGCTGAAATTTTAAAAGAAAAAGGTTATCCAATTGCTAGAAGAACTATTGCGAAATATCGCGAACAATTAGATATTCCAGTAGCGCGTTTGAGAAAAAAAATCTAACAGAGTAATCATGGATTTAAAAAAAATATTACCTGTTTTTTCGTATATTTTTCATCCCATATTTGTTTCTATTTATGGTGCCTTATTTTATTTTTTAGTAACACGTAGTTTTTTTTATGATTCTCAAATATATGTAACGCTTATACAAGTGGTAATTTTGACGTTGCTTTTACCATTGTCAATTTACTTTTTATTTCGTTCACTTGGCGTTGTTTCTTCATTTACTGAAGCCACTTTGAAGGAAAGACAAATGCCAATTGCAGTTCAAGCAATATTACTATTAGTTTTATTGAAATTTAGTATTTCAAAAGAAATAACAACTGAATTGTTTTACTTTTTCCTTGGCGGATTAATAAGCTCAATTTTAGTTTTAGCTTCGGTAATTTTAAAATTTAAAGCAAGTTTACACATGATAGGAATAAGTGCTTTAACTGCTTTTGTTTACGGATTGAGTTCTTACTACCAATTGCCTTTTGTAAATTTATTTGCCTTTTGTATTGTTTGCATGGGATTAGTAGCTTCGTCAAGATTGTACATGAAAGCTCACACATATCCAGAATTACTTGTTGGAATTATAATTGGATTGACTCCACAATTGTTTTTATACCGCTATTGGCTATAAAATATAGAATTTAAGTCCGATATTTAATGCGGTTACATTGTTTTCTAATGTTGTTTTATTTTTGTCAAAAATAGGATTTAAACCATAGTAAATGTATGGATTCCAAGTGTTAAATCCAAAGGCTAGGTAAACTCCATATTGTAATTCATTGGCTACTTCTTTGATTTTAAAATCGCCATTTCCAATGGCATCAGACTCGTAAATAAACTTCCCACCTAATAAATAACTCACTTTAAAACCAGTGTGAATTCTCCAAAATTTATGACTTTCAGGTGAGGCATTTCGCCATCTAATTTCTAAAGGAACTTCTAAATAGTGAAGTGTCATTCTACTTCTAACAATTGTTGCTGAACTTGAGTTTGAAGCAGCAGAAAAATCTATGTTTTGTTTTAAATCGCTGTAAGAATACCCTATACCAGGTGCAATAGACCAGTGACGATTTTTGGAAATTGGAAAATCTCTCAAAAAACCAGCTGTGAGTACAGCAGAAAAAGAATACTGACTGAAATTATCTGGTTTATTTTGCAAAAAATTATAAGAAACAGAGCAATAAATTTGGTCTTCTCTAAATAAAGAATCAGCAACTTTTTCAGTAGATTGTGAAAAGCCAAAATTCAAACCGATAATAAAGAGTACTACTAAAAAACGCATTTTGTAATTTTTATATAAAAATAATAAAAAAAGGTACGCAATTGCGTACCTCTTAAACTTTATTAGCAAATATATTACTCAACTGGATTACCTTGTGATGTAGTATAATTTACTTTTAATTGATCTATTTTTCGTAGCTCTAACTTAATATCACTAACTAGACCCATTTTAACGTTTTTATCAATTTTCAACGATGCAGTTAAATATTTCTCATCTTCAGAATTTCTGTTAGCTCTTTCTAAGATAACAAAGTTTTTAATATCTGCTGTTGATGCCATTTTATCAGCTAATTGAATACGATCAGAACCTCCTAAAGAAGAACGATATCTTTCATTAGGTTTTCCTGCGTATAAGTACATTACATATTGTTTCTTATGTAACTTAGCTGTTTGATTTGCCTTTGGTAATGTATTTTCAATTTTCAAGTCACTATCTTTCATAGTCGTAGCCGTCATAAAGAAAAATAAAAGCATGAATACGATATCTGGCAGCGAGGCTGTTGAAATAGCAGGTGTTCCACCTGATTTTTTCTTTTTAAATTTAGACATAGTTATACTTTTTTAGTTCTTTTTTGGTTCTGCTTCTGAAAGTCTCATTGGAATTAATTCTTGAATTTTTTCCACTTTAGGCTTTAAATCATCTACTAATCCTTCGGTTGCTTTTGAAGCTGGATCATTATAAATATAATCCATTTCTGTAAAAGTCATACCGTAACGTTTCTTACACTCTCTATCTCTTAAGTAATTGTAAGCACCTACTAATTCATTTTGAACCGCAATATAGGTTCCATATGAAGTTTGTCCGTCATTATTTAAAGAAATAACAGCATCTTGTGGGCTATCTGATAATTTAGGATCTTTTTTTCCTAAACAATAACTACAAGTACCATTTCCATTGTTTTCAATGAAATCTATAGCAGTTTGTCGTAAATCTTTAATATCAACCAATTTTTCGTTTACTAATAATTGGTTGTCTTTATTTACTAAAACTGTTAATATATTTCTTTCATTAATATCTGGAACAACAGGTTTAGGTTCATAACGAGGCAAGAGTCTGTTTATCCCTTGATCAACTCCAATAGTAGTTGTAACCAAAAAGAAAATCAAAAGTAAGAAAGCAATATCTGCCATAGAACCGGCATTCACTTCAGGTGGTGCACCTCTTTCTTTTCTAGCCATAGTTTATTTTTTAATTTTAGAGAAACCTGTCCATGCTAACACAGCAATTGATGCAAAAGCAAGAATATAGAATGTGTTAAGTCCTGTACTAATTATTTTAGAATAAGAAGAAGAAATCATTCCTCCATCTTTTAATTTTACTTCAGTACCATCAGCTAATATGAAAGCTACTAAAATAACTGCAAGAAATAAACCAACAGTAATCATAGCTCTTTTTAACTGATCTTTATGAGTAAGTAAATTTTTAACTACGTAATATAAAACAGCTGCAACAGCAATTGCCATAGCAATGTAAGATACAGTAATAAAAACACCTACTAAACTATTTGCTTTTAATTCATCTGGCTCATAGGCAAAAGTAGCAAAATACACTACTAAGCCAATAATACCTATAATGAAGGCAGCAATTTTTACTAATTTATGTGTATTCATTTCTTAATTATTTTTTTTCTTTAAAGTAATCAGATAACATATCTACTAAAGAGATAGATGCATCTTCCATATCATTAACAATTGAGTCAATTTTAGCTGTAATGTAGTTGTAGAAAACTTGAAGAATCATCGCAACAATTAAACCAAATACTGTTGTTAATAACGCCACTTTAATACCTCCTGCTACTAATGAAGGCTCCATAGAACCCGCAGACTCAATGTTATCAAAAGCAACAATCATACCGATTACTGTTCCTAAGAATCCTAACATCGGTGCTAAAGCAATAAATAAAGAAATCCAAGATACGTTTTTCTCTAATTGCCCCATTTGAACACCACCGTAAGCAACGATAGATTTTTCAGCAGAATCTAATCCGTGAGATGAACGGTCTAATCCTTGAAAGAAAATAGAAGCTACAGGCCCAGAAGTGTTTCTTGCTACTTCTTTAGCCGCTTCAATTCCACCTGATTTTAGAGCTGCTTCAACTTCTTCTACTAATTTTTTAGAATTTGTAGTAGATAAGTTTAAATAAATAATTCTTTCGATTGCAATTGCTAAACCTAAGATTAAACATAATAATACTGCTCCCATGTAAATTGGATCTCCCTCAATGAAACGTTTTTTCATAGATTGAGTAAATGTAACTTCTTCTGCCGCTGGTTCATCTGTAGTAGCTACTGCTGCTTCATCTGTAGTTGCTGTTGCTGCTGAATCAGCTACTTGTTCTGTTGCTGGAGCTGCTGCTGCTGTTGAATCTTGAGCTTGAACATTTCCAAAAGTCATAAGCCCTGTGATTGCTAAAATAGAAAATAATCTTTTCATCGCTTTTGTTCTTAAATTTTAATTAGTTAATGGGTAAAGATATAAAAATATTTATAATTTTTTTAAAATTAATATTGTTCTGCAGAGAGGAAGGGATTCGAACCCTCGATACCCTTGTGGAGTATACACACTTTCCAGGCGTGCGCCTTCGACCACTCGGCCACCTCTCTATCGTAGCAATACTTGATTTTAAGGGTGCTAAATAACGTAAAAAAAATGATGTATAAAAATTTAATATGTTATTTTTATGTCATTTCTCCTCTAATGGCAGTTTCAAAAATGGTTTTCAACACATTATTAGAAACTTTCTGTCCCAAAAGATACATTAATTTTGTAATAGCAGCCTCAGTTGTAATGTCTTTCCCAGAAATTACACCTATATTTTTTAACTGTGTACTAGTTTCATAATTGCCCATTGAAACGCTTCCTCCACTACACTGTGTTACATTAATAACGTGAATATTGCTTTTTATTGCCTTTTCCAATGCTTGAACAAACCATTCTTCTGTTGGTGCATTTCCCGAACCATAGGTTTCTAATACAATTCCTTTTAAGTTAGGTATAGCAAAAATAGCTGTTAACACATTTTTATTGATTCCCGGGAACAATTTTAAAATCGCAACATTATCATCAAATTCGGTGTGAACTTTAAGCTTTTTTACTGATTTTGAAACCAATATTAAATCTTTATTTACTTTTAAATGCACGCCAGATTCTGCTAATTCAGGAAAATTTGGCGAAGTAAACGCATTAAAATGTTCGGCACTAATTTTTGTTGTTCGATTTCCTCGATACAATTTGTATTCAAAATACAAACAAACTTCTTGAATTACAGGTTTTTTGTTGCTTTGTAATGATGCAACTTGAATTGCTGTAATCAAATTTTCTTTGGCATCTGTTCTTAAATCACCAATTGGTAATTGCGAACCCGTAAAAATTACTGGTTTTGCTAAATTTTCCAACATAAAACTTAATGCAGATGCGCTATACGACATAGTATCAGAACCATGAAGTACTACAAAACCATCAAATTTTGAATAATTTTCCTCAATTAGTTGTGCCATTTTTTGCCAATTGGAAATATTCATGTTTGATGAATCAATTGGAGTTTCAAAAGATATGGTTTCAATGGAACAATCTAAAAGATGTAATTCGGGAATTCGATTAAGTAATTCTTTAAAGTCAAATGCTTTTAAGGCTCCGGTTTCAAAGTCCTTCACCATACCGATGGTTCCACCTGTATATATTAGCAATATTTTTGCTTTATGCGACGTCATTCGTGTATTTCAATTTATTCACAACCGGATTTGCGTACATCGCCAAAAACCCTTCTTTCATAGTTTCATTGTCGGCGTCAATTCGCATTTCTAATCTTCTTTCAAACAATTGACGCTCTTTTTCGTTGTACAAATGTTCAAATCGAGTTGTTTTGTATAAAATATCGTAAGCAATAAAATTTGTTGGCCATAATTTATACGATTGTAAAATAGAATCGTCAATTACTTGTGCCAAAGCTTGAATTTGCTTGTTATTATTATCGTTTTCGGCAATAATTTTTTCGTATTCGTTTTCTAAAACATCGCCTACATGAATGTGAATACGTTTCTTTTGCCCGATGATTCCACTTAATAACGTAATGAAATCTTCATTTTTCTCCTTAATATACACTTCGTCTTTTGAAAGTGCAATTAATTGCGGCATTTTCAAAGCGTCTGTTGGATCATATTCATACGAAATAGAAACAGGAACAATTTTTAATTTCTTAAAGAAGTCCATCACTCTTGCTTCATCATTTGCCATGGCTACCATTTTCAAAACTCCTTGATGCGTGGCATCATTACCGTCTTTGGTTCTTCCTTCTCGTTGGGCAATCCAAACCGAACGATTTTCTTTAGACAATAAATGATACATATATTCCGCCATCAACTTAGAGCTTTGCAATAATTCTCTTGGCGATAATCCTCTTTGAACTAAGAAATTTCTGTTCAATTTTGATAGTTTCAGTAAAAAATCTTTCTGTACCAAATTATCTCCAATAGCCGAAGCCGTCATTACCAATCCATGATCAATTAAAGAAACATTCAGTAATGAAGTATCTAAAATAATATCGCGATGGTTGGAAATAAATAAATACGAAGCATTAGGTTCTAATTTCTCAAAACCAGAAGTGGTAAGTCCTTCCGAACTTCTCTCTAAAACTCTTTGAATCGATTGGTAAACAAAATTAACTTGAAAATCTCGAATAGAATGCGTTCTACTCAATTGTTCTTTCCAAATTTCATCTTCTAATTCTGGAAAAGTAAAATCCATCATAGCCTTCATCATAGGATGATGCAACAAAGACTTCAAGGCTTCGTTTACTTCAGAATCATAATAAGGGCGAATAGAATCGAATTTTGTCATATCTATTTTGAAAACAATTCACAAAAGAACAAAAATTTTATGAATTGAAACTTTATTTTAGGTTAAATTCCGAAAATTTGTTTTGAATTTTCAGTAGTAATTCTTGCAATTTCCTCAAGTGGTAACTGATAAATTTCGGCTAACTTTTGAGCTACCAATAAAGTATAACCACTTTCGTTTCGCTTTCCACGATAAGGAACTGGAGCTAAATACGGTGAATCGGTTTCTAAAACGATGTATTGTAAATCAATTTCATTTAAAAATTGGTCGATTTTTCCGTTTTTGAAAGTTGCTACACCTCCAATTCCTAATTTCATTCCTAACGAAATCGCTCTTTGGGCTTGACCCAAATCACCCGTAAAACAATGAAAAATTCCGAATAAATCATTCGATTTTTCACTTTCTAAAACCTCAAAAACCTCATCAAAAGCATCGCGACAGTGAATATTGATGCCTAATTTATACTTTTTCGCTAATTGAATTTGATGCTTAAAAGCGTGTTGTTGTTCTTTTAAAAAGGTTTTATCCCAAAATAAATCAATTCCGATTTCTCCTATTGCATAAAATTTTCTAGATGCCACCTCTCTTTCTACATGCGCCAATTCTTCTAAGTAATTTTCCTTCACGTAAGTAGGATGTAATCCCATCATTAGAAATACATTTTCGGGATATTGCTTTTCCAATTCGTACATTTTAGTTGTATAATTAGAATCAATTGAAGGAACAAAAAAACGAGAAACGCCTGCATTGATTGCTCTTTGCATCATTTCGTTGCGGTCTTGATCAAATTCTTCTGAATATAAATGCGAATGGGTATCGGTTAAAATTAGTTGCGAGTTCAAAATTTTGACTTTTAATTTATTTGTAAATGTAAAAAAATTTGCACAATTAAATTTCAGAATATATATTTGTAAATATAATTTTAACTTTTAAATTTTCTACTTATGAAAAAAATTTTGATTCTCTTAACAATCTTATCATTATTCACTATCTCATGTTCAAAAGATGATGATTCATCAAGCTCAAACACAAAATTTGTTAAAATGACGGTTGATGGTGTTGAAAAAAACTTTGACACAGTAATTGTGAATGAAGAAACTTATGATGCTGGTACTCCTGATGCATATACTGAATTAACAGTAACTGCTACCATTGGAACTAGCACTAGTGAAATGGTTGTATTCATTGTAGAGAAAGGTGATGTTGGTTCGGATGTGATTTATAGCTTTGTTTATAAAAATGGCTCAACAGAATATCGTAATAATGGAGATTTAAATACAAATATTTCAACCAATAGCAACAATACAATTAAAGGAAATTTTTCAGGAGAAGTTTTAAATTTTTCTACAGATGCTACAAAAACGATAAATAATGGTTCATTTGAAATAAACTATTAATAAAATAATTTATTATATTTTAAAGAGCTGTATTTTACAGCTCTTTTTTATTTATGGAAGATTTGCAAGACTTTTTAAAAGGAAAAAAATATAAAAAGATAAAGTTTACGGTGCTGAAAACCCAACATTTATTAATCAAAGGAAAGATAAATGGCGTAAAAGGTAACTTTATTTTAGACACAGGAGCCAGCAATAGTTGTGTAGGATTTGAAAGCATTGAACATTTTAAGTTAGATGCAGAAATTTCAGAAACAAAAGCTTCAGGTGCTGGTGCAACGGGAATTGAAACACAACTGGCAAAAAATAACGAAATTCAATTGGGAAGATGGAAAAATAAAAAGTTTTATTTGATTGTTTTTGACATGAGTCATGTAAATGATGCACTTCGTCATTACAAAACGAAACCTGTTGATGGTATTATTGGCGCTGATGTTTTACTAAAAGGAAAAGCTATTATTGATTATAGTAATCATTGTTTGTATTTAAAGTAAACTGTTAGAGAGTTTAAAACAAAAAAATCCAACATTTCTGTAGGATTTTTTGCTTGTATTTAATAAAAATATTGGGATTTAAATTGTATCCTTTTTTAGAATTTTGCCCTTTTTTACAATTCGACTTTCACTAGTAATTGTGTAAAAATATAATCCAGGATTAAAATCAAAGGTTTCTAATGTGAGTTCGTTGATAAATTCTTTTTTCATAATTTCTCTCCCTGTTAAATCAAAAATTCGTAACTCAGATAAATCATTATTATTTAACTTAAAAGTTAAATAATTTGAAAAAGGATTTGGAAAAGAAGCAATTTCGGTTTCATGTGATTCATCAACTAGTCCTAAAGTGTTTTCTATTCGAATGTTATCCACATGTATCCAACTTCCTGTAGTTCCTGTTACTAATGGTTTTAAAGTTATGAAGTTCCCATTGCTTGGTGCAACAAAAGTAAAACTCCTTTCCGTCCAAGAATAAGAAGGTACCGAACTATGAATTAATGTTCCAAATGATAATGATTCTGTAGAAAGACCAAACTGAAGTGGAATTAACCCGCCTGCGCCTCCACCATCGGTTGAAACTTTATCAAAATATCTAATTGTATAAGAATTTCCTTGAACTAAATTCATGTCAATTTCTAACGAAATAGCATCACTTCTAAAACCAACTCCTGGCTGTGTACCATATCCAATTCCTAGAAACCAAGTCCCATTTGCAGGACTTCCATATGGACATGTGCTTTTAAGCAAATCAGGACCTGAGAAGAAATAATCTCCAAAAGCAAATGAATTGGAAATAGAGTTATTATATGTTGTATTTGAAGGATTTATAAGGCATGAACTTAAAGAGTTTATCTCAAAATTCCCATTTATTATAGTTTGGCTCATGCAGAAAGAAGAACTAAATAAAATGGTTAAACTAAGTAGAAGATTTTTCATTTTTTTATATAATTTTTATGTATTTGGTGTGATTTTTACTGAGGTGATTTAATCTTTTGATGAAATCACAAGCTCATTAGAAGTTGAGATTTTTTGTGGTCGTTTTTTAAATTCAATTATTTCCCATGAAATTCAACCGAATTAATTCTCATCTAAAATTACTTTGAAGTCGATTTCTTTATATGTTGAAGAGTCTTTAATAGTAATTCTAGCTTTGTTAGTAGCATCACTTCTTGAGAAAAGAAATGTTTTGACATGATCATTTTTAATTCCTTCGGGATATTTATTGTATTCTGTAAAAAGCGAATCAATATTTAAAACACTATTTTTTGGGTCTTCACAATATAGCATCATATCAAAAGGTTCAAAGTAATTTTCAAATGATTTTTTTAATGTTTCTTCAAACCTTTTTTGATTTAATTTATTCTCTTTCACAATTAATGCTATTTCATTTTTATATTCTAAAGACTTTTTATCGTTTTTAGAAAGTAATGATTTGACATCTAGAACAATAACTTTAATATCGTTTTTCGAATAAACTGTTTTATTAATTTTTTCTAAGATTCCATCAATTTTTATAATTGTTTCTGCTTCTTCTGAAACGTTAAAAAAGCGTGCTTTACCATTGAGAGATGTTAATTTCTTAGTCTTTTCATTCTTTATAAAAGTTATCCAAAATTCTCTATTTGCTTGCGTTAAAAAATATTCGGGATTAATTTTTTGATGCGTTTCATTAGTTGCATAAACGGTTATAAGTTCACATCTGTTTGTGTTATCTGGAAAATTTTTAACACTTAGCATTATAGTTTCATTAATAACATCGCTAGTGTCTATGACGGTTCTATCATATTCAATTTTTACTTCTTGACTTTGTATGTTATAAGTCGTTAGAAAAAGTGTGATGATTAGTTTTATTACTGTGTCTTTCATGTTGATTGGTTTTTACTGATTTTTTCAGTAAAAAAAAGAGTAAATTTTAAAAATATTTACTCTTTTTGTTGGTGGTTTTTCTTTTATTTAACTTTTTCAATTTTGGTTACGTCTATATCGCACCAATCTGATAATCCGCCAAGTAATTCGCCAGTAACTCTTATTTTATCACCTAATTTTACTGGTTGTCCATTGTCGTCATAGATTTTAACATCTTCTTCGGTAAATCCATCTGGAAGCAAGTCCATCATGTTTTTCTTTTCACCTTCAATTTTGCTAAATGTGCTTATCTTTAGCATTGGAATTCTGAATTTTCCTTTTTCTGCTTCAAAAGCCATAGTAACGCTTCCTCCAGCACTAAAAAAACGCTCTGGCAATCTTACAATTCCTTCGCACATGACAATTTCACCTTTATAATCTTCATTGCAGATTTCTGAAGCCTTGACTAATTTTGGAGGGTTTGACGTGCAAGAACTTAGTGAAACTATGCAGATTAATACTGCTATTTTTATAACATTTTTCATATTTTTAATTTATTTTTTATTTCTAGACATTTTATTCCAAGCACTTTCATATCCTAAATCAATAGATGGATATACACTTTTAACAAATTCTAAAACTTTATTTCTATCATTTTCTGATGCTTCAAATAAAGAAGGAAAAGCATTTACATCAGTTTTAAACAAACTTGTTCTACTTCCTTTTTCTTCAAAAGCATACGAATAATTATTCATAAAATATCGGGTTCTTTTTTTTACTATATAAAACCTACCCATTTTATTTAGGTCGATAACTTCTGAGGTATTGAACGTTTTGCCTGAATCTGTTTTATTGTAAAAAGTAATTGTATTTCCATCAGATTCTACCATTAAATACACTTGTTTACATGATAAGTAAGTATAAATCTTTGAAGCAAATAAAAGAAACCCAGAAACTAATAGTAAACCAACAATCAAAATCCACCAAGAAAAACCTTCTCTAAAGAAAAATGTTCCGAAGCTAATAACACCTAAGCCACAAAATAATGTTGCGGCAATACACAATAGGAACTTAAAATTCCTTTTAAACAATACGATTTGCAGACTTTTCATGGGTACAATCTATATTTTAAAAACGACCTGTTGCAATGTAAAACATTAACCAACCTATACAACCGATGGCTAATCTCCAAATCAATTTTTTCAACAAACCATTAGATGTTGCTTTTCCTTGTTCTAGATATTCGTCTGTTTTTTCATTTGCTGTTCCTACTTTCTTAGATAATTTTGTTCCAGCAACGGCACTTAATGATATGATATAAAGAATTCCAACCCAAGCGGCATTGATAAATCCTAATACCATCATTATCATTCCTATAATTGATAAAGTTTCCATTTTTTTAGTATTAAATTAATCCCAAACAACATAAAACATGAAGTTTGGGATTTGAATATTTTATTAAAAATTATTGCTTAATGCTCTTTAGGAATGTTTGCATGTTAGTATCAATAGCCTGTGCAGTTTCTGTACCTCTTCCAATTTCATTGCATATCATTAATACTAAATCTGGATTTGTTGGATGGTTAAGGATATAGATTCTGAATTGCCCTACATCTTTATACGTTTTTCCATCTTGTCTTCCTGTATTGTACAAACCAGATTGAAATGTGTATCCTTTCATATTTCCGAATTCAACTTTTTCGTATAAACTCATTAAATCTTTTGATTTCACATCTTTAGTTATAAAATAATCTACATTTTGTATTTGTTCATCTCGGAAAAGCACGCAAATATGATACCAAGGTAAATTATATTTTTCGAAATCATATTCATGGATTTTTTTTACTTTATCGTTATTAGAATGATAGGTAACTCTATGAATAAAATCTTTAGCTAATTCCTCAACCGTCAAACCTGGGTGTGCCGATTTTTCGAAAGCATAAATTTTATATGTTTCTTGGTTTTTGTGTATTTGATACCCTACTTCTGTATCGCTTCTATCTGTGCTTCCTGTTTGGCTGGTATTGATATCTTCCTTTATATTGGTTTTATCAATAGTTAAATCAAGATAAGGTAAATATAGATTTTTTGGTTCCCACATAGGTACATAAAAGAAGATTGGTTCTAATAATTGAACTTTTGGTCCATATTCTTTATATCCTGTTTCTTCTCTAACCCAAAATCCTATTTCTACTTTTATCGTTTTTTGTTTTTCAACACCATTTGCACCGTTTAAAATCCATTCAAGTTTATTTCCTCTAGTTAAAAAATCTTTACCTTCAAAAACACTGAATTTTTTAGTTGCAGGAGTATTTTTCATAAAATCAGACATAGCGGTATAACCCTCTTTTTGAAAACTCCAACTGTTTATGTAGGCATTAGAATTATCTGAAAACTCTACATATAGATTTGTATAACCTGAATATACGGTTACAGCTTTAGGCTTTTTAAAACTTACCTGTAAGGTTGCTAAATCTTTTTTAGAAATTGTAGCACCCGATTTTACTTCTTTACCATTAATAAAAGCTGATAATTGAGCCTGAGAAAAAGCAAAAGAAAGTAATGAAACTACTAATAGTAAACGATTGATTTTCATAATTGTAATTGAATGATGAAATTAATTAAGCTGTTGCTTGAGATTTTTTTAAATGTAATTTGTAGCTCATAAAAGCACATGCAGAACATACAACAAGACCAATACATCCAATTAAAGCAAGTGATTTAGGATTTGCGCCTGAGAATGTTCCTGCTTCCATGTAAGGAGTTATAGCCCACAAAACAACAGATAATACAGCAACAAGAATACTTAATTTAGTAACAAATTCTTTTTTCATAAATGCTACTACAACCATTACAAAAGCAAGAACAGCTAATAAAATACCCAATTTACCCGCATACACAACTTTCCATTTAGCAGGAGTACTTTCGATAATTTCTAAACTTTCTTTTATTTGTGGATCTTCAATTTTAGTAACGTCGATTCCGTCTTTTTTTAATTGATCAATTTGTTTTTGCTCGTTTTCTACTAAACGATACACTTCTTCTAGTTTTTCAGAATCGCCATCTGTTCCCATTCTGTTTTCAATGTTTTTAAATAAAACTCCTGCACAAAAACCTCCTACTAAAAAGGATAGAATCATAAAAATTAAAGCTAATACTCTCATAAATTTGTTTGTTAAATTGGTTAATGAAAAATGAAAAAATCAATACTTATTAAAGATGAATCGTTTTAAGTTTGATTTTATTTTCCACCAAAACTATATGATAAGAATTACTTGACCAATTTATATATTGGACTATTTATAAATAATCAGAAGATAAAATGGAGTTTATTTTACTGATTATTAAATGCTTAATTTGTGCTTTCTAATTGTTCAATAAAATAATTTGGAGAAAGTCCGGTTTGCTTTTTAAAAACACGAACAAGTGTATTGGCATCTTTATAACCTACTTCTTCTGCAATAGCTTGCAAAGTATATTTACGAAAATAGGGAGCATCTTTCAGCTTTTGAAGTACGTAATGAATTCGTAATTCTTGAGTATATTCCGAAAAAGTTTTTTGCATTACTTGATTGAAATATTGCGACAAATATGCGGTATTTGTATTTAATTTTTTAGCCACAAAAGCCAACTTGAAGTTAGGATCTAAAAAGGTCTCTTTTTGTTCTAACTTTTTTAAACCAATTGCTATTTTTTCGATAAGCTCTTCATCGAGTGTTTGTTTTGGTTGTAGTTCGGTTTTATCAATTTGTAGAATACTAATTTCTGAAGTTTTAGATTCTTTTAGATCTTGAATAATTTTTAAAAACCGATAATGCTTTTCTTTTTGATTTTTGTAATAATAATAAAAACTATAAACCACTACAGCAAAAAGAATCAAAATACCAAAAAGCGATATTTTAAAATAATTCTTAGATGCAATAACTTTATTAGACTCTTCCCTTATTTTGTTTAAATCGTAATTGTGAAGAAAATTTAAAGATTTACTTTTTATTCCTTCTATAGATTGAATTAACTCTAAACTTTTTTGGGCGTAGCGATACGCATTTTTAGTGTCATTTTTCTCATTATAACATTGTGTCATAATGTTATAAGTCATTAATAAATTTTCTTTAGAAACTTTAGTTACTTGATAACTTTCAACATATTTTTTACAATAGAAAAGTGCCGAATCAACTTGTTTTAAATGATGAAAACAATCGGCCATTCCTAAATCGAACAATTGTTCTGTTCTTATATTATCCTGAATAATAGGATACTTTTTTCGCTTTCTATATAACGACAAAGATTTCTCGTAATTTCCTGCTAAAGCTGCACTTTTTGCTTCGCGCATGCTTAATAATGCTTTGGTGTACTCAGGTTGAAAATTATCTTGTAACATCATTTTTGCAGCTACATTAAAGTAATGATTTGCAGAATCTAACAACATGGTTTTCTTCGAACGAATATAATACTTTTGATAAGCTTCGCCAATAATATTATATTTATCTGCAAACAGTTTCTTGTTCATTACTTTTTTTTCACCTACTCCCAATTTTAAGTGATGAGAAGTTTTTAATTCTCTCTTTAACAAAGCAATTCCATTTACATAATCGCCCATAGCAACCTTAATTGAGCCATATTGTTCGTTAAAATGATTATTGGGCACACTATTTTTATATTTATCAAGATAAAACAATGCTAAGTCGTATTCTCCTAAATTTTTATGGATGTAAAACAGTTTGTTTACACACATTCCAAGCAAATCTTGATATACTTTACTTGATTTATCCATCTTACTTTTTTCGATACTATCTATAAGTATGATAAGTAGTTTCTTTGAGTAAGTAAACTCTGATTTATTATAAAAATAATTGGCTACGTAATATTTGCCATAAAAACGAAATAACTCATTTTTTGAATTACTTATTTCCAAAGCCTCAGTGTAAGCTTTTTCAGGATTTGAAATAAGATTTTCTTGAATACTTCGGGTTCTACTAATTTCTGATTCACTCAATTCTTGAGCAAAAATCAAATTAATAAATAATAGCAATATAACAGAAAAAGTAAATTTATACATCTTGAAAAGGGGCTCAACCTAAAAATTATAGTGTGCTAAAATAAGAATAAAACTACACTATTTTGAATATTCTTCCAAGATTAACTTTTACTATTTTCAAATAGTATTATCCAAACTCAGTATTTTTAGTAAAGAAAAAACCCAAACTCTTTCGAATTTGGGTTTTTAAATATTGGGATTTATATTTCTATAATTCTAATGCTTTTTTCACATTTCCGCCCATTAATAATTCTGCTGGGTTTTCTAATGCTTCTTTCACCGCTACTAAGAATCCAACTGACTCACGTCCGTCGATGATTCTGTGGTCGTATGATAAGGCAACGTACATAACTGGAGCAATTACGATTTGACCATTTTTAACGATAGCTCTTTCTACCACATTGTGCATTCCTAAAATACCAGATTGTGGAGGATTAATAATTGGTGTTGATAACATACTTCCAAAAACACCACCATTAGAAATTGTGAATGTTCCACCTGTCATTTCATCAACTGTAATTTGTCCGTCACGAGCTCTAATAGCTAATCTTTTGATTTCTGCTTCAACACCTCTGAAAGATAACGTTTCTGCATTTCTCATAACTGGAACCATTAATCCTTTTGGACCAGAAACCGCTACAGAAATATCACAGAAGTCGTAAGAAATTTTCTCTTGACCATCAATCATAGAGTTTACATCTGGATACAATTGTAAAGCACGAGTTACCGCTTTAGTAAAGAACGACATGAAGCCTAATCCTAAACCATGTTTAGCTTTGAACTCTTCTTTATATTGATCACGTAAAGCGTAAATAGCCGTCATATCTACTTCATTAAAAGTAGTTAACATTGCTGTTTCGTTTTTAGCTGATACTAAACGTTCAGCTACTTTTCTACGTAACATAGAAAGTTTTGTTCTTTCTGAACCACGGTTTCCACCTGTTGGTGTTCCCATTGATGGTACTGCATTTACAGCATCATCTTTAGTGATTCTTCCTCCTTTACCTGTTCCAACAATGTCAGAAGGCTCGATGTTTTTTTCGTCTAATATTTTTCTAGCTGCTGGAGATGGCGCTTGCGTTGCGTATGTTTTTTCTGCTACAGGAGCTGCTTTTGGAGCCTCAGCTTTTGAAACTTCAACCGTTTTTGCTTCTTCTTTAGCTGGAGCCGCACCACCTTCTGGTTTTGCTGCACCTGTATCGATTAAACAAACTACAGCACCAACTGCTACTGCATCACCTTCTTCTGCTTTTAATGTAATGATTCCACTTGCTTCAGCTGGCAATTCTAATGTTGCTTTGTCTGAATCAACCTCAGCAATCGCTTGGTCTTTTTCTACATAATCACCATCTTTTACTAACCATGTAGCAATTTCTACTTCTTTAATTGATTCCCCTGGAGAAGGGACTTTCATTTCTAAAATCATGTTTTTTAGTTTAAAAGTTTAAAATAAGTTTAGAAGTTTAAAAGTTGTGTTAGTCTTAAACCTAAACTATTATCTGTTTTTATTTTTATTGAAATAATGTTTTATCAAAAACCATTGCAATGGCATTCTTTTGACGTTTTTTAGAACGTTCATAACTACCTGCTGCTGGTGCACTATATGCTTTTGGCGAAGCTAATCTTAATTTTACTAAATCGAAATTCATTAACATATAAGAATAAGCTCCCATGTTTTTAGGTTCTTCTTGTGCCCAAACATAATCGTCAACATTTGGATAACTGTCGATAATCGCTTTGATTTGGTCAACTGCTAATGGGAACAATTGTTCTAAACGAACAACCGCCACATCGTTTCTACCTAATTCTTCTCTTTGTGCAATGATGTCGAAATATACTTTTCCTGTACAGAAAACCAATGTTTTAATCGCTTTCTTATCAGCAACATTTGGATCATCTAATACTTCTTGGAATTGTCCATTTGCTAATTCATCCATTGAAGATACTACATCTGGGTGACGTAATAAACTTTTTGGAGAAAACACTACTAATGGCTTACGGAATTCTGTTTTTAACTGTCTTCTCATTAAATGGAAGAAGTTGGCTGGCGAAGTTACATCGGCAATATACATATTGTGTTTTGCACACATTTGCAAATAACGTTCCATACGTGCTGATGAATGTTCTGCTCCTTGGTTTTCATAACCGTGAGGCAATAACATTACCAATCCGTTTTGGTTGTTCCACTTATCTTCACCTGCAGAAATGTATTGGTCAATCATAATTTGAGCTCCGTTAGAGAAATCTCCAAACTGTGCTTCCCAAATTACTAAAGATTTTGGCGATGCCAATGCATATCCGTATTCAAAACCTAAAACACCATATTCTGAAAGGTGCGAATTGTAGATATAAAAGTTTCCTTTTTTATCTTTTATTTTGTCTAAAAGAATTACTTCTTCTTCCGAGTCTTCTACTTTAACTACAGCATGACGGTGTGAGAATGTTCCTCTTTCAACGTCTTGCCCTGAAATACGCACGTCAAAACCTTCCGAAATTAAGGAACCATAAGCTAATAATTCGCCCATTGCCCAGTCTAATTTATTGGTTTCAACCATATTTTTTCTATCTCCAATTAACTTCGTAATCTTACTGATGAATTTTTTATCAGCAGGAAGTTCTGTAATGGTTTTAGCAATTTCTGTTAATTGTTTTTTATCAAATGAGGTATCAAATTTTTGAAGCATTACATCATCAGAAACTTGTTTGTAGCCTTCCCATTCATTTTCCATGAATGGTGAAATTACAGTTAAGTCTTTTTTACGAGAGGCTTCTAAATTCTCATCTAATTTTGCTTTATATGCTTCTTCTAATTCTTTTACAAATCCAGCCGAAATCACATTTTCTTGTGCTAATTTCTCAGCATAAATATCTCTTGGATTTTTATGTTTTGCAATTAATTTATATAAAACAGGCTGTGTAAAACGAGGCTCATCACCTTCGTTGTGACCATATTTTCTATATCCTAATAAATCGATGAAAACGTCAGTTCCAAATTCCATACGATAATCTAAAGCAAATAACATCGCATGAACAACCGCTTCTGCATCATCTGCATTTACGTGTAAAACTGGCGATAATGTTACTTTAGCAATATCCGTACAATAAGTTGACGAACGCGCATCTAAGTAATTCGTTGTAAATCCAACTTGGTTATTGATTACTAAATGGATAGTTCCACCGGTTTTATAACCATCTAATTTAGCCATTTGAATAATTTCATACACAATACCTTGACCAGCAACAGCGGCATCACCGTGAACGGCAATTGGTAATACTTTTGAAAAATCATTTGGATAATTTCTATCTTGTTTTGCTCTTGTAATTCCTTCAATAACGGCACCTACTGTTTCTAAGTGCGAAGGATTTGGAGCTAAATTTAAGTTGATTTTCTTACCTGATTCGGTTACTCTATCAGAAGTTAAACCTAAGTGATATTTAACGTCACCATCAAAGTTTACGTCTTCGTCATAGTCTTTCCCGTCAAATTCAGAGAAGATGTTTTGAGTGTTTTTCCCAAAGATGTTTGCCAAAACATTCAAACGACCTCTGTGTGCCATTCCCATTACGAATTGCTCTACACCTTTATCAGCCGCAGCTTCAACTAAAGCGTCTAAAGCAGGAATAACCGCTTCACAACCTTCTAACGAGAAACGTTTTTGACCTACATATTTAGTGTGTAAGAAGTTTTCAAATGAAACCGCTTCGTTTAATTTTTTAAGAATGTGTTTTTTCTTATCGGCAGAAAAGTTTGGTAAATTATCGTTGATGTCTAAACGATTTTTAATCCATTCTAATTTGTGTGGTTCTCTGATGTACATGTACTCCACTCCGATAGATTGGCAATACACGTTTTCTAAATGCTTTACAATTTCAGCCAAAGTACAAGGCTTCATGTTAACCATTTTAGCTGCATCAAAAACCGTATTCAAATCGGCATGAGATAAGCCAAAGTTTTCTAATGCTAGCGAAGGCCCATGAAGTCTTCTATCTCTAACCGGATTTGTTTTTGTGAATAAATGCCCGCGTGTTCTATATCCTTCAATTAATTTCAGAACATTGAACTCTTTTTGCATTTTTTCAGAAATTTCTCCTGAATCACCTGAAGCTACTTGAACTACTTGTGCAGCAAATTCTTCAGAACCATAACCTGCTTGCGCGAAGTCAAATCCTTGAAAAAAACTTCTCCAGCTTGGCTCAACGCTATCTGGATTTTGTAAATATTGTTCGTATAAATCTGCAAAAAATGCAGTATGTGCAGCGTTTAAAAAGGAAAACCTATCCATAGTGTGTTGTCGGTAAGACCTATTAATTAAAAATTTTACGCAAAAGTAAAACATTTTATGATAATCTTTCAAGGATTTTTATACTTTTATAACATTAATTTTTTCAAAACTGATTTATGAAAAAGAATTCCGTAATAAATTTAACACTTTTACTAACTATTGTGTTTTTATTTGGTTTTAATTCTGAAATTTCTGCACAAGAAAACACCGAAATGAAAACAAAAAGTGATTTTTGGAACCATGTACAATTTGGTGGTGGATTAGGCTTAGGAGTTGGCAATGGCTATGCTGATATTATGGTTGCGCCAAGCGCTATTTACAACTTTAATCAATACGTGTCAGCGGGTTTAGGCGTGCAATACAACTATGTAAAACAACGCGATTTATACAAAGCAAATATGTATGGAGGAAGCGTAGTTGCTTTATTTAATCCCATCGAAGAATTACAAATTTCAACCGAATTAGAGCAATTAAGAGTGAATAGAACTTTTAATGATTCTTTTGGAAGCGATTCTCAAGATTTTTGGAATACCGCTTTGTTTGTTGGAGCTGGATATCGTAATGAAAATGTAACTATTGGAATTCGATACAATGTTTTGCACAAAGACAGAGACAATATTTATGCAGAAGCGTTTATGCCGTTTGTAAGAATTTATTTTTAATACTTATTACGAAACCACACTTTTTGCCATTCGCGTTTTAACACTAAAAAAGCAACTTGCTCCGATAATTCAACCAAATCAGAACCATCTAATTTTTTGATTTGATCTTCTGGAACATCAATAATGTAAAGTAAATTCAAATATTCAGCAAATTTATATTGAATGAGTTTGTATATTTTTTCTTGTACTAAATTCTTAAATTCAAACGGAAAAATACTTGCTGGCACATCTAAAGATTCATTTGCTAAAGCAAAATCTTTGTTTACTTGCTCGATAAGCTTGAAGTACAAATGTTCTTCTTCGGCTTGCGAAATTAAGGCATCAATATTTGCTGGTGGATTATACATTTCTTCCCATTAAATTCTCTCCAAAAGCTTTTAAAATAGCTTTCTTTTCATTTTCAATATCCATTTTTTCTAAAGTTTCAAATGCTTTGAAAGTATATTCTTGAATCGCTTTTTTGGTAGCTTCGCTTGCTCCTGAAGCATTGAAAATGGCTTTTACTGATTCAATTTTATCTGTGTTTTCTGAAGGTTGAATCGAAAACAAATGCAATAATTGTTGTTTTTCTTCTGGTTTTGAAAACTCAATTGCTTTTAAATATAAATAGGTTTTTTTGTTTTCAATAATGTCCCCACCCACTTGTTTTCCAAAGGTTTCTGGATTTCCAAAAGCATCTAAATAATCGTCTTGTAATTGGAAAGCTATTCCTAAATTCAATCCGAAATCATAAATTGAATCCGCATTTTCGTCTGAAGTTTCGGCAACAATAGCACCCATTTTCATTGCAGCGCCGACTAAAACTGCGGTTTTGTATTCAATCATTTTCAAATATTCGGGTATCGTAACATCGTCGCGCATTTCAAAATCCACATCATATTGTTGTCCTTCGCAAACTTCTAAAGCGGTTTTACTAAATAATTTGGCTAATTTTTGAAAAATTTTGGGCTCATAATTTTCAAAATATTGATAGGCCAAAATCAGCATCGCATCACCCGATAAAATTCCGGTATTCAAATCCCATTTTTCATGAACGGTCTGGTTTCCTCTTCGCAAAGGCGCATCGTCCATGATATCATCGTGAATCAATGAAAAGTTATGAAAAACCTCAACCGCAGTTGCAGCAGGAATGGCTTTTTCACAATCTACATTAAAAACCTCACTGGCCATTAATGTCAAAACGGGACGCATTCTTTTACCACCAAGAGATAAAATATACTCGATAGGTTCGTATAAATTTTTAGGTTCTTTATTAGAAACAATTTTCGAAAAATGATTACCCATTTTTTCTTGATAGTACGATATAGAATGCATTGCTTGAATTTTTTGCTAAAATACTTCAATATTCTGAATTGAGGCGAATATATCAAATGTTAAATTTATGCAAAAACAATGGGAACTATTTTGGTGTTAAAAGTTTCCGATATACATTTGTACCCGAAAATAAAATCCACTAAAAGTGATTTTAGAGAAATGATGAAAGATAAAATTATAAATAAAGCGAAAGAAATGTTTTTGAGACTAGGTTTCAAGAGCATTACTATGGATGATATTGCTTGCGAAATGTGTATTTCAAAAAAAACGATTTACAAATATTTCTCAAATAAAGACATTCTTATTGAAGAAAGTATTCAAGCAGTTCATAAAGAAATACGAGCAACTTTAAACAAAATAGCAGAAGAAAACTTCAACGCTATTGAAGAAAATTTTGAAGTAAAAAGAATGTTTAGAGAAATGTTCAAGTCGGCCGAATCATCTCCAATATACCAATTAAAAAAACATTATCCTGAAATTTATGACAAGGTTTTAAGTATGCAAGTTAGTGTTTGTGAAGATTGTTTCCGACAAAACATCACAAAAGGGATTAGAGAAGGTTTATACAGAGAAAATTTAGACATAGACAATTATGTGAAGTTTTATTACACGTTAATCTTCAATATCAATGAAAATACCATGTTAGAAAAAGACGCGCATGAATTAGAAGTCAAAGCTTTAGAATATCACATTAGAGCCATGGCTACTTTAGCTGGAATAATAGAATTAGAAAAACACCTAAAAAACCCAATTATATAACCAATGAAGAATACAATCCTCATAACTTTATTAAGTTTTACATTATCGGTAAGTGCGCAAGAAATTGCTCCGTTAACGTTAAAAGATGCTATCACTTTTGCTCTCGAAAATAAAGCAGAAGCTAAAAAAGCGAAATTAGAAGTAGAAAATAGCGAATATAAAATACAAGAAGTTCGTTCGAGAGCCTTACCTCAAATTTCGGCTAATGGAAGTATGACATACAATCCTATTTTACAATTAAATGCTTTACCAGGCGATTTTTTTGGAGCACCAGGAACCACTATTTTAGCACCTCTTGGACAAAAATGGAATTCTATTGCAGGAGTATCTTTAAATCAAGCTTTATTTGATCAATCGGTTTTTACTGGTTTAAAAGCAGCGAAATCTACAAGAGAATTTTATCAAATTAATGCACAATTAACAGAAGAACAAGTTATTGAACGTGTTGCAAATGCGTATTATCAAGTTTATGTACAACAACAAAAACTTATTGTAGTTGATAATAATTTGAAAAACACCAACAAAGTTAAAGACATTATAAAAGGGCAATTTGATAATGGCTTGGCTAAAAAAATTGATTTTGACAGAATTACTGTTCGCGTAAACAACATTAATTCGCTTCGCCAACAAATTTTAAATGCGATTACTTTACAAGAAAATGCTTTAAAATTCTATATGGGAATGCCAATGGAAAACAAAATTATCATTCCTAATAATGCTTTTGAGGTTACACCACAAGATTTATCTGCAAAAGCAGACGTAACTGGAAGAACAGAATATTTGTTATTAAAAAAACAAGAACAATTATTAACGTACCAAAAAAAGGCGGTTCAAGCTGGTTATTACCCTACACTTTCATTAAGTGGGAATTATAATTACATTGGTCAAGGTCCTGAAATGCCTCTTTTTGCAAAACCAGCAGATGGTGTTTATTGGTCAGATTTTGCGTCTATTGGATTAAGTTTAAGAGTTCCATTATTTACAGGTTTTGGAACAAGAGCAAAAGTTAGACAAGCAAACAACGCCCTAAACTCAATAAAAGTTGATCTTGATGACACAAAATTAGCATTGGATTTAGCATTTGATAATGCAAAAAAACAACTTGAAAACAGTTTAATTACCATCAACAATCAAAAAGAAAATGCACAACTTGCTCAGGAAGTTTTAAACAATACTAATAATAATTACACTCAAGGTTTGGCTTCTTTAACCGATTTATTAGATGCTGAAAATGCAATGGTAGAAGCACAGAACAATTACACTAACGCTATTTTAGAATACAAATTAGCAGAAATTCAATTCATAAAATCAAAAGGAGAACTAAAAAACTTATTAAACCAATAATCAAATGAAAAAAATAATTTATATCGTTTTAGGTGTAGGATTAGTTGGAGCTACAATTGTAACTCTTGTAAATAATAAAAAACAAAATGAAGCCGATACTGCAATTGTTGCACAAGAAAATAGTAGTGTAGCGGTGCGTGTAGCAACAGTAGCTACAAATCCTATCGAAGACAATTTTATTGCGAACGGAAACTTTTCTCCGGCTCAAGAATTGGAATTTGCAGCAGAACGTTCTGGAAAAGTAATCTCAATTTTAGTTAAAGAAGGTGATAAAGTAGCAAAAGGTCAAACAATAGCTATAATTAGAGGTGATGTGGTAAGTGTTGAAGCAGAAACAGCTAATGCTAATTATCAAAATGCTCTTAATGATTACAATCGTTTTGAAAGTGCTTACAAAACTGGAGGTGTTACAAAACAACAATTAGATCAAGCTAGAATTAACATGATTAATGCAAAATCTAGATTAACTCAAGCTAATATTAATGTGGGTGACACAAGAGTAAAAGCGCCTTTCGGTGGAATTATCAATAAAAAATTCATTGAAGTAGGAACTATTTTAAGCGCAATGCCACCAACAAAAATGTTTGAAATTGTGAATACAAGTTCGTTAAAACTGAAAGTAAATGTTAGTGAGCGTCAAGTGGCACAATTAAAAATTGGTTCGATTGTAAAAGTAAAAGCAAGTGTATTTCCTGACAAAGAATATACTGGAAAAGTAACTTTTATTGCTCCAAAAGCAGATACTTCTTTAAACTTCCCTATCGAAGTAGCAATTACAAACAATCCTAATAACGAAATCAAAGCAGGAATGTATGGCTCGGTAATTTTTGGTGCTCCAGAAGGAAAACAACCTGAATTAATGACAATTCCAAGAAGTGCTTTTGTAGGAAGTGTTAGTAGCAATCAAGTATTTGTGGTTGAAAACGAAATTGCAAAAATGAAAAAAGTAGTAGCTGGAAGAGTTTTTGGAGACAAAGTTGAAATTCTAAGTGGCTTAAACAATGGAGATGTAGTAGTAACTAGTGGTCAAATTAACTTAAGTGATAGCACTAAAGTTTCTATCGTAAAATAATAAAAAGGACGCTTACTTAAAATCGATTATATGAAAATTGTAGATATATCAATTAAAAGACCTTCTATGGTTATCGTACTTTTTACGATACTATTATTAGGTGGACTATACAGTTATAAACAGTTGAGTTATGAGTTAATTCCAAAATTTGAAATTAACGTAGTAACCGTTTCAACTGTTTATCCTGGAGCTTCTCCAAGTGAAGTGGAAAACACCGTAACCAAGAAAATTGAGGATGCGGTTTCTACCATGGAGAACATCAAAAAATTAGAATCAAAATCTTATGAAAGTCTATCGGTAGTAATGATTACGCTAACTGCGGATGCCGATGCCGATTATTCTTTAAATGATGCTCAACGTAAAATCAATGCAGTTTTAAAAGACTTACCTGACGATGTTGATCCGCCTTCATTAAGTAAATTCTCTTTGAGTGATTTACCAATTATGACCATTGGAGCAACAGCAAGTATGGATGAAATTGCTTTTTATGACTTGTTAGATAAAAAAATTCAACCAATTGTTTCTCGTGTTCCTGGTGTGGCACAAGTTAACTTAGTAGGTGGTGAAGAAAGAGAAATTAAAGTAAGCTTAGATGCAACTAAATTACAAGGATTTGGATTGTCAGTTCCTCAAGTACAACAAGCAGTTTTATCTTCAAACTTAGATTTCCCTACAGGTAATATTAAAACTAGAGAAAACAGTACAACCATTCGTTTATCTGGAAAATATAAATCAGTTGAAGAATTACGCAACTTAGTTGTTGCTTCAAACAATGGTGTTCAAGTGCGTTTGGGTGATGTAGCTGATGTTCAAGATGCGCAAAAAGACGTAACTAAAATATCAAGAATTAACGAGAAAGGATCAATCCTTTTACAAGTTATCAAACAATCAGATGCAAATGCCGTTGAAGTTAGTAAAAAAGTAAAAGAAGCAATTGCTAAAATTGAACAAGATTACGCAAAATCAAACTTAAAATTAAAAGTTGCAAACGATAGTAGTGAATTTACCTTAACTGCTGCCGATAATGTAATGCACGATTTATTTCTTGCTATCTTTTTAGTTGCATTTGTAATGTTATTCTTCTTACACAGTTTACGTAATGCTGCTATCGTAATGGTATCGATTCCAGCTTCGTTGATTGCTACTTTCATTGGAATTTCATTAATGGGATACACGTTAAACTTAATGAGTTTACTTGGACTTTCGTTAGTAGTGGGAATCTTAGTAGACGACGCAATTGTAGTATTAGAGAACATTCACCGTCACATGGAAATGGGTAAAAACAAGGTTCGCGCAGCTTATGATGGTGCAGCTGAAATTGGATTTACCGTAACCGCAATTACTTTAGTTATTGTGGTCGTATTCTTACCAATTGCCATGAGTACTGGATTAGTTTCTAATATCATTACGCAATTCTGTGTTACAGTAATTATTGCTACATTATTGTCGTTATTGGCTTCATTTACAATTGTTCCTTGGCTATTCTCACGTTACGGAAAATTAGAACATTTAAATAAAGAATCGTTTTTTGGAAAAATTATTTTAGGCTTTGAAAATTACCTAGACAAATTCACTCACAAAGTAACAGACATTTTAACTTGGTCTTTAAATTACAAAAAAACAACGTTAGCTATCGTTACTGTTATTTTCTTTGGTTCAATTTTTGGATTATTAGGTGGTGGATTTATTGGTGGTGAGTTCTTTTCTAAAACCGATAAAGGAGAATTCTTAGTTCAAATTGAAATGCCAAAAGATGTTTCTGTTGAACAAACCAACTTTATGACTCAAAAAGCGGAAGCTTATCTAAAAAAAGATAAAAATATCGTAGATATGATTACCACAGTAGGTCAAACTAGTGATGGTATGGGAGCTACACAATCCACTGCTTACAAAGCTGAAATTTTGATTTCTTTAGTTGAAAAATCAAAACGTGATGACAACTCGTTTATATATGCAGCTAAAATTAAACGTCAATTAGAAAAAGAATTGGTGGGAGCTAAAGTAAAAACCGTTCCTATGGGATTATTAGGTGCCGATAAAGCTCCAATTGCTTTAACTGTTACAGGTCCAAATTTCGACGATGTAATGTTATTTGCTCAAAAAGCAGCTGCTGAATTGAAAAAAGTGCCAGGAGCATCAGAAGTAAAACTAACTTCAGAAGCTGGTAATCCTGAAATTAAAGTTCAGGTGGATCGAGATAAAATGGCAGCATTAGGATTAAATCTTCAAACAGTAGGTTTAACGATGCAAACTGCTTTCAACGGAAATACCGATGGAAAATTTAGAGCAGGAGAATATGAATATGATATCAACATCCGATTCAATGAATACGATCGTTCTAACATTAATGATGTAAATAATCTGATTTTTGTAAACAATATGGGACAACAAATCAAGTTATCTCAATTTGCAGAGGTGATTGAAAGTTCAGGTCCAAGTATGTTAGAAAGAAGAGATAAGAGTACTTCGGTTACGATTGAAGCACAATCTGTAGGTAGACCTTCTGGTACTATTTCAACCGAATGGGAATCTGTATTTTCAAAAATGGAACGCCCAACTGGAGTTAACTATGTTTGGGGTGGAGATATGGAAAACCAAACAGAAGGTTTTGGTACTTTAGGAGTAGCTTTACTTGCTGCTATTATTTTAGTTTACTTAGTAATGGTTGCTTTGTATGATGACTTTGTTACGCCTTTTGTGGTATTGTTCTCTATTCCATTATCGTTCATTGGAGCGTTATTTGCTTTGGCATTAACAAACAACTCACTTAATATTTTCACCATTTTAGGTATCATTATGTTGATAGGATTAGTAACGAAAAACGCGATTTTATTGGTTGACTTTGCTAATCACAGAAAAGAAGCAGGAGAAACAACTTTCAAAGCTTTAGTTCAGGCAAACCATGCACGTTTGCGTCCAATCTTAATGACTACTATTGCCATGGTAATTGGTATGATTCCAATTGCGCTTGCTAAAGGTGCTGCTGCCGAAATGAATAATGGTTTAGCATGGGTAATTATTGGTGGTTTGATTTCCTCTTTATTCTTAACATTAATTGTAGTTCCTGTAGTTTACGCTATAGTTGATAGTATTAGAGTGAAACTTGGAAGAGATGTTAAAGTAGATTATGACGCTTTAATGAAAGCTGATTATGTTCACAAAGAAATAAGCGAAGACGGATTTACACCAAAGCATTAAATTTAATTTATTGAATAAAAATGCCTCAGATAATTGAGGCATTTTTATATTTCAAAATATACTATGTCAATTAGAATAACGGTTTAAAATAAACTCAAAACCATCAATCAATGAAATTAATTTTTTCTATTTTAACGTGCTTCGTTTTTCTTTTTGCAAAAGGTCAAGAAAATAAAGAACTTAAAGAAAATGTTCAATCAGCAATTAACAACAGGTTCCCAACAACCCGAATGTTTGATCTAAAATTTGAAAATTATTTACCAACCGACTTCGATTCAGAATTATTTGACAATCCGTTTGAAAAAGGCGAAATCAAAAATCATTCTCGTTTTAGCGCAAGTGCCAATATCACTATAATTAAAAAACAACGATGGAATATTACTTCTTCTTTTAGATATAGATATGAAGCGTTTGAGCTGAATGATGTTGCAAGTCAAATTGATAATTCGATTCCAGTTTACGATGAAAAACTAAATTATCATTATCTTTCTGGAGCTTTAAGTTTTACTTATTTTTCACAACTGTTTAAAAAACCATTTCTATATAATGCAAGTGTAATTGTTGATGGAACCGAGAAATATGCTGAACGTATAAAAGGTTTTTTTGGAGCAACGATAATCTTGAAAAAAACAGAACGAACCACAATTGGTGTCGGACTTATTGTTTTAGCGGATCCAACTTCTCCAGTTCCAGCTTCTCCAACTTTTTTAATAGATCATCGATTTAAAAATTCAAAATGGAGTTTGGATTTTATTCTACCACAACGTTTTTTGTTTAAAAGAAATTTATTCGAAAACGGAAGAATTTCTTTAGGAAGCGAACTAAATACTAACGGATTTTATACTTACATAAACCAAACCGGATTTGCAAAAGTGTATGATTACAGAACAATTGAAATAAATACGGGTTTAACCTATGAACATTGTTTTAGCAAATCAATAATTGCAACATTTGAAACCGGATTGGCAACAGTTTTCAATGCAAGAGTTTCAGAAAGAGGAAAAAATACTAACAATTATATTTTTTCTAACAAACAAGATGGAACAGGTTATTTTAGTATCGGATTTTCTTTTAATCCAAATTTAGATAAAAAAACTAAACCTTAATTTTAATTATTGGTTAAACAAAAAAGGAACTCAAATTTGAGTTCCTTTTTTTTAGAATTCGATTAATTAGTTTTTAACTAAAACATCTTTTGACCATTTTTTTACTTCAGCAATTCTACTATCTGAAAAATCTACTTCGCTTAATGAAGCATCGCTCCAAAAAAACCATTTTCCAGATTTAGCTCCTTTATTATATTCTCCCATCGATTGCTTTGTACCATCTTCATTAAATGCAACCCATTTCCCATGTAATTTACCATCTAAGTAATATCCTTCTTGTTTTACTTGTCCGTTTTCATAATAATATGTTGCTTTTACCATTTGGTCAACCACTTCTAATTTTGGTTTTACCTCTTGAGCAAATGTTAGACTTGTTACTAACATTACACCTGCAATCAATACATTTTTCATCTTCTTTTCTTTTAATAGGTTAATATTATAATAACAAATATAAAAAAACTTTTACAATAAAAAAACTTTTACTTAACAATTTGATAACATTAAATAAAAACTTAACATTAAAAAAGCCAATGCTTTCACATTGGTTTTTTTAATGTTAAGTTTTTTTTACTTCAAAAGACTATCTAACAACTCCGTTAATTGAGCAGAAGAAGGTCTAGCGGCATCAGCTTTTAAAACTTTTCCATCAGGACCAATTAATAAGAATCTTGGAATAGAGTTAATACCAAAAGCTTTAATAAAATCTGAATTCCAGTTTTTATCTGCAAACAATTGAATACCTCCTAATTGTTTTTCAGTTACAAATTTTTTCCATTTTTCATGGTCTTTGTCAACATCAACTGAAATACTTACAAATTCAATGTTTTTACCATGGTACTTTTCTTCCACTTTCTTTAAATGAGGAATTTCAGCTCTACATGGCCCACACCAAGTTGCCCAAACGTCGATGTAAACATATTTCCCTCTTAAATCTTCTAACTTCGTTTTTCCTCCTTTATGATTTTCATAATCAAAACTTGGTGAAGCAATTCCTTCTAATTTTTTTGCCGCTAACTTTTGATTATAATATTCTAAAAGCATTTTTGATTCCATTGGAATAGATGGTTTTAAAAATCCTACTAATTTTTCATCTAAACCACTACCTTCTAATTTTGATAAATCATTATTGCTTTTTTTATCTAAAGCTGATTTAAATGTTGCTTCATCTTTCTGTAAAAGATCTTCAAGTTCTTTTTCAAAATTTTCATCGGAAAGCGCCTTTTGAGCTAAGAAATTATTCTCTTTAGATCCTTTACCTGAATAAACAATAGACTCATCAAACTCTTTTGCGTCCATTGTTAATTTTAAATTATATCCATTTTTCAAAAATAATGTGGTTGATTCTGAACCATCAAAAAACTGATACAAACCTGTAGCCACATCAAATGAATCCTGAAATTCTCCTTTATTATTAATTTTAATAGTTTTTGTAAAGTTTCTACCCGAACGAATTACAATTGAATCTGAATTTCTGTTGGCAATTTTTGCAGTAAATGTAACCTTCTCTTCTGCCTTTTGTGCATAAGTTGAAACTACTGAAAATAGCAACAATGTTAATAGTTTTTTCATGTTTTTTGGATTAAAATATTTCTGTTATCAAATCTAATAAATTTAGACTTAAAAAATTAATATTTGTTACTACATTTGCATAAAATTTTTCAAAATGTATAGAAGTCATAATTGCGGCGAACTAAACGCATCACATATTAATACAGAAGTTACCCTTGCTGGTTGGGTTCAAAAATCGAGAGATAAAGGATTTATGATTTGGGTTGATTTACGTGACCGTTATGGTATCACGCAATTAATCTTTGATGAACAAAGAACCAACAAAGCCGTTATTGAAAAAGCAAAATCTTTAGGAAGAGAATTTGTTATTCAAATCAAAGGAACTGTTATTGAGCGTGTTTCTAAAAACCCAAATATGGCAACTGGTGACGTTGAAATTTTAGTTACTGAATTAACTATTTTAAACGAGGCACAATTACCTCCATTTACTATCGAAGACGAAACTGATGGTGGTGAAGACATTCGTATGAAATACCGTTATTTAGATATCAGAAGAAATCCGGTTAAAAACAACTTATTGTTTCGTCATAAAGTATCAATGGAAGTTAGAAAATATCTTTCAGACCAAGGATTTTGTGATGTTGAAACGCCTTATTTAATTAAATCTACTCCAGAAGGTGCACGTGATTTCGTGGTACCAAGCAGAATGAACGAAGGACAATTTTACGCACTTCCTCAATCGCCACAAACGTTCAAACAGTTATTGATGGTAGGTGGCATGGATAAATATTTCCAAATTGTGAAATGTTTCCGTGACGAAGATTTACGTGCTGACCGTCAACCAGAATTTACTCAAATCGACTGTGAAATGGCGTTCGTAGAACAAGAAGACATTTTAAACATGTTTGAAGGTTTAACACGTCATTTACTAAAAGAAATCAAAGGAATTGAAGTAGATAAATTCCCAAGAATTACTTACGATTACGCCATGAAAACCTACGGTAATGACAAACCAGACATTCGTTTTGAAATGAAATTTGGCGAGTTGAATGCTGTAGCCCAACATAAAGATTTCCCAGTATTCAATTCAGCTGAATTAGTAGTTGGAATCGCTGCACCAGGCTGTGCAAATTATACAAGAAAAGAAATTGACGCTTTAATTGATTGGGTAAAACGCCCTCAAGTTGGAGCTTCGGGAATGGTATATGTAAAATGTGAAGAAGATGGAACTTTCAAATCATCTGTAGATAAATTCTACGACCAAGAAGATTTGAAAAAATGGGCTGAAATTACCAACGCAAAACCAGGTGATTTAATTTTAGTATTATCAGGAAAAGCAGATAAGACAAGAACACAATTATCAGCTCTTCGTATGGAAGTGGCTACTCGTTTAGGTTTGAGAAAATCAGACGAATTTGCGCCATTATGGGTAGTAGATTTCCCTTTATTAGAATGGGATGAAGAAAGCGGAAGATACCACGCAATGCACCACCCGTTTACTTCTCCAAAACCAGAAGACATGGCATTAATTGAAACCGAACCAGGAAAAGTTCGTGCTAATGCTTACGATATGGTATTAAACGGAAACGAAATTGGTGGAGGTTCTATTCGTATTCACGATAGAGATTTACAAAGCAGAATGTTTGATTTGTTAGGTTTCAGCAAAGAAGAAGCGCAAGCGCAGTTTGGATTCTTAATGAGTGCTTTCGAATTTGGAGCACCACCACACGGAGGTTTAGCTTTCGGTTTGGATAGATTAGTTTCTATTTTAGGTGGACAAGAAACGATTCGTGATTTTATTGCTTTCCCAAAAAACAACTCAGGAAGAGATGTAATGATTGATGCTCCATCTACAATTGATGAAGCGCAATTACAAGAATTACATATTAAATTAAGATAACATGAAAAAGATTCTAATTGGTCTTATCGCAATCATTGCTTGCCTAATTTCTTTTGGATATTTCCAAAAAAACAACGGCTTAAATGGCGATAAATGGATTGGAATTGGAATTTTATTAGTTGCTTTCGTTTTAATGCCATTGTTTTTATATTCAAGATTTAAGAACAAAGAAACGAGAGAAAGAATGCTAAACTTAAGTTCAAAGAAAAAAGAAGACACTGATAATCAGTAATTTTGAAATATTTTTAACTTTTTCTTGTTCGTGTCAGAAATAAGTATATCTTTGACTATTATTAATTTTTTTATATTACAAAAATGCGCACAGGCAAAGTTAAATTCTTCAATGAATCAAAAGGTTACGGTTTTATTACAGATGATGAAACAGGAAAAGACATTTTCGTACACGCAAGCGGAATGAGAGTTGAATCTCTTAATGAAGGTGATGCAGTTAGCTACGAAGAAGAAGAAGGAAGAAAAGGTAAAGTAGCTGCTCAAGTAGTAGTTATCGAAGACTAATATATATTATTTTTTGATTACCTAGAAAGAACAAAGTCCCGATTAAATCGGGACTTTTTTATGCAATTACGTGAATAAAATTTCAATAAAAAAGGACTACAAAAATGTAGTCCTTTTTTCTTCTTAACTAACCTTCTATTTAAACAAATATTTCATTCCAAATAAAATATTTCCTTTTGGCATAGGAACCATTCCTGCTTCTACATATTCTGTATTGAAAATATTATTAGCATATACTGAAAATTCTAAAGCTTTTAATTGATACGAAGCACTGACATCCCAAACATTATAGCTTACTCCTGAAGTTCTTTCCACATATCTATACCCAATTGAATTGCTAAAATTTTTGAACCATTCCATTGCATAATTCCCAACGAATTGGTGTTTTATAGAATTAATCGAATATTGTGAAAAATTCGCTTCGCTTTTTTTAACATCATTATCTAAGAAAGAATAACCTAATTGAATTTTTTGAGGTAATTGATTTAATAGAAATTTATATTCTATATTGGCTTCATATCCTTTTGTGTTTACATGTTGAATATTTTGCGCTTGCCAAGCATCTGAAGCATTTTCACGTACATAGTCAATTAAATTATCAGCATCTCGATTAAATGCAGCTAGCGAAACATTAATATTTTTACTTAAATATTTAAATCCAACTTCTTGAGAAAAAGCTTCTTCTGTTTCTAAATTTGGATTACTAATTGTTGTTGGCGAAACATAATATAAATTAGTATACGTTGGAAGTCTAAAAGACGTTCCAATATTTCCATAAGCTCTAAATTTTTCAGAAATTTTTACTCCAAAATCTAACCCTGGAAAAATCTGATTATCAAAATCTGAAAAATAAGAAGCAGAAATTCCTGGCGTAACATCTATAATGTTGTTAAAAAACTGAAAACGATGTTCTAAAAACAAAGAGGCAATTTCTCTTTGATTGTCACCTAACCTATTACTAGAAATATAATATTTAGAAAATTCTACACCAAATCCTGTAATGCCAATTTTAGATTGGTGCGACCCATTTAATTCAACCGCAATTTTATTTGTAATGTGTAAATTTCTGTATGCTGACGGATTGTTTCTAATTAACAAATACAAATCTTGATTTCTGCGCCAATAAATTCTTGGTTTCCATGTGAAATTTCCTTTCTTGATTACCGTTGAAAGACCAACTAAACTCGCTTGAGTTTCTTCATATTGATCAATATAACTAGTGAAACCATAAAACCCATTTGCTCCAAATTTTCTTTCTGAATAGCTTGTCAATAATTCAATAGGTAATTTATTTTTATTGAATTGACTTTTCAACACATAATTGGTGTTGTCAAAATCGGTATTATAACGATATCCTTCTGAAAAATTCTTCGAAAAATGCACGATATGACTACTTTCTTTTAAACTAACTGCACCAGTAGCTTCAGCAATAAATTGACCAAAAGAACCACCTTGTACTTTCGCAATCAAAGAATTATCTTCTACATCTTTTGTAACAATATTAACCGCTCCAGTAAAAGCATTTTGTCCAAAAACACGAGCAGCTGGACCTTTTATTACTTCAATGCGTTCTATAACATCAATTGGCAAAGCCAAATTTAAAGTATGGTGACCTGTTTGAGCATCATCAACTTTAATTCCATCTATTAAAAGTAACGTTTGATCAAAACTTCCACCTCTGATGTATAAATCGGCTTGCATTCCATTTACACCTTGACGTCTTACGTCAATTCCTGCAACTTGTTGTAAAGCATCTGCAACGTTGGTAACGCCTAATTTTTTGATGTCTTCAGCGGTAACAATTTGAATAGTTCTTGAGTTTTCTTTAAAAGGCAAATCAATTCGAGAAGAAGTAACTACAACTTCTTTAAGAGAATCGGTTTTTAATTCTGTTTCTTGTGCATTTCCAAGTAAAGCACTTAAAAGCAAGGCAGATAAAAAGTATTTATTTTTCATTTGAAGTTTATTTTAAAACAGTGCAAAAGTCGTAACTTTCCGGACGATTAGAATAGTCCAGTTTTAAAATGAAAGATAGTCCGGTTAATTTAGTATTGAAAGAGCTTATTCACTTTGATAAAACGAGTGCTACTTCCGTATATATTCAAATTTCTCAACAAATTATAAATGCGATACAAAGAGGTTATCTAAAAGAAGGAATGGCTTTGCCTGGAACCCGAGTTTTCAGCCAATTACTTAACATTCATAGAAATACTGCAGTTGCGGTTTATGACGAATTAGCTTCACAAGGCCGGGTTGAAATCATTCCAAACAAAGGCACTTTTATCTTGGTTCCAAAACCAAAAACAGCTTCCATTAAAGCGAGATCTAATAAAATAAACGATGCATATAGTTATCCTAAAACTACGGGATTCCCATTTCAGACTTCGTTTCACTTAGCTTCAACACAAGAATTTTCGGAAGCAAAATACTTTTTAAACGACGGTCAACCCGATTTAAGATTACACCCTATTCACGAATTTTCAAAATGGTACGGCACATCAATGAAACGAAAATCGTTGATTTCAAAATGGAACAATGCATCGAAAAATAACTATTCTGCGTTTGAAAATCAATTGTGTAATTTTTTAAATGCAACCCGAGGATTTCATATCAAACCCACAAACTTAATCAGTACAAGAAGTACAGAAATGAGTTTATACATCATCTCGCAACTTCTAATTCGTAAAAAAGATGTGGTATTGGTTGGTAATTTGAGTAACTATAATGCCAACATGATTTTTCAAGAAGCTGGAGCCAATATCAAAACGATTCCAGTTGATGAAAATGGATTAGATATTAATTACATAGAAAAACATTTTACAAAAGGCAAAATCCGATGTGTTTATGTGTGTTCCAATCGCGATTATCCGACAACAAATACTTTGTCTGCTGAACGAAGATTACAACTTTTACAACTTGCCAAGAAATACCAATTTGCCATAATTGAAGATGATTTTGATTACGATTTTCAACTCGAAGGTTCAGCTATGTTACCTATGGCAAGTTCTGACGGAAACGGGATGGTGATTTATCTTGGAAAGTTAGGGCAATCGTTGTTTCCTAATTTTCAAACAGGATTTGTGGTGGCTCCTGAAAATTTGATTTCGGAAGCCAAAAACTATTTGCAAATGTTAGACAAACAAGGCGATTTAATTCAAGAACAAGTACTTTCGGAATTAATTTATGAAGGTGAAATTCATCGTTTACTGAAAAAGAATACCATCGTTTACAAACAAAGAAGAGATTTTGCTTGCGAATGTTTGAAACGATATTTCAATGAAGCCATTCGATTTAAAAAGCCTTCTGGTGGATTAGCCATTTGGATTGAATTTAATCCTTCCATATCATTGATTCAACTTGCTGAAGAAGTTTCGAAATTAGATGTCTTTCTGCCAAAGACCATTCTTTATCAAGATAAAAATACGTGTGCCATTCGTTTTGGATTCGGACATTTGAATGAAGAAGAAATTGAAATTGTGGTAAGTAAATTAAATCTTGCTTACAATTCAATCATAAAGTAATAAAACAAAAAAAGTCCCGCAAATTGCAGGACTTTTTACTATAAATCTTATTGTCTTAGTCGGCTAAAACAATAATCTTGTTTTCATTCATTTCTATGGTACCTGAATTAATAGGTAACCAATACGTTTGCTCATTTACTTTATTGAATTTAGAAACGAATTCTTTTTCAATTTTAATGTTTTGAGCATTGATTTTCACGTTCCCTTTTGCCAATAATGAAACAATAGGTGCGTGATTATTTAGCATTTGAAACTCACCGTTAATTCCAGGAACTGCTACCGAAGTAACTTCTCCTTTAAACAATGTAGCTTCTGGTGATACTATTTCTAAAATCATATTACTTAGTGATTAGTGAATAGTGATTAGTGATTAGCTTAAGTAACTGAATACTGAAACTGAACACTGAACACTAAATTATGCTTCTGCTAACATTTTTTGTCCAGCTTCGATAGCTTCTTCGATAGTACCTTTAAGGTTGAACGCTGCTTCTGGTAAGTGATCTAATTCACCGTCCATAATCATGTTAAATCCTTTGATAGTTTCTTTAATATCAACCAATACTCCAGGAATACCAGTAAATTGCTCCGCTACGTGGAAAGGTTGAGATAAGAAACGTTGTACACGACGTGCACGAGATACTGCTAATTTATCTTCTTCAGATAACTCTTCCATACCTAAGATGGCGATGATATCTTGTAATTGTTTGTATTTTTGAAGAATCTCTTTTACTCTTTGAGCACAGTCATAATGCTCGTTTCCTAAGATTTCTGGAGTTAAGATACGAGAAGTAGAATCTAATGGATCTACCGCTGGATAAATACCTAACTCAGCAATTTTACGAGACAATACTGTTGTTGCATCTAAGTGAGCAAACGTTGTTGCTGGTGCAGGGTCAGTTAAGTCATCCGCAGGTACGTAAACCGCTTGTACAGATGTAATAGATCCTTTTTTAGTTGAAGTAATACGCTCTTGCATCGCACCCATTTCAGTTGCTAATGTAGGTTGGTACCCTACTGCAGATGGCATACGACCTAATAAAGCCGATACTTCAGAACCTGCTTGTGTAAAACGGAAGATATTATCAACGAAGAATAATACATCTTTACCTTGGTCAGATCCAGCTCCATCACGGAAATATTCAGCGATAGATAATCCTGAAAGTGCTACACGAGCACGAGCTCCAGGTGGCTCATTCATTTGTCCGAAAACGAAAGTAGCTTTAGACTCTCTCATTCCTGGCATATCTACTTTAGACAAATCCCATCCTCCATTTTCCATAGAGTGCATGAAATCGTCACCATATTTAATAATTCCTGACTCTAACATCTCACGAAGTAAGTCATTTCCTTCACGTGTTCTTTCACCTACTCCTGCGAATACTGAAAGTCCACCGTGTCCTTTTGCAATATTGTTAATCAACTCCTGAATCAATACCGTTTTACCTACTCCGGCACCACCAAATAATCCAATTTTTCCTCCTTTTGCATAAGGCTCAATAAGGTCGATTACTTTGATTCCTGTAAATAAAACTTCAGAAGAAGTTGATAAGTCTTCAAATTTTGGAGCTGGTCTGTGGATTGGTAAACCATTTGCGCCAGATTTAGGTAAATCTCCTAAACCGTCGATTGCATCACCAATTACATTAAATAAACGACCAAAAACGTCAGCCCCAATTGGCATTTGAATTGCAGCACCAGTAGCAACTACTTCTGCTCCTCTTGCCAAACCATCTGTAGAGTCCATAGAAATGGTACGAACAGTGTTTTCACCAATGTGAGATTGAACTTCAAGTACTAATAAAGTACCATCTTTTTTAGTGATTTCTAATGAATCGTAAATTTTAGGTAATTCGTTATTTGAGTCATTAAAAACGACGTCAACAACTGGCCCGATAATTTGTGCAACTTTTCCTGTGATTCTAGACATTGCTTATGTATTTATTTAATAGCTAATTAATGTTGAAAAAATGATGTATTTTTCCGAGTGCAAAGATAGTTTTTTCTAAAACAATTTTGCAATTTATTTTTTGAATTTTTTGCAATAAAAAAGCGAAATCTTCCAATTTCGCTTTTAAAATGTTATTCTACGGTAACGGATTTTGCTAAATTCCTAGGTTGATCGACATTACAACCTCTCAGAACTGCAATATGATACGATAATAATTGTAACGGAATTGTAGTTAATAATGGTGTAAACGGTTCGTTTGTTTCTGGAATTTCAATTACGTGGTCTGCCAAAGCTTTAACTTGTGTATCTCCTTTAGTAACTACGGCAATAATTTTTCCGCTTCTCGATTTTATTTCTTGAATATTACTTACCACTTTATCATAATGTCCTTTGTTTGGCGCAATTACAATTACTGGCATATGTTCGTCAATCAATGCAATTGGCCCGTGCTTCATTTCTGCTGCTGGATACCCTTCTGCGTGGATGTATGAAATTTCTTTTAGTTTTAATGCGCCTTCTAAAGCTACTGGGAAGTTATAACCTCTTCCTAAGTATAGGCAATTGGTTGCGTCTTTGTAAATTTCGGCAATTTGTTTAGCCACATCATTAGTTAACAAAGCCTCTTGAACTTTTTCTGGCATTAATTCCAATTCCAATAAATAACGTTGGTAATCTGAATTATTCATTGTTCCTTTTGCTTTTGCTAAACGTAGTGCTAACAAAGTAAGAATAGTAATTTGAGTTGTAAATGCTTTTGTAGATGCTACTCCGATTTCTGGACCTGCGTGCGTGTAAGCTCCTGCATGTGTTTCACGAGAAATTGAAGAACCTACCACATTGCAAACTCCGAATACAAATGCTCCGTTTTCTTTAGCCAATTTGATTGCTGCTAACGTATCTGCTGTTTCACCTGATTGTGAAATTGCAATAACAACATCATCCTTATTAATGATTGGATTTCTATATCTGAATTCTGATGCGTATTCTACTTCTACCGGAATTCTTGAAAATTCTTCGATAATATATTCTGCAACTAATCCTGCATGCCATGAAGTTCCACAAGCCACAATAAGGATTCGTTTTGCGTTTAAGAACTTTTCTAAATTATCTTCAACACCTGACATTTGGATAATCCCTTTGTTTGCCAAAAGTCTACCTCTATAAGTATCTTTGATTACACTTGGTTGTTCGTATATTTCTTTCATCATGAAATGATCGTAACCGCCTTTTTCAATTTGCTCAAGGTTTAATTGAAGCTCTTGAATGTAAGGATCAACTAATGAATCATCTTTGATTTTTCTAACTTTTAATGGTTTGTGTAAACGCACAATAGCCATTTCTTCATCTTCTAAATAAATAGCGTTTGAAGTATATTCTATAAATGGAGTAGCATCTGATGCAATGAAAAACTCATCTTCACCAATTCCAATTGCTAAAGGACTTCCTAAACGAGCAACAATAATCTCATCTGGTTTTTCAACATCAATTACCGCAATCGCATAAGCACCAATAACCTGGTTTAGAGCAACTTGAACTGCTTTTCCTAGTTTACAGTTTTCTTTTTTCTTAACCTCTTCAATCAAGTTTACCAATACTTCTGTATCAGTATCAGACTTGAAAGTGTAACCTCTTTTTATTAATTCTTGTTTTAATGGCTCATAATTTTCGATGATTCCATTATGAATAATTACTAATTTCCCCGAATTAGAGAAATGCGGATGTGAATTTACATCATTAGGAACTCCATGAGTTGCCCAGCGTGTGTGTCCCATACCTATTTTACCAATAGTTGTTTTTTCGCTTTCTGCTTTAGCTTCAAGGTCAGAAACTTTTCCTTTGGTTTTTGATAATTTTAAATCTTTTCCGTCATATAGCACAATACCTGCACTATCATAACCTCTATATTCTAATCTGTGTAATCCTTTTATGATTACAGGATATGCGTCTCTATGACCAATATAACCTACAATTCCACACATGTTATATTAATTATTAGGTTTAGTGAAATAAATTTCAAGTTGTAATTTCATTGGGACAATATTTCCATTTTCATCCTCGTAAGTTGCAGTGCTCAACGGACCATGTAATACTGTTCCTAAAGGATTCATAACAGAAGAAACTGGTACAAATTTTACCACATCAGACCCTATAGTAATAGGATTTGCTGGATTAATAAACGCATTTTCTGGAATATTTATCGACTCTATCACCGTAAGTCCTAATCTTAAATTATCATCATAAGCATCATTTTCATTTTTGATGAGTTGCTTAATATATTCCGTAAGTTTAACTTTATATTTAATTCCTTTTTTATTGCCATTTATATCTTCAACCTTTTCTCTTTGAATAATTCCTCCAAAAGAGCTTTTATTTTTTTTAACATCTGAACTAGTTGAATTATCTGCATAATAATCCAAAATAGGCTTGTTATTAGTTGCATCAAAAATGTAAATTCTTTCAGGCTCTTCTTCTGAATCTACATTCCCCATTGCATCTTCATCTCTATCAATATAAAACGTTAAACTAGCTTCGTTTACAAGCCACTTTTTTGTTAACATTTCGTTTCTTAGAGAGGCTAATTCAGCATCGTTAAAAGCATCTATAAAAACAACAGAGCCATCTCCACCTTTAATATAAAGCCTATCATCTCCATTAACTTCGTCTGAACTTGACAAAGCAGAGCTATATGCTGCACTTTTTGAATGCTCGATAAAATTTACACAATTACTTTTCTTGCTTGAAGTTGTTTTGTAACCCATTTGCAAACTTAGTGTTCTTCTAAGCGCATCACCTCCTCCAATTGAAGATTTGAAAAGTATTTTAAATTCTGCACTTGAAAAATCTAACATTGCAATTGAACCTTGACCTGGATTAATCTCTTCTACTTCAAACAACAAACCTCTAAAATAATCTTTAAAAGTATTATTGTTAAATAAAACACCAGAAGCAGCAGCATCTAATATTTTTTGTTGGAAAAAGCTATTTTTTAAATCCAACCATAATCCTGGTGTTTTTCGCTCCTTAATTACCCTTAATGAAGGATCTGTTTGATTTGTTAAAACAGCTCCTGCAGCATCTACATACAACCCACTTCCATTAGTTTTATATATATAAATTTCTTTGTTACTAACAACAAATTCTTCATTTTGAGAAAGTTTTGAACTGTTATTAAGTAATTCTGTACCTTTATAAGCATCAACTAAACTTTTGTCGTTTGTATAGTATTTTTGAGTAGATTCGAAATCTTCATCAGGATCAAAATCTCTTAAAAAATATCCATTTTCGTATACATGAAGTTTAAACTTTGCGTCTTCAGAATAACCATAAACAGAATCAAGTTCGTAAATTCTTTCCCCAGAATCTGATGTTGACTTTAATGTGCTAAAATATGGGACATACAAATAAACTGAATCTATAACGGGTGAATCACCAATTGTTGGATTGGTATTAGCTAATTCTACTTGACTTACAAAATGCGCTTTGGTAGTTCCAAAATAAGGATTTTCATAAATTCCTAATGCATTAATAGGCAAGTTGTTTGACTGAACTGGACCCGTAGCTTTTGAATAAGCTTTTAAATTTTCAACTGGGTATTTTTCAAGATTAAAATGAGTATCATCTGCTAAATCAGAATCCAATGAATTAAAATCTTTATCACATGAAGTAAATGCGAAAAAAGTTGCTAATAGTAATGTTATTTTTAAAAAAATGCTTTTCATAGTAATGTGACCCTTTTTATAATACGTGATTCTTAATAAACGAAGTATACACTTCTTTAATTGTGTCTTTCGAGGCGAAAGGTAAAAAAGGTTTGTTTGAACTTTCTATATATTTTGTTAAAGTTGGAGAAAGCCCTTCAGAACCAACAACCACAGCATCTGAATGCAAAACAGAAAGCTTCATTAAGTTTTCATACGTTGGCTTTTCAATCACATCAATTGCTTCTTTTGAAATATTATCAAACAATATTTTACTCATTAAATTGGCATCTAATTCACCTTCAAAACCTTGCTCGTAAACCGAAGATATGATTTTTGTTTCTGCAAAAATACCTTCATCTTTATAATAATGCTTCAAATAAACTGGTAATAAAGCTGCCATCCAACCGTGAACATGAATTACATCAGGAACCCAGTTTAATTTTTTTACCGTTTCAACTACTCCTTTAGCAAAGAAAATAGCTCTTTCATCGTTATCTGGATATAAAACACCTTCTTCGTCTGAAAAAGTTGCTTTTCTTTTGAAATATTCGTCATTATCAATAAAATAAACCTGAATTCTCTCTTTCGGAATTGAAGCTACTTTAATAATTAGAGGCATATCCATATCATTGACCACTAAGTTCATTCCTGATAAACGGATAACTTCATGCAATTGATGTCTTCTTTCGTTAATATTACCATATCTAGGCATAAAAATTCGTATTTGACCGCCTAATTCATTAATCATTTTTGGCATTTCATACGATTGCAACGAGACTTCGTTTTCAGCTAAATAGGGCACCACTTCAGATGATACATACAATATCCTCTTGTCTTCCATAATGTATTCTAGTTAATTATTGTTTTAAAAAACCTTGCAAAATTACAAAATTTTATGGATTTATCCACTAAAATAGTAAGTTTGCATCTGAATTAACCATTATAAAAATGCTCATTTTTAATAAAAAGTCTGATTTAAGTGCTTTTTTAAGCCCATTAATTAATCAAAATAAATCTATTGGATTTGTTCCAACTATGGGTGCACTTCATGAAGGACACTTGTCTTTGTTAGAAAAATCACTTGACGAAAACGATATTACAGTGATGAGTATTTTTGTGAATCCAACGCAATTTAACAATGCTGAAGACCTTGAAAAATATCCAAGAACACTTGAAAAAGATGTTGAAAAAATGAGCGTTGTTAGCAATAAAATTATTGTTTATGCACCTTCTGTTTCAGATATTTACGAAGGAAATACAGTTTCACAATCATTTGAATATGACGGTTTAGAACATCAAATGGAAGGAATGCATCGCCCTGGACATTTTGATGGTGTGGGAACAATTGTTAAACGACTGTTCGAAATAATTCAACCCAACAAAGCATATTTTGGTGAAAAAGACTTTCAACAACTACAAATTGTAAAAAAATTAGTCTCAAAACACAAGTTGCCTGTTCAAATTATAGGTTGTGCAATTTTTAGAGAAAAAAGTGGTTTGGCAATGAGTTCTCGAAATGAAAGGCTTTCGCCAGAAGCTCGAAAAAAAGCTGCACTCATTTTTGAAATTTTAACCAAAGCGAAAGAAATTTTTCAAACAGAAACGATTAAAGAAACGATTAAATTTGTAGAAAAATCGTTTAAAAAACATCCTGAATTTGAATTAGAATATTTTGAAATTGCCGATGAAGAAACGCTTTTATCCGCAGAAACAAAAGATGTAACCAAAAAATACCGCGGATTCATTGCTGTTTTTATTGAGAAAATTAGATTAATTGATAATATTTCACTAAATTAATTACCTTTGCATCATGCAAATTCAAGTAGTAAAATCAAAAATTCATAGAGTAACTGTAACAGGTGCCGATTTGAATTACATAGGAAGTATAACCATTGACGAAGCGTTAATGGAAGCTTCTAACATTATCGAAGGCGAAAAAGTACAAATCGTTAACATCAACAATGGAGAACGATTAGAAACGTATGCCATCAAAGGACCAAGAAATACTGGCGAAATCACATTAAACGGACCCGCTGCTCGAAAAGTACACAGAGGTGATATCGTTATTATTATTTCGTATGGAATTATGGACTTTGAAGAAGCAAAAAAATTCAAACCTACATTAGTTTTCCCTAACGAAAAAGACAACTCCTTAACGTAGTTTGAAAACGCCATTCCGTAAATTTTTAAGCTTAATTATTCCATTACTTATTGGAATAGGTATTATTTATTATCAATTTACGACATTAACTCCTGAAGAATTAGAAAAAATTAAAGTTAGCTTTTTAAAAGCAAATTACTTTTATATTTTTCTATCACTTTTTATTGCTTTATTTGGTTATTGGTCAAGAGCTTATCGTTGGAAATTTGCTTTACAGCATTTAGGTTATCAAACTAAATTTCATAATGATTTAATGACTGTTTGTGTTTCATATTTAGTTAACTTAACCATTCCACGTTCAGGTGAAATATCCAGAGCTGCTTTATTAAAAAAATACGAAAATGTACCTTTTGACAAAGCATTTGGAACCATAGTTGCCGAACGAATAGTCGACATGTTAATAGTTCTTCTTTTTATTACAGTTGGTTTCATCTCTCAATTTGATAAAATCTATACTTTTTTAATAGATAAAGGCGTGAAGTTTGAAACCTTAATTTGGTCTACTTTAGCTGGATTTGTTCTATTTATCATTTTTATTTTAGTATGGATTTACGCCGAATGGAACATCATTTTAAAGTTAAAACAAAAACTTTCTGGGTTAATAGAAGGTATGCAAAGTATCTTAAAAATGAAAGATAAATGGAATTACATTTTTCATTCATTTTTCATTTGGTTTTCTTACTTAATGATGTTTTACGTCACCATCTTTGCAATGCCTGAAACTGCAGATATAAGTTTTGACATAGTTGTAATGGGATTTATTTTCGGAACCCTTGCTGTAGGGTTTACAAATGGAGGACTAGGAGCTTTCCCTTTAGCAATTGCCATGATTTATTCTCTTTACGGAATACCCAACGATGTTGGTGTTGCATTTGGCTGGCTAGTTTGGACTTCTCAAACACTTTTAACAATTTTTCTTGGTTTATTATCTTATTTACTTTTACCTATATTAAATAAGAAATAAATTAGTAAATTGCTACTCTATTTAACCAAACTATTTTCTTATGAAAAAAATTTTCTTGCTAATTTTGTTAGCAACTACAAGTCTTTTTGCACAACGAATCCCTGAATCGATTGAGACAAAAAAAATAGGCACAAGAACTTTTACCGTTGTTACGCCACCTTCATACGAATCGAGTCCTGAAAAAAAATATTCAACTTTAGTTTTATTAGATGGTGAATATTTGTTAGATCCTTTTGAAGGAATTTTAAAATATGGTAGTTATTGGGACGATTTACCAGAAATGATTATCATCGCAATTAATCAAAATAATGGAGAAACGCGTTTTAAAGATAGCGAATTTGACGAAGCAGGATTCCCGTCTGGTCCAGGAGCAAATTTCTTTGAATTCGTTGGACAAGAATTATATCCTTACGTTGAAGCAAAATATAGAACATTACCTTTTAGAATCGTTGCTGGTCATGACACCACTGCTGGATTTTTAAATTTTTATTTATATAAAGACAATCCAGTTTTTAACGCCTACATTTCGTTAGCTCCTGAAATGGCTCCGGCAATGGAAAGTAGAGTTGCTGAACGTTTAGCAAAAATCACAAAACCTGTATTTTATTATCAAGCTACAGGCGAAAGTGATTTGCCAGAAATCAACGAAAAAGCAGCTGAATTAGATGCAAATATTAAAGCGATTCCAAATGCAAATTTCAAATATCTTAACGATTCTTTTAAAGGAGCTTCACATTATTCGCTAGTGGCAAAAGCGATTCCAAACGCATTATATTTCATTTTTGATGGTTATCAACCTATTTCAATGGTAGAATTTAAAGACAAAATTTTAAAATTAGAATCGGGTTATGCTGATTATCTAATTAAAAAATATGACGAATTAAATTCAAAATTAGGTTTACAAATCAAACCAAGATTATCAGACTTTAAAGCTATTGAAGCGGCAATTATGAAAAATAAAGCCTATGAAGATTTTCAAATATTGTCTAAATATGCCGAAAAACATTACCCAAAAACAATCTTAGGAACATACCATCAAGCAATGTACTATGAAAAAACTGGTAACTTTAAAAAAGCACTAAAAGAATACCAAAGAGCTTACACACAAGAAGAAATTAGAGAATTAACCAAAGATTATATGCTGAATAAAGCAGAGGCTTTAAAAGGAAAAGAAGACAAACCTATTGAAGATGCTCCAGCGGAAACTCCTGCAGAAAAAACAGAATAAAACAAAATGAGTAAAGTAAAAACGGCTTTCTTTTGCCAAAATTGTGGTACCCAATATTCAAAATGGCAAGGACAATGTAACGCTTGTAAAGAATGGAATACCATTGTAGAAGAATTGGTTCAAAAAGAAGAAAAAGTAGCTTGGAAAACCACAAGTGCTACTTCAAAAGCCGCCACCAAACCTTTACTGATTAAAGAAATAGATACCGCACAAGAAATCCGATTGAACACAACAGATAACGAGTTGAATCGGGTTTTGGGTGGCGGACTAGTTCCAGGTTCCTTAACGTTGTTAGGTGGCGAACCAGGGATTGGAAAAAGTACGTTGCTCTTGCAGATTGCTTTAAAATTACCTTACAAAACGCTTTATGTTTCGGGAGAAGAAAGCCAAAAACAGATTAAAATGCGTGCCGAACGTATTACCTCAACTGGTGATAATTGCTACATTTTAACCGAAACCAAAACCCAAAATATCTTCCGTCAAATTTTAGAAATTGAACCCGATATTGTCATTATCGATTCAATTCAAACTTTACATACCGATTATATAGAATCGTCTGCGGGAAGTATTTCTCAAATTAGAGAATGCACGGCAGAGTTGATTAAATATGCGAAAGAATCCAATGTGCCTGTTTTATTAATTGGACACATTACGAAAGACGGCACCATTGCCGGGCCCAAGATTTTGGAACACATGGTCGATACCGTTTTACAATTTGAAGGCGATAGAAATCACGTTTATAGAATTTTACGTTCGTTGAAAAACCGATTTGGTTCTACTGCCGAATTAGGTATTTACGAAATGCAAGGTTCGGGTTTACGTGAAGTCGACAATCCATCTGAGATTTTGATTTCTCACAAAGACGAGCAACTTTCTGGAACTGCAATTGCCACTACTTTAGAAGGCATGCGCCCGTTGATGTTGGAAATTCAGGCTTTAGTTAGCACAGCAGTTTACGGAACACCGCAACGAAGCACCACAGGTTACAACGCCAAACGCTTGAACATGATTTTAGCCGTTTTAGAAAAACGTGCTGGCTTTAGATTAGGAACAAAAGATGTTTTCTTAAACGTAACAGGAGGAATTTCAGTAGAAGATACAGCCATTGATTTAGCCGTTGTTGCCGCCATTTTATCCTCAAACGAAGACATTGCCATTGCAGAAGGTTTTTGCTTCGCAGGAGAAGTAGGGCTTTCAGGAGAAATTAGACCGGTTAACCGCATTGAACAACGCATTCAAGAAGCAGAAAAATTAGGATTTACCACTATTTTTGTTTCTAAACACAATAAAATTTCCTTAAAAAATACGGGAATCAAAATTGTTTTAGTAGCGAAAATTGAAGATGTGGTAAGTGAGTTGTTTGGGTAAAATCACTTTTTAATATATTCCAAAATATCCGCTGGTTGACAATCTAAAATTTCACAAATTGACTCTAACGTAGTTAGTCGAATTGCCTTTGCTTTCCCTGTTTTTATAATGGATAGATTAGCGGTTGTAATGCCAAGTTTTTCAGCTAATTCTGCCGAACGCATTTTTCTTTTGGCTAACATGACATCTAAATTGATAATAATAGGCATAATTAAAATGTTAAATCGTTTTCTTCTTTCAAGTGTTTTGCAATGACAAAAACCTCACTCAATACTAAGAAAAACAAACCTAATGAAAATAGTAAAACAAAAGGATTCAATCCTAAACTCAATGAAATATTATTATTCAATAGTTCTGAAATGAAATTAGGAATTCCTCCTAAAAATGCAGATAAAATGATTACAAATCCTATTCTTTTTAAAAGCATAACAATTTCCGAATCGAAAATAACCCTCAATTGAAACAAACGCAATAGTTTTCGAAAAAGAAACAAACCATAAATAATTAGTGACACCGAAATAATCAAGAACACAAAAATTAACTTTGATTTAAAATCGACCACTTCTAAAGTTGTACCGTTAATTTCTATCGGAATATCAAGAGGTTCATTACTAAAAAGCACCATTCCAACAAAAAACAATAAAAATGGAATCGTAATCAACATGGTAATCCAAACAAAATCAACAATTCCTTTTAAAAAATTTAATTTTCTCATCTCTTTGCTTTTTAAAGTTCGAGACAAATATATAAAAATTATTGTTTTACAATAATAAAATATTAAATTTTGATAATTTTTTAATTTGTGAAGTTAAAATAAATAGACCTGACAGGTTTCAAAAACCTGTCAGGTCTAAAATTGCGCTATCGATGTGGTGAGATGTATGAAAATAGGAACCTTTTAATTTACTCTAACAATTTTTGAATCAAAATCAGCAACCAAATATACTCTATCAAATTTAGATGGTAATTTATAATCTTCATTTTCATTTAACTCGTAAGACGCAGAAGAAAGTGAACCAATAAATAACACTAACCAATATTCAGATATTTCTTTCTCATCTTTTTTATATAAAAAAATTTTATTTTCCTTTTTATTTATTTCTTTTTCTAAACGTTCTTTTGTCAAATAATCACTTTGCCATTTTTTTTCATCATAAGAAAAACTGATTTTAGAATGGATTGTTGTTTTAACATTTTTAATATAAAAAGGTTTTTCTATAAAAAGTCCATTTTTAACTGAATTTACATAACGAGCAATTTCAACTGCTATCTTTTTCTTTTCGATTTGTTTATAGACTATATTGTCATCTTCAACTGAAATAATAGCATGTACTTTATCATTAGGAAACATTGATTTGTATACTTCTTCTGAATATTCAATTATAGAATTAACCCTATTAAAATTTCCTGCATTTTCAGAAAATATTCTAGTATGCTCTAATCCTACTAATTTTGAATCATATTTAATTATAAAATCAGGTCTTGGTGGGCTCGGTTTTTCAATAATAGATATTTGACAATTAAGATTATAAATAAACTTTCCTATTTGACAAACTTCTAAAATTTCTTTTTTTTCTAAAGTATAATTTTGAAGAATCGGATTAATGATATCTCCTAAATTTTTACTCTCTTTTTTAGCATCTTCAACTAATTTTTTTATACTTTCAAGACTAATTTTCATAAAATTACTCATTCTTGCTCATCCAAAATTTTAAGTAAAGCATCAGACATAATTACCTTATTTGGAACAGTAATTGTCTTAAAAGTACCATCCATATATTGAATCTTAATATTTGTTATTTTAGCTGTTTCTACAATATCTGTATACCAAACATATTCATAAGTGTAAGAACCTGATTCATTTGGTTCAATAGGACCAATTGATTTCACTGTAATATTTTTCAACCCTTTAACTCTATCTATTACTGGGTCTTTAACAGCATTATAACCAACAAAAGTAGTCCAAATATATTTTATTGTCTTTTTTGTAGGGTTAATGAACTCTATTTCCACTCCAGTACCATCAGTATATCCACTTTCATCAAGAACATCCCACTTTTTAATTATTAAACCTTGCTGAGATGAATATTTTATAAATTCATCAAATTTCTTTAGTTTTTCTAATCTTTGAATATCAGCCAATTTAGAAGAATTTTCTCTGAAACTATTCTTTTCAATCTCTGTAAAATCATTAATTATTCCATAAAAATCTTTTTCACATATTAAAAAATCAACTTCAATGAACAAATATTTTTCGTTAAATTTTACTTCGTAAAATTTAGAAGATTGATTGTTTTTTTCTGAAACACATTCTTTTATTCCTGTAATTATTAAAACCTCTCCTTGTTTGATTTCATTCAAGTATTTAAGACTACAATTATAGGAATCAATCGTTTCTCCAAGATACTTATCATTGCTTAATAATCCCAAAGCAACAAATTGCTTATCTTCTTTTGTTGCTTGACAAAAAACTAATTGATTTAAAAAAAATACTATAATTAAATAAAACTTAATAGATGTACTCATAATAACTTGATTATTTAATTTATAAATATAACAAAATTTAAATCCCTTCCAACAACTCCAACGCCTTATTCACTGATTTCACATTATCAAAAGTCAGCAATAAGCGTAAGCCGTTTTTGGTTTCTTTTTCTTTTATTTTACAAACATTGCCGTTGCGTTGCGCAAATTGTAGTACGTTCATAAAACGGTTACTTTGGTAGAAATCACTTTGTTGGTCGCCAATGAAATAACCCACCATTTTGCCTTGTTTCATCATCAAACGTTCTATTCCCATCGCGGTGGCTTTCCATTTGATGCGTACGCTATTTAGTAAGGCAATGGCTGGTTTTGGTAACGCACCAAAGCGGTCAATTAATTTTTGTTCGTATTGTTGTAGCGTGACTTCGTCTTTAATTTGGCTCAACTCATTATATAAATTCAAACGTTCGGTGATGTTGTTGATGTACTCATCTGGGAACAGCAATTCGAAATCGGTATCAATTTGAATGTCTTTGACAAATTCTTTGGTTTCGATGTCGTTTTCTTCTTGGTATAACTCTTTGAATTCATTTTCTTTCAACTCGTCAATGGCTTCATTCATGATTTTTTGGTAAGTATCAAAGCCTATTTCGTTGATAAAACCACTTTGTTCACCACCTAATAAATCACCCGCACCACGAATTTCCAAATCCTTCATCGCAATATTGAAACCGCTTCCTAATTCGCTAAATTGTTCCAAAGCAGTAATACGCTTTTGCGCTTCACCCGTCATCATCGAATACGGCGGCGTAATGAAATAACAAAACGCTTTTTTATTACTTCTTCCCACACGACCACGCATTTGGTGCAAATCAGACAATCCGAAATTATTGGCGTTATTGATGAAAATCGTATTCGCATTCGGAACATCTAAACCACTTTCGATAATGGTGGTAGCTACCAAAACGTCAAATTCACCTTCCATGAAAGCCAACATCAATTCTTCCAATTTTTTTCCATCCATTTGACCGTGACCGATGCCGACTTTTGCTCCTGGCACCAAGCGCTGAATCATTCCAGCTACTTCTTTAATATTTTCAATTCGGTTATTGATGAAAAACACTTGCCCACCACGCTGAATTTCATACGAAATTGCATCACGAATGGCTTCTTCGTTAAAACGAATCACGTGCGTTTCAATTGGATAACGATTTGGTGGAGGCGTTGTAATTACAGATAAATCGCGCGCTGCCATCAATGAAAATTGCAACGTTCTCGGAATCGGAGTTGCGGTTAAGGTCAACGTATCTACATTAGTCGCAATGGTTTTCAATTTATCTTTTACGTTGACTCCGAACTTTTGTTCTTCATCAATAATCAACAAACCTAAATCTTTAAATACCACATTTTTATTTACCAATTGATGTGTTCCAATCAAAATATCGACTTTTCCTTCTTGTAATTTTTGAAGTGTTTCCGCTTTTTGTTTCGCTGTTCTAAATCGGTTCAAATAACTCACGGTAACTGGCATATCTTTCAAACGTTCCGAAAATGTTCGGTAATGTTGATACGCCAAAATAGTCGTTGGCACTAAAACTGCGACTTGTTTTCCGTTGTCTACCGCTTTAAAAGCCGCACGAATCGCAACTTCTGTCTTTCCGAAACCAACGTCACCACAGACTAATCGGTCCATTGGACGTTCGCTTTCCATATCGGCTTTTACATCGGCTGTTGCGGTAACTTGGTCTGGTGTATCTTCGTAAATGAACGAACTTTCTAATTCTTTTTGCAAATAACTATCGGGTGCAAACTGAAAACCTTTGTCTAATCTTCTCTTCGCATACAACTGAATTAGGTTGAATGCAATATGTTTTACACGCGCTTTTGTTTTTTGTTTTAGGGTTTTCCAGGCGTTGCTTCCTAATTTATAAATCTTTGGAGGCGCGCCATCTTTCCCATTATATTTTGAGATTTTGTGTAGCGAATGAATGCTCACATACACAATATCGTTATCGGCATAAACCAATTTTATGGCTTCTTGCGTTTTGCCTTCGACCTGGATTTTCTGCAAGCCACCAAATTTTCCAATACCATGATCAATGTGAGTTACATAATCACCCACCGACAACGAAGTCAATTCTTTTAGCGTAATGGTTTGCTTTTTCGAATAGCCATTTTTGATGGAAAACTTATGGTAACGCTCAAAAATTTGATGGTCGGTATAACATGCAATTTGATTTTCTTCATCGATAAAACCTTCAAACAAAGGCAACACCATGGTTTTATATTGCTTGCGAATACTTTCGTGATTGGCTTCATCAATATCTTCAAAAATATCATGAAAACGACTCGCCTGATTTTCATTCGAACAACACAAATAATTTTTGTAACCGTTGAAATGATTCTCGCTCAAATTGTTCAACAACAAATCGAATTGTTTATTGAACGAAGGCTGTGGCTGAATATGAAATTCGACTTTTTTATCGGTTTTAAAAACAGGGTTTGTCTGCAACTCAATAACTGAAAAATCCAGTGCACGTTTTAAAAATTGCTTTTGATTTAAGAATAATTCTTCTGGCGGTGCATGTTGAATATCCTTAGATAATTTTTCGAAAGCTTCATTGGCTTTATCGAATAATTTATCCAATTGTTGTCCTAATAATTCTGTATTTTGAATCACTAAAACCGTTTTCTCGTTGATATAATCCAAAAAACTTTCGCGGTTTTCTTGCAGTAATTTATTTTCGACATTTGGAATGATTGAAATCTTTTTCAGTTTTTCAATCGATAATTGTGTTTCAACATCAAAACTTCTGATGCTGTCGATTTCGTTTCCAAAAAATTCAATTCGGTATGGATTATCATTGGAAAAGGAAAATACGTCGATGATTCCACCACGAACGGAAAATTCGCCTGGTTCAGTCACAAAATCAACACGTTTGAAATTGTATTCGAATAAGGTTTCGTTGATAAAATCGATAGAAAGTTTGTCTTCCACCGATAGTTTCAACGTATTTTTCTCTAATTCTTTTCGGGTAACCACTTTTTCGAAAATGGCTTCGGCATAGGAAACAATAATTGCTGGTTTTTTACGTGAATTAATTCGGTTTAAAACCTCAGCACGTAAAAGAACATTAGCGTTGTCGGTTTCTTCAATTTGGTAAGGTCTTCGGTACGAACTTGGGTAAAAAAGTACGTCTTCGGTATTGATTAGTTGTTCTAAATCGTTCAAATAATACGCCGCTTCTTCTTTATTACTGAATAAAATCAGGAACGGAAGTTCGGATTTTTTAAACAACGAATTTGCCACAAAAGACAACGACGAGCCAACCAAACCAGTCATTTGAGACTTTTGGCGCGCTGGGAATGTACTTTCTAAAACGGCAATCTTTGGTGACTTATCGTAAATGGATATAATGTCGGACTTGCTCAAAATGAATTTTTTAATTGACTACAAAAATAAAAAAACCACTACGTTTTCAATAGAAAAGTAGTGGTTATATTAGGGAAACGATTGTTAAAAAATGAATTTCTTAGCAACTGTAACGTTATTTTCTAATGTTGTTTTAATAATTAGTGCTTGATTGTTTTGTGTTAATTCAGAAAGAACAATTTCTGAAGTGTTTATTTTATCTTTTGAAAAGACAATTCTTCCAAGCATATCATAAACCATTACACTTGCAATATTTGATTTTGTTGAAACGATTTTTGGTTGATTATTCTCTTTAAAAACATATACTGAATTTTCAATTCCGGCAAAATCATCATTTGACAACAATAAGTTTTTGTAATGTAAAACAAATCTATCTTCAAAAACACCCATATTACTTGAAAAAGTATATGGACTTACTTTTAAATCATGAAATGTATTTGTCACTTTATCTTCAATAAACACATCTTTGTCATTAAAGAAGACGCCTAATTCAGATATCGAAATATCAAAACTTGTTACTGCATTTATTGTCGATTTAAATCCAAAGACAACTTGATCGTCAATATTCCATGGCAACTCTCTTGCTTGGATTGCCAAAGCATGTCCTGGTATTATTGAATAAAAACTTACGAAAACACCGTCAATTTGTTCGCCATCAATTCCAACATCATATCCATTTGTTGCACTAGATAAATATTGGACTACTTGCTGTTTAAATGCGCCTCCAGAATTTGATAAATCTAATCTCAATAAATTATCATCTTCTTCATCAAATGTATCACTAGGAGAACTTGATCTAAAAAATCTTCCATTATTCCCTGCCTGTCTCATAGCATTAGTAAAAGTTACTGTTCCTGTTGAAGAAGATCGTGCAAAAAATCCCTGCCCTGATGCCATGTATCGATTTGGAACTACACCTCCAGAACTTGCTGCTGTTCCAGCTGTTCTTGTTCTAACTGCATAATCATTAGCAGTAAACACGTTAGATGCAATTGCTGTATTATGTGTCCAATAATATAGTGTATTTATAGATGAGTTGTCTATTAAATCACGAGTATCTAAAGCGGACGGATATGGGTTTCCTAATAAATTATAATTCCCTAAAACAGGATCCCAAGCTACCACATTTTGAGTATAATCACCATTATTTGGAACACCTTCAAATACCCCATTAAAAACCTGTGCAATTGCTCCATAACCTTGTGGTGCTCTAACTGCATAACCTTTACCTATTTGCATCGTATTTGTTGGGCTTTCCAAAACCCAACTATTAGTTGCCGCATTAAAGGAATAAAACTTATCACTTAATGTTAGTGGTGAAAAGATATTCAAAACTTGCCCTACAACTGGAGAAGACCAATAAGTATAATCGTATTGAATCATTGGTTCTGCATTTCTTCTATACTCAATATTTCCAATGTTTACTGCTGATGGATTGTTTTGTACTAATGAACAATTATTTCTAATAATAAATTTTCCAGTCCCTAATACCTGTATATCATTTTCAACTGTAATTGTTGAAGATGATTGGATACTTAATGTTGCTCCAGACTGAACAATTATACTTTTCGCTTCTGTATTTACAGTAATAGCACATGTCCCTGATGCTATAATAGCATCAACTGTAATTGTTGGCACACCATTATCCCAAGATGAACCTGTCCATGTAGTTGTTTGACTTGTTCCAAAGTTAACAAAGGATAGTAATAAAGCTATAATTATTTTTTGTGTTAATTGCATTCTCATTTATTAATCTTTTAATTTTTCTTTTCTTTCTAATTCGTCAAAATCTATTTTCTTAGCATTTCTTGTAGTGTCCAATGCTTGCAACATTAATTCTTCACCTATTTCTTTTGGAATTGCTTTTTTAATGACAATTTCATTCCATTGATTATACAAACCGCTGATTTCTTCATTGATTTCGGGAATCAATTTGGCAACTTTTTGCTGCGGAATAACTTCTAAATTCATAAATGTTTCCAATGATTTCAATTTGGTATTTAACGTTGTAATTCGACTCAGAATTTGAGGTTTATTATATTCCAAAGGAATAGAAATCACTAAAGTATCTGCTTTTGAAGACACGTTTTTAATCTTCATTTTAAAAGCCGATAAAGTAGATTTTGGCTTTTGCGAAAGCTCAATTTCAAATTGTCTCCATTCATTCCAACCGTTCAAAATTGATTTAACTTCTGGTCTTGCATTTGGAAAATTAAATTGCCACATTTTAGAAATATTCTTAAAAACAGCTTCGTTTTTTTTAGCTATTTTCTGTGCCTCTAATTGTTGTTGTGAATCGTTTTCACAGGCCATTAAACCTAAAGCTAAAACCAATATAGTTGCTATAAAACCTTTCATTTTTATAATTTAAAGAGCAAAGGTACAAATGTTTATAAAATTTAAGTGATAATCTAATAATATCTTAACATTAGTTTGATATGCAATTAGTTGCTGTTTTAATAATTCTCATTTTAAGCAGAATTTATTATTAAATACGAATCAAAACAAAGGTTTTACTAAAAATATTACAAAAAAAGCTGTTTTCGATTCGTACGAAATCGTTATATTTGTTTCTTCTATAATCTATCAAATGGACACGAAAATTTTAATAATTGGTGCTTGTGGTCAAATAGGTACCGAACTTACCGCTAAACTTAGAGCTACTTATGGCGTTAATAATGTAATCGCTTCTGATATTCGAAAACTAAATAACGATGTGGTTAACAACGGAATTTTTGAAGTTGTTAATGCTTTAGATTACAATCAAATTGAACATCTAATTGAACAATATCAAATCACAGATGTGTATTTAATGGCGGCTTTACTTTCGGCTACAGCTGAAAAAAATCCAGCTTTTGCATGGGATTTGAATATGAATTCGTTGTTTCATGTATTAAACTTAGCTAAAGCTGGAAAAATTAAGAAAATTTTCTGGCCGTCTAGTATTGCGGTTTTTGGACCTACAACACCAAGACATAATACACCTCAATATACCATTATGGAACCTTCTACGGTTTATGGAATTTCGAAACAAACTGGTGAAAGATGGTGTGAATATTACAACAAACAATATGGTGTTGATGTAAGAAGTATTCGTTATCCAGGTTTAATTAGTTGGAGTACCGAAGCTGGTGGCGGAACTACAGATTATGCCGTAGACATATACCACAAAGCAATTACTGATGGAAAGTTTACAAGTTTTTTATCAGAAAATACTGAACTACCAATGATGTATATGGATGATGCCATAAAAGCGACTATTGGAATTATGCAAGCTCCATCTGAAAAAATTAAAATTCGTTCATCTTATAATTTAGCAGCAATGAGTTTTACTCCGAAACAAATTGGTGAAGAGATTCAAAAACATTATACAAATTTTGAATTGAGTTACGAACCTGACTTTCGCCAAAAAATTGCTGATAGTTGGCCAGCAAGTATTGATGATACTTCGGCAAGAGAAGATTGGAGTTGGAAAAATGATTTCGGTATAGAAAACATGACTGTTGATATGTTCAAAAATTTAAAAGAACACATTTATAATAAATAGAAAAACGCTCCATATAATGGAGCGTTTTTCATTAAAACAAAAAACAAACTTACTCCTGAACTATAGGAGCTCTCAACGATTCTAATACTGCTACAACTTCTCCTATTAATTCTGGATCAGTAACGCCGTTTAAACCAGCGGCTGCTCCTACATAACCAATAAACTTGTCGTAATCAGCATTATTAGATTTTTTACCCATACGTGGATTTTGTGCAGGATCGTGTGCTGCAACCATACCTAAACCACTATATGTATTAGTTGCTCCTCCACCTGTATTAGCAGAAAAGAAATCTGTAAGGTTTTTACTTAAAATTGCAACATTTGTAGTGTTTCCGCTTAACGCTTCCGAAAGAACTGGTGCAAAATGTAGTCCTAAATTTCCTTCTTCACCTGCTAAAACATCAGAAACAATTAATGTAATTGTTGAATCTACAACCGAACGATAGCTTAAACGACCTTGTTCAATCATTTGACTAGGATTATTTGGGTCAGCAACCATTGTTGTTCCACCTAATTTTGCATACAAAGATGCTGGTTCAGCAGCTTTATCATCGTCGTCGTTACATGATGTTACAAACGCTCCTGATGCAATAAATAAAGCCACAAAGGCTAATTTTGAAAAATTTTTCATAGTAATAGTATTTGGAAATTAATTAAAAATTCGTTGAATTCCTCTTGAAAATTTATAACTGAAACTATCTTCAGTCATGACCGGACAAGCGGTTTTGTTTTCTAATCCTTTTGGAAGTATATATCGTTCAGCTTTATAATCTCCTAAAGCTACTAACTGATTGTATATTTCTTCCGAATTGGCAATTTTAATATCATGAAAATAAACTAAAACACCTGTTTCTATATTTAATCTGTCTGTTTTAACTCCTGGAATTTTTTTCAAATTTCTATGAATCTCTTTTGCTTTTAGCGAATCAATTGGCTCTTTGAAATCTATTCGACTAATTTGAAGCGATGCGTTATCTATGACCAGTGGTTTTGCAGTAGCAATATGGACTACTAAAACCAAAAAAAGCAGCACAAATATTCCGAGAATACTTCCTACTATAATTTTGACTTTTTTATTAATTTTCATTTTTTGAGATTTTTTGTTTAGTTGCATTTACGAGAAGTAAATCGCCTTGGTTTTCTTAAAATGAAAAAAAAGTAAATTTTAACATTTGGGCATAAAAAAACCCAAGACAAATTATCTTGGGTTTTAATATTATTTCTGTTTATTCCTATTTCTTCTCGGAAAGAATTTTGTCTTCTAATGCTGATTTTATTTTTACTACTTCATCCATGTTGTCATTTGGAACGGTCATTGAAAGCACATAATGCTTAATTTTCCATTGTCCGTTTTCTTGAACCAAAACCCCTGAACCACGACAAATTTTCATTTGCGTACTCAATAATTCATCAAACCATACTGTTTTTCCGTTTTCACTAAAGTAGATATTACGTTCAATAGCTTTAAAATTCCATGCTTTTCCTTTATCAAAATACGGTTTTGCAAAAGCTTGAAATTGTTTTTTGTTCCAATTTTCAGTGGCATCTGTGCCAATATAAATAGATTCATCTGACATGGCTTCAAAATAGGCTTCGTAATTTGCAACCGCAGCCGCTTTATGCCAGTTGTCTAAAATGGTAGTGATGTTTTGTTTTTCTGATTGTAGTTTCTCTTCGCATGGTTTGCAGGAGAAAACGAGTGTTACTAAAAGTAGGATGGTTAGTTTTTTCATTTTAAAAAGTATTAATTATTATAGTTTTCACATTCACAAATTCTTTAATGCCGTCTTCTGCTAATTCTCTTCCGTAACCTGATTTTTTGATACCTCCAAAAGGTAATCTTGGGTCGGATTTTACCATATCATTGATAAAAACAGCACCTTCGTTAAAAGCTGAAATCTTGGTTTTGATAAAATCAATGTCTTGAGTAAAGATAGAAACTCCCAAACCAAATTCCGATTGATTACTTAATTTAATTGCTTCTTCAATAGTTTTGAAAGTTATGATGGCAGCCACAGGTCCGAACGTTTCTTCTTTGAAAACAGGCATTTCTGTTGTTACGTTTGTTAAAATTGTTGGTTCATAGAAAGCGTCTTTTCCGTTTCCTCCTACAATTAACTTAGCTCCCATTTGAATTGATTTTTGAACTTGAAGCTCTAACTCTTCTGCCAAATCAACTCTCGCAAGCGAACCGATTTGTGTTTCTTTATCTAACGGATTTCCAGTTTTTAAATTTTGAATAGCAACTTTGAATTTTGCCACAAACTCATCAACAATCTTTTCATGAACTAAAAAGCGTTTCGCTGCGATACAACTTTGACCTGCATTTTGCATTCGTGCTTTAACGGCTGTTGCTACTGCTTTTTCTAAATTGGCATCTTCTAAAACGATGAAGGCATTGCTTCCGCCTAGTTCTAATACGCATTTTTTTAAATGTTTTCCAGCTTCGGTGGCAACTGCGATTCCGGCTTGTTCGCTACCTGTTAAGGAAACGGCTTTAATAATTGGATTAGCGATAACTTTGGCTACTTCGCTACTTGGAATTGGTAAATCTTGATAACAGCCTCTTGGAAAACTTGCTTTTTCAAATATTTCTTGAATTAATTGGGCTGATTTAGGAACATTGCTTGCGTGTTTTACTACAACTGTATTTCCTGCAATTAGTGTTGGAACAGCAAATCGGAAAACTTGCCAAAACGGAAAATTCCATGGCATTACACCTAAAATTACACCTAAAGGTTCGTAGGTGACAAAACTTTCTGAAGCATCGGTTTTTATGTTTTTTGTGGCTAAAAAGGTTTCGGCATTTTCGTAATAGTAATTACACAAAAGGGCACATTTTTCAACCTCAGCAATGGCTTGCGAAATGGGTTTGTGCATTTCGGTGGTGATGCAAGTTGCATATTTCTCTTTGTTTTCTAAAAGTAATTGAGCTAATTGAGGCAAAAAAGAAATTCGATTTTGAATACTTAAATTACGCCAAGAAAGCTGTGTGTTTTCTGAAACTTTTAAAAGATTTTGCATGCTGAAAGGTTTTTGTAAAAATACTAATTTTAATTGAAAACGAGGTTCGCGTTAGGGATGGAAGAGGAAATCCTTTATTTGTAAAATTGCCAAATTTTATAAATAAAGATTGCAACGTACAGCCCGCCCCTTGTGGGAACGCCCAAATTAAAAAAGGAAATGATATCTTTGTACGATATTTTACAACGTAAATAAAATGGAAGATTGTTTTGAAACCTTAATTTCGAGTTATTTGGATTCGAAAGTAGGCATTGTAGAACATTTTGTATCGGAAGAATTAGCGCAACATTTGGTAAAGAGATTGTTTGAATTGAAAGAACAAAATTTATTGAAAGCCGCTGGAATAGGAAATGCCGCAAAATTAACTCAAAATTCGGCGATACGAAGCGATGCAATTTATTGGTTAGACCGAGCGAATAATAATGAATATGAAAATGCATTTTTAGATCAAGTAGATGCTTTTGTGGCGTATTTGAACCGCAGTTGTTATACTGGAATTACGGGTTATGAATTTCATTTTGCGTTGTTTGATAAAGGCAGTTTTTACCGAAAACATTTAGATCAATTTCAAGATAATTCAAGCCGACAGTTTTCGATGATTACCTATTTGAACGAAAATTGGCAACCTGAAGATGGTGGTGAATTATGTATTTATGATGGCGATGTTACTCAAAAAGTAGCTCCAACGAATAGAAAAACGGTTTTTTTTAAGAGTAATGAATTGGTTCATGAAGTTTTGGAAACTAATAAACCTCGATTGAGCGTTACGGGTTGGTTGAGAAGAGATTAAAATAAAAAAACCGATACAAATTGTATCGGTTTTTTGTCGCTCCCCCTCTTGGGCTCGAACCAAGGACCCTCTGATTAACAGTCAGATGCTCTAACCTACTGAGCTAAGGAGGAATCACCTCAAAGGTTTATATTGTGCTTAAAAGTTTGCTCCCCCTCTTGGGCTCGAACCAAGGACCCTCTGATTAACAGTCAGATGCTCTAACCAACTGAGCTAAGGAGGAATCACCTCAAAGGTTTATATTGTGCTTAAAAGTTTGCTCCCCCTCTTGGGCTCGAACCAAGGACCCTCTGATTAACAGTCTGTTGCTCTAACCAACTGAGCTAAGGAGGAATCACCTCATAGGTTTATATTGTGCTTAAAAGTTTGCTCTCCCTCTTGGGCTCGAACCAAGGACCCTCTGATTAACAGTCAGATGCTCTAACCAACTGAGCTAAGGAGGAAGTTGTATATCTTTTAAGCGAGTGCAAATATAAACTGATTTTTTGTTATCGCAAATTATTTTATTGAAAAAATTACAAAAGTTTATCTACTACTAATTGATAAATATCTTTTCCGAAAGTTAAAGCCATTAACGTCAATAAGATAATCATTCCAAAGGTTTGAACATAACCCGCAGCTTTGTCTGATAATTTCTTACCTGTTATCATTTCAACGATTGTAAATAAAGCGTGCCCGCCATCTAATCCTGGGATTGGTAACAAGTTCATAAAAGCCAATCCGATTGAGAATAAGGCGGTAAAATTCCATATAAATTCCCAATCCCAAGTGTCTGGCAAACGACGTGCAATTCCAATAGGACTTTGAACATGCTTATAAGCTTCTGTTTTTGGTCGTAAAATTAATTTGAATTGTTTCACGTTGTAAACTAATAATGCCCAAGATTCTTTTACAGCTGCAGGAACTGCTTGACTTATTGTCAAATCATTAACCTTAGTATACATTACCTCAGCCGTTTTATCATTAAAACCTATTCCTAAGGTGCCTTTTTTGGAAACCGTAGCAATAATAGTCTTTGTAGCATCTTCTCTAATTATTTCAATACTAACTTTTTCGCCTTTTCTAGTGCTTACAAATTGTTTAAAGTCTTTTACATTATTTATTGGTAAATTATTTACCCCTTTTATAATGTCCCCGAATTCAATTCCAGCTTTTTCAGCTGCAGAATTTTCTTCAATTTGATTTACAACAGCATTTTTAAATTGATAGTTTGGAGCAATAAAAAAAGAACTATTTAACCCTATTTTCCCTTCACTATCAACCTTTACAGAAACTATTAATTCTTTGTTTTCTCTTTTTACTATTACATCAACAGATTTATTTTTATTGTTTTTCAACTCATCGGTAAACTGATCGAAATACTGAAACTTTTTGTCACCAATTCCTACAAACTCATCAAATCTTTTAAAAACAGAATTAACCCCAACAGAATCAATAAAAGCATCAGAAATAGTTCTTCTTGCAGCTATAAATCCTTTCCCTTCTTTACTGATAATTTCACCCTTCATTTCGTCGGTTAAAATCACATCAACTTTATCGCCATTACGTTCTACCTCAACTTTATCGCCTAATAAAACATCTAATGTCATTCGGTTAAAACTTGGCTGGTGTTTTCCGTCTACTGAAAGAATTTTATCTCCATTTCTAAATCCTGCTTTCTGTCCTACTTCGCCAAAAGCCAATCCGTTTTCTTGAATTTTTGCTGTTGAAATGAATTTTTGCCCAACAGTTGAATACATAATTGTAAAAATCAACCAAGCCAAAATTATATTCACAATTATTCCACCTAACATAATAATTAAACGCTGCCAGGCTGGTTTTGAACGGAATTCCCAAGGTTGAGCTTCTGCGTTCATTTGTTCAGTGTCCATACTTTCATCAATCATTCCAGAAAGTTTTACATAACCTCCTAATGGCAACCAACCAATTCCCCATTCAGTTTCACCGATTTTCTTTTTAACTAAAGAAAAACCAGCATCCATAAACAAATAAAATTTCTCTACACGTACCTTAAACATCTTGGCTGTAATGTAGTGACCAAACTCGTGAAGAATTACTAAAACGGATAATATGAATAATATTTGAGCTACTTGAATCATTTTAATGCTTTTATTTAAACGACAAAAGTAAGGTTTTCACCTTACTTTACATCATATTTTTATAGTTGGACTATTTTTTTATAAAATTTTTATGAATTACACCTTCCGAAGTAGTGATTTTAATCAGATGCAATCCTGCAGATAATTCGGCTACAGAAAAATCATTAGCGTCTTTTGTATCTACTAATTGCCCTAACGTATTATAAATTTCAACTTTTTCTAATTGAATCGTTGTTGGCATCATAATATGCAAAACATCATTTGCTGGATTTGGGTAAATCGTAATGGTTTGCTCTAGATCGAAAGACTCGTTTGCCAAAGTAGCCACATTATTTTTCGAAATAATGTGTTTGTTCGGATCAAAAGTCACTCCAGTAACTACAAAAGGAACCGGAACTATAAATTCTTGTCCGTTTGAAGTATGACTTACAACCACATCATGCGTTAATCCACCAGCACCAGACAATCTGATTTCTAAAGGCATTTCAAAAAAAGAAACACTTGCATTTGACTGTGATTGGTTAACAGTAATTTTTGCTTGACCTGCTCCCCAATTTTGTGCATTAACCGTATAAGTTGGATAGCCTTGTAGGTAAACCCAGTCGTTAAAAAACTCTGTTAAACTACTTCCGTGCACAGCTTCTAATTGCGATTTTAGATCTGTAGTAACAGCATAGCCAAACGCTAAATTAGGAGCGTTCAAATAATTTTGAAGTGCTTGAAAAAAATTCGCATCACCCATAACCCAGCGCAACATATGTGTCACCATAGACCCTTTGTTATAAGATAATCTTGAACTAAAAATTCTGTTTACATCCTCGGCTTCGGTGTCGGTTAAATAAACTGCTCCTCCTGTTTGTGAGGTAATACTTGATATTTTACTGTTTTTCCATGAAACAAATGCTGCATCTCCATCTAACTCTTCAACTACAATTCCGGCTGTATATTCTGTTAAGCCTTCATTCAACCAGATATCTTTCCAAGTCCCGCAGGTAACTTTATTTCCAAACCATTGGTGTCCTAATTCATGTGCGATTAAACTTCTGCTCCACCCTCCCATTGACGACATTGTAGTGTGCTCCATTCCTCCACCCCAACTAAATTGAACATGGCCATATTGCTCACTTCTGTATGGATATGGTCCAAATTTTTCTTCAAACACATTCATTATTGGCACTGTTTGATTAATTGCATTTTGAACCGTTACAGTATTGCTTTCTGGATATAAATAGTTGTTTATTGGAAAAAACGGACTCGCAACAGTACCTAAACCAGCCTGAATATTATAGGTGGCATAATTAGTAACATTTAATGAAATTAAATAAGCCGGAATAGGATAATTGTGATGAAAATGCCTTGTTACATTTCCACTAGAAGTTGTTGAACTTTGTAATAAACCATTTGATACACCAATATAAGCATCAGGACATGTTATATAAATATCAACACTATCAATTTTATCATTTAAATCTTGTTTGCATGGCCACCAATCTCTAGCTCCAAAAGGCTCTGAAAGTGTAAAAATTACTGGAGTCCCACTATGAGTTGTTTGTGTAAATGCAGCTTCAGCATCTGATGGAACACCTGAATAGTTAATTACAACTGTAGCTGAATTTCCAGCATTTAATAATGATGGTAACGTTATTACCAATTCATTTGATGTGTTTTGAACAAAAGCTAATGGGCTTCCACCTAATGTCACAGTACTCACAGTCAATTCGTTTGTTAAATCAAAAACAACAGAATTCATTGGAGATAATGCCGTAAAAGTAGAAGTTACTTGACCCGAAATAAAATCAACCGCTGGATTGACTGTAAAACGCAATTCATGATAAGTTAAGTCATAATTCAAAGTATTTGGATTTACAGCAAAGGCTTGTAAAGAGGAAGCCGATTTCATTTCAGCTTCAACCATTTGTTCAAAATCAATCTCTTCGGTTTGGGCAAAACCAAAAATTCCTGAAATAAGAATTAGACAAAAAGTAATTTTTTTCATTTTCATGTAGGTTTTAAATTCTGGGCATAATTTTGTTAAAAGAAAAATTATTTCTTAGTAACAATAAATTTGTTTTTAAATAAAAATTTAGCGAATATAGTACAAAATGTTTAATTTTTAAGCAATTTATCACTGAATTTCATATATATACGTAAACCTAATAGCATTTCGTTTTTTTATAGATTTTCTAAATCCAATTTCTTAAATTTGCAACCTTAAAATCCTATATATTATGTTACAGATAGCGTACATTAGAGAAAACAAAGATGAAGTAGTAAAACGATTGGCTAAGAAAAACTTAGATGCTAAAAATGAAATTGAAGAAGTAATTGCATTAGACGAAAAAAGAAGAGCAACTCAAGCAGAATTAGACACTATTAAATCTGAATCGAATAAGCTATCCAAAGATATTGGCGATTTAATGAAAAATGGTGAAAAAGCAAAAGCTGAAATCTTAAAAGAAAAATCAGTTCAACTTCGTGATAAAGACAAAGAGCTTACTGAAGTATTGAATGGTTTTGCCTCAAAATTACAAGAAGAATTATACAAATTACCCAATTTACCAGCAGACATCGTTCCAGAAGGAAAAACTCCTGAGGAAAACCTAAACGTTTTTCAAGAAGGCGACATTCCTAAATTACACGAAGGCGCTTTGCCTCACTGGGAATTAGCAAAAAAATACGATTTAATTGATTTCGAATTAGGTGTTAAAATCACAGGAGCAGGTTTCCCAGTTTATAAAGGAAAATGTGCCAAATTACAGCGTGCTTTGATCACTTATTTCTTAGACAAAAATACAGATGCGGGTTACTTGGAATACCAAGTGCCGCACTTAGTAAACGAAGCTTCTGGTTTTGGAACAGGGCAATTACCAGATAAAGAAGGTCAAATGTACCATGTAGGTGTTGATGATTTATATTTAATTCCAACAGCAGAAGTTCCAGTAACCAATATTTTTAGAGATGTTTTATTAAACGAAAATGATTTACCTGTGCTTTGTACAGGATATACACCTTGTTTCCGTCGTGAAGCAGGTTCGTATGGTGCTCACGTTCGTGGTTTAAATCGTTTACACCAATTTGATAAAGTTGAAATCGTTCGTATTGAACATCCTGATAATTCATACCAAGCATTAGACGGAATGGTGGAACACGTGAAAGAAATTTTACAAGAATTAAAATTACCATACAGAATTTTACGTTTATGTGGTGGTGATATGAGTTTTGCTTCTGCTTTAACGTATGATTTTGAAGTGTATTCAACTGCGCAAGAGCGTTGGTTAGAAATTAGTTCGGTTTCTAACTTTGAAACGTTTCAAGCAAATCGTTTAAAATTACGTTTCAAAGACAAAGAAGGTAAAAACCAATTAGCACACACGTTGAACGGAAGTTCATTGGCTTTACCAAGAGTATTGGCTGGAATTTTAGAAAACTATCAAACGCCTGAAGGTATCGTAGTTCCTGAAGTTTTAAGAAAATACACTGGATTTGATATTATCAACTAAACGTTAATCTTTATAAAATAATGTACTAATTTGACACTAAAAAGTGTTACTTTAGTACATTATTTGTTTTATTTATGTTGCAAAAAATTGTTTTTATTGTTCTCTTTATGACTTCGTTTTGGGTTTCGGCACAAAACGAGCAATTGGCCCTACAATATTTTGATGATGGCGAATTTGAAAAAGCTTTAACCATTTTTGAAGAAAATTTACAAAAGCAACCTTCCAATTTTTTCTTTTTTCAAAAAACATTGGAGTGCTATCAACAATTAAAACAATACAATAAAGCCGAAGAAATTATTTTAAAAAGAAAAGAAAAATACAACCCTCCAATGTTAATTGTTGAACTGGGCTACAATTTTCAATTACAAAAAAAAGGTGACGAAGCAAAAAAACAATACAATTTAGTCATATTAGAAGTAGAAAAAGAACCAAATTTCGCTTATCAAGTAGCTAATTCTTTTGAAAAGAAAGTCTTGTTAGATTGGGCAATAAAAACGTATGAAACCGCGCAAAAAGTAAATCCTAACTTAAATTTTGATTACCAAACGGCTCTACTACAAGGACAATTAGGAAATTTGGATTTAATGTTAGAAAAATTGCTCGATTATGGTTACAAAAATCAAGAAAATACCGCATTAGTTCAAAATCAATTGAGTCGATATTTAATGGATGATACCGAAGGCACTTTTGCTGATGCCATCAAGAAAAGCTTACTTTTAAAAACACAAAAATCGCAAGATGTATATTGGAATCAATCGTTAAGTTGGTTATTTGTGCAGCAAAAAGAATATGGCAAAGCATTTGTTCAAGAAAAAGCAGTTTACAAACGAAATCCTGAAAGTTTTTACAACATTGTAACGCTCGCTCGATTAGCTATCGAAGAAAAACAAAACGAAGATGCAACCACAATTCTAACTTTCGTTTTAGAAAATACACAAGATTTGGAATTACAAATGCAAGCACATCATTTTCTACTTTCGATGGAAATTGAATCGGCTTTGCAAAAAGAATATGCTACAATCGATTTAAAACTGCAAGATTTACTAAAAAAATACGGAATTAGTCCGTATTCATTAGACTTACAAATTCTTTCAGCCCATTTTAAAACGTTTTATTTGAATCAATCAAAATTAGGAATCGAATTATTACAAAACGCCCTAAAATTGCCATTAAATCTGAGAGAACAAGCAGAAGTTAAAATGGAATTGGCTGATATTATGGTCTATGATGAAAAATTCAATCAAGCCATTTTATATTATGCACAAGTAGAAGACAACATGAAAAATGATGTTTTAGCACACGAAGCCAGCCTAAAATTAGCTAAAGCCAACTTCTATAAAAAAGATTTTGATTGGACTTTACAACAAGTAAAAAACCTCAAACAATCATCTAGTTTACTAATTGCAAATGATGCTGTTGAACTGTTTTTACTTATTCAAGACAACTCTATTGAAGACAGTTTACGCGTGGCATTACAAGCTTACGCAAAAGCAGATTTACAATTGTACCAAAAGAAAAACGAAGAAGCGCTTCAATCATTTTTAACTATTTTAGAAAAACACAAAGGTGAAAGCATTGAAGACGAAACCTTGTTAAAAATAGCAGATATCTATTATCAAAAGAAAGATTATTTAAAAGCATTAAGCTATTATCAAAATATTTTAGACAATCATAAAGAAGAAATTTACATTGATGAAGCCTTATTCTTTTCGGCAGAAATTTACAGAAAACATCTTTTAGACAACGAAAAAGCTAAACCTTTGTATGAAAAAATGGTTTTAGAACATCCAGACAGTTTGTATTATACCGAAAGTAGAAAACAATATCGAACTTTAAGAGGCGATACGACGATTTAGAGAAAAGAAGAAACGATTAAACAAGAATAATGATTATATATAACGTAACAGTAAACGTAGACGAAAGCATTCACAACGATTGGTTAAAATGGATGCAAAATAAACATATTAACGATGTTCTAGCAACAGGTTTATTTACCAATGCTAAAATGGTTCGAGTAGTGGTGGAAGAAGAAATGGGTGGCACAACTTATGCTGTGCAATATTTCACTGATTCCAGAGCAAAGTTAGAAGACTATTACCAAAATCATGCACCAAGATTACGCCAAGAAGGGCTACATCTTTTTGCAGATAAAATGCTAGCTTTTAGGACTGAGTTGGAAGTAATGGGAGAATTCTACGGAGAAACAAATTAAAATGGAAAAAGTAAGCGCAAAAAAACACTTAGGACAACATTTCCTAAAAGACGAAAGTATCGCAAAAGATATTGCCGATACACTTTCGCTGGAAGGCTATTCAAAAATTTTGGAAATTGGTCCAGGAATGGGTATTTTAACCAAATATTTATTAGACAAACCAACCGAAACCTTTGTAATTGAAATCGACAAAGAATCAGTGGAATATTTGGGTGTTCACTTTCCAAAATTAGAAAATCATATCATCTCGAAAGATTTTTTAAAATACAATTTAAACGAGGTTTTTAATAACGAACCTTTTGCAATCATTGGAAATTTCCCGTACAATATTTCAACACAGATTGTATTCAAAACCTTGGAAATGCGCGATCAAATTCCGGAATTTGCAGGTATGTTTCAGAAAGAAGTTGCCCAACGTATTTGCGAAAAAAAAGGAAGTAAAGTCTACGGGATTTTGTCGGTTTTAACACAAGCCTTTTATGAAGCAGAATATTTGTTTACGGTTCCACCCAATGTTTTTAATCCACCACCAAAAGTAGATTCAGGTGTATTACGATTAAGAAGAAAAGCAGATTATTCATTACCATGTGATGAAAAAATGTTCTTTAGAGTAGTAAAAACTGCCTTTCAACAGAGAAGAAAAACATTGCGAAATAGTTTAAAAACATTCAATTTTTCTGATAATTTAAAATTAGACACTATCTTTGACCTCCGTCCGGAGCAATTAACGGTGGAACAATTTATAGATATTACCCAAAAAATAGCAGCCGATGGAGTTTAAAATCAGCAGAGAGTTTCTAACTGAAATAGAACAACTTATAAGTGAAAACAAGTCGCAAGAATTACTTTTGCTTCTTGAAGATATTCACTTTGCTGATATTGCCGAAATCATGGAAGAACTCGATGATTACGGCGCTTCTTATATTTTCAACACCTTAGATTCTGAAAAAACAGCTGAAATTCTTCTAGAATTAGATGAAGAAGTTCGTGAAAAAATCTTGCGCGGTTTATCTCCAAAAGAAATTGCTGAAGAGCTTGACGAATTAAGCACAGATGACGCAGCCGACATTATTGCCGAGTTACCGCAACATAAAAAAGAGCAAGTAATTTCGGAATTAGAAGACGTTGAACACGCCAAAGACATTGTAGATTTATTACGCTACGATGAAGACTCTGCCGGTGGTTTAATGGGAAAAGAGTTAGTGAAAGTCAACGAAAACTGGAATGTTTTAACTTGCGTAAAAGAAATGCGCGCACAAGCCGAAAACGTTTCAAGAGTGCATTCCATTTATGTGGTTGATGACGAAGAACGATTAAAAGGCCGTTTATCATTAAAAGATTTATTGACAACCTCAACAAAAACGCCTATTAGTGATGTTTACATCAAAAAAGTAGATTACGTAAAAGTAGACACAAAAGATGTTGAAGTTGCCCGAATTATGCAAAAATACGACTTGGAAGCCATTCCAGTTGTAGATGAATTAGGTCGTTTAGTTGGTCGCATTACCATTGACGATATTATCGATGTCATCAAAGAAGAAGCCGACAAAGATTACCAGTTAGCAGCGGGTATCTCGCAAGACGTTGAAGCCGACGATAGCGTTTTGGAACTTACAAAAGCGCGATTACCTTGGTTGGTTTTAGCTTTATTTGGTGGATTCATTTCAGTACATGTTTTAGGGATTTTCGAACCGGTAATGGACTTACATCGCGAATTATTTTTCTTTACGCCACTAATTGCCGCAATGGCAGGAAATGTGGGCGTTCAATCTTCTGCGATTATTGTACAAGGTTTGGCTAACAATACTATTATTGGTCCGATTGTGGAACGATTATTAAAAGAACTTTCTTTGAGTTTATTAAACGGAATTATCCTTTCTGTAATTTTATTAGTAGGTAGCTATTTCTTATTGGGCTACGAAATTCATGTGGGTTATACCGTTTCAATTGCTTTACTTTCGGTAATTATTATGGCGTCTTTAATTGGGACTTTTATCCCAATTATCTTAAACAAATATGGAGTTGACCCCGCGTTAGCAACAGGTCCATTCATCACTACAAGTAACGATATCTTAGGAATTTTAACCTATTTTACGATTGCTAAAATTATTTTAGGAATTTAATTTCACTCACTTTCCAACCTTTTACATTTTATTTCACTCTATACTAGAAACACTAAAGTTTATAGAGATGAAAAAAATACTTCTGATTACATTATTATGTTTTTCGACAATCACATTTGCTCAAAAACCAATTTTTACAACCGCTAAAATTAAAAGTGCAACCGTTTATAGCAATTCAGCTGAATTATTACAATCAGCTTTCGTAACACTCCCTTCCGGAACTAGTGAGATTGTTATTAAAAATGTTGCTGATTATGTAAATGAGAATACCATTCAAATTGGTGCTCCGTCTAATGTTACAGTTTTATCGGTTCAGTTTACACGCAATTTTATTTCGGAATATGAAATTGATGAAAGCAATCCGATGATTAAAAGAGTTCGTGATAGTATTATGCTTATCGAAAAAGAAATGGGAAAAATTGCCAATGAAAAAGTATCCTATTCCAAAACGATTGATTTATTAGATAAAAATCAAAATGTTGCTGGGCAAAATTCAGGTTTAAATGTATCTGAGTTAATCAAATTAGTGGATTATTACAGAGCTAAACGAAACGAGTTAAGTAATTTGGTTGATGTTCTTATCGAAAAGGAAAACAAGTTAAAAGACAAACTATCAAAACTGAATTCTAAATTAGAATTGAATACTCAAAAACAAGAAAAATCTTCGCAAGGTAAATTAGTGCTACAAGTTATGACTGATGTTGCAAGTTCAGTTAATTTAGATATCAATTACCTTACAAACAACGCTTCGTGGTCACCATTTTACGATTTACGTGCCGACAACATCAACTCGCCAATCAACTTAATGTACAAAGCAAAAGTGGCACAAAACACAGGAATTGATTGGAAAAAAGTAAAACTAACACTTTCAAGTGGTAATCCAAATCAAAATAACACTGCCCCAATTTTACAAGCTTGGTTTTTGAGATATGGTTATCCAAGAACATATGGTTATGATAATAGCAACGTAAAACTAAATACGGTTGTGGTGTCTGGTTATATGAAAAAAGATAAAGCAGAATTGGATGAATCTTCTATTTCAAATTACACAACAATTAATGAAAACCAATTAAATATTTCTTTTGATATAGATATTCCATATGACATTTTATCCAATGGAAAAGCACATAGTGTTGCCTTGAAAGATTTAAAATTACCAGCAACTTACAAATATTACGCCGTTCCAAAAGCAGAAAAAGAAGCCTTCTTATTAGCTGAAATTAGTGAGTATTCTAAATTCAATTTGTTACCTGGAGAAGCCAATATTATTTTCGAAGGTATGTATGTAGGCAAAACCATGATCAATCCAAATCAAACTTCAGATACATTGAATTTGAGTATGGGAAGAGATAAAAAAATTGCCATCAAACGAGAAAAAATTGCGGATAAATCGGGAACTAAATTCTTGTCGGGATATAAAGAACAAACTTTTACTTACGATATCACCGTAAAAAACAACAAAAAAGAAGCAATTGAAATGTTGTTGAAAGATCAATATCCAATTAGCACCGATAAAGAAATTACCATCGAACTGTTAGACAACGGAAAAGCAAAAGTGAACACAGAAACCGGAATTCTAACTTGGGATGTGAAACTCAACGCTGGAGAAACTAAGAAATTCAGAATCAGTTATAAGGTCAAATATCCAAAGGATAAGTTTATAGATAATTTGTAATCACTAACCCTAGTGAATAAAAGCGTAAAGAGTGTAAAAATTCTTTGCGCTTTTTTATGTTACAAATGTAAATTACTGAAAATGAATTGTTTTAAAAAAAATTTCTTAAATTTAGAAACTCAAAACTACCAATTATGAAAACAATACTACTTTTTAGTTTAACAATGATGTCATTTTTTGGACAGTCACAAACCATCACTTTACAGTCATTTGCAACTGGTTTTGATAGCCCAGTTGAAATTACAAACGCTGGAGATTCACGCTTATTTGTTGTTCAAAAAGGAGGATTAATTAGAATATTAAATTCCAATGGATCCATAAATACAACTCCATTTTTAAACCTTTCTACCCTAATTTCTTCAGATGGTGAACGCGGATTACTAGGTTTAGCTTTTCATCCAAACTATGCTGCAAATGGATATTTCTTTGTCAATTATACCAATACTTCTGGAAATACAGTTATTGCAAGATATTCTGTAAATTCAGGAAACCCAGATATTGCCAACATCACAGGAACAATTTTAATGACAATATCACAACCTTATACCAATCACAATGGCGGAAGTATAAAATTTGGCGCTGATGGCTATCTATACATAGGCATGGGAGATGGTGGAAGTGGAGGTGATCCTGGAAATAGAGCTCAAAACATCAATGAAAATTTAGGTAAAATGTTACGCATTGATGTCAATTCTACTATATCGCCATTTTATACAAGTCCAGCAACAAATCCATATGTTGGAGTGGCTGGTAACGATGAAATTTGGGCAATAGGATTAAGAAACCCATGGAAATTTTCATTCAACAGATTAAATGGCGATTTATGGATTGCCGATGTAGGTCAAGGTGCCATTGAAGAAATTAATAAAATTGTAAACCCATTACCAAACACTGGAATTAATTTTGGTTGGAGATGTTACGAAGGAAATTCAACTTATAATACTTCAGGTTGTGCGCCTTCAAGCACTATGACGTTTCCGTTTGCTCAATATGCTCGTTCTGGCGGAGCTTGTTCGGTAACTGGTGGTTATTTTTATACAGGTTCAACTTATCCAAATTTCCAAAATCATTATTTTTTTACTGATTATTGTGATGATAAAATTAGAATGGTTAATAGTGCTGGAGTCATAACAACTACAACTTCGTTTTCTGGAAATAACTTTGTTACTTTTGGTGAAGATATGAATGGTGAATTATACATTGCAGGAATTTCTTCGGGAACAATTTATAAAATAATCGATTCATCTTTAAGTAGTTCTGATTTTGAAAACAACGGTTTTTCATTGTATCCAAATCCTGCTAAAGAATCGTTTACTATAAAGAGTTCAACGTCTAATTTTGCCACTAAAATTGATGTTATTGACTTAACCGGAAAATTACTTTTTACTAAAGAATTAAGTTCAATTCCTGAAAACACTATTGCTACATCACCATTATCAAAAGGAATTTACTTAATTTCTGTTGAAACCACTAATGGAACCAATTACACAACAAAATTAATTGTTGAATAACTAATTTAAGGCGCCGGATTCGGAATTAATTCCTGTATTTTCTCTATTTCAGCTACAATTTCGTCTAATAAAATTGTGTCAAAAGCCTGAATGTTTTCTTGCAATTGTTCCATAGTTGTAGCGCCAATAATAGTTGAAGTCACAAATTTTTGGCGATGCACAAAAGCAATTGCCATTTGGGTTAATGTTAAACCGTTAGCTTCTGCTAATTCTTTGTATAATTTAGTTGCTTTGAAACAATTTTCATTGGTATAACGAACAAAATTTGGAAACAATTTCATGCGAGAATTTTCTGGATAACCGTTTAAATATTTCCCAGATAAAAACCCGAAACCAAGTGGAGAATACGCTAATAATCCAACATTTTCACGCATTCCAATTTCAGACAAACCAACTTCATACAAACGATTCAACAATGAAAATGGATTTTGAATCGTTGCAATTCTTGGTAAACCGTGTTTTTCACTTTCCATTAAAAAACGCATTACGCCCCACGGATTTTCATTTGAAAGTCCAATATGTTTAATTTTTCCTTCTTTAATTAATCCGTCGTAAACCGTTAGTACATCAAAAATATTATCTTGCCATTTTGGATCTAATTCTTGAACACCACGTTTTTGAAACATATTCATGATGCGTTCAGGCCAATGCATTTGATATAAATCGATATAATCGGTTTGAAGGTTTTTTAAACTTAATTCTACCGCTTCGTGAATACTTTTCTTTGAAAAATCTAATGGCTGACGAATGTACTCCATTCCACGATTTGGCCCCGCAATTTTAGTAGCTAAAACCAGTTTTTCGCGTTCTGAAGCACCTATTTTCTTTATCCAAGTTCCGATGTGACGCTCAGTATTCCCAAAAATTTGAGCGTTTCCGCCAATAGGATACATTTCGGCAGTATCAATAAAATTAATTCCTTTTTCAAGGGCATAATCTAATTGATTGTGCGATTCACTTTCGGTATTTTGATTCCCAAAAGTCATAGTTCCTAAACAGATTTTGCTGACTTTTAGTTCGGTATTGGGTAGTGTTGTGTAGTTCATTTCAGAATTTGAAAATTTAAAGTCCAAAGTTACAAAGTTTCACCCAAAGAAAAAGGCTTGAATTTGAAACTCAAGCCTTTTTTATCAATCTTTTATGAAATGTTATAGTTCATTCAACATTTTAGAAATCTCATCTAATTTAGGCGTTAAGATGATTTCGATTCTTCTGTTTTTTGCTTTTCCTTCTGCAGTTTCGTTGCTCATTAATGGCGCATATTCACCACGACCCGCAGCTGTTAAGTTTTCTTTTTTCACTTTAGCATTCGCTGATAAAATATTTACAATTGCTGTAGCACGTTTTGTAGATAAATCCCAGTTATTCTCTACTCCACCACCGATAGTTCCTGTGATTTTATCATTATCAGTATGCCCTTCAATTAAAACAGAAATGTCTGGATTATCTCCTAAAACTTTCCCAACTAAATCCACTGCTTTTTTTCCTTCTGAACCAACTGTCCAACTTCCTGATTCAAAAAGTAATTTATTTTCCATAGAAACATACACTTTTCCATCTCTTTCAGTTACGGTCAAACCTTTACCTTCAAAAGCTTTTAAGGATTTAGATAAAGTTTCTTTTAGTTTTTTCATAGCCGCTTCTTTGTCAGCCATCATTTTTTCTAATTCGGCTAAACGAGTTGACGAAGCTTCTAAATCTTTTTTCAATTTGTTTAAACGATCTTGTTCTGCTGCTAAAGCTTTTTGTTTTGCTTCTAACTCGGCTAACAATTGTCTATTTTTATTGATATTAGCTTCTAATGCATCGTTGCTATCTTTTTCAAGTGCTGCGTAAGACGCTTTCAAATTATCTAAATTCTTTTTTGTAGCAGCATAATCTGCAGCTAATTTATCGCGTTCCGCTTTTGTTTTATCTAATTCCGTTTGAAGATTGTTTTTGTCTAATTCCAACTGATTTTTATCGGTTTTAAGCAACCCATTTTCGTCAGATAAAGCGTTGTGTTCTTTCTTTAAATCGGCATATTTGTTTTCTAAATCTTGGTAGATTTTTTTAGAAACACATGAAGTAGTTAAACTTAAAACTACACAAGCAAGGGCAATTTTTCTAATCATTAGTATTATCGTTTTTGATTAATTGATTCTTATTTTATTTCTACTAAAACTGGGCAATGGTCGGAATGTTTGGCTTCGGGCAAAATTAGTGCTCTTTGAATTTTATCTTTCAAAGGTTCGGCTGCCAAACAATAATCGATTCTCCAACCTTTATTATTATTTCGAGCGTTGGCTCTGTAACTCCACCAACTGTAATTGTGTGGTTCTTTGTTTAAATGACGAAAGGTATCTATAAATCCGCTTTTCATGAAACCATCTAACCAAGCGCGTTCTTCTGGTAAAAAACCAGAAATTTTTGCGTTTCTAATTGGGTCATGAATATCAATAGCTTCATGACAAATGTTATAATCGCCACAAATTACCAAGTTTGGAACTTCTTTTTTCAACTCATTAACATAGTTTTGAAAATCATCCATGAACATGAACTTATGCTCTAATCTATCAATATTTGTGCCAGATGGAAGATACAAACTCATAACTGAAACATCTTCAAAATCTACTCGTAAATTTCTTCCTTCAAAATCCATGTGCTGAATTCCAGTTCCGAAAACTACATTTTTAGGCTCGATTTTTGACAAAATAGCCACACCACTATATCCTTTCTTTTCTGCTGGAAAATAATATTGATACGGATAACCTGCTGCTTCAATTTCGATTTTAGGAATTTGGTCTTCTGTAGCTTTAATTTCTTGAAGACAAATAACATCGGGATTTGCTTGTTGTAACCATTCTAAAAAACCTTTGGTAATGGCTGCACGAATTCCGTTAACGTTGTATGATATGATTTTCATTTACTACTATAGCTTTTGACCAAATATAGGAAAAAGGTTTTAAATAGTAAAGCACAAAAACGACACAATTTATAATCTATTAATTATCAGAACACTAAAAAATATAACAAATTTGTGATTTTAAATATAATGCCAAATAGCGCTCAATTCAACAGAATTGCTATCTTTGTTTCTTGCTCAAAAACAAATTATAAATGGGTTTAGTTACTGCTAAAGAAGTTGCAAAAGCGATTAACGCTGACAAATACGGAGTTTTCGGGACTTTTTCTGGCTGGCTATTGATGAAAGTGCTTAAAATTTCAACTTTAAACAAAATTTATGACCGAAATAAGCATTTAAGCGAAGTTGAATTTTTGAATGCCATTTTAGATGAGTTTCAAATTAAATTTGAAATTCCAGAAGAAGATTTAAAACGTTTACCAAAAGACGGTGCATATATAACCATTTCTAATCATCCATTAGGAGGAATTGATGGCATTTTACTTTTGAAATTAATGCTTGAAAGAGAACCAAATTTCAAAATTATTGCTAACTTTTTATTGCACAGAATCGAACCGATGAAGCCGTATATTATGCCGGTAAATCCGTTTGAAAATCACAAAGATGCTAAATCGAGCGTTATTGGAATTAAAGAAACTTTACGTCATTTAAGTGACGGAAAACCACTTGGAATGTTTCCTGCTGGAGAAGTTTCAACATATAAAGACGGAAAATTAGTGGTAGATAAACCTTGGGAAGAAGGTGCTATCAAAGTTATTCGTAAAGCACAAGTTCCTGTTGTCCCTATTTATTTTCATGCTAAGAATAGTAAATTATTTTACTTCTTATCAAAAATCAATGACACACTTAGAACCGCTAAATTACCAAGTGAATTATTAACTCAAAAAGATCGAGTTATTAAGGTTCGCATTGGAAAACCTATTTCAGTAGCAGAACAAAACGAATATCAAGATATTGAAAGTTATGGTGATTTCTTACGTAAGAAAACCTATATGCTTTCGAATGCTTTTGAGGATGAAAGTAAAATTAATTTACCAAAATTAACGATTCCAAAACCTCCTAAACAAATTGCTAAACCTGCAAATCATAGTGAAATTATCGAAGAAATTGCATTTCTCAAAAAAGGTGATTATCGTTTATTACAAAGTAAAAATTATGAGGTTTTCTTTGTAACTGCTGATAAAATTCCGAATATTTTGCATGAAATTGGTCGTTTGAGAGAGATAACATTTAGAGAAGTTGGTGAAGGAACTAACGAATCGTTAGATTTAGATGCCTACGATAAATATTACCACCACATGTTTTTGTGGGACGATGAAACACAATGTATTGCAGGTGCTTATCGAATGGGATTAGGTTCTCACATCTATCCAAAACATGGAATTGATGGTTTTTATTTGCATGAATTGTTTCGTTTTGAACCCGAATTGTATGATATGATGAGTAAATCTATCGAAATGGGTAGAGCGTTTATCATCAAAGAATACCAAATGAAACCCATGCCATTATTTTTACTGTGGAAAGGAATTGTACATACTACACTTCATTTTCCTGAACATAAATATTTAATTGGTGGTGTGAGTATTAGTAATCAATTTTCGGATTTTTCTAAGTCATTGATGATTGAGTTTATGAAATCGCATTACTACGATCCGTATATTGCGCAATATGTTCATCCAAAAAAGGAATATAAAGTAAAACTAAAAGATGCCGACAAGGACTTCGTATTCAACGAAACGGAAGCCGATTTGAATAAATTTGATAAAATAATTGATGAAGTAGAACCTGGAAATCTTCGTTTACCCGTTTTAATCAAAAAATACATCAAACAAAACGCTAGAGTGGTAGCATTTAACGTTGACCCATTATTTAACAACTCAGTTGATGGCTTAATGTACATTAAAATTTCTGACTTACCTGAAAGCACCGTAAAACCCGTTATGGAAGAATTTCAAGCGGAATTGGAAAGAAAAGAGAAAGGATAAAAAATAAATAAAAATGGCTTACAATTGTAAGCCATTTTTATTTCCAAATACTTTGTTGTACAATATCATTCCATGAATTTTCTTGTACAAAAAGAATTAATCTTATAACGTGATATCCTATCAAAAAAGCCGCTAAATAATACGCCAACTTTCGGTGGTAGAACCATTTTCTAAAGTATGTATTTTTTGTTTGGATTTCTACCAAAAAAAGAAAAATTATAAAAAAACAAAAACCAACAACCAAAGGTCCGAAAAGATGAAAATTCAAGCTTTTCCATAAATTTCCATCATAAAAATAAACGATTGATTTCGTAATTCCACATGACGGACATGGAAAGCCTGTAGTGGCTTTTAATGGACAAAATGATTGCTCTTTATCTAAAGAATTATTCGTGTTTTGAAGCCATAAAACAAAAGGTATTACAAGTGTTAAAACCGCACCTGTAATACCTAAAATTCTATTTAAAACAAAGTTTTTAATTGTATAATCTATTGATGTCTCCTTGAACAATCATTGCAGCTGCGAAAGGAAAGAATAAACCTAAAATGATTAACAAAGTAGATTGATCTTTATTTAATTCTCCTGTTCTTTTATAAACATCTGGCAAACCATCTTTACCTAAAACGTAATAAAAATATAGATTTACTGGTAAACAACATCCAGAAAAAACGGCTACTGGTGTAGAAATCACCTCTTTGTTTGATACTGCATTTACAACTTCAGCCACTTTAATATTCCAGTAGATTAGGTACAATCCACAAGTTATAAAACTTAACAATAATACAATAATTGGGTCAACTTTGAATACCGGAATGTTGCCGTTTGGCTGATTCCAAGTTTCTTGTTGGTTAGTTACTTCCATTTTTTCTGTTTTTTTGGTTAGTTGTACGAATATATAAAAATATAAGTAATAAGTCTAATACATGTAAAAAAGTTACAAAATTAAATGTAAATATTCTTTATTTTATCTGCAATAGTTTGTGCTAATTTTTGATGACTTTCAAATGTCCAACCCGCAATATGGGGTGTTAACAATACATTTTTAGCTTGTAATAAATATTCAAAGGCTTTTGGTTTTTCTCCTTCAAACAACGTTTCAAAAGACAGCTTTTCGTATTCTAAAACATCTAAACCAGCGCCTAAAATTTTTCCAGATTGTAAAGCTTCAACCAAATCTACTGTTACAACCGAATTTCCTCTTGCCGTATTAATAAACCAAAATGACTTTTTGAATTTATTAATAAAATCTGCATTTATCATCTTATCGGTTTCAAGAGTCCATGGTGTATGTAAACTTAAAACATCAGCTCTTTCTTGTAATTCACTTAGAGAAACCTGAGTTGCATTTGCATCTCCCATATCCTGTAAAATATCATAACATAAAACGGTTACGTCAAATCCTCGTAATTTTTTAGCGAATGATTTTCCCATGTTTCCATAACCAATAATTCCAATCGTTTTACCTTCTAATTCGTGTCCGCGATTGGCCTCGCGTTTCCATTGCCCAGATTTAACTTCGTTATTAGCTTTGTTTAGATTATTAAAAAGGGACAATAACATTCCGATAGCATGTTCACCAACTGCATTTGCATTTCCTTCTGGAGCAGCAATTAAATGAATTCCTTTCGCAGTTGCGTAATCACAATCGATACTTTCTAAACCAGCTCCAACACGTGCAATAAATTGTAAATTTGTGGCTTTATCTAAAAATGTTTTATCAATTTTGAAGCGACTTCTGATGACAATTCCGTGGTAGTTTTCAATTTTGGCTTCTATTTCTTGTTTGGATGAAGTAAAATCGACTTCGTTATGAAAACCGAATGATTGCAACTGTTCCCAAAGTAACGGATGATTGCTATCAATGTGAAGAATTTTTATGTGTGACAAATTCATTTTATTCAATTATAGGATAAAAATACAAGAAATTATAATTCAAAAAAAATGAGGCCAAATGACCTCATTCTTATTTTATAAATTTAACCAAGTTTCTGGATTTAACGTTGTGGTATTTTGTAGTACTAAAAATTTAATTACCGCACTACCCGAAGAATCGGTATGAATTTTTCCAATATTTTGTTTGATTGTCACTTTTTGACCTTTACTCACGCTTACCGAAGATAAATTCAAATAAACGGTAATAAAATCTCCATGCTGAATATAAACTGCTTTGTTGTTTGCCGAAATTACTTGAACTTGCAATACTTCGCCACCAAAAACAGCTCTTGCAGAAGAACCTGGTTTTGTTGAAATTTCAACACCACTATTATGAATGGTCAAATTTTTATGAACAGGATGCGGTTGATCGCCATGTTTTAACGAAATATAACCATCAACTACTGGCCAAGGCAATTTTCCTTTATTTGCTTTAAAGTTGTCTGAAACCACTTTACCTTCAGCTGATAAAACAAATTTTGATGCTTCTTTAGTTCCTGCTTTTGGCGCAGCGGTTCCAGTTTTTGCAGCATTTCTTTTGTTCGCAGCAGCAATTTCGTCAGCAATAATTTTTTTGATTTTTTTATCAATATCTTTTGCCTCTTTTTGCTTTTTATCAATTTCAGCAGCTAATTTTTTCTTATCTTTTTGAATTAGTTTTACCAAGCGTTCTTGTTCTTGCTTTTCTTTTTCTAATTCTTGCTTTTCTTTTTCGGTTTGTTTAAGAACAATTTCTTTTTCTTTTTTGCTCTCTGTTAAGCGCTTTTCTGCATCAACTAACCTTTTTTGCTTTTCTTTTATTTCTTCACCTTGCATTTTTCTAAAACCTGCATACTGCTTCATGTATTGAATACGTTTATAAGCTTGAAGAAAATTTTCTGAAGATAAAACAAACATAATTCTGCTTTGTTCGTTTCTACTTTTGTATGATTTCACAATCATTTTTTCATAATCTTCGCGTAAAACTTTTAACTCTCTATTCAGTTTATTCATTTCGAGTTGCGTCAAATAAATATCATCGCTCAATAAACGCGTCTGCTTTGCTGTTGTGTTAAGCAATTTTTGTCTTAAACTAATTAGTCCTTTTTGCTGATCAATTTGTTTTAAAACTGATTTTTCTTTTTTCTTTTCGGATTCTAAACGTGCTTTATTATCAGCAATTTCTTTTAAAATTTGCGCTTTTTTTTCCTCTAATTTTTGCTGTTCAGAAGTTTGAGCAAAAGCAATAGAAGTAATAAAAAAGAAAAAAAGTATTTTTAAAAATTGGTTCATGCACTTTGGATTTTTACAAAGGTAGTTTTTGTTTTATTAAAATAAAAAATTAATCAATTTCAATTGCTTTATAATCATTCGGTATAGAATAAGAATAACTCAAATTTTCATTAAATGTTGTGCTTTTATATTCAATATCAATCGAAACATTATTTTTTTGTGAAGCTTTAATGTTGATTTCATTCGGTAAAAACATTTTTTCAACCGATTTGTGTGACGGATATTGGATTTCTAAAGTTCTATTTTGACTTGTCTGTGAAATTGTTTCTTTTTTTAATAAATAATTTGCAGCTTCAAAGTAAAATTCTTTTGAAATGTCTGAATCAGAAGGTTTTGATAATTTGTATAATTTTTCGTTGATTTCAGAAACCCATTTCCCTTTTGTTAAATCATCAATAGCTTTTCCAAGAAACAAATTTTGCACTTTGCTAAAATCTAAATCAGTTCCTAACCAATTGCTTAACATACTAAAATCGCCTTCAAAATATGTGCTATTTATTTTTTCGTAATAGCTCACTTTTGTTGGTGTAATGAGTGCTTTTGCCACAGGAAAGCCTAAAACTTTAATATTTATCCAAATGATTTCGTCTTTTTTAATTCTAATCTCAGCGTTTATTGATTGTGATTGTTTTTCATCCACATATTTAGCGTTGGCACGAATATTTAAGGTTTTAAAATCGTGTTCGTTTGCATAATGTCCGTTGATGATTTTTGAAACTTCTGTATTATCATTTGCCGCAGCAGTTGCTACAGATTGCTTGGATTTACATCCTATTAAAAAGAAAAGTAATATGGCAGATAAAAGGTATTTCATTATTTTGTTTGTTTTAGTTTATTTGAATACAATTGCTTTTTGGCATTATCGTTCAAATTTTCACAACTAATAATTAATTGTTTATAAAAATTAGCTTCTAAGGTTTTGTTTTCTACTACAAAATCTAAGCCGTTTTCTAATAGTTCTTTTGCTTTCTTAAAGTTTTTCATTTGATTATATCCAAAACCTGCATAATAATAATAGTTTGCTTGTGTAGGATATAATTCTGAGAGATCTGTTGCTTTTTTAGATAGAAGTTGAAAATCTTGCTTTTGATAAATCACTTCTAAATAATAATTGATACTTTCAACATCTTCAGGATTTTTTTTGATAGCTTTTTCGAAGTAATAAATTGCTTTTTCTAAATCTCCTTTTTTCCAAAAGAATTTTGCCACTTCTTTTGCAACAGCAATCTCCTTATCGTTATCAAAATACGGAATTGCAGCATCTACATAATTGAAAAATATTGGGTTTTTTATAGCAAAAATCAAAAATTCATTAAAAATGCGATGTTTGATTTTTAAATCGATTTTGTCATTTCCCAATACTTTAAACATTGATTTAGAAGCATTTGTTCCGTCATTATTATTCAAGTGAAATTTTACTAAACTCACGTGTGCCCAATCAGAATTTGGAATTTCTTTTTCTAATTGTTTTGCCACTTCAAATGCTTTATCTTCTTGGTTAAAGCTCGAATATAGAACGATTAAATCGATGTAATTTTGTTCGTATTTTGGATTCTTTTTAATTGCTTCTTCCAACGATTCTTTTTTAGGTTTAGCAAACTCGTTTGATTCTTCTAATTTAAGTTTATAGAATTCCATTGTACTGGTTAAATGCGAACTTGCTTCCATTTCTTTCAACAAGGCTAAGGCTTTGTCTTTTTGATTGGTATTCATGTAAAGCGAGACCAAATCTTCACGCATATTTGGGTCGAACTCAACTAGTTTTTGAACCACAGGAATCGATTTTTGAAAATCTTTCGTTTGATAATAAATATCATATAAACCATTCCAATACCAACGTTGTTTACTATCGATTTCTATGGCGCTTTTGAATGAAATTTCGGCATCAACATAGTTTTTTAAATCCAGTTGATTTTTTCCTAATTCATATAAAAAAGCTGGGTTTTTTGGTTCCTTTTCTAAACATTTCTGAATAGCCACAATAGCTTTGTCATAATTTTCGATGCCTCGTTGTTTTAAAGCTTCATAAAAATTATCTTCGGTTTGGTTATCTACTAATGCGATGTCTTCAGGATTTTCTTGCGCATGAGAAAAACTCCCAAAACTAAAAAGCAGGAATGCTAATAAAACGATGTGTTTTCTTTTTATCATCTATTCTAAAACGGAATAATCTCCAATACTTATACTTGTAAAATTTCCATCAAAACTTGCATGATTCCCTATCATTGCGTTGTCTAATTTGGCATTTTTTATATGTGCGTGTGTTTGAATCAAACTATTTTTTATGGTTGAATCAATTACGTGACATCCTTTTCCTAATGAAACATTTGGACCTACGGTTGCATTAATCAATACTACATCTTCACCTATATAACATGGAGGAATTATTGTTGAATTTTCTAATTTTACATCATAATCCACTAAATGTTCGCCATCGTTATGTAAAAACCCTAGCATTCTTGTGTTGGTTTCAACGGTAACATCTTTATTCCCGCAATCCATCCATTCGTCCACTTTACCTGGTACAAATTTCATGCCTTTTGCCATCATTTGCTTGATACCATCGTTAATTTGATATTCGCCACCGTGAATAATGTTGTTATCTAATACCGATTGCAGTTCGTTTTTCAACACAGCAACATCTTTGAAATAGTAAATTCCGATAACCGCTAAATCTGATACGAATTCTTTTGGTTTTTCAACCAATTCGATAATTTCACCATTTGAATTTAAGTTTACCACACCAAAAGCTTCCGGTTGGTCGACTTGTTTTACCCAAATTACGCTATCGGCGGTAGTATCTAAATCAAAATCGGCACGGATTAAAGTATCAGCATAAGCAATAACTGCTGGTCCGCTTAAAGAATCTTTGGCGCACATAATCGCGTGACCTGTTCCTAACGCTTCGTTTTGATAATAAATAGTTCCTTTTGCACCTAATTTTTGAGCAATGGCAATTAAATCTTCTTCTACTTTTTTACCAAAACTCTCGTGAATAATAAATGCAACTTCGTCTATTTTCTGATTTAAAACTCCGGCAATATCTTCCACTAATCTGTGAACTATTGGTTTTCCAGCTACTGGAATTAATGGTTTTGGAATGGTTAAGGTATGTGGGCGAAGACGTGAACCACGACCTGCCATTGGTACGATTATTTTCATTTTTTATATTTTAAACGCAAAGCTCGCAAAGGTTTTTCGCAAAGTTCGCTAAGATTATTTTGATGTTTTTCTGAACACTTATTTTACTCCTGTGCTTCCAAAACCACCTTCACCTCTTGAAGTTTCTGACAATTCTGATACTTCAATCCATTCTGCGCGTTCGTGTTTGGCGATGATTAATTGAGCAATGCGTTCTCCGTTTTCAATTACGAAATCTTCATTGGATAAATTTACTAAAATCACACCAATTTCTCCACGGTAATCGGCATCAACTGTTCCGGGTGAATTTAAAACAGTGATTCCTTTTTTAGCTGCTAAACCACTTCTTGGACGTACTTGCGCTTCGTAACCGATTGGTAATTCAATGAAAAGTCCGGTTTTTACGATGGTTCTTTCTAATGATTTTAGTGTAATTGGTTCAGATATATTCGCGCGTAAATCCATTCCTGCCGAAGCAATGGTTTCATAGTTTGGTAACTCGTGATTTGATTTATTGATGATTTTAATTTGCATTTTCAATTCTGTTTTTTTGGAACACAGATTTTAGAAATTGGAGAAATCCTTACTAAATCTATAATTCAAAGTTATTATTTTCTTCTGATAATCGTTAAAATGGTTTCTTTTTCGTTTCGGTATACAAAGTAAGCAAAAAACAAGATAGATGCAATTCCGAAGACATAAGTATCACGTAAAATTGGCACATAAAATGAAATTCCCGAAAGCAATATTGCTAATCCCAAATAAGTGAAAATCGATTTCTTATCGTATGGAATTGGATATTTTTTTTGTCCCATGTAGTACGAAATGAACATCATGGTTCCGTATGCAAAAATGGTGGCAATTGCCGAACCCATGTAACTGATAATTGGAATTAAAAGTAAATTTAAAACTAAAGTTACTATTGCTCCAACAATTGAAATATAAGCGCCAATTCTGGTTTTATCAATTAACTTGTACCAAACAGATAAATTCGTGTAAATGCCTAAAAAGAAATTGGCTAAAACTATTAATGGCACAATATTCATTCCCGACCAATAATTTTGGTTATTCACTAAAATTAATTTTAAAATATCGGCAAAAACAATAACGCCTAAGCAAATAAACGAACCAAAAATGACAAAATATTTGGTAATTGTAGCGTAGGTTTGAGGTGCATTTTCATTTTTTGCATGACTAAAGAAAAACGGTTCAATTCCTAAAGTGTATGCCGTTCGAAACAACACCATAAACATTCCGATTTTGTAACAAGCAGAATAGGCTCCAATATCTGCCATGTCGACTTGCATCCAATCTAGTAAAATCTTATCAAAGTGTTCGTTGATGGCAAAGGCAATTCCTGCCACTAAAATAGGCAAACCATATTGCATCATTTTTTTCCACAAATCAGCATCAAATTGCCATTTTATTTTGAAATAATCTGGCAAAACAAAAAGAAGTGTAAACAAACTTGCTATTAAATTTGAAACAAAAATATAGCCGATTTGAAAATCTTGGTGATAAATAGTTTGAATAAACACATTATCAGTATTTGTTGTCCAATTGGGTAAAAATGCCAAGAAAAAAATGTTCAGTGATAAATTAATTACAACATTTGAAATCTTAATTACAGCGTATTTTACAGGACGTCCTTCGGCTCTAATTTTAGAAAAAGGAATAATCGCCAAAGCATCTAAAGCTAAAATCCAGATGGTAAAAACGATGTATTCAACATTGATTTTTGACCAAAGGGCTAAATCTTTTCGGAATAAAAGAAACAATATCAAGAAACCAATTGTAGACCAAAAAAGTGAAATTGTTGAAGTTGAAATTACCTTTTTTTTATCATCTTCCTTACTATAAAAACGGAAAAAAGCCGTTTCCATTCCATAAGATAAGACCACATTAAAAAAAACCATAAATGAAAAAATTATAGAAACTTTTCCATATTCATTAGTTGGCATATAATCTGTATACAATCTTACTAAGAGAAAACTTAGCATTCTTGGCAATACAGTAGCTATGCCATAAATTAGGGTTTGTTTAAAAAGACTTTTACCTGAACTCAAACTATTCGTTTTTTAGAATAACAAATGTAATTAATTCTTTGGTTTTGCCGAAGGATAAAGCAACATTGGTTTTTCTTTAACTTCTTTAATAGTTTGACGGATTTCTTTTCCGTTTTTAAGGAAAATTAAAATTGCTTCGTTTTCTTCTAAGGTTAAAGCGTTTTTTGGACTGGTGTAAATTTGGGAATCGTCACCATCAAATTTTTGTTGATTGCCTTCGGTTTTTATTCTTGCTATGAAATGTAACGCGTCTTGTTTTTCAAAAGGCACTTCGTAACCTCTAAAAATTACTTTTTTTAGCTCAATTTCTTCGCTTAATTCGGTTTTTAAATCCACATAAAAATTAATACCACTTCCGCCACCACGAACACCCGCAACCCAAGTTTCGTAAGATGTAGATAAATTGTTTTCTTGCACTATTGTTTCAGTTGTGTTACAAGAGATTAATGTTGTGGCAAAGAATATGTATAAAATATACTGAATCATGATAAATTTCGTTTTGATAAAGTTACTGAAATTATTATTGCAAAAAACACACCAAAGCCATTGTTTAAAATAATATTTTAATACTTTCGTAAGACTATTTATATGATTATGACACGATTTTTATTAGTACTTCTATTTGTTACTGCTACCGTTTTTTCTCAACAAAAAATTGAGACCAAAAAAGTTCCCTCAACAATTTCTAAACACGGAATTACCATTCAAGACGATTATGCTTGGTTAGAAAACACTTCTGATAAAGAAGTTGTCGATTGGGTAACATTACAAAATAATGTTAGTGAAGAAAAACTATCTGAATTGGTTAAAAATTATAATTTTTCATTCAAAATAAAAGATTATGATTATTTATCTACGAATGGATTGCCGAATAAAAAAGGAAAATATTTTTACAACACCTATAGAATCGATAAAAACAAACCAAGCGTTTTATATTATAGAGAAAGTTTAAATGATTTAGGAAAACCGTTGGTTGATCCGTTTGATGTTTACAAAGATGCGAATGTGGTTTTATCTGGTTATTTTCCTTCCAAAAACTCTAAATATTTGGCTTTTAAAATTAGTCCGAATGGAAGTGATAGACAAGAAATTAAATTTAAAGACTTTGCCAATAAAAAATATCTTGATGATGTTTTAACCGATATTAAATTTTCTAATATTGCTTGGAATGGCGACAGAGGTATTTTTTACAAGAAAAATTCAAACAAAGAGTTCTTTGCAAAAGATTCTACATATCAGTTATACTATCATAAAATTGGAGATATTCAAAGTAAAGACCAATTGGTTTTTGATACTTCAAATACAAAGTCAAACTTTAGTTTTTTTACCAAGCAAAATAAATTATTTGTTGTTGAAACAAGCGAAGATGAAACCACGAAAAACTATTATTACACTACAATTGAAAATGAACAATTTCAATTTAAAAACTTCATAAAAGACGACAAAAGTAATCTTGAACTTTTAAATATTATTAACGATAAGTTTTACTTTTCGGATGAAAAATATCCATGGGGAAATGTAAGTTATTTTGATATAAATAATCGAACAGAAAGTACCGTTTTAATTCCTCAAGTATATTCTCATTTACTAATAGACGCCACTTTTTTAGAAGATTATATTATTTGCAAGTATAACAATATGGGCAAATATTATATGTCTATATACGATTATACTGGTAAATTTATTCGAAAATTTGAAGCACCACACAGTATGGATTTTCAAATTAGATTTTATGACGAAAAAACAAATGAGTTATTTGTTACGTTTTATTCATACACAATTTCTTCATTAAATTACAAGTTAAATATTACTACTGGAGCTAACGATATTTATTTTAATGATTTTATTCAACCAAAACCAACCTTATTCCCATTTAACTATTTTGAAACCAAAACGATTACTTATAAGAGTAGAGACAATAAAGATATTCCGATAGTTATTATTCACAAAAAAGGAATTGAGCTTAATGGAAATAATCCCACTTTATTAAGAGCTTATGGCGGTTTTGGAAGTGTTAGCAGCCCAAATTATGACACCGGATTATTGCATTTTTTAGAAAAAGGTGGTGTTTATGCCTTTGCGAAAGTTAGAGGTGGTGGCGAAAAAGGAAAAAACTGGCACAAAGAAGGAAAAGGATTGAAAAAAATCAATTCGATTAATGATTTTGTGGATGCTGCCGAATTTTTAATTCGAGAAAAATATACCAATCCAAACAAATTAGCCATTAATGGTGGTTCGCATGGTGGATTAGTTGTGGGTGCTGCCATGACACAGCGTCCTGATTTATTCAAAGTAGTAGTTTCAGAAATGGGAAGATTAGATATGGCCACTCTTGATAAATATACTTCTGGAATACATCATTTTGATGAATATGGAAATCCAAATAATAAAGAAGAGTTTCAATCTTTGATTTCTTATTCGCCTTATCACACGATTAAAGAAGATATAAATTATCCAACTTGTTTAATTATTACTTCTGAAAACGACGATAGGGTGCCGCCTTTTCAATCGTATAAATTTGCTGCAAGATTACAAAATAGAACTGCACAGAAGAATCCAATTTATTTGAAAGTAAATAAAACGGCTGGTCATTCTGGAAACATTTCAAGCTACGAGAAAAGAGTAAAACAACAAAGTGAATTTTATAGTTTTATTTGGGAATACTTGAATAATTAGTGTTTTAAATATTTCACAAAATGAAATCCTTTTGGAACAAAACCGTGATTCATGTAGAATTTTTGTGCTCCAAAATTCGTCGTATAAGCATCTAAAGCAATCATATTACAATTTTCATCGATAGCTTTTTGATTGAGATATTCGGTCATGATACTACCAATTCCTTTGGAACGAAAATCTTCGTGCACCACTACGTTGTCTAACTCCAAATATTTGCCAGACCAAAGCTTTGTTCCAATCCAAAACCCAGCCAAACCCGTTGTGATTCCGTTTTCCACTACAATTAATTGTTTGTAATTATGTGGAATCATTTTGTCTAGCAAATCGCCATAAATTTCAAGCGTATAATCGGGATATAATTGTTGGATAATGGATAATTGCTCCAACATTTCGGCTTTAGTTCCTAATTCAATTAACTGTGGCATTTTATTTTTGTAATAGATTTTCGTTGAATAAGTCTAAAATTCTTCTGTATTCGTCAACCCAAGAATACGTTCTTGTAAATCCGTGGGCTTCTACTGGAAATACGGCTAAATCCCAGTCTTTCTTGCCTAATTCGATAAATCGTTGCGTCAATCTAACAATGTCTTGGAATTGCACGTTATCGTCTACTATTCCGTGTAACATTAACAATTTGTCTTGTAAGTTATTCGCAAAATAAATAGGAGAACTTTTCTTGTACGCTTCAGGATCAGTTTCTGGAAAATTCAAAATGTTTGACGTGTAACCATGATTGTAATGCGCCCAATCGGTCACCGAACGTAAAGCAGCTCCAGCTTTGAATTCATCTGGTTCTGTTAGCAATGCCATTAACGTGATAAATCCACCATATGAACCGCCGTAAATTCCAACTCGGTTGGCATCAATTCCTGCTTTTTCTACTAAATATTTCTTTCCATCCAATTGATCGGATAAATCTTTTCCGCCCATGTGACGGTAAATTCCCGTTCTAAAATCGCGACCGTAACCATCGCTGGCTCTGTAATCGATATCTAAAACCGTGTAGCCTAAATCGGTAAGCAAATTGTGAAACATGAATTCTCTATGATACGTGCTCCAATAATTATGAGCATTTTGCAAATAACCTGCGCCGTGTACAAAAATGACTGCCGCTTTGTTCTTGTTTTCTACTTTTGGTTGGTACAAACGTGCGTAGATTGTCGTTCCGTCTTCAGCTTTGAAGGTGATAACTTCTGGTGTTTTCCAATTGTATTTTTTGAATTCTGGCGTAGTTGAAAACGTAATTTGTTTTAAATCAGCATTCGGTTTGTTAGCACCAACGTACAATTCCCAAGGTTTGTTTTTATACGAATAACGTACTAAAAGTGTTTGTTCATCTGGAGATAATTCTACTTCGTAGTTACCATCATTCGTTAAAATTCCGGTCATTTTTTTAGAAGTGATGTCTAATTTGTAAAAACTTCTGTTTCCTGGATGTGTTGTCGTAGTTGTGATGTAAAACGATTTAGCGTCATTGGATAATTGAACATTTCGAACTTCCCAATTGCCTTTTGTTAGCGCATCTTTTTTCTTGGTTTTCAAATTATACGTGTACAAGTGTGAAAAACCAGTAGCTTCCGATTGAAAATAAAAAGTAGCATTATCAATAAAACCTAAAGTTCCGCTACTGAAACTATAGCCTGGAATTCCAGGTCCGCCAATCCATGCGTCGTCATGTTGATGATCTAACTCGGTTATTTTTCCTGAAACTAAATCCAATTGTACAATCCAACGGTGTTTGTTGTCTTGACTTCTGATTTCTAAAACCACATTTTTTCCGTCTTTACTATACACTGGACTTTGCATTACTACTGGAATATCATATTCCGAATCGCCTTTTAAATCCTCATATTCTTGATAATATTTTGGCGCTTCTTTGATTCCGGTTAAATTGGAAAACGAAACGTAATACGTAGTATCTTTTTCTACATTGAAAATTCCGAATTTATGTTTGCTGAAATTATCAATCGAAACTTTTGCACGTGCTTTTTCTTGACGCGTAAATCCATCAGCAGTGATGAAATTTTCAACATTTGTAGATGGCTGATTTGGATAATCTGAAATTCTAAAGGTTACAAATTTTCCATCAGGCGATGCTTTTATTTGTTCTAAAGAAGATTTATCGTAGAAAATTTCTTTTGGAAACTTCTCTTTTTTGGATTTGGATTGCGCTTCATACCAATCGTCTGCTTTTGCTTCATCTCGAACAAATTGAAACAATTCTTTTTGTTGATCTTTTAGAAATGAATCTTCTTCTTTTGACGATTTACTTTCTTTTCCAGTTCTAAAATTCGTTAATTGAACAATCGAAAAATCTCTGGTATTGAATTGATAGACATTGCGATTTTGCTGAAAAAAGATGATATTAGGATCACTACTTCTTTGAACAGAAGCAATTCGGTCTGCTAATTGAATGACTTTTTTAGTCTTTTTTGTGGATTTAGTATACGCATACAAAACGCCTTGATTCGTATAATACACAACATCATAATCTTTCTGTGTTTCCATGAAATCCAAATCGTAAATAGGATTTGAAGTCGTTACTTTTTGAGGTGACTTACTCGATTTGTTCCAAAAATACGTGCTGTTATCGATTTCATTATTCGGATTCCAATCAAATAAAACGGTTTGCCCGTCGATTGACCAACGGTGATTATCAGGTTGGTGCCCGATGAATTCGTCGCCCTTCATGATGTCTTCTAAACGAAGATTTTGAGCATTACCAAAAAACGTGAAAAGTAGTAAGAAGAAACAGCAATATTTTTTCATTGGAAAATAGTTTGTATTCTTACAAATATACCAATAAAAGTAAATGAGGAAAAAAAGGTTTTGTTAAATGAATAATTAATATATTTATATAGAATGTAATTCTGAATTTTAGTATAAAAATTCTGAAAACTAAATCTAAAGTTACTCAAAACTTACATTATAGATTGCCAAAATTGTTAATATTAGTGAAATAGAAACTTGATAACTCCTCCAAAATATCATTTAAAGTTACACTTTTATCATCATTAAAAATATGCAAAATAACTGATAATGATTCTGCTTTCCACGCATCCCTTTTTAAATCTAATTTATCTTGAAATGCATTTATTCGGTCAAATGTTAAAGGTTTTCCAATTTCATTCTCAAGAATATTTAAATAGTCAAACGGTTCTTGAACTGGACCTGGGTAATCACATATAGCTATTTGCAGAATTTCTGCTTTTTGGTATATAAAATTTTCTATTCCTTCAATAATAAGTAAGTTATGCAAGTTTTCTGAGGTAATTGTCTTATGCATATTCATTGATATATTTATAGTTTACATTAATGATATACAAATATAAAATAAAAAAGTCCCGAATAAATCGGGACTTTTTATAATATCTAAACTAAAATTAGTTATTCAAAGCTTCTGCTCCACCAACGATCTCTAAGATTTCGTTTGTAATAGCTGCTTGACGTGCTTTGTTGTATGTTAATTTTAATTGGTCTCTTAATTCTGTAGCATTATCGGTTGCTTTATGCATTGCTGTCATACGTGCTCCGTGTTCTGCTGCAAATGAATCTCTAATTGATTTGTATAATTGTGTTTTTAATGATTTTGGAATCAAAGTCAACACAATTTCTTCTTTAGAAGGTTCAAAAATATAATCAGAAGCTACTACTTCGCCACCAACAATTGGAGCTAAAGGTAAAAACTGTTGTGTTCTTACAATTTGAGTTGCAGCATTTTTAAATTCGTTGTAAACGATTTCGATTTTATCGTAATCACCTTTCACAAATTTATCCATTAATTGTTGTGCAATATCAGAAGTATTTTCGAAAGTTAATTTGTCAAAAATAACATTGTTAACTTCGATTACGTTGTTTGTTTTACGCAAAACGTCGTTTCCTTTTTTACCAATAGCAAAAATATCTACTTGTTTTCCTGCATATGTATCAGCAACTGCTTTTGCTTGTTTAATTACATTCGTATTAAACGCACCACACAAACCTCTGTTTGAAGTAATTGCAACGATAAGTACTTTATTTACTTCTCTTTGAGCTGTAAAAGCACCACCAACTTCTCCTTCAAGAGTTGCACTTAAGTTTTGTAATAGCTCAGTAAGTTTTTCTGCATACGGACGCATTGCTGTAATAGCATCTTGCGCTTTTTTTAATTTTGCAGCAGAAACCATTTTCATCGCCGATGTAATTTGCATCGTAGATGAAACAGAAGTAATCCTATTACGTATTTCCTTTAAGTTTGCCATGTTTTTATAGTAATTAGTAATTAGTGAATAGTAATTAGCTTTTTACTAATCACTATTCACTTTTCACTGAAAATTAATTATATTTTGCTGAAATTTCTTTCGCTACTTTTTCTAAAACGTCAGTGATAGCGTCATCAAACTTACCTGCTTTAAGTGCGTCTAATGTATCTCTGTGTTTAGCGTTTAAGTATTCTAAGAAATCTTTTTCAAATTCTTTTACTTTTACAACTGGTACATTTCTTAACAAGTTTTTAGAACCTGCATAAATGATAGCCACCTGATCTTCTACTGTAAAAGGAGAATTTAAACCTTGTTTTAAGATTTCAACGTTTCTTTTTCCTTTTTCAATAACGTTTAAAGTTACAGCGTCTAAGTCAGAACCAAATTTCGCGAAAGCTTCTAATTCACGGAATTGTGCTTGGTCTAATTTTAAAGTACCTGATACTTTTTTCATTGATTTAATTTGTGCATTACCTCCAACACGAGATACCGAAATACCAACGTTAATTGCAGGACGAACTCCAGAGTTGAATAAATCACCATCTAAGAAAATCTGTCCGTCAGTAATCGAAATTACGTTTGTTGGGATATATGCAGAAACGTCACCCGCTTGTGTTTCGATAATTGGTAACGCTGTTAATGAACCACCACCTTTAACGATTCCTTTGATAGAATCTGGTAAATCATTCATGTTTCTAGCGATTTCGTCGTTGTTAATTACTTTACAAGCTCTTTCTAATAAACGAGAGTGTAAGTAGAAAACGTCTCCAGGGTAAGCCTCACGTCCTGGTGGTCTTCTTAATAATAAAGACACCTCACGGTAAGCTACAGCTTGTTTAGATAAATCATCATAAACAATTAAAGCTGGACGACCAGAATCTCTAAAATATTCTCCGATTGCAGCACCTGCCATAGGAGCATATACTTGCATTGGAGCTGGATCAGAAGCATTTGCAGCAACGATAACTGTATAAGCCATTGCCCCTTTTTCTTCTAACATTTTTGCGATTCCTGCTACAGTTGAAGCTTTTTGTCCAATTGCAACATATATACAGAATACAGGTTTTCCTGCATCGTAAAATTCTTTTTGATTTAAGATGGTATCAATACAAACTGTTGATTTACCAGTTTGACGGTCACCAATAACCAACTCACGTTGACCTCTACCAACTGGAATCATCGCATCAACTGCTTTTACTCCTGTTTGTAATGGTTCAGTTACGGGTTGACGGAAGATAACTCCAGGAGCTTTTCTTTCTAATGGCATCTCGAATAACTCACCACCGATTGGACCTTTACCATCAATTGGGTTACCTAAAGTATCCACAACACGACCTACCATTTGTTCTCCTACTTTAAGAGAAGCAATACGTTGTGTTCTTTTTACTGTAGAACCTTCTTTGATTCCTGTAGATGGCCCTAAAAGTACCACCCCAACATTGTCTTCTTCTAAGTTCAATACGATAGCTTCTAATCCGTTTTCGAATTGAACTAACTCTCCGTATTGAGCGTTTGATAATCCGTAAACACGAGCGATACCGTCTCCAACTTGAAGTACTGTTCCAACTTCTTCTAACGATGCACCAGATTCAAAACCTGATAATTGTTGTTTTAATATTGCTGAAATTTCAGCAGGTTTAATTTCCGCCATTTTGATATATCTTTAATGGTATATTAATTACTAAACTCTCTTTTTAAATTTTGCAGTCTGCTTGCAACAGATGCATTGTATTGTTTGTCACCCATTCTTAAAATAAATCCACCAATAATAGCAGGATCTACAATATTTTGAATGGTAATATTTTTATTCGAAAACGATGCAATTTTTGCCAACACTTTAGCTTCTAACTCAGGCGTAATTGGGAAAGCGGTAGTTACCTTAGCAATCTCAATTCCGTTAAGTTCATCGTATAAAGCATTGAACTGTGAAGCAACATCATTTAATAATTCAAATCTTTTGTTAGCTAAAAGCAATTGAAATAATCCTTTTGTCTCTTTTTGAGCAGAAGCAAAAATTTCGTTTAAAGAAGAAAACTTAATTTCACCTTTAACAACTGGACTTTGCAAAAAGTCTTTTAACTCAGAGCTGTCTTTAATTGCGTTAACAATTGAAGTCATGTCTGAATTTACAGCTTGTGTGCTGTTATTCACTTGGGCAATGTCCAAAATGGCTTTAGCGTATCGAATTGCTGCTCTAGTTCCTGCCATGATATTAGTTTAATTTAGCGTCACCTAACATTTTCTCAACCAATTTAGTTTGAGCTTCTTTGTTAGATAATTCTCCTTTTAATAATGTCTCAGCAATTTCTAATGACAAAGAAGAAACTTGATTTTTCAATTCTGCCATCGCTGCATTTTTCTCACTTTCGATTGTTGCTTTCGCAGATTCAATCATTGCTGCTCCTTGAACTTGTGCTTCAGATTTAGCATCAGCAATCATTTTTTCTTTGATTTCTCTTGCTTCTTTAATCATCAAGTCTCTTTCAGCTCTTGCTTCAGCTAATAATTTTTCATTATCAGACTTCAAGTTTAACATATCTTTTTTAGCGTTTTCAGCCGCTAATAAAGCGTTATTAATAGAGTCTTCTCTTCCTTTAACTGCTCCTAAAATAGGTTTCCATGCAAATTTTCTCATTAATAGAAAAAATACAACGAAAATTAAGGTTGTCCAAAATACTAAGCTTTCTGGTGAAGTAAAGTTCATATATCTATATTGTTAATTTAGTTTTGTAATAAAAACTTCTTACAGCCAACCGCTGTAAGAAGTTTATCTTTAATTACTTTGCAATTAATGCAACTACTACAGCGAATAAAGCAACACCCTCGATAAGAGCAGCAGCAATAATCATTGCAGTTTGAATTTTACCAGCAACTTCTGGTTGTCTTGCCATAGCGTCCATAGCAGATCCACCAATTTTTCCAATACCGATTCCAGCTCCAATAACAGCTAATCCAGCACCGATTCCAGCTAATACCATAATAAAATATTTATATAGTTAATAATTAATAAAACTCAATCCTAGTGATGGTCGTGCTCTTCAACAGCTTGACCAATAAATAATGCTGATAACAACGTAAATACATACGCTTGTAAAGCAGCAACCAACATTTCTAAAACACTCATGAACAATACGAAAGCACCTGAAACTGGAGCAATTGCAACTGTTTTGAATATATATATCAATGAAATTAAACTCAAAATAATAATATGACCTGCAGTAATGTTAGCGAATAAACGAATCATTAATGCGAATGGTTTTGTAAACATTCCAATAATTTCAACTGGCCACATAATTGGGTATAACGCTTTTGGCACTGGTGGTGCAAAAATGTGTCCCCAATATGCTTTGTTTGCACTTAAAGTTGTAATCAAAAATGTAATAAATGCCATTACAAAAGTAAAGTAAATATTTCCAGTTAAGTTAGAACTAAATGGGAAGAAAGGAATTAAACCAATTAAGTTGTTGATCCAGATGAAGAAAAAGATAGTTAATAAATATGGCATGTATTTTCCATATTTCTTTTCTCCGATATTTGGAATTGCAATGTCATCTCTAACAAAAATTACTAATGGTTCTAAGAAACCAGCTAAGCCTTTTGGAGCCATGCTGTTCTTTTTGTAAGAACGCGCAACTGTTATGAATAATACCAAAAGAATAATAACAGACATTAACATTGAGAAAACGTTCTTTGTTATTGAAAAGTCTAAAGGACGAGCAGCAAAATTAAAAGCACTTTTGTCTTCTTCTTTTAATGTTTCAAATTTGTCAGCATAAAAAATTACTTCATTATATCTTACAAATTTTTCTTTCGCTACATGATGACCTGTATTATCATGATGAAATTCTGAAGCAGAAAAAATCTCTAATCCATTATCTGTCCATAAAATAATAGGTAATGGCAACGAAATTGCATGACCATTCCAATCAGCTATGTGAAACTCGTGAGAATCTCCAATGTGTGAATTAATAAGTTCTGTAGCGCTAAACTCTTTATCAGCTGATTCTGAATGTCCTCCGCTTGCAGAAGCCATTAATGGTAAAATCAAAAATGATAATGAAAACAAAAATTGAATTGTGCGATTTGCTATTCTCATATACTTATACTAATAATAGTAAAATTTATTTCCTCTAAATTTTGTGCAAAGGTACATTATTAATTAAAAAATGAAAACTTATTATTATAATTTTTAAAAAAAGTAAGCTAAAAAACCATTTTACTAGTTTTCTTTCAAATCGGAACTATTCAGTAAATTAACCGAAAAAATTGTTTCTAACAATAGAAAAATGAAAAACGGTATAAAAAAAGACAACACATCTGGAATTTTATTAGCAATGTCAGAATCAATAACTGGCATTAAAAAGAATACCGAAAGTCCCATTTTGATGATTCCAAACGCTAAAAAAGCATACCCAGTTTGCTGAAAAAAATATTTATTTACCAACACTAATAAAGTGTACGAAACTGCAACCGTTAATAAGTGGAATAAATAAATCGAAAAAGTCGATAATTTAAATTCGATTTGATTGAAATAAGAACTCAAAATAAATTCCTGACAAAAGTAAAAAAGTACAGTTATAGGAATTAAATAAACAAACAGTCGCGCAATTTTCTTACTCATTCTTTTTTATCATTACTCATTTTATTAACCTGTCGAATTACATTATAAAGCGCTATAAAAACAGCTAACAATGAAAATACTATTGTTAATATTGAACCTTCAATTTTAAATTTTTCATCTAACCATTGCCCAAAGATGACTCCTAAAAAAATAATCAATCCCATTTGAAATGGGATATTAATTAGTGCTAACCACTTATTAGCTTGTTTTTTATTGTTTGAATCCATTATTTGATTTGCGTTCTCATTTCGCAACTAGCTTCAAATCTGGCACCAGGTTCTACTGCTAATTTACCTACGATTACTTCGCCTGTTATATGTGCTTTTGATTTTACATTTAGCATACCTTCGGCTTGAAGTTTACCAGAAAAAACACCTTCGATATCGATGCTTTTACAAATGATATCGCCTATGACTTCTCCTGTAGGACCAATTACTATTTTTCCTTCGGAAGTGAAATTTCCTGTGAGTTTTCCGTCTAATCTAAAATCGGCAAAGGTTGTAATATCACCGTTTATAGTAGTTCCTTCAACAATTCTGTTAGTTTTTCCTAATAAATGATCTTGGTTTTTAACTTTATCAAACATTTTATGAGGTTTTGGGGTTATTATTTATTCAACAAAAGCCATTCTTCAAATTTTTTCTTCATTTGAACAATTTTATAGTCTTCGGTTGAAATGATGTAGGCTTGGTCTTTAATTTTATAATTTTTGTGTTCTTTTAAAACCGATAATACTGAGTTTGCCGATTCTTTTGAACTAAATCCATGAATTACAATAAAATTATCTGAAACCGAATAAATATCATCTGAAGATTTTAACAATACTGCATTAGAATCTTTAAGGTATTTTTCAATTTTGTCGGTTAGATTTTTAACGTCTTTATCATACGGAAATTTCTTAGGGAAAACTAATTTCCATTCGGTTGGTTCGTTTTTACTAAAATCTAATGCTTCTAATTTTGGAATATCCGTTTTTAACAAACTTTCAGCTTGTTTACCTTCTTCTATATTTGGATAGGTTAATGCTACAAAGTTTAATGCTTTTTTATATTCATCTAACCCTTGTAATCTTCCAATAACTTTAGCTTTTAATAATTCAAATTTAGCAACTGATTCTTCGCCAGTAAAACGATTAATTATTTCGTCAATTTCGCCAGAAACTTCTCTAATTTGATTGTTTTCGAATTTTTTGTACATCGTTTTAAAAACTGCTTCTGGATTGGTTTCATCGGCAATTTCAATAGTTGGATTTTTAACAATTTCGGCATAACGACTTGTTGGGTATTCTGCTAAAATTTGTTGCTTAATCAATTCTGCTTTAGCCGGAGAAATGATTTGATAAATCTTATACAAATTATATTTTGCTGGAAGAATTAAACGTTCTTCAGGATTATTTTTTAATAATTGTTCTAAGCGAGAAGCCGCCAATTCGTTTTCTCTAAATTTTTCTTTGTAAATAAGTCCCAATTGATAATAGGCAAAATTTCTGTCTTTTGCTAAACTGTCTAATAGTTTCTTATCTGTAGGAATTTGTTTTAAATAAAAATCAACAGTGTATAATGGGTTTGTAGTTTCTTCGTCTTTTTTCTCATCAACAACATCTTCGCCCATATTCTCATCGTCTTTTGAATCGATATTTGAGTTATTTGATTTTAAATTAGACCATTTCCAATTGTCTTTTAATTCGCGTTTTCCCCATTTGGTTGCGAATTCTTTTTTACCATATTCAACCGTAACTGGATTGTAAAAATAGAAACTATTATTGTCTAAATTACCCATCATTCCAGGAGGCAAACTTGATGGACCAGTGTTTGCTTTAACAGCAGTTGCATTGTCTTTTCCCCCAATAGCCATAGAATTTGAAGATGCGTTTTGACTTGCTAGCAAATTGGCTTCTTTTTCAGCCTTTTCAGCTGCTAATTTTGCTTTTCTCTCGTCTTCAATTTTTAGTTTAGCAATATGTTTTTCATAATATTGATTTCTATCAGAATCATTCATTGCTACAACTGACAAAATACTATCGTTTTGTTGTGCGATGGATTCATATTTAATTACATCATCTAGATTAATTCTTTTTTTCTTGATTTTTCTAAATTCTCTTGTTCGATCGTCTAATCGAATTAATGTACTGTCGTAATATTTTCCAGCCGTTTTGTATTTTGCTTCACGAAAGTAAATTTCGCCAATATTTCTATAATTTGAAGAAATTAAATAATTGTCTTGAGAAATAGATTTAATTGATTTATTGTAATAATTTTCGGCTACTCTGTTTTTTCCTTGTTTGTCATAGAAAAGTCCCATTTGATGATTTAAAACATCCAAATAAGGTCGGTTTTCTCTATCTTCTAAAAGTTTATTAAATTTTTCTACAAAAGCTAAAGTATCGCCTTTTTTGTAATCAAATTGTTGTGCCTGTTTTGCATGTGCTTGAATTACATATCTGCGTGGTGATTTTCTGTTCATTTGAATCACATCGTTAAAAGCTACAAATGCACTATCTTGATAATTCATGCTTTCATACAATTGACCTAAAATAAAAGAATATCTTGCTTTTTCTTCGTTATTATCTGTTGTTTCCTTTGCGATTTTAATGGTTGAAATAGCACTATCTTTTGCCTGAATATTCATGTAAGCCTGCGTTAACATTGCATTTGCATCTGCTAAATCTTGACCGGAAATTTTTTTGTCTTCCAAAAGTTTTTTCAGATTTTTGATTGCAACTTCGTCATTATCTAAGCGAATATTTACTTTTTCGCGCCACACTTTTGCATGATAAATTCGATCACTTAGTGGATATTTGTACAAAATATAATTTAACGCTTCTAAAGATGGTATAAAACGATTGTCATAATAACGCGCTTTTGCCAATAATAAATACGCTTCATCCATTTGCGGGTTTTTTTCAGTTCCAGCAATGTTCATGGAATGTTTTTGAATGGCTTTTACTGCTTTTTCTTCAGCACGTTCAAAATTTGGATTTTTTGATTGTCCTGGCAACAATGCATCTTCATTCTTAGGCATTCGTTCCACAGGTAGAATTTCCCAAAAATTATCTTGATACGTTGTTTTTAAATCGGCCAAACCTTTGTCTAAAGCGACATTTCCATTATATAATACGTTGTATTCTGTAGTTACGGCATGGAAGTTTCGGTTAATAAATTTATCTTTTTTAACAGAACAAGCTATTAAAAAAAGTATTAATCCAACCGATAGAGAGTATTTTATTAAGTTGCTTTTCAATGTAAAACGTTTTTGTTCTTAAACTACTAAAACTTGTTTTTAGTATGTATAGAATGGTAAAAATACGTTTCTTTTTTTGATGTGAAAAAAAATAAACTATTTTTTGTTAGTCAAATACATTTTTTAGGTCTTTTATCACCTTAAAAGCTATGTCAATTTGTTCATCACTTACAATAACAGTAAACTCATTAGTCGTAGAAATTACTTCATGAATAATTACACCTTCCCATGCCAAACGCTGAAAAATATAGTAATAAACACCAGGTGTAGAAATGTTTTCTTGAGGTAACTTAACTGTAATTGATGATAAGTTTTCAATCTTGTGTGTTAATTTTTCGCCTTTGAATAGTGCATCAATAATTGGTCCAACTGAAGCACTGGTAACAATATTGGTTTCGTTTACACCACGCGACGATGTGTAAAAAATATCCTGTAGTTTGTTTATTTCTGATAATAATTTTGCTTGATTTTCTAATAATGTATTAGAGATTACAAAGGTATAATCTGTCAGGGAAGAACGAACAGTGATTTCGCCAATATTTTTTAAGACTTTTGAAATTTTATAATTGATTTTAAAATCTAATTCCTCCGAAAGCCTTTTTAAGGACATTACAACAGCGCCTTGTTTAACATCTTTTCCTAAATGTGCTTCTAATTCTGGCATCATTATTCTTGCCAAAGAAGTTAAATTGATGATTCCTTGTGAAAGCGAACTCAGTAAAAATGGTTTTGATTTAATGTATTGTTCTACTACTGATGAAATAGTTTTCATTCTAATTTGTTGGTTTAGTCGTTGTTTGGCGCAAATATACAAACCAAAAACAATTTGTTACAAATTTAACATTAAAAATAATAAAACGCTTCTTCGATGTGTTCTATAACAAATTCTGTATTTTCTTTATGAATAGCGACAATGTCAAATCGGACTTCAACATCTAAATCATTTTGGGTAACATATTCATTTATAGCTTTTACCAATAATTGGATTTTCTTAGGCTTTACAAATTCTTGTGGCAAACCAAAATCTAAACTCGAACGTGTTTTCACTTCAACAACTGCCAAAATATTTTCTTTTTGAGCAATAATATCAATTTCGGCTTTGTCAAAAATCCAATTGGTTTCTAAGATTTCGTAGCCGTTTTTTTCTAAAAAATCAACTGCTAATTCTTCTCCAAATTTTCCTAAATCATTGTGTTCCGCCATTTGTTAAAGTATTCAGTATTCAGTATTCAGATTTTTGTGTTCAGTTATTTGAAAGATAAAATAACTTCTTTATCATTCACTTCAAAATCTACTTGTTTTCCAAGAATCAAAGTTCGGTTGTCTTTTTGATGACCCGCTGGGAATTCAAAAACAATTGGAATTTTAAATTCTTTAGCAATTTCAGTTATAATTTGCACTTCATTTTGTCCAAAAGGAATTTCATTATCGTGCATATCGGCCATACTTCCCACAATAATTCCCTTTACATTTTCGAAATAACCATTGCGTTTTAGGTTGTACATCATTCTGTCGATGTGATACAAGTATTCGTCCAAATCTTCAATAAAGAGAATTTTTCCTTTCGTATCAATCGATGATTTTGAACCCAATAAACTATATAAAATCGATATATTTCCTCCTACTAATTCACCCGAAGCTTTTCCTTTTATATCGTATGGTTTTGATGGAACAGTATATGAAATAGTTACTCCAAAAAGTGCTTTTCGTAAGGTTTCTTTCACTTCTTCAGGTGCTTTTGGAACCGTAAATGGCATAATCGAATGCAATGTAGCAACTCGTTCTACATTTAGTTGACTGTGTAAAACGGTAACATCAGAAAATCCCATAATCCATTTCGGATGTTTTTTGAATTTAGTAAAATCTAACGAATCGATAATTCGAACGGTTCCATAACCACCACGTGCGCACCAAATTGCTTTTATGTTGTCGTCGTCCATCATTTCTTGAAAATCGGCTGTTCTTTCGGCATCAGTTCCGCCAAGTTGGCAACTATCTAAACCTATGGTTTTGCCTAATTTGGCTTTTAATCCCCAAGATTCTAATAATTCAATAGCAGGTTTTGCATCTTCTGGAAAAAATTTACGAGCCGTACAAACAATAGCAACTGTGTCGGCTTTTTTAAGATAAGGTGGTATTTTCATTTTCTTTTGCGAATGAGAAAAGTTTGAAATTAAAATAAGTACTAAAATAAATCTATACATAGTCAGATTTTATTAACTCAAAAGTAAACAAAATCCAATTAAAATTCTTGATTTCATCACTAATCGATTATTTTTGCATCAAATTTTATGATGATATGTTAGAAAATCCGAAAAGATATACGATTACAGCGGCTTTACCTTATACAAATGGACCTATTCACATTGGGCATTTAGCAGGTGTTTATGTTCCTTCTGATATTTATGCAAGATATTTGCGTTTGCAAGGAAAAGATGTAGCTTTCATTTGCGGAAGCGACGAGCACGGTGTGGCGATTTCAATGAAAGCTAAAAAAGAAGGCATTACACCTCAACAAGTAATTGATAAATATGACGGAATCATTCGTCAATCGTTTTTAGATTTCGGAATTTCTTTTGATAATTATTCGAGAACTTCTTCGGAGATTCATCATAAAACCGCATCAGAATTTTTTAAAAAATTATACGATAACGGCGATTTCATCGAAGAAACTACCGAACAATTATACGACGCAAAAGCGGACCAATTTTTAGCAGATCGTTTCGTAACTGGAACTTGTCCAAAGTGCGACAATCCGGAAGCATACGGCGATCAATGTGAAAAATGTGGTTCGACTTTAAATGCTACGGATTTAATTAATCCGAAATCTACCATTACTGGTGAAACTCCAATTTTAAAATCAACAAAACACTGGTTTTTACCTTTAAATCGCTACGAATCGTTCTTAAGAGAATGGATTTTGGAAGGTCATAAAAACGACTGGAAACCAAATGTGTACGGACAAGTAAAATCGTGGGTTGATGGTGGTTTAGAACCAAGAGCCGTAACGCGTGATTTAGATTGGGGAATTGATGTTCCAGTTGAAGGTGCCGAAGGGAAAAAATTATATGTTTGGTTTGATGCGCCAATTGGCTACATTTCATCTACTAAAGAATGGGCAGCTCGCGAAGGAAAAGATTGGGAACCATATTGGAAAGATGCCGATACAAAATTGGTTCACTTCATTGGAAAAGATAATATCGTTTTCCATTGTATTATTTTCCCAGCGATGTTAAAAGCTGAAGGAAGTTATATTTTACCAGATAATGTTCCAGCAAATGAATTTTTAAATTTAGAAGGAAACAAATTGTCGACTTCTAAAAACTGGGCGGTTTGGTTACACGAATATTTACAAGATTTCCCAGAAAAACAAGATTCGTTGCGTTATGCGTTAACGGCAAATGCTCCAGAAACAAAAGACAACGACTTTACTTGGAAAGATTTTCAAGCGAGAAATAATAATGAATTAGCGGCTATTTTTGGAAATTTCATCAATCGTGTTGTGGTGCTAACCAATAAATATTACAACGGAATTGTTCCAGCTCCAAACGAATTTTCAGAAGTTGACGAGCAAACATTAGCCGAATTAAAAGCTTATCCAGCCGTAATTTCAAGCTCAATTGAGCGTTACAGATTTAGAGAAGCGTTAGGTGAATTGATGAACGTGGCTCGTTTAGGAAACAAATATTTAGCGGATGAAGAACCATGGAAAATGGTAAAAGAAAATCCGGCAAGAGTACAAACGCAAATGTATGTGGCGTTGCAAATTGCTTCTGCTTTAGCGGTTTTATCGGAACCATTTTTACCGTTTACAGCTAAAAAATTATCGAATATTTTAAAAATCGATGCTTTAGGTTGGAATGATGTAACGACTAAAACAGATTTATTATCAGCAGGACATCAAATTGGTCAAGCCGAAATTTTATTTGCCCAAATTGAAGATGCCGAAATCCAAAAACAATTAGACAAATTAGAAGCAACTAAAACTGCCAACAAAGTGGAAAACGCAAAAGCTGAACCGCAAAAAGAAACGGCTTCGTTTGAAGATTTTGCAAAGATAGATTTACGAATCGGAACGATTATTGAAGCAGAAAAAATGCCAAAAGCCAATAAGCTATTGGTTTTGAAAGTAGATACCGGAATTGATGTAAGAACTATTGTTTCTGGCATTGCAGAGCATTTTACACCAGAAGAAGTCATTGGAAAACGCGTAACTGTTTTAGTAAACTTAGCACCAAGAGCATTACGCGGTGTAGAAAGCGAAGGCATGTTATTGTTAACGAACAATGCTGAAGGTAAATTGGTATTTGTAAATCCTGATGCGGAAGGCGTGATTAATGGCGCGATGATTAGTTAAAAAACTTGTTATATGAAAAAAATTATTATCTTTCTATTTAGCTTCTTAAATACCATCTCTTATTCTCAAGAACTAGTTAAAAACATTAATTTAGAAATTGACAGCAAAACCGACTATTTTCATGCAATAGATGATCAAAAAAATCAATTATCATTTTTCTTAATAAACAAAACGGATATTGAATCAATACTTTTTGATGAAAATATAGACCTTAAAGAAAAATTAAAAACCTCCAAACCAGATAAAAAATATAAAAGTATAATTGGAAATGGTTTTGAAGATGGAAATGGTGTTCTTTATTGGTTAAACACGAAAGATAATGAAGTATTAGTTCAGTATTTTAATTATGAAAAAAAGAATGTTTCAAGTAAAATATTGAAATTAGAAATGGAAGAAGAAGCAATCATGAAAAACATTGTGATTGACAATGTGTTTTACATTATTACTATAAAAAAAAATAGTAGTATTTTGAATTTTCATGCTATTAAAAATCAGTCTTTAGAGAAAAAAACTATTGATCTTACTGATAAGAAATTTGTAAACAAAGAAAATAAATTTACTAATCTTTGGGCAATTCTTCATGAAGATAACGCTATTGAAAAGGAATTATCGTTTCAAAACATTTCAAATGAAACTCCACCTTCATTAGTAATAAGTTCGAAAAAACGAAAAGCGTATGTAAAAAATAATAATATAATTTTTACATTAGATAGCAATAAAAGTTTTACACAAGTAATTTCTATCAACTTAAAACAATTTACAGCCTCTGTTTTTTCTTTAAATCAGCCGTATGTTAGGCAAAATGATTTTGTTTTTGTAGATTCAAACTCCTTCATTATTGATGACCAAATAATACAAATGAAGTTGAACTCCAAACATATGATTGTTGAGATTAAGAACTTTGAAGGAAAGCTATTAAAGCAATTTGAAATTAATGATGAGAAAGATTTTGAATATAAAAACTCTGACATCATTCAAGAAAACGGCAGTGTTAAAAGTACTAGAATTTTAGGAACAACAAATCAACTTTTAAGAAAAACCAATCGCTTTTACCCTTCATTAAGCTGTTTTTCTGCTAATAATAAATTATATTTTACAATTGGTGGCGTTTCTCTGGAAGACAACAACAACTCATTCATAATCTACGGAGGAATGATTGGTGGCGCAACTGGAAGTATAATTGGAAGCGTAATTGCCGCAAGCTTTTCTAATGACAATTTGAATTCTTATAGTAAAAGAAAAGTAATTTACATAAACTCTGTTTTTGATCAAAACTTCAATCATATTCCAGGAGAAATTGAAAAACTTCCATTTGATAAACTAAGAGCTTTTGCAGAAGAAAAAAAGGATTTAGAAAAACCAACGGTTTTTAAATTTAAATCTGATTTGTTTTTTGGTGCTTACGATTCGAAAAATAAAAGCTACTCCTTTTTTAAATTCAAAAACTAATGAACCCAAAAATAATCGCTTTCGACGCCGACGACACTTTATGGCACAACGAACCTTATTTCGATGAGGCGCAAGAACGCTTTTGTGTGTTGTTTCAAGATTATGCATCAAGTCAGGAAATTTTGGGATTGATTTTGAATCATCATATTAAGAATTTACCACTGTATGGTTTCGGAATCAAAGCATTTACATTGTCAATGATAGAATCGGCTTTGGAATTAACCAATCATAAAATTTCGGGACAAAATATTCAAAAAGTGATTCAAATTGGAAAAGATTTACTGCAAAAACCTGTCGAATTATTACCCAACGTTACTGTAGTTTTAGAACAACTAAAAGGAAGTCATAAATTAATTGTAGCTACAAAAGGCGATTTAAAAGACCAACACCGCAAATTGCACGATTCAGGAATTGGTGCTTATTTTCATCATATTGAAGTCATGAGCGACAAAGCCGAATTGGATTACGAAAAAATGTTAGTTCGTTTAGATTGTAAAGCCGAAGATTTTTTAATGATTGGAAATTCATTAAAATCAGACGTTTTACCAGTTTTAAACATTGGCGGACACGCGATTCACATTCCGTATCACACGACTTGGGAATACGAAAAAATTGATTTTGAAATTGAACACGATAATTTCAAATCGTTTACCAATATTACTGAGATTTTACCCTTATTAAAATGAAACAAAAAATAGACATATCCACTTGGAACCGAAAAGAACACTTTGAATTTTTCTGTACTTTCGAAGAGCCCTTTTTTGGCATTACCACACCAATAGATATGACTATTGCTTATGAAAAGGCGAAAGCCATGCAAATTCCGTTTTTTGTTTATTACTTACACAAAACGATTGTTGCCGTTAACCAAGTAGAAAATTTCAGATATCGAATTGAAGGAAATGAAGTAGTACTTTATGACGAAATTGACGCTTCTTCGACAATCATGCGAGAAGACAAAACGTTTGGATTTTCGTTTATGAAATTTCATTCCGATATTCACGAATTTGCTAAAAACGTTCAAACTGAAATCGAAAGAATTCAAATAACACCAGGACTATTTACAAGAGAATTTCCTGAAAATATCATTCATTTTTCTGCCGTTCCTTGGATTAATTTCACAGGATTAACACATTCTAGAAAATACACTTTAAAAGATAGCTGTCCAAAAGTTTCGTATGGTAAATTGATGACCGAAAACGACAAAAAAACCATGTCTATGACGGTTTTAGCGCATCATGGTTTGGTTGATGGTTACCACATGGGATTATTTGTAGATGCTTTACAAGCGGAATTAAATAAATAAACCACCGACAAAAGTCGATGGTTTATCAATTAAACAGCATTCAAAATTGCTAAAATATCTTCTCCAAATCGTTCCGACTTTTGTTTTCCGAAACCTTTAATTTGTTGCAATTCATCTAAGTTACTTGGCTTATACATCGCTAAATCGATTAATTCTGAATTGTGACAAATCATGTATTTTTTCAGTTTCAAAGCTTCTGATTTTTCGTTTCTCCACTGATTCAAATAACCGTAAACTTGCTTGTCTTTCGGATTCAAATCTTCGTAAGATTTTCGTTCTAATCGTTCTGATTTTTCTTGTTCTTCTGATTCATAATGAACAATAACCGACCAATGTGCTTCTTCACTTTCCACAAATTGTGTGCTCGACTTTTTAAACGTAACCGAATTTAAAAAAGCATTCAATTGTTGTTGATCGAAGTCCAAAAATGCTTTATCAAATCGGATTGAAAATACTTTAACTTGCATAACATCCTTATTTACCGATTAACAGAATTTCGTTTGCTATTACTTCCGTGATATAACGTTTGTTTCCGTCTTTGTCGTCGTAACTTCTGTGTGTTAGTTTGCCCTCAATGGCGATTTCTTTGCCTTTGGTTACAAATCGTTCGATAATGTCAGCTGTTTTTCCCCAAGCGGTTACACGGTGCCATTGCGTTTGTTCTACTTTGTCACCGTTGTCTTTGTAATACACTTCGTTTGTAGCGATGCTGATATTTGCTAATTTTTTCCCTCCTTCTAGGTTTTTGATTTCTGGTTCTTGACCTACATGTCCGATTAATTGTACTGAATTTTTCATGGCGTATAAATATTTAATGTTTGTGTTTATAAAAGTATTGTGATGTTGATTTTGAAATTGTTCTTGACTTATTTGCTCAATAGAACCAATTCATTGGCAACCACTTCCGTGATATAACGTTTGTTTCCGTCTTTGTCATCGTAGCTTCTGTGAGTTAGTTTTCCTTCGATGGCAACGTGACTTCCTTTGGTTAATAATTTTTCAACAATATCTACTGTTTTTCCCCAAGCGGAAACGCGGTGCCATTCGGTTTGTTCTACTTTTTCACCTTTGGCGTTGGTGTAATTTTCATTTGTAGCGATAGTGAAGTTTGCTACTCTTCCAGATTCTAAGTTTTTGATTTCTGGTTCTTGACCTACATGTCCGATTAATTGTACTCTGTTTTTCATGGCGTGTAAAAATTTAAATAATTAATAAAATTGATTTTTGAAATTGAACTTGCATTTGAATTTTTCTTTCGTTCATTTCGACAGTGCAAAGATGTGACAAGAAAAAAACGTTATTCGGTATTTAGCTATTTACTTTCGGTTGTAAATATTTGTAAGCGTTTGTAAATGGGAATTATTTTCGCTATATTTGTTGAAAATCAATATTATATGCCAAATTTAATTAACAAAGTAGAATTACGTAATCTTCAAATCGAAGATTACAAAGAATTAAAAAAATCCATGATTGAATCGTATCCAGAAATGGTAAATTCATATTGGAAAGAAGATCATATTGAAAAATTATTAGCTTTATTTCCTGAAGGTCAACTTGTAATTGTAGCTGACGGAGTGGTGGTTGGTTCAGCATTATCCATTTTGGTTACTGAAGATTTTGCATTTAAAACCAAAAACTACAAAACCATTACTGGAAATTATACATTTTCAACTCACAATCCAAAAGGAGAAGTTTTATACGGTATTGACGTTTTTATCAATCCAAAATATAGAGGACTACGATTAGGCAGAAGATTGTACGATTCCCGAAAAGAATTATGCGAACAATTAAACTTAAAATCTATCATTTTTGCAGGAAGAATTCCAAACTATGGAAAATATGCTTCCGAAATTAATCCAAAACAATACATTCATAAAGTAAAGCGTAAAGAAATTTATGATCCTGTTTTATCATTTCAATTGAGTAATGATTTTCACGAAGTTCGTGTGTTAAAAAATTATTTGGAAGGCGATGTAGAATCACAAGAATACGCCGTTTTATTAGAATGGAATAACGTTTATTATGAAGACAATCCTAGATTAATTAATACTGAAAAAAGTATTGTTCGATTGGGATTAATTCAATGGCAAATGCGTTCGTTAGGAAATTTAGAAGCACTTTTTGAACAAACCGAATTTTTTGTAGATACCGTTTCTGGTTACGGAAGTGATTTTGCGTTGTTTCCAGAACTATTCATTGCGCCTTTAATGGCCGATTACAATCACCTTTCGGAAGCAGAAGCCATCAAAGAATTGGCAAAATATACCGATGCTATTCGAAAGAAGATGCAAGAATTTGCTATTTCTTACAACATCAATATCATCACAGGAAGCATGCCGTATTTAGAAGACGGACACGTGTATAACGTAGGTTTTTTATGCCGAAGAGATGGAACACAAGAAATGTATCGCAAAATTCATATCACACCAAATGAAATTTTCTATTGGGGAATTACAGGTGGCGATACCATCCAGACTTTTGACACCGATTGTGGAAAAATTGGAATTGTAATTTGTTACGATGTAGAGTTTCCGGAACTTTCGCGTTTAATGGCAGACGAAGGCATGAATATTTTGTTTGTTCCCTTTTTAACTGATACGCAAAATGGCTATACTCGTGTAAAACATTGTGCACAAGCGCGTGCTATTGAAAACGAATGTTATGTTGCCATTGCGGGTTGTGTTGGGAATTTACCAAAAGTAAACAACATGGACATTCAATATGCGCAATCGGCGGTTTTTACGCCTTCTGATTTTGCTTTTCCAAGTAACGGAATTAAAGCTGAAACCACAGCAAACACAGAAATGACACTAATTGTAGACGTTGACATTAATTTATTAAAAGAATTGCACGAACATGGTAGCGTTAGAACCATGAAAGATCGTCGACATGACTTGTATCAACTTAAAAAAATAAAATAGATGAAAACCTTTCTTTTTTTACTGCTTTTTGTTTTAGGAAACACTTTTAGTAACGCACAAAACACTCTGAATTATAACGATGAAAAAGGTTCTCCAAAAGCCACTTTACAAGATGTAAAATGGATTGTCGGGAATTGGACAGGCGAAGCATTAGGTGGCATTTGTCAAGAAACTTGGAGCGAACCCATAGGAAATTCAATGATGTTTAATTTTAAATTAGTCGTAGACGGAAAAGTTGTTTTTTATGAATTGGGACACATTATTGAAAAAGACAAAACTCTTTTATTACAACTAAAACACTTTGACGGCGAATTAAAAGGCTGGGAAAAAGCGGAAGTAAGTGAAAACTTTGAATTGGTAAAAGTTACTCCAACACATGTGTATTTCGACAAATTTACGTTTGAGAAAATTTCGGATAACGAAATCAATATTTACGTGGTTTTTGAAAAAAGTGGTAAAGAAATGAAGTTTAATTTTAAGAAGTAAAACTTGAAAAAAGTCATCATAATACTAATTCTAATCAATTCAATATTTTCATTCGGTCAAAATGAAAATTTGAATCAAATTTATGTGGATTGGGAAAACCCTAAAAACTTTGAAAAATTTAATGTAAAAAAGGTAACCGTTTATTCGAAAGATGTAAAAAAGAATGGGAAAATTAAAAAAGATAGTTTGCTATTAAAGCAATACGAATATAACAAAGAGAAATTTAAAATAAAAGGAACAAATCACAATTGGCTTATAATAGGTCATGGAGGCGGAAGCCATCGTGAGTATTATAATTTTGAAAATGAGTATTCCAAAGACAATCTGATTACCAGAAAATCATTGTTTCATTTATCAGAAGAAAAAAAAGAAAAAGAAAAAATAGAACACAATTCAACTATTGAAGAATTTGAATACGATTCATTCAACAATGTTATTAAAAATATTGTTTACAATAAAAATGAAAGTATCTATTTATTTAAAAATGATACAACTCATTTGTTTATTTCGATAAATAATCCAAAAATAACTGAATTTGAATATGATTCAAAAAACAGAAAAATAAAACAATTTCAGTCAACTGATAGTACAACCTATTATTCAAAATTCGATATGAAATCCGAATTTAAAGTTTCTAAAAGTTGTACTTATTGTGAAGAAAAGTATTTAGCACAAGAATGGAAATATGACGAAAACAAGCTATTGGAATGGACAACATATACTTATAAAAAAGAAAAGCACACCAAAAGAAATTATTTTTACGATGAAAATAAAAATCTAGTAAAACAAATAGATTCTACAGGATGGTATTTCACTAACAAAAGACCATATTTAGATTCCAATACGGAAATAGTTTACAATCAATACGGGAAATTTATCACTACAATTGATAATAAAAATAAAACATTTCCAAAATATTATTATAAAACTATTCAATACTTTGATAAAAACAACTTTTTAATTAGAGATAAAAAATATTCTGAAAATCAAATTGACATTAAGGAATACTTTTATGAAAATACAATTCTAAAATATGATACATCAAAATACGGCAAAAGTGAGACAATAAAATTCGAGTATTTATATAATGAAAAAGGGCTTTTAAAAGAGATAAAACATCTCATTGGTAATAAATTGGTAAACATTGAACGATATTATTATGAGTAAAACCTGTTTAGAATGTGGCGATAAAATAATCGGTCGTGAGGACAAAAAGTTTTGTTCGGATGGCTGCCGCAATGCGTACAACAACAAAATGAACAAGGATCAGAACAATCTGATGCGCAATATTAACAACAAATTGCGTAAAAATTACCGCATTTTGTGCGAACTCAACCCAGAAGACAAAGGAAAAACCACCAAAACCAAATTACTAAGCAAAGGTTTCGATTTTGAGTTTTTTACAAGCATGTTACAAACCAAAACGGGTAACACCTATTTCTTTTTGTACGACCAAGGCTATCGTGCTTTGGAAGATGATTTTTATATGTTGGTAAAGAAAGATAGTTAACACTAGTTTGTCATACTGAACTTGTTTCAGTATCTCATTTTCATAATTTAATCATAAACTAGATGCTGAAACAAGTTCAGCATGACAAAATACAATGAATAAAATCTCCATACTTGGCTGCGGTTGGCTTGGATTTCCTTTAGCCAAATCATTGCATTCAAAAGGTTACGAAGTAAAAGGTTCTACGACTTCGGAAAGTAAATTAGACGTGTTGAAAAATGCTGGGATTTTACCTTTCCAAATTCAGTTGGAGGAAAATCAAATCATTGGGAATATTGAAGATTTTCTGAAAGAAACAGATATTTTAGTGATAGATATTCCACCTGGATTAAGAAGAGAAACTTCGACTTCTAACGAAATAACATTCGTAAATAAAGTAAAAACGTTGATTCCATTTATCGAAAAATCGGGCATTCAGAAAGTTGTTTTTATAAGTTCGACTTCAGTTTATGGTGATGGTTTCCCAATTGTTGAAATAACGGAATCAACAAAACCAAATCCAGATACAGAAAGTGGCAAACAATTAGTTATTGCCGAAACACTTTTACAATCGAATTCGCATTTTAAAACTACCGTAATTCGTTTTGGTGGTTTGCTTGGTGATGATCGTCATCCTATAAAATTTTTGGCAGGCAGAACGAATGTTGAAAATCCAAATGCACCAGTAAATATGATTGAAAGAGAAGATTGTATTGGAATTATTGAAGAGATACTGAAACAAGTTCAGCATGACAATTGGGAATGGAATCAAACCTTCAACGCTGTAGCACCTCAGCATCCAACACGTAAAGCATATTATCACAAAAAAGCTGAACTATTCAATTTGCCATTGCCTACCTTTGCCGAAAATTCGGAATCGAAAGGTAAAATTATTTCTAGTGAAAAAGTGGAAACAATTTTAGGTTATTCGTTCCAAAAAGAAATTTAGTAATGGCTTATTTTAGCGTATTTCACAATTACATCCAACAAAAGAAAAATGCAATTGGCTTGCCTATTTTAGCATTAATTTGGATTAGCTTTTTCTGGGGAACCACTTGGATTGCTTCCAAAGAAGGTGTCAAGCACATGCCTCCGATGCAATTGGTTGCGCTACGCCAACTTTTTGGTGGATTGTTGTATTTGTTTTATTTCTTGATCAAAAAACATCCTTGGCCAAATAAACGACAATGGCGCACGATTTTGGTTTTGAGCGTTTTGAATTTCATGCTGAGTAACGGTTTGAGTACTTGGGGCGTGAAATACATTTCGAGTGGTTTGGGTGCGATTATTGGTTCTATTTTTCCACTTTGGATTGTAATCATCAGTTTGTTTCGCGGACAAAAAACATCTTGGAAAGCCGTTGTAGGTTTGATTGTCGCCTTTGGTGGCATTTGCGTCATTTTCTATGATTACCTCAACGATTTCTTACGTCCTGAATTCCGATTTGGAATTATACTTTCGGTAATTGCTACGTTTACTTGGGCGTTGTCTTCGATTTATATCAAAGAAAATAAGACGAATTTTAATCCGTATTTTAGTTTGGGTTTGCAAATGTTGATTTCGAGTATTGTGATTTCAAGCGTAATTGGATTTAATGGGACTTCGGTTCCGTTGACTGAAATTCCAGCTATTTCTTGGTGGTCGATTGGGTATTTGGTCGTTTTTGGTTCGGTGTTAACGTTTATTGCTTTTATTTATGCATTGGAAAATCTACCAACAGAAATTAGTAGTTTGTATGCGTATATCAATCCGATGGTGGCTTTATTTTTTGGTTATTTGTTGTTTAATGAACCTTTAACTACTGCAATTATCATTGGTGGAACAATAACTATTATTGGACTTTATTTAGTGAATCGAGCAATTAAGAAGAAATAAAAAATCCCACCTAAAAAGATGGGATTTGATTTTATTTTTTGAATTTGATTACCAAATTTTCACGCGTTTCTCAAAAGGTAAATACATACCGTTGTGTGGTAAAATATTGAACGCTTTGTAGAACGCTTCCACATTTTGTAACGGCACATACGCACGATACATTCCTGGTGAATGTGGGTCAGTTTTTACTTGATTTTTAATCGCTTCATCACGCATTTTACTTCTCCAAATGGTTGCCCAAGAAATGAAGAAACGTTGCTCTGGCGTAAATCCGTCGATTAAACCTGGGTTTCCGTTTGCTTTCAAATAGATTTGTAACCCGTCGTAAGCTGCGTTAACTCCTCCTAAATCTCCGATGTTTTCACCTAAAGTGAATTTTCCATCTACAAAAATTCCTGGTAATGGTTCTAAAGCTGAATATTGATCAGCTAAAGCACTTCCTAATGATGTGAATTGTTTCAAATCTTCATCACTCCACCAGTTTACTAAATTTCCATCTGCATTGTATCTTGAACCTGAATCATCAAATCCGTGAGAAATTTCGTGACCAATTACAGCCCCAATTCCACCATAATTTACGGCTTCGTCTGCTTTGTAATCGTAGAAAGGTGGTTGTAAAATCGCTGCTGGGAATACAATTTCATTGTTTGTTGGACTGAAATATGCATTTACCGTTTGAGGCGACATTCCCCATTCTTCTTTATCAACAGGTTTTCCTAATTTAGCGATATTTTGTTTATGGCTCCATTTTGCGTACATTCTTGAATTATCAAAATACGTTCCGCCTTGTTCTGGAGATTTCACTTGTAATTCTGAGTAATCTTTCCATTTATCAGGATATCCGATTTTCACTCGGAATTTATTCAATTTGATTTTTGCATTTTCCTTAGTAGCTTTTGTCATCCAAGGCAAATTGTTGATTCGGTTATCAAAAGCCAACATTACATTTGCAATCATTGCTTGTGCTTTTGCTTTTGCTTCTGGTGGGAATTTTTTAGCTACGTATAATTTTCCTAATGCTTCACCTAATCTTCCGTTAACTGTTGCTAAAGCTCTTTCTTCAGCTGGACGTTGTTTTACTGCTCCAGTTAAGGTTTTTCCGTAGAAGTCAAAATTAGCATTTTCAATATCGGTTGATAATAAACCTGCCGAACCTCTTAAAACTGTCCAACGCATGTACGCTTTCCAATCTTCAACTTGATTGTCTTTCAAAATAGTTTCAACAGTTTGTAAATATTTTGGTTGCGAAACTACTAACGAATCTACTTTACCAATTCCAACGTTTTGGAAATACGTATCCCATTTTACGGTTGGAACTAATTTTTGCAAATCTGCAAAACTCATTGGATTGTAAGTTTTTCTTCTGTCTCTACGTTCTACTCTATCTAAAGTTGCGGTTGACATTTTAGTTTCTAAGGCTAAAATTTTCTTTGCATTCGCATTCGCGGTAGCTTCAGATTCACCTAAATATTGTAACATTCTGGTTACGTGAGCTACGTATTTTTCACGTTTTTCTTTGTTGTCTGGCGCATCGGAAACGTAGTAATCTCTATCAGGCAAACCAAGGCTTCCTGTTCCTACATAAATTACATTTTTGTTACTGTTTTTAGCATCGGCACCAATGTAGCTTCCGAAGAAACCTAATCCCATTTCTGGTTCCATTTCGGCTAATAAAGCAACTAATTGGTCTGCATTTTGAACGCTATTAATTTTAGCCAAATAAGGTTTTAATGGATCAATTCCTGCTTTATTTCTGCTAACCGTATCTAAAACAGTTTTGTATAAATTAATAGCTTTTGCTTGATCTGAATTTGGGTCGATGGTTTTGTCTTTGATGGCATCTTTTAAAATTGCCATTACATCGTCATCGGTGTTTTTACGAAGTTCATCAAAACTTCCCCAACGGGTTCTGTCTGCTGGGATTTCGGTTTTATCTAACCAAGTTCCGTTTACATAACGATTGAAATCGTTTGCTGGATTTACGGATTTATCCATATATCCTACATTAATTCCTACTGACTCTTTTTTTGTTGCAACTTCTTGTGATGATTTACAAGAATATAATGCTACTGACAAAAAAAGGAAGCCGAAACTTCCTTTTAAGATGAATTTATTCATAGTTATTCTTTAATAATTCTTTTAACTGTTGATTGATTGTCTGCTGAAATTTTTACAAAATAAATTCCTGTAGCTGCATTGGACAAGTCAATTGAAGTTTCAATATTTGATGATTGAAATGCAGATTTCGATAGAATGATTTTACCTGTTAAGTCGTAAACATCTATTGCTGTTGGCTTTACATTTCCTAATGAAATATTGAAAATTCCTTTTGAAGGATTTGGATAAACCATAACATTTTCTAATGCAAAATTTTGATTTGAAAGTGTTCCATTAATTACAAAATTATCAATATTCACCCCAAGCTTATTTTCTGCTTCATCTGAATGAAATACGATTCTAAAAATAATATTTGACGCTGTTGAAAAAGCATTTAATGGATACGTGTAATTAGTTACTGTTGTATTTGTTCCTGTCCATTGTGCTCCAGGGCAATTATAACAATCATTACCAGCAGTAGCAGCTGTTCTATTACTATTGTACCATGTTGTTCCCATAGTACCAAGAACATTCCAAGTGGCTCCAAAATCAGTTGTGTATTCAACATAAACAATATCCCAATTTTCTTCTAAATCATATTTCATATCGAAACTAATTTGAGGATTCACAACGCTGTTTAAATTATAGCATTGAGATACTAAATATGATTTTGTAAGGTCTGGATAATTCCCAGTTAAATTAGAAGTATAAACAGTGTTTCCTGATGTAGCCATTAATCCCGTTGTTCTAATACCTCTAACCCACTGTGATCCCGATCCGCTTTCATTATAAGAAATTAAAGCATCTGTAGTATTAGTAAATGGGTTTACAACTCCAATAGTTCCTGAATCATTTACATAAAATGTTTTTTCACTTGAATTATTATCCGAATAAGCATCATTTGTAATTGTTGTTATTATGTTGATTACATGTGAACCTCTTGAAAAAGTAGCAGATGGTAAATCTATAACTTGATTTGAAGCTGGTGCAATATTGCCTGACCAATTAAAAGTATTAGGTATGCCGTCAATCGTATAATTAACCGTGACAGAAGTAATATTGTTTGATCCGTTGTTATTTACTTCAATTTGAGGAATTATCGATGAACCACAACTTACTCCAATTGTTGGATTTTGGATTTGAACTAATTTTATATCATTAGCTGGTACTTCAACTGGAATATTTGTTTGCCAAACACCTCTTCCGTATGTTCCTGCAATTAACTTTGAATCTTCTAAATTAATTTCTAAATCTGTTACCGAAACATTTGGTAAATTAGTATCAAATGGTTGAAATGATGCCATTGAATCGTCAATATAATACACTCCTAAACTTGTTCCAACATATAAAGGATTTAATGAATTTCTACCTTGATGAACAATGATATTTTTACCAATGTTAGGAATTCCTGAAGTAATATCAGTAAAAGTTGTACCTCCATTTATTGATTTTCTAACTGTTCCTGATGTGCCCGCAGTAGTTAAGTAAACAATATTAGAATTAGAATAATTTACTTCTATTGAAGTAATGGCAGATGGAGCAGTATAAACAAGATTAAAATTAATTCCTCTATCAGTACTTTTATATAAACCGGTACCATTTGAAACATACATTATATCATTATTAGATGGGTCTATTTCAATATAATCAATATTTCCAGAACCTACCGTGTTAGCACTTTGTTGTACCCAAGCACTTCCAACTAATTTATATAATCTTGTAAACCCAGAAAACAACTCTCCAACAGAATTAACTACTAAAGGGGTTACCCAATTACCACTTTCAGGTCCTGTAATCCCAGCAGATAATGATAACCCAGAATTACTACTTACATACAATGCATCTCCATTATATATAAAACCATAATACATATTGTTATTTACTGGAGAAATTGCATTATCCATACCATCGCCTCCATGATATCCTCTCCATTCATTACTATTATAAGCAAATCCTCCATTATCTTGAAGCCCGCCTGCAATTTTAGAAGCAGTTTGTTTTGCAACTGAAATTTTATAAAATTGTCCTATTTGAGCCTCTCCAGTTTTTTCTGTAAAGCTTGCTCCGTTATTTTCTGAGACATATATACCTCCATCACTACCACAATACAATTTGTTGCCATGATAACCTAAATAATGTATATCTGCATGAGTAAATGTAGCATTGTATGTAAACCACTCGTTTATTTTTGTAGATGTAGAACCTCCATTTGTAGACTTCCAAACATTTAAACAACCTGAATAAACTTCATTTGCATTTGTTGGAGAAACCGCAAACGCTAAATCATACCAAGCTTGATTTGACTCAAGAATATTAGTTGTGCCAGACATTTTAGTCCAATTTGTTCCGCCGTTTACAGAACGATATATTCCTTGAAAACCACTTGATGTAGTAGACGCCAATATATAAACATATTCACTATTAGCTGGCGTTACATCCATTATCATTCTACCATTTGAAAGAGGAAGACCTGTTGTTATTTGAGTAAAAGTATCTCCAGAATTGGTAGAACGGAAAAATCTATTGTTTGAAGTAGCATAAACTGTTGATGGGGTACCTGGTTTTAATCGAATCGATCCTTGAGCAAAATCACCTGTTTGAACCATTGTCCATGTTGTTCCTGCATTTGAAGTTTTGTATAAACCAACACTTGTAGCACACCATAGAATTTGATTGTTAGTTGGGTGTATTAGAATATCTCCAGCTGTAGTAATTGTATTTGCGAATGATAATCCAGTAGTATTCCATGTAACTCCACCATCAGTTGATTTCAAAACGCCTATAGAATAGGTGTCGGTTGCATCTTTATCTCCTGTTGTTATGTAAATTGTATTAGAATCAGAATAATCTACCGCAATTCCAGAAACGCCAATTTGAGGTAATTCATCAGACATTGGTGACCATGTTGTTCCATTATCAATAGATTTCCATATTCCACCAGCCGGTGTTCCAAAATATATTGTATTTGGATTACTAGGATCAACATGTACAATGTTTACTCTACCTCTAGCCATTGTTGAATTTGGTTGTGCATTTTGAATTGGACCTATTGGTTGCCAATTACTCGGAGGCAATGCTAAAAAACTGTTTGCACTTCTTGACATTTTTGCTTGTTTCTTTGAATTCCAAGCAGCCCACATTTCATCAGGACTAATTAGATAACCTTGCTCGTTAGTCTTATTTCTCCAATGGTTTTCCCATCGCATAAAAGGTTTGTAACCAGAACCCTTAACTTTTTTATCTTTAGTTAACCAATATTGATTGAATGAATAAACCATTTCATCAATTGTCTTTTCTGATGTTCTATTTAATGTTGAATTGTTGTCCATCCATGGGGCAGATGAATTAAATTGTGAAAACCCTAAAAAGGAACACAATAAGCTAATAATCAAGTAATTTTTAATCATTTTATTAGTAGTTTTATGGTAAAATTTCACAAATATAACAAAGATTATCAACTAATTACAATTTTAACATTTGTATAATCATCCTAAAAAATGAAATAAACGCTATTTTTGTAAAAAATTTAAAAATGCTTGCTTACATCAAACCATACAAAACATTCATAATTGTATTCTTAGTTCTCTCTTTTGGGATTTTCTTTGGAATCTACACCTTACAAACGCCCGAAAAAACACTTCCAATTTATTCTCCTAGAGATATTAATCCTGAATTAGTAGATTCTACGGTGCAACATATTGGTAACGATCATAAAATTGCTGATTTTGCTTTTACCAATCAAAATGGGAAAATAATCACTCAAAAAGAGTACGAAAACAAAATTTACGTGGCCGATTTCTTTTTTACCACTTGTCCAACTATTTGCCCAAAAATGACCGATAACATGGTATGGTTACAAAATCAATTGAAAAATAATCCAGAAGTAAAATTGTTGTCTTTTTCCGTTACACCAGATATTGACACTCCTGAAGTTTTAAAAAAATATGCACTTGAAAAAGGAGTTGATGACTCGCATTGGAATTTAGTAACCGGAGATAAAAAAGACATTTATTATTTAGCGAGAAAATCATACTTGGCAGTAAAAACAGGCAAACCAGAGGAACTATATGACATGGTTCATACCGAAAATTTCATTTTGGTAGATAAAAACAAACGAATTAGAGGTTTTTATGATGGCACCAATCTTGACAAACCAACCGATGACCCAAAAACAAAGAACATGAAACAACTTTTAGAAGATATTTTGTGGCTTTGTGAAAACCAATAAATTAATTTTTATAAATATTTTGCTAAAGTTGACAATTATCAGTTGTAGTCCGATTATAATTTTTACTTTTGTATTTTAATTCAATCTAAATAAGGAAATGGAAATTTGTTCTTCTGAACTTAAAATTGGTGAAGTAGCTACCATTACTTCGGTCAATCTAGATGAAATCCCGCTAAAGTTATTAGAAATGGGATGTTTGCCTGGAAATTCCATTACTTTAATTCAAATTGCACCTTTAGGTGATCCTTTATATTTCAACGTAAATGATTCTCATGTTGCCATTCGTATTGAAACGGCAAGGGAAATTACCGTTACTAAAATTTAATTCTCATGAGTTCAAATCCTATAAAAGTGGCTTTAATTGGAAACCCAAATGTGGGAAAAACTTCCGTTTTTAACCAACTTACAGGATTGAATCAACAAGTGGGAAATTACCCAGGAATTACCGTTGAAAAAAAACAAGGTGTTTGCAAATTAAACGAAAACACGAGAGCTCGAATCATTGATTTACCCGGAACTTACAGCTTAAATGCGAGTTCTATTGATGAAAACGTAGTAATCGAATTATTGCTAAATAAAAACGACGAAGATTTTCCAGATGTTGCCGTTGTGGTTACCGAAGTGGAAAATTTAAAACGAAATTTACTCCTTTTTACCCAAATTAAAGATTTAGAAATTCCAACCATTTTAGTCATTAACATGGCGGATAGAATGGCTTTAAAAGGAATTGAACTGGATATTCCAGCTTTAGAAAAAGAGTTAAAAACGAAAATTGCTTTAATCAGTTCAAGAAAAAAAACAGGAATTAATCAGTTGAAGGAATTAATTCTGAACTATACTGAACTTTCAACCGAACCTTGTTTACACGCATCGTCAATTGACCCAGATTATTTTAATAATTTAAGAAGAGCGTTTCCAAATCAATTGTTGTATAAACTTTGGTTGGTAATTACGCAAGATGTCAATTTCTTAAATTTAGAGCGAAACGAAATTAAAAGTTCGTTTACCAAATCGCACGCCGATTTAAAACGTTTGCAGCAAAAAGAAACCATAAAACGTTACCAATTTATTAATGACACGCTAAAAATTGGTCAAAAAATAGATGTTTCAAAAGCTTCAGATATTCGAGCAAAAATTGACCGTGTTCTTACGCATAAAATTTTTGGCTATGTAATTTTCTTCGGAATTTTAATGCTTATTTTTCAGTTTTTATTTGACTGGAGTAGCATTCCAATGGATTTTATAGATGAAACGTTTGCTAATTTTAGCTCGCTTGCCAAACAACATCTTCCAGCGGGAGAATTTACCAATTTAATTAGCGAAGGATTAATTCCAGGAATTGGTGGTATCGTAATTTTCATTCCGCAAATTGCCTTTTTATTCTTGTTCATTTCGGTATTAGAAGAAAGTGGTTACATGAGTCGTGTGGTGTTTTTGATGGATAAAATCATGCGAAAATTTGGTTTGTCTGGAAAAAGTATTGTTCCTTTAATCTCAGGAACGGCTTGTGCTATTCCGGCAATTATGAGTGCGAGAAATATCGAAAATTGGAAAGAAAGATTAATTACGATTTTAGTCACACCATTCACCACTTGTTCTGCAAGATTGCCTGTTTATGCCATTTTAATTTCCTTAATTATTCCCGAAAAGAGAATTTTTGGATTCTTAAGTTTACAAGGATTGACATTGATGGCATTGTATTTATTAGGTTTTGGAATGGCGGTTTTGTCGGCTTACTTATTAAATAAATATTTAAAATTAAGTTGCAAATCGTATTTCGTAGTAGAAATGCCGAGTTACAAAATTCCAATGTTAAAAAATGTTGGGTTAAACGTTTTAGAAAAAACCAAAGCTTTTGTAACGGGTGCTGGAAAAATCATTTTAGCCTTATCTGTTATTTTATGGTATTTAGGTTCGCACGGTTTAAGTGATGATTTCAATAATGCTGAAGCTATTATTACCCAACAAAATCAAAACAAAACTATTACTTCGGAAGCATTTGAAGATCAAGTAAATTCCTTTAAGTTAGAAAATTCATACATAGGTTACATGGGGAAAGCAATTGAACCTGCTATTCGTCCATTAGGCTATGATTGGAAAATAGGAATTGCAGTGGTAAGTTCGTTTGCTGCTCGTGAAGTTTTCGTAGGTACATTAGCCACCATTTACAGTGTAGGAAGTCATAGCGAAGAAGAAAGTACAATTAAAAATAAAATGGCTGCCGAAGTGCACCCTGTAACTGGAGATAAAATATTCAATTTTGCTACAGGTATTTCATTACTTCTTTTTTATGCTTTTGCAATGCAATGTATTTCTACTTTAGCCATTGTAAAAAAAGAAACCAATTCGTGGAAATGGCCCATAATTCAGTTGGTTTTCATGAGTGGATTTGCCTACATAACTGCTTTAATTGCATATCAAGTTTTGAAATAAAGGCATACTTTTTGATTGCTTTTAAGAAACAAAAATTGATGAAAAACACATTACTTGTCATTTTACTTAGCCTTACCTTACAGAATTCTTTTTCTCAAAAGATTGACAAATCTAAAGATGAATTAAAATCTGGAAACAGTTCTAATTCTTCCTCAAGTTCGAGTTCATCAAATTCTAACTCTAGTAGAAATTCTTCTTCAAATGATTTTGGATTAGCTGGCTTGTTTGTTGAAGGCTTATTGTATGTAAGTTTTTATTCCACTATTGGCGATTACAGAAGTGAAAATCATTTATACAACACATTATCTAAATATCCATATTTCGATGGCGAATCGGGGAATTTTCAAAAAGAAAACGACAGTATTGAATATGAAAATTTGATGCGATTTGATGTTGAGAATCATTTTCTGTATAGTAACAATAATTCATTCGGAAATCATCTAAAAGCAAAATTCAGACCTTTTCAATATTTCTATATACAAGGTGATTATCGAGAATTAATTGAAAAAAATGCTATTACTAACAACTATTCTAATCTTTCACTATTTCAATTTAACGTGGCTTACGATAGAATTCGATTTAAAAAGTTTAATTTAGGTTGGACACTTGGTGCCACTTATGTGGGGAATGATGTTCAAAAAGTAGGCTTTTCGTATGGTTTACACACTGATATTTTTGCAATTAAAAACATTAGCTTTAATAGTGCGATGCTGTGGAGCAAGATAAATGGTTTGCCTGTAAATTCATTTGAACTCAGAGGAAAATATCATAAAAAGAATTACTTTTTCTCTTTAGGATATGAGCACTTAAAAATTGCTTCACCAAATTATAATTTTGTAACTTTAGGAACTGGAATATATTTTTAAAATATGGATATTCAACAAATTTTAGTCTATGCATCTTTAGCATTAGCAGTAGGTTTTTTAGTAAAAAAATTCTTTTGGAAAAAACGCGTAAAGAAATCAAAACCTTGTGGCGACGATTGTGCTTGTCATTAACCCAAAGCCACGTCTAAAATCATCATTACAATAAATCCGCCGATAAAACCTAAAGTAGCAATATCGGTATTTTTATCTTGTTGGGTTTCTGGAATTACTTCTTCAACGACAACAAAAATCATCGCTCCAGCGGCAAAAGCCAAGGCATAAGGTAAAATTGGCGTAAAAAAAGTTACAGCAACCGCACCAATAACCCCAAAAATAGGTTCTACAATTGCAGACGATTGTCCGTACATGAAACTTTTTCTTCTGCTCATTCCCATTCTTCGTAACGGCATGGAAACCGCAATTCCTTCAGGAAAATTTTGAATTCCAATTCCAATCGCTAAAGTAACGGCGCCTGCAATCGAAGCTTCTGGAATTCCAGCTGCAACTCCACCAAATAAAACACCAACTGCTAAACCTTCAGGAATATTATGCAAGGTTATCGCTAAAACCAACAAAGTAGTTCGTTGCCATGGCGATTTTATGCCTTCGGTTTCTTTGAAATTAATGTGCATGTGTGGCAACACTTTATCCAATCCGAAAATAAAAACAGCACCTAATAAAAATCCAACTGCGGCTGGAATTACTTTTATAAAACCATCTCCTTCACTCATTTCGATTGCTGGTGCTAGTAAACTCCAAAAACTTGCCGCAACCATTACACCACCTGTAAAACCAAGCATTCCATCTAAAACTACTCGATTCATAGTTTTAAAAAAGAACACAAACGAAGCTCCAAATGCTGTTAATCCCCACGTAAATGTGGTCGCTAAAAAAGCAGCCAAAATCGGGTCGATACTTTCAAAAAAATGAATAATTGAATCAAACATAATTATTGTACGTATAAGTTATTAGCAATTTTATTCGAAATCGTTAATCGTTTTCCATCAATTTCAACCGTTAATGTATCATCAAAATCTTCTTTGTCAATTACTTTAACAACCGAACCTAAAGCTATTTTTTGTTTGTCTAAATATTTTAAAAAATCGGTAGAAGAATCTTTCACGCCAACACAATGAAATGATGCATTAATTTCCACTTCCGACAACAATTGCTTTTCAATTTTTTTAATCACACCTTTTGCATCTGGAATAGGATCACCGTGCGGATCAGCTGCTGGATAACCTAAAAAAGCATCCAATTTATTTATCAATTGTTCGGATTTGATGTGTTCTAATTCTTCAGCAATTTCGTGTACTTCATCCCAAGAAAAACCTAATTTATCTACTAAAAAAACTTCCCACAAACGATGTTTTCTTACAATCATTTTTGCTGAATGCAAGCCTTTTTCGGTTAAGGTAACTCCTTGATATTTCTGATAACTCACCAAATCTTTATCCGAAAGTTTCTTCATCATATCAGTTACAGATGACGCTTTGGTGTCTAACATTCCAGCAATAGCGTTCGTGTTGACGCCTTTTGGAGAAACCAACGACAAATGATAAATAACTTTAATATAATTTTCTTCAGAAATGGTCATAAACAATTCATTTTGACAAATATATAAAGTTTTTTTAGTTTTGTAAATGTTTTATTTTTAGTTTTGTCTAAATTTAATTTTATAATGTCTAAAATATTTATTTATACAACTCTATTTATTTCGCTTTTTACCTTTTCACAAAACACAATAAAAGGGAAAGTGACCGCTAATAATGAAATTTTAGCTTATGCTAATATTTATATTAAAGAACTAAATAAAGGAGTTGAAACCAATGAAAATGGTTTATATGAATTTGAAAATATTCCTAACGGTTCCTATACAATTATTGCTTCGTATGTTGGGTTTAAACCCGAAAGAAAAAAAATAAATGTTTCAAACGAACCGAATCATATTCTAAATTTTAACTTGATTGAAGATGCAAATGTTTTAGATGATGTGGTGGTTTCTGGTACATTAAAACCTGTCTCAAGAATGGAAACACCCGTTCCAGTAGAAGTGTATACAACAGCCTTTTTAAAGAAAAACCCAACTTCCAATATATTTGAAGCCTTGCAAAATGTAAACGGCGTTCGACCTCAACTGAATTGCAACATTTGCAACACAGGAGATATACACATCAACGGGTTAGAAGGTCCATACACCATGGTTACGATTGACGGAATGCCGATTGTAAGTTCACTTTCAACCGTTTATGGTTTATCAGGAATTCCAAATTCGTTGATTGACAGAGTTGAAGTAGTAAAAGGTCCAGCCTCAAGTTTATACGGAAGTGAAGCGGTTGGAGGTCTAATCAATATCATCACCAAAAAACCAACAACTGCTCCTTTGTTTTCGGCAGATATTTTTTCGACTTCTTGGTTAGAAACCAATGTGGATTTAGGATTTAAAAGTAACATTGGTAAAAATGCGGTTACTTTAGTCGGCATCAATTATTACAACTACAACCAACCAATTGACAACAACAACGATAATTTTACCGATGTAACCTTACAAGAACGTATTTCGATCTTCAACAAATGGAACTTTGAGCGAAAAAACAACAAAGAATTCACCGTTGCAGGACGCCTTTTTTACGAAGACCGTTGGGGTGGCGAAATGCAATGGAACAAATCGCATCGTGGTGGTTCTGAAGTTTATGGCGAAAGCATTTACACAAAACGTGTGGAACTTTTGAGTAAATATCAATTGCCAACAACAGAAGACATGTATTTGTCGTTTTCCGTAACGGCTCACGATCAAAATTCGGTCTATGGAAATACGATTTACTTGGCGAATCAAAAAATTGCTTTTGGACAATATACTTGGGATAAAAAATTAGAAAATCACAATTTGCTTTTGGGAGCAGCTTTTCGTTATCAATATTATAACGATAATACGACTGCGACTATTTCGGCTGAAAAAACAAAAATTTATAGTGTGTTTCTTCAAGATGAAATAAAATTGGCAGAAAAACATCACATTTTATTAGGTGCTAGATACGATTACAACAACAATCATGGTAACATTTTTACACCGAGAATTGCCTACAAATGGAATCCAACCGAAAATGATGTTTTCCGAATTAATGCAGGAACTGGATTTAGAATCGTGAATTTATTTACCGAAGATCACGCTGCTTTAACAGGTTCGAGAGATGTAGTAATTACCGAAGATTTAAAACCTGAAACTTCGTACAACATCAATTTGAATTATTTGAAAAAAATCAGATTTGAAAACGGTATTTTTTTAGGATTTGAAACTTCGGCTTGGTACACCTATTTTAACAACCAAATTATTCCAGATTACGACACAAATCCAAACCAAATTATTTATTCGAACTTAAACGGATATGCACAAACCTTAGGGATAAGTGGCAATATCGATTTGGTTACACCTTTCGGAATAAAAGCGATTGTTGGTTTTACTATTATGGAACCTAAAAATGTGCAAAACGGAGTGAGTTCAACACCTGTTTTAACGGAAAAATACAGCGCCAATTGGGCGATAACGTACGATATTCCAAAATGGTTTTTATCCATCGATTACACCGGAAATTTATACGGACCTATGCGATTGCCAATTTTGGGTGATTTAGATCCAAGACCAGACTTTTCTCCTATTTGGAGTTTGCAAAACATTCAGTTTACTTATAAAAAATTTCGTAGTTTTGAACTTTATGGTGGTGTGAAAAATATTTTGAATTGGACGCCAAACAAAGGGACTCCATATTTAATAGCTGGAGCAGAAGATCCTTTTGGCGAAAATTTTGACGCAACTTATGTGTATGCACCCAACCAAGGAATTAGAAGCTTTTTAGGAATTCGATATACTATTTTTTAATGCAACATTATCATTACATTTTCACAGGTTCAGGATTATCGGCTTTGATGACCGTTTACGAATTGCTTTTATCTGGAAAATTTGACGAAAAATCTATTTTACTAATTGATGAGAATACTAAAAAAGTAAACGATAGAACTTGGTGTTTTTGGGACGAAGACAATTTGTTCGAAGAAATCGTCTCAAAAAAATGGAATCAATCTGTTTTTGCGAATGAAAAATTCAATCGGGTTTTAGAACTAACACCTTATCAGTACAAAAAAATAAATGGTTTGGATTTTTATGAATTGGTTTTCAAAAAGATTTCCGAACATAAATACATTCATTTTCTAAATCAAAAAATAGTTGATTTTACAGAATTAGGGAATCATTGTGTTGTAAAAACGGAAAATGAAACATTTACATGTAATAAAGTATTCAATTCAATTTACAACCCTAAAGTTGTTACAGCTCAAAATAAATTCCCATTAATTCAACAACATTTTATCGGTTGGTTTATCAAAAGTAAAGAAGCGGTTTTTACTCCAAATTGTGCTACTTTCATGGATTTTTCGGTGGAACAAAAAGGTAATACGCGTTTTATGTATGTTTTACCAACATCAGAAAATGAAGCCTTGTTAGAATACACGTTGTTTTCAAAAGACTTACTTTCAAAAGAGGAATATGAATCTGAAATCAAGAAATACATTGAAAATCTCGGAATAACCGAATACGAAATCATCGAAAAAGAACAAGGAAATATTCCGATGACATGTTATCCTTTCTGGAAACACAACACGAAAAACATCATCAATATTGGGTCGGCTGGCGGTTGGACAAAAGCAAGTACAGGTTATACTTTTAAAAACGCTTCAAAAAAATCGAAAGCTTTAGTTCAATTTCTAAAATCAGAATCCGACTTTTCGAAGTTTCATAAAAAAGATAAATTTTGGTTCTACGATTTATTGTTGTTGGATATTTTGAGTTCAAAAAACGAATTAGGCTCCAAGATATTTTCTTCGATGTTTAAAAAAGGAAGTTCGACTGTGATTTTTAAATTTTTAGATGAAGAGACTTCTATTTGGGAAGATTTACAAGTCATTTGGAAATGTCCAAAAATGATGTTTGTAAAAGCACTTTTTGGAAGAATTTTAAAATAAGAGTAAACTATCAAATCATAACAAATCTTTATGAATTGCCTTTCAGTAACAAGCAAAAAACTTTGTAACTTTGCACTCGTTAACTTATAACATAAAAATTATGTATCCAGAAGAAATGGTAAAACCAATGCGCGCTGAATTAACAGAGGCTGGTTTTCAAGAATTATATAGCGCTGAAGCAGTAGAAAATGCTTTAAAAAATGAAGGAACTACTTTGGTAGTAATCAACTCGGTTTGTGGTTGTGCTGCAAGAAATGCACGTCCGGGAGCAAAAATGAGTTTAGATGGTGCTAAAAAACCTTCACAATTAGTAACTGTTTTTGCAGGTGTAGACAAAGATGCAGTTGATGCAGCGCGCCAACACATGTTTCCTTTTCCTCCATCTTCGCCATGTATGGCTTTGTTTAAAAATGGTGAATTAGTTCACATGTTAGAACGTCATCATATCGAAGGTCGTCCGGCAGAATTAATTGCTGAAAATTTAAAAGACGCTTACAACGAATATTGCTAAGATACTATGCTGGCATACAATAAAATCCACCGAAACATTGGTGGATTTTTATTTTATAGCTTACTTTTGCCCAAATTGGTTTTTACATGGAAAAAATTCTTTCATACCCACTTTCTATTCTATACACGTTAGTTTTTTTTATTTGGTTGTTAATATTTCATCCGATTCAATGGGTTTGTTTTAATTTATTTGGATACAATGCACATCGTATAAGTGTTGCTTATTTAAACCTTTGTTTAGTTAGAACCGCACATTTACTTGGTACGACTTATCATATTGAAGGCATGGAAAATGTTCCTGAAAATAAGCCTTTAATCATAGTTGCCAATCATCAAAGTTTACACGATATCACTACTATTATTTGGTTTTTGCGAAAAGTACATCCTAAATTCATCAGTAAAATTGAACTTGGGAAAGGAATTCCGAGTGTTTCTTATAATTTACGCCATGGTGGTTCCGCTTTAATTGACAGAAAAGATCCAAAACAAGCGTTACCTGAAATTAAAAAAGTAGCCGAATTAGTTAATAACAATAATTACTCTGTGGTGATTTTCCCAGAAGGAACAAGAAGCAAAACCGGAACACCTAAACCTTTCGCGGTGAATGGATTAAAAATGTTATACAAGTTTGCTCCAGATGCCTACTTCTTGCCAATTACTATAAATAATTCGTGGAAAATGACTAAATTTGGTACTTTCCCTCTCGGATTAGGAACTCGTTTAGAATTTACCATTCATAAACCTATGAAAATTTCAGAACATCCGTTTGAAGAAATTTTTGAAAAAACCGAAACTATAATTACAAAACATATTAAAATATAACCCCCATGTCTATACAAAACGTCCGCTTGGAAGTAATGCAATTTTTGGAAAAAAAAGTGGATAACTTCGTGGAAGAATTCTTAATCCCTGTCGAGAAAATTTGGCAACCTACTGATTTACTTCCTGATTCTTCAAAAGAAAATTTTTTAGAAGAAGTAAAAGAATTACGTGAAATAGCTAAAGATTTACCTTATGATTTTTGGGTTACTTTAGTTGGAGATACCATTACCGAAGAAGCTTTGCCAACATACGAAACTTGGCTAATGGATGTTGAAGGCGTTACTCAAAAAGGAGAAAACGGTGATAACGGTTGGGCAAAATGGTTACGTCAATGGACAGGTGAAGAAAACCGTCACGGAGATGTATTAAACAAATATCTTTATCTTTCGGGAAGAGTAAATATGCGTGAAGTTGAAATTACTACGCACCATTTAATAAACGATGGTTTTGATCCAGGAACTGGAAGAGATCCATATAAAAACTTTGTATTCACCAGTTTTCAAGAATTAGCAACTTATGTTTCTCACAATCGTGTTGCGCAATTGGCTAAGAAATTTGGCGATAAAAAACTACACAAAATGTGTAATTTAATTGCAGGAGACGAAATGCGTCATCACTTAGCGTATAGCGAATTTGTAAAACGTATTTTTGAAGTAGATCCGAGCGAAATGATGTTATCATTTCAATACATGATGAAGAAAAAAATTACGATGCCAGCTCATTTGATTAGAGAATCTGGTGAAAGTATTGGAACTGCTTTTGAAAAATTCTCAGAATCAGCTCAGCGTTTAGGTGTTTATACCGCAATGGATTATGTGGATATTCTTCAGAAATTAAATGAGAAATGGGAAATTGATAAAATTGGTAATCTTACAGATGAGGCTGAAAAAGCACGTGATTATCTAATGAAATTACCAGCTCGTATGGCAAAAATTTCTGAACGTTTAGTCGTTCCTGCCGAGAGTCAACTTTTCAAATGGGTAGAACCGGCTTTAGCTAGATAAACTTATAAATTCTAAAAAAAAAATTAAATTCCAATTTTACACAAGATTGGAATTTTTTATATCATCAGAAATGACAATAATAGACAACACTATACTTTTTGTAAAACAACAATTAGAAAATGCAGAAGGAGGTCACGATTGGTTTCACATTGAACGCGTCTATAAAAATGCTTTGTTAATTGCTGAAGGCGAAGATTGCAATTTAACTGTAGTGAAGCTTGGTGCTTTATTACACGATATTGCTGATTCAAAATTTCATGGTGGCGATGAAACGGTTGGTCCGAAAACAGCTCGTGCTTTTTTAGAATCGCAAAATGTAAAAGAAGATATCATTTTACATGTAATTGCAATTATTGAAAATATTTCGTTTAAAGGTGGGAATTTCGAAAAGAAATTCAATTCCAAAGAACTAGAAATTGTGCAAGATGCTGATCGATTAGATGCTATTGGCGCTATAGGAATTGCTCGTACTTTTAATTATGGTGGATTCAAAAATCGTCCATTATACAATCCGAATATTCAACCAAACATGAATATGAATAAGGAAGAATATAAGAATAGTGAATCGCCAACTTTGAATCACTTTTACGAAAAACTATTACTTTTAAAAGATAAAATGAATACCGAAACTGGTAAAAAAATTGCTCAAAAACGCCATGATTTTATGGTAACTTTTTTAAGTCAATTTTATGCAGAATGGGAAGGAGAAATCTAACCAATAACTAAAAATTCTTTCAAAGACTCTATTGCAGATTTAGAAACAGGAATCATTTCGTCAATAAACTTAAGTTTAACAGAAGACTTTCTGTTTTTCGTTTCTATATTAATAACCTTACTCATATTAATAATATAAGAACGATGCACTTTTAAAATTTGTTTTATTGGTTGTACTTGGTCAGAAATTAAAGAAAAACTATTACGAATAATATCTTTTTCAATCTGTTTCTCATGATTTAAATAAAAAACCAAAACATAATTCCCTAAAGCTTCTATCATTACTAAATCATCAATATCTAAGATGATTTTTTCATGTTTATTTTTGCCTTCAAGTATAATTTTTTGTGGTTCGATATAATCAGGGTTTTGTTTACTTTTTTTCTTATAAAAAATATAAAAATCTAAAAACTTAATAGCCGCAAAATTTACAATTCCAATAAAGGTTATATAGTAAAACAGTCTCCCATCGTATACATAAGAATCGGTAAAATTTCCATCTATGTAACTGATGTAAAAAGAATTAAAAATCAAAATATATAAAAGAACGAAAGCTAAAATGAACAAAAAAGACATAATATCTTTTCCAAAACTCCAATTATTAGGGTCTTTATATCTTTTAAAAATAATATGAAAAGTAAGATAAGATATTCCTGCAATCAAAGAATATGCACCAATAAAATGCAAAACCCATGCTGTTGGACGATTTGGATTATCAAAAGCTTCAAATTGCAATAAAACAAATGTAATGATTGCTATAATTGAAGCGGTGATTACAGGTTTTCGGTAAGAAAATTCAATAGAAGTTTTCATTTATTTATTGTTACAAATACAAAAATAACGCAATGCATTTTAAAACAAATACATTTAACTATTTTTAAAAGATAAAAATTATCGAATTCTTTTTACTACTAAACTTGAAGTTCCGTTTGTGTCAAAATTTATGGTTGTTGAATCTCCGTCTCGATAAGATCTAAATCTGAGAATATCATTTGCATTTAAAACTAAATACTGAGTAAAATGAATTGAAAATTGACCATTACTTCCACTATCTTCAGGTGCAACACCTCTAATTTTTTCACCAACATCAGTGCCATTAATATTTAAACGCATATTTAAATAAACTTCAATATCACTTGCTCTTAATGAAAAATTGCCTGTGATTTCATATAAACCTGCTTCTGTAATTCTTAAATCAGTATTGTTAATTTTTTGAAATAATGTTGTTTCTTCATTCCAATCTACAATATTAAAAATATCTATATAAACTCCAGCTGTGTTAGAAAAATTCACTGAAGTTGTATTATTTCTACACTTAATTGTTTTATTGATTTTAGTGTCTGCGATTGCTCGCCATTCAAGTCCATCCCAATAATAAAAACCTGGAACAACATTATATGGGAAAGTTCCGGAGGTTGCAGTATTATAAATCAAAGTTCCGGCAGGTGGTGTTGCTGTTACAGGAGCAACAACATTTCTTGAAGTTAAAGCAATTCTTGGTATTAATACACCAGAGTTTGCGCTTTCTACTTTAAATTGCACTCCATTTTCAATAATTGTTGTACCAATTGCTACTTGAGAAAAAGCACTACTATTTACTAACAAAGCACATAGAAAAAGTAAAGGGGTAGAGAGAGATTTTTTCATTGTACATGTATTTAGTGCAAAAATACTATACAATTGAGTAATGCTTATTTTTAAACAATATTTTATACGAAAATGTTCATTTTTTACACGAAAATGCTTACTCCAAAATTAAATACGGCTTTTAAAATTAATCAAAAGCCGTAAAATTTAATTTCATTAAACCACGCCTTGCGATAGCATTGCATCTGCAACTTTTACAAATCCTGCAATGTTTGCTCCTTTTACATAATCAATATATCCATCATCGTTTTTACCATATTTTACACAAGATTCGTGAATGCTGTTCATAATTTTATGTAAACGTTCATCCACTTCTTCTGTTGTCCAACTCAATCGTAATGAATTTTGCGACATTTCTAAACCAGATGTTGCTACACCACCTGCATTGGATGCTTTTCCTGGAGCAAATAAGATTTTTGCATTATGAAAAGCTGCAATTGCTTCTGGAGTTGAAGGCATGTTGGCGCCTTCAGCCACGCAAATACAACCGTTTGCAATCAATTTTTGTGCATCATCACCATTCAATTCGTTTTGAGTGGCACAAGGCAAAGCAATATCACATTTAACTTCCCATGGATCTTTACCTGCAAAAAATTGTGCTTTTGGATACTTTTTCAAATATTCAGAAATTCTACCATAATTTACATTTTTGATTTCCATGATGTACGCTAATTTCTCTGCGTCAATTCCGTCTGCATCATAAATATATCCTGAAGAATCTGAAGCCGTCACAACTTTTGCTCCTAATTGTGTAGCTTTTTCAATAGCATATTGCGCCACATTACCGGAACCAGAAACCAAAACTGTTTTTCCTTGAAATGAAAGTCCTTTAGTAGCCAGCATACTTTGGGCAAAATAAACAGTACCATATCCCGTAGCTTCTGGACGAATTAACGAACCTCCGAAAGAGATTCCTTTTCCAGTTAAAACACCAGTAAATTCGTTTCTTAATTTTTTATATTGACCAAATAAATACCCTACTTCTCTACCTCCAACACCAATATCACCCGCAGGAACATCAGTATCTGGCCCAATGTGTCTAAATAATTCTGCCATAAAAGCTTGGCAAAAACTCATGATTTCAGTATCTGATTTCCCTTTCGGGTCAAAATCTGAGCCTCCTTTTCCACCACCCATTGGCAATGTCGTTAAACTATTTTTGAAAACTTGTTCGAAAGCCAAAAATTTTAAAATGCTCAAATTTACCGAAGGGTGAAAACGCAATCCACCTTTGTAAGGACCAATTGCAGAATTCATTTGGATGCGATATCCTTTGTTTAATCTTGTTTTTCTGGCATCATCTAACCATGCAACGCGAAACATTACAACCCTTTCAGGTTCAACCATTCGTTCTAAAAGCATTTTATCTTGATACTTTTTATTGTTTTCAATGAATGGAATAACAGCTTCGGCCACCTCGTGGACAGCTTGCAAGAACTCGGGTTCGTTTGGATTTTTTTTCGCAACTTCAGCCACGAAGTCATTAATTTTTTTTAACATAATTGTTGTGTTGTTGTTTGTTAAATAATTAAAAAATATTTATTTCAACTCAAAATTAAACATTTTAACAATTATACTTAAAAAAATTAACTAAAACATTTTTTAATAACCTTAAATAAAAACCCCAGAACTTAGTTCTGGGTTCATATTTTATTTTCCTGGAAATATTGCTTTTCTTTTTTCTAAAAACGCGGTGGTTCCTTCTTTAAAATCTTCGGTTCCAAAAGAAAGACCAAAGTTTTTAATTTCTACTTCATAACCATTTGTTCCGTCTTCAAAATTGGCATTAATTGCTTCGATTGCTTTTGCGATAGCTACACTTGAATTGTTTGCGATTTTTGAAGCAATACCTTTTGTGAAATCTAATAGTTCTTCTTGTGCAACAACATGGTTCACTAAGCCGTAGTTTTTAGCCGTTTCAGCATCAATCATTCCTGCAGTCATGATTAGTTCCATAGCACGACCCTTACCAACCAATTGAGCTAAACGTTGTGTACCTCCATAACCAGGAATCACACCCAAAGTAACTTCAGGCAATCCCATTTTTGCATTTGTTGAAGCCGTTCTAAAATGACAAGCCATTGCCAATTCTAATCCGCCACCAAGAGCAAATCCGTTAACTGCTGCGATAACTGGTGTGCTTAAATTTTGTACAAAATCAAACAATAATTCTTGTCCTTGAGCAGCTAATTTTCCGCCTTCTTCTACTGAGAAATTGGCAAATTCTGAAATGTCAGCCCCAGCAACAAATGCTTTTTCGCCACTTCCAGTAATAATAATAGCTTTTACTGATTTGTCTTCGTTTAACGCTTTAAAACAATCGTGTAATTCTTGAATTGTAGCTTTATTTAATGCGTTTAACTTTGTGGGTCTATTAATGGTAATAACCGCAATATTGTCTTGTTTTTCAATTAAAATGTTTTGATTGTTCATATTATTTACATTTATCTTCGTGTATACTTATTAAATCTTGAATGGGTTGTAAAACAAAATTTTCTTCTGTCTCCAAAATTAATTTTGCTCTCTCTTCTGATTTGAGATTTTTATCTTTTTTTATTTCTTTAATTTTATTGTCTTTTTCCTTAAATGTTTTTTTTATATTCTCTTTTGTCATTGAATCCATGTATTCCTGTACAGGAACTTTCATTTCCTCACAAGATCTTACAAATACTTCATTTAAAAAATTTGAATAATATTCTTTTCCGCATTCATAACCACACAACCTCATCTTATCATCAAAAAAACGAATTACCTTGTCATTTTCTAGAGTTAAATAATAATAAGTGTATGTATACCTATTATTTAAGAACAAATTAAAACCAAAAACATCAATTTTTTGATTGCTCCTTAGTTTTGGCAACCAAACTTTTCTGTCTAGACTCTTAAGTTTCTTTGTTTTAATATCTAGCGTATAAACTTCTTTTAAATAGAAATTTTTGTTAGAGGTTCCTTTAATTAGTGTAATTCTTGATAATTCATTTTTGTTTAATTTTTCAGGCTTTGAATTTTCATCTTTTTTAAACTTAAACTTGTCATCGTCAATATTTAGTTGACTTTCAAAATTTGAAAATTGACTTAAATTTAAAATTTCAATATTTTCATTTTCAATAAATCCTGAAATTAATCCTTTTTTTATTTCGCCTGAATTATATTCAACTTCAGCTGAAACATAATTAGAATTTATTCTAAAAAGATTAATTCCTGTTCCTGATTGGTAGGTTTGTGAATAAAGCAATAATTGAAAAAACAGTAATCCTAAAATTAATCTTGACTTCGTGTTCATAATTTTATTGTTTATTTATTGGGAAAGAAACCAAAAATTCGGTTCCAATGTTTAATTCGGTTTCAAAAGTAATTGTTCCGTGGTAATTTTCGATAATATTTTTAATAATTGCTAAACCAAGTCCCATTCCGCTTGATTTTGTGGTGAATTTTGGTTCGAAAATACGAGATGCATTTTCTTCGGAAATCCCTTTTCCGTTGTCTTTAACCGCAATTTTTACTTGATTATCTTCTCTAAAAACGGTTACAAAAACCAGTTTGTGCTCTTGCTCTTCTGGAATGGATTGAATGGCATTTTTTACCAAATTTGTGATTACACGAATTAATTGTGTTCTATCTAACTTGGCAATAATTTCGTCTTCCAATGCCGAAAACTGAATGTAATCTTCATTAAAAATTTCCAATGCCATTTTTACAATTCGGACAACATTTAAAGTTTCGTTTTGTTGTGCTGGCATGGTTGCAAAGTTAGAAAAAGCACTTGCTACCGAACTCATCGTATCTATTTGTTGTAAAATGGTTTGCGTGTAATCGTTTAATTTTTTTGAAATATCAGGATCGTTAGCATCAAATTTTCGTTGAAAACTTTGCACCGTTAAACGCATTGGTGTAAGCGGATTTTTGATTTCATGCGCTACTTGCTTTGCCATTTCGCGCCAAGCTTGTTCTCTTTCACTTTGTGCTAAAATAGTGGCGCTTTCTTCTAATTTATCTACCATGTTATTATAAGAACGAACCAATAAGTTGATTTCCTTACTTCCATCTTCAATAACAATTTTTTCATTGCGTTGATCTAATTGAGTTTCCTGAATTTTATCGCTGATGATTTTTAATGATTTTGTAATGTAGCTCGATAAAAAATAAGAAAGAACAATGGCAATGAAAAACATAAAAGTATAAACCTGTCCAAATCGAATTAAGAAATTTTGAACTTCATTATCATAAAACTCGGCATCTTCTTCATAGGGTAAATTTAAAATAGCGAGAGGCTTAAATTTGTTGTCTTTTAAATAAGAATAGGATGATCGAAAGGTTTTTTCGTCAACATTTGAAAACTCTATATATCTTTTATCTAAAGAAGATTGAATAATTTTTAAAGTCGAAGAATTTATCTTTGGTTTATCTTTATCTAATTTAAATATTGCCTTTGATGAAATTAATAAGTTCCCTTTTAAATCGAAAAAATTAATTTCCATACTATGAATATCTGCTAATTCGAAAATTTTATCTTTAAAAATTAGCGGAATATTTTTTGTGTTTAGCGGATAAGTTGTTGTTTGTAAAACATAATTTATGTGTTCAGCAATTGCAGTTTCTTTTCGCTCTAATCTATCTTGATGGTATTCTTTTGCTTCTTTTCTAAATTGATAAATGGAAACCGCAGCAATAAGTATAGACGCAATAAGTGTTAAGAATATCATGGATAGAAATATTCTTATTCGTAGTGAAAGATTTTTGATGTTAAAAATTCTATCCATTAACTATTTTGGTTCTTTTCTCTGATTTTCTTGTACAATTTGTATCCTAGCATAATTAAAATCGAAAAAACAAAAATTCCGATAACACCATAAATCCAATTGATTGCATTCTTTAAAATTACTAAAAAAACTACTGCGAAAAGAATAATAGTAGCACCTTCGTTCCAAAGCCTAAAAAACCCAGAGGAATTTTTCACTTCGTTATTTTGTAATTGCTTAAAAATTTGATGGCATTTTAAATGATACAAATACAATAAAAACACAAAAGCTAATTTTACATGCATCCAAGGTTGGGTTAACCAAACTTTCCCAACTTCGGTAAAAAACAACATCCAAAAAGCAAAAATACTAGCTAAAACAGCACTTGGCCAAGTAATAATGTACCACAAACGGTATTGCATTAATTGGTATTGTTTTATTAAAATATCTTGCTCAGGTTGCGATTTTTGTTTGGCTTCGGCATGATATACAAATAAGCGAACAATGTAAAACAACCCAGCAAACCAAGTGATTACAAAGATTAGATGTAGTGATTTTATGTAGTTGTAAAGTTCCATTTAGAAGTCATTTCTATTTAGTTTGAAAATCTTTAATCCAATTTGCCACCACACCACACCATTCGTCTTCATCATTTAAACATGGAATTGCCATAAATTCCTCTCCGCCATGATGCAAAAATTGCTCGTTAGCTTCCATTGCAATTTCTTCTAAAGTTTCTAAACAATCGGCAACGAATGCTGGTGTTACAACGGCTAATTTTTTAATTCCTTGTTCTGGCATTTTATTGATTTCAACATCCGTATAAGGTGTTAACCATTTATCTCCTGCTAAACGCGATTGAAAGGTTTGGCTGTATTTTCCTTCTGGAATTCCTAATAATTTTACAACTTGTTTTGTAGTTTCATAACATTGATGACGGTAACAAAATTCGTGTGCTGGCGAAGGCGTGTTGCAACAAGAACCGTCAATTTTACAATGGGATTTCGTAACATCTGTTTTGCGAATATGACGTTTTGGAATTCCGTGATACGAAAATAATAAATGATCATATTCAAATCCTTCCAAATGTTTTTTAATAGAACTTGCCAAAGCCTGAATAAAATCGGGTTTGTTATAAAATGCTGGAACATTAGTAAATGTCATTTCTGGAAAATGCTTCTGACGTAATTCTTCTGCCAAAACCAAAATAGTAGTAGTTGAAGCCATAGCATGTTGCGGATACAAAGGTAAAAGCATTACTTCGGTTACACCTTTATTCTTTAATTCTTGCAACCCTTTTTGAATAGTCATGGTTCCATAACGCATAGCTAAAGCAACCGGAACATCAACCAATTTTTGGACCTTTTGGTGCATTTTTTTAGAAATTACAATTAAAGGCGAACCTTCATCTGTCCAAATTCGTGCATACGCTTCAGCAGATTTTTTTGGACGCGTTTGCAAAATAATTCCTCTAACTAATAATGCACGCAATAAAAACGGAACATCAATTACGTATTTATCCATTAAAAATTCATCTAAATACGGCTTAACGTCTTTTGCTGTTGGGCTTTCTGGTGATCCTAAATTTACTAATAATACTCCTTTCATGTGGCAATTGTTTTTTTATAAAAGTAATTAATTTGGTTTTCTTACTTTTTAAATTATCATTTTTTTATTTATAGTTTGATATACGAAATTGATATCAATTGGTTTTACACATTGGTGTTCAAATTCATTAAATATTTTTTTGGTGTAGTACCAAATTTCTTTTTAAAAGCGGCAATAAAATGACTTCCTGTGCTGTATCCAATTTTTAAACCTACTTCATTTACATTGTATGAACCACTATCAAGCAATTGACGCGCATAATCCATTTTGTATTCAAATAAAAATCCATATACTGTATCACCATAAATTTGCTTGAAACCCATTTTTAATTTTTTCAAACTTAATCCCACTTGCTCAGATAATTCTTCTAACCCTGGTGGTTCTGCCATATTAGAAATCATAATTTCTTTGGCTTTTTTTATTTTTAATACATTTTCTTCGTCAATCAAAAACGGACATTGTTCTGCATTTGGATCTTCAGATCGATTAAAATACAAACTTAATAATTCGTAACCTTTTCCTTTATAGTATAAATTTTTAATGAACGAATTGAGGTTGTAATGGAACAATTGACTCAACACAATTGCCATTGACGGACTTATATCATTCTCTTTATAGTACTTTTTATCTTTGTTGTCTTCGCTCAAAAACGGAATATGTTCTGCTTGAGATGAAAACAAACCATGAAATTTTTTTATCGAAATAATTACCGATACGATCCAAGTGTGTGGAGCCAATTCAAGATTAAGTGGCAATTCTTTTTGCGGATTATAAAACAAAAGTGACTTCTCTTCCTTTAAATCCAATGCATAATTTCCTTGATTGAAGATAAATTTTCCTTTTCCTTTTAAGCCAAAATGAAATTGAATAAATCCTTGATTTACAGGTTTTTGAATTCGATACATTTCGTCTCCATCATTTTGAAAAAGATATAAAATAAAATCATTTTCAATTTTTATTTCTTCTTGAGAACCCATAGCGATATTTTTTCGTATATAGTTACAAACAAAAATCAAATTGTTATTTAGAATTGTTCTATATAGTTAAATTCAAAACACTTGATTTTGCTACAAATTTAATAGAAATAACGCTAAAAAGATGAATTAGATACAAAATATCTTTTATCGATACAAAAAGTCCTTTAAGCGTTACTTTTATAAATAGCATACTAATAATTTTGTTAAACTTTTAGGAAAGAGTATAAACCATGGAAAACAATACATTTGCGAAACATCCAACTTTCTACGCAGTAGGTTTAAGTTACAAAAAAGCCGATGCCGAAATGAGAGGTAAATTTAGTTTAGATGATAAAGCTAAACAAAATTTATTACACCAAGCAAAAGAAGAAGGATTGGAAAGTTTAGTAGTTACTTCGACTTGCAATAGAACTGAAATTTATGGTTTTGCACAACATCCTTTTCAATTAATCAAATTACTTTGCGAAAACAGCCAAGGAACCGTTGAAGATTTTCAAAAAGTTGCTTTTGTGTATAAAAACAATGAAGCTATTACACATATGTTTCGTGTAGGAACAGGTTTAGATAGTCAAATTCTAGGTGATTTTGAAATCATAAGCCAACTAAAAAACGCTTTTGTTCAAAGTAAAGAACTAAATTTAGCAAACGCTTTCTTAGAACGATTGGTTAATGCAGTAATTCAAGCAAGTAAAAAAATCAAAACAGATACACAAATTTCATCAGGAGCAACATCTGTTTCTTTTGCATCTGTGCAATATATCTTTAAAAATGTAGAAGATATTTCTAATAAAAATATTTTACTTTTTGGAACTGGAAAAATTGGAAGAAATACGTGTGAAAATTTAGTAAAACATTCGAAACACGAACATATCACTTTGATTAATCGCACCAAAGATAAAGCTGAAAAAATTGCCAACAAATTAAACGTAATTGTAAAAGATTATGCTGATTTGCAATTAGAAATTCAAAAAGCTGATGTTTTAGTTGTAGCAACTGGAGCTTTAAATCCTACCGTTGATAAGGCCATATTAAATCTGAAAAAACCATTGTTAATTTTAGATTTATCGATTCCTAAAAATGTGAACGAAAACGTAAACGAATTAGATGGTGTTACATTAGTTCACATGGATCAATTGGCTCAAATGACCGATGAAACTTTAGAAAACAGAAAAAAACACATTCCAGCTGCTGAAGCTATTATTGAAGAAATTAAAGACGAATTTATGGCTTGGACCAAACAACGTAAATTTGCACCAACAATACATGCGCTAAAAGCAAAACTGAATACAATTAAAGAAGGAGAATTAAACTTTCAACGTAAAAAAATGGCTAACTTTGATGAAGAACAAGCCGAATTAATTACTGCTAGAATCATTCAAAAAATTACCAATCATTTTGCCAATCATTTAAAAGATGACGAAACCATGGTAGACGAAAGCATTGAATGGATTGAGAAAATTTTCCAATTAGAAACGGTTGCAAAATAATGAGCAAAACAATCCGAATAGGAACTCGTGATAGCGAATTAGCCCTTTGGCAAGCACACACAGTACAAAAAAAACTAAACGATTTAGGTTACAAAACTGAAATCACAGCTGTTAAGTCGCAAGGTGATATTATTCTTGATAAACCACTTTACGAATTAGGAATCACAGGAATTTTTACCAAAACGTTAGACATTGCCATGTTAAACGGACAGGTTGATATTGCGGTGCATTCTATGAAAGATGTTCCAACTGCTTTACCTATCGGAATTGTGCAAGCAGCGGTTTTAGAACGTGCCAACACACTTGATATTTTAGTTCACAAAGGCAATTTAGATTTTTTAAATTCTAACGGTACCATTGCTACTGGAAGCTTACGCAGACAAGCACAATGGTTGAATAAATATCCAAATCATAATGTAGTTGATTTACGTGGAAATGTAAATACGCGTATGCAAAAATTACAAGACAGCGATTGGAGCGGAGCTGTTTTTGCTGCTGCAGGTTTAGAACGAATCAACTTAAAACCAGAAAACTATATCAATTTAGATTGGATGGTTCCAGCACCGGCACAAGGCGCAATGGTTGTAGTGGCAATGGAAAATGATAATTTTTGCAGAGAAGCTTTAGCTAAATTAAATCACTCTGAAACCGAGATTTGCACGCACATTGAACGTGAATTCTTAAAGACATTAGAAGGTGGTTGTACAGCTCCAATTGGTGCTTTGGCAACATTTACCTTAGATAAAATTGATTTTGAAGGTGTTTTATTTTCTTTAGACGGAAAAGAAAAACACACAATCAAAAAAAGTTGTACTTTTGATTCTTATAAAAACTTCGGAAAAAATTGTGCCGAAGAAATTTTAAACAACGGTGGAAAAGCTTTAATGGAAAGCATTCGTCGTGATTTGAAAAAGTAATTTTATCCCAAAATGGAGAAAGAATCGTTACTCAATTATTTATATCGCTTTTTTGATATCATAGTACTGCTTTTTATAGTTTTTGACTTTGGATATGACTTCGAAGAAAACTACAATTCGCCACACGTTATTGGTTTAATTCTCCTTTCTGTTGGATTATTAGCCTTTAATTCATTTAAATTCTTTACTTATAAATATAAAAGCAATAAGAAAGTAGCCTTAGCTAATATGATTTTACTAACAGGTATCATGATAACCTGTTTTATAATTTCTATTATAAATATAGATTTTTCTTCAGACTATATTCTGCAAAAAGTAAAACCAATTTTAGAAGGCGGACTTATTTTTTATTTCTTACTTAGGCTCTTGGTTTTAGTGCGTCATATCTATGATATCTATTTCAATCCGGCAATTGTATTTGTTGGAAGTTTTATGATTTTAGCCTTAACAGGAGGATTTTTATTAATGCTTCCAAGTGCTACAACAAACGGAATTACCTTTACTAATGCGCTATTTACTTCTACAAGTGCTGTTTGTGTTACTGGTTTAGCGGTTGTTGACACTTCCACAGCATTTACTGTCGTGGGGCAATCCATTATTTTAGTTTTAATTCAGTTAGGTGGAATTGGAATATTAACGTTTACTTCTTTCTTTGCTTTCTTTTTTAGAGGAAGTTCTTCATTTAAAGAAGGATTAAATACTAAAGATTTTATTGCACACGATGGCATGAGAGATGTTTTTAGGGCTGCTCTTAATGTTGTTATTTTTACTTTAGGAGTTGAAGCTGTTGGTGCCATTTTTGTTTATTCGTCTATCATGGACAACAACGCTATTGATAATAAATTCTTCTTTGCAATATTCCATTCTATTTCGGCATTTTGTAATGCAGGATTTTCAATTTTATCGGCTGGATTATATGATGAAGCCATTCGTTTTGACTATTTCTTGCAATGGATTATTATGACATTGATTGTATTAGGTGGTTTAGGTCACAACATTGTATTTAACTTTTATCAAAAAATTAAAACTCATGTGGTAGAACTTTTTGATAAAACTATCATTCATAAAAAAGTTCGAATCATCACTTTAAACACTCAAATTGTAATTTACACTACTTTAGTTTTATTAATCGGTGGTTTTATTTTCCTATTTATTTCAGAATACAACAACACCTTATTAGAGCACGATAGTGTTTTTGGAAAAATCACAGCGGCTTCTTTTAATTCGGTAACGCCAAGAACCGCAGGATTTAATGCAGTAGATTTTACTAAAATGAACGTTCCTTCATTGTTGTTTATTATCTTTTTAATGTGGATTGGTGGTTCTCCAGCTTCAACTGCGGGTGGTATCAAAACGAGTACATTTGCATTAGCAACTTTAAATATTTTTGCTGTTGCCAGTGGAAAAAGCAGAATTCAATTGTTTGGAAGAAGAATTTCATCTGAATCAACTTCTCGTGCTTTTGCTATTTTATGTATCTCTTTAATTACAATAGGAATTTCAATTGTAGCAATATTGATTTTTGAACCAAAGGGAACACCCTTATTAACCGTTGCCTTTGAATGTTTTTCAGCATATAGTACAGTAGGATTAAGCTTAAATTATACACCAACAGTAACCGAACCAAGTAAATATGTTTTAATTGCTTGTATGTTTATTGGTCGTATTGGAATGCTCAACTTAATGGTTGGATTATTACGAAGATTGAATCATCAATTCTACGAATATCCAAAAGAAAATATATTAATTAACTAATCTACCAAAAATGAAAATTATAGTATTTGGTTTAGGAAACTTCGGAATGTCGCTTGCCATCAGCTTAACTGAAACAGGAAACGAAGTAATTGGTGTAGATAAAAACATCGAAAAAATTAATCTTATCAAAGATAAAATTTCGCATGCAATTGCCTTAGATTCAACAAACGAATTATCGTATGAAGCTTTGCCATTAAAAGATGCGGATAAAGTCGTAGTTGCCATTGGTGAAAACGAAGGTGCTGCCATCATTACAACTGCAATTATTAAAAAATTGAGTGATGTAAAAATCATTAGTAGAGCTTTGTCTCCAATTCACGACACGGTTTTAGAGGCGATGGGAATTTATAGTATTATTCACCCAGAGCAAGAATCAGCAGATAGATTAACCAAGCAAATCAACTTCAAATCAACGTTAGAAAACTATCAATTAGATGATAATTTTACGATTTCGGAAGTAAAAGCGAAACCAGAATTCTACGGAAAAACATTAGCCGAATTGGATTCAATCGATAAATACCATTTAACACTAATTACAATTATTCGCAAAAGAGAAAAACGTAATTTAATTGGTAAAAAATCTATCATAAAAGAATCTATTGGTCGTCCTGCTCCAGATACTATTGTCCAAGAAAATGATATTTTAGTAGTTTACGGATATAACAAAGACATCGAAACGTATTGTTTAGGACAAGAAGAACATCAAATTAGAAGCTAAAAATGAACCGAATTCTCTCTACAAAAAAACTTTCAAAAGCATTAAAAAAGAAGTTTTCTGATGCTAAAATTGAACTTGTAGAAAAGAATTTTATTCAAACAAAATCCATTTCATTTGAAACACCTCAACTAAATGATTACTTAGTTTTTACAAGTAAACAAGCAGTGAAAAGTATTTTAAAATCGGATGTAAAAAACGTTCATTCCATTTCTTGTTTGTGTGTAGGAAGTAAAACGAGAAATTTTCTCGAAAAAAAAGGTTTCACCGTTATTGAAAGTGCTGATTATGCAGAAGAATTGATTCAAATCATCGATTCGAAATACAAAAGTAATTCGTTTACCTTCTTTTGTGGAAATATCAGAAAAAATACAATCCCAAATTATTTTCAGCAAAATAAAATCGCATATAACGAAATTGTCGTATATGAAACCAAACTGAAACCACACAAAATAAAAAAAGAATATGATGGTATTTTGTTTTTCAGTCCGTCAGGTGTAAAAAGTTTTTTGGAAAACAATTCATTAGATAATAAAACGTGTTTTTGTATTGGAACCACCACATCAAAAGCATTAGAAAATAGAACAAAAAACATAGTAATTGCATCGCAACCCACCGTTGAAAATGTAATTACTGAAGTAATAAAATATTATAAACGCTTATAGCCTATTGCTTAAAGCCTAAAGCAATCAAAAATGATTAAGAACGATTTATTTTTAAGAGCATTAAAAGGAGAAACAGTTGAACGTCCGCCAGTTTGGATGATGCGTCAAGCAGGAAGATATTTACCAGAATTTAGAGCTTTACGCGATAAATATGATTTTTTCACCCGATGCGAAACTCCAGAATTAGCTGCTGAAATCACGGTTCAACCCATTCGAATTGTAAAACCAGATGCTGCGATTTTATTTTCAGATATTTTGGTAGTACCAAGAGCGATGGGAATTCACGTGGAATTGAAAGACAATTTAGGTCCGATAATTCCAAATCCTATTCGTACTGCTGAACAAGTAAATCAAGTTTTTGTGCCGAATATTCACGAAACTTTAGGTTACGTGATGGATGCAGTAAAATTAACCAAAGAAATGTTGAACGACGAAGTGCCGTTAATTGGTTTTGCTGGTTCGCCTTGGACGATTTTCTGTTATGCTGTTGAAGGAAAAGGTTCTAAAAGTTTTGATACTGCAAAAGGATTTTGCTTTTCAAATCCAGTAGCGGCACACTTATTATTGCAAAAAATCACCGATACCACGATTTTATACTTGAAAGAAAAAGTAAAAGCAGGTTGTAATGCGATTCAAATTTTTGACTCTTGGGGCGGAATGCTTTCTCCAGTTGATTATCAAGAATTCTCATGGCAATACATCAACCAAATTGTTGAAGCTTTAGCCGAAGAAACGGAAGTTATCGTATTTGGAAAAGGATGTTGGTTTGCTTTAAACGAAATGTCTAAATCAAAAGCATCAGCTTTAGGAGTAGATTGGACTTGTTCGCCAAGAAACGCGCGTTATTTAACCGGTGGTGACATCACTTTACAAGGAAATTTCGACCCAAGTCGTTTGTTATCTCCAATTCCAACCATCAAAAAAATGGTTCACGAAATGATTGATGAATTCGGAAAAGATAAATACATCGTCAACTTAGGTCACGGTATTTTACCAAATATTCCTGTTGATCATGCTAAGGCTTTTGTGGAAGCGGTTAAAGAGTATAAGAAATAGTTTGATTTTATAACTAATGATAGAAACCGATTCATTTCATATAATCACTTTACAAGCAGATGACGCAAAAAGTTTATCTGAAATGATGGTTTTTAATTTTGACAACTTTAAACGTTACTTTCCAATTACGTTGTCAAAAAATCAATCCTTTGATGATAGTTTAAAATATATTGAAGAAAAAAGAAAAGAAAATACTTCAAAATCTGAATTTACTTTTGGAATTAAAGATGTTTCAACTTCAAAAATTGCTGGCTTAATTATCATCAAAGAAATAAATTGGGATACCAAACAAGGAGAATTTGCCTATTGTATTAGTTCAGAATACGAAAACAAAGGTTGGATGTCAAAAGCTATTGCTCTAACCACAAAATACGGTTTTGAAGTTTTAGGATTCAATAAATTTCAAATTATTGCTCATAAAACAAATATCGGAAGTTGTAAAGTCGCAGAAAAGTGCGGTTTTGAGTGGAAAACAACACTTTTAAATGAATACACACCTCCAAATGAAACTCCTTTGGATATGGAATTATATGAATTAGAACATGAAAAATAAATTCTACACCTACATACAAACCCTGCAAGATCAAATCTGTAAAGGGTTAGAGAACATTGATGGCAGCACCAAATTTCGTGAAGACATTTGGGAACGACCAGAAGGCGGTGGCGGTCGCACACGTGTTATTGAAAACGGAAACGTTTTTGAAAAAGGCGGTGTGAATATCTCAGCCGTTCATGGTAAATTGCCTGATACCATGCAAAAGATGTTCGGTGTTGGAGAAGCCGATTTTTTCGCTTGCGGATTGAGTTTAGTAATTCATCCGAAAAATCCGATGGTGCCAACGGTTCATGCCAATTGGCGTTATTTTGAAATGTATGACGAAAACGGAAACATCATCAACCAATGGTTTGGCGGCGGACAAGATTTAACACCTTACTATTTATTTGAAGAAGATGCCAAACATTTTCATCAAACGTGTAAAACAGCTTGCGACAAACATAATCCAGAATTTTATCCGAACTATAAAAAGAAATGCGATGAATACTTTTGGAACGCTCACCGATTTGAAGCTCGTGGAATTGGTGGTTTGTTTTTCGATTATTTAAAAGCAACCGAGCAAATGTCGATGGAAGATTGGTTCAATTTCGTGTCAGAAGTTGGAAATTCTTTCTTACAAGCATATGTTCCCATTGTGGAAAAAAGAAAAAATTTACCATATACGGATGCTCAAAGAACTTGGCAAGAAATACGTCGTGGTCGTTATGTGGAATTTAATTTGGTTCATGATAAAGGCACGCTTTTCGGGCTAAAAACCAACGGAAGAATAGAAAGTATTTTGATGAGTTTACCACCACATGTGCAATGGGTGTATGACCATCATCCTGAACCAGGAAGCGAAGAAGAAAAATTACTAAAAATATTAGCAAAACCTATTGATTGGGTATAAAAAACTCCGCTATTTTTAATAGCGGAGTTTTTATTTTTTCCTTTGTTTAGTTTAAATAATCTACTAAATCTAACGTTTGTAAAATAATATTTTTATCTGAAAAGTTTGAATTCATTTCCATTTCAACTTTCATTTTATTACCTTTTATTTTGTTTGAAGATTTGAATTCAATGTTTTTAAATTGATTGCTCACTTTTAACATTTTTTCGGTGTCTTTTCCAAAATCTTCTGTCATCAACATACTTTTCATGAAACGTTGCATATCGAAGTTTCCGTACAAATAATTTTTACTCAAATCTTTTTTAACTTGTTTAGAAAAATCAGATTTTGAGCCATTATTCAAGTAATTTAATCCATTTGTAATTACAAAAACATTACCATCTTTTAACAATGCTATTTTACCAAATTCAGTAAATTCTTTTACAAGATAATGATTACCTTCTTTTACTAATGCATTTTTTCTTACACCTAAATTCAACAATTTATCACCCATTGTTGGATGTGTTGAAGTCATTATCATAGTGAAAACAGGTCTTGTTTTAGTCATGGTTTTTTCTTCCTTAACTTGGTTGTAATCTTCATCATATGAAATACCAGTGTATTTGTACTCATAAGGTTCCATACTATGTAAAAACATTGAAAAATCTCCATCAAAAAGCGTTGCTGTAGCTTCTTCATCAACAATAGTGCTTACCAAGTCTGTGATAATTTCAGTATCTTGTTTTTCAAATGGTAAATTCGCTAAAATTTGCTCCGTAATTTCTGGGTAACTTTTTAAAACCTGTTCGGTGCTTGAATGGTAAGACATGTAAGCCAAAGGCGTTTCTTTTGGAAAATAATTGTAGATGTTTTTATTTGGTTTTCTATCAATTATTTTCTCCATAACTTTTGCTAACGATTCAGAATATTCAACCGTTTGCTCCATTCTTGCTTTGTCGTTTTCAAAATAAAAATCAACATTCATTCCTTTTACCACGTTTTTATAAGAAGTTGTGTTTTGATTTGGTGTAAATGTTCTGAACAAATAATAAAATGAATTCATTTTGCCATAAACCGATTGATAATCAACCCATGAAGAAATATCGGCTTTTGTGTTAATTTTATTTGAAGAGGGAAATTCAAAATCGTTTTCAAACAAAAGCGCTACTTGTTCTTCTTGTTTAATTTGCTTTTCTCTTCTCGCTTGTTCTTGCTCTTTTCTGCTTTCTTCTAACCATTGATTATAATATGTATCATCGTCATAATTAGTTTCTTCTTCACCATCTTCAGCTTCTGCTTCAACTTCATACATTTGAACTACGGCTGGCTCTTCTCCTAATCTTTTTTCTATAATTATTTCTTCAACAGTCTCAGGAGCATCTTCAGTTACTTCTTCCACTTCAATTACCTCAATAGGTGCGGCTTCATATTCTTCGTCATAATATTCTTCATCGTATACAACTGCTGCACTATCAACTTCAGCACTATAGTCATAAGCATATTTTGGTTGCGCATAATTGTTTTCAACAAGACCATAAACAATAAAATTGTGATTATTCCATGCTAAAGTATAGTCGCTGTTTTTTGGAGAATAAACACTGTATTTTGAATGTTTTTTAATTGCATCAACTATTGAATCTGTAGTGTTTGTATTGATTTTATCAACTTTGTTTTGAATAAAATTTGCCAAACCCTTAGCATCTTTCAACGGAAATGTCATTTGATAATACGCAATACTATCTGTGAAATTTCCATGAATTACTACTGGTTTTGATTGATTTATATATGAAATAAAATCGTTTAGTTTAAAATCTGAATTTTCTCTATTAAAACTTTTAAACGCTTTGTGATTGAACAACTCATCAATATTGACTTTTTTAGCAAATTGAGGCGTGTTAAATTGAATAAAATAGTCGTGCTTAACCGAATTGTTTTGACTGAAAAGCAAAGTAGGAAGGGCTAATAATAAATAAAAATACGTTCTCATATTATATTAAGGATTAAAACTTATGGAATTATTCATCAGTTTATTGTTGTTTAAAACATTCCATATATTTTGTTTTAAAAACACTGTTTTTTTTGATTTTGAAAGTTTAGCATTCGGATTTTGAACTGTGGCAACATCTTTGTCAAAAGTATAAACTGAAGTGATATTTGCCTTAAGTAAATCTTCTTTTTTGTCTTCTTTTTTAGCTAAATCTTTTGGTAACGGATAAGAAGCTATGCGTTCAAATCTTCCGTTATTATTTTTAAAATGAATCAACGAATTTTTCTTGTCAATCGTATTCAAAACCGCATTCAACGTTTCTATTGAATTGTACGAAAAATTAATTTTAAACACATAGGTATTAAAATCATACGATGTAGAAATTTTTGAAGTACCTTTTATTTTAGAAGCATCGGCTCTAAATTGCGCTAACTTCGATTTGATATCTTCTTCATTTGGAATGCTCACACCATCCACTTCTTCTAACAAAATAGCCGATTTAGTTTTCAGCCAAGAATTAGAGAAATCAATCACTAAGCTATAATCACCACTTTGATTACTGTTATGTTTGATTTTTTCAGTTATTTCAAAACAACTGGTTAGCAGGAGACAAATGCCTAAAATGAATAGCTTTTTCATAGGACAAAAATAGTATAAATTAACACAATACTATCAATTGTAAAAGAAAGAAATCGTTGAAAATTTAGTAACTTTACACTTTAATATTTGAAATACAAATTATGTTTCCATTACACAGAGGTCGTCGTTTAAGAGTAAACGAATCTATAAGAAGTTTAGTTCGCGAAACCACATTAAGTCCAAGTGATTTTATGTTTCCAATGTTTATTGCTGAAGGCGAAAATTACAAATCTGAAATTTCGTCAATGCCTGGAATATTTCGTCGTTCAATTGATTTGACTGTCGAAGAAGTAAAAGAACTTTTTGCTTTAGGAATTCGTGCGGTGAATATTTATGTTAAGGTAGATGAATCATTAAAAGATAATACTGGTAAAGAAGCTTGGAATGACAATGGTTTGATGCAAAGAGCCATTCGTGCCATCAAAAAAGCTTGTCCCGAAATGATTGTAATGCCTGATGTAGCGCTTGATCCTTACTCAATTTACGGTCACGATGGAATCATCGAAAATGGTGATATTGCTAATGACGCAACCAATGAAGCTTTGGTAAAAATGGCAGTTTCTCACGCACAAGCTGGAGCCGATTTTGTAGCACCAAGTGACATGATGGACGGTCGTGTTTTACGTTTACGTCAAGGCTTAGATGCTGCGGGTTTTCAAAATGTAGGAATTATGAGTTATTCGGCTAAATATGCTTCAGCGTTTTACGGTCCGTTTCGTGATGCTTTAGATAGTGCCCCAAAAGAAGCCGATGTAGAAGTGTCGAAAGATAAAAAAACATATCAAATGGATTATGCAAATCGCATTGAAGCGGTTAAAGAAGCATTGTGGGATGTAGAAGAAGGTGCCGATATGGTTATGGTAAAACCCGGAATTGCTTATTTAGATATCGTTCGTGAAGTTAAAAATGCAGTTGATGTTCCGGTAACGGTTTTTCACGTTTCGGGAGAATATGCCATGATTAAAGCTGCTGCCGAAAGAGGTTGGTTAGATCATGATAAAATTATGATGGAGCAATTAATGTGTATTAAAAGAGCAGGTGCAAGTTTAATTTCAACTTATTTTGCCAAAGAAGCAGCCATTTTATTAAATAAGTAATGTGACATTTGTCACATTCTGAGTGAAATCGATATTGTAATTTTATCGATATTTCTAAACTTTATAAACATGAAACTTATATTAAAATCGTTAGCCGTTTTTGCATTAGCAATTACATTGACTAATTGTGGCGAAAAAAAAGAAACGGATGCTATGGGCAATCCCGTTGAAACAACAACAGAAACTACTGATGCTGCTCAACCTGAAGCAACTGTTGACCAATTATTAGCAAAAGGACAAGAACTTTTTGAAGGAAAAGGAACTTGTGCAACTTGTCACAAAGCAGATGTAAAAGTAGTTGGTCCAGCAATTAAAGACATTGCAAAAATTTACAAAGAAAAAGGTGCAAGTATTGCTTCGTTTATTAATGGTGAAGGCGAACCTTTAGTAGATGCTTCTCAATATGAGATTATGAAAGCCAATTTTGTAATTACAAAAGCTATGTCAGCTGAAGACCGAAAAGCATTAGAAGCCTACATGATGAGTTTTGAATAACGCTATTATTCAACCACCAATTTAAAGCCCACGCGCGGAATGTTTTCGATTCTAACGTGGGTTTCTTCTTTTATGATTTTTCGTAATCGAGAAATAAAAACATCCAAACTTCTTCCTAAGAAATAATCATCACTGCCCCATAATTCCATCAGAATTTTTTCGCGTTTTAATACCGTATTTGGGTTATCTAAAAACAACTTAAGTAACGAAGCTTCTCTTTCGGTTAGCGTGATATTTTGGTTTTCATTCTTTAATGAATAGTTCTCAGGTTCAAAGTGAAAACTACCAAAAGTATATTGTTTTTGTGTTGAATTATCGGTCGATTTTTGACTTCGGTTTAAGAAAATTTCGATTTTTAAAATAAGTTCTTCTATCGAATACGGTTTTATTAAATAATCATCTGCACCCAGTTTCAAACCTTTAATTCGATCTTCTTTCATGGTTTTCGCAGAAAGGAAAATAATCGGAATTTCTTGGTTTCGCTTTCTAATTTCGGTTGCAATTTCAAATCCATCCATATCGGGTAACATAATATCTAAAACACACAAATCAAAAGTTTCTTTACAAAATAATTGAAATGCTTCTTTGCCATTATTGCAGTGCGAAACTTCAAAATGTTGCTCTAAATTATCGGCTGTTAAAAACGCTAAGGTTTCGTCGTCTTCTACATACAAAATACGTTTCTTACTCATAATCGTTTTTATTTATTTGGATGGATATTGTAATTCCTTTATCTTCATTATTAGTTGCAAAAACTTTCCATTTATGCCATTCGCAAACGCGTTTTACATACGAAAGTCCAATGCCAAATCCTTCTATATCTTTACTGTCTTCTCGTGCAACTCTAAAAAATTTATCAAACACAAATGGTAAATCATTAGCTGGAATTCCAACACCTTTGTCTGAAAAATTGAGTTGTAATCCTTTGTTATTTTCTTTGGATGATATTTGAATAATGGCTTCGTTTTCAGAATACTTAACCGCATTGTCAATTACATTATAAATTAAATTATAGAAATGAAATTCATCTGCCATAACAAAATATTTTTTGGCTAAACCTATCTCAATTTGAATGTTTTTTTGGTGTTTTAAAAGAATATTTTCTTTAACCAATTCTAAAACAGATTGTACATCAACCTTTGTTTTTTCAAGTGCAATTTGATTGCTATCTGTTTTGGCTACATACAAAATTTTCTCAATGTGCTGATTTAACTTATTACTCTGATTGATGATAATTTGCATGTATTTAGACAATTTTGGGTTGTCTTTAATTTCGTTTTGCGAATTAGCGTAGTTTGAAGCAATTAAAATTGAAGCTAGTGGCGTTTTGAACTCATGTGTCATATTATTGATAAAATCTTTTTGCAAATCAGTATACCTTTTTTGTTGTAACATTAAAAAAACCGAATACACATATATAATAAGAACCAAAAACAAAACCGCAGTAAATACCCAATATTGACTTAAACTTTTGAAATAACTTTGTTTAACATGTGGAAACCGAATAGCAAAATAATAGGTTAAATCGGTGTTTTTCGAAAAACAATCTTCACAAACACTTTCTTTTTTTCCGTCAACCGCTACATAATTTCCATACACCATAGATTCTGAACTACAATCATAAATTGCATATTCAAAATCCAATTCTAATTTTACTTTTTCAAACTCAGTTTTTAAATAATGTTCCAAAATTTGATTTTCAAAAACATCATTTACGTTTACAATAAAGTAATTTTCGCTAACTTTTTTAATTAAATTTGTAGTAGGCAGTTCAGATTTGTTATCCCTATAGATACGTTCTACCACATCTTGTAAGGCAAAATGGATTTTATCTTCTACATCTTTCTTCTCAAAAATATAGGCTTGATTAAGTAGAAACAATTGCATGATAATTACACCTACAATTGCAAAAAAACCAATAAAAATAACGGTATTAAATCTATTAAACTTCATAATTACAACGATATTACAAAAAAAAGAAGCGTAAAAAAGCACCGTTAACAAGTCGTTAACAATCATTAAAATTTAATTAACAACAACTTTTTTTTGTTTCAGTAGATTTGTAACACAAAATTAAAATAACTAAAAATATTATAAGGTATGAAATCAATTAAATTATCAATCGTAGCATTATTTATTGCAAGTGCATCATTTGCTCAAGTTAAAGAAGTAAAAACAGAAACAGCTAAAGCGGTTCAAGCTCCAGTTGCAACTGTAACTCCTGCTCCAACTCCAAAACAATCTGTTATCAAGTGGGATAAAGAAATTCATGATTTTGGTGATATTGAAAAAGGAAAACCTGTTACGTATGAATTTTCATTCACAAACACAACAAACGAAACAGTTTTAATTACAAATGTAAAACCTGCTTGTGGGTGTACAGCTGCTAATTACACAAAAACACCAATTAAACCAGGAGAAAAAGGAATGGTTGCAGCGACTTTTACTGCAGCATCTCCAGGTGGGTTTCAAAAAACAGTTACTATCCTAACTAAAGAAGGAGCTGTAGATGCTTCAAAAACAGTCTCATTTAAAGGAAAAGTTATTGATACTGCTGCTCCAGTAACAACAGATAAAAAGACAGACATTAGATCATAAAAATATTATTAATTCAACTTTTGCATCTTATTTAACCATCTGATTTATCAGGTGGTTTTTTTATATTTACAAAATGAAAACAGTAATTATAAATACTCCTTTGGGATTTACAGAAATTTGTGGTGATGAAAATGGCATTTCAAAAATTCATGTACTAAATGAAGAAACTGAAATCTCTACTAAAATCCCTAAAGAACTAAAAGAAGCTGTTGTTCAACTTGATGATTATTTTAAAGGAAAAAGAACTGATTTTTCTTTTAAAATTAATCCCTCTGGAACTGATTTTCAGCAAAAAGTTTGGCAGGAATTATTAAATATTCCTTACGGAAAAACATGTTCTTATTTAGACCTTTCCAAAAAATTAGGTGATGTAAAAGCAATTCGTGCAGTTGCTTCTGCAAATGGTAAAAATCCGCTTTGGATTGTAATTCCGTGCCATCGTGTTATAGGTTCTGATGGCTCTTTAACTGGATATGCTGGCGGATTATGGCGAAAAAAATGGCTGTTGGAACATGAAAATCCAGTAAAACAAGAAAGTTTGTTTTAGTTTTTTTAATTTCATTCTAACTTTTTCCTACTTTTATAACACAATCTTATAAAATTAGCAAATGAAATTCCTGTTGAAATTCCTAAAATGGTTCACAATTATTTTTATATCGATTATAGTTTTAATGTACGTATTCGATGTTGATTATTTACTTCGCGCTGTAAAAACAATTTATTTTAAAGGATATACTACCGCTTTTTTAGAAGATTATAAAGAATTCCCCAATCGAGAAATCAAAAAAGGAACAGCACAACCATGGTCAATTGCTTCCGATTACAACTCAGTTCCTGCAACTCAAAATTTACAAAAAAACCATAAAGAACTTCAAACCATTGCTTATTTAATCATTAAAAATGATAGCATTTGGCATGAAAGTTATTTTGATGGATTTGATAAAAACTCCAAAACCAATTCTTTTTCTATGGCAAAAAGCGTGGTTACAATGGCATTAGGAAAAGCCATTATGGAAGGAAAAATTAAAAGTTTAGACCAAAAAGTAACCGAGTTTTTTCCGGAGTTAAAAGGAAAATTTGCAAAAGAAGTAACCGTTGGTGATTTATCTTCAATGGCTTCTGGCTTAAGTTGGGACGAAAAATATTACAGTCCGTTTTCAATTGTAACCCGAGCTTATTTTGATGATGATTTAGATAAAGTAATTCTTGGATTAAACATTAATGAAAAACCTGGGCAGTCCTTCAAATATTTAAGTGGCGCTACTCAATTATTGGCGATGTGTATTGAAAAAGCAACGGGTGAACATTTGTCTGATTATGTTTCAAAACACTTTTGGCAACCCATGGGAGCAGAAAACGAAGCGCTTTGGCAATTAGATGAAGCACCTGACGGAATTGAAAAAGCCTATTGTTGTATTGCAAGTAATGCTAGAGATTTTGCGCGTTTTGGTAAACTATATTTGAATAACGGAAAATGGAACGGCAAACAATTATTGGATAGTACTTTTGTAAAAAAATGCATTACACCTCGCTTTAATGAAACGCCACATTATGGGTATGGTTGGTGGATGCACAACTTTTTAGGCAAAGATTTATATTACATGCGCGGACATTTGGGTCAGTTTGTAATTGTTATTCCTGAAGACGACATAATAATTGTACGATTAGGACATTTAAAAGGTGTGCAAACAACTTATGATCCACACAGTGAAGATTTATATGTTTATGTGGAAGAGGCGTATGAAATGTTGGGAGAAAGAAAAAAGAAGCAAGAAAAGAGAAAATAGATTAACCTGAAATTAAATTAACTATAAACCATACAAAAATGATTGAGAAAATTAACTTAAACAACATTCTGTTTTTAGACATTGAAACCGTTCCAGAACACCAAAATTATGGTATTTTAGATGAAGAAACGCGTTATTTATGGGAACACAAAACCCAATACCAACGTAAAGATGAAGTTTCGGCAGAAGATTTTTACGAAAGAGCTGGAATTTGGGCTGAATTTGGAAAAATCATTACTATTTCGGTGGGTTACTTTGTAAATAAAGGTGATATTAGAAACTTTCGTGTAACCAGTTTTTGGGGAGAAGAAAAGAAAATTTTGAATGATTTTTCGAACTTATTAAATACTCATTTCAACGGAGCGCAACACATTTTATGCGGTCATAATGCCAAAGAATTTGACATTCCTTTTATTGCTCGACGTATGATTATCAACGGAATTGCTTTGCCAAACAAACTGAATTTATTCGGCAAAAAACCATGGGAAGTACCTCATTTAGATACGTTAGAATTATGGAAGTTTGGCGATTATAAACATTTTACTTCATTAAAGCTTTTAACAAAAGTACTTGGAATTCCATCGCCAAAAGATGATATCGACGGTAGCGAAGTAGCACACGTTTTTTATGTTGAAGATAATATTGATAGAATTATTACCTACTGCGAAAAAGATGTTATAGCTGTAGCCCAAATTTTTCTCCGACTACGAAGAGAAGATTTATTGATTGATGATGAAATTATTCACGTTTAAAAAAAATTTCTTTTGAAATTGCATTTGAATTTTGAAATTACACTTGAATTTGATTTACTACATTTACAAAAAATATAACACATGGTTTTAAGCAGATTTTGGTTAGTAATATTTATATCGTCTATCTTTTTTATTGTTTTTGGATTATTTTCTTCACAATATTATTCTATTGATTATGTACTGAATGGCAAACAAGGCGAACCTCTTTTAATTGGTGAAAAATATTTAAAAGAAGTACCTCAATTTGTTCAAGATAGTTTACAAAAAGCGGAAGACAAAACATTCATTATTAATAAAAATGAAGCTGATGCAGACACTACCTATGTCTACAACAATCAAACCGTAAAAATCTATAGCGGAAAACAAAAAGCAGATGGTTTACTACCTATGACCAAAAGCAGTTTATTTGATTTGATTTTACCATTAATTGCATACTTATCTTTCTTCTGTGGGATTATGGAATTACTTATTATTTCTGGAGCTTCTGAAAGATTAGCGAAGAAATTAAGTCCGTTGTTTGCCAAAGTATTTCCTTCGATTCCTAAAAATCACGAATCGATTTCATATATGACGTTGAACTTTTCTGCCAACTTCTTAGGATTAGATTCTGCCGCAACGCCTTTTGGTTTAAAAGCCATGCAAAGTTTACAAGAACTCAACGAAGATAAAGACAAAGCAAGTGATGCCCAAATCATGTTCATGTGCTTGCATGCTGCGGGTTTAACCTTAATTCCTACCTCAATCATCGGTTATCGTGCGGCTGAACACGCTGCCAACCCTGCCGATGTAATGTTGCCTTGTATCATTACTTCTTTTATTGGAACTATTGCTGCTTTTATATTAGTCGGAATCAAACAAAAAATCAACTTCAAAAGCGCTTCGTTATTAGCGGCTATAATGGGAGTTATTGGAGCTATTGTGGGGTTATTATTCTACGTAAACAGCTTGGATTTAATCGGAAAAAATTACTTTACTTCAAACCTTTCGGGATTGTTATTGATATTAATCATTGGTGGAACTTTAATCTTTTCTTTCGTTCAAGAAAAGAAATTCGTAGAACAAAAAACAACCATTTTCGACACTTTTGTAACCGGTGCCAACAACGGATTAAAAACCGGAGTGACCATTTTCCCTTATGTAATGGGAATGTTAGTGGCGATATCGTTATTCAGAAACAGTGGTTTGTTTGAAAATATCAGCTACGGAATTTCGTTTGTTTTTGCACATTTGGGTGTCGCTAAAGAAATTACCGATTCGCTTCCTGTGGCGATGTTACGACCATTTAGTTCAGGTGGTTCACGTGGTTTTATGATTGATGCGATGAAACAATTTGGCCCAGATTCATTAACAGGAAGACTAAGTTGTATTTTCCAATGTAGTGCCGAAACCACTTTCTATGTTATTGCTGTTTATTTTGGAAGTGTCAACATTAAAAACACACGCTATACGTTAGGAATGATGCTTTTAGTGGATTTGATTTGTGTGATTACAGCGATTTTTGTGGCGAGTTGGTTTTTTTAAGAAATTCCAAATAAGCATCATAAATCTTTTACAAAACACAAAGAATCCGTAACTTTACCTTTCAAAACATACACAAATGGACTTTTTATATCAAGACCCGTATCCAATTTTAAAAGACGATACACACTACAAAAAATTAACTTCAGATTACGTAAAAGTAGAGCAACTTGGCGATAGAGAAATCTTAGTGGTTGACCCAAAAGGATTAGAATTATTAGCACAAGAAGCAATGGACGACGTTTCGTTTATGTTGCGTTCAGCACATTTACAAAAACTAAGAAACATTATCGAAGATCCAGAAGCAACAGACAACGACCGTTTTGTAGCGTATAATTTATTACAAAATGCTGCTGTAGCTGTAGAAGGTCAATTGCCTTCTTGCCAAGATACTGGAACTGCGATTGTAGTTGCTAAAAAAGGTGAAAACGTTTATACCGGTGTTGATGATGGCGAATGGTTGTCAAAAGGAATTTACAATACGTACCAAAATAAAAATCTTCGTTACTCGCAAATTGTTCCAATTTCGATGTTTGAAGAAAAAAACTCAGGTTCGAACTTACCAGCTCAAATTGATATTTATGCGAAAAAAGGAAATTCGTATGAGTTCTTATTCTTAACAAAAGGTGGTGGTTCGGCAAACAAAACGTTTTTATATCAAAAAACAAAATCGTTGTTGAATGAAAAATCATTAGACGAATTTGTTCGTGAGCGCATTATGGATTTAGGAACAGCAGCTTGTCCTCCATATCACTTGGCTATCGTAATTGGTGGCACTTCTGCGGAAGCAAATTTAGCAGCCGTGAAAAAAGCTTCGGCAGGTTATTACGACAATCTTCCAACTTCTGGAAACATGTCGGGTCAAGCGTTTCGCGATTTAGAATGGGAAAAAAGAGTACAAATTATTTGTCAAGAAAGTCAAATTGGAGCTCAATTTGGTGGAAAATATTTAACACATGATGTTCGTGTCATTCGTTTACCTCGTCATGCGGCTTCTTGTCCGGTGGGAATGGGAGTTTCTTGTTCAGCAGATCGAAATATCAAAGGAAAAATCACGAAAGATGGAATTTTCTTAGAGCAATTGGAAACCAATCCAGGTCAGTTTTTACCAACAACTGCTCCTCATTTAGAACCAGCGGTAGAAGTTGATTTGAACAAACCAATGCCAGAAATTTTAGCAGAATTATCAAAATATCCTATCAAAACGCGTTTGAAATTAAACGGAACGTTGATTGTGGCACGTGATATCGCGCATGCAAAAATCAAAGAATTATTAGACGCTGGAAAACCAATGCCAGAATATTTCAAAAATCACCCGGTTTATTACGCAGGTCCAGCAAAAACTCCAGACGGAATGCCATCAGGAAGTTTTGGACCAACAACCGCAGGAAGAATGGATGTTTATGTAGACGAATTCCAAGCCGCTGGCGGAAGTATGATTATGCTTGCAAAAGGAAATCGTTCTAAACAAGTAATGGATGCGTGTAAAAAATATGGTGGATTCTATTTAGGTTCGATTGGTGGTCCTGCTGCGATTTTAGCAAAAGAAAATATCTTAGCTGTAGAAGTAGTGGATTTTGAAGAATTAGGAATGGAAGCCGTTCGTAAAATTACAGTGAAAGATTTCCCTGCTTTTATTATTACCGATGATAAAGGGAATGATTTCTTTATGAATCTTTAGTCTTAGAAAAAAGAGAAAAGAAGCAAGAAAAAAGAAACCTGTAAGTTGAAAGACTTGCAGGTTTTTTATTTGATAATTATAGAATTTGTCATAATTAATGTCTGATCTAAACCTTCATCAGTTAAATTACCAGTTACCAAAATTTCTTTCTTTTCTAATAATTGTACTTCATCTGATTTGTTATCAAAAAGCACAATAATTTTCCTTTTTATTTCTTTATATACTATTTCTGCTGATAAATAATAATGTCCACCATCCGCTCCATTAGATAAAACATTATATTCTGAAAATTTAAGTTGAAAAATCATTTTACAATACTTTATTCCACAAACAACACCAATCCTTTCAAATAATGTCCTTCTGGATGGTAAATATTGGTTGGGTGATCGGGTCCTTGTTCTAATTTGTGTAAAACTCTGATGCTTCTTCCAGTTTCTATGGCTGCTGCGGCAACGGTGTTATAAAACAACACATCGTCTATCACTTGTGAGCAAGAAAACGTGAATAAAATTCCGTTAGGTGCTAAGGCTTTTAATCCTGCTATATTTAAGCGTTTGTAGGCTTGCGTTGCCGTATGTTTACTTTTGATACTTTTTGCGAAAGCGGGTGGATCTAAAACAATCACATCGTATTGTTGCGTGTGCTCTTTCATGAAGTTAAACACATCGTCAGCTACAGCTTTGTGGTTGGCGTTTGGAAAATTTAATTCCATATTACTAGCTGCCAAGTCCACCGCTTTTTGAGAAATATCTACCGAAGTTACCAATTCGGCTCCAGCACTCATGGCATAAATAGAAAATCCGCCTGTGTAACAAAACGTATTTAATACTTTTTTACCTTTTGAGAATTCGCCTAATAATTTTCGGTTTTCGCGTTGGTCTAAGAAGAAACCTGTTTTTTGCCCTTCTACCCAATTTACTGAAAACAAAATGTTGTTCTCTTTTGCAACTGCTTCAGCTTTGTTTCCGAATAAGAAATAATCGGTTCCGTTATTCGGTAAAGTTCCTGAACTTTTGCAATAAATGGTTTCACAATACTCCGAAAAATTCGATTTTATGGCTTCGGAAATTTTCTCCATTTGAAGAAAAACTCCTGTTGAATGCGCTTGAATAACCCAGTTTTTATCGTAATAATCAATAATTAATCCCGAAATTCCATCGCCTTCTCCGTGAATTACTCGGAACGCATTGGTAACTTCAAAATCCAATAACTGAGTACGTAAATACCAAGCCGATTGTAGTTTGGCTGCCCAAAAGTTCTCAGAGAAAGTTTCATTTGCGAAAGTCAAAATACGAACCACAATACTTCCTTTATCGCTGAAATATCCGGTTCCTAAGTGATTGTTTTTCGAATCGACTACATCTACCATTTCGCCATCGTTTATTTCACGACTCACGCCATAAACCGCACCACTGAAAATCCAAGGGTGACGACGTTGAATAGATTTTTCTTTACCTGATTTTAGAATTACTTTTGGTAAGCTCATTTTCTTGAAAAAATTACCGCGGATTCGCAGATTATTATTTATTTTTAGGAGGTTTCTTTATTGAAAAAACGCAGATTCACAGATGTTTAAAATTGTAATCTGTGAATCTGCGGTAAAATTAAAATTAATATTTAATCGATTTTCATTTCAAGAATTTCTCCTTCAATGATTAAATCGGCTTCTGTTGCTTTGATGATGTCTTCTACTGAAACACCTGGCGCTCTTTCTAACAATTTGAATCCTTTTGGGGTGATTTCTAAAACTGCTAATTCGGTAACGACTTTTTTCACACAACCCACTCCAGTTAATGGAAGCGTACATTTTTTCAAGATTTTCGATTCTCCAGCTTTATTCACGTGCATCATAGCTACGATAATATTTTCTGCAGAAGCTACTAAATCCATAGCGCCACCCATTCCTTTTACCATTTTTCCTGGGATTTTCCAGTTGGCGATATCTCCGTTTTCAGAAACTTCCATTGCACCTAAAATGGTTAAATCAACTTTTTGTGCACGAATCATTCCGAAACTAAACGCAGAATCAAAGAAACTTGCTCCTGGCAAAGTGGTAATCGTTTGTTTTCCTGCGTTGATGATATCGGCATCTTCTTCTCCTTCAAAAGGGAAAGGCCCCATGCCTAAAACTCCATTTTCCGATTGAAATTCAACTGAAATATCTGTACGAACGTAATTGGCAACCAAAGTTGGAATTCCGATTCCTAAGTTTACATAGTAACCGTCTTTTACTTCTTGTGCTATTCTTTTTGCGATTTGATTTTTATCTAATGCCATATATTATTTGATGATTTGAAAATTTGATGATTTGAAAATTAACCCTTCTTTGAAGAAGATATTATTTTGGAAATTATCAAATTTATCGATTGTAATTTTTTAAATAATTCTTCATTAGGATTTGGATAGAATTCAGAATTCTGACATAACTCTAACCAAAATTGCAACTCATCTGCTTCTTTAGCTGAAATTTTAAACTTATGAATAAAATCAGCTTTGCTTTCTGCATTTTGAGCTTCTCTAATATTTGCTCCTATTGATGTTCCACTTCTAAAAATTTGAGATGCCATTTCAAAACGATTAGATTTTCTAATTTCCTCTGAAAAACTTATTATTTCAAGAGCAAACTCAAATGTTAATTTTACAATTAAATTATCTTTATCGTTTCTCATCTTCAAATTTTCAAATTAAAGAATCTTCAAATTATTTTTGACGAACTGTTCTTTGCTCAATTCTTTTCTCAAATTTTTCTCCTTGGAAAATACGGTTGACCATAATTCCTGGAATGTGAATTTCGTTAGGATTTAAAGTTCCTGCTGGCACTAATTCTTCTACCTCAGCAATAGTGATTTTTGCAGCACCTGCCATACAAGCGTTGAAATTACGAGCTGTTCCTTTGAAAATAAGGTTTCCTGCTTCGTCACCTTTCCATGCTTTTACGATAGAAAAATCAGCTTTGTAGGCCAATTCCATCACGTGCATTTTTCCGTTGAATTCACGTGTTTCTTTTCCTTCAGCTACTTCTGTACCGAAACCTGCTGGTGTGAAGAATGCTGGAATTCCGGCTTGAGCAGCACGACATTTTTCAGCTAAAGTTCCTTGTGGAGTTAATTCTACATCTAATTCTCCTGAAAGCATTTGACGTTCAAATTCTGCATTTTCTCCCACATAAGAAGAAATCATTTTTTTGATTTGACGTTTTTGTAAAAGTAATCCCAATCCGAAATCATCAACCCCTGCATTATTGGAAATACAAGTAAGATTGGTTACATTTTTTTTTACTAATTCAGCAATAGTGTTTTCGGGAATACCACAAAGACCAAAACCACCTAACATGATGGTTTGTCCGTCTTGAATTCCTTCCAACGCTTCTTTAACGTTATTAACTTTTCTAGAAATCATATTTTGGTTTGTTGTTGTTTATAATCCGAATTCGTCCATGTCTGGCTCGTCTGTTGGAACCGCAGTTGAATCAACTACTTTTCTTGGTGTCCAACAATCTACTTTTATGGATAAATTTTCTGGTTTTTCAAAAGGTTCTTTGGATACGTCTAAATCACTATCAGCATAACATTTTTTCATAAAAATTCCCCAAATAGGCAATGCCATCGTAGCACCTTGACCTCTTCTTGTATCTCTAAAATGGGCCGCTCTGTCTTCGTTTCCAACCCAAATTCCAGTTGCTAAATTTGGCACCATTCCAATAAACCATCCATCAGAATTGTTTTGAGAAGTTCCAGTTTTTCCTGCAATTGGATTGCCAAAACTATAATCGTATTGGATGAAACCACCACCACCATATTTTAAACGAGCTCCTGTTCCAGAACTGGTTACTCCTTCCATAAGTTTAACAACTGCATAAGCGACATCTTTATTTACGACATCTTTTGTTACCGGTACAGGTTGATCAATGACTACTCCGTTTTTATCTTCAATTTTGATGATAAATGTTGGTTTTACATACACTCCTTGATTTGCAAACGTGCTCATGGCTCCTACCATTTGTTCAACAGTAATATCAACAGCACCTAGCGCAATTGATGGTTGTTCAGGAATATCAGAAGTAACTCCTAATTCTTTTGCCATGTCAACAACTGCTTTTGGTCCCACTCTATCAATTAATTTTGCTGAAACCGTATTCACTGAGTTCGCCAATGCTTTTTGTAGTGTAATGGTTCCTCTGTAATTGCCATCGGAATTTTTTGGAGACCAATCGGCATCGATTCCCCATTTGCCTTTTGGCATGGTGAAATAACTATCAATAATAGAGTCACAAGGCGACATTCCTAATTGTTCTATAGCAGTTGCATATAAGAATGGTTTAAAAGTAGAACCTACTTGTCTTGCTCCTTGACCCACGTGATCGTATTGGAAATATTTATAATTTACACCACCTACCCATGCTTTGATGTGACCACTTCTTGGTTCCATCGCCATCATACCTGTTTGCAGCATGTGTTTGTAGTAAATGATAGAATCTGTTGGTTTCATGATGGTGTCTTTTTCACCTTCATAAGTAAAGATTTTCATTTTTGCAGGCACATCAAAAGATTTTAGAATTTCTTCTTCTGATTTTCCATTCAAATCCATTTTTCTCCAACGCTCTGAATTCTTCTTAGCTTGTAGCATAATTTGTTGCGTTTGCTCAGGAGTTATATCAACGAAAGGTGCATTTTCTTTGTCTTTAGCTGCAATGAAAAATTCTTTTTGGAGATTTTTTAAATGCTCGGTAACCGCTTCTTCTGCATACTGTTGCATTTTAGAATCAATGGTTGTATAGATTTTTAAACCATCACGATACAAGTCATATTCTGTTCCATCTGGTTTTAAATGCGTTTTTACCCATTTTCTCATGTAATCTCTCAGGTATTCTCTAAAATAAGTAGCACTTCCTTCGGAGTGACTTTCAGGCTTGAAATCTAATTTGATAGGAAGTTTCTTTAATTCTTCTTTTTTTGATTCGGTAATTACACCGTTTTTAACCATTTGACCTAAAACCGTATTTCTTCTGTCTAGAACCAATTGTGCTCTTTTTTTTCGATTTGGATTATATAACGAAGGGTTTTTTAGCATTCCAACAAACAAAGCGCCTTCTTCGATGGTTAAATCTTTTGGTTCTTTGTTCATATAAATTTTTGCTGCCGAACGAATTCCAACTGCTCCGTTTACAAAATCTACTTGATTTAAATATAATGCTATAATTTCTTGCTTTGTATATTGACGTTCCAAGCGGATAGCAATAATCCATTCTTTTACTTTTTGGATTACTCTAAAAAGAATAAACTTTGAACCTTCACCATGAAATAAGTTTTTTGCTAATTGTTGTGTTAACGTACTTGCTCCTCCATCTCTTCCTAATCGAACAACTGCTCTCAATGTTCCTTTAGCGTCAATTCCGGAATGTTCATAAAAACGTTCGTCTTCAGTAGCAACTAAAGCTTTTACAAGATGTTGTGGCAATTCTTCATATTTAACAGGTGTTCTGTTTTCTTTATAAAATTTACCGATTACGACTCCATCAGCAGAAATAATTTCGGTTGCCACATTTGAATCTGGATTTTCTAAATCATCAAATGAAGGCATTTTTCCAAAAAATCCCCATGATGCAAAAAGGAATAAAAAAATAATTCCTAAAAAACCATACATAAAAAGTTGCCAAAACCTTCTTTTGTAGGTTGAATAATCGTTTGTAACTGGTTTTGTAGCCATGTTATTTTGTTTTTTCTATTCTTAATCCTAATTCTGTAATTCCTTTCAACTCAGCTACACCTTCTACTTTTCCTGTTTCTCTCACTGCTTGAACTATTTCAACATTGTATTTTCCAGCTCTTTTGAATTTGTGATTTTCTAAATACCACAATTTACTTTCTTTTACATCTGAAAAACCTTCGCCCATTAGCGTTCCGTCTGGATTAGCCATTAAGTATTCTAATGTATCTACTTTGATTGTTGGTTTTTTTCCTGGTTCTTTCATGGAAACAATCAAATACATGTTATTGAACGGATAATCGTTGTTGTTTCTAACATTCAAAAACAAATGATATGGATTTACAGTATCATTTTGTTCAAATGTAAAACGCAAGGTATCTGCCTTTTTCCAAGTACCATCTAATTCTTTATATTCGCTGAAAAATTGTTTTTTATCGCAAGAGATAAAAAGCACAGCAATCAGCATCAAACCAATAAAATTAGTCTTTTTTAGGTGCATTTTTAAAATTTGTAGGTTTCTTCTTTTTGTTTCTATTATTTGATTTTTTCTTAGGTTGATCAAAACGTGTTAAACTGTCTTGACCTACTACGTTTTCAAATTTTTTCTCTACTTCTTGAACCGTTTCTACCACATAATCTTCCAAAGCCGCCACACGTTCTTTTTTCTTATTGATAGCTAAAATTTCTTTCACTTTTGCAACTGGTAAAACCATCCATTGAGCTGGAGCATTCGCATAAGAAAACCACATAATTTCTTTAAAAATATCAATTTTCTGACAATACGCATCACCTTTTTCAGTATATAACTTGGTTTCCATATCGGGCATGTCTTTCAATGCATCTAAATAAGTGTCTAATTCATAGTTCAAACAACACTTTAGTTTTCCGCATTGACCCGCTAATTTTTGTGGATTTAACGACAACTGTTGGTATCGTGCTGCCGAAGTATTCACACTTCTAAAATCGGTTAACCAAGTAGAACAACACAATTCTCTTCCGCAAGAACCAATTCCTCCCAAACGAGCTGCTTCCTGACGGAAACCTACTTGTTTCATCTCGATTCTAATTTTAAAATCTTGTGCAAATTCCTTAATTAATTGACGAAAATCGACTCTATCATTTGCCGTGTAATAAAACGTTGCTTTTGAACCATCGCCTTGAAATTCTACATCGGAAATTTTCATTTCTAATTTCAAATTGATAGCAATTTCACGAGCACGCATACGAACCGCTTCTTCTTTATTTCGGGCTTCTGTCCAAATATCGATATCTCTTTGGGAAGCTTTTCTGTATATTTTTGATAATTCTTTATCTGGATTTTCACCTTTCTTTTTCATTTGAATTTTAACCAATTCGCCTGTCAAAGTAATAATTCCGATATCGTGACCCGGAGAAGCTTCGGTAGCGACAATGTCTCCAATAGATAACGTTAGTTTTTCGGTGTTTCTAAAAAATTCTTTTCTTCCGTTTTTAAATCTGATTTCAACAGCATCAAAAGGCGCTTGACCACCCGGTAATGTCATGTTTGACAACCAATCGAAAACCGAAAGTTTATTGCAGCTATCGGTGCCGCAAGTCCCATTATTATTACACCCTTTTGGTGCACCGCCATCAGCGGTTGAACAGTTTGTACATGCCATAATTTAAATATATAGTGATTGTCCTAATGGACTACGTTTCAAAACGTTTTTGAGCGTAAAGATATTGATTTTTTATGGAAACTTTCAAATTCAATCTTTTGAAGTTTTACAAATGCAAAAAACCTATCTCATTATAAAACGAAATAGGTCTTTATATAGTATTGTAAACCAAAAAATTATGTCTCTTTTACTGTAATTATGTGCACGGGACAAGCTTTTACAGCCAATTCACAATTCTCAAAAATCGTATGGTCTGCCGATTTTAAAGTGTAGAAACCTTTGGCATCAACCGATTTTATTAACACCGATTTTCCATCTTTTTTAGACATCTGAAATTGTGCTGGCGCCATTTCTACACAATAATTGCAACCAATACATTTATCTCTTTGAAGCGTAACAACAACCATTAGTTTTCAACAATTTTATACATTTTGTCCGATAAACGAATGCGGAACGGCACTTTCAAAGTACAACTATCTCCTTTGGTTGCTTTTTCAGAAGTGGCATCATTCACGAAAAAATCTTCTAAAATTAATTCTTGTGCTCCGGTTGATGGACCTGTAATTAGAATTTTATCGCCTTTTTTGATGTCGTATGCTTCAATTTTGAATTCGGCTATGCTTGATTTTGGGAAATAATGCATTCCTTTTCCAACGTATACTTTTTTCTGAGTAGCATTAGAACCAGGATTATCTGACCATTCGCCTAATTTTTGTCCCAAATAATAACCGCTCCAAAAACCACGATTGTAAACGGTTGCCAAAGCTTCCATCCAAGTGTTGATTTTTTCTTTGGTAAACGTTTCTTCATAATACGAATCGATGGCTTCACGATAGGTTTTGATAACCGTTGCTACATAATCAGCTGCTCGTCCTCTACCTTCAATTTTCAAAACTTTTATTCCAGAATCGATTACTTGATCTAAAAAATCTAAGGTGCATAAATCTTTTGGAGACATTAAATATTCGTTGTCTACTTCAATTTCAAAACCACTTTCTTGGTCAATGACGGTATATTTTTTACGACAATTTTGCTTGCAAGCACCTCGATTTGCTGACGAATTATGTGAATGTAAACTCAAATAACATTTACCTGAAACTGCCATGCATAAAGCGCCGTGACCAAAAATTTCAATTTCAACTAAATTCCCACTTGGACCTTTAACCTGTTCTTTTTCGATGTCTTCGGTGATTTTTTTTACTTGACGTAAACTCAACTCGCGAGACAATACAATCGTATCGGCAAACATGGCGTAGAATTTAACTGTTTCGATATTAGTCACATTCAATTGGGTTGAAATATGCACTTCCATTCCTATCGTTCTAGCCGTCATAATAACCGCTTGGTCGGATGCAATTACAGCCGTAATTCCAGCTTCTTTGGCTTTGGTCAACAATGTTTTTACAATCGACAAATCGTGATCATAAATAATCGTATTTAGCGTTAAATAAGTTCTAACATTTTTTTCGTTGCAACGACGTGCAATTTCAGGTAAATCATCCAAAACAAAATTTACTGTTGCACGGGCACGCATGTTTAATTGTTCGACACCAAAATAAATGGAATCGCAACCATTATCTAAAGCCGCTTGCATAGATTCAAAATTTCCTGCAGGCGCCATCAATTCTATTCTTCCAGAAGTTGTCATTAGCTGATAATTTTAAATAATTTATCGGATAATCTTACTCGGAAAGGTACTTCAAAAGTTATTTTATCGCCAACTTTAGCTACTGAATTTTCAGTTCCGTTCACGAACATTTTTTCTAAAACCAATTCTTGGTTACCAGTTGTTGGTCCAGAAATTAGAATGCTGTCGCCAACATTTAGTTCTTGATTTTCTATAACAAAAAGTCCTACTTGTGCTTTCACATAATAATGTTCGGCTTTACCAAGTAATACTTTTTTTACTTTTATCTTCTGGCGAATGTCTTTCGTTTTTTCGGCTACAGCCAAAGGTTTATCGGACAATTCCCCTGAATGTTTGAATTTTAAATTTTCCGATTTTCCTTTTCGGAAGACTTTATTACCTACTTGTTTTCCTCTACGAAGTTTAACTTGTTCGGCTAATGGTAAATGTGTGATTTCTAAACATTCTGTAGAACAACAATTTTCCATTGCTGCTTTACATTCGTCACATTGAATGAATAATAAGTGGCAACCATCGTTTAAACAATTGGTATGATTGTCGCAAGGTTTTCCACATTGATGACATTGCGAAACGATATCGTCGGTAATTCTTTCACCTAATCTATGGTCGAAAACAAAGTTCTTTCCGATGAATTTACTTTCAATATTTTCTTCCTTAATTTGTTTAGCGTAATTGATAATTCCGCCTTCTAATTGGAATACATTTTTAAAACCTTGGTGTTTGAAATACGCAGATGCTTTTTCACAACGAATTCCTCCGGTGCAATACATCACTAGGTTTTTATCTTCTTTAAAGTCTTTTAATTGTTCGTTGATGATTGGCAAACTTTCTCTAAATGTTTCCACATCCGGCGTAATCGCACCTTTAAAATGACCAATTTCACTTTCGTAATGATTTCTAAAATCAACTACAATCGTATTTGGATCTTCTAATATTTGATTGAATTCTTTCGCTTTTAAATGCACACCGATATTGGTAACATCAAACGTTTCATCGTTCAAACCATCAGCTACAATTTTATCTCGAACTTTTACGGTTAGTTTTAAAAACGAATGATCATCGTGTTCTACAGCAACATTCAAACGAATGCCACGCATGAAATCATACGCTTCTAAAGTTTCTCTAAATGCTTCAAAGTTTTCTGCTGGAACAGACATTTGAGCATTGATACCTTCCTTGGCTACATAAGTTCGACCAAGAGCATCGAGTTTGTTCCATTCGATAAATAAATCGTCGCGAAATTTTTTGGGATCTTCAATTTTGGCATACGCATAAAAAGATAATGTAAGACGTTGTTTTCCGGCTTCATCAATTAATTGAGCTCTTTCTTCTGCGCTTAAGGTGTTATACAGTTGCATGCTATAAACGTTTAAGTGAGAAATATGTTATGAATTCTAAATGGAAGAATTCGAAGGCAAAGGTAATAAAATTGATTAAAATTTGGATTTCTTAAAAAATAATTTACATTTGTTATAGAAAACAAAAAACATTTTATTATGAATAGACGCGGTTTTTTAAAAAATTCTGGTAAAGTATTATTGGCAACAACAGCCATTATAGTTACTGGAAATTTAGTTTCGTCATGTTCTTCAGATGATGATAACTACAGCAATGGATACTACGATGATGGTTATTATGACGATGGATACTACGATGATGGTTATTATGATGATGGCTACTACGGAGGATAACATTTGAAAAAGATTCTATTTTTACATGATACTTCTCTTACTTTAAAAAGAGGAGCTGAACTAACTATAACCCAACTCGTCCAATTAGGGACTAAGTTGGGTTATATTGTTACGACCGATTTATTGGAAAATTTTGAGGAGACAAAAAAAGCGATTTCTAATACAGATTTAGTTATTCTAAATAGTACTTCAAGATGCCGTTTTGAATTTTTACTTTTAGAATTTTTACTTAAAAGTGAGAAACCTTATGTAAAAGTTGAATACGATTATAACTTCTGCGTTAGAAGAAATATTCTGTGTACGGTTGATTGGAACATCAAAAATTGTTGTCATACCAACAAGTTTCATTTGTTCAGGAATTTATTCTTAAATTCGGAATTCAATGTTTTTCAATCACCTAATCATTACAATTCGCATTTTGATTTTTTTGGCGAAGCTGTTACAAATCATTTAATTATGCCGCCAACAGTTGAAGTTGATAAAATTTCAATTTCGGAAATTAAAGAAGAAATTATTCCGTTTTTTGGCGAATTAAACAAATTAAAAGGAGGTTATGAGTTTGTAGATTTTGTAAAAGAAAATTCCGAAAAAGAGTTTGTGGTTTATGGAGAAAATAAACTCAATTGCGAAATTCCAAGCAATGTTATTTTTAAAGAACCTATTCCTAATGATGAAGTAATTCAAATTTTAGGGAAAACAAAAACTTTTTTCATCAAACCATTTTGGCCTGAACCTTCTGGAAGATTAGCTGCAGAAGCATTTTTGTCGGGTTGCGAATTGATTACCAATGATAAAGTTGGAACTTGGTCGTTTGATTTTTATCCAAATGATGTGGAAAGAGCCAAAAAAGAAATGAAGGAAACACCAATGGTTTTTTGGGATAAAGTTTCTACCATTTTTAATGCTGAAAAACCAATTTCTGAAAATAGTTTAGGAAATGTTTTGGTGTATAAAAGTTATGGTGGTTTGGGTGATATTTTCTTTACTTTACCATCAATATATAAATTAAAAGATGTTTCTGATAGTGTCACTTTTGCTGTTAGTACTCGATTAGTTTCGTTTTTTAGTAAACATTTACAAGGAATAAATGTAGTTGATGAAAAGGAAATTAAACTTCAAGAAGATAAATTTGATAGAGTAATTGAACTGGGAAATTACCCGATTTTTGATAGAACATACAATCAAATAAATTACATTACCGGAAAGAAAGTTAAGCAGCATTCTATCCAACATTACATAGACGCGATTGCGAGATTTCACAATAAAATCTCTAATAAAAATGAAGGGTTTCCATATTTTGAAAGAAATACAAATTTTGAAAATCCATTTTATACCATTCATCCTGGCGCAGGATTTTTATTGAAAATTTGGCCAACAAAAAATTATGCCGATTTAATTGAAGAACTTTTTGAATTGTTTCCATCATTAAATTGTAAAATTATTTTAGGAAAAGAAGATCCAAATCCTTTGGAATTATTGTCAAAACAATATTCTCATATTGAATTAGTTACTGGCGATTTACACGATGTTGGTGATGCCATGGCTGGAGCATTATTTCACATTGGAAATGATGCCGGAATTACTCATGTTGCTGGAGGTTTTAATACGCCAACCGTAGGTATTTATGGACCAACTGGTCCGGGTTCATGGGGAAGTTTTTCTGAGCAAAACGAAATTGTTTGGGGAAAACCCGGAAATTGTTCTTTAAAATGCAATTATGATGTCATTTTAAATTGTGAAAACAAAGTTTGTTTAACCTCGATTGGAACAAAAAAAATTATTAGTAGTTTATATGCTCTGTTGCAAAAAACATATCCAAATCAAGATTCGTTTTTTGTTAAAAATCCGATTGCACAATTTGATTTCACCGAAGAAGATTGTTTAATAACCATTGAACAAAATGAATTTTTATTAGAATTCAAAGGTGATGAAAACAAAAAAATGATTTCAAATTTACTGAATTCATCTAACAATAAAAACTTTACAGTGGAAGAAGAGGAATTAATTCAATTTTTTATAGAACAAAAGATTTTATTTTTAATTCCTAAATTTTTAAGCAATAAAAAAAATTAAGTATTTTTACGAAAAATATCATATTATGAGTGCAGATAAAGAAGCCAAATTAAAAGCCTTACAATTAACATTAGACAAACTTGACAAAACATACGGAAAAGGAACCGTAATGAAATTAGGCGATAGCGCTGTTGAAGAAATAGAAGCTATTCCGTCGGGTTCATTAGGAATCGACTTAGCACTTGGTGTAAATGGTTACCCAAGAGGAAGAGTTATTGAAATCTACGGACCAGAATCGTCAGGTAAAACTACGTTAACATTACACGCCATTGCTGAAGCTCAAAAAGCAGGAGGAATTGCAGCATTTATTGACGCAGAACACGCATTTGATCGTTTTTATGCAGAAAAATTAGGAATCGATATTGATAACTTAATTATTTCACAACCAGATAATGGAGAACAAGCCTTAGAAATTGCGGAAAGTTTAATTCGTTCGGGAGCTGTTGACATTGTTGTTATTGACTCGGTTGCTGCTTTAACACCAAAAAGTGAAATTGAAGGCGATATGGGTGATTCTAAAATGGGATTACACGCGCGTTTAATGTCGCAAGCTTTGAGAAAGTTAACAGGAACGATTCATAAAACAAACTGTACCGTTTTCTTCATTAACCAATTACGTGATAAAATTGGAGTGATGTTTGGAAGTCCAGAAACTACAACAGGAGGAAATGCATTAAAATTCTATGCTTCAGTTCGTATTGATATTCGTAAATCGACTCAAATTAAAGATGGCGATAATGTTTTAGGTAACAGAACTAAAGTAAAAATCGTTAAAAACAAAGTAGCACCACCTTTCAGAACTGCCGAATTTGACATTATGTATGGTGAAGGAATTTCAAAAGTAGGTGAGGTTTTAGACTTAGCTGTAGAATTTGAAATCATCAAAAAAAGTGGTTCATGGTTTAGTTACGGAGAAACTAAATTGGGTCAAGGTAGAGATGCTGTAAAAGCATTAATCAAAGACAACCCAGAATTAATGGATGAGTTAGAACAAAAAATTAAAGATCTAATAAAAGAAAATAACGCATAAAAATTAAATCACGCCTTGAGCGTGATTTTTTTTGTAATTTAACGCAACCTTTTATATAATTATTAATCTATAATGAAAACACATATTTAAAAAAATGAAAAAGTTAGTTTTGTTATTGAGTTTACTTTTTGTTTTTAACTCTTGCAGCTTGGACGATGAACCGAATGTTGAATATGTTATTCTTCCTGTTGAATCTGTTGAAATGCCTGTTAATTTCAATGTAAATGTTATTAACCAAATAAAAATCAAATACAGAAGACCAACAACTTGTCATTTATATGATGGCTTTTATTACAACTATGAAGGTATTACAAGAATTGTAGCAATTAATGCTGTGAAATTAAAATCTAATACTTGTGAAAATGCAATTGAAGAAGGTCCTTATGAGGTTATTTTAGATTTTAAACCTACCGAAAGCCAAACTTATTTATTTAAATTTTGGACAGGTACAAATGCATCAGGAGTGGACGAATATTTAGAATATGAAGCGATAGTAAACTAATATAATTTTGATTTTAGAACAACTCATATATGAATGTACTAAAAATAATACCAAAGCACAAGAACAACTTTACCATCTATTAGCGCCAAAGTTATTTTCTGTGTGTTTGAAGTATTCGAGGGATTATGCCGAAGCACAAGACAATTTACAAGAAAGTTTTTTAATCATTTTTGATAAAATAAGTCAATTTAAAAATAAAGGTTCATTTGAAGGATGGGCTAAAAGGATAACTATAAATTACACCTTACAACAATATAGAAATAAAGGTGTTTTTGAAATAGTTTCTGAAAAAATAGCTGATGAAGAAAACGTAGAAATTGAAGACGAGAATGTTTCATTAGAATTCTTAACAAAGATTATTCAAGAACTACCAGATCGCTATCGATTAGTTTTTAACTTATATGTGATGGATGATTATTCTCACAAAGAAATTGCAGAAATGTTGAACATAAATATTGGAACTTCAAAATCAAATTTAGCTAGAGCGAAAGGAATTTTGAAAGAAAAAATAGAATTGAATAACAACTATTCAATTAAAAAAACAAAATGAAAGAACAAAAAAATATAGAACGATTATTTCAAGAAAAATTCAAAGACTTTGAAGCGACTCCGCCTCAAGGTTCTTGGGATATGATCGCTTCTCGATTAAATGAAAAGAAGAAAAAAAAGAGAGTTATTCCTTTTTGGTTTCAACTTTCAGGAATTGCAGCTTCTTTAATTATTGTGGGAACATTAATTTTGAATTATCAATCTGAACAGGATAATTTAATTCAAGACAATACCAACACTATTGTTTCTGAAGATGCTAAAAACAAAACAAATAATGACAACAATATTTCAAATACTGGAATCAAAAATTCTAGAATTACAAGTTCTGAGTCAAATGAATTAAATCAAAAAACTTCTGAAAAAAATAAATTTGAAGAAAATATTAATCAGAATAAAATTAATACAAATAGCATAACGAAAACAAAAAATGTCATTGTTTCTGGTTCAAAAGAAAACAAAAAATCAAATTCAACTATATCATCATTTACTAATTCAAATGGTAATATTGTTGATAACACTAAAGGAAATAACATTTCGAAAAACAAAAAAAGAAATACTGCAAAAAACAACAACATCACAATACCAAACGATGAATTGATAGGTAATGAAAATGTGTTTGTTAATTCAAATGATAAAAGTTTAGTTATAGATCAAAAGAAAAAATCCATTGATCAAACTAATAATAAGAATATCAATTCAGATAAGATTGATGCTTTTTTTGAAAAAGATAAAAAAGAAACAATTGTTACAAATAATACCAATGATGATTTAAAAGAAAACAACAATTCAACAACAATTGTTGCATCAACACAAATCATTACTAAAGATAGTACGCTAGTGGCAAAAATTGCTGAAGAAAAAAATCCACTAGAAGAATTGCTTGCAGCAAAAGAGGAAGGGAGAAATGAAGATGAAAAAGAAAAAGAGAAAAGGAGTAAATGGGCGGTTAGCACTAACGCATCGCCTGTTTATTTCAATTCATTAGCCGAAGGCTCTTCTATTGATTCTAGACTAATCGCAAATCAAAAAAGTTTTAATAGTACATTAAGTTATGGTGTTGGAATAAATTATAACATAACCAAAAAACTTACTGTAAAAACAGGTATAAATAGTTTAAAAATTGATTACAATACAAATGATATCACTTTTTATCAGGATATAGGAGCTAAGCCTTTAGAGAATATTAAAACAAACAATGCAGGAAAAATGATCAATATAGAAAGTAAATTACAAGATAATGGTCAATTTGTGTCTGTTATTGGGACGCCTCTTGTAAAATATGATGGCTCCTTAAATCAAGAAATTGGATTCATCGAAGTTCCCTTAGAGTTAAGTTATAAATTAATCGATAAAAAATTTGGAATAGATGTAATTGGTGGTGTTAGTACTTTATTTTTAAGCGAAAACAACGTATCTCTTGTCTCAAATGGGCAAGAAATGAGTATTGGTAGTGCAAATAATTTAAACAATATACATTTTAGTAGTAATGTCGGTTTGGGTTTTAAATACAGTTTTTGGAAAAATTTTAATGCGAATTTCCAACCTATGTTTAAATACCAAATCAATACGTTTAGTGAGAATTCTGGTAACTTCAAACCTTATTTTATCGGTTTGTATTCTGGAATAAGTTTTAGTTTTTAAGCTTTAGTTGGTTAAGCTTAAATTTAAGTTAAGTTGTTTCGTTTCTAGTTAAAATGAAACTGAAAAAGTCCCAGAAAATGGGACTTTTTTATTTTAAATCGTTTTCCAAAGGTTCTAAAATTAGTTGACGCACTTGTTGTTTCAATGCATTTCTGTCTTCCAATGTTTTGCCTTTCGTTTCAATTATTGGGTAAATTTTAGCTCGCATTTTTCCTGGACTTCCACTAAAAAAAGTATAAGAGAATCGTTTTTTATTATCAAAAAATACCATCGGAACAATTGGTAAACCGTGTTCAATAGCAATTCTGAAAGCGCCGTCTTTAAATTCGTCTAATACTATATGTTCCTCTGGAACACCTCCTTCTGGAAAAATACAAATACTCAATCCTTGGTGAATTCTTTTTTGAGCACGCTCAAAAACTTGATAACGACTTTTACTGTTTGCTCTATCAACCAAAATACAAACGCGTTTATAAATAAAACCAAAAATTGGAATCTTAGCCAATTCTTTCTTTCCCACAAATACAAACGGATGATTTTTAACAGCAATCAACATTAACATAATATCCGTCATTGAAGTATGATTGGCAACTAACATATAACTTTTGCCATCTTCAAAAACTTCATCGCCTTCGATAGAATAATGGAATCCCATTCCTATTAAAATAACCTTAGACCATAACCTTGCAATTTTAAAAAATAACGGATACGTTTTCTCACTTAAAATCGTAGCTAAAATAAATGGAAACAGTACAATGATTGGAACCAAAACCAAGATGTAAAACCAAACTCGATATAATAATGTAAGCGGATATTTTAAAAATTTCATTTAGCAAGTTTATTTGTTTTCCAAAAGTAATCATTTATATAAAACCTATCTCTTTTTACTTTTCTGTTTTTACGCTACATTTGCATTTCAAAATAATAACTTGAAGAACTTAACATCTTTGCGTTAAAAAAACACATTATAATGGCAAAAATCTTAACCGGAGTTCAAAGTACAGGAACCCCACACTTAGGTAATTTATTAGGAGCAATTATTCCTGCTATTCAAATGGCAAACAATCCTGATAACGAGTCTTTTCTTTTTATTGCCGATTTGCATTCGATTACGCAAATCAAAAATGGAGCAGAATTAAGACAAAACACATATAGTGTTGCGGCGGCTTGGCTGGCGTGTGGTTTAGATACAAATCGTGTGGTTTTTTATCGCCAATCTGATGTGCCTCAAACGACCGAGCTTTCTTGGTATTTGAGTTGCTTTTTTCCGTTTCAACGTTTAACATTGGCTCATTCTTTCAAAGATAAAGCCGATAGATTAGACGATGTAAATGCCGGATTGTTTTCGTATCCGATGTTAATGGCGGCTGATATTTTATTGTATGATGCAAACTTTGTTCCTGTTGGAAAAGATCAATTGCAACATTTAGAAATTACCCGTGATGTAGCTTCGAGATTCAATCACCAAATGGGTGAAACGTTTGTATTGCCTGAAGCTAAAATCGATGAGCAAATCATGATTATTCCAGGAACAGACGGACAAAAAATGAGTAAATCGAGAAACAATTTTATCAATATCTTTTTAGACGATAAAGCGTTATTAAAACAAATAAAAACTATTGAAACCGACAGCACTCCGCTTGAAGAACCAAAAAACCCAGACACTTGTAATGTGTTTGCTTTATACAAATTATTAGGTTCTGCAAAAGAAGTGGTCGATTTACGTGCCAAATACGAAGCAGGAAATTACGGTTACGGTCACGCGAAACAAGCCTTGTTTGAATTAATCGTTGAGAAATTCAAAACCGAAAGAGAAAAATACAATTACTACATCAACAACTTAGAAGAAGTAGATAAATTATTGCTTGAAGGCGCTGCAAAAGCTAGTGAAGTAGCAAATGGCGTTTTGAAAAGAGTTAGAGAGAAGTTGGGATATTAATTAACATCTTTTACAGATGAACAAAAACTCAAAAAGACTCTTCAAGCATTGTGAATTGTGTAAAAACAAATCACAAAATCTTGAAATTGGAGTTTTTTGCAGTTTAACCAATCGTAATCCAAATTTTAATGCGTCCTGCGATAAGATTTCATTTAATGACAATCTTGAAAAAAAGATTACAGAAGTTAACATCGCTTTTGAAAAAACAAAAAGAGAAAAGAATTGGGTATACTCCTATTTTGTAGTTTACTTAATTATGAGTTTGGCTATGTTTCTTTTTACCTATAAATTCAACGAATATATCGCAAACATTTTAAGCAAGGCTAGCGGTAAACCTATATTTATAGCCTCATCAATAATAATAATTTTTATTTGTATTGCAGTGGTTTTGCTTGGTTATGCTTTTGGTGCCTTGAATAGATATCGTTTTGATAGTAAAAAGAACACCGAAGATAAACAGGAATTAGATGCCATTTTAAAATTATACAATATCGAATATGATTTTAAAATATCTTTTAAAGACCGTATGTTAATGCCGACTGATATTAAAACAGAATTAAAAATAAAAAAACTCAAAGTTTAGATGTCTAAATTTTGAGGTTTTTTATTCTAAGCGAAGCTTATTGTTGTCATCAGGAATTACTTTTCTTATCTCCCATTTGTTGTTTTTTAACTTTCTACAAAACACATGATAAGTACCAAAGAATTTAAAAACAGTAAAAAAAGAATTTTCTCCTTTTTCGTCCATTAATACTCTTGTAAGAAACAAAACTTGTTCTCCCGAATTTCTATCTTGCCCTTCAAAAGTATTTGAATAAGGAACTAAATTAACATTAATATTTGAATTATTAAATTCATCTAATCCAACTTTTCTTGAATCTAATTCACTTTTTAAATAAACCGTTTCATCAGCAGATAATTTCTTAACATATAACAAAGTGTCTAATACTTTTTGTTGCACTTTCTTATATTGTCTTATTTCAGATAAACGATTTTGATAATAAACTTTATAATCTTTTAAGTGGGCATCCCATGACAAACTATCTAGCATTTTAATACTATCTAATTGTTTGTCATTATATTTTAACGAATCTAATGTTTGAGGTGGTGGTGGAATTTTCACAGAATAAAATTTCAATTCTCTTTCTAAAACTTCTGGCAACACATCACACAAAACTTCTGCTTCTAATTCTTCATAGGATTTTTGTTTCTCTGTGCAAGAGAATAAAAACAAAACTATCGATAAGACGCTAAGTGCTTTTTTCATGTTCTAAATTTAGGAATTTCAATCAAAAAATAAGCCAAAAAAATCAAACCACCTCAAACATCTTACCAGGCAAAGGTCTAATCACTCCTTTTAATTCCATGTTTAACAAAATGGAAGAAATTCGATAAATAGGAAAATCGCATTCTAAAGCGATGATGTCCATCATTTCTTTGCCTGTTTTTTGAAGGTAATCGTAAATGATTTGTTCTTCATCGGTTAAGGAAATGAACAATTGCTTTTGTACTACTTTTTGAGATTCGCGTTGCAATTCCCAATTCAAAATATACACCAAATCGGCAGCCGAAGTAAGCAAGTTGGCGCGTTGTGTTTTAATCAAATTATTGCAACCTTGACTGTATTTATCAGTTGTTCTTCCTGGAACTGCGAAAACGTCTCGATTATAATCATTAGCAATATTGGCAGTAACTAACGAACCGCCTCTTTCTGCACTTTCAATTACGATGGTAGCTTCGCTAATGCCGGCAACAATCCGATTTCGTTTGATGAAATTTTCTTTATCGGGATTGCTGGTGCTCCAAAATTCGGTTAAAAAGCCACCGTTTTGTTCCATTTTTGCCATGTACTTTTTGTGGGTTTTCGGATAAATTTGGTTTAATCCGTGAGCTAAAACACCTATGGTTTGCAAACCACAGTCCATTGCTATTTGATGTGCGTAAATATCAACACCATAAGCAAAACCGCTAACAATTATTGGATTTAAAGGTGAAATTTCTTCAATTAATTTCTTAGTAAATTCCATACCATATGTCGTGATTTGGCGTGTGCCGACAATACTAATGATTCTTTTGTTTTGTAAATCGATATTTCCAGCTTGGAATAAAAGTACAGGGCCGTCGTAACAATTTTTTAATCGTTCGGGATAGTTTTCTTCTTGAAAATAAGTGGTGGAAATATTTTCTTGCGTAATGAATTGGAGTTCGGCTTCCGCTTTTTTGAAAACGGATTTATCTTGCAAATTTTTAATTACAACCGAACCAATGCCGTCAATTTTTTGAAGTTGGGATTTTTTTGAAGCGAAAACTTCTGTAGCGTTTCCGCAATGTTGGATGAGTTTTTTGGCGATTACATCTCCAACTCCTTCCACTTGCATGAGCGCAAGCGTGTGGTACAATTCTGACTGTGTCATGGCGTATATAAAATTTATTTGGCGTATAATTGAAGAACAAAAATAGTTCTTTTTAGCAATAATCCAAAAAAGAAAATAGAAACCTAATTAGCCCTGATGGGAGCGGCACCGTGTAGAGCGGACAGCAGCCCTTCGACAAGCTCAGGATGACAAAAATCACAAATACCTTATTTACAATTATTTACATTTAAAATCGGAATTGTTAATAATTTTTGTTGATAAAATTTTGATATTGCTATTGATTATCTAACTTTGTTGTTATGCTTATAGAAAAACACATATCCGACTTATTATATCGTTATCAGTGCGTTACTGTTCCTGGTTTTGGTGCGTTTTTAACCGAAACCGTGTCCGCTCACGTTACTGGAAGCGCGAGTTCGTTTTTTCCACCTAAAAAAGTGGTTTCGTTTAATGCGAATGTAAAAAATAATGATGGTTTATTGGCAAATCATGTGGCATTACAAGAAAAAATGTCCTACGAATTAGCCGTAATCAAAATTGGTGATGTGGTCAACGAATGGACGTATTTGTTGCAAAACCGCAATCGTGTAGTGTTGAAAAACATTGGCGAAATTTCGGTTAACAATGAAATGAATTGGGTTTTTGAACCAGCAAATACTGTTAATTATTTAACCGATTCGTTTGGTTTGAGCAGTTTTGTTTCTCCTGAAATTACAAGAGAAATTTTAAAACAAGAAGTAGAAGCTTTAGAAGAAAAAGCACCAATTATTTTTACTCCGGAAAGAAAAAGAGATTACTCTTATTTAAAATATGCTGCTGTTTTTGTGGTGATGTTGGGTGTTGGTGGTGTTGGTTATATAGCTTATAATAATCAACAAATTGAAAATCAAACATTAGCCGTTCAAAAAAACGTTCAAGAAAAAGTACAACAACAAATTCAACAAGCGACTTTTGTAATTAGCGCTCCGGTTGAAGCGGTTGAATTAAGTGTAGCTGCTCCAGTTGAAGAAAAAATGCCTTATCATTTAGTTGCTGGCGCTTATAGAAGTGAAGAAAATGCTAACAAAGCGATTACTGAACTAAAAGCTGCTGGTTTTGAAAATGCTAAGATGCTTTCAATGAATAAACACAACTTATATCCTGTGGTTTATGGAAGTTTCAAAAATTTAAACGAAGCACAAATTGAAAGAAAAAACATTCAAAAATCGCACAATGCAGAAGCTTGGTTGTTAATCGAATAAATTTTTAACACTTTGCATAAAAATTATTGAAATCCCAATTTTGGGATTTTTTTTTGCATTTTATTTTCAAATTCATCTTTATCTTTGCAAAAAAAACAATGCAACCAAAATTTCCTTCAGAATCGGTAACTACTTTAACCGACTTAGTTTTACCAGGTGAAACGAATCCATTGAACAACTTATTTGGTGGTGAATTGCTAGCGCGTATGGACAGAGCAGCAAGTATTACCGCAAGAAGACACTCACGTAGAATTTGTGTAACGGCATCGGTGAACCACGTGGCGTTTAATAGAGCTATTCCTTTAGGAAGTGTGGTGACCGTTGAATCTAAAGTGTCGAGAACTTTCAATACTTCTATGGAAATTTTTATTGATGTTTGGATTGAAGACAGAGAATCAGGAATTAAAAATAAAGCGAACGAAGCTATCTATACATTTGTAGCGGTTGATGAAACAGGAAGGCCAATTCCAGTTCCACCAATTGAACCAGAAACCGAATTAGAAAAACAACGTTACGAAGCAGCATTAAGAAGAAAACAGCTAAGTTTAGTCTTAGCTGGAAAAATGAAACCAAGCGAAGCAACGGAATTAAAAGCGTTGTTTATGGAATAACAAACGAAAGCCTACTCATAAAGTAGGCTTTTTGTTTAATTGGCATTTTCTAATGCATATTCGGGATAGGTTTCTTTTAAATAGTCTTCTGCTTTTCTAGGAACTTCTATTAAAATAATATATTCTATTAAAGCCATTGCAACTATTAAAAAACTTATGATAAAAATACCATAAGGATTATCCATTACTTTTTCAGAATGAATAATAATTTGAATGGGTAAATAGGTCATTCCAACCAAAGAAGAACGTCCTAATATAATTTCTTTAAACAACCACTTTTTTTGAGTTGATTTACTTATTTTTTTGTTTTTCCTTGAAAGGTAGATAATAGAAAAATAGAAACTCAAAACAATTATACCAAAAACAATAAGTACTACATCTGCTTTGAAGCGTAAATTTTTTAAAAGAAAAAATGTTAATCCAATAATACCAGAAGTTAGAATTACTTTAGGAATTGTAAAAAAAGCCTTGAAATGTTTCCAAATAATTGAATTATACTTTTTATTAAGTGCTAATTGTCTTTGTTCCACCACATCCATAAACCCAAAAACCCCAAATTTTTTGAATTCCACTTGCAACGCATCTTCAAAAGAAACTTTAGGGTTTTCTTGCCATTGTGCTTCAATTGAATTCGCTAAATGATCTACTAATTCGGTTTGTAAATCGTACCATTCCACGTAATGTTGGCGCGTGAATTGGTAAAGACGGTCTATTTGTTCTGGTGTGAGTTTCATCTTAAACAAAAATTTGAGTTTTCAATTCTTCCATAGTTTTCTTTCTAATTTCAATGTAAACTAATAGCGAAATCAATAAAAAAGTGAAAACAGTTGTCATAAATAATCGTATTAAAATATGATCAAAGTCTATTGACTCTTTCCCGAAAATTAAAAATGTATTAGATAATTGATAAATAGGAAATAACAGCATTGAAGCAAAATTCAACATGTGAGTTTTTAAAATGTAAAAATTTTTGATTTTTTGAAATTTTTTGAAGTATAAATACTGGGAAAACCCAAAAAACATAAGAGCTGTAGAAATAATTGCATGAGCTATCCTTGGTTCGTCAAAAAACATCAAAAACAAAAAATATCCAACAAAAACAGCTATTGTCATCACAATTTTAGGAAATGTAAAATACTCTTTAATCATTTTATTGTTCTCCTTTCTTGCTTGTTTCTGTGCAAGTTGCAATCTTTCATCCATCATACCTCTAAAACCTTTTTTGCCAAAACCTTCTACTTTTGCTTTCAAAACCGCATCTTCAAAAGTAATTTCTTTATTTTCTTCCAGAATAGCTTCAACACTCAAAATCATGTGGTCTAAAATTTCCATATAGACTTCATAATATTTGATGTCAAAACTTTTGATGTAGTTTTCTATGTAGGTGATTTGTTCTGCTGTCAACTTCATCTTAATAACTCAATTTAGGATTTACAATCGTTTGCATGTTTTTGATGAATTCTTCCAATTCAGCTAAACGGTTTACGGTTTCTGTGGCGCCTTTTTCGGTAAGTTTGTAGTACTTTCTTAAGCGATTGTCTACTTTTTCTACCTCAACATCTAGCAAACCTTCGGCTTCTAATTTGTGTAAAGCAGGATACAAAGCACCTTCGGTGATGTTCAATTCGCCTTTGGTGATTTCTTTTACTTTCTGCGTAATTTCATAACCATACATTCGGCCTTGCTCTTCTAAAAGCTTCATAATGATAGTGTTCAAACTACCTTTATATAATTGTGAGTTTTTCATAAGACTAAAATTTCAAAACAAATATATACATAATTTTCTTATGCATAACATTCTTAAGTATTTTTTTAAATTCAAGAACAAGGACAAAATCAAAAATCAAGTTCGAACAAAAAATTCAAAATCAGAAAATTTAACCATATAAGTCATAGAAGAATATAAAAAGCGTAAGTAGTTTTACTTTAATAAGTTCATAAAAGATTATAACTATTTCAATAATTTTATCAATCAGTGTTCCAAATAAACATGAAATTCCAACATCTGAAAATCCGAAAATCTATTTTCTAATTTCTATCTTCTATTTTCTTGATAAATAGTATTTTTGTAAAAAATAAATCACATGTCATCATTTTATAAATTAAGCATTAAAGAAATCATCAAAGAAACTGCTGATGCCGTTTCGATTCTTTTTAATGTGCCAGACGAATTAAAATCGTATTACCAATTTGTTGCTGGGCAATACGTAAATATAAAAGTTACGCTTGACGGCGAAGAAATTAAAAGAGCGTATTCGATTTGTTCTTCTCCAAAAAGTGGCGAATTGCGAATTGCTGTGAAAGCTATCAAAAATGGTTTCTTTTCCAAATTTGCCAATGAAAAATTAGCGGTTGGAAATGTAATCGAAGTAGGAACTCCTGAGGGGAAATTCACTTTCGAACCAAAAGCAGAGCGCCAGAAAAACTACGCAGCTTTTGTAGCTGGAAGCGGAATTACACCTGTGTATTCGATTTTAAAATCAGTTTTAGAAGAAGAACCTAACAGTACTTTTGTATTGGTTTACGGAAATAAATCAGAAAAAGATACCATTTTCCACAACCAATTACACGATTTGCAATTGCAATATGTGGGACGCTTGTTTGTGCAATATGTGTATAGTCAATCCACTGCTGATAATGCTTTGTTTGGTCGAATCGATAAATCAACGGTAAATTTCATCTTGAAAAACAAACATGCCGAAATGGAGTTTTCAAAATTCTATTTGTGCGGACCAGAAGAGATGATCAATTTGGTTTCGGATACATTGAAAGAAAACAACATTTCAGATGCTGACATTAAATTCGAATTGTTCTCAACATCTTCAAACGAAAACGAATCCGTTGGTGGTGCTGAAGGCCACACTAAAATTTCAATTTTAGTAGACGATGAAGAAACAACTTTCGAAATGAGTCAGAAACAAACCTTATTAGAAGCGGCTTTAAAACAAGGTTTAGATGTACCGTATTCTTGTCAAGGTGGTATTTGCAGTAGTTGTATTTGTAAAATTACAGAAGGTGCTGCCGATATGAAGAAAAATCAAATTTTAACCGATTCAGAGATTGCTGAAGGATTAACATTAGCGTGTCAAGCATATCCAACAACAGCTACGATTAAGATTGATTTTGATGATGTTTAATCGGTTTTACATTACGTTATTTTTGTTTTTTGCTTTATTATCTGGTAATATAAGTTTAAGTCAAAATTTTAATAAATCTCAAATTAAAAGCTTATTTGAGAAGTTTAATAAACAAACTCAAACTCCTTTTAGTTATAAAATTCTAGAAGATTTTTTAAAGGATATAAAAATTGAAGATTTAAAAAAAGGTAAAGAGTTTGAAAAAGAAGTTCTATTTGAAAATTTTGATTGTGAATGCAAGGACGTAATGAAAATTTCGTTCGATAAAACGTCTAAGACTTTTATTTTAAAGATCAATGAAGCTTCATTTGTACAAGACTTAGATTGGTGTCCCGAACATACATATATTGGATCTTTTAAAATTAAAGAGGATAAAATTGTAAATACTGAATTTAATCTTGTTGCTGGTTAATAAAAAACTCTTTTAAGCTTTTTGGTTTTTATATTCTGAGGGTGTAAAACCCGTAGCTTTCTTAAAAGCAGTATTGAAAGAAGATTTAGAATGAAATCCCGCCATATTTGCTATTGTTTCAATAGTGAAATTGGCGGTTTCTTTTTGTACTAAAAGTTGTTTTGCTTCTTCAATTCGATAGGAATTGATATAAGTGGCAAAATTCATTTCGTACTTAGAGTTTAAGAAAAGTGACAAATATTTTTCATTACTTCCAATTTTCTTAGCTAATTGATTCAAAGTAAGTTTGGCATCTAAAAATGGTTTTTCTTCTTTCATTATGGCACCTAACTTTTCTTCTAATCCTTCAAAAAATGGTGCAAAAATTTCTGATTCTTTAGCTTCCTTTTGTTCTTGTACAACTTCAAAATCCAATTTTTCTTGTTTCCAACTGATGTAACCCACATAAATGAAATAAGCTGCAGAATACAATTCGAAAGATAATTTTAAAAATTTAGGTAAAATCCCTGTTAGACTTATTAGCAACAAGACCATAAAAATGACGTAACCTAAAATAAAATGAAGCAATTTATTAGGGTGAATTCCAGGCGAAGTAGCATCCAATTGTTTTTCTCTCTTATATCTTTTAAAGATAGAAACGGATAAAAACAGATAATAAATACTCAATAATGGAAACACAAAAAGTAGTGCCAAATAATTGGAATACGTCAATACTTTTTCGCTCATTTCTTTCATAAAAAGATTCTTTTTCGAATCCATATATAAAAAAGAAAACGCATTAATGAAGAAAAGCAAAAATACCACATAATAATGTTTTACGTTTCTGTTTTGACGAATTCCGGCCAAAAAAGCACTGTAAAGATAAATCGTAGGTGGAATTGCAAGTAGGAAAACAAAGAAAAGTAACATAATTACCTCCGAAATCTTCTCAGGAAGCCACGTTAACTTTTCAGTTGCCAAAAAGAAGCACGAAATGGCAAAAGCCCAAAGTAAAAAATACAATCCTAAAAACTGCGAAGTCTTATTTTGCTTACCATTTCCCCTAAATAAAAAGAGAAATGCTAACACAAAAGCAGTTAAAATGGGAAGTAATAATGACATTAAATTAGGCTGTATTTTAGGTTAATTAATGTTTAAATATACGGAATTTGTACAAATTCACGGAATACAAACATATAGTATTTTCTTATCATTTTCAACAGGAGTAGTTTTGACCTGCATCAAAATACAAATGATTATGAAAAAAATCTTATTAACAATTATCGCTTTTTACACATTACAATCTTTTGCACAAGTTGGAATTGGAACAACTAATCCACATGCAAGTTCAATTTTAGATCTAACTAGTACAACCCAAGGATTTCTTGTGCCTAGATTAACCACAGCTCAACGTGATGCTATTGCTTCACCAGCTAATGGATTAATGATTTACAACACCACAATTAATTGTTTCCAATATTACAAAAGTTCTGCTTGGAATTCACTTTGTGACGCCACTATTTCAATTTTAAATTGTGCTGGAGTAACAGCAAGTCCAGGCGCAGTTGGTGTGAGTTATTCTGGAAATGCTACTATTCCTTATACTGGAGGAAATGGAGGTTCATATCCTTTAGGCTTTCCAATTACTTCCACAGGAGTTACAGGTTTAACCGCAACTTTACAAGGAGGAACGCTAACCAACGGAATAGGAAATTTAACTTATGTTATTTCGGGAACACCAACTTCAAGCGGAACAGCTAATTTTGCAATTTCTTTTGGAGGATTAAGTTGTTCTTTTTCTATAACTGTTAACGGTCCTACTATTGCTTTTATTCCTTGTACTGCTCCTTTCACAGTTACACCAGCCGGAAATGGAATTGCAGGTTTACCTTACAATAAAACAGTAACCGTTCCTTACTCTGGCGGAAATGGTGTGGCTTATTCCGCCGGAACACCAATTGTTTCAACAGGAGTTACAGGATTAACAGCAACTTTAAATGCAGGAACTTTAGCAACTGGTGCTGGAAATTTCACTTTTACTATAACAGGAACTCCCGACCCATTTGTCTCAGCAGCAACAACAGCCACTGCAACATTTCCATTTACATTTGATGGTAAGAGTTGTAGTTTCACTGTAACTATCAATAAAGCTAGTATTGCCCCTATAACATGTTCAACAGCTGTTGTGGAAAATCCAGCAACTGGAATTAATGGTTCGCCTTACACAGGAACTATTACGGTGACATATCCTGCTGGTGGAAATGGTGGTGGTTATGATGCTCAAAGTATTCCTTCAACTGGAGTTACCGGATTAACCGCAACAATTGCTGCTGCATTTACAAACCCTACTGGTGGAACATTGGTTTTTAATGTTAACGGAACTCCTTCTGGAACTGGTAATGCACAATTTAATTTGAGTAATTTTATTACCAATTTAGGATGTTCTGGTTCCAATGTTCAAATTGTAATTAGTGGAAGTCCGACAGTAACCGGTTTGAACTGTAGTGGAGCAACACACTCTCCAGTAACTGCAACACAATTTAGCACATATTCGGGTACAACCACGTTACCTTATACCGGAGGAAATGGTGTAGCTTATCCAACCCAAACCATAAACTCAACAGGTGTTACTGGATTAACCGCAACTTTAACACCTGGAACTTTGGCTTTAGGAAATGGGAACTTAAGTTTTATAGTTTCAGGAACTCCTACTTCCTCAGGATTAGCAAGTTTTGCCATCACATTTGGAGGACAAACTTGTGTCTTTTCAATTCGTGTGAACGGAAGAGTAATTTCGATAAAATACATTGATGGAAGTGCTTATAATGCTACTTCTCCTTTCGGCCAACAAACGGTTCCACAAAATTATGGTCCAACGGGAATTTTTAATACCATTGGCGGAATTTTACATGATGATTACATTACCACTTTTAATGGTGGAATTTCTCCTTTAACCATGCGAAATACAATTGACATTGTAGCTTGTGGACCGAACAAAACTACAGGTTCAAGAAGTTTAGCCGATTGTCAAAGAATTCGAGATTATGTGGCTTTGGGCGGAATTGCAATTATTACTTTAGATGCGAATGATGGAAATGCAATTACCACTTCAAACAATTATCACACTGCTTTTGGAGGAACAGGAACTTTTATTGCAGGCGCAAATCCGACGACGGTAAATTCAACTATTCCATTAAGTAGCAGTTATTGGGGAACAGCGAATGCGGGTGTAGCGTTATTAGGAACAGGAGTTAGTGCCGAATTTAATGGAACAACCTACACTTTACCAATAGGCGCTCAAGTATTAGCAACATATCCAAGTGGTAAACCCGCTATTTGGACCTGTGGTGAAGATAATAGGGCTTTATTTATTTGTGATAATGGCTTTTTATTAAGTGCTAATTTCACAACAATTGGTGTTGAAACTGACCAAGAGAAGTTTTTCCACAACTTATTGAAAAATTATATTTTAGTTCATTTAGGATTTTGATGCAAAAAAACCTATAGCTAAAAAGAAAGGAGCTACTTCAGCTCCTTTTCTATTTTATCTACAATTGTATTGGGTAAAATCGTTTGCATCACATTTTCATAACCTTCTACCTTTTTGTTTCCATAAATAGAAGTTGGTAATAATGGATATTTTTCTCTATCTGAAATCAAACAAAAATCATCAGGTTGATTGAATGGTTTAAAACCGGCATAAGGATGCGTTGCTCCCCAAAGTGTAATGACTTTTACACCCAACATCGCAGCAATATGCGCATTTCCAGAATCCATAGAAAGCATAACGTCTAAATTGGAAATCACTTCTAATTCTTGTTTGAATTTTAGTTTTCCAGCTAAAACGATTACATTTTCGTGTTGGCTTTGTAATTGATTTAGCAATTGAATTTCTTTCTCGCCTCCACCAAATAAGAAGATTTTTTGGTTTTTGTTTTCAGCTAAACCATCAATCACTTTTTGCATTAAATCGATTGGATAGACTTTGCTTTCGTATTGTGCAAAAGGCGCAATTCCAATCCAATTTTGATTTTTTGTTCCTGTGATTGAAAGAATTTGTTCTGATAAAATCGCTTTTTCTGGAAATAATGGATTCGTCAAATCAATTGAAAATCCAAGTTGTTTGAAAGTATCAACATGTCTTTCAACCATTGATTTTACAGGAGCAAAAACTTTGTTTGTTAAACTGGTTAATGCTTTCTTTTCGACTCTTCCTTTATCCGTTGCGGCTACTTTTTTTCCACTTAAAGCGAATAATGTTCGGACAACTTTAGAACGAAGTACATTATGTAAATCGGCAACTGCATCAATATGCAATTTTCGTAAATCGGAAAATAATCGAAGTAAACCTAAGAAACCTTTGTGTCGTTCTTTCAAATCAACTCCAAAGAAATTCACATTCGGAATGCCGTCAAAAAAAGGTTGAAAAAAAGGACGCGAAACTACCGTAATTTTTATTTCTGGATATTGCAAAACTAAGGCTCTCAACACAGGAACTGTCATAGCGACATCACCCATGGCTGAGAGCCTTATTACCAATATGTGTTTTGGTTTAGACATCAAATGATGACTATTTTTTATTTTGATACAACACCGGATTTAACTCCTCATCGTTGTACATTTTCATTTGTTTGTACACTTTCATGTATTTGTCACCCGCTTCAATATCTTCAATTAATTGACTGATTGAAGTAAACATATCGTTTTTTTGGTCTAACAAAACATTCAATTTTTCTTGACATTTTGCTCTGTGTTCCGCTGTTGCTTCAACACGAGTTGCTTCTTCGTTCATGTGGTAAATTTTTAATGCTAAAATCGACAAACGGTCAATTGCCCAAGCTGGACTTTCCGTATTAATTTTTGCATTTGGTTTTACTTGAACATCTTTATATTTATCTAAGAAATAACTATCGATGTATTCCACCATATCCGTACGAACTTGGTTAGAAGCATCAATTTTACGTTTTAAATCTAAAGCTGCAACTGGATCAATATTTGGATCACGAACGATATCTTCATAATGCCATTGCACCGTATCTACCCAATTTTTTGCAAACAACAAATATTCAATAGTTCCTTTTTCGAAAGGATTTACAACTGGTTGATACACATCGTCAACAATGTGATATGTTTTGATACTTTGTTCAAAAATGGGAAATGCAAATTCAGCAAACATAATAATAGCTTTAAAATTGATACAAAAATAGCGATTTTTTGTACTTTTATCCTGAAAATAAAAAATAAATCCAATGCACATTCATTATATCTCAGAGCAAAACAGTATTCTTAATCATTTTTTAGCGCAAATTCGCGATGTGAACATCCAAAAAGACAGCATGCGTTTTAGAAAAAATATTGAGCGTATTGGAGAAATAATGGCATATGAATTAAGTAAAACACTTGATTACAAAGAAATTGATGTGCAAACACCATTAGGAATTAAACACACGACAACCATTGCCGAACCTGTAGTTTTATGTTCGATTTTACGTGCTGGTTTAGCGTTACATCAAGGCTTTATGAGCTTTTTTGATAATGCAGAAAACGGATTTGTTTCGGCTTACCGTCATCATTATAACAACGATGACAAATTTGAAATTTTGGTAGAATATCAAGCAGCTCCGTCATTTGAAGGAAAAAATTTGATTTTAATTGATCCGATGTTAGCTACTGGACAATCGTTAGTGGCGGTTTTACATAAATTGCATTTAGAACACCAACCTAAAGAAATTCATATTGCTGTCGTGATTGCAACTCCAGAAGGTATTCAGTATTTAGAAGAGAATGTACCTTCGAATTGTCATTTATGGGTAGCGGCTTTAGATGAAAAATTGAATGAGCACAATTACATTGTTCCAGGTTTAGGTGATGCTGGAGATTTGGCATACGGAATTAAATTATAATTGCATTATAAAAAAGAAAACACCAAAAGCCACTAAAGAATAAACAACGATTTCTTTTACCCAATTATTTTCAATTTTTTCGATAAAATTAGCTCCTATGATTGCCAACGGTGCAAAACAGAAAGCTAAACTTCCATTATTCTTATTTGCCGAAAGCACATAAATTCCAACCCCTAAAATAAAAGAAAATAAAATGGTTTTGTGAGAAGATTGCATGTTCAATGCCTTATTAGGAATATCAAAAACATGCAAAAAAAAGGCAAATAAACTTATTGAGGCAAAAACTGCCAAAGCAATTCGTTGATAAACATTATCGAAATAATAAAAATCAAAACTAATATACGTTTTGCTCAATAGCGTACTCATTAGGCCATTGTCTAATAAACTATTTGCAAGAAAAAATAAGATTGTAACGGCAAGCAATGCGATAAAAGGAATAATCCAGTTTCGGTAATCTTTAGAAACGTGGAGAATAATCGCAATAAAAACTAAAACAATATAAAAAATACTCCAAAAGTGAAATAATGCGGCTAAAAGAATCCAAAATGAAGCGTCAAAAATTTTTTCCTTAGTGGATAAAAGTGACTTTAACGAAATTAATCTTCTCAATGCCAATAGCAATAAAAAATTTGAAATTATAATGTTCTTATTCTGAAAAACAGAAGAGAAAAAAAGCAAGAAAACAAAAAACAACAATAACGCGTAATTATTTCCTTTGGTCAAACCATTCTTCAACGCAATAAAGTTGGTTAAAAAAACAGAACCCAAAACCAACAGAAACAAACCAAGCTCTTCGGCATAATAAACCCACGTAGCATCAGCGGAAGCAGTCGAAATAGTCTTTAAAATAAAGAACACTAACGACAAAATTCCGATAACTAAATAATTAAATGGTCTTGTTTTACTAAAAACACTTGCTATCATGCGAATATTTTATATTTTTGTGGTGTAAATATAATACTTTATCAAAATGAAATCATTTTTTGAAGGAATACAATCACTTTTCGTAGATTTTTTATTCTTACCAATGGATTGGTTAAGAGAACTTGAATTAACTAACTGGTGGACTGCAAATATTATCAATTGGGTATTTATTCTTATTTGTTGTGGTGCAATGACATATTGGATTAAGCAATTGAACATCTTCAAAGCAAACAATGAAGATGAGCAAGATACAACTGCACACTCGTTTTTAAAATAATCTAAAGATATATTAGCAAGGAATTATAAATCCTTACCAATATCTCTTCTAAAATACATCTTATCAAATTGTAGCTTAGCTATACTTTGATAAGATTTTTTTATGGCTTCCTCAAAGTCATTTCCGTAAGACGTTACCGCAATTACGCGACCTCCATTTGTCACAACTTTCCCATTTTCTAATTTTGTTCCGGCATGAAATGGAATAGAATCGGTGATGTTTTCCAATCCAAAAATTTCTTTTCCTTTTTCATAGTCTTCTGGATAACCTCCTGAAACCACCATGATAGTTGTAGCGGCTCTTTCATCGATTTCCAATGTGATTTTATCTAATTCTTGATTTCCAATCGCTTCAAAAATTTCGACTAAATCACTTTTTAATCTTGGCATTACCACTTCCGTTTCTGGATCGCCCATACGAACGTTGTATTCGATAACCATAGGTTCGCCTTTCACGTTGATTAATCCGATAAAAACAAAGCCTTTGTATTCTATTCCGTCTTTTTGTAAACCAGCGATAGTTGGTTTTACAATTCGGGTTTCAATTTTTTCTAATAAAACTGCATCCGCAAATGGAACTGGAGATACCGCACCCATTCCACCTGTGTTTAATCCAGTATCGCCTTCTCCGATTCGTTTGTAATCTTTTGCTGTTGGTAATACTTTATATGATTTTCCATCAGTTAAAACGAAACAACTTAATTCGATTCCGTCTAAAAATTCTTCGATAACTACTTTTGAACTCGCTTCTCCAAATTTAGCTCCCACTAACATATTTCGTAACTCCGTTTTAGCTTCTTCTAAATCCGATAAGATTAAAACGCCTTTTCCTGCAGCTAATCCGTCTGCTTTTAAAACGTAAGGAGCTTCAAGTGTTTCTAAAAAAGCACACCCATTTTCAACCGTTTCTTTAGTGAAACTTTCGTAACGAGCAGTTGGAATATTGTGTTTTACTAAAAATTCTTTGGCAAATTCTTTACTTCCTTCTAATTGCGCTCCCACTTTTGATGGTCCAATTACAGGAATATGATTGATTTGAGCATCATTTTTGAAGAAATCGTAAATTCCTAAAACCAATGGATCTTCTGGTCCAACAACCACCAGTGCTACTTTTTCTTGTAAAACAAAAGCTTTAACAGCATCAAAATCATTCGGATTTAAATCCACGTTTTTTGCAATGGTTGCTGTTCCTGCATTTCCAGGCGCAACAAAAAGAGAAGTACATTTTGAAGATTGAAGCATTTTCCAAGCCAGCGCGTGTTCGCGACCGCCAGAACCAAGTAGTAAAATAGTCATTTTGTGTGTTGTTATGTTGTTTGGCAAAAGTACTATTTCTTAAGAAGAAAGAAAAAAGAAAAAAGAAGAAAGATTATTTTCAGATTTATTACTTTTGGATAAATTCCAACGAATGTTCAACTTGTTTCATCTTTCTTTAAAATTAAACGGTTTTCCGATTGAGAAAGCTCAGACTGATTTTGAGAAAATTCTACAAATTTCAGAAACAGATTATCCCGATTATCTCGAAACTAAAAAGCGAGAAATTGTGGAATTTCATTTGAAAAACAACACTTTTTATCAAAATTTAGTTGGAAAAGAAACTTTTGATAATTGGAACGATTTACCAGTTTTGACCAAAAAAGATTTACAAAAACCGTTAAAAGATAGACTTTCAAAAGGCTATTCCGAAAAAACTGTTTTTGTAAATAAAACTTCGGGTTCGAGTGGCAATCCGTTTGTGTTTGCTAAGAATAAAGAAGCGCATGCCATAACTTGGGCTTCGATTATTCATCGTTTTGGTTGGTATGGTGTTGATTTCAATTCGTCGTATCAAGCGCGTTTTTATGGTATTCCGTTGGATTTTATTGGGTACAGAAAAGAACGTTTAAAGGACTTTTTAAGCAAAAGATATCGTTTTCCAATTTTTGATTTATCAGATAAAATATTAGATAGTGTTTTGGAACATTTTAAAACCAAAAAGTTTGATTATATCAATGGTTACACGAGTTCGATTGTGCTTTTTGGAAAATATTTACAAGCACGAAACATCATTTTAACCGATGTTTGTCCAACGTTGAAAGTTTGCATGGTGACTTCGGAAATGTTGTTTGAAGAAGATAAAATTTTATTGGAAAAACATTTAGGAATTCCAATTGTGAATGAATATGGCGCTTCGGAATTGGATTTAATTGCTTTTCAAAATCCGAATGACGAATGGCAAGTGAATGCAGAAACCTTGTTTGTGGAGATTTTAGATGAAAATAATCAACCAGTTCCGTATGGAAAAGAAGGAAAAGTGGTGATTACTTCCTTATATAACAAAGCGCATCCATTTATTCGATATGAAATTGGTGATGTTGGGATTTTAGATGAAAAAAGTACGTTAAAAAACCCCATTCTGAAAAAATTAATTGGAAGAACCAGCGATGTGGCACTTTTACCAAGTGGAAAAAAATCACCAGGATTAACGTTTTACTACGTAACCAAAAGTATTATTGAAGACGATGGAAACGTAAAAGAATTCATCGTACGCCAAACAAAATTGGATAGTTTTGAAATTGATTATGTGAGTTCGGTAGAATTAACTTCAGAACAAATTCAAGAAATTGAAAAAGCTATTGCGAAATATTTAGAACCAGGATTGCATTTTACTTACAACCGAAAAGCAGTTTTAGAACGCACCAAAAGAGGAAAATTGAAGCAATTTCAGTCTATGCTTTAATTTCTATACTTCATAAAACCTTTATACATCCAATGTAACATATAATATGCCGATTGAAAAACATTGAAGTTTTCAACTTGTCTATAAAATTGCCATTGGTATTTAATTAAATCCGATTTTTTTCTAGAAAGCGAATTTTCTCTGATTCTATAAATCGCCTGTGTTTCTTGGATTCCGTGTGCGAATGGAATCACTTTTAAATAGTTCAACCACAATCCCATATCTTGACGTTTACGGATTAATGGCATATACTTTTTACCTAACTTTTTAATGTCTAAAAAAGCAGTTAAACAACTTATGGAATTAGATTTTAGAATATCGGTATACGAAACTTTATTGGGAACAATAAAATCAGAATACACAAATTCTAATTGTTCATTGGCTCTTCTGTAAGATGAAAACACGAATGGAATTCCAGTTTCGTTAATGGTTTTAATGTTGTTTTCGATGAAAGTTGGAAACCAGATATCATCGGCATCAATAAATGTCATATAATCTCCTGATGCTTTTTCAATTCCAGTATTTCGAGCAACAGCTGGTCCTGAATTTTGACTCAATTTATGAAATTGGATGCGATTATCATTTTCTATAATAGATAAAACTACGTTTTCAGTTTCATCAGAAGAACCATCATCTACAATAATCATTTCCCAATTTGAATAGGTTTGACTTTGCACAGATTGTATGGTTTCAGCAATAAATTTTGCAGAATTATAGGACGGTGTGATTATTGAAACTAAAGCATTCATTAGTAGGCTTTTTTCTCACCTTTTATGGCATTAATTACAGTAGCAAAAATAATTTTAATATCTAACAATAGCGACCAGTTTTCTAAATAGAAAATATCGTATTTTACTCTATTAATAATGTCTTTCTCTGTTTCAACCTCTCCTCTAAATCCGTTGGTTTGGGCTAATCCTGTTATTCCTGGCTTTATGAAATGTCTTACCATAAATTTATCAACGCTTTTTGCGTACATTTCTGTGTGACTTACCATGTGAGGTCTTGGTCCAACTACCGACATATCTCCTAACAAAACATTAAAAAACTGAGGCAATTCATCAATACTTGTTTTACGAATAAACTTACCAACTCTTGTAATTCTTGGGTCGTTTTTTTGTACTTGTTCTAAATCTGCTATTGGATTTAAATGCATAGAACGGAATTTATAACAATAGAATTCTTCGTAGTTTAATCCATTTCTTTTTTGTTTGAAAAAAATTGGTCCTTTTGATTCTAACAAAATAAGGATTGCAATTAATGGGGTTAACCAAGAAAGCAAACAAACAATTATTATTAAAGAAAAAACAACATCAAAAACACGCTTTAATCGTTTATTTACTTCCTTATCCAAAGGAATTTTTCTTAACGAAATAATTGGAATATAATCATAATATTCAACAGCTAAATTTCTTAAAAAGGTATTTTTACTGTCAGGTAAAAATTTTATTGTTTTTAAATTATTGTCTGAAAAATGAATTAAATTATTAATTTCTCTATTTGTAAGCGTACTTATTGAAGCGTATATTTCATCAATTTTATGTTCAATAACATAATTTTTACATTCTCCTAATTCGGTTTTCTTATTTTTTTTTAAATCAAAAACATGGTTTAAATTATATCCATAATCGGGATTGTTTGTGAAAAAATCTTTTAATTCGTCAACGCTTTTTCCGTTACCAATAATGATTACATTTCTGTGATTTCCTCCATATAAAAGACGATATTTTTTTAACAGAAAGAAAATTGAAAATTTTAAAAACCCTACTGAAATAAACGAACAAAGAATATAAAATCCAACTTCATCTGTGGTTACATATTTATACTTATAACCTACATAAGCAAATGTTATTAAACTAATAAAAAAGAATTGCTTTAATAATTTACCTAAAATTTGAAAACCTTTACTGTATCTATACACTTCATAATAACCTGAATAATAAGATATTATTAGCCAAAATATAGTCAAAATGGCATGATAACCAAAATTACTCATAGCAGATCTCATACATAATAATACTAGTAGATTTACGATTAATAAGTCTAAAAATATTATTATGGGTCTAATGTAAACTGAGTATCTTCCGGTTTTGTTTTTCAATTAATGAATGTATTTTGTAAAATCTTTATGCTCTTCTTTTAACAATTCTTCAGACGAAAGTGTCTTAAAATAATCATACGTAATTTTCATGCCTTCGGATCTTGAAACTTTTGCTTCCCAACCTAAAATTTCTTTTGCTTTGGTTGTATCTGGTTGTCTTTGCATAGGGTCGTTAATTGGAAGTGGATGATAAACTACTTTTTGATTAGTCCCAGTTAGTTTAATGATTTCTTCGGCAAAATCTTTAATGGTGATTTCGTCTGGATTTCCAATATTTACAGGTAAATGGTAGTCTGAGTGTAATAATCTGAAAATTCCTTCTACTTGGTCGTCAACATAACAGAATGATCGTGTTTGGCTTCCGTCGCCAAAAATGGTTAAATCTTCACCTCGAAGCGCTTGCCCGATGAATGCAGGAATTACACGACCATCATTTAGTCGCATTCTTGGTCCGTATGTATTAAAAATACGCACAATTCTGGTTTCTACACCATGAAACGTGTGATAAGCCATCGTTATCGATTCTTGAAAACGTTTGGCTTCATCATAAACGCCTCTTGGTCCAATTGTATTTACATTTCCGTAATATTCTTCTGTTTGTGGGTGAACCAATGGATCACCATATACTTCAGATGTAGAAGCTATAAGAATTCTTGCTTTTTTCACACGTGCCAAACCTAATAAATTATGTGTTCCAAGTGAACCCACTTTTAAGGTTTGGATTGGGATCTTTAGATAATCGATTGGACTTGCTGGAGAAGCAAAATGTAAAATATAATCTAATTTGCCTGGAACATGAACGAACTTGGTAATATCATGGTGATAAAATTCGAAGTTTTCATCTTTAAAAAGATGTTCAATATTTTTTAAATCTCCAGTAATTAAATTATCCATTCCGATAACGAAATAACCTTCTTTAATAAATCTATCGCAAAGATGTGAGCCAAGAAAACCTGCTGCACCTGTAATTAATATTCTTTTCATTTTATTTTTTTTCTAATCGGTAGTCCACTTTCATGTTATAAAGACAATAAAAAAGCATAAAAAACAATACTCCTCTTTGTCTCCACAAGAAAGATTCTGTCAAAAATAAGCTTATCATTAAGATTGCAAAAGCAATATGTATAAAATCTTTTGTAGCAAATGCTTTTTTTGTGTTTATAAACAAAATAACAAGTAATAACAAAAATCCGATTACGCCTAGCTCAGCAAAATTTTGCACATATTGATTATGAAAATTGAATTTTCCGTAACCAGGGTAAAGATTATAATACTTTTCTTTTTCTAATAATTTATTCAACGAAGCATTTAATCCAAATCCCTTCCAAAAGATTGCGTCTTCTTCCAAAAACTCTGTAAACATTCTAATTTGGTATACACGAAACGAAGTTCCTGGAAAAAAATCATTATGGGTAAATTTTTCATTATTCCAAGCTTCATAAATGCTTATATTATTAACTCCTACTTCATTGTTTACTTTTACATTATGTGATAAACTTTTCTCAGTATTACTAGTAAATTCAATTAAAAAACGCTCTTTAATTTTTCCAAATGATATGACTACAGCTAAAACTAGTAACAAAATCGTCAAATTTCGTAAACGAAGACGATTGGCTACTTTTGAATAGAAAAAAATCTGAATTAGGATTAATAAAACAAAGATTAAAATGATGTTTTTAGACGATAATAAAATTACAAAAACAAACAATAAAAGAATAAATAATTGTTCCCATTTAGTTTTATGTTCTTTAATAAAAAAATAAAAAAACGCAACAGCAACATAAACCGAAACATGAATAGCATTTAATAATCTTGGAACTAATCCAGTATCGGTATCATTATCTGGACCATGATAAAAGAAAACACTAGTTTCATTTGTAAGTACATATCGAATGAAAGCACGAATTATAAAAAATACTACATAAAGCAACATTGCATAACTGTAATATTTTAAAATCTTATCTTTTTGTTCTCTTGTAAAAGCAGGAATAATCATAAAAGCCATTGGAACAAGTAACAAAGCAATTTCTTTTGGAATCGCACTTAAAGTTCTTTTAACATCAATTGACCAGAAATAGGAAGTACTCATCCATGCAAACAACAAAATAGGAACTAAATAAACTAAGTAAAATGACAACTTATTTTTTCCAATGTAAAAAAGTGCTGAAATAAAAAAAACGCCCAATAAAATATTGTTGATTGCCATAGAAATTGGCAACGTAATTAACAATAATACAAAAGGAATAAACGCTTTGTTTTGCTTATTTTCTTCTAGAAGATCCTTCCAAACATTGCTTAAAAAGCTGTAAATATTGCTCATTTATTTTTTCCCAATTAAAAGTTGACGCTATTGCAGCATAGTTATTTTCTACGAATTGCAAGTTATCAATTTTTTTGACAGTATTTAAGATTTTTTTAACCTCTTCTGCGTTGGAAAAATAACACGCATTATCCTTCAAAACACCTTTATTAAAATCATTGTTGTGAGCTGCGATTAATGCTTTAGATGCCATGGCTTCTAATAAAGATGGATTTGTTCCTCCAACAGTATGCCCGTGAAAATAAATATTGGAATAATAGCGCAAATTATTAAGATGATCCAAGTTATAAACCGCTCCTAAAAATCGGATATTAGAAAATGCTTCAAATTTATTTTTTAGATAAGTTCCATATTTAGTATTGTGATTTCCAATTACTAAAATTGGTTTTTTATCCTCCGCCATGGCAACTCCTTCTAACACCATGTCCAAATTATTTTCAGGCTCAAAACGCGCCATTATCATGTTGAAATTTTCTTTTTCAACTTGATATTCCTTTAAAATTTCTGGGATTGGATTATTGAAATTATGAGCTCCGTAGGCAATATAAGTACTTTCTTTTTGATATTTTTCTTGAATATACTTTTGAATTCCTATAGAATCTGCAATCAAAAAGTCGCTTTTTTTAATAGCTAATCTTTCGGCAACTTGAAGTGCTTTTTGTACTTTTTTAGAATATTTAGTTCGTTTCCATTCTAAACCATCCATGTTGGTAATAACAATTGCGTTTTTCGGATGAAGTGAATACCAAACTGAACTACTCGTGTATCCTAACTGAAGAATAATATCGAAGTTTCTTTTTCGAGCGTCTAAAATGCAATTTAAATCATAAATGAACTGACCTATGGTTCCTATTTTGTTTTCAGGATCGTAGCAATGTATGATTTTAACACTTTTGAATTCTGTTTCTTTGTATGGATGGCTGTGGGAATTGTACACATACACTTCATGTCCTTGACCCGCAGCATAAGTAGCAAAAAATTCAGCGAATTGTTCAAAACCACCATAATGGTTAGGGATTCCTCGAGTACCTAAAATTCCAATTTTCATTCAAGCAATAAATTTGAAGACAAATATAGTTTTTTGAATAAAAATGCTTGTATAAATTAGATGAAATTTAATTTAATAATTCATCGAAAATTTTCTCAAAATGATTAACATGACTTTCTAATGAAAAAGTAGTGTGAACTCTATTGAATCCATTTTCTCCATATAACATTCGTAACTGTTTGTCTTGTATAAGTTTTTCCAATGCGTTAGAAAGACTATTGTGATTATTTGGCTCAAATAATAAGCCGGTCTCGTTTTGAATAATTATTTCAGTTGGTCCACCATGATTAGAAGCAATAACTGGTTTTTTTGCCAACATAGCTTCAATTACAACCATGCCAAAGGGTTCTGGTTCTGTTGATGGAACAACAGCAATATCAATTGAGTTCCAAAATTTTTCAATTTCTTTTTGGAAAGGAATTAAAACAACTTTACCTTCTAAATCAAACTCTAAAATTTGGTTTTTCAATTCAGTTTCAAAATTCTCTTGATTAGGTGGCGCAGATCCTAAATAAACTAATTTAATATTGTTATATTTTTTAGCTAACAGATTAAAAGATTTTAATAATAATTGTTGTCCTTTCCAACTGTTAATTCTTCCTACAAGAGAAATCACAATTTCGTCTTTAGATGAAAAAAAGAAATTTTCTCGAACCTCTTGTATTTCAAAATCTGTAAAACTTTTAATATTTTTTGTTTCAACACCATTCCAAACAGCTTCTGATTTGTTTGCTAATTTTTGGTTATTTTCAATCCAAAAATTCATAGTTGCTATTGAATCATATACAACTTTATGATTGCAATCTAAAGAAAGGGCTCTCTTAAACAGAAAGTTTAAAATTTTAGGTTTAGCAATAATTTCTTGTACGTGCCATAAATGCTTTATCTTTCTTTTTTTGGCAAATAGTATTCCTATTAAAGCTGCTAATGTATGCGTATAAACAAGCTCAAATTTATATTGTTTGTTTAAAGAATCTAATGCTTTTATTCCTTGATAATACTCTTTAATAAACTTAAAAATGTTTTTTGGAGTAAACATTTTTCTGTAAATTTTTAAAACTGGTGCAATAACAACCTTTATATTATTTTTTTCTAATTCATTTTTTAATGGACCATCAAAAGGCAAAACAATAATTGGTAAATATTCTGTTTTGTCTAATTTGGATAAAAAATAAAGCATGGTTTTATCAGAACCATATAATTCAGCCGATTGGTGTATGATTAATATTGTTTTCATCAATTTTTATTAAATTGTAGCTGTTCTAATTTGGCTTGGAGTAAAGTAAGATAAAATTTTATTTGTAACTTTAAACATGAGAATGAAATAACTATGGTTGAGTATTTATTTCAGATGTTGACGTAATTTCTTTAGAATTCACCAATTGTTTTTTTAAATACTCTCTATATCCTAATAACAATCCTATTAAAATTGACTTACTGTCTAATTTGAGATAGAATCCCATAAAAACCCAACTCGAGATGATTAGAAATATTCCTGAACCTAAAAGCAAATTATTTAAATTGTTAATTTGTATGTCAGTTGAAATTATTTTTTTTCCAATAAGATAAATAGACAACAAATAAAATATAATTCCGAGCAAACCGGACTTCAAAAAGATAGTAGAAAAGGCATTATGTAAAAAAGGATAATAACGCACTCTTGTTTCATCATTATTTAACATATTTACTCCAATATCTACTGTAGAACCTAAACCTTTACCCGAAATAATCGCTTGTGTTCCTCCATAATATACTTGATTCACTGTTTTAATATTTTCAAATGATCTGAAATTGTCATTAAAATCTTTCCAATCCTCTTTATTTATCTTTGTTTTAAAGGCTTCAATTGGTATTATTTTTACCTTATATAAAAATTCATCGGTAAATGAGCCTTTTCTTTTGGGGTTATAATTATAAATTAAAGTGTAGCCTATTAATGTTGCCAAGACAGTAAAACCAATTATTTTTATAGATTTTACAGTTAAACTGAAAAAACCTTTAACCGCTAATACTAAAATTATTAATTGTATAAAATTTGTTCTCGATAAATAACATAAAATTGATGTAGCAACAATTGTTAAGTAAATAAATCGCTTTTGTTTTGATATAGCAATATTAAATTTGGTAGAAAATAAAAGTAAAATAAACACATAGGGTTCAAAATCATTAAAATACCCTCCATAGTGTCTAATTTCTGAAACCGATAATGTTTTATAGGCTAAAATTGAATATAAAATTATTACTAAATGAATAATTGAAAGAAAAACACCACAATTAATAATATAAATTAAAGTGTTATTACCATATTTTTTTGCTAAATTATACCCAAGAGTTAAACCAATAATAGGTTTTAATAAATAAGTAACATCACGAACTTTATTGAAAATTGTTCGGTCATAAAAAAATAATTCTGTTAAAAAACTAATTAGTAATATCGCAATAAAACAACTAATAATGTAAATAAACTGTTTAGAAAAATTAGTCCTTAATGTAATCAAAGCAGTAAATGACCAAACCACAAAAGTAAGCTCATAATTATTAAATAGTAAAACTACTAAACACAATATATACAATAAATAAGTTTTTTTAAACTTCATGAATGTTGCTGTTATTAGATAAAATTCTGTGTTTAAATGTTAATACTAATAAAATAAGTAAAGTCACTATTTCTACAAAAATAAAAGAATAAAAAACGCCAAACAAACTATATTTTTCATAAACCAAAGAAATAATAATTAGATTTAGAATCGACATTGCAATAATAATCCTTGAAAATATCTTTTCGTAGTGTAACGCCAATAGTAATTGCTTAAATGCATATACAATAAAAAACACCATTGGATAAATTAAAGCTATTTGCAATAAGCTACTTACATATTCTTCATTCATAATATGGTAAAAATCTACAATTTCATAACTAAACCAAAATAAAAAAATTAGTAACGACGATAAAAAAATAAAATTAATTGTGTTAAAGATTTTCCAACTGTTTATAGCTTCTTTAGCATTCGTATCGAATTCAAAACAAATTTTTGGATAGATAAAATTAAAGCTTAACAGAATGTACGTTTTGAATATAGAAATAATTTGATCTACAATCCTAAATTGCCCAACTTGAATGGATGTGCCAAAATAATTTATTAATAGAATTGGGGAGTATAATTGCATCCAAATAAACGTTTGCGACAAAACATATGTTTTATTTGCAAACATATAGTTATACAATTCTGAAAGTTTAATTGGAACTAAAACAAATTCAAATTGTTTGTTTAAAACAAAAAAGAATACAATTCCTGCAATAAAAACACTTAAACCAAAAGCTAAATTTATATATACATAATCTGATTTTTGATCTAAAAAAAAGAATATAAGAATAATATAAATGCTTTTGGAAAGTATGCTATAATAAGAAAATAGATTAAATTTTTCTAACCCTTGAAAAATCCATAATGGATTTGCAATTTGCGCCATAAAAACTGGAAAACTAAAATAAAATAGTTCTTTGTTTTTATAAAAAAAATCTATATAGTTTATAACAATTAGAAAAATAATACTTAATAAAATAGTAAAAAAGCACTTAATATAAACGACTCGAGAAATGATGTAATTTCTTTTATCAACATTATCTCTATTAATCGAAATATCTTTTACGCCTAAAATATCGCAACCAAAATCGATAAAAACAATGATAAAAAAAGCAATAGACAATCCTATTGCTGATTTACCGAAGTTTTCCTCTCCACATTTTAATATAATGTACGGAATTACAATAAATGGAGCTATTACATTAAAACCCTGCCCAATACCATATTGTATCAGTTTTTTAATTTGAGCATTTCCCATTAACGTTTTAAGCATATTGACGTAGTGCTTTATATAATTCATAAAAAAAGCTATAATTTTTTTAAATCATAGCTTTTTTTTATTTTTAGAAAGTAAACTATTTTACAATTTTCTGGATTTCATCGTATAATCGTTTTTCAGAAGTTCCTAGAGGATCGTGAACATCACCCATTGTTATAGGTTTTATTATTCCATTTTCAACATCAACATTAGCTGTTTTAGGTTCAATCAATATTAGTTTAAAAAACTCACTTGCGTTAGCTTGGAACACTTTTCCAAAATAACTCATTTTAAAACTATTTACTTTTACCTCCGTTTGTTCTTTATTTACACCAAAATCCATTCTTATATAATCTGGAATTACACCATCAGGTAATCTAAAAACAATATCCTGAGGTTTGTCGCTTCCTTTAAACTCTGTAAATAGTGAATTAACTTCTTCATATTTACCCATTTCTTCGTTTTTATAATAAACTTGAAAACTGTCATCTTTTAATACAGTTGCGTTTAAAGTAATTGTAAATACTGTATCTTGTTTAACTTCTGCAGAACCTTCCGTTGAAACGCTCTCTTTTTCAGACACTTCATTATTTTTACATGAAACAAAAGTTGTAACAAAAACAAGGGATAATAATACTATTTTTTTCATATGTTTATTTAATTTCTTTGCAAATTTAATTTTTTTTATTTAATATCAATTACTTTATCAGTAATTAATAAACCTTCTTTTTTTTCGTTTTTTATATATATACCTAATCTATAAACACCTTTATTTAATCCTTTTTTCAATAGTTTTAAATCAAAGCCTGAATTATTATAATCGATGTTACAATTTTCTGTTGCTGTAATATCAGGCCTATTAATTAATGTAGTCAAAACTATTTTATTTTGATTATCATTCAAAAACACTAAATAAATATCACTGTTTTTAGAATCAATTTTTTCTAGAAAAGACCACCCTACAATTTTAATTGAATCATTTTGAATGTCAAATTTTTCAATCCAAGCCTTTATTTTATTTCCATAATTTGGCTTTGTAAAAGGCTTGAATTTGTCTATTTTAATATCGTTTTTAATTAACTTTTTTGGAGTAAATCTTTTTGCCCAAGCATCATAACCTTCAAAATTTTTATCTACAACGTAATTGTCATTAAAAAATTGTTCATTCTCTTTACTTATTTCAAATTTATTACCATGGGAATTGATATACCAAAATGGAGCAAGCAAAGTTGTGTCATTTTTTGTTTCGCTGATTATGCTGTTGAAAGGTTTATCAATAATTTTTGGTTCATTAAAAAAGTAATTAAAATACCATGATAAAGATGAATAAATAATCTCATTAGGCTTTGAGTTGCTTTTTACAAATTCTGAAGCTTCTCTGAATTGAGATTTATTAGGTTGTGTATAATATTTCTTTACGATAATAATATCAGATAATGAAAAAACAAATAGTATTGAAATCATTCCATATTTTACTGTTTTATTATTTATCATTGATAAAGCAATACTAATCATGATAAGTACAGCTGGCAAAATATTTATAAAATATCTGTTAACCAACATTGGTAAACTAGTGTAAGTTCTTATTAGAGGTATAATTATCGTAATTAGAATCCATAAAAAAAGTACAATAAAGCTAAAAATATTTTTATCTTCAATTGGGTTGATTGTATTTTTTTGATTTTCATCAAACAATTTAATAAAATAAAAAATAATTAATGGAACGATAAAAAACAAGACTGTTTCAGATTGCCCAAAAAAGTCTTTGAAAAACTGAGTATAAACATCTAAACTAGGCATTTGAATCCAAATGGATTTCATTTCAGTTGTTTTTAATATGAGCTTATATGTGGGAATATACAATAGTATTGTCATTAATCCTGAAATCAAACTATATTTAAAAAACCTTGCTCTTGATATATTGAAAGGGAAAATTATGTAATACAACAAGATTATATACTGAGCAAATAATGTAAAAACTGCAAAAAAATGACTATAAATCATTAATGTTGAAACGAATCCAAAAATCAGTGTGTTTTTTAATGTTGGTGTTTTAATTAATCTAGTTAAATAGTAAAAAGAAAGTGTCGTTGTAAGAAACAAAAGTCCGTACATTCTAGCATCTTGGGAATAATAAATATGAAAGTAATTTACAGATAATAATATCATTGCATATATTCCTACTTTTTTAGAAAACAATTCTTTCCCTAACAAATAAATCGAATATAATCCAGCTATTCCTATTATTGCTGAGACCATTCTAGCGATGAATGTTGAGTATCCAAATATTTTAAAAACAACATTCATTATAAAAAAGTATAATGGTGGATGAGGTTCTGCAATTAATAAAGCATCATGAACTTCATTAAAAGATAATTTTGGATTTGCTTCGTTAAGTGTATGAATTTCATCTAACCAAGGGCTTTGAAAGTTCAAATGATAAAGTCTTAAAAAAGACCCTATTATTAAAAATAAAAATATTACTTTATTTGATTTAATTAGGTTTATTAAATTTCTAAACATTTTTAATTTTTTTTCCAATTATACAAAATAGACACCCCAAAAGGAAATTTCTTTTTTCTATTGATAAAACCGCTCTCAAATGACATAACTTTATAAAGAATCGTATTTAAAATTCCTGGTTTAAAAGCTTCAAAATCACTTCCAGATCCTTTTCTTTTTTGACCTAATTTTAAAAAATTACTAACTTTTCTAAAAAAATAAATAGGTAAAAAGAGAAATGAATTAAAATAAGTATCAAAGACTTTATTTCCGTCATTTGTAGAATCGAAAAGTTGATTTATCTCCTTGATTTTATATCTCTTAAAATGATGATTAATAACATCGTGATGGCTCCACAAGCTCATGAAAGCTGGAACGGTAATTAATATTAATGATCCGTTCTTTGTAACTCGTTTTAACTCATTAACCGCCAATTGGTCGTCTTCAACATGTTCTATAACATCAAAAGCACAAACTAAATCAAAAGAATTATCGCTAAAAGGTAATTCTGTAATTGAGCCGTTGATGATTTCTAATCCTGTTTTTTCAGAAGCAAATTCACAACAAAATTTATCATATTCTATGGAGGTAACTTTGCCAAACTTAGATAAATATTCAGAACTTCTTCCTGGACCACAACCTACATTGAGTATTTTTAAATCTGCTGAAGGAAGCTTTTCTTGCTTAATTAATTGTTGAATATAATTAGACAATATTCCTTCTCTTGCAACAAACCACCAATGATTTCTTTCAAGTTCATAATATTCTTTATAATAATCGTGTTGCATTCTTTATTTATTAATTTCTTTTCCTTCTTGAATAACTGAATCTACTATAAAAAGCGGTCTATTTCTAACTTGATTGTAAATTCTTAAAACATATTCTCCAATCAACCCTAACGATATTAACTGGACACCCGAAAAAAGTATAATTGCTAATATTGTTGCGCTAAATCCTTGAGGAACATCGTTATAATAAATTTTCCGATAGATATTATATCCAAAATAAATTAATGAAAAAATAACCGTCAAAAAGCCAAGTCTTGTAATAATTTTTACTGGAAAATCACTAAAGTTAAAAATTCCATTAAAGGCCAATTCAAACAATTTTGTCCAACTATATTTGGTTTCACCAGCATGTCTTTCATCTCTATCGTATTCATATGCTATTTGTTTATAACCAACCCAAGCTCTCATACCCCGTAAATATCTGCTTTGCTCGGGCATATTATTCATTGTGTCGACAACTCTCCTACTTAACATTGAAAAATCACCACTATCTATAGGTATATTAAAATTGGAAACCTTTTTTTGTAGTCTATAATAACTTGAATAGGCCATTTTTTTTATGAAACTTTCTTTTCTGTTTTTTCTAACAGCATAGATTACATCATATCCGTTTATTAATAAATCATAAAATTGATTAACCAATTCTGGTGGGTCTTGTAAGTCTCCATCAATAATCATTGCTCCTTTTTTTCCTCTTACATACTGTAAACCTGCGGTTACCGCCAATTGATGTCCATGATTTCTTGATAATAAGACGCCTGTAAACCTAGTGTCTTCCTTACAAATTTTTTGGATTAAAGTATCTGTCTTATCACTACTTCCATCATTAACCAAAATTACTTCACAAGAAAAACTGGTATTATTAATTACCGATGTAAGACGTTGTATTAATTTATCAAATACTTCTTCTTCATTATAAAGAGGAACTACAATCGAAATATCTATATTTTTAAAATTACTCATTTCTGAATTTTTTTCTCTGTAAAAATCTAACTAATATATTAATCTTCCTCTAAAAACCTCTTCAACATCAATTATCAGAGGTATATTTTCTAAAACAACATTGCCGGTTGCATTAATTATTCCTTCAATTTTTTGAACTGGGTAAACAAACATATCATTTGAACCTCTATGATACACTTTTATTAATTCTACGTATAAATCTTTTCCGTAAAAACGTCCGTTACCAAAATAAAAGTTTAATAACATTTCATTACTATGTCCTGTAATGTAGAAATTAGAAACGTTATTGTTTTCTACAACAAATTGTAAGTTATCAACCGCTATATAAAAATCACCTGTTCCAGCACCGTCAGAAACATCTATTGAAAATAAACGAACAATTGGTGAGTGTAACACGCCGTCAGATTGTATTTTTTGTTCGGTTTTACAATGCAGTTCTAATTCTGGTATTAAAGGTAAAATAGTTCCATCTGGAATAGTTACATAAACAGTAGTTTGTCCGTAATCTCTAGCAATATTACAAGAAGAATTATCTTTAACAATAAGCATATCGCCGTCTAATCTTACTTCTAAATCATCAATTATGTTATCTGATGTTTTGATTTTCACTTCATAATTTGGGCCTTCTTTAACAACTAAACCAACACCATCATAGACTTTAATTTTACTAAAGTTCTCCAACGGAAACGTTTGTGTGATTTGATTTCCATTTCCTTTGAAACAATCTTCAGAAATACCACAACTGGTTACCAAAATAAGGAAACAAAAAGTAACTATATGTAAAACAAATTTTCTCATATTATAATCGTACACCAAGTGTAGCTTCAATAGCTTCTGCTCTTCCACCGTGGGTTTTTAATCCAACTCCTGTGAAAATATTTTTATAAAGATAATATTTTATCCCAACTCTTTGATAGATGTCTATTTCATAATCAAAAGGTTTGTAAACATAATAGCCTAGTTGTGTTTCAATAGATAATTTATTAATGAATAATTCATGTCCAACAAACAGTCCAATTCGTTTATAGTCCGTTCCTGGTTCTGTATATGATTTATGATCTTGGGGAAATGCTACTGAAACAAACTCAATATAATCTTGTAAATAACGAGAGAAAAAAACATCTGTTCCTAATTGTAAAGCACTTTTTCTTCCAATTCGTTTATCGGCATACAAACCAATGTGATAAAATTGACGTTGACCCAAATGTGGAACAGGTCCTTCTGAAATTCCTGTTCTAAAAGCGATATTGTATTTGATTCGTTCTTTATAAGTGTCTTTTGATGGTAATGAATCAACTATAAACTCTTGTTTGTCGTTCAAATTATAATTCAATCCTACATTAAAGGCTATCGTGTTAATTCCGCTGTTTGGCGCTTTGAATCTTCCGTTAGAAAAATGAGTCAACATAAAACCAGCTTGAAGTCCTATTTTATCAATAATGTTTTCCTTCTTATATTGTAATAAAAAGTAGTTATTGTCCATAAATTTAGTTCCGAAAGCATTGTTTTTGTTGTTGGTTTCCTTGTCATAAGGTGAAGAAGTCATGCCAATTCCTTGCGAAATTCGAAACATCAATTGACGCTTGAAAAAATAAAAATTATAATGCACTCCAACCGCATGATTAACCCCTAAATATTGGTTTTTGAAATCTAAATAGTGATACGAAACACCATAGTCAGGATAATTATACACTTGTTGCCATTCTTTTTTTCCAAAGGTTTTCCAGTTGTAACTTAGCAAAAAACCATCTGGATGACCTGTGATTAAATGGCCAACATCATCCGTATGTTTATAGATATTCCCTCTAAAAAGTTGTACATCAAAATAGGTTGATACTTTTTCTTGAGAGAAAGAAAAAAAGAAAGAGAAGCAAAAAAGTAAAATTGTTTTTTTCATGAATTTACAATTGTTTTAAACATGCACTTAAACTAGTTTGCCAATCATTAATTTTAATATCGAATGTACTTTTAATTTTTGTTTTATCCAAAACACTATAGGCTGGCCTTTTGGCTGGCGTAGGATAAGCCGAAGTTGGAATAGGTTTTAAATCTATTGAAACTCCTTTTTGGCGAAATATTTCATTAGCAAAATCATACCAAGAACATTGCCTTTCGTTTGAGAAATTATAGATTCCGAAAGATGATGGATGATTGGATGATTGGATGATTTTTATCAAAACCTCAGCTAAATCAACAGCGTTTGTTGGTGTTCCAATTTGATCAGCAACAACAGAAAGACTATCACGTTCCGATGCCAATCGTAGCATGGTTTTCATAAAATTGTTTCCAAATTGAGAATACACCCAAGAAGTTCTAATGATAAAATGTTTTTCCCAATTTGCCTGAATCGCCTGCTCTCCTTGTAATTTTGTTAAACCATAAACGCCGCTTGGAAAAGGCACATCGGTTTCTGTAAGTCCAAAATCACTTTTTAAAGGCAATCTAAGTTCTCTATCATAATAGGCAATACCATCTGAAAAATAAGCATCAAAAACAAAATCAGTAGAAATATGAATTAAAATTGTATTGAACTTCTTGCAGGTAATCGCTAAATTTTCTGGTCCGTTTGCGTTAATATCAAAAGCTTTCGCTGGTTCGCTTTCAGCTTTATCAACTGCTGTGTATGCTGCTGCATTGATACAAAATTGAGGTTGATAGTTTGAAAAAACAGCTTGACAATTTTCTAAATTCGTAATGTCTAAGTCCGAAGAAGAACAAAACACAAAATCTATTTCAGGATATTTCCCAGAAATAGATTGAATTGCTTGTCCTAATTGTCCGTTTGCTCCTGTTACCAATACTACCATACTTTTTTAGCATTTTGTAGATTAGGTAATACTTTATCTTTATCAGAAATTATTAAATCTTGGATAGGAAAATTCCAATCGATATTTAGGGTTTCATCATTATATAGTATTCCACCTTCGCTTTCCTTATTGTAAAAATTATCGCATTTATAAAAGAAGGTTGCTGTTTCTGATAATACTAAAAACCCATGAGCAAAACCTCTCGGAACAAAAAACTGAGTTTTGTTTTCTGCCGAAAGCAAAACCGCCTCATATTGACCATAAGTGTCTGATTCTGGACGTAAATCTACCGCAACATCTAAAACTTCTCCATCAAGTACACGAACTAACTTTGCTTGAGCGTGTTCACCACATTGGTAATGCAATCCTCGTAAAACGCCTTTGGTTGAAAACGATTGGTTGTCTTGCACAAAAGTTACTTTTTGCCCAACGCCTTCTTGAAAAGTCTTTTCGTTGAAACTTTCCATGAAGTAACCGCGTTCGTCTTTTATTATTTTTGGCTCCAGGATAAAACATCCTTTAAGTTTGGTTTCTGTAAATTTCATAAAAATAATGTGTCAATTGGACGGTATGTCAATTAGCCAATTATCTTCATTGGCACATTGAATATTGGCATATTAGCTAATTAAATTAAGCTCATTAAATGTTTTCCGTAACCACTTTTTAGTAACGGTTCTGCCAATTTTTTTAATTGTTCAGCATTGATGAAACCCATTTTGTAAGCTGCTTCTTCAATAGCTCCAATTTTTAATCCTTGACGTTCTTCTATTACTTGTACAAATTGTCCAGCTTGCATTAAAGATTGAAATGTTCCGGTGTCTAACCATGCAGTTCCTCTATCTAAAATGGAAACTTTTAAATTTCCTTGCTCTAAATAGGCTTTATTGATATCGGTAATTTCTAACTCTCCGCGTGGACTTGGTTTAATATTTGCTGCTATTTCAACTACTTGATTGTCGTAAAAATAAATTCCAGGAACCGCAAAATTTGATTTTGGATGCGTTGGTTTTTCTTCAATAGATAAAACTTTACCAGCACCATCGAATTCAACTACTCCATAACGTTCTGGGTCATGAACATGATAAGCATAAACAATTCCTCCGTTTGGATTGCTGTTTTCTTGTAACAATTCGGCTAAACCTGTTCCGTAGAAAATATTATCTCCTAGAATTAAAGCTACTTTATCGTTTCCAATAAATTCTTTCCCAATGATAAACGCTTCGGCTAAACCATTTGGGTGCTCTTGAACGGCATATTCAAATTTACAACCTAATGATTTTCCATCACCTAATAATTGGCGAAATAAAGGTAAATCATGCGGTGTTGAAATAATTAAGATTTCGCTAATTCCTGCCCACATCAAAGTTGATAATGGATAGTAAATCATCGGTTTATCATAAATAGGCATTAATTGTTTGCTCACCGCTAATGTTAACGGATGTAAACGTGTGCCTGAACCTCCAGCTAATATAATTCCTTTCATTAGTTGTTATATTTTTGTAAATACCATTCGATGGTTTTCTTGATTCCTGATTCGAAATTTTCATCGGCTTTCCAGCCTAATTCATTTTCAATTTTTGTTGCATCAATAGCATAACGCAAATCATGACCTGGTCTGTCTTTTACAAATGTAATTTGGTCTTGATATTTTCCTTCAGATTTTGGTTGTAATTCATTCAAAATTGAACAAACAGTATCTACGATGTACAAATTATTACGTTCGTTTCTTCCGCCAATATTGTAGGTCTCTCCAGATTTTCCGGTTTTGAATGCCAATTCAATTCCTTTGCAATGATCTAAAACGTATAACCAATCGCGAACGTTTTTTCCATCGCCATAAATTGGAATATTTTCTCCTTTTATTGCTTTACGAATAATGGTTGGAATCAACTTTTCGTCATGTTGTTTTGGTCCGTAATTGTTAGAACAATTTGTGGTTACAACATTCATTCCATACGTATGAAAATAACTTCTTACAATCATATCTGAACCCGCTTTTGAAGCGGAATACGGACTATTTGGCGCATAAGGAGTGGTTTCTTCAAACAGACCTGTTTCGCCTAAAGTTCCATAAACCTCATCGGTAGAAACGTGGTGAAAACGCGAATTTTCAAATCCAACATTATATTGATTAGGAGCTGACATCCAAAGTTTTCTTGCGGTGTCCAATAAATTAAACGTTCCTAAAACATTAGTTTTTATAAAAGCTTCTGGACCCGAAATTGAATTATCAACATGGCTTTCTGCTGCGAAGTGAATCACATCATGAAATAGAAATTTTTGGAATAAATCTTCAACAAAATTTCTATCACAAATGTCACCTTGTACAAACGTATATCTTGGATGGTTTTCTACTTCTGAAACATTTTCTAAATTTCCAGCATACGTGAGTAAATCCAAATTTACTAAATGATAATCTGAATTGTTTTCTATAAAATAGGGAACGAAATTAGCCCCAATAAATCCGGCACCGCCTGTTACTAATATATTTTTCATTAGTTTTTAATTCTAGCTTCTTGGTTTTTATAAGTGTTTAATAATGAATACGATATAAGATAAACTAAAATTAAAATTAATGGAAATAAAATTTTATTATTTAACAATAGAGGTTTATAATCTCTAATGTTTATAATACTACTTTCTTCTTTGATTATCTTATCAAAAATATTTTCATTAGTTAGCAAATATTGTTTTTCTGCGATTAAACGATCTTTCTTTTCAACTAATTCTGGAATACTATTTTTTTCAGATATTGAAATTGTCCCTGAAGAGTTGTTAGAAGATAATAAGACAATTAGTTTGTCTATTTGATTAATAAGAGAATCGTTTAAAGTAATTTTATCTGCTAAATTTTTTTGATAAACTTTTTGTTGAACTTCAAAGTACGGATTAGAATTAAGATACTTTAAAAGAGGAAGGATAAACTCTTTTTCTTCAAACATACCTTTAGTTTGGATAGAAATTTTGTGATGATAATAATTTTTACTTGTTATCACGTCTTTCATAATTTTATCGATGTCGCCATCTTCGGCCATCAATTTAATTAATTCAAAATTGTTCTGTTGATCACGATTATTCACAAAATTATAAATTGCTGGAAAAGCCTCAATTTCAACACTGATAACATCTTCATAATTTTTTATTCCTAATTCTTTAAAAAAGGCTTCATCTTCCTCTCTTAATTTGGTATCTATTTGTTCAATTTTTTTATACAAATACTCATTACTTCCGAAATTAGGAATAACCGAAATTTCATGATTGTATGTTTTGGAATCAACCATATAGGCTAAAGCTACCCCAATAACAAACAAAATTCCGATGATAATTATTTTCTTTTTTACAAAAAATATTAAATCAAAAATATTATTCACTATTCCTTTGAAAAAGTTTTTTATTCCGTTCCCGATTTGTCTTAAATCGATTTCTTGATCTTGAGAATTTGTACTCATTAATTCTTATTTTACGTTAAAGATTTGTTCTAATATTTTTATTGTAATTAAATATGTAGGTTTTACACCTGTGGTTCCTAATCCACCTGAAGCCAATGTACTTCCAGTTTCTAATGGATTATCAGAAGCATAATAAGCATATCTAACTTTTACATTAGGATTGATACTTTTTCTGATTTTTGATGCCGATTGAATTGCTTTTTGATAATAAGCGCCTTCCATTTCTAATCCGATAGCTTCCCAAGTAGATTCGTGGAAAAATTTCAACAAATCTCTGTTTTGAAGCGATGTTCCTAAAACCGTAATCATTGGTCCTTCAAAAACCGGAATATCGTTTCCTTTCAACATTTCTGCTTTTAATTCGTTTTCAAAGAAATAATTATCTGCCGTTCCTTCATTCACGTGCGCTGTCGGAATCATGATATCGCCTTTTCCTCCTTCTAAAATTCCAGCTTTACCCATGATTGAAACCGATTCCACATTTAAAAACAGTTTGTTTTTAGCAATTTTATATGGTTTCAATAATTCATCAATGGTTTCATAAGCTTGCTCACCAAACGCATAATCCATAACGATTAAAACAGGTTTGTTTTCGCCTAAATTCGCTTTAGCAAAAGCTGTTTTTTTAATATCTATTTTAGCCGTATCAAAAATTTGTACGTCAATGTTAGTTCCAGAAGTATCAGGCAATGAAATCATTCCGTGTTGTAACGCAAAATCTTCCACTTTCTTGCGTAACTCTTTATTATTAGAACTACTTAAATCTTCAAATATTTGAAAATCAGCTGCATCTTTATATTTTTTTCCTAAAACAGGTTCAGCAAAAATAGAATTCATTACACTGTGCATATTTGCACTTATGATATGAATTGGTCTTTCAATCAAATAGTTTTTTACTAAAACTTCTTTAATGTTGTTTGCCCAAATTTCGCCGTAAATATGATGACCTAATCTTTCTCTTAAAATTGGGCTAAACGTAATGGTTCTTTTATTATTATCAACGACCTCTTCAATGGCTAATTTTCCTAACCAATATACAATGTGAAGGAAACGTTCTGGTGTTTCTGTAGTTCCAAAATCTTCATAAATTGCCTTTACTTCTGCAAAAGTTCTTCCTAAGATATTTGAAGCGTGCGAAATTGCTTTTTCTCTATCAACTAAAGTAAGTTTTTTGTTTTGTAAAACCACTTGCTCTAATTTTTCCCAATCGCGTGTAAATCTTCCTTCTTCGTCGATTAAAACTCTGTCTTTAATTTTATGCGATTCGATAAAAATAAAGGTCAAATGTGTTAAAATATCATAGATGTCTGAACGGCCACGTGTAATCTCGATATTCATTTGCTCATCGTCAATACGGTAACAATTTCTTCTTCTTTTTGGTGGAACTATTGCTTTAAAGTGCGAATTTGAATAGCCTTCATCTGAAGTTAAATTGATATAACGGCATTCTTCAATTCCAATTGGTAAACGTTCAATTACGTATAATAACCCATTTAATTCTACTTTTTCTTCGGCAATAGAACCGTAAATTTCAGGTCGAAGCGCTAATAAGGCTTCTCTTAAAGTTTCTCCCGAAACACCCATTGGTTTATAGAAACCTCTGTTAAATAAATGTCTCATGGTAATGTACAGTCGCTCAATAGCTGCTGAGGACTCTTGCGCTCTAGAACGCGAAATGTTTTTAATGTCTTTCATTAATATTTTGTTTTTCTAACCTGCAAAGTTACAATTTTATTTTTTAGTTGGTTAATATCAAATTTATTGAGGGTTCATTTAATTGTAATTTTTCTTGGAAATCTGCTTCTTGTTTGTTCCATTTTCCGAAAGAATACGTATAAAAAAAGTCTCTTTCAACAAAATTATACAATACATATGGTTGGTATTTTGTGCCTGTTTTATTGCTTTCAATCAATAGTTTTTCATAGGCTACAAAAATGCCTTTTTCTGGAAAAACCATGTCAAAATGAGATACATCAAATTTATGTCTTAAAACGCCTTTATTTAGAGTAACCACAAAATCTTTATTTAATAATTCTTTTCCAGGCGCGCCATTTTCGTCTACACTATAAAAATGTATTTTAATAGTTGCGCTGTCTATTCTACTATCTGTAAAAATGGTGACTTCTTTTATAAATTTCGTTTTAGAATACGATAACTGATACGGAAAAAACTTCGCTTCAACTTTTGGGCCGTTATCAAAAGATTGAAAAATAGCGTCTTTAATATTTCCTATTTCTATTTTTTTAGATTGCTTTTTATTAAGAACAACAATTTCATTTAGCTCGTACGTTGTTGGTTTTAAATTTACCAAAGAAATTTCGGAACCTTTAATGGTTTTTTTTTCATATCCTAAAACTGAAAAAACAATGTTTTTTTGTTTGGAAGCTTCTAAGAAAAAACTTCCGTTTGCTTCCGAAGTAGTTCCAATCGTTTCGTTCTCCACCCAAATATTCACATACGGAATGGGTTCGCCCGAAATACTGTCTTTGACCACGCCACGGATTTGCGAAAAAGCAAATTGTGAAACAATCAAAAAAATCCAAATCACTCTATTTTCTTTCATCTTTATTCTTTTATCTCAAAAAACTGAGCAATCTGTCTATCGTTGCTTAATCTTGGTAATTTATTTTGTCCGCCTAATTTACCTATCGATTTCATATACTCTTGAAAACCATTTTTTGGAACTTTGGTAATCACTAATGTTCTTAACACATTTCCAACAATCAAATCATCATAATACACGTTTTGTTTGCGCATAGCGGCATCAATCTTTAACGCAAACTCTTCTAAATTGTTTGGTTCATTTTCAAATTCGATAAACCATTCGTGATAAGGTAAGCCTTCGGTTGGTGTAATTTGTGGTGCTACAGTGAATTCATTTACACGAATATCGCTTCCTTCCATTGCTTCTTTTAAAGCTGATTCTACTTCTTTTCCAATAACATGTTCACCAAAAGCGGAAATATAATGTTTGATTCTTCCCGAGACAATTACTCGATAGGGTTTTAAACTCGTAAACTGAATAGTATCTCCAATATTATAAGCCCAAAGTCCGGCATTAGTCGAAATGATTAAAACGTAATTGACACCTAATTCTACTTCGCCAATGGTATAGCGTTTTGGATGTTCGGTGAAAAATTCGTCTGCTTTTATGAATTCGTAGAAAATACCAGAATTTAATAGCAATAGCATTCCTTTTTCATTCTGAGAATCTTGGTAAGCAAAAAAGCCTTCAGAAGCTGGAAACAATTCAATAGAATCGACTTTTCTTCCAATTAAATTTTCGAATTTCGCACGATAGGGTTCGTAATTTACACCGCCATAAATGAACAAATTGAAGTTTTTGAATATTTCGCCCACAGGCTTATTTGCTTTTGCTGCCAGTTTCTCAAAATACATTTGCACCCAAGACGGAATACCTGAAATCACCGACATGTCTTCGTTAATGGTTTCTTCTACAATCGCATTGACTTTAGTTTCCCAATCTTCAATACAATTGGTTTCCCAACTTGGCATGCGGTTTTTTTGTAAATATTTTGGAACAAAATGCGCGACAATTCCTGATAATCTTCCCAATTTTATGCCGTTTTTTTCTTCCAAAAGTGGACTTCCTTGCAAGAAAATCATTTTACCCTTTACAAATTCTGCTTTTCCTGTTTCGTGAATGTAACTTAAAATAGCATTTCGAGCCGCTTGAATATGAAACGGCATCGATTCTTTTGTCAACGGGATATATTTAGCTCCTGAAGTAGTTCCTGAAGTTTTAGCAAAATAAAGTGGTTTTCCTTTCCAAAGTACATTTTCTTCTCCTTTTACGACTTTATCAACATAGTGTTTTAATCCTTCGTAATCGCGAACTGGAACTTTTTGAGCAAAATCTGAGAAGGTTTTTATAGCTGAAAAATCATGGTCCTTTCCAAATTGCGTTTGAGCCGCTTCTTTAATTAAGGCTTCAAAAACTTGTTGTTGGGTTTCAATGGGATTATTGGCCCATTTTTGAGTTTTAGCGTGAATTCTTTTTGCAAATAATTTTGCTGCAAAAGCTTTTACTGACATGTTAATTGAAATTGATAAACTGAGTTGGGTCTATTGGGAAACCGTCTTTCCATAATTCAAAATGAAGTGTTGCACCCGAATTTTGTACATTATTAGCATTTCCGGCAAGAGCAATAACTTCACCTGATCGTACGATATTTCCTTGTGATTTTGTTACTGAAGCCGCATTTTTATAGACAGATAAAATATCATCTTTATGACGAACAATTACCACATAACCTGAACTTGGCGTCCAATCGGAAAAAATGATGGTTCCTGCTCCAACGGATTTTATTGGTGTGTTATTGGTTAAAGCGATTTTAACTGCTAAATGTTTATTAGCTACATTATATTTTTGTAAAATAGCACCCTGAGCAGGCGGAAATAATACAAAACTAACTTTAGGTTTTGAAGTTTCAAATACATTGTACTTGTCTTCTTTAATAACTTGATCTCTTAATTCTTGCTCTTTCTCTGTTGGTGAAAGTCCAGAAACATCAATTTCAGAAACATCTAACGCTTTGATAGAATCTTTATTCAGCTTTGCATACTCTAAATCGCCGGTTAATACTTTTTTGATGGAAGCAATGTAAGCGTTGTTGATTTTTACCGATTTTTCAAGAGAGTCTGATTTTATTGCCATTTCCAACGCTTCTTGTTTTAATTTTGAAGAAGCATAACCCGGAATATATTCGCGTAAAGGTGTAAATGCAATAATATAAGTGGTTACAAAAATGATTAAAATAGCGCCAATAGTTCCTACAACAAAGACATTCATTAAGTTTAATTTTAATGAAAACGTTTCTTCAAAAGTATCTTCGTTAAGAATAACTAATCTTCTTTTGTTGTATAACTTTTTAAGAAGTAACTGTCGTTTTAGCTTTTTGTTAGCCATTTATTGCATTAATTTATATCACAAATATACTAAATACAACGTGTTTGTAAATTGAAACCTGATAATAAATCGTTAAAAAATAATCATTTGGTAATTTCTTTATATCTTTGTACTTTAAATTTTAGAAAAAATGAATGCATTAGCTATATTTTTAGGCATAACAGGACCGTGGCAAATTGTTTTGGTAATCGTTGTTGTAATTTTACTTTTTGGAGGTAAAAAAATTCCAGAATTAATGAAAGGAATTGGTAGCGGAATTAAAGAATTCAAAAACGCTGCTAAAGACGATCAACCTGCAAATTCTAAAAAAGAAGAAGAAACTAAAGAATAATTTTCTTTAAATTCTAATATTAAAAACCCAAAATTCCAACTTTAATTAGCTGGAATTTTGGGTTTTGTTTTTTGACACCCCGCTAAAAGATGGGAATTATAAAATCATCGTCAACTGAATGCGTTTTCTCGCTTCATCTACCTCAACGACTTTTACTTGTACATGTTGGTGCATTTTTACCACTTCGTTTACATCGGAAACATAGCCTTCTTTTAGTTGCGAAATGTGCACCAAACCGCTTTCTTTGATTCCTACATCCACAAAACAACCAAAAGCGGTAATGTTATTTACGATTCCAGGTAAAATCATACCTGTTCGTAAATCTTTTATGGTTTTTACATTCGGGTCAAATTCGAAAATTTTTGCGGCTTTTCTTGGATCTAATCCTGGTTTTTCTAGCTCTTTTAAAATGTCTTTCAACGTTAAAATTCCGATTTCAGCCGTTATGTAATTTTCAGGTTTTATCTGTGCGATTTTTTCTTTGTTGGCGATTAATTCTGTGGTTTTGATACCTAAATCTTTTGCCATTTTTTCCACAATAGGATACGCTTCTGGATGCACTGCCGAGTTATCCAACGGATTTTTTCCATCACGAATTCTAATGAAAGCGGCGGCTTGTTGGTAAGCTTTTTCACCTAAACGTGGTACTTTTTTCAGTTGCTTTCTATCTTCAAAAGGTCCGTTTTCAGAACGAAAAGCTACAATATTTTCCGCCATTTTTTCACCAATTCCAGAAACATAACTCAGCAACGATTTACTTGCGGTGTTGATGTTAATTCCAACTGAATTTACACAACTCATCACAGTACTATCCAATGCTGATTGTAATTTGGTTTGATCAACATCGTGCTGATATTGCCCAACACCAATGGATTTTGGATCAATTTTTACCAATTCAGCTAATGGGTCAGAAAGTCGTCTTCCAATCGAAACCGAACCACGAACGGTAACATCATAATTTGAGAATTCTTCACGGGCTATCTTACTTGCTGAATACACAGATGCTCCTGCTTCCGAAACTACAAAAACTTGAACGGGTTTATCAAAAGCGATTTTTTTAATGAAAAATTCGGTTTCACGAGAAGCAGTTCCGTTTCCAATAGAAATGGCTTCAATGTTATACGCATTCACCATTGAGCGAATTTTCTTCATCGCCATAGCGGTATCGTTTTGTGGTGCGTGTGGATAAATGGTTTCATTGTTTAATAAATCACCTTTTTCATCCAAACAAACCACTTTACAACCGGTTCTGTAACCTGGGTCGATGGCTAAAATTCGTTTTTCTCCTAAAGGTGGTGCTAACAATAACTGACGTAAATTTTCGGAAAACACATCAATTGCTTTAATATCAGCTTTCGCTTTTGCTTCTTGCAAAGTTTCGTTTGAAATGGCTGGTTCTAACAAACGTTTGTAGCTGTCTTTAATGGCTAATTCTAAATGAGAAGTTGTATCAGAATTTTTATTTTTGATGATATTTTCTTCAATGAAATCTAAAGCTTCTTCTTTTTCAACAGCGACATTTAACTTCACAAAACCTTCCGCTTCGGCACGCAACATTGCTAATAAACGATGCGATGGCGCTTTAGAAATCGGTTCTGCCCAATCAAAATATTGGGAGAATTTTTGAGCTCCTTCGTCGTCTTTTTTAGTTTTAACGACTTTGGTTGTGATTTCGGCTTTTCGTTGGAACAAACGACGTAAGTTTTTACGAATAAAGATGTTTTCGTTAATCCATTCGGCGATGATATCGCGAGCGCCTTGTAACGCTTCGTCTTCGTTTTTAACGTTTGTATTCAAATATTTCGAGGCTAAAAATTCAATGTCGTCATTTCTCTGGCTCATGATGATTTTTGCTAACGGTTCCAATCCGTTTTCACGAGCGACATCGGCTTTGGTTTTTTTCTTCTTTTTGTAGGGTAAATAGAAATCTTCCAATTCTTGTAAATCAAAACTGTTTTCAATTTTAGATTTCAATTCAGGTGAAAGCGCATTTTGCTCTTCAATCGATTTTAAAATGCTTTCTTTTCGCTTGATGATTTCATCAAATTGTTTGTTTAATTTTGAAATCGCTTCGATTTGTACCTCATCTAAATTTCCGGTTTGATCTTTTCGGTAACGCGAAATAAACGGAATCGTACAATCTTCTAAAAGTAATTTTATAGTAGCTTCAATGCTTTTTGGAGCAATGTTGGTTTGGTTTTGAATGAATTGAATATTGGTCATTGTAAATAATAATTGAAATGCTAAAATACTATCTTTGGACAAAATTATTAGCTTTTGGAAGTACTATTTATTTATTTAATTGTGATTAACAGCCTTTGTTTTTTAACTTTTGGCTACGATAAATGGCAAGCTAAAAACAATAAAAGACGCATTTCGGAATTCAATTTGCTTTTATTGGCTGGAATTGGTGGAACTATTGGAGGATTAATAGGAATGAATTTTTTCAAACACAAAACCAATAAATTTTCTTTTATTTTGAGTTTCTACGCTATTGTGATTCTTCAGATTGTTTTATTATATTTCGGAATTCAAGCTTTTAAAAGCTAAACCTATATTTTCAATAACATCTGTTATTAACATACTTTCTTCACTTTGTGTTTGAAGTGTAATATCAGCTGCTAATCCGTGAAGATAAACTCCTAAAATAGCCGATTCTAAAGTAGTATAACCTTGTGCTAAAAATGAAGTAATCATTCCGGTTAACGCATCGCCAGAACCTCCTTTTGCTAAACCTGAATTTCCAGTGGTGTTTTCAAAAGTTTGAATTCCGTCAGTGATAAAAGTTTTATGTCCTTTTAAAACGATGACACAATTTAGTTCTTTAGCTTTTTTGATGGCTGTATTTCTTCTTTCCGATTCAGAATCATGTTCGCCAAATAATCGGTCAAATTCTTTTGGATGTGGTGTTAGAATGAATGGAAAATTAAAGTTTTTCCAATCGATTTTATATTTCGCTATTAAATTTAAAGCATCGGCATCAAAAACAACGGGAAGTTTATTTTCATACAATTCGTAAATGTATTGCAAACTAATTTCATCAACGCCAATTCCAGGACCAATTCCGATAGCATTAAATGGTGACAAATCATTCATCACACAAGAATTGGCATACATTGCTTCGGGAATCGAATTGAAAAGAACATTTTTGTTTTCGGGGTAAAAAACAACTGTTAATAAACCAACGCCCGAACGTAAGCAAGCTCTTGAAGCAATAATAGCAGCTCCCATTTTGTCTGTACTTTCTGCAATTAACAAAGCATGACCATGCGTTCCTTTGTTAGAATCACATGGTCGTTTTTTATAAGTGTTTTTAATACAATTCAAATCTATTTTTAAGAGTTCCATTTGAATTGATTTTAAGATTTTTGATTATTTACAAGCGATTTTTTTCACACGATTACCGTGTCTTCCACCTTCAAATGGAGTGTTTAAAAAAGTATCCACCATTTCAATAGCTTGCTGAATAGAAGTATAACGTGCTGGAATACTAATAATATTCGCATCATTATGTTGACGTGCTAAAGCGGCAATTTCTTTTGTCCAACATAAAGCCGCACGAATATCTTGGTGTTTGTTAGCTGTCATTGCAATTCCGTTTCCTGAACCGCAGATTACAATTCCTAAATCAGCTTTTTTTGATTCCACATCATACGCTACTGGATGACCAAAATCAGGATAATCTACACTATCAAAAGTATCGGTTCCGTGATTAAAAATGGTATGTCCTTTTTCTTCTAAATATTGAACAATAGCTTTTTTATAATCTGGACCAGCGTGGTCGTTTCCAATTGAAATTTTCATGTTGTGTGTTGTGTTGTTAATTATATTTTACAAAAGTAATCATTTGTTGTTTTATATTAAATTAGCTTTGTGTATAAATAATGAAGAAATGAAATTTCAAGCAAAAATTAAGTATTTCGACGAAAACAATTTAGGACACGGACCTTATATTGAAATTCCTGAAGCTATTTATCAAGAATTATTAAAAATCACAACCGATAAACGTGTAAAATGTACCTTAAATAATACAATTACGGTTAGTAGAGCAATGGCTCCAAAAGGAAGCTTTCATTACATTTTATTAAATAAAGAGGTTTTAAAAGAAAGTAAAATAAATGTGGGTGAAGATATAGTAGTAGAACTTCAACCTGATGAATCAAAATACAGAATGCCTATTTCGGAAGAAATGGAAGAAGTTTTATATAACGATCCTGAAGGAAGTATTTTATTTAATAAACTAACTCCTGGAGCGCAACGAACTCTTATTCATGTTATTAATCGATTTAAAAGTTCTAACTTAAAAATAGAACGCAGTTTTGTTATTTTGGAACACCTTAAAAAGACAAAAGGAAAAATAGATTTTGAACTTTTGAAAGAAGATTTTAAGAACCAACGAAACAATATGAAATTTTAACGTATTTCATTAAAAATCAATAAAGTATTCAATTTTCTACTATGATTTTTATCATATGTTAATTACTTATCGTAAATCGTTGATAATCAGTTAACCTTAATTTAACAATTATTGTTAACAACTTTGGATAGAAAATAAGAAGTTTTTTTTGGATGTTGATTAAAAATTTGTAATCCAAAACCACAATCAAAATTCCTAATTTAGTTTCACGATTTTTTAGAAAAGTTATCAATAGAAAAAAATCAGTTTTCAACAGAAATCAACAATTGAAGTTATTTACAAAACTATTATAAAATCAAATTTCAACAACTGTTGATAAGTATAAAATAAAGAATTTAGAAGGTCTTATTTTCAGTTCTTTACTAAATTTTAAAATTGTTAATTACGTTGTATAAGTAACGATAACTTTTAAAAACTACTTCTGTAAAAAAACTTATTCCACATATTAACACTCTATAATAACCATCATAAATTTAAATTTAATTAAAAATATTTTTTATTGTTTTTAATATATGTTGAAAACTTTCAGCTTTTAAAAAATTAAACAATTTTTAAATGATCGTCTTCGTTTAGTTTTTTTAGAATTTCTTTTACGGTTGCTTCATCGTTTGGATGTACTTTTAATTTTATGCCGCCATAAGCAATTGTGGCTAATGGATCGATTCCAACGATAGTTTCGTTTTCAAAAAAGTAAGCAATTCCTTCTTGCTCTAATAAATTTTTAATAATTAAAGTTTCGTGTTGGTAGTTAAAAACAGCAACGGTTACAAAATTTTCCATCTGAATTGATTTACATTATAAAGTTACGATAAGTTATTTTTATATTAAAACTGAAATACATTTTCGTTTTACATTGTTGTATTTTGTAACTTTAACCAATAATTGAAAATGATACAATGAGTAAGAAACCAAAAAAATTAGGAAATAAACCAAAAGATTTTACTGCACAAATATTTAAAATACTTTCAAGAGAACCTTCTAAATCTTTTAATTACAAGCAAATAGCTGCTGTTTTAGAGTTAAGCGATACCAAAAGCCGAAACGAAATTATTAGAGATTTAAAAATACTCAAAGCACAAGATAAAATTCACGAAACGGAAATTGGAAAATATCAAATTATTTCCAAAGCTGAATATTACGAAGGAATTATAGACATGACGTCTCGTAAAACAGGATATTTTGTTTGTGACGAATTAGAAGACGATGTTTTTGTTCCGTTTATTAACTTAAATCATGCTTTAGATGGCGATAAAGTGAAAGCTTATATCTACAACAGAAGAAGTTCACGTAAACCAGAAGCAGAAGTTTTAGAAATTTTAGAACGTAAAAAATCAGAATTTGTTGGGGTTATTGATGTGCAAAAAAACTTTGCTTTTGTAACCACTGCTAATGCTAAAATGTATACCGATATTTTCATTCCAAAAAATAAAATTGGAGATGCAGAACACGGTGATGTTGTTTTAGTAACCTTAGAAGATTGGCCTAAAAAAGCCGATTCTCCTTTTGGTTCTGTGATAAAAGTGTTAGGAAAACCAGGTGAACACAATACAGAAATTCACGCGATTTTAGCTGAATATGGTTTACCGTATGATTTTCCAATTGAAGTGGAAGCATATGCAAATAAAATAGATACTTCAATCACAGAAGAAGAAATAAAAAAACGTCGCGATATGCGTGATGTTTTAACGTTTACGATTGACCCGAAAGATGCAAAAGATTTTGATGATGCGTTATCGTTTCAGGTTTTAGAAAATGGAAATTACGAAATCGGAGTTCATATTGCCGATGTTTCGCATTACCTTCAAGAAGGAACGATTTTAGATGATGAAGCGTATAAAAGAGCAACTTCTGTGTATTTGGTAGATAGAGTAGTTCCAATGTTACCTGAAGTGTTATCTAATTTTGCATGTTCACTTCGTCCACATGAAGAAAAATATACGTTTTCAGCTGTTTTTCAATTAAATAATAAAGCGGAAGTTTTAGATGCATGGTTTGGAAGAACAGTAACGTATTCTGATCAACGTTTTGCGTATGAAGAAGCTCAGAGTATCATAGAAACTAAAAGTGATGTTATTCCAGCCAAAATTTCATTAACTGGAAGCGAATATATCGTTCCAAAACCAATAGTTGATGCTACTTTAAAAATGGATGAATTAGCTAAAATTCTTCGTAGAAAAAGAATGGCAGCTGGAGCAATTTCGTTTGATAAAGTAGAAGTAAAATTCAATTTAAATGAAGATGCAGAACCAATTGGAGTTTACTTCAAACAAAGTAAAGATGCGAATCATTTGATTGAAGAATTCATGTTGTTAGCCAATAGAAAAGTAGCAGAATTCATTGGGAAACAAAAGAAAACCTTTATTTATAGAATTCACGATGAGCCTAATGAAGATAAATTAATCAATCTTCAAACGGTGATTGCTAAGTTTGGATATTCGATAAATTTCAAATCTAAAAAAGACATTTCAAGTTCGTTGAATAATTTACTTTCAGAAGTTGTGGGTAAAAAAGAACAAAATTTAGTGGATACGCTTACAATTCGAAGTATGAGTAAAGCAGCTTATTCAACTGAAAATATTGGTCACTACGGATTAGCATTTGATTATTATAGTCATTTTACATCGCCAATTCGACGTTATCCTGATGTAATGGCACACCGTTTGTTACAATTTTACATAGATGGCGGAAAAAGTGTAAGTGAAGAAGAATACGAAGAAAAATGTGTGCATTCTTCACAAATGGAAGGTTTAGCGGCTCAAGCCGAACGTGATTCTGTGAAATACATGCAAGTAAAATACATGCAAGATCACAAAGACGAAGAGTTTTTAGGTGTAATTTCTGGTGTAACAGAATGGGGAATTTATGTAGAAATTATCGAAAACAAATGCGAAGGAATGGTTAGAATTCGTGAAATAAAAGATGATTATTACACGTTTGATGACAAACAATATGCTTTAGTTGGTGAAGTTTCTAAAAACATTTTACAATTAGGAGACGAAATTTACGTTAAAGTAAAAAATGCTGATTTAGTGAAAAAACAATTAGATTTTCATTATTTGAGAAAGAAAGAATAGTTATGAAAAGAATATTATTATCAATATTTTATCTAAGCAATTTTATAATTTATGCTCAAGATTTTAAAAGGAATCAAAATGAATCTGCAACAGATTTTGTAAGTAAAAATATTCCTTTTGAAGAAACAAGAGTTATTGAATTATTTGATAAAGTTGTTGAATCTGAATATTGGTTTAAGGGAAAAAAAGTAATTTTTTGTTTTTATGAAAATTATAATCAAAATATAAAAATTCCAGATACTTACATTCAAGCATATGTTTTTATTGAATTATCAAGTAACATTTACAGAAGAATATTTATAGATAATTTTAATGTAGGAGATAAAGAAATCAATGGAATAAAAATTGAAAGTATATTTTTTTCTAATATTGATAATGATTCAGACAAAGAGTTAGGAATTATTATCAGTCAAATAACCGGTGAAGGAGATACAATTGATTATGAAGGAAGGTTGTTTTTTACTAAATTTTATGATAAACCAAATTATAACCAATTACCTAAGAGTTTAAATAATAATACTTCTTTTGATTCAATTTTTTATGAGTTAGAAGGAAAAATTGATGATGGTGAATTTAAAAAAGCTAAATTTAAAACAGCTTCAGACGTAAAGAATAAATTAAAACAATTAGGATTTTAAACAAATATCATGAAAAACACATTTTTAACCTTTATAACTTGTTCCATTTTTTCATTTGGAATAGCACAAACCGAAAAAAATGTTGGTGATTTTACCAAAGTAACCGCTTTTGATAAAATTGATGTCAACTTAGTTGCTTCAACTGAAAACAAAGTTGTTTTAACGGGTGCCAATTCTCAAGAAGTAGAATTAGTAAATAAAAATGGCGAATTAAAAATCAGAATGCCTTTAACTAAAATGTTAAGTGGTGACGATGTTTCAGCTACGGTTTACTACAAAAAATTAGAAGGTGTGGAAGCTAATGAAGGAAGTAGAGTTTCTTCAAAAGATGAAATTTCTGCCATTAATTTTGATATCATTTGTAAAGAAGGTTCTGAAATTAAACTAACTAATTTACAAGCCGATAGATTACAAGTTCGTGTTTCGCAAGGAAGTATTGTAACTACAAAAGGAATGGTAAAAAATCAAGACATTTTATCCAATTCTGGTGGAAAATACGATGGTCAAGATTGTAAAACGCAACAATCTGTAGTTACGGTAAACGCTGGTGGAATGGCTCACGTATATGCAACAGATTTAGTTGATGCTAAAACAAGAGCTGGTGGTGAAATTAAAATTTACGGAAAACCAAAACAAATCAACGAAAAGAAAATAGCTGGAGGAACTATAGAACAAGCTAAATAGTTTAGTGATTAGTAAAAAGTAACTAGTAATTAGTTATTTTTTATAGAAATTAGTAATTTTATACTTTAATTAATAAGAGTCTTGTGAACTTATCACTTATCACTCTTTACTTATCACTTAAATTTGCATTTACACGATATACTTACCGCAATTCCTTGGGGACTTTTGTTAGCTTTTTCAATTGGTCCTGGTTTTTTTGTTTTACTTGAAACCAGTATTACCAAAGGTTTTAGAGCGGCATTTACTTTTGATTTAGGAATTGTTTTTAGTGATATTATTTTCATTTTAATCGCTTATTTAAGTACCAATCAACTTTTAGAACAATTAAAAGATAATCCAACACTTTTTGTTATTGGCGGAATTATCATGTTGGCTTACGGATTAATTTCGTTTATTCAACTCAAAAGAAATTTCAAAAAACAAACTGAAATTGAACAAGACGATGATAATATTCCAAAGAAAAATTACTTTGCTTTGTTCTTCAAAGGGTTTTTATTGAATTTCATCAACATTGGAGTTTTAGGTTTTTGGATGATGATTATCATTACTTACGGACCACAAATGGAAATGAACACTTCTCGAATTTCTATTTTTTTCGCAGCAATTTTAGTGTTTTATTTGGCTTTCGATGTAGCTAAAATATTATTAGCAAAGCAATTGAAACACAAATTAATTCCTGCAAATATCTACAAAATCAAACGAGTGATTAGTATGGTAATTCTAATTTTTGGTTTGTTTTTTATACTACAAGGTTTCTTCCCAAAAGAAAAAGAAATGATAACCAATAAGTTATTGCCTGATACTGCTATTACTGAATAATATTTTTCATTATTTGTGATCCTGAACACGTTTCAGGATCTAATTATTTTTTTCTAAAAATTATTCTATAAAAAACCTTCTAATTTCTTAGAAGGTTTTAGAGGCATCGCCCGAAATATCTTTAATTAATTTTTCTTAAAAATTAAAACAAAAAAAAAGAGCTACTATTTCTAGTAACTCTTTAGAGGCATCGCCCGGATTCGAACCGGGGTAGACGGTTTTGCAGACCGCTGCCTAGCCGCTCGGCCACGACGCCATTAGTTGAACGGACTGCAAATTTACATTTTATTTCTACTTATGCAAAATATTAAGTAAATATTAAGCTATAATTTCTATTTGTAAAAATTATTATAATACTTTTGATTCACTAAATATTTACAATAAAAAATGAGAAAAATCTATTATTTAAAGCCTGTTTTTAATTTTATTTTAATTGGATTACTTATTTTAACATTTAATAGAATTTTCTTATTTATAATTTTTAATGAAAGAGTTGTAGAAACTCCAAATTATTTTCAATTATTTAGTATTGGACTTCGTTTTGATTTAATTCTCCTTTGCTATTTAAGTTTTCTTCCATTTGTTCTTATTACAGCTTTACCAAACAGTATTTTAAATAAAATCAAACAATTTTTCAATGTTTATTTTATTTTCTTCTTGTTTCTAATTCTTTTAATGGAGTTATCAACTTTAGATTTTATCAATCAATATGACACGAGACCAAATCGTTTGTTTTTAGATTATTTAATTTATCCAAAAGAAGTCGTTGGAACTTTAATTAAAAGCTATTTACCTTCTTTAATTATCACCACAATTTTACTAGGAATAGCATTGTTTTATGCTTTCAATTATGGAAAAAAATTATTTTACCCTATCGAAAGTAAGTATAAAAACAAGTTACTTTTATTTCCTGTAGTTGCTTTCTTTTTGTTTTTTGGAGCTCGTGGAAGTTTAACTTCTAAACGTCCAATAAATGCTAGTAATGCCATCTTTTGTTCCGATCAAATGACAAACTCATTAGGATTAAATTCGTTTTATACAGTAGCTTTCGCAGCGTATTCAATGAAGAATGAAGGAGATGTTAAAAAATATGGTAAAATGGACGAATTAGAAGCATATTCTCGTGTAAAAAAATACATGGATGTAACTGAATTTATTCCTGGAGAAGTACCTTTTTTACACCTTCAAAAACCAGATGCTCCACAACCAAAATACAATGTGGTAATCTTTTTACAAGAAAGTTTAGGAGCAGAATATGTAGGATGTTTAAAGGGTTTACCACTAACACCTGAATTAGATAAATTATCAAAGGAAGGTTTATTATTTACCAATTTATATTGTACCGGAACTCGAAGTGTAAGAGGAATTGAGCAAGTAACCGCAGGATTTTTACCTAATCCATCAGAAAGTATTGTTAAATTAAGTGGTTCACAACAAGGGTTTTTTACCTTGGCAGATGCTTTTGGCCGTCAAAATTATGATACGAGTTTCATTTATGGTGGAATGGCAAATTTTGATAATATGGCATCTTTTTTCAATGGAAATGGATTCAAAAATATTATTGATGAGACTGATTTTGACAACGATGGAAAAAAATATGCGATGAAAGGAACTTGGGGATATTCCGACGAAGATTTAGCAGTGAAAGCTAATGAATATTACAAAAATCTTGGTAATAAACCTTTCTTTTCTTTGATGTTTTCAACTTCAAATCACGAACCTTTTGAGTTTCCTGAAGGAAGAATTCAACTTTATGAACAACCTAAAAATTCTGTTCATAATGCCATGAAATATGCTGATTTTTCTATTGGTAAATTCTTTGAATTAGCTAAAAAAGAATCATATTATAAGAACACTATTTTTGTAGTTATTGCAGATCATAACACCAGAACGTATGGTAAAAATTTAGTTCCAGTTAATAAATTTCATATTCCTGCTTTAATCATTGCGCCAAATGTTGATAAAGGAATTACCTACGATAATTTAGCAAGTCAAATGGATATTCCATCAACGGTTTTGGCTTTATCAGGTATCACAACTAAATCGCCAATGCCAGGAAGAAATTTATTAAAATTACCAAAAGGTACAAAAGGAAGAACCATTATGTTATTCCATGAAACCTATGCTTTTAGAGTAGAAGATGATATTGTTATCTTAAATCCAAATACAAAACCATTGCAGTTTAAAGTAAAAAGTGACACTGAATTAATTCCGGTTGCTTTAAACGAAGAATTAGCTAAAGATGCGCTAGCTCATATTGTAGCATCAAGTAATATGTACAAAAATAGAGTGTATAAAATAGATTAAAAAAGCCTTTTTGTCATGCTGAACTTGTTTAACTTCGTTGAATCTTCGATTTCAGCATCTCAATAAGACTTGAGAATATTAGAATCTGAAATAAATTCAGATTGACAAGTATTTTAATTTCTAAACTCTTCCATTTCAATTGTTACTGCTTCTACATCGCCACCAATAGGAGGATTCAATTTAGAAACCGCTAATTTTATTCTAGAAATTGACGGAATTTCCGAAAAACATCTAGTGATAATGCGCTGTGCAACATGTTCTAATAATTTAGAGCGAATCGCCATTTCTTCCACTACAATTTTATTCAACAACACATAATCAACGGTATCAGCCAATTCATCTGTTTGAGAAGATTTACGCAAATCGGTTTTAATTTCTAAATCTACACTATAATCTGAGCCAATTTTTCCTTCTTCTATCAAACAACCATGATAAGAGAATGTTCTGATATTTTGTAATTTAATAGTTCCCATAAATTTTTAGTTTCAAGTTTGAGGTTTTTTTGGTTTCAAGTTGTTTTTCTTTATCCAAAGTTACATAAAACCTGAAACTTTTAAACTTGAAACTTGAAACATTTTCTATCTTTGCATAAAAGATAGAAAAACAATGTCAACAGAAGAAAAATCATTGAATTTTATAGAACAAATCATTGAAGAAGATTTAAAAAATGGTTTGTCAGCAGATAAATTACGTTTTCGTTTTCCACCAGAACCAAATGGCTATTTACACGTAGGTCATGCTAGTGCTATTTGCTTAAATTTTGGTTTAGGAATCGATTACAAAGCACCAGTAAACCTACGTTTCGACGATACCAATCCATCTAAAGAAGAACAAGAATATGTAGATGCTATTAAGCGCGATGTAGAATGGCTTGGTTTTAAATGGGATAAAGAATGTTATGCTTCAGATTATTTCCAACAATTGTATGATTGGGCAGTGGAATTAATTAAAAAAGATAAAGCGTATGTAGACAGCCAAACTTCGGAAGAAATGGCGCAACAAAAAGGAACGCCTACGCAACCAGGAACCGATTCTCCTTACAGAAATCGTTCAATCGAAGAAAATTTGGACTTATTTACACGTATGAAAAACGGAGAATTCGAAAAAGGAACTCATGTTTTACGTGCTAAAATTTCGATGGGCGCTAACAATATGTTGATGCGTGATCCTATTATTTACCGCATCATGCACGCACATCACCACAGAACAGGAAACGATTGGTGTATTTATCCAATGTACGACTGGGCGCATGGTGAAAGTGATTATTTAGAGCAAATTTCGCATTCATTTTGTACGTTAGAATTTTTGCCTCACCGTGAATTATATGATTGGTTTTTGAATCAAATTTACGACCCAACAAAGGTGCGTCCAAAGCAAAGAGAATTTGCACGTAGAAATTTATCACATACGGTTGTTTCTAAACGTAAATTATTGCAATTAGTTGAAGAAAAGCATGTTACAGGTTGGGATGATCCTCGTATGAGTACGATTTCTGGAATGAGAAGAAGAGGTTATACGCCAAATTCTATTGTAAATTTTGCTAATACAATCGGTATTGCAAAACGTGATAATTTGATTGATGTTTCGCTTTTAGAATTCTGTGTTCGTGAAGATTTGAACAAAGTTGCACCTCGTGTAATGGCCGTTTTAGATCCAGTGAAATTAGTAATTACGAATTATCCTGAAGGTCAAGAAGAATGGTTAGAAGCCGAAAATAATCCGGAAGAAGAAATAATGACCTACAGAAAAGTGCCATTTTCTAAAGAATTATATATCGAAAGAGAAGATTTTCAAGAAGAAGCACACAAGAAATTTTTCCGTTTGACATTAGGAACTGAAGTTCGTTTGAAAAATGCTTATATCATTAAAGGTGAATCAGTTGTAAAAGATGAAAACGGAAATATCACCGAAATTCACGCTACTTATGATGTAGATTCTAAATCAGGAAGTGGAACAGAAGCAAGTCAAAGAAAAGTAAAAGGAACCATTCACTGGGTTTCGATTCCTCATGCAAAAGAAGCTGAAGTTCGTGTGTATGATAGATTATTCACAAACGAAAGTCCAGATAAAGATAAAGAAGTTGATTTTAAAGAATTTATCAATCCAAATTCATTAAAAGTAATTACAGGTTATGTAGAACCAAGTTTAGTTACTTCAAAAGAATTAGATCATTTTCAATTTCAACGTTTAGGATATTTCTGTGTAGATAGAGATTCAACAGCTGAAAAATTAGTTTTCAATAAAACAGTTGGACTTAGAGATACTTGGGCAAAAATTTCAGAACAATAAAAATTTTCGATTTTTTGTCATGCTGAATTTATTTCAGCATCTTAATCATATTTTAAACGTGTCAGATTTTCAAAACCTGACACGTTTTTGTTTTATATAAAAATTTTAATAAAAAATTAAAAAATCATCACTAAAAATTATTATTAGTAAAATCTATTAAAAATTAATTTTTAATAATTATAAACTTAAAAAAGTGACTTTCATAAATGAATTTTAAGAAAAAAACTTTTTTAGGTAATGTGTTTTTACATCTTTATTTGTAAAAGTAGCTAAAATCGCTTTATTTTAATTTTTACCTAAATTTGAGGTAATTTTATTCTGATTTTCTCTTTTTGGGACTGTATCTAAAAAATTATCACTGAATTTATAAATTTCTAACATTTGGTTATAAAAAAACCACCAATTAAAAATTGATGGTTTTGAAATTTAATTTGATAATTCAATTATACTTCTTCAGATTCTCCTTCTGTTCCAAATTCGTCTTTTTGATGTTTCTTTGAAACTTTTTTGATGTTTCCTTTTTTCATCATTTCACCCACTTGGTTTGATGCACTAAATGAAGCAACCATATTGTTTAACATGTCACTTCCAGCTTGAGGTGAGTTTGGTAATAAAATTAAATTACTATTTGCATCTGCACCAATCGCTTGTAAAGTATCGTAATGTTGTGTTACTACAATTAAAGCTGAAGCTTCTTGAGAATTAATTCCCACTTTGTTTAACACATCAACAGATTCTACTAAACCACGAGCAATTTCTCTTCTTTGGTCAGCAATACCTTGACCTTGAAGTCTTTTACTTTCTGCTTCAGCTTTTGCTTTGGCAACAATTCTGATTCGTCCAGCTTCTGCTTCGTATTCTGCTGCTGTTTTTTCACGGTCAGCTGCGTTAATACGGTTCATCGCATTTTTAACTTGAATATCTGGATCAATATCAGTGATTAACGTATTGATGATGTCATAACCATAAGTCGTCATCGCTTCGTTTAACTCACGTTTTACCGCAACTGCAATATCATCTTTTCTTTCGAAAACGTCGTCTAATTTTAATTTTGGAACTTCAGCACGCACAACGTCAAATACATACGATGTAATTTGGTCGTGTGGATATTCTAATTTATAAAACGCTTCGTATGCTTTTTCTTGTAATACTTTAAACTGTACCGAAACTTTCATTTTAACGAATACGTTATCTTTTGTTTTGGTTTCGATGATAACATCTAATTGTTGAATTCTCAAGTTTACTTTTCCTGCAATTCTATCCACAATTGGAATTTTTAAATGTAATCCCGAATTACGAATGCTGTGAAATTTTCCAAAACGTTCTACAACCGCAACAATTTGTTGTTTTACGGTAAAGAAAGAAGAAAAAAGAACAATTAATCCAACGAAAATGATTGGAAACATAATAAACTCCATAATGTTTAGTTTTTAGATTTATAGTTATACGCTTTTTAAAGTAAAAAGTTACAAAAACAAATTTATAAACCCTATTTTTGCCCCCTAAATTTATATAAATGAAGAAATTAGTTTTTATTTTTCTAATAATTTCAACTGTTGCAATGGCGCAACGCGGTTTTAAAGACAGTAACCGAATAGGAATTGGTGCGGGTTTAACCCAATTAAATATTTATACCGATAATTTTACCGTAACTCCAGAAAGTGGATGGATTGGCGGTTTAAGTGTTAGAGGAAACTATTATAACAACTGGCAAATGAGTTTTGGTATGTTTTTTACCGATAGTAATTTCTCTATACCAACATTAAAAGGATTGCAACAAACGCAAACGAATTTCAAAATGTCGGCGGTTCAAATTTATATTGTACCAAGTTATGTAGCAATTGAAGACCATTTGAATTTAGAATTTGGTCCCGTTTTACAAATAAATGGAAAATTAGGAATTGATAAAGACGACGAAAACAATTTATTGTTAGACCAACCGGGTTTAATTGCCAAAGATATTGTAGATGTTTCAAAAATAAACGCTAATTTCTACGTTGGAATCAACGGCGGAATTAAAAACGTAAGAGCAAGAGTTGGTTACCAATATTGTTTAACCAACTTCTTCGGAAACCTTAAAAACAACGATAACGTAAAGTTACTTGGCGAAAAAATGAAAGGAAATATTGGTTTGATTAGTGGTCAGATTACAATATATTTGTAAAATACTTACAAAAAAATATAAATCGAAAGCTCAAATATAAAATATTTGAGCTTTCTTGTTTAACAACTAAATTATTATTTATGAAAACACTTTTTAGTTCTATTTTATTATTATTGGTTACTATTTCAACAGCTCAATTTAAAATTCCTAAAAAAGTAGATTGGGAAATTGCCAATACTAAACCTATTCTTCTTCTCCAACTTCCTGATTCTGATCCAAATGCTCAAATATTTAATTCTAATTTAAAAAAATATGTTGAACAGTATTTTGGAGCATCGAGAATTTCGCAATATTTACAGCCAAAGGAATTTGAAAAAGTTATTAGAAAAAATAAAAAAGAATTTATATTTATTGGTTACAAATATAATAAGTCTGGTTCAACATGGTTTACTCAAATTTATTTAGGAATTAATGATGTTACTTTTATGATAAATGGAGGTTATTTGTCAAGTGTTAATTTTGAAGATAAGTCTAAATTTTTAAAGTCAGCTGTAAAGCAATTTACAGAGGCAGATATTAAATTTGCTATTGCATCTTTCAAAAATCAAATTGATTATGGTGTTTCACACGATGATCTATCTTTTAGTGAAATGAGAAAAAACGGAAGTAAGACTCCTGCTGAATTAAATCCAAGTGTAAAAGAATTAAGTAATCTTACTTTACTTATTGATAAAAATCTTGTTGGTGAAAAATTTGTTAAAGAATTTACATCTACTTATAAATATAAATTTGAGTTTGTTGAAAGTAGCAGAATTGAACAAGCAATTTTAAATAATGAGAGAAATTTTGCTTTCGTTTATGAGTATTGTCAACCTACTGCTAATGGTAATTTTGCAACATTATTGTATATTTATAAAGGTGATGATTTATCAAATATTTTTGCTTATTTTCCAAATTCTTCTGGAATTGGTTATGTAGAATTAGTTAAAGGAATTGCAAGTAATTATGGAAGAGATTATGCTAACACTTTAAATGAATCAATTAAGTAATATATAATATTTAAGAAAAAACCCTCTGAATTTCAGAGGGTTTTCTTTTTTATAAAGTAGCTATTGCTTTTTCAATTCTTTTCACCGTTTCGGCTTTTCCTATCATTTCTATGATGTCGAATAAATGTGGGCCTTTTAACGCGCCTACTAAACTCAATCGTAACGGTTGCATTACTTTCCCCATTCCAATTTCGTTAGCTGTCATCCATTCTTTTAATAAGGTTTCGATGTTAGCAGAAGTAAAATCTTCTATCTTTTCTAATTCCGTAATCACTTGTTGCATTAAACCTGGTGTTTCTTCTTTCCAGTTTTTAGCAGCTTTTTCATCGTATGATGTTGGTGCTTCAAAGAAATAATCCGCTAAATCCCAAAATTCATTCACGAAATGCGCTCTTTCTTTAATTAAAGAAACCACTTTTGTTAAATCAAGTGAAGTCGAGATTCCTTTTTTATCTAAAATCACTTTAAAGCTTTCTGCTAAACTTTCATCTGATTGCTTTTGCAAATATTGATGATTGAACCATTTGTTTTTCTCTGGATCAAACTTCGCTCCAGCTTTGTGAATTCTATTTAAATCGAATTTTTGTACCAATTCTTCTAATGAGAAAATCTCTTGTTCTGTTCCGTCATTCCAACCTAATAAAGCTAAAAAGTTGATAACTGCATCAGGGAAAAATCCGTTTTCTCTGTAACCAGATGAAACACCCTCTTCGGTTTTCCATTCTAAAGGAAATACTGGGAATCCCATTTTATCACCATCACGTTTTGATAATTTTCCGTTTCCAATTGGTTTTAAAATCAATGGTAAATGCGCAAATTCTGGTGCGTTCCATCCAAAGGCCTTGTATAATAAATGATGTAAAGGCAAACTTGGCAACCATTCTTCTCCACGAATTACATGAGAAGTTTCCATCAAATGGTCATCCACTATATTCGCTAAATGGTACGTTGGCATTCCATCTGATTTGAATAAAACTTTATCGTCTAATAAATTCGTATCAAATTTAATGTCGCCACGAATGATGTCTTTTAACTCTAAAATTTCATTCACAGGCGTTTTGAAACGGATTACATACTGTTCGCCAGCAGCAATTCTTTCCTCCACTTTTTCACGTGAAACCGTCAACGAGTTATCCAATTGCTCTCTTACCGAATGATTGTAAATAAATGTTTTACCATTTGCTTCTGCTTCTTTTCGCATCGTATCTAAACTTTCTGCGGTATCAAAAGCATAATACGCCCAACCTGAATTTATCAATTGGTCCGCATATTGTTGGTACATCGCTTTGCGTTCGCTTTGACGATAAGGTCCGAATTTTTCATTCTTTCCTACAGTTTCGTCTGGCGCAATTCCTAACCATTCTAAAGCTTCAAAAATATAAGCTTCTGCTCCTGGAACAAAACGCGTTTGATCGGTATCCTCAATTCGTAAATAGAAAGTACCGCCATGTTTTTTAGCAAATAAATAATTGAATAAAGCGGTACGAACACCACCAATATGCAAAGGTCCTGTTGGACTTGGTGCAAATCTTACTCTTACTGACATTTCATTAAATTTTGTGCAAAGATACGATTACAATTTAGAAGTAAGAATTTAGATTTTAGAAAATCATTAGGTTATTAACAATTCAAAACCATAAATGTTAAGTTTCACTAAAAACCTATTGACAATTCTAGGAAGATGTTGTAATTTTATCGGTTATAAACAGTATATCAACAATTTTGGAAGCAAAAAGCATTATTTTCGATAAGCTCGAAGGGTTTATCAAGAAGTTTTACACCAACGAACTGATAAAAGGAGTCATTCTTTTCATCGGATTGGGCTTGTTGTATTTCATTTTTACCTTATTGATTGAATACTTTTTATGGTTATCCACTTCAGGGAGAACCGTTTTGTTTTGGTTGTTCGTAGGTGTAGAATCGTTTTTATTGATTCGTTTTATTGCATTTCCGTTGTTCAAATTATTCAAATTGCAACAAGGAATCAATTACGAACAAGCGTCAGAAATTATTGGAAATCATTTTTCGGAAGTGCAAGACAAGTTGTTGAACTTTTTACAATTGGCAAATCAAAGTCAAACTTCAGAATTATTAGCAGCTTCTATCGAACAAAAAGCAGCTTCCTTACAACCGATTCCATTTTCAAATGCGGTAAATTTTGCTAAGAACAAAAAGTTTTTGCCTTATGCTATTGTTCCAATTCTATTATTGATTTTGTTTTTCGTTACCGGAAATTCTGAAATCATTTCCAATAGTTTTGCTCGTGTGGTGAATTATGAAACCAAATTCGCACCGCCTGCTCCTTTTGAATTTGTGGTTTTGAATAAATCGTTAACCGCTCAACAAAATTCCGACTTCGTATTACAAGTCAAAACACAAGGAAAAGTGATGCCTGAAAATATTGCGATTCAAATTGGTGATGAAGAATATTTTTTACAAAGCACAAAACCAGGAGTTTTTGAATATACGTTTTCAAAATTATCAAAAGATGTTACTTTTTCGCTTTTAGCGAATGGATTAAATTCGAAAGAGTATCAGATTAATGTGGTGGATGTTCCAACGATTGCCAACTTTGAAATGGTGTTGCAATATCCTTCTTATTTAGGAAAGAAATCGGAAGTGATTCAAGGAACTGGAAATGCTGTGGTTCCAGAAGGAACGGTTGTGAATTGGAGAATTAACGCTTTGGCAACTGATAAAGTGAGTTTTAAATCGAACAATCAAGTGAGTGTTTTCGCGAATAAAGAAAATAATTTTTCGCTTTCAAGAAGAATCACGGATAATTTAAGTTACGAAGTAATTACTTCGAATAGAAACATCAATGAATTTGAAAAATTGTCTTATCAAATCGCAACTATCAAAGATCAATACCCAACAATTTCAGTTCAAATTGCTCCAGATTCATTAAAGTTAAAATCTAAAATGATGATTGGTCAAGTTGCCGATGATCATGGTTTATCAAAATTGCAAGTTGTTTTTTATCCGAAAGGAAATCCAAATGCAGTTCGAAAAGCTAATTTAGCTATCAATAAACAAGCGGTGGATCAATTTATTTATTCGTTTCCTAATGGTTTATCCATTGAAGAAGGTGTTAATTACGAATTTTACTTTGAAGTATTTGATAATGATGTAGTTAACAATTATAAAAGCACAAAATCATCTATTTTTCTTCATTATGAATTGACTGAAGACCAAAAGGAAGACAAACAGTTGCAAGAGCAGAATGAAAACATCAATAGTTTAGAAAAATCACTTCAAAATCAAGAGAAGCAAATTTCAGAATTGGACAAACTGCAAAAATTGAATAAAGAGAAATCCAATTTAGATTTCAAAGATCAAAAGAAAGTGGAAGACTTTATCAATCGTCAAAAACAACAAGATGAAATGATGAAAGAATTCACTAAAAAGTTAACTGAGAATTTGGAAGAATTCAATCCAAAAACAGAAGATAAAGACAAAGAAGAATTATTACGCCGTTTAGAAGAAGCCGAAAAACAAGCAGAGAAAAACGAAAAATTGCTTAAAGAATTAGAAGAGCTTTCTAAGAAATTAGAGAAAGACCAATTGTTTGATAAAGCAGATAAGTTAAAACAGAACGCAAAAAATCAACAACAAAATTTAGAGCAATTAGTTGAATTGACAAAGCGTTTTTACGTAGAACAAAAAGCGGAACAAATTGCTGACAAATTAGACAAGTTAGCTGAGAAGGAAGAAAAATTAGCTGATGACACTAAAGAAAATAACAAGGAAAATCAAGATGCCATCAATAAAGAGTTTGACGTTATTAAGAAAGAACTTGAAGATTTAGACAAACAAAATAAAGAATTAAAAGCTCCAATGGACATCCCTAATGACAAGAATGTGCAAGAGGATGTAAAAAAAGACATGGAGAAAGCTTCTGATGAATTGCAAAAACAAAACCAACAGAAAGCAAAACCGAAGCAAAAATCGGCTGCTGCCAAGATGAAAGAAATGAGTCAGAAAATGTCTCAATCTATGCAATCAGGTGACATGGAACAAATGCAAGAAGATGCTAAATTGTTACGTCAAATTCTTGATAATTTATTAGCTTTTTCATTTGATGAAGAGAGTTTAATTAAGACTACAAATTCTTCTCAAGTACGTTCTTTGCAATTGAATAAAGTCTTAAAAAAGCAACAAGATTTGAAGTTACAATTCAAACATGTGGATGATAGTTTATTTGCTGTTGCCTTACGCAACCCAAAAATTACCGAAACGATTTTGAATGAAGTCGGTGAAATCCATTATAATTTAGATAAGACTTTAGAAAATTTAGCGGATAATAATATTGCAAAAGGCGCTTCACATCAACAATATGTTTTAACATCAGCGAACCGTTTAGCAGATTATTTAAGTAATGTGCAAAGCGAAATGAATATGGAAATGCAAGGTCAAGGCTCTGGAAAAGGGCAGCCAAAACCTGGTGGTGGAAAAGGAATGCAATTGCCGGATATCATTAAACAACAAGAAGGTTTAGGAGAAAAAATGAAAGACGGAATGAAACCAGGTGATAAGCCTGGAGATAAACCGGGTGAAAAACCAGGTCAAGGAAAACAAAAAGGACAATCGGGTGAAAGTGGTGAAGAAGGTGAAAATGGTTCTGATGGAAATGCAGGTAAAGTATTAGACATTTTAAAAGAGCAAAGACAATTACGTGATGCTTTGCAAAAAGCCTTAGAAAAGGAAGGAATGTTGAATCAAGGAATGGGTGCTTTGAATCAGATGAAAGAAATCGAAAAACAACTAATTAATAAAGGTTTTATAAACGAGACCTTGCAAAAGATGTTGAATTTAAAACACGAGCTTTTAAAATTAGAAAAAGCCATTCAGCAACAAGGAGAAGACACCAAGCGTCAGTCAAAAACAAATGATAAGAACTATAATGGTAGCACTACTCCACTTTCAAAGGAATTAAAAGAATATCTGAATAGTGTTGAAATATTAAACAGACAAAGCTTACCTTTGCAACCCAATTTTAACCAGAAGGTTCAAAACTATTTTAAAAGCAATGATTAGTTTTAATTACGAAACAGATTTCGAACTCGAAAACGAAGCACAATATGAAGATTGGATTTCTCGCATTATTGAATCCGAAGGATTTGATGAAGGTGAAATCAATTATATCTTTTGTGATGACGAATACCTACATAAAATCAATGTAGAATACCTTGATCACGATACTTTAACGGATATTATTAGCTTCGATTACACAGTAGGAAATTTAATACAAGGCGATATCTTTGTTTCGGTGGAACGAGTTAAGGATAATGCTAATGATTTTAATGTTTCTTTTGAAGAGGAATTAAAACGTGTATTATCACATGGTGTTTTACACTATTGTGGTTACAAAGATAAATCTCCAAAAGACGAAGCCTTAATGCGTTCGAAAGAAGAAGAAAAAATGCAAATGTTTCACGTGGAACATTAAGCTTATAAACTAGATTTTTTTTAAATGTTTCACGTGGAACATAATATTTATAAAAGATGTTTTTAAATCAATATGATGTAATTGTTGTGGGTGCTGGTCATGCCGGTTGTGAAGCAGCAGCAGCTGCTGCCAACATGGGGTGCTCTACTCTTTTGGTGACAATGAATCTTCAAAACATTGCACAAATGTCATGTAATCCTGCTATGGGAGGAATTGCAAAAGGACAAATCGTGCGTGAGATTGATGCCTTGGGTGGATACTCTGGAATTGTTTCTGACAAGACCGCGATCCAATTCAAGATGTTGAATAAATCAAAAGGACCCGCGATGTGGTCGCCAAGAGTGCAATCGGACAGAATGCGTTTTTCGGACGAATGGAGAACCATGTTGGAGAATACTCCGAATTTGGATTTCTACCAAGAAATGGTGGCTGGGATTTTAGCTGAGAATGGAAAGATTGTTGGAGTGAAAACTTCTCTTGGAGTGGAAATAAAAGCTAAGTCGGTTGTGTTGACAAACGGAACTTTTTTGAATGGTTTGATTCATATTGGTGATAAACAATTTGGTGGTGGTCGTGCAGGAGAAAGTGCTTCTTTCGGAATCACAGAAGATTTAGTAAAACTAGGTTTCGAATCAGGAAGAATGAAAACAGGAACGCCTCCACGTGTGGATGGTCGTTCTTTGGATTTTTCTAAAATGACAGAGCAACCTGGCGATGATGTTCCAGAAAAGTTTTCGTATTCTAATTTGACCGCTCCATTAAAAACACAACGTTCTTGTTGGATGTCGTATACTTCGTTAGAAGTGCACGATATTTTACGTGAAGGTTTTGACAGAAGTCCAATGTTCAACGGAAGAATCAAAAGTTTAGGTCCGAGATATTGTCCATCGATTGAAGACAAGATTAATCGTTTCGCTGATAAAGAACGTCATCAACTTTTTGTTGAACCAGAAGGTTGGACAACTTGTGAATATTATATCAACGGATTCTCAACTTCATTACCAGAAGATGTTCAGTTCAAAGCATTGCGTTCTGTAGCAGGATTTGAGAATGTGAAATTTTTCAGACCTGGTTATGCTATCGAATACGATTACTTCCCTCCTACGCAATTACAACACACCTTAGAAACTAAATTAGTCGAAGGTTTGTATTTTGCTGGACAAATAAATGGAACAACTGGTTACGAAGAAGCAGCATCTCAAGGTTTAATGGCTGGTATTAATGCAGCGTTAAAAGTGCAAAATAGAGAACCATTTATCTTAAAACGTGATGAAGCCTATATCGGAGTTTTAATTGACGATTTAATTACAAAAGGAACAGAAGAGCCTTATCGTATGTTTACTTCACGAGCTGAATACAGAACATTACTGCGTCAAGATAATGCTGATTTTAGATTAACACCTAAAGCATTTGAAATTGGTTTAGCTAAAGAAGACCGTTTGATTCGTATGGAACAAAAATTTTCACAATCGGAAGCGATGGTAAATTTCTTTAGGGAAACAAGTCTAAAACCTGAAGAAGCAAATCCAATCTTGGAAGCTAAAGGTTCGGCTCCAATGAGTCAGCCTGATAAAATGTTTAAAGTTTTCTCTCGTCCGCAATTGGATTTGGAAGATTTTAGAAAATTTAAAAAAGTGGCTGCTTACATCGAAGAACATGATTTAGATCAAGAAGTTGTTGAACAAGCCGAAATACAAGTTAAATATTCTGGTTATATCGAAAAGGAAAAAAATAACGCCGATAAATTGACTCGATTAGAGGATATGATTATTCCAGATAATTTTAATTTCGATAAAATCCAATCAATTTCAATTGAAGCAAAACAAAAATTAAATAAAATCCGACCTCGAACTATCGCTCAAGCTTCTCGTATTAGTGGAGTTTCGCCAAGTGATATTTCAGTGTTGTTAATATATATGGGAAGATAGTCTCAGTTTTCAGTCTCAGTTTCCGGTTTTTATTTAACTGCGACTGAACACTGCGACTGCAAACTGAATATGTTTCATGTGAAACAACGTTGTCAACCCTATTAAAATAAGCCTTTCGCATAAAAATAAAAAAATGAATTTTTTAGAAGATAAAAGTTTTATTACCGTTAAAGATTTTTCAGTTTCTGGGGAATCTTTTTCCTTGTTGTTAAATGAAGAATATCAAATCTTAAAAACGCATCCGCAACCTACTTTAGATAAGTTAGGTTCGTATTACGAATTTGAAGATTACATTTCACACACCGATGGAAAACGTACGATGTTTGAAAAAATGTATCATTTTATCAAAAGAAAAGCAATTCGCGATAAAGTTAGTTTGATTAATTCGTACCAACCTTTGAAAGGAAGAATTTTAGATATTGGTGCTGGAACAGGAGATTTTCTTTTAGAAGCAAAAAATCAAAATTGGGAAATTCTTGGAATCGAACCAAACGATAAAGCAAAAGGAATTGCTGTTGGAAAAGGAATTAAATTTGGTGATACAATTGAAAAGTTAGAAAGCAATTCGTTTGATGTGATTACCATGTGGCATGTTTTAGAACACGTTCCAGATGTCGAACATCAAATTGCTGAATTGAAACGTTTATTGAAACCATCTGGAACGATTATTATTGCTGTTCCTAATTTCAAATCGTACGATGCAAAATATTATAAAGAGTTTTGGGCCGCTTATGATGTGCCAAGACATTTGTGGCATTTTTCAAAAACAGCTATCGAAAAATTATTCGACAAACAAAATATGAACTTAGAAGATATTAAACCAATGTGGTTTGATAGTTTTTATGTGTCACTTTTATCAGAAAAATATAAATCTGGAAAAATGAATTTCATTTCAGGATTTTTTATTGGTTTGATCTCAAATGTGTCCGGATTGTTCAAAAAGGAATTTTCATCGCATATTTATGTACTAAAAAACAAGTAAAAATCATTTTAAAGCGATTTTAAGCATTTTTTTAGATGTTTTGATGTGATTTGTTGTGGTTTTTTAGAACATTTGTTCTGAACGATTTGTGAAAGTTGTTTTCAATAGCTTGAATCTATCAGAATTTAAAATCAAAATAAAAAATGCTTATAGTTGAAAAATAAATAAAAAAGCAACATATTTGCTACTTACCAACTTATTATTACTTTTACAAAAATTATTAATTATTTAGATCAAATGAAAAAAGCCATTTTAATTTTAGGCGTTGCTTTAAGCATTTTAGCTTGTAACAAAACAGAAACAAATTCAAAAGAATTCAAAACAGCATATATCAATACATCAGAAATAATCGAGAAATACGAGAAGTTTAAAGATGAAGACGATAAATTTAAAGTAAAATCTGAAGAATTAGGCCGTCCTTTAGAAGCTAAAGTTAGAGCTTTTCAAGCTGATGCTCAAAGTTTTCAACAGAATGCTCAGGCAAAAGGACCACAATGGGCGCAACAAATGGGTGCTTCATTACAACAAAGAGAGCAACAATTAGGAATTGAACAAAATGCATTAATCCAACAATTGCAACAAGAAGGAGCTGTTTTAAAAGATACTTTAATTAGTGAAGTTAAAAAATTCATCAAAGATTACGGAAAGAAAAAAGGATATGACTATATCTACGGAACAGGTGATGCTGCAACAGTTCTTTACGCTAAAGAAGGTTATGACATTACAAAAGAAGTTTTAAAAGAGCTTAATGATACTTATAAAGCTACTAAGAAAGACGACAAAGTAGCTACTAAAGAAGAAGAGAAAAAATAATTGAAAGTCCCGAGTAATCGGGACTTTTTTATTTATAATCGTTTCTATATATTTGTATTTCAAATTTATATGCCAAATGGAACCATTATCAGCCGCAGCTAGTTACACCCTCCGATTTATTAATCAAACCAATAAATCCATCTTCCTTACCGGAAAAGCAGGAACCGGAAAAACCACACTTTTAAAGGAAATTATCGCTACGACACATAAAAATACGGTTGTTGTAGCACCTACAGGAATTGCCGCTTTGAATGCAAATGGCGTTACGATTCATTCGATGTTTCAATTGCCCTTTGCAGCTTTTATTCCTGATAATAAGCAACTTACACATTTTTCAGACACTGTAAAATTTGAAAATCGCGATTCGTTAGGTCGTCATTTTAAGATGAATAACGTGAAACGTTCCGTAATTCGAAATATGGAATTGTTGGTTATTGATGAAGTATCTATGTTGCGTGCCGATGTTTTGGATGCCATGGATTTTATGATGCGAAAAGTACGCAGAAACGAAAGACCTTTCGGTGGGGTTCAAGTTCTTTTTATAGGAGATTTATTACAATTACCACCAGTAGTGAAAAATGAAGAATGGGAAATGCTAAAGAATTACTATCGAGGTATGTTCTTTTTTCATTCACATATTATTCAACAATATCCGCCTTTGTATATTGAGTTGGATAAAATTTTCCGTCAAACAGATGCCGAATTTATTGATGTTTTGAACAATTTACGACACAATAAAATCACTTCGGAAGATGTTCAACTTCTAAATCAATTTGTACAACCCGATTTTGATCTCAAGAAAAATAAAGGATTCATCATTTTAACTACTCACAATTCCAAAGCGGATACCATAAACGCAAAGTCTTTACAAGATCTTGAAGGCAAGCAATTCACCTATTTACCTGAAATTACAGACGATTTTCCAGAAAAAATATTTCCATTAGACGAAAAATTACAACTCAAAGTTGGTTCGCAAGTCATGTTTGTTAAAAACGATTTGAATTTCGAAAAGCAATATTATAACGGAAAAATGGGCGTTATTAAATCGTTAACAGAAAAAGAAATTTTTGTTCACTTTCCTGAAGAAAATAAAACTATTGAAGTTGAAAGGTACGAATGGCAAAATATTCGCTACAAAGTCAACGAAAATACAAAAGAAATTGAAGAAGAAGTCATCGGAACTTTTGTCCACTACCCTATCAAATTGGCTTGGGCGATTACGGTGCATAAAAGTCAAGGCTTAACTTTTGACAAAGCAGCGCTCGATGTATCGCAAGTTTTTGCGCCTGGACAAGCGTATGTAGCTTTATCGCGTTTGCGTTCGTTAAAAGGGCTTATTTTGCTGTCTCCGTTGCGAATGAATGGTATTTCGAGCGATGAAGAAGTGCTTAATTATGCTGAAAACAAAGCTTCTGAAGAAATCTTACAACATTCGTTAGCCAAAGAAACGTTGTTTTTTTGGTTGAATACGTTGCTTAATTCATTTGATTTCAAAGAATTAGGTCAAGAATGGCGCAATCATTTGTTTAGTTATAACTCCGAAGCACCGAAATCACCTAAAACAAAGCATAACGACTGGGCAAAAACTCAAAATGATAAAATCGCCGAAATTTTAGAACCTTCGGGGAAATTTATGTCCCAATTACAGAAAATTTTCTACGATGAAAATCTGGATATCAAATTTGTTAAAGAACGATGTGATGCGGCTTATCAATATTTTTTCAAAACGTTAGATGCAGTTGCAGAAGAATTGTTATTGAAAATTGAAGAAGTAAAACGCATCAAAAAAGTGAAAGCGTTTTATGACGAATTATTGGTTTTAGAAGAACTCCAAATCAAAGCAATTTTACAACTGAAAAAAGCAAAATTACTAACTAATATCATTGTCGATGGAAAAGAGATTTCGAAGAAAAATTTAATTTCGGAAGACATGAGTACTTATAAAATCAATAAGTTAGTGGTTGTAGCAGAACGCTTTAGAACTTCGCACGCTGCTTTGGTGGAAGACGACGAAGAGGTTTCGTATTACACCGATTCAAAAAAGAAAAAAACAAAAGAACCAAAGAAATCGACTTACGAAGACACCTTAGAATTGTGGAAACAAAACTTATCAATTTACGAAATTGCTAAACAGCGAAAACTAACACCACAAACCATCTATAACCATTTTACTAAGCTGATTCAAATGGAAATCGTGCAACTTTCCGACATTTTGCCAGAAGATAAAATTTCCGATTTAAAAGTGGCTTTTAAAGATTTTAAAGGCGAAAGTTTAGGTGAATTAAAAGAAATCCACGGCGATAAATTTTCCTGGGATGAGTTGCGTTTGTTTAAAGCGGGTATAACGAATTAACTCAACCAGTTTACCAACATTACAGCTGGAATAAAGTAAATTACGATAGTTCTTGCACCGTCATAATCTTTCGCTAATCGTTGTCCAAACAAAAGAAATAGTAAAGTAACACAAGATAAAATAGCGCCATAAAAGCCTAACCCTTTTATTACCACATCTTGCATGATGTTTTGAATTATACCCGAAACACATAAAACACCTGAAACAATTTCTAAAAGTAATACAATTCCTAAAGCGAAAGGAACTTGTTTCGCTAAAACAGTATTAGAAAAATGTCCATTTAACCATTCGACATTGCCTTTCCAGTCTTTAATTTTATCATATCCAGATTGTAAAAAGGTAATTGCTAAAAAAGCCAAAACTAAAAGTGGAGCTACTTGTGTCATAATTATGCGTTTTTGTGGATTAATCGAGTTAATTTTATAGATAAATCGGTTAGGATGATTTTGCTATTTCCGTTGCGTTCAATATGGTAAATAGCATCTTCTAATTCTTTGTAAATATCTGTAATATTTGCACCATTTACAAACGGAGCAAATTTTTCTAATTCAAATTTAGGCACTTTTGTTTCTAAAAACACCAAATCATTTGCTTTGTAATTCAGTAATAAAGCTTGTCTGAAAAAGTGAATACAATAATGTAAAAATTGTTTTTGCGTTTCTCTTCCAGTGGATGCAATGTTTTCGCTCCAAGCAATTAAATCGTTAATTGCAGCAGCATTTCCTTTGGCACGAAAAGCACTTCTCACCCATTCTACAAACCATTCGTCAAAAGGATATTCATCATCCTCTTTTCGTAAAATATGTAAGGCTTTGTTATAATTTCCTTCGCTTTGATGCGCAATTTTTTTAGCAATAGTTGGCTCACAATTTTCACGTGAAACCAAAGCTTCTGCAATTACACTTTCGCTCAAACCAATAAAATCAATCACTTGACAACGCGATAAAATCGTTTGCAACATATCGCTCGTGCTTTCGGTAATTAAGATAAAAACGGTTTTGGCGGGCGGTTCTTCTAATAACTTCAATAATTTATTTGCTGAAGGGCCATTCATTTTATCGGCCATCCAAATGATCATTACTTTGTAACCACCTTCGTAAGCTTTTAACGATAATTTTTTGTTGATTTCAGTTGCTTCATCTACTCCAATTAACCCTTGTTTATTTTGAATTCCAAGATTTTTCAACCAATCAAACAAACTTCCGTAAGGCGATTCGGTTAAAAAATGGCGCCATTCTATCATGAAATTATCACTAACGGCATGACTTTTAACAGTATCAGTTCCTGCAACAGGAAAAACAAAATGCAAATCAGGATGTGAAAAATGTTCGAATTTTAGGTTACAAACTGAATTATCGCCTACATTTTCTCCACCAACATTGCCACACAAAATATATTGTGCATACGCAATCGCCATAGGAAGTGTACCACAACCTTCGGGACCCACAAACAACTGAGCGTGCGGAATTCTTCCGGCTTCGGCACTCTTAGTTAAGTGATTTTTAATATGTTCTTGTCCTAAAATATCTTTGAAAAGCATGGAACAAACCTAATCAAAAATTACCAAAATTGGTAGAAAAGAAATCAAAAAATTGGTTTTGCAAGATTTAAAAAAAACACAAAATATGATATTTATTATAAAGATTTAAAATACAATAATTTATATTTGCAATCATTCGAATTAAAAAAGCAATAAATGAAAACACTCAACGACTTCAATTTCAATAATAAAAAAGCAATTATCCGAGTAGACTTCAACGTACCTTTAGATGAAAATTTTAAGGTTACCGATGCTACAAGAATCGAGGCAGCAAAGCCTACAATTGACAAAATATTGAAAGATGGCGGAAGTGTAATTTTAATGAGTCACTTAGGAAGACCAAAAGGTGTAGAAGCAAAATATTCGTTACAACACATCGTTGCAAAAACAGAAGAAATTTTGGGTCAAAAAGTGCATTTTGCTTCTGATTGTATTGGAGAAATTGCTGAAAATGCATCAAAAAATCTACAACCGGGCGAAATTTTATTATTAGAAAACTTACGTTTTTATGCCGAAGAAGAAAAAGGAGATGTTGAATTTTCAAAAAAATTAGCTTCGTTAGGTGATATTTATGTGAACGATGCTTTTGGAACAGCACACAGAGCACACGCTTCCACAACCATTATTGCTCAATTTTTCCAAGATGCAAAATGCTTCGGATATTTGTTAGCCAAAGAAATTGAAAGTATCGAAAAAGTATTGAAAAACTCTGAAAAACCAGTAGTTGCGATATTAGGAGGAAGTAAAGTTTCTTCGAAAATTACGGTTATTGAAAATATATTAGATAAAGTAAACCACATGATTATTGGTGGTGGAATGACGTTTACGTTTATAAAAGCTTTGGGTGGAAAAATCGGGAATTCAATTTGTGAAGACGACAAATTAGAATTGGCTATCGAAATTTTAAAACAAGCAAAAGAAAAAGGCGTTCAAATTCACTTACCTGTGGATGTTGTGGCTGCAGATTCGTTTTCAAACGATGCAAATACTCAAATTGTTGACGTAAACCATATTCCTGACGGTTGGCAAGGTTTAGACGCTGGACCAAAATCCTTAGCCATTTTTAGACAAATAATTTTAGATTCAAAAACCATTTTATGGAACGGTCCTTTGGGTGTTTTTGAAATAGAAAACTTCGCAAAAGGAACAATTTCTTTAGGCGAATATATTGCAGAATCAACTGCAAATGGAGCTTTTTCACTTGTAGGTGGTGGCGATAGCGTTGCTGCTGTAAAGCAATTTGGATTAGAACCAAAGATGAGTTACGTTTCTACCGGTGGTGGAGCGATGTTAGAAATGTTAGAAGGCAGAACCTTACCTGGAATTGCAGCTATTTTAGAATAATTACACAATAAAAACCTGATAATTAAGTTATTAGTTTTTAATGCGCCCCAAAAAACAAAAACAGAATGAAAAAATTAATTTTTATATCACTTTTAGTCTCGTCAGTTGGCTTTGCTCAAGAAAGTTTAGAGCAAAACACATTGACGTTACCAAAGTTATCGTATTTAGATTCACTAAAAAACACGTTTGTCAATCACTCAACTAGTAATTGTATTGACGAAAGATGGATGGCGGAACTAACAAATACTGAATTGTCTGAAAATATGTTTTCTGATATTTCAAGTCTTAATATTGATTCTGAAGTTAGTTATGATTTATCATCAGAAGTATTAAAAAAACGATTGGCAAAAATGGATGCAAAGTCGCCTTTTAATATTGAATATAATCCAGCTTTAGAAAACACAATTAAGTCTTTTTTAAAGAATAGAACCAAAGCTTTTGAGCGATTAATGGCGGTTTCCGAATATTATTTTCCAATGTTTGAAGAGCATTTAGCTAAATATAACATTCCTTTGGAATTAAAATATTTAGCTATAGTTGAATCGGCTTTAAACCCTAAAGCAAAATCAAGAGTTGGCGCTTCTGGACTTTGGCAATTTATGTACCCAACTGGAAAACAATATAACTTAGAAGTAAATTCTTATGTTGATGAACGCCATGATCCATTAAAAGCAACAGAAGCTGCTTGCCAATATTTGTCACATTTATATGAAATTTTTGGCGATTGGAGTTTGGTTTTAGCTTCTTACAATGCTGGACCTGGAAACGTTTCAAAAGCGATTCGTCGTTCTGGTGGAAGCCAAAATTATTGGAATATTCGCAAATTTCTTCCACGTGAAACAGCAAACTATGTTCCAGCTTTTTTAGCCACAATGTACATTTACGAATTCAAAAAAGAACACGGAATTCTTCCAAAAAAAGCGACTTTAACGTATTTTGAAACCGATACCATTATGGTGAAAAAACAAATGTCGTTCAAACATATTTCGGAATTATTGGATATTCCAGTGGAACAAATTGAATTTTTAAATCCGATTTATAAATTAAAAGTAATTCCGTTTGAAGAAGATAAAGCGCATTATTTGCGTTTACCAAAAAACAAAATGGGACTTTTTGTTTCAAATGAAGAAAAAGTATATGCTTATTTGAATTACTTGGAAACATTTAAAGAAAAAACAAAATCAGAATATATTGCATCGACTTCAAAAGATTCCATTGGTACAGGTGCAGATTCGACTTCAACGGCTGTAAGTAAACCTAAATTTGAACGAAAAACACAATTTCACACTATAAAAAGCGGTGAAAGCCTTGGAAAAATTGCGGATAAATACAATGTTTCAATTAGCAATCTAAAATCTTGGAATAAAATTAAAGGAAATACGATTCAAGCTGGAAAAAAATTAAAAATTTATTCTGATAAAAAAATAACTGAAAATTCAGAGCAAAAAACCAGTAAAAATGGTACTTATACGGTTAAAAATGGTGATTCATTATTTTCGATTTCAAAACAATTTCCCGGAGTTTCTATTGAAGATTTAAAAAAATGGAACGATATTAGCGGTGATAATATTCAACCCGGAATGAAATTAAAAATTAACGGATAAACCCCTTTTTTCAATGAAACAATTAGCAATTCTATTTTTTATCACTTTTTCACTTTTTTCTTGTAAAGAAAACAAAGAAGAAGCGCAAGCCGTTTTATCAGAATCAAACGGAAAAATTAATAATGTTTCCATTATAATTGACGATAATTTATGGAATGGTGAAATTGGCGATAGCATCAGAAAAAAATTCGCAGCACCAGTTGATGGATTGCCTCAAGAAGAACCATTGTTTACTTTAAACCAGTATCCAACCAAGGTTTTTGAAGGGTTTGTTAGAAAAAGCCGTAACATCATTATCGTAAAAAAAGATACTAAAACAGGTTTTTCATCGAACAATAATGTATATGCAAAGCCTCAAAAAGTATTTCTAGTTTCTGGAAAAACAACAGAAGATGTTTTAAAGGTTTTAGAAGAAAAATCAGCCGAAATTATTAAAACTGTTAAATCAGCCGAAATCATAGAGAATCAACTTCGAATGAAAAAATCATTAGTTTCAGACGACAAGGTTCAAAAAATGTTTGGTGTAAGTTTAGAAATCGGATTCGGATTCAAATATGATATGGTGAAAGACAATTTTATTTGGTTAAGAAAAGAGTTTTCATCAGGTTATAATAGTATTTTGATTTATCAAGTTCCAATTGAAAAAGTTGAAAAAGACACTAACATTATTGCTAATATTACTGCAATGCGTGATGAAATTGGAAAAGCAAATATTCACGGAACACTTCCTAACACTTGGATGATTACCGAAGCAGCTTATGCGCCTTATTTGTTTGATGTAACCGTTGCAGGTAAAAAAACTTATTTAACAAAAGGAACTTGGGAATTAAAAAACGATTTCATGGCCGGACCTTTTGTAAATTATGCAATTAAAGATACTAAAAACAACCGCTATTTAATTTTAGAAGGATTTACTTATAATCCGTCTAAATCAAAACGAGATTTAGTTTTTGAATTGGAAGCGATAATTCAGTCGGTTAAATTTTTAAAATAATATAAAGTTCCCTTGATTGGGAACTTCTTTTTTATAATGGAAATAACATTCGAAATAAAGCGATTTAACGAACTTTCTACCACCGAACTATATTCTTTACTGCAACTTCGCTCAGAAGTGTTTGTGGTGGAGCAAAATTGCGTTTATCAAGACATTGATGGCAAAGACGAGAAGGCAATTCACGTTTTAGGGTATTACAACGGCGATTTGGCTGCATACTCTCGTTTGTTTAACAAAGGCTATTATTTTGATGAAACTTCGATAGGAAGAGTTGTGGTGAGCCCAAAATACCGCGATAAAAAAATTGGACACGATTTAATGCGAGTTTCTATTGAAGCGATTAAAGAAAATTTCAATGAAACTGCAATTACGATTTCGGCTCAAGAATATCTAAAAAAATTCTACGAATCACATGGATTTATCCAAACTAGTGAAATGTATTTAGAAGACGATATTCCTCATATTCAGATGAAGCGTTCTTAGTTTACAGTCTCAGCAGAACCGCCTGTAACACAGATTAAAGGTATTTACAGCCAAATGCGAACTAAGAAAGTCCAAGTTCACAAATCTAGTTTTACTGCGACTGAAAACTGCGACTGAAAACTTTTTTAGAGCTTATAACTAACCGTTAACATTACAATTCTTGGTAATGTGTAAGTAGTGGAACTCGAAATCATAAAATCAGAGAAAGAGTTGTTGATTTTAGTACCATTGTTCAAGTAATTCTGTGCCGAAAGTTCAAATCGAAATGGATTGTTTTTCTTTTGATAACTCAAATACGCATTGGCAATTCTAAAATCGGTTGCGATGTTGTTGCTGTTTTCGTTAAAGGTTATTTCGTAATCGGTTTTAAAATTAAAATGTTTCCAAAAATCGATATCAAAATCAAAACCCAATCTATCTGATGTTAGCGATGAATTGGTTAATCCTGAAAACTGACTAAACATTTTATTATAACTTATACTTGCACTTGGCCATTTTTTATTAGCAGTTCGTAGCTTAATTCCTATGCTTTGATTGTTTCTGTCGTTTGTAATAGTTTGGTTGTTTACGGTTTGAACATAGTTGAACCAAGATAAATTAGCATTTAAACCCAATCTAAATTTATGGATTTTTTTATCAATATTTCCATACACACGATAAGTTGTTTCTGGATTATCGGTAATGGTTGGCGTTGTAAATTGATTGATGCCATCTAAACCAATTTCATTACGAATCGTTCTTACCTTTTTGGTAAAACTTGCATTAACAAATAGCATTAAACCGCGATACATACTGGTTTTTGTGTAATTCAAAGTTGCGTTGTGAAAACGTTCGTTTCGTAATAACGCATTTCCTCTAAAAACCGAATTGTAGCTTTGTAAAGTATAACGTTCTAACAATCGATTCGCTTCGGGAAATTCATTCACCAAACGATAATTGAATTTTAAGTTTTCCGATTGATTGAATTCGTATTCGCTTAACCAACTAGGTTGTAAAAATGTGTTGTTTAAGGTGTAATCTGCTGCAATTTGTTCGGTTTTCAAATGATAGTAATGGGCATAAATTGCAGGTTTGTTCACCCATTTTCCAATTTTGAACTTATATTCTAAACCCAAATATAAATCATTTAATAAATAATCCATGTCGTTCCCAAAACCTTCTGTAGCAAAATCATTAATAGTACCATCGGTTAGGTATTGTTTTTCGGTAATTTGAAGTTGTGTAGTTCCTAAATTATTTCCAATATTGGTATACAAATGATTGTAATTGTTGATAATCCAATAATGTTTAAAAAGCACATCAACACTACTGTTTTTTACTTTTTTTACTTGCTGAATGTTGTAAAACGAATCATTTTCTAACGGAATTAAACCTGTTAAGAATTCGGTATCGGTTAACCAAGTATTGATGGGTTTTTGGTCGTCATAACTTTGGTTAATCACAAAAGTTGTAGTATGTTTAGAATTAATTTGCTTATGCCATTCTAAAAATTGTTTGATTTGAACATTATCAGCAGAATTTAACGTTTCAAACGAAGATTGTTGTCCATCGAGTCTTGAATTTAAAATCGAAGTCATATCATTAGCACTCGATTGAAATTGTCCGTTGTAAAACCATTTCTCCTTTGTGTTGGGTGTGTAATTTAGTTTTACGTTTCCAATGCCTAAAATCGATTTATTTTCAGCTTTATTGATGCGTTCTTCTGAAGTGGCTGTTGTGTTTTGAAGATATTCGATATTGCTTTCGGTTAAAGTGCTGGTAAAAAGTTTGGAAAAAACAGCAAAACCTTCCACATCTAATTTAGAATTGATTTCTTGGCGAAAGTTCAAAGCGCTAAATTGCGATTTATTTTCTATTACATCGGTGTTATCGCTTGCAAACGAATACAAATCAGTCAATTGTTTTCTTCCCGAAATAAAAGTACTGGCACCACCTTGAAAGCGCATCATGTCTTGAAAAGAAAAAGTACGTCTACCAATGTTGTTGAGGTCGCCAATGAAACTCACATTCGTTTTTGGCGCGTAATAAAACAAAGCAGCGTGACCCAAATAAAATCCGTTGTCGTTTGCAACTTCAACGCCTGCATCGACATCGCCAAAAATGAATTTCTTTTTGTCTTCTTTCAGTTTGATGTTCATCGCCAAGTCTTCAGAATCAGAAACTTGTTTAAGAAAACCTACTTCGTTAAAGTTGTCAATTACTTCTACTTTATCAACTGCATCTGCAGGAATATTTTCAACACCTAATTTGGTGCCACCACCAAAAAACGATTTATTTTCTACTAAAAACTTGGTTACTTTTTTGCCTTGAACCGTTACGCCACCGTTTTTATCTACTTCAACACCTGGTAGTTTTTCTAATTGTTCTTTGAGTTTTCGTTCGTTGCCGTTGGTAAAAGCTTTTACATCATAAATCAAAGTGTCTTTTTTAACCACAACGGGTTTATAATCATAAGTGATTATTATTTCTTTGAGTTCTTGTCCTGTTTCTTTGAGTTTAAAATGGTGTTCTTTTTGCGTAAAATTAGCTGGAAGATTTAAAATTTCTTCTGTAAAACCAAGATAAGAAACCCTTACTTCATAAGAAACTTCTTTTTCTAATTCTAATTTATAACGCCCCAAATGATCTGCAATAGCAAATTTTAACCCTTGCTTTTCAACCAAAGGTTTAGCAATTACATTAGCATTTTGTAAAGGGTTTCCAAGAGAATCTTTCACTGTGCCAGTTAGGGTTTGGGAAAATGTGAATAAAGGAAAAAGTAGGAATAGAATTAGGTGTTTTGGCATTTAGAATTGAAAGTTTTCTTTTATTTTTTTTGAATATTCTTCTTGTGAAATTATATTTTTACTTGGCAGCTCTATGGTTGTGTTCTCTGGAGACAAAATAATTTTTTTTGCAACGTATTTGTAGCCTTTAAATTCTAATTCTAAAATTAATCCAGGTAATCCATTATACATTATAGGTCCATATGAATAAGGAATATCAGCACAAAACCAAGCTGTAATTGTTATTTCAGCATCTTCATTTTTTCTTGTTTTAAATTTTTCTATTTTAGTGGCTTTGTAACAGATAAAATTGTCAATTTTTTTTGTTTGATTTGATATTGTCCATTCTTGAGTACTCTTATTTTTAACAATAAAATCTTCTTTTAAAGTATAAGTAGCAGTATCTTTAACTACATAATAGGTTGGTGAATATTTCATTAATATTCTATTTAATTTTTCACCCATTTCGAGTTCGCTTTGATTCAAATCATTAGGAATATAAAAATAACTTTTTTCTTTATTAAAGATTAGAGTTGTGTTAAAATTTCCTTTATTCATTTTCTGAATCATGTTTTTAACCTCAGCATCTGTTGTTGCATCTTCTGAGGTTTTTTTATTAGAAACATCCATTTGAAGAGGAATTGCTTCATAAATAACGGTGCCAGATTGCCCATTAATTAAATTGCTAAATAGTAGAAAACAAAAAAATACTTTTTTCATAATAGATTGTTTAAAAACCAGCTAATTATTTTAAAATAGTTAGCTGGTTGGTTTGATTAATTGTTCCCTTCACAGGTTGCCATCAAGTTATCATTAACAGAAATAGCAGTATCTTGATCCATTGGTCCAATTTGCGACTCAATAAAGTCCATTAATGCAGAAACTATTAAAAAACAATCTTTTTTCTTTACTACTTCAATTTTCTTTGGTTTAGTAATTTCAATTGTTTTCACTTCCTGTTTTACTTCATTTGCCATTCCAGCAAAAGAAAATGCTACAAGTGCAACTGCACTAAATAATGTTTTTTTCATGATTTGTGTTTTGTAAAATTAATAATTTATTTTTTGTTATAACCATGTGAAATTCTAACAAAGTGTTTAATAATCAAAACAACAGGCTTAACATTTAAGAAAATGTATGGTTTTACCATACGTGTTGGTATGGTTAAACATAACTTTTTCTTAAAAATAGTTTTCCAAGTGAACCTTTCACCGTGCCAGTTAAGGTTTGGGAATGTGAGATTATTGGTAGGAATAGGAAGAAAAATACTATAAATAGTTTAATATGGTTTATTTTTTTGGAAGTTGTTTTTTTGCTTGTTCAATTTCTGCTGCGTTTTCTTGTTGTGCTTTTTTCATTTCAAATACTGAATCATATTTTAGATTACTATATTCTTCATAAGAAATGGTTTTTTGCGCAGAAGGTTTTTCAATATTTCGATCTGTTTTATTAATTGAAGTTACATAAAAAATTTTATTGCCATCAAAGGAACCTTCTAACACTAAGCCAGGTAAACCATCTAATCCCCTTGGACCAAAAGAGGTGGGAATTTCATAAGTAAACCATGCATAAGATTGAAATATATCTTGGGTTTTTCCATTGTGTTTACGCTCTGTTTTTGCTGTAGCTTTATAACATTTAAATCCTGATATTTCTTTGGTATCATTCGGGTTTATCTCCCATTTATAATTTTTAAAATCAGTTTCAACATTAAATATTAGCCCTTTTTCATCAACGTTAAAAAATTTTTGCTTTTCTAAATTGTTTTTATAAAATTTTATATAACCATCATAGATGCCTTTGGTAATTTTAATATCAATATTATTACTATTGCCGTCTAATTTATCTACAAGGTGAAATATACTTTCGTTTTTATCATAAATCAATTCAAAAGTTAAAAAAGAAGGGTCAAATTTAATAGGTTTGTCCGTTTTTTTAGATTCAGACACTTTGTACATAACGATTGTTTTGTCATTAATTGTGTTTTGTTTAGTTGTTTTACAACCAATAAATAATATTAAGAAAATATAACTAATAAATATTTTTTTCATTTAGTGAGATTTTAATAAGAGCCTTTAAAAAATAAAGACTCTTTTTGCTTAATTAAGAACATTGTGTATAATAAGTTTCATAAACAAAGTTATATGTCCATGAATCCCAATCATTACCAGTTTCATTACAATGAGCCTCACTCGCAACCATAGTTTGAATTGCTGCAATTGTAGCACAAGATAATTTAAGGGTTATTGTTTCTATTTTCTCTTCTTCAATCTCATTTGCCATTCCAGCGAATGAAAATGCAACAAGTGCAACTGCACTAAAAATCATTTTTTTCATAATGTTGTTTTGTAAAATTAATAATTTATTTTTTGTTATAACTTTTCGAAATTCTAACAAAGTGTTTAACAATCAAAACAACAGGCTTATCATTTAACAAAATGTATTATAAAACATACGTGTTGGTATGTTTAAATATAACTTTTTGTTAAAAAATATAGTTTTAAATAAAACATCAGAAAGTTGAAGGCTTAGAAATTATTTTATTGTATTCTTCTTCTGTTAGAACTTTTCCTTTTTTAGGTTCTGCGATAATGTCATTTTCTTTTTTCAAATCAATTTTAAATGCACCATAAATAAGATTACGCTCTTGTAATTCCAATATTAATCCAGGTAATGCCGTATAACCTTTTGGTCCAAAACGGAATGGTATATTTGGACAATACCAAGCAGTTATAGGGTGTTTAAATGTGCCTTTTGAATTAATAACAATTTGCTCAGATGTTGCTTTATAGCATAAATGTTCGCCAATGTATTTGGTCTCATTTTCTAATTTCCACTCTGTTTTTTCATTATAATTCACTATAAATTGGCCAAAATGATTGTCAACTTGTTTGATTTTTTTTTCAGAATCAGCTAATGTATAATAGGAGTTTGTGGCAACAGAAAAAGCTTTTGCAAATTCTGTGTTTTCATCTTTAACAAAATCATTCATTTTAAAAAATGAGGCTTCTTTATTAAATGAAAGAAAAAATGAAATTTGTTTTGCTCCTTCTTGTGCTTTTTCTAAATAAGGTTTAAGAATTGCATCGTTTGATAGTTTTTCATCATATCCAATCACTAACTTATATTCTATTTTGCCGGACTGTATTTGTGCATAAGAATTTATAGTTAAAAACAATAATATAATTATTTTTTTCATAAGAACATTTTAAACCGTTTAGTTTGTTCCTGTGCATTTTTGATAGTTGTGAAACGCAATTGCTCCTGCTGCTTCAAAGGTAAGACCTAAGTTTTCTAACCTTTCAAAATCTTCCAAATATGCTATAGCACAATTTGTTTTAACCTTAATTTTTTCAACTTTTTTGTTTTCGGTTTTCGTTTCAACTTTTTTCTCTTTTACTTCATTTGCCATTCCAGCAAAAGAAAATGCTACAAGTGCTACTGCACTAAAAATCATTTTTTTCATAATGTTCTTTTGTAAAATTAATAAAATATTTTTTGTTATAACCTTTCGAAAATCTAACAAAGTGTTTAATAATCAAAACAACAGGCTTAACATTTAACAAAATGTATGGTAAAACCATACGTGTTAGTTTGGTTAAACATAACCTCTGCGCTTGGCTTCTCTTAAAATGCTCGTATTGCTATCTTTTATTTCTAAAGCTTCTTTAATTTTTACAATCCGTTTTTGAATAGCAACTTCAGATAAAGATAATTCTTTTGCAATTTCTTTTATTTTGTATCCCAAGGCTAATAACTCTACAATTTTTCTGTTTTGTTCTTGAGCAAAGGTTTGATGTTTCCATATTTTATTAATTTTTTCAGTAACGTAGATGCTTTTAAATTTTTTGCCTTGCACTACTTCTTGAATAACTTTTATATAATCCTCAACACTTAAATCGCTTTTTAAGGTTAAGGCATCAGGTTTTACTTTTTGATCAATTTCAAACAATGTAAAATCTTCTAATATGCCTGTGTTAATTATGGTTTTACAAGACGGCATAACCTTTTTAAGGTATGTGCATAAATCACCACCATTATTGATTTCTTCTTCAGTATAGGAAGGCATGATATAATCAATAATAGCAAGATCAAATGTTTTATTAATTGCTACACGATGTTTTATAGTTTGAATAGCATTTTCACAATTTAGACTTTTTGTGATTTCAAGATTTTTGACATCTTCAAAGGCATAAGAAACAATACTTTTTAGTGATTCTATGTATCCAGTATGGTCGTCAACAATTAAAATATTCATGATTTTGGCTTTACAAATACAATGTAAAGTAATTAAAAATATAATAACGTTGATTTGACGTTTTAAATTTTAACAAAAAGTATGGTTTTTTTATACTTTTTGTTAAATCATAAACATTATTTCTTCTTAACAGGAGGTTCATTTTTGGTAATCAAAAGCTCCACTCTTCTGTCTAAAGCGCTTCCTTGTTTTAACGATTGTGTGTTGCCATAACCCTTAAAAGTCATTCGGGTTTTACTAATTTGTTTCATTAATAAATAGTTGTAAACACGTTTGGCTCTGTTGGTTGAAAGTTCACGTTTTTTGGTATCTCTATCAACGGCTTCTTTTTGAAAAGTGGGTGTACAACAAACATGTCCTTGAATTTCAAATTGAATGTTTCTATTCTTTTGTAATTGAATGGCAATTTTATCCAATTCTTTTTTAGCTTGATAAGTTAATTTACTACTACCACGTTCAAAAAGTACTTTATCAAGGTAAATTCTATCGCCAACAATAACATCTTTTCTAACCGAACTATAAACGCCTGGAATTTTTAAATCTTCAATTACAATGGGTTTAAAATTTACCACTACATCAACTCGTCGGTTTTTAGAGCGCGCTTCTGGAATATTGGTTTGCATATCCTCATCGAGCATAATTCTGCCTTTGCCTTCAAGCGTAATGATAATTTTGCTTTTGATACCTCGTTCAACCAATTTGTTTTTAACGGTATTTGCTCTATTGGTCGATAAAATATAATTATATTCGTCTTTGCCTCTATCATCGCAATAGCCAAAAATTTGAACTGAAGCAATGCGAGAAGTATCTATTTTGCTCACAAACGCAACAACTGCATCAGCTTGTTCGTTTTTTAAATTTGATTTATCAAATTCAAAAAATATCGAGTGTACTTCTTCCTCTTCTTGGGCAAATGAAAGACAAGAAAAAGCTACAAATAGTATAGTAAGAAAGCGATTCATGTTATTTTTTTAAAACAGATTTATATTGTGATGTATTGTTTAAAAGCGCAATAGCTTTTTCGATTTCGGTATTGTTTTTTGTATAGAAAGTATATAATCCTTCGCGATATTGATAGCGAATGATCAATTCTTCCTGCAATAATTTCTTAATTTGATCTTTGTTTTTGTCCAAAGCCAAATCTTGGTTTCTTTCTAATGCTAATTCCAATTGTTTGTATTCAGCAGCAATTTCAGTGTCAATTTTCTCCTTTTTTGCGCTTTCTAAAACGTTTTTCAACGCTTTGTTGGTTTCGGTATCCAAACTGATTTTTTCTTGTTTTAAATAGGTTTTAAAATTTGCAAAATCTGTATCAGAAACAGAAGGAATTCCGGTTTGTGTTGGATTTTTGTAATACAATTGCGTTGCAAAATTAAAAACAGCGTCTTTTTTTACCACAGCATCAGTAATATTAGCTGTTTTAGACTCTTCAATTTCTACATCTGGCAACACGCCTCCACCATCATAAACGGTTCTTCCGGCTTTAGTTTTAAATGAATTGAATTCGGTTTGATTTTTCTTAATCGCTTTTCCGTTTTCGTCTTTTTTAGAATAATCTAAGGCTTGAATACATCTTCCAGAAGGAGTATAATATCTTGAAATAGTAACTTTAACTTGAGTTCCATACGATAAATCCAAAGGTCTTTGTACCAATCCTTTTCCAAAACTTCTACTACCAAGAACAACTCCTCTATCTAAATCCTGAATTGCACCTGCCACAATTTCAGAAGCCGAAGCACTTTTTCCATCTACAATAACAGCTAATGGAATTTCTAAATCGATAGGTTCATTTTTAGTTTTATACACATGATTGTGTTTCGGATTTTTAGATTTTGTGGTTACAATAAGTTCGTCTTTAGCTACAAATAAGTTGCAAATATTTACGGCTTCGTGCAATAAACCACCTGGATTTCCTCTTAAATCTAATATGATTTTTGTAGCACCTTGATTTTTTAAGTCAAGTAAGGCTGCTTTTGTTTCTGAACTTGCTTTTTCGGTAAATTTTGACAAAACTATATAACCTACATTATCTTTTAAAAGTGCATAAAAAGGCACTGCTTTGATTTCAACTTCATCTAAAATAATTGTGGCTGTTTGTGATTTTCCTTGTCGGATGTATTGCACAACAACAGCTGTGTTTTTTGCTCCTTTTAGCAATTGCGAAGCGTCTTCGGTGTATTCTTTTAAGTTTACATCGCCAATTTGCGTAATTTCATCACCAGCTTTTAAACCTGCTTTATCCGCAGGAAATCCCTTGTAAATTTCTTTTAAATATACTTTTCCGTCTTTCCGTTGCACCATAGCACCAATTCCGGTGTATTCGCCCGTATTGTTAATTTTGAATTTTAAAACATCTTGTTCGTTAAAAAAAACAGTATAAGGATCCAATTCTTTCAACATGCCTTTTATGGCAACATCCATCATTTCACCTGGATTGGTTTCATCGACATAGTTTTGATTCACAGTTTTGAAAACACCAGTAAAAATTTCGATTTGTTTGGCAATTTCAAAAAAATCGTTTTTAAAACTCACTCCGATAAAAAGAAAAGTTAAGGCTACAACAGGGATAATTATTTTTCTTTTGAAATAAAGCTTCATGGATTGACGTGTTGATTGATACTATTTTACGAAAGTAAATAATATTGAGCAAAAATTAAACCATTGTGGTGATTTACTTTTTAATTTCGTTGAATTTTTGAAAAAGTTGGATGGTTTTCTCCTCGATTTCTTGATACGAAAGTCGTTCTTTGGTCTGATAGAAAAACATAAAAGCATATGGTTTTTCTAAATTATCAATCAAAAGATGCTTGTTTAAACGATATGTTTCGCGCAAAACGCGTTTGAAATAATTTCGGTCTACCGCTTTTTTGAAATATTTTTTTGATACCGAAACTCCCATTTTCATTAGTTCGGCATTGGGTTCTTTGTTTTCAACATATACCAAACGCAGCGGGAATTTCGAAACCGAATTTCCTTCTGAAAAAAGCAAATCGATAGTGGTTTTGCTTTTTAATTTTTCTTTTTTGGGATATGTGAATTGCATAGCGCAAAGGTATAAAAAAAGCCTCTTCAAATAATGAAGAAGCTTTTTCTATCGCAAAATTCATTTTTTACACTTCAGAAAGCGACGCATTGCTTATAACTAAATTTTCCTGAATGTGTGGAGGAACTAATTGATAATTACTAAATTCTAATTTGAATTTTGCTTTTCCTTGTGTTAACGAACGAAGGGAAGAACCATAATCTTTTAGATCTGCTAAAGGTACTTCTGCTATTATTTTTTGATAATGTCCGTCGGTGTCCATGCCTTGAATGATGGCTCTTCGGGTTTGTAAATCGCCCATAACATCACCAGTGTGATTATCTTCGCACAATACTTCTAAATGATAATAGGGTTCTAAAAGTTGTGGTTTTGCTTCGTTAAAAGCCATTCGAAATGCATGTGAAGCCGCTAATTGAAACGAAATATCATTGCTGTCAACGGCGTGCATTTTTCCATCGTAAATGCAAACTCGTATGTTTTGACAATTGGAACCAGTTAACGGGCCTTCTGTCATTTCATGCATGATGCCTTTTTTGATGGCAGTTGCATAACGATTATCAATGGCACCACCCACAATACACCAATAGAACGCAAATTTTCCGCCCCAAGGCAATTCTTCGATTTCTTTATTACGAATGTTTACACCTTGTGGTTCAGGCATATTGTCAAAATAAGGTTCAATGGTAATATGTACTTCTCCAAATTGCCCCGAACCACCACTCTGTTTTTTATGACGGTATTCAGCTTTTGCAGCTTTTGTTATGGTTTCGCGATACGGAACTTTTGGTTCTTCAAACAGTATTTCGATGTTGTTTTCGTTTTCAATGCGGTGTTTGATTAAATCCAAATGCAATTGCCCTTGTCCTTGAATAATAGTTTGTTTTAATTCGGCAGATTGTTCCACTTTTAAGGTTAAATCTTCTTCCTGAATTTGGTGCAACGCTTTAATCATTTTTTCCATATCAGCAAGATTAGCGGTCGAAACGGCTTTTCTGATACGGCTGTCTGGAAATTGCATTTTTCTGATTTTTCGGTCTACACCTTTCGCGTTAAGCGTATTATTTGAATGGCCAAATTTTAAACGAACCGTTGCTCCTAAATCGCCAGCAACTAATTTTTCTACTGCAGTTCGTTGTTTTCCTTCGGTTACAAAAATTTGAGTTAGGCGTTCGATTTCACCATTATCTGCATTAACTAATTCATCACCAGCGTTTAATTCGCCCGAAAGCACTTTGAAATAGGAAACCATTCCCACTTGAGGTTCAGAAAGTGTTTTGTAAATAAAAATGGTGGTTTTATCAGAAGCATCGCATTTTAATTCAGCATCATTTTCTAATTTTTTAGCAGGTCTGTCGGCTGGAGAAGGTGCAATATCATCGATAAATCCCATGATTCTTCCGCTTCCCATATCTTTCAATCCTGAAGCACAAAAAACAGGATAAATTTGTTGATGTGCCAAGGCAATGGTTAATCCTTTTGCCAATTCTTCTTCGTCTAAATTGCCTTTTTCAAAGTATTTTTCCATTAAACCTTCTTCATTTTCAGCGGCAGCTTCTACTAAAGCGTTATGAAGTGCATTTGCTTTTTCTAATTCAGATGTTGGAATAGGCATTTTTTCTGGTTTTCCGCCATTTTCTGGGAAAACATACATCGTCATGCGAAGGACATCGATAATGCTATTGAATTTTTCTCCCGAATTGTACGGATATTGTATCGGAATTACTTTGTTTCCAAAACGATTTTTGGCTTGTTCTAAAGTGTTGTCATAATCCGCTTTTGGATGATCCATTTGATTGATGACAAATAGGGCAGGAGTTTGATAATTTTGTACATATTCCCAAACGATTTCGGTGCCAACTTCTACACCAGAAGCTGCGTTTAAAAGAATTAAAGCCGTGTCTGAAACTTTTAAAGACGAAACCACTTCGCCTATAAAATCATCAAAACCAGGTGTGTCAATAATGTTTATTTTGTTGTTGTGCCATTTGGCGTGCATTAAATGGCTGTAAATGGTGTTTTCGCGTTCACGTTCTAAGTCGGTGAAATCAGAAATGGTGTTGTGTGCTTCTACCGAACCACGACGCGGAATGATACCGCTTTCAAACAACATGGTCTCGATGAATGTGGTTTTCCCTGAACCTGAATGCCCAAGAAATACCACGTTTCTAATGTCTTTGGTTGCAATGCTCATAACTATTGTTTTTTAAAATTGCGTACTAATTTTTTGAATTGCGTTTTAAGCACCTTAAAATTACGACATTCTAAAAACGTGAATTATGATATTTATCAGGTGGATTATTAGCCCAGAATTTATAAACTACTTAAAAATTATGAGTTAAGAATAAATATATGAACATGGTTTTGTTGAAAACAGAATTTTATGGTTTAATTTATTTTGAAAAAATAAATTATATTTGACAAATAATGTCAAGTAAAAAAAATCAAATGGAAACTGTTGGGCAAATCATACGAACTAGAAGAGAAAACCTCGGGCTTTTACTCCGTCAAGTATCAGCATATGTTGATATTGACCAAGCGATTTTGAGTAAGATAGAACGTAATGAACGTAAACCATCTAAAGATTTAATTTTAAAAATAGCAGAAATTTTACAGCTTGATAAAGAAGAATTATTAGTTCAATTTATGAGTGATAAAATTGCTTACGAAATTGCCGATGAAGATTGTGCAAGTAGGGTTTTAAAAGTTGCTGAAGAAAAAATTGAATACATCAAATCTCATCCAATAAAAATCTAATTTATGAAAAGTTTAATATTAGAAGATGCTCTATTAAGCACATTATCATTACTCAATAATGAAATAGAAAGTGTTATGATTGACGATTTAAAAGAAGAATATTTGGATGTGATTAAAAAAGTTGAAAACGCATTAAAAGAATTGAATGGCGATAGTTAGACATAATTGGACAAGAGACGAGTTTTTACTTGTAATGAATTTATATACTAAACTTCGTTATGGACAATTCAATTACAAAAATCCTGAAGTAATAAAATTAGCAGAATTAATAGGCAAATCCCCTGGAGCTGTTGCTTTTAAATTAGTCCATCTTTCAAGACAAGATCCAAAACATAAAGATAGAGTTAAAGGTTTAGCTAATCCTGGGAAAAACGCTATCGAAATGTACAATGATTTTACCAATAATTGGGATGAAATGCTATATAAAAGTGAACTTCTCTTATCAAAGTATCAAAATAAGAGAATTGAAGAGCTGACATTGAATCAAAGCGAAATTAAGGAAATTGAAGATGATATTATGCTAGGTAAAGAAGGAAAAGATATAGAAAGAATAATTAAATCAAGAGTTAATCAATCACTTTTCAGAAAAATAGTGATTAATAATTACTCTAATTCTTGTACAATTTGTGCACTCGACATAAAAAGTTTATTAGTTGCTAGCCATATTCTAAAATGGTCTGAAAATTTTTCAAATCGTCTTAATCCAGAGAATGGTCTTTGTTTATGTAATATTCACGACAAAGCTTTTGAGTTAGGCTATATTGGTATTAATTCTGATTATACAATTTTAATTTCTAAAGAAGCTAAAAATATAAATGAAAAACAAACTTATAAATCTATATTTGGAAGACATGAGAACACCTCTATTATTTTACCAGACAAGTTTTATCCTAACATTCAATTTTTAGAAAACCATTTAAACACAACTTTTAAAGGATAAAATAGACAAAAGTTTATTCTTAAAAAAATTAGTAGAATTCCAGCTTGGTTAGTAACTAGAGAAGGAATTGTTACGCCAAATATTCGTGATTTATTTTCGTCAGGAGGAAAAGGCAATTTATTAGTTGGAAAAAAAACATATATAAACATACCTAGAATATTTTTAAATTTATTTGATAATTTAGATTTTGCTCTCGAAACTCTGGTTCAAACTTCAGCAATTGAACTTTCAGAGTATTGGGGGATAAAAACAACGGAAACAAAAAAAATATCAGATTGGATTGAATTGGTTTCAGAACAATCAACAAAAATATCAGATTCAAAACACTTGAACATAAAACAAATATTAAACGAAATTATTGCAAACAAGTAATTCTTGATTCTTGAATTTATTAAACTTTAAAACACAAAAAAAGCGACCCTAAAGTCGCTTTTCGTTATTTTTTGACAAAAACATTGTCTTCTTTATTTACATCGGCTAATAAACCGCTTGGGTCAATAGTGATGGATTTTATGTTGGATTGTGCTTTTGGAATTTCAAAAAAGTAGGTTGGATAAGCCCAATCCCAGCCTTTTAAAACAGTAGCTTTAATCCCAGTGTAAGGATTTGGTTTTTCCCAACGCATCAAGGTATTTGGAATGTAGAAAAATTCTTTAGTTCCGTCAGTATATTCAACTAAAATATCTAATGGCATTGGCATTCTGCCTTTACGTTCTAATGAAACACCTGTTCTTTGCACACCATCGGTTGCGCTTTCAACGTTTTTAATGGCATAATCAATGGTGTTGGTGGTTAGTGTCCAATCTAACAAATACCAATCTAAATTAGCGCCAGAAACCTTTTCAGCCACACGTTTGATGTCGTTTGGTGTGGGATGCGTAAATTTATATTCGTTGTAGTAACGTTTGATCGTTTTGTTGAGGTTTTCTTGCCCAATTAGGTAACCCAATTGCGCCAAAAACACTTCACCTTTACTGTAAGCCGAAATTCCATACGCCATATTCAAATCATAACGATCAGCGTGCGTAGAAAGAGGTTGTTCTTTGCCTGATTTTGCCAAATAAATGTAATTGTTGTATGCATCTTCAAACGGATTTTCTGGTTTTTTAGGAGGCAAAATTTTGTTCATCGCTAAATTAGAAATATACGATGTAAATCCTTCGTCCATCCATTCATGTTTGGTTTCGTTGGTTGCTAATACAAATTGAAACCATGAATGCGCCATTTCATGTGCGGTAACGCCAACTAAACTTCCAAAAGCTCTGTTTCCGGTGATTAAGGTACACATACCATATTCCATTCCGCCATCGCCACCTTGAATTACAGAATATTGTTTGTAGGGATATTGCCCTACGTTTTCATTAAAAAACGCTAATAATTCCGCAGTTTTAGGTTGCATTTTTTTCCAATTTTCTAAATTTTCTTTCTTGTTTTTGTACAAGAAATGCAATTCTACATTGTTCGGACCTAAAATCATGTCGTGAATGAATTCGTTATCGGCTCCCCAAGCAAAATCATGTACGTTTGGCGCATAAAAATGCCAAGTTAGGTTTTTGGTTTTCTTTGGATATACGACTTGTACGCCAGCATCTTGATAACCATGACCGATTTCGTTTTTGTTTTGTAAATAACCCGTTCCGCCAATAGTGTAGGCTTTGTCAATAGTGATTTTTACATCAAAATTTCCCCAAACACCATGAAATTCTCTTCCAATATATGGATTAGCGTGCCATCCTTCAAAATCATATTCACATAATTTTGGATACCATTGTGTCATGGATAAAGCAACTCCTTCTTCAGAAATTCTTCCCGAACGACGAATTTGCAGCGGTACTTGCCCTTCAAAATCTAATGTAAGTGTGGTTTTTTGTTTTGGAAAAATAGCTTTTGCTAATGTAACTTCTAAAATAGTACCTACTACTTTTGTGGTTGCTGTAACACCATCTTGTTTGAAATTAGCGATGTTTAAATACCCAATTTCATTTGGCTTTAATGTGCTGATTTTACTTTCTTTTACATCTTTACCTTCTTTTTTAAAGGTGCGCACCATGCGTTTATCGGGATCTGAAATTGCTTGTAAACGCGCATCCATTTCGCTTCCGGGTTGAAACGCATTATTGTACAAATGATAATACACTTTGTGTAACGTATCATTAGAATTATTGGTGTAAATAATTTCTTGTTTTCCGGTATATTGGAATTTTTTCACATCCATTTTCACATCCATTTTATAGTCAACGTGTTGTTGCCAATAACCTGGATTTGGATTGTTTTGTGCGAAACCAAAGCAAGAAATAAAAATAAAAAGTAAGTTTTTCATAATCAATTTTTTAAAAGAAAAACCTACAAGAATTTAACAACCTGTAGGTTTTGGTTTTTATAGTGGTTTAAACTATTATTTTTTTGACATAATCTCAGCTAAAAGTAACGCATTGTAAGCATTTACAATTTTACCCGATTTAGAAGCATCAGCAAAATTAGCTTTGTGTTTGTCTTCTCCAATTACAACTTGATTTTTTAAAGGTGTTCCACTTTCCATGATAATTTGTTTTACTTGAACCGCAGTTAAGTTTGGATAGTATGAACGAATTAATGTTGCCACACCAGCTACGTTAGGTGATGCCATTGAAGTTCCTTGTAAATATTCGTAAGTATTTAATGGAGTAGTAGCATAAATTTTATCTCCAGGAGCATAAATGTCTACATTGTTTTTTCCGTAATTAGAAAAACTTGCAACCATTTTACTTCCGTAAGCTGGAGAAAGCGCCCCAATAATCAATACGTTTTTAGCAAATTCTGGACTTCCATCATACGTATCGTTTGGATATTTGTTTGTAACATCTAAATCATACGACTCATTACCAGCAGCTATAACTACTAAAACGTCTTTAGATTCAGCATATTTGATAGCATCGATAACCCATTCTTTGTTTTGAGAAAAATATTTTCCAAAAGAACCGTTGATTACTTTTGCACCATTGTCTACCGCATAACGAATTCCTAAAGCAATATCTTTATCATATTCGTCACCATTTGGAACGGCTCTAACTGCCATAATTTGTGCATTGTTTGTAACACCATCACCACCTTTATTATTGCCTCTAACTTGAGCAACAATTCCAGCAACGTGTGTTCCGTGTTTTGCTTCTTTTGGCTCTGGACCCACTACGTTATTGTTACCGTATTTCGTGTCTTTTAAATCGTTTGGATTATCACCCACAATTTTTCTACCATCAAAATCTACATTTAGGTTATAATTTAAAGTAGAAAACACATTGTCATATTCATCTTGAAATTTTTCAACAAAACCTTCTCCAATCATTCCACCAATTTGTGTCATGATGGTTTTATTTTTAAGAAGTTCTTTATCTTCAGTTTTAATAGCATTTAAATCTTCAATAGTATATGTTTCTTTTTTTAAGTATTTTTTGATTGATTCGTTTGCTTGCGAAATCATATCATATTGAGGTTTTACAGCTACTAACTCACTTCTTTCTTTATCCAATTCTGCTTTCGCTTTATCATAATCTGGAGTTCCAGGCCCTTTTTTAACAATACGTGTCATTTCTAATTGCTCATGAACAGCGTTTCCTAAGAAATTCCATCCATGCATATCGTCAATGTAACCATTTTTGTCATCGTCAATTTTATTTCCAGCAATTTCTTTTGGATTGGTCCAAATCACCGCTTTTAAATCTTCGTGGTTAATATCCACACCAGAATCTACGATTCCAACGATAACTTTTTGCCCTTTTTTACCTTTTAAAAGTTCAGCATATGCTTTGTCAACGCTCATTCCAGGAACAGTGTCTTTTACTAAGTCTAAATGACTCCAACGCTTTAAGTCTTTATCTGCTAATGGGGTAATTTTTAAAGGTAAATTGTCAACGTTTTCAACTGGAGTTGATACCATTTTTTGCGATCCACAACTTGCTAAAACAAGTCCTAAAGCTAAGCTTAAATACAGTGGTCTAAAAATTTTCTTCATATTCTCAATTAATTAATTTTCAGCTATTGGACTGAAATGGTTTGTATTTGTTACAGTTATAGGTGTTTTTAACATTATTTTAAAATATCATCGCATTTAAAAACCTCTTTTAAACGAACCCCTTTTTCGGTTCGTTCTACAGTGATAATTTCATTATGTGCATCGTGTTCTAAAAACAAATAATAATTATTGTCAGCCGCAGCGTTCATGAATTTTGCTTTTTCGTCTAACGTCAGCAAAGGTCTTGTATCATAACCCATTACATACGGAATAGGAATATGACCAGCAGTTGCTAATAAATCGGCACAAAAAACGATAGTTTTTCCATTGTAGTTGATGTGCGGTAACATTTGTTTTTCGGTATGACCATCAGCAAAGAAAATACCAAAACCCAATTCTGATTCTTGTAAGAAATCGCCTTCAGATCTTTTAACGAAATTCAACTGACCACTTTCTTGCATTGGAATGATGTTTTCATGTAAAAAAGAAGCTTTTTCTCTCGAATTTGGTTTCGTTGCCCATTCCCAATGATTCTCATTTGTCCAGAATTTCGCATTTTTAAAAGCTACTTCGTAACCCGTTTTATCTTTGTTCCAGTTTACGCTTCCACCACAATGGTCAAAATGCAAATGCGTCATAAACACATCTGTAATATCATCACGATGAAAACCTGCATTTTTTAATGATTTATCTAATGAGTGATCACCCCAAAGCGAATAATATCCAAAAAATTTATCCGATTGTTTGTTTCCCATTCCGGTATCAATCAACGTCAATCGGTTTCCGTCTTCAATTAATAAGCATCTTGCGGCGATGTCAATTAAGTTATTTTCGTCGGCCGGATTGGTTTTATTCCAAATGGTTTTAGGCACCACGCCAAACATAGCGCCACCATCTAATTTAAAATTTCCAGCTTCAATAGGGTGTAATTTCATAGGTCAAACAATTTTCAGCCAAATTACAAAAAATACTATAAACAGAAACTATGAATCGATAAGTTATAAAAATGTTAGCAACTCTTGTAAAAAGCAATTTATGGATTATCTTTGCAGTTAATTTAGACAAAATCAAAATAAGGAAATGATTAAAGTATCTGATACAGCAAGTAAAAAAATCATCAGCATGATGCAAGAAGATGGTTTTGATGCAGCCAAAGATTACGTGCGAGTAGGCGTAAAAAGTGGTGGTTGCTCGGGTTTGTCTTATGATTTAAAATTCGACAAAGAAATAGGAGAAAACGATAAAATATTTGAAGATAATAATGTAAAAATTGCCGTTGAGAAAAAGAGTTTTCTTTATTTGGCAGGAACTATATTAGAATTTTCGGGTGGTTTAAACGGAAAAGGATTTGTTTTTAACAATCCAAATGCACAAAGAACGTGTGGATGTGGAGAGAGTTTTTCGTTATAAAATTTAAAGATTGAAAAATTAAATGATTTAAAGATTATGACGAAATCTTTTGAAGAATTTGAAGTACACAAGAAAAGTGTTTTGCTTACAAAACAAGTTTTTAAATTATTGAATAATTCTTCATTAGAGAAAGAATTTGGTTTTAAAGATCAAATTAAAAGAGCTGTAATTTCGATTACAAATAATATAGCTGAAGGTTCAGAATATAACAACAATAAGCAATTCATTCGATATTTAAAAATTGCAAAAGGGAGTTGTGCTGAAGTTAGAAATATGTTGTTGTTAGCAAAAGAATTGGAATTTTGTACAGAAAAAGAAATGCAAGATAGTTTTCAATTAACAATTGAGATTTCTCAAAACATTTCTAATTTTATAAAGTATTTAGATTCAAAATTAGAAAAATGATAGTTTGAAGGTTTTATGGGAATTTTTAAATTCTTCAATCTTTAAATTTTTAAATTAAAAAAATGAGTAAATACACAGAAGACGACTTAAAAGTCGAATTAGAAAATAAAGAATACGAATACGGATTTTATACCGAATTGGACTCGGAAACGTTTCCTATTGGTTTAAATGAAGACATTGTTCGTGCGATTTCGAAGAAAAAAGAAGAGCCTGAATGGATGACCGAATGGCGTTTAGAAGCTTTTCGTGCTTGGTTAGAAATGGTTGAGCCTGAATGGGCAAACGTTCATTACGAAAAACCAGATTTTCAAGCGATTTCGTATTATTCGGCACCTAAAAAAGCGGATCCGAATAAAAAATTAGAAGACGTTGATCCTGAACTTTTGGCGATGTACAAAAAGCTAGGAATTTCAGTGGACGAGCAAAAGAAAATGAACAATGTAGCGATTGATATCGTGGTGGATTCGGTTTCTGTAGCAACTACTTTTAAGAAAACATTAAACGAAAAAGGCATTATTTTCTGTTCGATTTCGGAAGCTATCAAAGAACATCCAGAATTAGTTCGTAAATATTTAGGAACAATCGTTCCTCAGAAAGATAATTTTTATGCGGCTTTAAATTCAGCGGTTTTCTCTGATGGAAGCTTCTGTTACATTCCAAAAGGCGTTCGTTGTCCAATGGAATTATCAACGTATTTCCGAATCAATCAAGGTGGAACAGGTCAGTTTGAAAGAACATTGTTAATTGCCGATGAAGGAAGTTATGTTTCGTATTTAGAAGGTTGTACCGCTCCAAGTCGTGATGAAAACCAATTGCACGCAGCCGTTGTAGAATTAATTGCAATGGACGATGCCGAAATCAAATATTCAACCGTTCAAAACTGGTATCCAGGAAACAAAGAAGGAAAAGGTGGTGTTTATAATTTCGTAACCAAAAGAGGTTTATGCGAGAAAAACGCTAAAATTTCTTGGACACAAGTAGAAACAGGTTCGGCAGTAACATGGAAATATCCTTCGGTTGTTTTAAAAGGAGATAATTCAATTGGCGAATTTTACTCAATTGCAGTTACCAACAATTACCAGCAAGCTGATACAGGAACTAAGATGATTCACTTGGGTAAAAACTCAAAGTCAACTATTATTTCTAAAGGAATTTCAGCAGGAAAATCACAAAATAGTTATAGAGGATTAGTACAAATAGGAGCAAGAGCTGAAAACGCGCGTAATTTCTCTCAATGTGATTCGCTTTTAATGGGAAATAATTGTGGAGCACACACTTTTCCGTATATCGAAAGTAAAAATGCTTCGGCAAAAATTGAACACGAAGCAACGACTTCAAAAATTGGAGAAGATCAAGTATTCTATTGCAACCAACGTGGAATTCCAACCGAAAAAGCAATTGCCTTAATCGTAAACGGATTCAGTAAAGAAGTATTGAATAAATTACCAATGGAATTTGCAGTGGAAGCACAGAAGTTGTTGGAAATTTCACTTGAAGGAAGTGTTGGATAAAACTTATATGAACTTATATGCCTTAAATGGTTTAAAATAAAAAAATAAGATGTTAAGCATTAAAAATTTACACGCGTCTGTTGAAGACAAAGAAATATTAAAAGGAATCAACCTTGAAATTAAGGCAGGAGAAGTTCATGCGATTATGGGACCAAACGGTGCCGGAAAATCAACGTTATCTTCTATCATTGCTGGAAACGAAAATTACGAAGTAACCGAAGGTGAAATCTTTTTAGACGGAGAAGAAATTTCAGAATTAGCTCCAGAAGAAAGAGCTCATAAAGGTGTTTTCTTATCGTTCCAATATCCAGTTGAAATTCCAGGAGTTTCGGTAACGAATTTCATCAAAACGGCAATTAACGAAAGTAGAAAAGCCAACGGAAAAGAGGAAATGCCAGCTAACGAAATGCTGAAGTTAATTCGTGAAAAATCAGAATTATTAGAAATGGACCGTAAATTCTTATCGCGTTCGTTAAACGAAGGTTTTTCGGGTGGTGAAAAGAAACGTAACGAGATTTTCCAAATGGCAATGTTGGAACCAAAAATCGCAATTTTGGACGAAACCGATTCAGGTTTAGATATCGATGCGTTACGAATTGTGGCTAACGGTGTAAATAAATTGAAAAACGAAAACAACGCGGTGTTAGTCATTACGCACTACCAACGTTTGTTAGATTATATTGTTCCAGATTTCGTTCACGTTTTAATGGACGGGAAAATCGTAAAAACTGGTGGAGCTGATTTAGCTTTAGAGTTAGAAGAAAAAGGTTACGACTGGATTAAACAAGAACAAGAAGCATAATATGGAGTTGAAAGAAAAAATGTTAGCTTCCTTCATGGCCTTTGAAGAAAAAATCAAGGACAATGAAGATTTACATGAAGTTCGAAATCACGCCATAAAAAATTTCGAAAACAAAGGTTTCCCTACTAAAAAAGAGGAAGCTTGGAAATACACCTCGTTAAATTCGATTTTAAAGAATGATTTTTCGGTTTTCCCAAAGAAAGAAAATGCGATTGAATTTAAAGATGTAAAAAAGTATTTCTTACACGAAATTGACACATATAAAGTAGTTTTCATTGACGGAATTTTCAGTTCGTTTTTGTCTTCTACTACACATGATGGTTTAGATGTTTGCTTGATGTCTTCGGCATTGACCAAGCCTAAATACAAAATGATTGTTGATACGTATTTTAATCAAATTGCAAGTAAAGAAGAGAGTTTAACTTCTTTAAATACAGCTTTTTCATTGGAAGGAGCATATATCAACATTCCAAAAAGTAAAGTGGTTGAAAAACCAATCGAAATTATTTATTTCTCAACAGGAAATGAAGCGGCTTTGATGGTGCAACCACGAAATTTGGTCATTGTGGGAGAAAATGCACACGTGCAAATCGTAGAACGTCATCAAAGTTTGAATAGCAATCCGGTTTTAACGAATTCGGTTACCGAAATTTTCGCTCAAAAACGTGCGATTGTAGATTATTACAAAGTGCAAAACGATGTGCAAACTGCCAATTTGATTGACAATACGTACATTGCGCAAAAGCAAGAGAGTAGAGTAGCGGTGCATACGTTTTCGTTTGGTGGAAACATCACAAGAAACAATTTGAATTTCTATCATCAAGGAGAAAGAATTGATTCAACGTTGAAAGGAATTACCATTATTGGCGATAAACAACACGTAGATCATTATACTTTAGTGCAACATGCAACGCCAAATTGCGAAAGCCACCAAAACTATAAAACGATTTTACACGATAGTTCAACAGGCGTTTTCAACGGAAAAATTTTCGTAGAAAAAGAAGCCCAAAAAACTGATGCGTTCCAACAAAATAATAACATTTTAATTGGTGATAAAGCTACCATCAACGCAAAACCACAATTGGAAATTTTTGCTGACGATGTAAAATGTTCGCACGGTTGTACCATTGGACAATTAGATGAAAGTGCAATGTTTTACATGCAACAACGCGGAATTCCTAAAAAAGAAGCGAAAGCTTTGTTGATGTACGCTTTTACAAGCGAAGTAACCAACAGTGTAAAAATCCCAGAATTAAAAGCAAAAATTGCTCGTATTATCGCCGATAAATTAGGCGTAAATATGGGATTTGATTTGTAATATATAAGACCGCTTTATTGCGGTTTTGTTTTATATAAAATAAAAAATATCAATATGTTTGATGTTCAAAAAGTAAGAGCTGATTTTCCCATTTTATCGCAAAAAGTAAATGGCAAACCCTTGGTGTATTTTGATAACGGAGCTACTTCGCAAAAGCCACAAGTGGTAATTGATGCTATTTCCAAATATTACAGCGAAATCAATGCAAATATTCACCGCGGTGTGCATACGCTGAGTCAATTGGCTACGGATGCGTATGAAGTGTCAAGAAATACGATTCAAAATCACTTAAACGCAAAACATAATCACGAAATCATTTTTACTTCGGGCACTACGTTCGGAATTAACTTGGTGGCGAATGGTTTTTCAAGTTTGCTAAAAGCAGGCGATGAGGTGATGGTTTCGGCTTTAGAACATCATAGCAACATTGTGCCATGGCAATTTTTATGTGAAAAAACAGGAGCAAAGTTGGTGGTTATTCCAATGAATGAAAAAGGAGAATTGATTATTTCAGAATTTGACAAATTACTTATTGAAAAAACGAAAATCGTAACTGTTAATCATATTTCAAATGCGTTAGGAACGGTTAACCCAATTGAATACATTATTAAAAAAGCACATGATGTTGGAGCGGCCGTCTTAATTGATGGAGCACAAGCAACCCCTCATTTACGTCCAGATGTGCAAGCATTGGATTGTGATTTTTATGTGTTTTCGGGACATAAAGTTTGTGGGCCAACAGGCGTTGGAATTTTATACGGAAAAGAAGAATGGTTGCGAAAATTACCACCGTATCAAGGCGGAGGTGAAATGATTGCCGAAGTTACTTTCGAAAAAACAACTTACGCCGATTTGCCACATAAATTTGAAGCCGGAACACCAAACATCGAAGGAGGAATTGTGCTTGGAACTGCGATTGATTATATGAATTCGATAGGGTTTGATAACATTGCACCTTACGAACAAGAATTATTAGACTACGGAACTAAAAGATTACAAGAAATTGAAGGTTTAACAATTTACGGAACAGGCGAAAACAAAGCTTCAGTAATTTCGTTTAATATCGAAGGCATTCATCCGTATGACATTGGCACAATTATAGATAAGTTAGGTATAGCGGTTAGAACCGGTCATCATTGCGCCCAACCTATTATGAATTTTTTCAATATTCCAGGAACGATTAGAGCAAGTTTTGCTTTTTACAATACCAAGGAAGAAATTGATATCTTTGTAGAAGCGGTTAAAAAAGCGCAAATGATGTTATCTTAAAAAAATTAATCAGATGAAAGCAATTACATTTTTAGCAACTTTGATTATCACAATTACTGGGTGTAATTGTCAAAAAAACACTGTTCATTCTAATGGATTGACACAAGAAGGAATTTCAAATAATAACAAATCTGAAGCCGTGATGCAAAACAACATACCAGTAATAAAGTATCAAGCAATGGCTCGTAATATTTCGCTTAATGTTAAAGTTGAAAAGCAAGTATTATATGTATCACGTGTAAGAGATTTCAAAGATTATGATGAAAAAATAGAGGTTTCAGACACGGATTGGAAAGAAATTTCAACATTAGCAAGAGCGGTGGATTTAGCGAAAGTAAAAGATTTAAAATGGCCAACCGAAAAAAGATATTATGACGGAGCGGCTCATGCAAATATCACTTTTATTTCAGACGGAGTTGAATATCCAGCTAATGGATTTGATCATGGTTTTCCACCAGTTGAAATAGAAAAATTGGTAAACAAAATTTTGAAATTGACCGAAAAATAAAATGACAATTAAAGAAATACAAAACGAAATTGTAGACGAATTTTCCATGTTTGATGACTGGATGCAACGCTACGAATATATCATTGAATTAGGAAAAACACTTCCGTTAATTGATGAACAATACAAAATTGACGAAAACATCATCAAAGGTTGCCAATCAAAAGTTTGGGTTCATGGTGAAGAACAAGATGGAAAAATTGTTTTCACAGCAGATAGTGATGCGATTTTAACTAAAGGGATTATAGCAATTTTAATTCGTGCATTTTCCAATCAATCGCCAAAGGATATTTTAGATGCTAATACTGATTTTATTGACGAAATAGGATTAAAAGAACATTTATCACCAACAAGAGCAAACGGTTTGGTTTCAATGATAAAACAAATAAAAATGTATGCTTTAGCATTTCAATCGAAGCAATAAATAATTAAAAATATGGAAGAATTTAACGATACAATCAACTTAGGCGAAGATGTAGTAAAAGTTTTAAAAGGAATTTTTGACCCTGAAATTCCAGTAGATATTTACGAATTAGGTTTAATCTACGACGTAATGATTAATGAGGATAATGATGTGAAAATCTTAATGACTTTAACATCACCAAATTGCCCAGTAGCGGAAACTTTGCCTCAAGAAGTGGAGGAAAAAGTAAAATCTATTGACGCAGTAAAATCATGTGAAGTAGAAATCACATTTGATCCGCCTTGGAGCAAAGATTTAATGAGTGAAGAAGCAAAATTAGAATTAGGAATGTTGTAAAATTTGTTTAATGTTTCAAGTTTCAGGTTGTTCAACTTGAAACTTGAAACTTGAAACTTTTCAAATGGACGAAATAGTAAATAAAGTAGCGCAAAGTTCTTTGATGGTATTTGATTTAGAAGATTACTATCCAGATAATCATGTGCTGGATTTAGATATTTCGCAATGGTTATTAGAAGGATTTATCTTAAAGGAATCCGATTTTAGAGCACAACTAAAAGATACAGATTGGTCGCATTTTGAAGACAAATACGTGGCTTTATATTGTTCAACAGATGCTATTTTACCAGCATGGTCATTTGCTTTAGTTTCGGTTTATTTAGCGCCTCATGCTTTAAAAGTAATTCACGGAAATAAAGAATTAGCAGTTATCGAATGGTATCAAGATATTTTGAACAAACTCGATTATACCGATTATTTTCAAAAACCAGTAATTTTGAAAGGTTGTTCTAAAAAACCGGTTCCAAATCAGGTTTATACTTTAGCGATTCAAAAACTAATGAAAGTTGCCAAAAGTGTTATGTTTGGAGAAGCTTGCTCTGCTGTTCCGTTGTTTAAACAAAAATAAGTACCTTTGCGCCTTTAATTTTTAAAAATTTAAGGAATGAAAAGACTTTTTTTATTGATACTATTTGTTTCAACGTTTAGTATTGCTCAAGAAACAACTATTGATACAACAAAACATTGGACCAGAAAAGGCGTTTTTACTTTTTTAGCTAATCAATCTTCTTTTAGTAATTGGCAAGCGGGTGGTCAAAATAACTTCGCTGGAAATGTTGGTTTTAATTATGATTTCAATTATAAAAACGGCGATTGGAATTGGGACAACAAATGGATTGTTTCTTACGGTTTAACTAAAATTAAAGGAGCTGATACTCAAAAAACCGACGATAGAATTGAATTAAACTCGTTATTGGGAAAAAAAGCTTCTGGTGAATGGTTTTATTCTGCTTTTTTTAATTTCAAAACACAAATGGATACTGGTTTAGATCCAGCAACTCAAACTGTTAAAATTTCTCATTTCTTTTCACCTGCCTTTTTTCAATTTGGACCAGGTATGTTATGGAAAAAAAGCGATAATTTAAAGATTAATATTGCTCCAGCAACTTCAAAATTAATTGTAGTTCATGATCATTTTACAGAATTCGGTTCGTCTTTTGGAGTAGAGCAAGGAGAAACAACAAGATACGAATTAGGAGCTGCCATTAATGGTTATTATAAATTCAATATTATGGAAAATGTTTCGGTTGAAAACATCTTGAATTTATATTCTAATTATTTGGAAGAAGCGAAAAATGTGGATATCGATTACCAATTGAATATTGTAATGAAAATCAATAAATACCTTTCTACAAACTTTGCGTTTCAAACGATTTATGATGACAATGCTTTTAGAGGCTTTCAAACCAAACAAATTATCGGTTTAGGTGTGAATTATGGTTTCTAATCCAAAATAGCTTAAATAAAACAAAAAGACCTCAATTGAGGTCTTTTTGTTATTCGTTTTCAACAGCATCTTTATAATCTGGATATAAAAACTTGTTGTATGGAAAACGTGTAATATGAATTTCTCTAACAGCTTCGTAAACCTTTTCTCTAAATTCTTCAAAGTTGGCTTTTTCAGTTGCCGAAATAAATAATGTATTGTTTTCACCTAATTTACTCATCCAGGTTCTTTTCCAATCTTCCAAAGTGTAATGTTTGGTTGTTTTTTCAACACTTAAATCGTTTTCATCAAAATAAACGGATTTAAAAGCATCAATTTTATTGAAAACCATAATAGTCGGTTTATCAGCACTTTTAATATCTAATAAAATTTTATTTACTGAAGCAATATGATCTTCAAATTCAGGATGTGAAATATCAACCACATGAAGTAATAAATCTGCTTCCCTAACTTCATCTAACGTACTTTTAAACGATTCAACTAATTGTGTTGGCAGTTTTCTAATAAAACCAACGGTGTCGCTTAAAAGAAAAGGTAAATTCTTAATTACGGTTTTACGAACGGTTGTGTCTAGTGTTGCAAACAGTTTATTTTCTACGAATACATCACTTTTCCCAACAGCATTCATTAACGTGGATTTTCCAACATTGGTATAACCCACTAAAGCTACACGAACCATGGCACCACGATTACTTCTTTGAGTGGCCATTTGTTTGTCAATTACTTTAATTTTATCTTTTAGTAATGATATTCTATCGCGTACAATACGACGGTCGGTTTCAATTTCAGTTTCCCCAGGACCGCGCATTCCAATTCCTCCTTTTTGGCGTTCTAAGTGCGTCCACATTCCTGTTAAACGTGGTAATAAATATTGGCATTGTGCTAATTCTACTTGCGTTCTTGCATATGAAGTTTCAGCGCGTTGTGCGAAGATATCTAAGATAAGATTAGTTCTATCTAATACTTTACAATCTAATTCTTTGGTAATGTTTTTGGATTGTGATGGTGTTAATTCGTCATCAAAGATTACAGTTGTGATATTGTTGTCTTTGATGTAATATTTAATTTCTTCTAATTTACCAGTTCCAACAAAAGTTTTCGGATTTGGTTTGTCCATTTTTTGGGAAAAACGTTTTACAACCGTTCCTCCAGCCGTAAAAGTCAAAAACTCCAATTCGTCAAGATATTCGTTTAGTTTCTCTTCACTTTGGTTTTGCGTAACAATTCCTACTACTATTGATTTTTCAAAGTCAATAACTTCTTTCTCTAACATAATCGTTCTTTAAGAATACAAAGGTACGAAATAGCAAGCATAAAAAAAGCGACTCAATTTGAGTCGCTTTTAGAAATATTTGTCTAATATTATTTAATTTACAACAATATCATCAATATGCATTGTTGTAGTCAAATCTGGATCAAAACTATATCCACCAGTATATTCAAAAATAATGTAACCATTCCCAGCCAAAGAGCCAAAATTATAAACACCACTATTTACAAATGGCATAGAGGCACTACCAGTAGTTCCAGAAGCTATTGTAAAACTTGAAGTAATATTTACTAATGTAGCTGCGTTTATGTCTCCAAGTGGTGTATAATCTGTAGAATAGTAAACCTTTAAAACACCTCCAACATTAAATCGGTCTTGTGTTTTGAATGAAAAGCTATTCGCTGCTGTAAAATCAACAGGAACAACAAAATATACTTTATTTAATTGATCTTGGAAAGTTGCACTTGAACTAAAAGCTGACATTTTTAAATATTTGTTTCCGCTGAATGCTTCAACATACCAATAATCTGCACCTTCTGCAGCATCATTTACGTATTTAGGGAAAACTCTTTGACCTGAAGTTACGGTTCCTGAAGTATAACTTTCAAAATTTTCAGTAAATGCACCTGAATAAGTAATAGCTGTTCCACCTAATGCTGGATATGCATCAAATCTTGGATTAGTTAGCATAATATCATTTAATGTTCTTACCATCAATTGATATGTACCTAAATATTTTGTTAAAACACCTCTAATTTTTCCATTTTGAGAAGGAACAACATTTCCTGCAAAAGTAGCAAATTCACTCACACGAACAATTACTGTATTTCCAGAATTGTCTGAAACAATATTATTAGTTGCTCCACCAATTTGGTTTGAAGCATCGTAATATGTTTTTCCTACGTTTGCATCTGCAAATTGTACATTGTCTAACTCTACAATTTTGTTTAAATAACTATCATTTAAAAGCGTTGGAATTGTAACAGAATTAACTAATGTTTCTTCGTCAACTTTTGAACATCCTCTAACAACAACATCCTCATAAGTAACCCCAGAAATTCTTCCTACTTGGTCTGGTTCTGGCTCTCCATTTTCTAATAATTCACCTATTTCTAAAGAATTTGTTAATGAATTGTCGTAGAAATATAAAGATTTCATTTTTATAAACACCTTTCTTCCTGGCTCATATTTAGTGTATAAATTATAAGCATCAACAGGAACACTAAACCCATAATTTCCATCAGTAGAAACTAATGAAATTGATTTATAAAAATTTCCACCTTCGTCACTTGAAGTAACATAAGCTTCGATAATATCATCCGCTGTAGTACTATATTGTTGTACAGTAGAAGTTGCTGCCGAAGAGATATCTGTTACTAATTTGGTAGCTGTTAAATCTGTACATTGTCCTGATAAATCGGGAGTTCCATAATCATCACCATTGACACAACCTACAATAGTTATGAAAATAGTTAATGATAACAATTTTAATGTCTTTTTCATAATCTTATAAATTTTTATCATAAATTTTAATATCGTCAAGTCTTAATGAACCATCAAGTGTAATATTTGTTCCAGAACCTGTTCCTTTAAATGCTATATAAATATCTCCTGTAATAGTTGATAAATCAATTTCGCCAGAATTAATATTGATAAATCCATTAGAATCTGAACTTAAAATGTTAGTAGAATTATTTGCTAAAGTAGCAGTAATTGGCATCCATGTAGCAGCTAAAACATTTGTTCCATCAAAATCATTTGAAATAAAAACTTCAATTTTATTTGCAGGATCTGATACAAATTCAGAAGAGGTTTTAAAAGTTAAAACTTCGTTTTCAGATTTATCTAAGTTAATTTTAGGAGTTATTGCCCAAGCAATGTTAGTTGCTTCACCACTTAGATAAGAAGTGAACTCTAAATAACCATTATTATCAGTTTCTTTTTCAAACCAATGAACACTTCCAGCTTCAACGAAAGAAGTCCAATCGCCAAAATTTAGGTATTCATCGTCGTTAACAATATAAGAATCAAAGACTTCTTTATATACTGTTTCTTTAAAAGATGTAACTGCAAAATCATCATCTTTTACACAGCTTGTGAAAACTCCTAATGAAAGAGTTAACATTAAAAAGGGTTTAATCATTTTTTTCATCGTACAATTTTTAGAAGTTAATATAGAAATTAACAAAAAACGTTCTTCCATAGCCATAAAAATATTTTGGACCAAATGAAGGAGTTCCATTTGCTAAATCTGCTTGTAAATCTGGGAATGTTGCTTTTCTTGATTGCTCAAATCCACCTGTTTTGTATTCAATATCAAATAAATTGTTTACCGAAGCAAAGAAACCAACTGTATTACGATTTGCTTTACTAATTCTCCAAGATTTTCCTCCAGTTAAATTTACCAACGTAAAACTATCAAATTTTTCTTGTTTTAATAAGGAAGAAACATTTTCTTCTGTTGCCCCTGCAAAAGCATATCCATCACTATCAACCACAAAATTATCAGTTCTTAAAATATTTGCAAAATCTATATAGCTGTTTGCTAAATAATTTACATTTGCTCCAACCCACCAAAAATGAGGATCACGATATTCTAAACCAAAAGAAGCAGCTGTTTGAGGCATACCTGGTTGATGATAATCTTTGATATAAACAGTTCCAAAGTCAGTTAATGAATTGTTTCCTGTTGCAGCTAAAGCATCATCATTTGTTTTTAATTTAGCATTGTCAGAATAAATATACTGACCATAAGATGCAGAAGCAGAAGCTTTAATAGTTGATGTAATTTGGTATTCTAAACCAAGTTCTGCACCCATATTTTGTTTTTCAATTCCAGTAACAATTTCACTAACAAAAGTGTCTTCATCACCACCATCATCGCTTCCAATACCTTCTCCATAGAAGAATGAAATTTCAGTAGCATCTTGAATTTTAGTATAGAAACCTGTTAAACGTGCTTTGAATTTTGGTGCTCTTAAGATATAACTTGCATCAGCACTTGTAATACTTTCGCTTTTTAAATCTGGAGTAATAACGTTGTTCATTCTAGCGTTTGAGAAAGAGTTTCTTAAACTTGGCGCTTTTGTTTGGTATAATCCATTGAAGTCTAAATAGTTTCTTCCGTTTAATTTGTAGGTTAAGCCCCCTTTGAATCCAAAGTTTTCAAACGTGATGCTTTCTCCTTTTCCAAAAGAATTATTAGCATAAATTCCATTTCTGTATATTCCTTCTCTTTGATATTCAGATCTTGAGAATGATTGTGCTAAATAAAAATCTACTTTATCATAAGAAAATTTGAATTGAGTAAATCCATCAAATGTTAAAGCGTGTAATAAATAATTATATCCATAACTATCTCCTTCACCAACTTGTCTATTTGGATTGTTTAAATCTGATTGAGCTGCATCACCTGTGTAAAAAGCATCAACATCTAAGAAATATTGACCTCCTAATAAATCTAAAAGGTTTTGATAGTTGTGAGAACGTAATTTTCTAAAATTTACTCCTGCATTCAATGTAATATTATCAGATAAACTCGAATTGATAATTGAATTAGCATTTAATAAATTATCATCTGTTCTGTCTTCATATAAAACATAAGCACTTCTTCCCGCATTTGCGCTTGTTGTATTTGCAAAATACATTGCATCCCAATTAATTTGAGAATGTGTTCTGAAATAATTTCCTGCGTTTTGTGCATCTAAATTTTGATATTGAGGAGTTACTCCATCTTCTTCAAATAATTGATTCCCATCTACGTCATATACAAAATCATTCCATAATTCAGGTTGGTTTGCATAATAACTTGGTAAATTTCTGTAGTATGTTGGGTCTGGGTTATTAGCTAATTGGTAATCCAATCTTGAATTCCCTATAGAACCTGTTTGAAAAGCAACATTTGTATTTAATGTAGTTTTTTCTGATAATCTCCAATAGTGTGATAACATTACTAACGGTTCTTCAACATCTTTATCTCTTGAATTACGTTTTTTACCATTTTGGTACCCCCAATAAGAGTTATATTTAATTCCCATTAAATCATTAACTTCTTTAGTATTTGGAGATGACTTTCCTCTACTGTTTTGGGCGTACATTGCAGTTAAGTTCAAACTATGTTTATCGTTAATTCTTTTCTCAACACTAGCAAACAATGAATTCGCACCATAATCAGTACCGTCAAAATAACCTTCTTCTGCCCATCTTCTTGATGCAGAAACCACAAATGCCCATCCATCTTTATTCATTCCAGATGCGTGTGTTCCCATCATTCTCCAGCTGTAATTTGTGTTTGTTCCAGACATAGAAATTCTAGATCCAGGACGATAAAACGAAGCTCTTGTATTGATTTCTTGAGTTCCTAATGCACTACCAAAAGTATAATCAGAAGGTGCTGAACCCATTGTAAATTCTTGGTTGCGAGTAGCATCATTTAAACCACCCCAGTTGCTCCATTGTGGTCTTCCGTCATACAGTTTATTCATGACAATACCATTAATCATTGTAACCCCATATTCGTTATCTAAACCTCTAATTCTAAAACGAGCTAAACCCCAGTTAAAAGCAGCCGCTTGTTGGTAAGTGTCTCTTGTAGCTTGTAATAAACCTGAAGTACTTTCAGAGCCACTATTGTCATCACCTAAGTCATTTTCGGTAATAGTAACCAAACTTAATTGTTGCTCAGAAGTAATATCTTCTTCTAAAACAACAACTCCTAAATCTAATGGTTCTCCATTCGTTGGTTCTAAAACAAATCTTTGTTGATTGTAGCCACTTGATTTAACTACCAAGACTTGTTCTCCCGAAGGAATTGATTGAAAAAAGAAGTTCCCTTCAAAATCTGTTAATGCAGATTGGTTGGTGCTTTGAATTGTAGCAACAACATTTTGTAATGGTTTTTGACTTTTAGCATCGATAACCTTACCTTTTAAGGCCGGATTTTGCTGTGCAAAAACAAAAACAGCTTGCAGTACTAGTAAAGTACTTAATACAAGTTTTTTCATAAAGAATATTAAAATTAATACTAATTTAATGTTAAGACGTTAAAAACTTAACAGCCTACAAATGTATAACTTTTAATAATATTATTTACCTTTGGCATCCAATTTGTATTAAACTTGATAATAAAATAACATTCATCTTATGAAAATTAAACATTTTATCGCTGCTTTTATTGCGATTTTGTCAATTAGCCATGGTTTTGCCCAAGATAAAAAATTTAAAGTGCACACGGTTGCATTCTATAATTTCGAGAATTTATTCGATACTATAAACGACCCAGATACTTTTGACGAAGAATATACTCCCGCTGAAGGTTGGACATCAAAAAATTATAAGAAAAAATTAGACAACTTAAGTCGTGTTCTTATCGAGTTAGGAACAAGCGAAACTCAAAAAAATTCTCCAGTAATTATTGGTGCATGTGAAATTGAAAATAGAAGAGTGTTAGAAGATTTAGTAAAACACCCAACACTTATTGACAAAGGATACAAAGTAGTTCACTTTGATTCTCCTGATAAGCGTGGAATTGACGTTGGGTTTTTATACCAAGAAAAATATTTTCAACCTACAAGTTATATAAATGTTCCATTATATGTGTATGAAAATGCTTCAAGTGATACTAAAAAAACAAAAGAAGAAGCTGAGGAAATAGAAGAAAATGTAAACTATGACAAAAAAACAAAGCGTATTTATACACGTGACCAACTTTTGGTTACGGGTTTATTAGATGGTGAAGAAATCAATGTAATTGTAAATCACTGGCCTTCACGTTCTGGTGGTGAGAAAAAAAGTAGCCCTTACAGAGAAGCTGCTGGTAGATTAAACAGAAAAATTATGGATTCGCTTATTAAAATCAACCCAAATGCTAAAATAATTACGATGGGTGATTTAAATGACGGCGCATACAATAAAAGTGTAAAACAAGGAATTGGTGCTAAACTTAAAAAAGAAGAGCTTAAAAAACCTGCTGACATTTTCAATCCATTTGAACAAATGGCTAAAGACGGACATGCATCTCTATTCTACAGAGATTCTGGTGATATTTTTGATCAAATCATGGTAAGTGAGCAATTTATTTCTAAAGATAAAAACGATTATTTAACTTTCAAATATTGGAAAGCAGGAATTTATAACAAACCTTTCCTAATTCAAAAAACCGGACAATACAAAGGTTATCCACTTCGAAACCAAAATGGTGTTCCAGGATTTTCAGATCACTTTCCAGTGTACATCTATTTACTTAAAGAAGTAAAATAACAATATCGAAACAAAAACAAAAGGTTAGTTTGTAACAAAAATTACAGCTAACCTTTTTTCTTTTTAGTAACTTTACCTTTTAAATTTAAAGACAATGGCAATCTCAAAACCGTTCAACTTACAAAAATGGATTAAAGAAAATAAAGAGTTACTTCAACCGCCAGTAAGTAACAAAAATTTATATGTTGAGTCTGAAGATTATATCGTAATGATTGTGGGTGGACCCAACGTACGAAAAGACTATCACTACAATGAAACCGAAGAATTGTTTTACCAATTAGAAGGTGAAATTACGGTTTACATTCAGGAAGATGGGAAAAAGAAAGCTATGAAACTTTCAGCTGGCGACATGTATTTACATCCTGCTAAAGTACCGCATTCTCCTGCAAGAACTGCTGGTTCAGTGGGATTGGTAATCGAAAGAAAACGCGCAGGAAAAGGATTCAATGATGGTTTACTTTGGTTTTGCGATAATTGCAATCACAAATTACACGAAGTGTATTTCGAATTACACGATATTGAAAAAGATTTTCTACCTCATTTTAGTACGTTCTACAATTCGGAAGAGAAGAGAACGTGTAAAAAATGTGGCACTGTAATGGAAACCAATCCTAAGTTTACGACTAAGAAATAGTTAAAAAAGCGCTGTGTAACTTGATACACACAATTATTAAAATATATTTTTTACATTTGTAAAAATTTAACAAAAACCGAATAAAAAGTTATAAAATGATATCTGAAGCAGCAATTCAATTTGGTATGCAAGAAGCTTTGCAACAATTAGGCATTAAAGAAATTAACGAAGGAACTTCTACTGGAACCAAGTGGTTTTCTAACGGAAAAATTATCGAATCATATTCACCAGCAACAGGAGATTTGATTGGAAAAGTAAAATCTTCAACAAAAGAAGATTACGAAACAGCTATGAGTGCTGCAGAAGAAGCGTTCAAAACATGGCGTTTGGTTCCGGCTCCAAAAAGAGGGGAAATCGTACGTCAAATGGGAGAAGAGTTGCGTAAACATAAAGAAGCATTAGGTAAATTAGTGTCTTTTGAAATGGGTAAATCGTATCAAGAAGGTCTTGGAGAAGTTCAGGAAATGATTGACATCTGTGATTTCGCAGTAGGTTTATCACGTCAATTACACGGATTAACCATGCACTCTGAGCGTCCAATGCACAGAATGTATGAGCAATGGCATCCATTTGGAATTGTTGGAATCATTTCGGCTTTCAACTTTCCAGTAGCGGTTTGGTCTTGGAACACGATGTTAGCTTGGATTTGTGGTGACGTTTGTATTTGGAAACCAAGTTCAAAAACGCCTTTATGTGGTGTAGCTTGTCAAAACATCATTCAAACGGTATTAGAAAGAAACAATTTACCAGAAGGAATCAGCTGTTTAGTAGTGGGTAACGAATCTGGAGATTTAATCAATAACGACAAACGTATTCCATTAGTATCGTTTACAGGTTCTACAAGAATTGGTCGTCACGTATCAAAAACAGTAGCGGAGCGTTTTGGAAACACTATCTTAGAATTAGGTGGAAACAACGCGATTATCGTTTCTAAAGAAGCAGATTTATCAATGGTATTGGTAGGAGCAGTTTTCGGAGCGGTAGGAACAGCAGGTCAACGTTGTACGTCAACTCGTAGATTAATTGTTCACGAAAGTGTTTACGACAAAACCTTAGACGTTTTAGCGAAAGCTTACGCACAGTTAAAAATCGGAAATCCATTAGATGCAAACAATCACGTGGGTCCACTTATTGATAAAGGTGCAGTTCAAGATTATTTAGATGCGATTGAAAAAGCAAAAGCAGAAGGTGGAAGAGTAATTGTAGAAGGTGGCGTTTTAGAAGGAAAAGGATACGAAAGCGGTTGTTATGTAAAACCATGTATTATTGAAGCGAAGAACGAGTTCGAAATCGTACAACACGAAACATTCGCACCAGTTTTATATGTAATGAAATACAGCACAATTGAAGAAGCAATTGCCATGCAAAATGCAGTTCCTCAAGGATTATCTTCTTCTATCTTTACCAACAACATGAGAGAAATGGAGTTATTCCTTTCGGCAGCGGGTTCTGATTGTGGTATTGCTAACGTAAACATTGGAACTTCTGGTGCTGAAATTGGTGGTGCTTTTGGTGGTGAAAAAGAAACCGGTGGCGGCCGTGAATCAGGTTCTGATGCATGGAAAGCCTACATGAGAAGACAAACTAACACCATTAACTACGGAACAGCGTTACCGTTGGCACAAGGTATTAAGTTTGATTTCTAAAATATAAGTGATTAGTGAAAAGTAATTAGTGATTAGTTACTTTTGGATATAGAAAAACCCTGCAATTGCAGGGTTTTTTAGTTTTTTTGCTTTCTGGCACGGAATAAAAATTTCAGCAAGATATCCGAGAGTTTGGGTTAGCTTAGAAGCTGTATTTTAAAAAAAATAAAAAAGTAGTTCCAATGTTAATGCATAAAATTTTGAAATATGTGGAGCATAATAATTTTTATAAGAAGTAATTATTTCTTTTTCTTATTTATACTTACAACATAAGTGGAGATATAATCTTCATTAATTTTTATGTGTAAGTCATAATCACCCTTCAGATCAAAATCAAATTTTAACTCAATAATATCATCGGACAAACTAGTTATTTTTGGAATGATTGTTTTTTTATAATTACCCGAAACTAATTCAACTCTAATAGCATCTAAATTAATTGGTTTGTTCTTTTCTAAATGCAAAATTATCTCTTCGCTTTTTTCAACTTCAAAATTCATTATTAAAGGAGAAATAGGGATTAAATTATTTTTAAATGATCCATCATAAACTAATGGAAATCTTTTAAAATCAACAAAATTTAATTTCTCTTCGACCAGTTGCCATTTAGAGTCTAAGGGAAAATGATTTTTCAAAAAATATTTTGGATTAGTTAAAAAATAACCATCATTATAGTTCTGATCAAATGTGTTTTTATTTAAGTCAAATAATCCGCTAGACCAAGTTGCATCGCATAAATACCATTTAGAATTCAATTCAACTGCATTCCATGAATGGTTTGGTGTAAATGATTTTGAAAAAACCGTCTCAGCTGTTCTACCATAACCATTAACAATTTCACATTTTATATGGGCTAAATTAGACAGTTCTTTAATCAAATAGGCATAACCTGTACAAACCGTTTTTTTTTGTTTTATTAATTTTTTGAATGTTTGCCTGCTAATTTCTTTATTCCACTCTAAAAGTTTAACACTATCATTTTCGTATTTGTTTCGTTTTCTAGTGTTTTTCTCAAATAAGTAATAATCATTTTCTATATTGGTACATACCCAGATGTAAATAGCTCTAAATTTTTCAACATCACTAGATAATAGTTTTGTTAAGTTATGAGATAATTTGGGTAAGTCGTTTAGATTTTCACCTTTAAGTTCATAAGCAATTTTATCTGCTTTGTTGAAATTTATGTTTTTAAAATCATTGATTTGCGAGAATGAAGAATAACTTAATAAGACAAAAAAGAGAAGTTTAAATTTTATCATTTTAAAATATATCCTTAAGTTTTTGAAAAAATGTTTTTTTTGATTTATACACTTTTTTTACACCAACTTCTCCCATTATAATGCAGCCATCAAAATAAGATTCAACGGAAATATTAATTTTAGATAAATCAGAAATTGTATACTCTTTTGTTTTGACACCAATATAACTTACTATTATGATATCGCCTACATTTAATTTTTTATTGAATATGAAGTTTCCATCGAAATCAGTATTTGTGTATAAATTAGTGTTTTTTACTGTTATACTTGCACCTGCTAATGGACCTAATTCATCAAAAACAAAACCTTTAGTTATTTCTTGTTCCGTCTTGCTTTGTTTCGAATTTTTTGTTTCTGTATTTTTTATTTCATAATTAATCGTATCTTTTTTAGTGGTTTGACTAAACCCTTCATTCAATGTAAATATTGAAAGAAGTGAAAATCCAAACAAACTTTTATAAAAAGATCTTTTATCATTAAGTTGATTTCCAGAATAACTTTTCAATTGCTTTTCTAAAAACACACCGCAAGTCTTATTTTGATTTTTATTAAAAAACACACCAATTTCTTTATCGGTTAAATTTCTGAAATCAATAACCTCTTTTTTACAGGAATTACAATAACCGCCTTTATCAGTACTTTGAAAATTCTCAAAATTTTGACCGCAGGGTTTATTTATAGAAATATTTATGTTGTCTTTCATGATTTGAAATAAAAAAATTAAAATTAATCTAAAACCATTCTCTTTCCACTCAAAAATAGTAAATAATTTTATTGTTTATTTTCTTTTCATAAAAACACCCTAAAAGAGTGTCCAACTTTTTTGAGACAGTGCAATTATTTACAGTTTTTTTTGTTGTTTTACTTTGTGGACAAGGAATGCAATTCCGCGCTATCGTTGTGGTGATATATCTGCATGGTTGGAAGCTTTTTTAATAGATATGGCATTTAAGGAATAAATTTTTTTAGTAGAAACAGAAAATTATCTAAAACCAAAAACCCCACAAATCAAATTTGCAGGGTTTCTATGTTATTCTGTCAAGCTGAACTTGTTTCAGCTTCTCTTTTTAGATTCTGACCCGAGCTTGCGAACTGACGAAGTAAACGAGTTCAGAATGACAAAAAGAATTACTTCGTTTTCTTCACGTACTGTGTTAAAATGTAAATATTTTGGTTTTCTACTCTACCTTCAATCAGGTTCGCGTCGTCCCAAACTAATTTTATGTTGTGCACGGCAGCTCCTCGTTTTGCTGTAAAAGTAGCACCTTTTACATCTAAATCTTTAATCAATACAACTGAGTCGCCATCTAATAAAGTTACGCCGTTGCTGTCTTTATGTACAATTTTGTTTTCGTCTTCTTCTTCGCCTTCACCCGTTGCTTTTGCCCATTCTAATGCTTCTTCGTCTAAGTACATCATATCTAACAAATCAGTATTTTTTAAACGTGCTAACATTCTCCAAGATAAAATTTGAACTGGTAAATGCTCACTCCACATACTTTCCGATAAGCCTCTCCAGTCTTTTTCATCTGTAGTTTCTGGGTTTTCAATTTGGTCTTTTAAGTGTTTTGCAACTAAAACCGAATGTTCTAAGCTTTCTGCAGTATGAGGTAGCAACGTGTACACAACTAAATCATGTTCGGCACCACTAATTTCGCAAACTGAACCACTGCGGTCTTTCAGTTTTTTTTCTATTACACTCATTTTGAATGGATATTACGTAAATAAATATTTTGCAAGCAAAGTTATAAATTGAATTTAATTATCTTTGATTATTCGATTAAAATCTACTTAAAATGAAGAAATTACTCTTAATTATAGTTTTAACGCCTTTTTTATTAGCTACACAATGCGATGAAGAGGATAACGGAATTGCTTGTACTGAAGAAGCAAAGGCTGGTTTAAATATCACTATAAAAGATGCTGAAACAAATTTGTATTTAAGCGAAGGTGTTTCTGTGATAGCCACTGATGGGAGTTATTCTGAAACCTTGATAAGTTTTGATGTAGCAGAACCAATTTTTTCAGGAGCTTATGAGCGAGAAGGGAATTATACAATTATGGTTTCAAAATCGGGGTATGTAACGTACACTTCAGAAGTAATTAGTGTCACTTCAGATGTTTGTCACGTTATTCCACAACAAAGAACCATTTTACTCCAACCCGAATAAAAAAAGGAAGCCATTTAGACTTCCTTTATAAACATATTTTTACAATTTTTATAAATTGAAAGAAGCTCCAATAGATAAATTAAATTGGTTATTATATTTCTCAAATCCAACAGGATCATTATCATATTGAGCTATTGGAAATTGAATTTCAGAATATAACCCAAAACCATCTGTAATAAAATAACGAGCACCTAAATGGCCTCCAAAATTTTTAATTCCGATATTTAATCCTGGATAAATATCTACTTTTTCTTCAATACCAAAAATATCGGCAATATTAGCACTAAAACGAGCTCTTAAATCAAAACGATCATCAAAATTTGGTTTTTCTCCAGCAATTTCTTTTATTCCTAATAAATACATTGACGTAAAACCAAACGACATATTTGTTCCTATACCTCTATCGTAAGTGGCGATTATTCCAGTTCCTTTTTCTTGAATGTTAGCTCCAACTTGGAATTTTGTATCTCCTTTTCCTTTAAAAACTTGCGCATTTGAGATTTGAACTGCGGCTAATAAGCAAACTACTACTAAAATTTTTTTCATCGTATTAAAATTTAAATTGGCTACAAATATACAAATAAATTAATTTCTTCCTTTTTCATTAGGGTATAAGTCTGGTAATGAATCGCTTTGCCAAAATTCTTTAGTATCAATATTCATTGCAGTAAGTTTTCCTTTAAAAGCCGCTCCAGTATCAACGTTCCAGACATTTGCAAAATTTAAAGGAATGTCTTTTCCAATGTGTGTAACAGGCGTGTGTCCAATGAATATTTCGTTATATAATTTTAATCTTTTTGGATAATAAATATGATCTTCTGCAAGGTTTTTATCTAACGACATAACCATTTCCCAAAGTGTTCTGTCCCAATAAAAGGTTTCGTCAAAATATTCATACGCTATTCCTTTCATATTGCTAAATCCAGCATGAAGAAACAATCTGTTGTTTTCGTCTAAATAATAATTTTGAAGAGATTTTAAAAAGGTTACGTGTTTATTAATGGTTTCGTTATCTATGTTTTTATAGGAAAGCACAGTAGCTTCTCCACCGTGTTGAAACCACAATTTCTCATCAAATTTTTCGTTATTACCTAATAGCCAGTCTAATAGAAGTTCATCATGATTACCTCTAATAAAAATGCATTGTTGTTTTTTTTGTAATTCTATCAGAAAATCTAAAACGGCTGGCGATTCACTCCAACCATCTACAAAGTCACCTAAAAAAATTAGCGTGTCATTTTTATCACAATTAATTTTTTTTAGTACTTGAAGTAACGCTTTTAGACCTCCATGGATGTCTCCAATAACAAATTTTTTCATAAAAACTCAATAAACACTGGAAAAAAAAATTGAAAATGTACAGAAAATCTGTAACAGGAATATAAAAGCGATTAGTACTTTTATAGTGCAAAAATCGATAAAAAATTTAGATTAAAATTAAAAAACAAATAACAAAACAATTAAAATTTAATCCCAATGAAAAACACAGTAAAATTATTCGGTCTATTAATGGTTAGTATTGTATTATTTTCATGTTCAACTGATGAGCAAGATGCAGATTTAGAAAGAGCCATTAAACTATCAGAAAACGTGCAACAAATGCAATCTAGAGAAGGTGAACAAACAACTGTAGATAGTACTTCAAGAGAAGATGGAACACCTGTAATAATAGCTAAGAAAGATTAATAACTTTTAAAATATAGTAAAATGAAAACAATAGTATTGTTAATAGTAAGTTCTTTGTTTTTGTCAAACGTGCCAAACAACAAAGAAAATGATTCAATTAAAAAAGTCATGGCTTTAAAAATTGAAAAAACAGATAAAATCAAAGTAGAAAATATTACCAACCCAAGAACACCTATAATAATTGTAAAAAACGATTAATTATTATCTTTAAACTGTAAATTTGTGCAAAAGCAAATCTTTTAATTGAAACAGATAATAATTTTATTTGGCTTAATATTTCTCGTTGGATGTAATTCAAACGAGAAAAATCCTGTTATTCGAAAAAAGTTGGATGCTTATTTTGAAAACAGTTCGAATGTAAATTTAGACAAGGAAATTCGTCTAAAATATATTGACTCTGCCAAAAATATCATTCAAGAAGCAAGTGAAAATGATTCCATAAAAATCAAAAACTATTTTAAGCTTGCCAATCGTTACTTCATATTGTTAGAATATGATAAATACAAAGAAACGACCACTAAAATTCTAGATATTTCTGAATCAATTAATGATTCTTTAAATATAGCTAAAGCGGAATATTATTTAGGAGACTATTATTTTTCTCTTTCTAAAAATGATAGTGCTTACTATTATTATTTAGGAGCAGAAAAAAAATATGAAAAGTTGGATGATAAATCTAATTTAGCAAGAACAATACTTCATAAGGCTTATATTTTGCTTTACGAGAAAGATTTTTTAGGAAGCGAATCAGAAACTATTAAAGTTTTAAATATTGCAAAAGAAATCAATGATCAGTCTTTAATATATGAATGCTATGTTAATTTGGGAAGCTCTTTATCTGGCTTAGGAGATTATAATAAAGCCTTAGAATATCATCAAAAAGCTTTACTTCAAATTAAAAAAATTGAAGACGAAAATTACAAACCATTATTTCAAGCACAAACCTTAAACAATATTGGGTTTGTTTACTTGAGCATTAACAAATTTAATGAAGCGAGCCAAATTTTTGAAGAAGGATTAAAAATCAACAATCTCAAAGAAATTCAACCAGTTTTATATACATCTTTACTTGATAATTTTGCCTACTCTCGATTTAAAATCAATAAAAACGAAGGGTTGAAAGATTTTCAAACCGCATTAGCTGTTAGAGATGAAATAGATGATGTGTATGGAAAAATCAACAGTAGAATTCATCTTACCGAATATTACCTTTCTCAAAACGACACGCTTAAAGCAATTCAGCTTAATAGCGAAGCCAACAAATTAGCCAAAGAATCGCATTACAACAAAGAAGTGTTAATTACACTCGATTTTTATACCAAATTAATTCCTGAAGAAGGTTTATCTTATGCAAGAGATTACATCAAATTAAACGATAGCCTTCAAAAACAAGAAAGAGCTACCCGAAACAAACTGGCTCGAATAGAATTTGAAACCGACGAAATAATCTCTGAAAAAGAAACACTCTCAAACCAACGAAAGATTATTTTGATAATGTCGTTGCTAATTATTTCATTCGGTTTTCTACTATATATTATTTTATATCAGCGAAGCAAGCACAAAGAATTGGTTTTTAATCAACAGCAACAAGAATCAAACGAAGAAATTTATAGATTGATGCTTAACAATCAAGAAGATATAGACGAGGTTCGAAGTAATGTAAAAAGAAATATTGCCCTTGAACTTCATGATAATATTCTAAATAGATTGGCAAGTACACGACTAAATTTATTTGCGATATCCAGAAGACAAGATGAAGAAACAATCAAAAAAGCATTAGAGCATATTGATTCCATTCGTGTGATTGAGCAAGAAATTAGAGCATTTTCTCATGAATTGCACAGAGAATCAGAAATAAACAAAAGTAATTTTAAAAACATTTTAGAAGAACTTTTAAAAAATCAAAAAGAAACATATTCTGCAGAATGCAATTGTGATATCTTTTTTGATGAAGCAATGAATAACATGAGTCCTGAAATTAAAATGAATGTCTATCGAATAATTCAGGAAGCGTTTAACAACATTAATAAATATGCTAATGCTACCAAAATTGGTTTAGCACTCGATGTTGATGATGGTTTTTTACATTTAGAAATAAACGACAATGGTACTGGTTTTAATGTAAAAAAAGTTAAAAACGGAATCGGTTTAAAAAACATGAAAAGTAGAGCAGAAGCCATGAAAGGTGAAATTTTTATAGCTTCTGAAAAAGGTAAAGGAACTAACATAAAGTTAAAAATTCCGTTATAAATTAAAATTTTTGTAAATTTGAAATAAATAAAATAGCGTGGGCAAATCTAACATCCATATTTTAATGATTGACGATCATCCTTCAATGATTGAAGGTTATAAAAGTATATTGTCTTTTAACGATTTAGGTTTACGAATTACAACTACTCCAGCCTACAACTGTGAATCTGCTTACAACATTATCGATACAACACCCATAACCGAAGCTTTCGATTTTGCTTTTGTCGATTTGAGTTTGCCACCTTATTTGGAAAAAAATATTAAAAGTGGAGAAGATTTAGCACTTCTTATCAAAAATAAATTTCCAAAATGTAAAATTGTAATTCTTACTTCACACGCAGAGGCTTTTATTTTAGATAATATCCAAAGAAATATTGCTCCAAACGGATTATTAGTAAAAAGCGACTTTACAGCAGATGAGTTTTTATTAGCATTTGAAAAAATATACAACAATCATATTTATACAAGTAAAACGGTTATAGAAAATATAGCCGAATTACATGAAAAAAATTCATTTTTAGATGAAAACAACAGAAAGCTAATTACACTCTTAGCTGAAGGTGTAAAAACTAAAAATTTACCTCAACGCATGAATTTGTCAATAAGTGCAATAGATAAGCGCAAAGCACAGATAAAATTCTACTTCAAAATAGAAAAAGGAAGCGACGAAGACATCATTCGCGAAGCTAAAAAGCACGGATTAATCTAAAATTTTTCAAGAAACGCCCAAAACACTGGAAAAAAAAATTGAAAATGTACAGAAAATCTGTAACAATAAATCTTTAGTCTGTGTGTAACTTTATATTCTAAATGATAAAGAAAATGAAGTTATATACAAAAATAGTTATCGCCCTGTTAATCCTTAGCCTAATCTGGATTTACGCCATCGTTGATTTAACGTATTATACACTTTTTCAAGAAAAATCAACATTCTTTAACACACTCGATTATAGTGTACAGTTTAAATTAGTTTACATAATGGGAGTTGCCCTTTTTGTTTCCTATTTAATGCTTATTTTCTTTAAAAGAAGTAAGAATAATTTCTATTAATCGTATTTCATTTTTCTCAAAATACGCATTACTTCTTTAAAAGATACGTATACTAAAGGATTGTCAAATGCTTTTAAATAAGGTTTGGCATCAATTAGTTTTTGTTTGGCATCTTCAAAACCATTCAGGTAACAAATCATTAAGGTGTGAGGCACATTGACCAAATCTCTTTTTTCAGAAGGTTGTAAAACAACACCTTTTAGAAGTTTAACCAAAATAGCATTATTGGCATTATAAATGTGATGCAACATTTTTTTGTTGTATTGTGGAGGGTCAAACAATAGCTGCGTGTCAATTTTGTAATAACCATTGTCAAAAAAATGAATGGAGACTTTTTCTAGTGGATAAAAGCTGGTTTTATCATTTAATCCCAAACTCACATATTCGGTAATTGAAAAAGAATCTTCATCAAAGGCAATACTCACTTCATCTAAAGCGGAATAAAACAATTTAACTTGTTCGTTTACCAATTCAATATCCACGCGCGAATAGTACATTTTATCGCGTACTTTTTTCTTGTTTCCGGCCCAGCAAACCACAAAAAGCTCTTTAAAAACTTTATAATTTGATTCTAAATCCTTGTGTCTGTTATTTATAAAATCTAAAACACTTTCTAAGGTATAGGAAATGCTATTTCGGGAGTTGTTTTCTAAACTAATAACCGTTTCAATATTCTGTTTTGAATACGGAATTTTCTCTGTAGTTGGCGAAGTATTGCTGCCTCGCCTAACAAATGTACTATTGGCAACTATAGTGTGAATTCCTTTTTTGAAATACGAAGTTTTCGATTTGGGTTTAATTGTAACCAAACCTACCACTTTATCTTTTGGTAAACTTGGAAAAGGGACATTCTCGTATTGAATTTTTGGCGGATTTTCTAAAAAAGCGTTTACCAAATTTTGAATGCGACTATCATCAAAAAAGTCATCACCTACAATTTCATTAGTTGCATCTTCAACTCCAACTACAATATAAGAATTGTTGCTTGGATTTGAATTAGAAAGTGCACAAATGTGTTTTAAAAACTTTGCTTTTCCTTCTTTTGTATGTAAATTTAACTGACGTTTTTTATCATAAAAACTATTCTCATCGTTGTGAGCTAATAAATTTTTGATAAGAAGGCGCTTGTTGATCATTTTTACAGTATTCAGTATTCGATGTTCAGTAATTAGTTATTGCTAACTATAAACTGAACACTGATAACTTTTTTAAGGCACTTTATTTCCCATACTTTCAGTCCAAATAGCAAACCAATCTTGCGAGTCTAAAACTAATGATTTTGCTTTCATTAATTGTTGAATACGACTCACATTAATAGTTCCGGCTACGGGTAAAATGTTTGCGGGATGTTGTAAAATCCAAGCTAATAAAATCAAGTCTGAACCCACATGATATTTATCTACTAACTTAGAAAAAAGTAATTTTAAGCGTTGGGTTTGTTCAGTATTTTCTCTAAAAACTACTCCTAACGGATTCCAAGCCATAGGTGTTATTTTGTGCAATTTCATATAATCTAAACTTCCGTCTAACATCGCTTGGTAGTTGGTTGCCGAAAATTGAATTTGATTAAAAGAAACTTCCGTTTTTTGACGTAATAATTCCGTTTGTGATGGTGTAAAATTTGAAACGCCAAAAGACAATATTTTTCCTTCAGATTTTAGTTTTTCAACTGCTTCAGCAACTTCATCAGCTTGTAGTAAAGGGCTTGGTCTGTGCAATAAAAACACATCTAAATAATCAGTTTGAAGATTTTTTAGCGAATTTTCAGCCGACCAAATGATGTAGTCTTTAGAGTAATTATAATGTTTTACTATGTTTTGCGGACGATTTTCAGAAACATATTGAATTCCACACTTTGAAATCAATTGCACTTTATTTCTGTCTAATTTTGAAGCTGCCCAAGCTTTTCCAAAATCAGCTTCCGTTGTATAACCACCATAGATATCGGCATGGTCAAATGACGTAATTCCGTTTTCAAAAAAAAGATTAATTAAGTGATTCATTTCGTTTGTGTTAAGGTTTTTATCCCAAACACCCCAATTCATAACTCCGGCAATTATAGGTGATAATTTTACTGACATAGTAGGTTGTTTTTTGAAATTTTTCTTAAAATTATAAAATAGAATCATAAAACACTCACAATTACTACTTTTTTTAATGTTTTTTAACGCTATATTAACAACTAAAAATTAAAAAAAATCACAATTTGCGGTGTTAAAAAATGTTGTTAATTTCACAGCACCAAATTAAACCTTAAAATGGAAGAAAATACATCGACGTTAGACATTAGAGCAATCAATGAAAAGATAGAAAGAGAAAGTGCTTTCATCGACTTACTTACCATGGAAATGAACAAAGTAATTGTGGGTCAAAAACACATGGTAGAACGATTATTAATTGGATTATTAGGACAAGGACACATTTTATTAGAAGGTGTTCCTGGATTAGCAAAAACCTTAGCAATTAATACGCTGTCACAAGCAGTTCACGGTTCATTTAGTCGAATTCAGTTTACACCCGATTTATTACCAGCCGATGTGGTTGGAACTATGATTTACAACGTAAAACAAAACGATTTTACCATTCGTAAAGGACCTATTTTTGCCAACTTCGTTTTAGCCGATGAGATCAATCGTGCGCCAGCAAAAGTGCAATCCGCTTTGTTAGAAGCCATGCAGGAAAAGCAAGTTACAATTGGTGACGAAACATTCAAATTAGACAAACCATTCTTGGTAATGGCAACTCAAAATCCGGTGGATCAAGAAGGAACCTATCCATTACCAGAAGCACAAGTAGATCGTTTTATGCTAAAAGCCGTAATCGATTACCCAAAAATGGAAGATGAGCGTTTGGTAATTCGTCAAAACCTAAAAGGCGCTTACGAAAAAGTAAATCAAGTAGTTTCTATTGAGCAAATTTTAAGAGCACAAGAAGCGGTTCGAGAAGTCTATATGGACGAAAAAATCGAAAAATATATATTAGATATTGTCTTTGCAACGCGTTATCCAGAAAAATATAAATTAGAAAGTTTAAAACCATTAATCAGTTTTGGTGCTTCACCACGTGGAAGTATCAACTTAGCAACTGCTGCTAAATGTTACGCTTTTATAAAACGAAGAGGTTATGTAATTCCAGAAGATGTTCGTGCTGTTGTGTACGATGTATTACGTCACAGAATCGGAATCACTTACGAAGCTGAAGCCGAAAATGTAACCACAGAAGACATTATCAGCAAAATAGTTAACGAAATCGAAGTGCCTTAATTTTTTGTTTCAAGTTTAAAAGTTTCAAGTTATAGAAACCTGAGACAAAAAAACCTGAAACCTGAAACAAAATAAAAATGGATACCAAAGAAATTCTAAAGAAAGTTCGAAAAATTGAAATCAAAACCCGAAGATTGAGTGATCACATCTTTTCGGGAGAATATCATACGTCTTTTAAAGGACGCGGAATGACTTTTTCAGAAGTACGTCAATACCAATATGGCGACGACGTTAGAGCTATCGATTGGAATGTAACTGCTCGCTATAACGAACCTTTTGTAAAAGTATTTGAAGAAGAACGTGAATTAACTATGATGTTAATTGTGGATATTTCGGGTTCGGAAAGTTTTGGTACAAAAAACCAACAAAAACGCGATATGGTTACTGAAATTGCTGCCACATTAGCTTTTTCGGCAACGCAAAACAACGATAAAATTGGTTTGCTTTTATTTTCGGACCAAATCGAGTTGTTTATTCCGCCTAAAAAAGGAAAATCGCACGTTTTACGAATCATTCGCGAGTTAATCGAATTTGAATCGAAAAGTAAAAAAACCGATTTATCACAAGCGTTGAAATATTTATCTAGCGTTTTGAAAAAGAAAGCAATTGTATTTTTGATTTCCGATTTTATGACAAAAGATTACGAACACACGCTAAAAATTGCTTCAAAACGACATGATGTAACCGGAATTCGTGTTTTTGATCAAAGAGAAGAAAGCATTCCAAACATTGGAATTGTAAATATGATTGATGCTGAAACAGGAGAAACACTTTTGGTCGATACGACATCAAATAAAGTGCGAATGGATTACGAAAAATACTATCGTGAAAACGTAAATTATTTCAAGGATATTTTTTCAAAATGTGGAGCAGGAACGATTAGTTCGAGAGTAGATGAAAGCTATGTAACCAAATTATTAGGTTATTTTAAAGCGCGTAATTAAGAAAAATGAAAAAGAAAATTTACTTATATATTATTATGCTTTTTGGATTTTTTGGGTTTTCTCAAAAAGTCACAACCTCTATTGATTCTTCACAAATTAAAATTGGTTCGCAATTCAATTTAACGTTAAAAGCATCGGTAAACGCTAAAGACAAAGTGGTTTTCCCAAATGCAAAAAATTTTGGTGCTTTAGAAGTTTTAGAATCGTATCCAATTGATACTATAAAAAACAACTCACAATACGAATTAATAAAAAAGTATGGATTAACCCAATTTGATTCTGGAAGATACTTGATTCCAAAATTAATCGTAAAAATTAACCAAAAAGATTTTCAAACCGATTCGCTTTCCATAGTGGTAAACAACGTAAAAGTCGACACCACAAAACAGCAAATGTATGATATCAAAGACATCATCGCTACCGAAGAAGAACCAAGCAGCGAATGGTGGAAATTGTTGGTTTTATTAGCTCTGATAATCGCTTCAGGTTTTGGTTCTTATTTTATTATTAAACGATTACAAAAAGGTAAAGTAAAAGAAGAAGAATTTTTTGCTTCGCCGATTGAAAAAGCGATTGCCTATCTTCAAAATTTAGATAAAAAACAATTGGTTCAAAAAGGCGATGTAAAAGAATATTATTCTGAAATGACCGATATTGCTCGAACGTACATCGAAGAATCGGTGCACATTCCAGCAATGGAAAGCACATCGAGCGAGTTGATGGATTCGTTGAAAAAGGCAATTTCAGAGAAGAAAATGTTCGTAAATCGTGAAGAATTGGACAAATTTCGTCAGGTTTTAGAAAATTCTGATTTAGTAAAATTTGCCAAATCAAAACCATTACAATTTGAAATCGAAAAAGACAAAAGTATTGTTGACAAATTCTTATTAATCGTTGACAAAGCATTACCAAGAACCGAAGAACAAGCCGAAGCACTTTTTGCAGAAGAGGTACGTAGAAAAGAGTTGAAGAAACAAAAATTCATGCGAACTGCAATTTCAGTTGGAATTGCTGTTGTTTTATTTGTGATTTCAGTCGGAATTTTCGCTTACACTTTTGGATTAGATTATTTAAAAGAGCATCACATTGGTTACACCACCGAAAAATTATTAGAAAAAGAATGGATTACTTCAGAATATGGTGAACCTGCAATTGTGATTGAAACGCCAAAGGTTTTGAAACGAAATAACGACGAAAAAATTCAAAATAACCTTCCCGAAAACGTAAAATCAACCAATAGATTTATGTACGGAAGCATTATTGATGATTTTTCGATTGTTTTGGTAACAACAGCATTTAAAGACACAACAAAAATTGATTTGGAAGTTGCCTTAGAAAGCGATTTGAAAGAATTAGAGCGTTTTGGTGCTAAAAACATCATTGTAAAAGCGGCTGATTTTGAAAACGTAAAAGGACTTTCGGGTAAAAAATCATACGGAAGTTTTACCACTTTTAACGAGATTACAAAAGAAGATCAAAAAATGAGCTACGAAATAGTAGTTTTTGCTCAAGCTGGTGGCGCACAAGAATTTTTCTTAATTTATAAGGAAGATGATGAACATGCGAAACAAATTATGGAGAAAATCCAGAATTCAATTGAACTAAGAAAAGCGAAACAATAATGGGAAAAGTAACCTTTTTAAATCCAGAATTTTTGTGGCTGTTTTTGGTTTTACCATTAGCAATTGCTTGGTTATTTTATAAACGCAATCAGCTTTCGGCAACTTTAAAAATGAGTTCATTAGAACCATTTAAAAAAAATAGAACTTTTTTAGCGAAAGCAAAACCTTTTTTATATGTTTTACGATTAATTGCATTGAGTTTCATCATAATTGCATTGGCACGACCAAGAAGCGTTGATGTAACTTCAAAATCAAAAACCACCAAAGGAATCGATATTGTAATGGCAATCGACGTTTCGAGTAGTATGTTAGCAAACGATTTAAAGCCAAATCGTTTAGAAGCCTTGAAAAAAGTAGCGTCAACCTTTGTGCAAGATAGAGTTAACGACCGAATTGGTTTAGTGGTTTACGCTGGCGAAAGTTATACCCGAACTCCTGTAACTTCTGATAAAGCCATTATTTTACAATCGTTAAAAACGGTAGAATATGACGATTCAATTATAGCTGATGGAACCGGAATAGGCGTTGGTTTAGCCACCGCAATTAATCGAATAAAAGATAGCAAAGCAAAAAGTAGAATCATTATTTTATTGACCGATGGTGTCAACAATTCCGGAACAATTGACCCAAGAACAGCTGCCGAAATTGCTAAAGAATACGGAATAAAAGTTTATACGATTGGAATTGGAACCAACGGAAAAGCGATGTTCCCTGTAGCAAAAGACGCCAACGGAAAATTAGTTTTTAGAATGATGCCTGTTGAAATCGACCAAAAATTAATGCAAGAAATTGCAAAAACAACCGATGCAAAATACTTTAGAGCAACATCAAACAAAAAACTTCAAGCTATTTACGACGAAATTAATAAGTTAGAGACTACAGAAATTGACGAGAAAAAATTTTATAACTACGACGAAAAATATAAAATATTCGCACTCATCGCTTTTGGTTTGTTAGGAATTGAAGTGTTGTTGCGTAATTCAGTTTTTAGAGGAATCGTTTAGAAAAAGAAAAAATGTTTGAATTAGAAAGCCCAAAATATTTTTATTTAGTAGCACTCATTCCAATTGTAGTGGCACTTTTTCTATTCAATTTATTTTGGAAAAGAAAAAAGCAAGCTGCTTTTGCCGATTTGGAATTGTTTAGAAAATTAAGTCCCGAAAAATCAACGTTTAAACCCGTTTTAAAATTAATTATTTTGCTTTTGGCTTTGGCTTGCGTGATAATAGCTTTGGTAAACCCAAAAATGGGAACCAAAATGGAAACCGTAAAACGACAAGGAATCGACATTGTTTTTGCGATTGATGTTTCTAAAAGTATGTTAGCCGAAGACGTGGCGCCAAATCGTTTAGAAAAAACAAAGCAATTGGTTTCGCAAATTATCAACCAATTAGGAAATGATCGTGTTGGAATCGTAGGTTATGCCGGAAGTGCTTATCCTGTTTTACCGATGACAACCGATTACAGCATTGCAAAAATGTATTTGCAAAGCATGAATACAAACATGGTTTCTTCGCAAGGAACAGCTTTTAATGATGCGATAAAACTTTCGGTTGATTATTTTGACATTAAAGACACTAGTAAGCTAATTATTTTAGTTTCCGATGGGGAAGATCATGGCGATGGAGCTGACGAAGCAATTGAAATGGCACAAGAAAAAGGCATTCGTATTTTAACAATTGGTGTGGGTACAGAAAAAGGAGCTTTAATTCCTTTAAAAGATGATAGAGGAAACATTTCGTCCTATAAAAAAGATCAAAACGGAGAAAACGTCATCACAAAATTATATCCAGAAGTTTTACAAAACATTGCCAATAAAACCAAGTCAAAATACATTGTTGGTACTTCTACAAAAGAAGTAGTGGAAGAAGTAAAAAAATCGCTGGATAAAATTGAAAAATCAGAATTTGAATCACAACAGATTGCCGATTTTGAATCACAATATCAATGGTTTTTAGGACTAGGCTTTTTGTTGCTATTAGTAGATGTTTTTCTGTTGGAGAAAAAAACAAATTGGGTGCAAAAGTTGAATTTATTTAACGAAAAAAAACATGAATAAGATAGTTTACATAGTTGTTTTATTGATAAGTGGCGTTCTTTTTAGCCAAGAAAAAGATAAAAATCTGTACAACGGAAATCAATCTTTTGCACAAAAAAGTTACACCAACGCCGAAGCGGATTATCGGGTAACTGAATCGAAAAAATCGCCAAAAAAAGCAGTTGCAGCATACAATTTAGGAAATAGCATTTACCGTCAAAATCAGCCTGGCGAAGCACAAATTAAATACATTCAAGCTTTAGAATCGGCAAAAACGAAAACCGAAAAACATCGTATTTATCATAATTTAGGCAACACATTTATGCTAGATAAAAATTACGACGCTGCTGCGGAAGCCTATAAAAATGCTTTACGAAACAACCCATTAGACGAAGAAACACGTTATAATTATGCTTTAGCAAAAAAGAAGAAAAAAGAAAATCCACCACCAAATGGCAACAACGACAAAAATAAAGGCGGCGGAAACGAAAATAAACCGCAACCCGAAAACAACAAAAACGACAAAGGAAACAATAAAAAAGATCAAGATAAAAACAAAGGCGAAGACAAAAAAGACGACAAAGGCGATGGAGACAAAAAAGACGATAAAAATGAATCGCCAAAGCCAAGTGGTGCTGACAAACAACGTATCGACAATATTTTAGATGCTGTTAATAATGCTGAAAAGAAAATTCAGGACAAAGTGAATGAGAAAAAAGTAAAAGCACGTCCTGCATCAAATGAAAAAGATTGGTAATCAATGAAAAAAATAATTTTAGGGATAATCATTTTTATATCGGTTTCTGTTTCTGCTCAAGTAAAATTTGAAGCACAAACCGATAGAGATACCTATGGTTTAAACGAAAGAATCCCATTGGTTTTTTCCATCAATAATGAAGGTGATAATTTTGTAGCTCCAAAATTCACAGGGTTTAAAGCTGATGGTCCTTTTATAAACAAAGGAAATCAAACTTCTATAACTATTGTGAATGGAAGAATGACACAAAAGCGAGAAATTTCAACACAAGTAATTTACTATTTAACACCCACAAAAAAAGGAACTTTTACTATTGGTTCGGCTTCGATTGAATATAACGGAACGGTTTATAAATCGCAACCTATTAAAATTAAAATTACCGACCCAATTCAAATGCCAAGTTATCCTGGACAAAACCCAAGACAACAGCAACAACAAAATTACAATTTTGGCGAAGGAATTCATTTGGTTGGCGAACTTTCTACCAAAAATCCTTATGTAAACGAACCCGTTACCGTGATTTACAAATTATATTTTCCGTACAATAGTTCGGTTTCCAATTTCAGAAACTTTCAAGCACCAAAATATGAAGATTTTTGGAGTCAGTACATCGATATCAAGCAACTTCGTGCCGAGAAAGGTAAATTCAACGGAAAAGATTATAGCATGGTGGTGTTGCGAAAAGTAATTTTATATCCGTTAGAAGCTGGAGCCAAAAAAATCGAACCATTTAAAATTGATATCGATGCAGAAGTTCCAACTGGAAGAAGAGATTTTTTTGGTCAATATGAAATGACGGCTATCGAAAAATCACTTTCAACAGGAATGCAAACCATCAATGTAAAACCACTTCCCGAAAACGGAAAACCAGGAGGATTTACTGGTGCGGTTGGAAAATTTGATTTTGTAGTGAAACCATCAAAAACGTCTTTAAAAGCTGGCGAATCTTTAGATTTAGAAGTGAGTGTTTCAGGTAAAGGAAATTTAAAATTATTTACATTACCAAAACCAGTGGTTCCAAGCGCGTTAGAAATGTACGATCCAGCTCATACAGAAAATGTACAAACTCCAGTTACGGGTATGACCGGAAAAATTTCAGACAAATACACGATAATTCCACAATTTAAAGGGAAATATACGATTAAACCAATGGAGTTCTCGTATTACGATTTGGTAAGTAAATCGTACAAAACCATCACTTCAAAAGAAATTACAATTGATGTTGCGGAAGGTGACGGAACATTTGTAGCCAATACACCAAGTGCGAATAAACAAACCATTCAGAAAAAAGAAGTATTCCAATTCAATAAATTGAAAACAGAATTTGTATCTGCTTCTAGAGAAGATTTCTTAGGTTCAGGATTGTTTTATAGTTTGTTATTTGCACCATTATTATTGATTCCGATTGTGATGATTGCTAGAAAACAAAAAGAAGCAAAAGATGCCGATGTTGTAGGTAATCGAGTTAGAAATAATAACCGATTAGTGAAGAAATATTTGTCGGAAGCCAAAAAACAAATGGGCGAGAAAGTTCCGTTTTATATGGCAATGGAGAAAGCGTTACACAATTTCTTAAAAGCTAAATTACATATCGAAACGGTTGAAATGAGTAAAGAAAACATCATCGAATTATTACAACAACGAAACGCATCAGAAGAAAGTATCAATCGATTTATGGAATTAATGAACGATTGCGAATTTGCAAGATATGCACCAGCAACAGATATTGCCATGACAAATGATTTTGAACGAGCTGTGGAACGAATTTCAGAACTTGAAAAACAATTGAAATAATGAAAAATAGAATTATACTATTCCTTTTGTTTTTGATTTCATTTGCCAATGCAAGTGAATCCATCGACACTACTTTCAAAAAAGCTAACGATTTATACAACAAAGGCGATTACGAACTAGCGCTACAATCTTTCGGGAGCATTGTAAACCAAGGCAACGAATCGGCTGATTTGTATTTTAATATTGCCAATTGCTATTACAAATTAGGCAAAGTAGCGCCATCCATTTACAATTACGAAAAAGCACTGCTTTTAAACCCAGATGACGAAGCTATTCAAACAAATCTCTCATTTGCTCAAAAAATGGCTATAGACGACATTAAAATTCTTCCAGAAGTCGGTTTTAAGAAAATGGTGAAAGAATTTACAAGCACATTTCATTACGATACTTGGGCTTGGATTGCGGTTATTATTGCTTTCCTAAGTTTACTTTTCTTTTTAGGCTATTATTTTGGAAATACCGTGTTTCTAAAACGCACTTTTTTCAGTTTATTTCTATTGTTTTTAGTCGCAATTGGCGTAACGGTTTTCTCAGCCTTTTTACAAAAGAAATTTGATGCGAATTACAATCCAGCCATCGTTTTTGCAGAATCAACGACTTTAAAAGCTGAACCCAAAAACAGTTCTGAAGATGTTGTAACGCTTCACGAAGGCACAAAAGTTTTCGTCTTAGAAGAATTAGGCAACTGGAAACAAGTAGAACTCACCGACAAAACCAAAGCGTGGATTGACAAAGAAGCGATTAAGGAAGTGAAAGCTAAGAATTAGTTTTTTCTTCGGAAACACCTTTCTTCAAATTATCATACCAACCTTCAATCGTAGGATAAATCGCTTTTGAAATATTTTGAATTGGGTTATAAAACATTGAATTATCTTTTGTTTCTTTTGAAAGTAGCATATTGTTGATGTTGATTTTCTCAAAAATAAAAAGCACGACACTCAACGCTAAAATTGTTTTCAATAAGCTAAAAATCACACCTGCTAATTTGTTAATCCAACCTAGAAAAGCAAAATCGACTAATTTGGTTAAAATTTTCGCGCTTAAGTGAATGCCAATCACTACCAACAAAAACGTAATGATAAAAGCGGTAATTTCAATATATTTCGGATTCCAACTTGGGACAATTCCAGTAAAAATCGCACCTACTAAACTCGAAAATTTAATCGCTAAATAAATTCCAGCAACCAAGGCTAATAGAGAAGCTACTTCCACAAAAAGTCCGTTTTTCAATCCTTTATAAACCGCAAAACCTAATAAAACCGCAAAAACAATATCAATAAAACTCATTTGAAAGAAAATAGAATAAAGAACAAAGATAAAAGAATTGTTGAAAGTAGTTTTCTGTTGTTATCTTTGCAGAAACATTATTGGATTGATGGGAAACTTCGTGCTTCCAGCTTCCAGCTTCAAACTTAAAAAAATGTCAAGAGACGAACAATTAAAACAGCGTTGGGAAAGCGTTGTCAATATATTATCAGAAAAATTTTCAGGCGGAGAAGACCTTGATTTAGAAGGAATTATCTACCTAATTGGTGTGCAAGAATTGGGAAAAATTCATGCTACTTTCAAAAAAGATGAAAAAGTAAACCTGATGCACATTGCCATTTGCCGTTTGTTAGAACCTTATGGGTACTACGAGTTTGAGTATTTTGATAACGAAGGTTGGCCGCATTACAAAGTAAAAGAAGAATTGCCACCACTAAAAGCAGGCGAACAAGCTGTACTAATGAAAGAAGCCATAGTGAGTTACTTTTTAGAGAAAGAGTTGATAGAGTAATTAGTGAAGAGTGATTAGTAATTAGCTTTTGTTCTTTAGTGTTTTTTGCTAATCACTAATTACTAGTTACTATTCACTTTTTTATTTACTAATCACTAAAAATAACTAAATTTGCACCTTTATACAACGAGCGATGACAGAAACGATTAAAGCCCATATTGAAGAAGTAAAATCTTTTCAAACCGATAACAAAGAACAATTAGAAGCCTTCCGAATCAAGTATTTAGGAAGTAAAGGCTTGTTGAAAGACTTTTTTGCCGAATTCAAAAATGTTCCAAACGAACAAAAGAAAGAATTTGGTCAAGTAATCAACGAATTGAAAACTTCGGCAGAAGAAAAGGTAAAAACCATTCAAGACGCTTTAGAAAATAAAGAAGAAGCAAAAGGAATTTACGGCGACACCACGCGTCCAGGAGAAGCGATGAACATTGGTTCTCGTCACCCAATTTCTATTGTAAAGAACCAAATGATTGATATTTTTTCAACCATTGGTTTCAACGTGTCTGAAGGTCCAGAAATCGAGGACGATTGGCACAATTTTACCGCATTAAATTTACCAGAATACCATCCAGCAAGAGATATGCAGGATACGTTTTTCATTCAAACCAATCCTGATGTTTTGTTGAGAACACACACTTCATCAGTACAAGTGCGTTATATGGAAAACAACAAGCCGCCAATTCGTACGATTTCTCCGGGAAGAGTTTTTCGTAACGAGGCAGTTTCTTCGCGTTCGCACTGTATTTTCCATCAAGTGGAAGGTTTGTATATTGATAAAGACGTTTCCTTTGCCGATTTAAAGCAAACCTTGTTGTATTTTACCAAAGAAATGTTCGGAAAATCGAAAATTCGTTTACGCCCTTCGTATTTTCCATTTACAGAACCAAGTGCTGAAATCGATATTTATTGGGGATTAAAAACTGAAACCGATTACAGAATTACCAAAGGAACCGGTTGGTTAGAAATTGGTGGTTGCGGAATGGTTGACCCTAATGTTTTGAAAAACTGTGGTATCAATCCAGATGAACACACAGGTTTCGCTTTCGGAATGGGAGTAGAACGTATTGCGATGTTGTTGTATCAAATTGGCGATATCCGTATGTTTTATGAAAACGACGTACGTTTCTTAGAGCAATTCAAATCATCAATTTAGTCATTGCGAGGAACGAAGCAATCTCACTTACTATGAAAAAAGACATTATCATCCCAAAAGTAGAAGGTGTTCACATTGTAGCTTTTCAAGAATGGAACGACGATTTTATGGAAAATTCTTGGTACGCTTATTTAGTAAACGATACCGATAATTTATTGGAAATGGCTATGGTAGTTTCACGCGCTTATGGTTTAATTAATGGTGAAGAACGTAGAACGGGAACATTCCGTCACGCGTTTGCTAAAGTAGAACCAAGAACCGCCGTTAAAGTTGAATTGTTAGAAAACAACGTCTTACAATTGAATAATGAATTCATGTTGTCGTATTTCGCAAACGGACAATTATTCGATAAAACCTTTGTTTTTAGAACCAATTCCATCAACGAAAAAGCTGCTGCTGATTTACCAATCATCAACAAAAGAGGCGTTTTTGCAAATTAGATTTTAAATATGGCTTCTGAAACACCAACAATTAGACAAACAGCTTGGATATCGGTAATCCCACAATTTTTATTTATGGGATTATTATTGCTTGTATTTCATCAAATTTCCCCTAAAAATGCTGTTTTATTTGGAGCCATAACTTATTTGTCAATTAGCTATATTTTGAGAAGTTTTATTCCTAAAAGTCATAGAAAAGGATTGTCTTTGTATAAAGAAAATCGGTTTTTAGAAGGAATTGATTCATTTCAAAAAAGCTATAATTTTTTCGACCAAAATGAGTATTTGGATAAATATCGCTATTTACTATTGTTGAGTTCTTCAAAAATGGGGTATAAAGAAATGGCTTTAAATAATATTGCCTTTGGTTATAGTCAAATTGGAGATGGGAAAAATGCTAAAGAATATTATGAAAGATTGCTTACTGAATTTCCAAATAATTCAATAGCCAAGGCAGCTATAAAAATGATTAATTCTGGTGAAAAAGGAAACCAATAAAAATAATTTATTTTTAAAAGTTGTGTAAATCTGAGTTAACTCTCTCTAAAAAAGAAAATATTTTTACCTTTAAGAAATTTTTTCAACAACACAACATGAAACCATTTCTTATTGCTTTAGCCTTTTTAACTACTACAATTTCCCAAGCACAAGATTTCGCCAAACACGTCAATCCATTTATTGGAACAGGCGGTCACGGACACACTTTTCCTGGCGCAACAGTTCCTTACGGAATGGTGCAGTTGTCTCCAGATACCAGAATCGATGGTAGTTGGGATGGCTGTGGAGGTTATCATTATTCGGATAATTTGATTTACGGATTTTCCCACACGCATTTGAACGGAACTGGTGTTTCAGATTATGGTGACATCATGTTGATGCCGACTATGGGAAAGCATACAATTAGTAGCAAAGATTACTCTTCTACTTTTTCACATGCGAATGAAAAAGCTTCCGCTGGATTTTATTCTGTGAAATTAGATAAACACAATATCGATGTGCGATTAACCACTTCAACCCGTGTTGGTTTTCATGAATATACGTTCAATGAAAGTGGTCAAGGCAATATTGTCTTAGATTTGAATCATCGCGATAAGTTATTGGAAGGAAGAATTCGAGTTGTAGACAATAAAACTATTGAAGTATTAAGAAGAAGTGAAGCTTGGGCAAGAGATCAATATGTTTATGCCCGAATTGAGTTTAATGTGGCTTTTGATAATATTTATTTTGGTAAAAAGGCAAACCAGATTAAAAATAATAATGAGTTAGAAATAAGTTCAGCTCTTTTTTCTAAACAAGTCAAAAAAGGTGAAAAAATTCTTGTAAAAGTATCGCTTTCGCCAACGAGTTATGAAGGAGCCAAATTAAATAGTTCCGAAATCAAACATTGGAATTTTGATAAAGCGCACAAAGCCGCTATTGCTCTTTGGAACAAAGAATTGTCAAAAATTGAAGTAACTTCCAATGATAAAGATAAGTTAGCGATTTTCTACACGGCTTTGTATCACACGATGATGCAACCAAACATTGCACAAGATTTAGATGGAAAATACCGCGGTAGAGATAACCAAATTCATGTTGCCGAAGGATTTGATTATTACACGGTTTTTTCCTTGTGGGACACGTTTAGAGGAGCGCATCCGTTGTACACTTTGATTGATAAAAAACGAACTGCCGATTATATCAATACTTTCATCAAACAATACGAACAAGGCGGCAGATTACCGGTTTGGGAATTGGCTTCTAATGAAACCGATTGTATGATTGGCTATCACTCCGTTTCTGTAATTGCTGATGCGATGGTAAAAGGAATAAAAGGTTTTGATTATGAAAAAGCCTTTGAAGCCAGTAAAGCTTCTGCTATGCGTGATGTTTTAGGTTTGGATGCCTACAAGAAAAATGGTTTTATTTCGATAGATGACGAACACGAAAGCGTTTCCAAAACCTTAGAATATGCTTATGACGACTGGTGTATTGCGCAAATGGCACAGATTCTAAACAAGCAAGAAGATTACCAATATTTTATGAAACGTTCTCAAAATTGGAAAAACATTTTCGATTGGGAAACGGGTTTCATGCGTCCAAAGAAAAATGGGGGTTGGGATAAACCTTTCGACCCAAGAGAAGTCAACAATAATTTTACCGAAGGCAATTCGTGGCAATACTCATTTTTCGTTCCACAAGATATTGAGGGAATGATTGCAGCTTATGGCGGACCTGAAAAATTTGAAGCCAAGTTAGACGAAATGTTCAACAGTGAAAGTAAAACTACCGGTAGAGAACAAGTCGATGTAACTGGTTTAATTGGGCAATATGCTCACGGAAACGAACCAAGTCATCACATGGCATATTTGTACAATTATGTGGGAAAACCAGAAAAAACGAATGAAAAAATCAAGTATATTTTAGAGAATTTTTACACCAATACACCCGATGGTTTAATTGGAAACGAAGACTGTGGACAAATGAGTGCTTGGTATGTGTTGAGTGTTATGAGTGAATATCCTGTTTGTCCTGGAAGTATTATTCATCATTATGAAAACGATTTATATTTTGATAAAATAGTTGTAAACCTTGAAAGTGGTGAGAAGGCTGTAATTACTGAAGAGCAAAGAAAAATCAATAAACAAAAAGCGATTCAACAAGAGAAAGAAATTGAATCTTCTGAAGATATTGATTGGAATTTAGATTATATTATCAAAAAAATAGAACCAGTTCCTGTGATTCAAGCTGCTAGCAAAGCGTTTAAAGATAATTTGAAGATTGAATTGAAGTCTCAATACTTAAATGATGTGATTTATTTCATGATTAATGATAAAGATGATCATTTGGCAAAGAAACTTTTTGTTCCTTACACAAAACCTTTTGAAATATCGCAAACTTCAACTATTGAAACTTATGTAAAAACAAATGAAGGACAAAGCAACACCATTTCCGCAACCTTCTTCAAAAAACCAAACAGTTACAGTGTCAATATTAAATCGGTTTACAATCCGCAATATCATGCGGGTGGTCCAGAAGGTTTGTTAGATGGTATTTTAGGGGCTGAAAATTGGAGAAAAGGCGATTGGCAAGGTTACCAAAGTCAGGATTTTGAAGCGGTAGTCGATTTAAAAGAAGTAAAAAATGTTAGTGAAATTTCGGTACGTTTTTTACAAGACCAACGTTCGTGGATTTTAATGCCAACGAAAGTTAATTATTACATTTCGGAAGATAATGTAAACTTTATTTATTTTGGTTCGGTAAACAATACGTTAGATCCAAAATTAGAAGAAAATACGATTCTAAATTTCACATCAAACGAAAGCAAAGGCAAAAAAGCACGTTACGTAAAAGTCATCGCCAAAAATTTCGGTAAATTACCAGAATGGCATCAAGGCGCTGGTGGCGATGCGTTTATTTTTGTGGATGAGATTACGATAAAGTAAAGCTATCTAATAAAAAAGGTTGTCTTAGCGGACAACCTTTTTTATTAGATATATGTTTTGAAATTAATCCTTATCAGGAAACAACAAAGAAGCTACTACAGACAAAATTAATACACTTCCCACAACCATTAAAGAATAAGAAGTTTCGATGTGGTAAAACGGTGCTACAATCATTTTTACACCAATAAAGGCTAAGATAAATGCTAATCCGTATTTCAATTTACTGAACATGTACATAAAGTTCGCCAAAAGGAAATACAACGAACGTAATCCTAAAATCGCAAAAATATTAGACGTGTATAAAATAAACGGATCGTCTGGTGCAATGGCGAAAATTGCTGGAATACTATCTACTGCAAATAATAAATCGGTAAATTCAACAATAGTAACCACCACAAATAAAGGTGTTGCCATTTTGATTCCGTTTTGAACAGTGAAAAATTTATCACCATCAAAATTTGGACTTACTTTAAAAAACTTGTGTACAAATTTAGAACCCGCACTTTTACTAAAATCTTTACTTCCTTCATCTTCCTCATCACTAAAACCTGATTTGATTCCAGCAACAATTAGAATAATTCCAAAAATGGTTAGCAAATAGTTGATTTTTACTACTTGACCAAAAAGCTCCATTTCAGGTAAATACGTGTAGTTCAATAACCAAACTCCAGTAAAAATAAAGATAGCTCTAAAAACCAAAGCGCCAATTACACCCCAAAATAATACTTTATGTTGGGCTTCTTTTGCGACATTGAAATAGCCAAAAACTAATATAAATACAAATAAATTATCTACAGAAAGCGCTTTTTCAATCCAATACGCTCCTTGAAATTGCATGAATTTTTCGGCTCCCATGTAGTGATAAATAATACCACTGAATCCCATGGCTAAAGAAATCCAAATCACCGACCAAATAGCCGCTTCTCTATTGGAAACTACGTGACCTTTTTTGTTTAAAACTCCTAAATCTAAAACCAACATCGCAATGATGGTAATTGTAAAAGCCGTAATAATGCCAGGATGATCAATTAAGTGATCTATTGAACCTGTTTTTAATGATAGCATGTATTAGTTTAATTTATCTGTTAATTCTTTAAAAACGGCTTTAGCGTCTTTGTTTTCGTATAAAATTTCGTAAACGGCATCGATAATTGGAGTGTCAGCTCCGTATTCTTTGTTTAATTTGTAAGCACTTTTTACTGCGTAATATCCTTCTGCCACCATACTCATTTCCATTTGAGCTGATTTTACGGTGTAGCCTTTTCCAATCATGTTTCCAAACATTCTATTTCTAGAAAAAACGGAATATCCAGTAACTAATAAATCGCCTAAATATGCCGAATTATTAATGTTTCGTTTCATTTTATGCACTTTACGAATGAATTTCTTCATTTCGCGAATACCATTACTCATCAAAACCGCTTGAAAATTATCACCATAACCTAAACCATGCGCAATTCCTGCTGCAATAGCATAAATATTTTTTAAAACAGCTGCATATTCTGTTCCAATGATATCATCAGTAGTTTTTGCTTTTATGTAGTGTGAGCTCAGATTTTTAGCCACATATTTGGCTTTTTTTCTATCGCTACAAGCAATTGTAAGATAAGATAATCGTTCCATAGCCACTTCTTCCGCATGACATGGACCCGTAATTACCCCAATATTATCAAATGGAATATCGTATTTGGTATGAAAATGTTCACCAACAATCAAGCTCGATTCTGGAACAATTCCTTTAATCGCAGAGAAAATGATTTTTCCTTCTAAGCTTTCGGTTAAACTTTCTAATTCTTTGCTTAAAAAAGCAGAAGGAACTACAAAAATTACATAATCAGCATAAGCAACCGCTTCGTTGATGTCGTTTGTGAGTTTTAATTTATTGGTATCAAACGCAACCGAACTTAAATAATTCGGGTTGTGTTTTTGATGTTTCAAATGCTCAATAGCATAAGTACTTCGCATGTACCAAGCAATTTCGTCTTGATTTTCACAAAGCATTTTTGCAATTGCAGTTGCCCAACTTCCTCCTCCAATGACTGCAAATTTCGGCTTCTTTTCCATTATGTGTTTCGATTTAGAAAATCAAAAATAATCATTTTAAAAGGATTTACAAAAAACGTTTGCGTGAAGCGATTTTAATAACTCATTTCTACGATTGCTTTTACCTTTTCGATGGTGATATTTTGTTTTTCGCCTAATACTTTCCAACCTCTTTCTTCAAATCGATTGGCGATGAAATCAGCCGTTTTTTTGTAATTTTCTGTGTTTTCCGATAATTTGGTTTTCATGCCCATTTTATGGAAGAATTCAACTGTTTTTTCGATTGCTTTTTCTGCAATTTCTTCAGTTGAATTGCCTTGAATGTTCCATACCCGTTGACCGTATTGCGCTAATTTGTCTTTTTTCGTATCGAACATTACGCGGTATAAGTTTGGACCAATGATTGCCAACGTTCTCGCATGATCAATTTCGTACAAAGCTGTTAATTCATGACCAATCATGTGCGTTGCCCAATCTGAAGGAACTCCTTTTTGAATCAAGCCATTCAATGCCATGGTAGCACTCCAAACAAAGTTGGAAGCTAATTTATAATCACTCGGATTTTCAACTACATCAGGACCAATTTCAATTAATGTTTGTAAAATACTTTCTGAAATTCGGTCTTGCAATAAAGCATCGTGAGTATAGGTCAAATATTGCTCCATAACGTGTGTGAACGCATCCACAACTCCGTTTTGCAATTGTCTTTTTGGTAACGAAGTAATCACGGTTGGATCCACAATTGAGAATACTGGAAACAAAGCGCTTCCGCCTAACGTTAATTTCTCTTGCGTAGCTTCAATCGTAACTACTGCTCCCGAATTCATTTCCGAACCGGTTGCTGGTAAGGTTAAAACGGTTCCAAAAGGAATTACTTTAGCAACATCTTTGAATAAAATTCGTTTTTTTAGAATATCGGCTTCATCGCCTTCAAAATTAACGGCTGCCGAAATAAATTTCACGCCATCAATCACACTTCCACCACCAACAGCTAAGATGAAACCAATTTTTTCAGCACGAATAATTGCAACGGCTTTCATCAAAGTTTCAAAACGAGGATTCGGTTCGATTCCGCCAAATTCCACAATATTGTGATTCGGTAAAGCTGCTTTTACTTGGTCATAAACACCGTTTTTGAAGATACTTCCGCCGCCATAAGCGATAAGAATTTTAGTGTTTGAAGGAACTAAATCGGTTAGTTTAGCAATTTGTCCTTTTCCAAAGACATAATTTACAGGATTGTATAATTCGAAGTTTAGCATAACATTTTATTTTTTAAGAATACAAAGTTACGCAATGGGATTGGGAACGAATGGTAAAGGAATGTTAATCTATTTCTTATAAAAATTATTATGCTCCACATATTCCCAAACTTTATTCGGCAACATCGGCACTACATTTTTACCCTTTTTAATGCTTTCGCGAATGAAGGTTGAGGATAACTCAATAACTGGAGCGCCAATTCTATGAATTTTTGCATGATTAATAAATTGCTCATCAATTTCACCTGAATTTAGTCGCGGATAGACATAAATATCGTGGTTTTGCAAAATGACTTCGTAGTTTTTCCATTTGTGAAGCGAGTTCAAATTGTCTTCACCCATGATTAATGAAAATTCATGTTTTGGAAATTTTTCTTGTAAATGCGCTAAGGTATTTACGGTATAATTCGGTTGCGGTAATTTGAATTCGATATCCGAAGGTTGAATTTTTGGGAAATCTTCGGTTGCCAAATGCACCATGTGCAATCGATGGTAATCATCTAACAACGAACTTTTCTGTTTGTGCGGATTGTGTGGTGTAACGACCATCCAAATTTGATCCAAATCAGAATGCTCTGCCATATGATTGGCAATAATCAAATGCCCAATATGAATGGGATTAAACGTTCCGAAATACAATCCGATTTTCATCTTTTTAGTGATTAGTAAAGAGTGATTAGTGAATAGCTTTAAGCGTTTTGGAAAAAGCGTTAATCATTTTTGACTCTTCTTCAATTTGATTTAATAATTCTTGAAATAATTCCAAATTAGTAATAAAGCCTAATTCTTTCGCAATAATTAATTGTGTTTCAATTTCAAATAAAGAACCTCTTGCTATGTCTAAAAAGTGACTAAATGATTTATCGGTATTTCTACCATAACCTTCAGCAATATTTGAAGGAATTGAAACAGAAGCTCTTTTTAATTGACTTGAAAGCGCATACATTTCTTCTTGCGGAAAAGTTTTTACAAGTTGATAAACTAATTTTACAATTGTAATTCCTTTTTTCCAGATTAATAAATCTTTGTATGATTTTATTTCATTCATTTTAAGCTAATTACTAATCACTTTTTACTAATTAATCTTTATTTATAAAATCCTTTACCAATTTGTATGCATCTTCTTTTGCTACATCTAAATCATAATTTTTGATGATGGTGTCAAATTGTGGCGCGGTTGCTAATTCTACTGATGCTTTTGCAATACGCATGTTGATTTTGTCTTCGCTTTCGGTAGAACGTTGTTTTAGGCGACGTTTTAATTCGTCAACACTTGGTGGTTTTACAAAAACAGCTAACGTTTCGTTTGGAAATTTGCTTTTTATACGCAATCCACCTGCAACGTCAATATCAAAAATTACGTGTTTTCCTAAAGCCCAGATGCGTTCTACTTCGGCTTTTAAAGTGCCGTAGAAATTATCAGTGTACACTTCTTCCCATTCTACAAAATCTTCTGCTTTAATATGCTTTTTGAATTCGTCCCAAGAAATGAAATAATAATCTTTTCCATGTACTTCTTCGCCACGTGGTTCGCGTGTTGTACACGAAATTGAAAATTCTAAATTCAAATCGGGTTGGGCTAATAAATGTCTTACTATAGTAGTTTTTCCTGAACCTGATGGCGCAGAGAATACTAATAATTTTCCTTTGATCATTGTGTTGTTATTTTATCTAAAAAATCTAAAGTATCGAAATAATCTAAAAGATTTAGAGTTTTGCTTTAAATTATTTTTTTAATGGAAGCTCTCCAAAAGTCATTGAAAATCCTCCATTTTCTTTTCTAAATTTTAAAGGTAATTCGCCGTTTTTTTCTAATCCCCATTCTTCTAACATATCTCCATTAACAAATATAATTGCTACATTTAATTCTGAATTTTTCTTTAAATCTAACAGCCAATTTACATCTTCTTGAAGTTTCTTCTTAGAACCTGAATATTTATTCCAATTTTGAAAAATGTAATAATCAGCTTTTGGCAATTCTTCTTTGGCTATTTTCTTTCCACTAACATCAATAATTTTTTCTAAGTATGAACTTAAATTTAAGCCGGAACTATCTTTACAAGTAAAATAGTTTTGATCAAAGTTTTTGAATGCGTTTTGCATTTGAATACCACCACATTCTTCTGTCCCTTGATAACAATATTTTTCACCTGTAGAACTATTAAAAAGTAATATTTCAGAATTTAAGCCTAAAACGATATTATTTATAATATCCATTTTATTGCCAACTTCATTTACAGTCATAAAATACGTTTTTTGACTTGGCAAAACTTCAGCAAAAAAAGATACAAGTTCTTCTTTTTTCTCTACTTTCGGATTTTTAAATCCTGCTAGTGTTTTTACTGCTGTTCCACATGAAGAAAGAGAAAGAATAAATATAAAAAGTAATAATTTTCCTTTGGTCATTGTGTTGTTGTTTAATAATAAATTTTCAAGTCAAACCTTTCAATTACATCTAAATATTCATTAAAAATTATCATTATTATAATTGAAATTAAAATACTAAATATTAATGAATTAGAAATGATTTTTAATTTTTCTTTTTTTAAAACATTTAGAATAGCTCCCAAACCAAAAGGAATAACTATTGTGATAAATGGAATCAGAAAAAAAGGTTCGAAAGCATAAACTTCCTTTGAATTTGCATATGTTAAATTGGTTATGAATAAAAAAAATATTGATGCTAAAATGCTGTAAAATATTTTTTTATTAAAATTGATTTCTTTTCTCACTTTGAAAATTTGCAAAATAGATAATCCTATAATTACAAAAAGGACAATAAAATAAAACAATAAAATAATCCCCATCTTAATCCGATTACAAAACGTTTAATACTTGCTCCTTAATCTTCTCTAATTCATCTTTCATCATTACTACCAATTTTTGCATTTCGGTATGGTTGGATTTGGATCCCATGGTATTGATTTCTCTTCCCATTTCTTGTGTGATGAAACCTAATTTTCTTCCGTTGGCTTCTGTTCCGTTTAAGGTCTCTAAGAAATAGTTCAAATGGTTGCCCAAACGCACTTTTTCTTCGGTAATATCGTATTTTTCAAGATAAAAAATCAATTCTTGTTCGAAACGATTTTCATCAACATTTACTTTTAATTCGTCTAAAGCTGTTCTTAAACGAGTTTTTACCGTTTCAACGCGTTCAGCATCATAAGAAACCACTTCGTTCATTAAATTATTGATGTTTGAAATGCGCAATTGGAATTCTTTTTCCAAAGACGCACCTTCATCTTTTCTAAAATTAGCGATGTTTTCTAATGCTTCATCAATCACGGTTTGGATTTGTTTCCATTCGTTTTCATCGATTTCGTCGCGTTCGGTTTTTAATGCGTCGGGCATACGAACAGCCATTTTCATTAATTCCGTTTCATCTGCAGTTGGAATTACGGCTTTCATTTGGTTAATGTAGCCTTTTACAATCGGCACATTGATTTTTGAAGTTGTTTCTTCGCCAGTTACTTCTACATAAAGCGAAAAATCAACCTTTCCGCGTTCTAAACGTTGCGAAATTTGATTGCGTAAACCCAATTCCATTTCACGAAAAACGGATGGCATACGTGTATTTAAGTCTAAACCTTTACTGTTTAGCGATTTGATTTCTACGGTAATTTTTTTGGTTGGTAATTGCAAAGAAGCTTTCCCAAAACCCGTCATGGATTGTATCATATATTTTATAAAAATGTCTTCAAAGATAAGAAAAGTTCTTAGTAATTAGTGAAGAGTGAATAGTGATTAGTCTTTTCAAAAATGCTAGTTACTAATTACTTGTCACTAGTCACTTTTTTCTGTGTTACTAAATAAACACCAACAAATATCAACACCGCCGAAATCAATTTCACCAAACTCAAATCGTCTTTTCCTAAACTTACTGCAAAAATAGTGGCAAAAAGTGGTTGTAAATAAATAAAAACCGCTACGGTTGTTGGTTTTAGTTCGCGCATGGAAACTAAATTTAGCAAATACGTTAAGAATGTTGAAAACACAACTACAAAACCAATTTTCCAGATAATATCCGTTGGTAAATTAGTAAAATCTACTGCTTGAAATTCGTTCCAACCAAAAGGTAATACCATCAAGAAACCAAAAGTATAAATCCATTTTACAAAGGTAAATGCGTTGTATTTATCCATTAATTTCTTTACGATGATGAGGTAAAATCCGTATGAAACCGCGTTTACAAAAACCAATAAATTTCCTAAACTTGCATTGGTCGCATTGATCAAAGATTTTCCGTAAAGAATTAAAGTTATTGTCCCAGCTAATCCTAAAATGATGCCTAATACTTTTCGGTTTTCCATGCGTTCTTTCATGATGAATGCCGATAAAACAAGCACAATCATAGGTGTTGTAACCATCAAAACGGCTCCCATAATAGGCGAAGTATAACTCAATCCTTTAAAAAAAGTCAGCATATTGAAAGCAACTCCGAAGAACGCTGCAGCAATAATTCGAGGAAAATCTTCTTTTGCAATTTTTTCTTTGGGTCCAAAAAATGAAATCAGCCAAAACAAAACTACCGAACCACCAACACGCATCACTATAAATCCGAATGCGTCGACATATTTTGGCATTACGTCTTTGGCAATCGTGAAAGTTACGCCGTAAATGATGGAAACTAAGGTAGCGGCAAATAACGCCCAACTTCTTTTAGACACTTTGAAGAGCTTTCGTTAATTTAAGGACATTAGGTTGCGTGTTCCCGATAAAAATCTCATTATTAAAAAGAACAACAGGACGACTCAAAAACGTGTAATGTTCTAAAAGATATTTTTTGTAATCGGCTTCGGTTAGATTTTTATCTTTTAAACCTAATGATTTATACAATTGTGCTTTTTTACTAAAAAGTGCTTCGTAACTTCCTGAAAGTTGATACATTTCTTCCAAATCGCTTTCCGAAATTGGATTTTGGCGAATATCTATAAACGTTAATTTATCAGAATTGGGTAACGATTTGATGATTTTTCGGCACGTATCACACGAAGCCAAATAGTATATTTTGTTCATTTTGTTGTTTTTCAATTTCTGATGCAAAAATACAGCCTTTTGAATTCTAAAAATCAGTAATTTTATAAAAAATTAAGTAATGGAAGCAACTTTTAGAATTTGGCAAACCAGCCGAGGTATTTATTTAAAATTTTTAGAGAATTATTCATTAGAGCAACTGAATACAATTCCACAAGGAATGAGCAATAATTTGATTTGGAATATGGGTCACGTTGTGGTTTCGCAGCAAAAATTAGTGTACGCCTTATCAGGATTACCAATGCATATTTCGGATTCACTTTTTGAGAAATACCAGAACGGTTCGCGCCCAGATGGAAAAACTACTCAAGCAGAAGTAGATGAAATCAAGAAATTACTATCCGAAATGGTTGAAAAAACAAAAACTGATTTTGAAGCAGGAATTTTCAAAGAATTTCATTCGTACCAAACCAAAACGGGATTTCATTTGGGAACATTGAAAGAAGCTGTGGAATTTAACAATTATCACGAAGGCATTCATTTGGGAATTATGATGTCGATTAAGAAATATATTTAGCGAATTGTTAACGATTCAAAAAGCAGCATCAAACAACTTTTATTTACCTTTGTAAAAATTTTTTAAAATGAAATTCAATACAAAAACGATACATGGTGGACAACATCATGAAAAAGTAACGGGAGCGGTAATGCCTCCTGTGTTTCAAACATCGACTTATGTGCAATCAAGTCCTGGAAAACCAGTAGGTGATTACGAATATAGTAGAGCAGCAAACCCTACAAGAACAGCTTTAGAAGACGCTTTAGCAAGTATCGAAAACGGAGCAAGAGGTTTGGCTTTTTCATCAGGATTAGCAGCTACAGATTGTTTGTTACGCATGTTCAAAGCAGGTGACGAAATCATTGCTATGGACGATTTATACGGTGGAACTTACCGATTATTTACAAGATTATATAAAGATAGCGGTATCAAATTTCATTTTGTGGATATGAATGATTTGGATAAATTCCAATCGTTAATCAATGAAAATACAAAATTGGTTTGGGTAGAAACACCTACTAATCCATTAATGAAATTAGCGGATATAGCTGCGATTGCTCAGATTACTAAAAAGCACAATATCTTATTTGCTGTAGACAATACTTTTGCAACGCCATATTTACAAAAACCATTGGATTTAGGTGCTGATATTGTAATGCATTCGGCAACTAAATATTTAGGAGGTCACTCTGATGTTATTGCTGGAGCTTTAATTATCAAAGACAAAGCATTAGGCGAAGAATTACATTTCAAACAATTCGCAACTGGAGCAACTTTAGGGCCAATGGATTCTTTCTTGGTTTTAAGAGGAATTAAAACATTGCATTTACGTGTACAACGTCATTGTGAAAACGGAGAAAAAGTAGCGGACTATTTAGATAATCATCCTTTAGTAGAGAGAGTGTATTATCCAGGATTGGCTTCTCATCCGTTTCATGAAATTGCTAAAAAGCAAATGAGTGGTTTTGGAGGAATGGTAACGTTTACTTTTAAATCAGGTAAAAAAGAAGATGCAATTAAATTCTTAGAGAATTTAAAAGTATTCACTTTGGCTGAATCATTAGGAGGAGTTGAATCTTTAGCAAATCATCCAGCTTTAATGACACATGCTTCTATTCCAGAAGATAAAAGAAAAGAAGTAGGTATTTCAGATGATTTAGTTCGTTTAAGCGTAGGAATTGAAGATATCGAAGATTTATTAGCCGATTTAGAACAAGCTTTTAAATAACAGAAACAACTAAAAACAAAAAATCCCGATTCAAACGAATCGGGATTTTTTTATGTTGTAAAATATATTAATCTAAATAATAAATGTATCCAACGTGAAACCAAACATTCCAGTCATTAGATTTGTTTTCATTCCAAATATTAGGGTCTTTATTTAAACCATCAACCCAGTCTGAAAAATAATATTGCCATCTTAACTCTACAAATAAATCAGATAATTCTGTTAATTTATAGCGAGTACCCACACTTGATACAACTGACCAAGTACTTCCTCCTTCAGAAGAATAACCGCCATTTAAGTATCTAGGATAAGTTGTTAAAGGGCTTCCTAATGGTCCTAATTCTGAATAGGTGTGATTGCTAAAAAATGAATAGTGAGCTCCTAAACCTAAAAATGGAGCCCAAGAACCATTTGTAGCAGTAAATTCGCGAATACTTAAAGGGAAATATTCTAATTGCATTCCGATGTCTGTTACTTTAGCCTCACCTTTCATTGCTTTTAATTGATTTCCTGCTAAAGATTCTTTGTCTGCCCATTCTCCAAAGTGCTCAAGTTTAGTACTGTTGTATGATAATTCTGTTCGAACTTTAAAGTGATCATTAAAGTAGGTTTCCGGAGTGTAACAGTTACATTCTGCTCTATAAGCAAAATTCATATAGTGAACTAATCCAACTCCAAAACCAGTATTTCCAGCATTAGTTTCAAAATCATGTCTTACTCCAAAGTCAGATTGAAAAGCAACTCCTCCAACAAAAGCACCAACTTCATGTGAGAAGCCAAACTGCGCTGTCATAGAGAAATTAACTCCCAAAAACAAAATTAGTAGGTATTTAAATTTTTTAGTCATCGCTAAAGATTTTCCATTATCCGACAAATATATAAAAACTAACTTCACTTCAAAAAAAAAACTATCTTTTCTTCTTTAAATAATTGTCAAATAATACTTAAGCAGATATATTTAATCACAGAAGTTATAAAATTTTGCTAAAAATATAACAAGTAATATTTAAAATGTATATTTGTCAACTTAAAATTACGAAAACGTTTTATTAAGAATTTAAACAAATTTTAAAAAGAATATATAATTAGTTTTTTAGGAAACAATGGAACAAAAAATCAATGATTTTATGGCGCAAGTTGCAGCCAAAAATCCAAACGAACCCGAATTTTTACAAGCAGTAAAAGAATTTGCAGAAACAGTTATCCCCTTTATAGCTGACAATAAAAAATATGATGGCAAAAACTTGTTGTTAAGAATTGCAGAACCAGAAAGAGCTGTGATTTTTAGAGTGCCATGGGTAGATGATAAAGGCGAAATTCAAGTTAACAGAGGTTTTCGTATTCAAATGAACTCAGCAATTGGTCCATACAAAGGCGGAATTCGTTTTCACAATACAGTAAATCTATCTGTTTTAAAGTTCTTGGCTTTTGAACAAGTTTTCAAAAATAGTTTAACGACACTTCCAATGGGTGGTGGAAAAGGAGGTTCTGATTTTGATCCACAAGGAAAATCTGACGGAGAAGTGATGCGTTTTTGTCAATCATTTATGACAGAATTATGTCGTCATATTGGTCCAGATTTAGATGTACCTGCCGGAGATATTGGTGTTGGGGCAAGAGAAATTGGTTACATGTTCGGTCAATATAAAAGAATTAGAAATGAATTTACAGGAGTTTTAACTGGTAAAGGTTTGGCTTACGGAGGTTCTTTAATTCGACCAGAAGCAACAGGTTACGGAGTAGTTTATTTTACGGAGCAAATGTTAAAAACTAAAGGAGAAAAAATTGCTGGTAAAACAGTGGCTATTTCTGGTTTTGGAAACGTTGCTTGGGGAGTTGCTTTAAAAGTTAACGAGTTAGGTGGGAAATTAGTTACCATTTCTGGTCCTGATGGTTATATTTATGATGCTGATGGAATTTCTGGCGAAAAAATCGAATTTATGTTAGAAATGAGAGCAAGTGGAGACAATAGAGCAGAAGCTTTTGTTGAAAAATTCCCAACAGCAGTATTTCACAAAGGTAAAAGTCCTTGGGAAGCTAAAGTTGATATAGCAATCCCATGTGCAACTCAAAACGAATTAAACGAAGAAGATGCTAAAAAATTAATTGCAAATGGTGTAATGTGTGTTACTGAAGCAGCTAATATGCCATGTACACTTGATGCTATTAAACAATTTTTAGACGCTAAAGTATTATTTGCTCCAGGAAAAGCAGCAAATGCTGGTGGAGTAGCAGCTTCTGGATTAGAAATGACACAAAATTCAATTCGTTTAAATTGGACAAGTGAAGAAGTTGATATGCGTTTAAAAGATATTATGGTTGGAATTCACAGCCAATGTAAAAAATATGGAACAGATGCTGATGGCTATGTAAATTATGTTAAAGGAGCAAATATTGCTGGTTTCGTAAAAGTTGCAGATGCAATGTTAGCACAAGGCGTAGTATAATAATACATAAAATTTTACAAAGCTCTTTCAATCATTTGAAAGAGCTTTTTTTGTTTCTCTACATATCAAAACTAAAATTAATTACGTTTATACTATATTTGTATCAAATATTTCCTATGAAAAAATCGCTTTACATCGCTATTTTATTTTTAACACATTTGTTGTTTTCCCAACAAAGCAACCAAATGTGGAAAGGGTATTTTTCGTACAATGAAATTGTTGATGTGGAAAACGCCACCGGAAAAGTATTTGCAGCCACACAAAACGGAGTTTTTTCTAAGGCATTAGCTTCATCAGATTTAACGATTTTTAATTCTGTTAATGGTTTTAAACCTGAATCTATAACAACAATACATCATTCAGACATTTTTAATAAAACTATTGCGGGAAACTCGAACGGACTAATTTTAATTGTTAATCCTGATGGTTCAATTGTAACAAAAGTTGATGTTATTGAAGACGTTCCAGTTCCGCCAAACAAAAAGAAAATAAATGATTTTTATGAGTATGAAGGAAGGTTATATATTGCAGCAGATTACGGAATTTCTGTGTTGGATTTAGCGACTTCAGAATTTATAATAACATATTTTATTGGAACTTCTGGCGAAGAAACACAAGTATTGCAAACTACGGTTTTAGGGAATGAAATTTATGCCGTAACAAGAGATTTTGGAATAAGAAAAGGGAATTTAAACAATCCTAATCTATTTGATTTTAGCCAATGGCAAACATTTGATGCTGGCTTTTGGGCTGGAATTGTAACAATAGATAATCAATTGGTTGCAATGAATACTAATTCAAGAACATATCGTTATAATGGTGTAATTTTTCAAGAAATTTTAAATCATATTCAGCCAGGACTGAAGTTAAAAACAAATGGTACCGAAGTAATTGTTACTACCCTCAATCATGTTTATGTGTTGAGCGAAACCTTTTCTCAATTAGCACACATTACAAATATTCCTGATTATTCACTAAATTTTACAGCCGCATCAGTAGTTGGTGATTATATTTATATCGGAACAGAGAGAGATGGCTTGTTTTCAACGCTTTTATCTAATCCAACAACATTTGAAAACATGTCACCAAATGGACCTGTTAGAAATTATATTTTTAGAGTTAAAAAAGCAACCAATTTCTTGTGGGCAGTATACGGAGATTATTCACGTTTATATAACCCTTATCCGCTAGAAGATTATGGAATAAGTAAATATTCTGAAAACAATGGTTGGGTAACTATTCCAAATGAAGATTTGTTTCAAGCGAAATCAATTTCTGATTTAGTAATTAGTCCAAATAATCAAAATTTAGTATACGCCACTTCTTATCTTTCGGGAGTGTTAAAAATTAATGGCGATGATATTCAAATTTTCGATAATTCAAACACTGGACCAAATGGATTAGAGTCAATAAGTGTATCTTCTGTTGATGTTAGAGTCAATAGTCCTGCTTTTGATAAAGATGGAAATTTATGGGTAACTAATGTAGTTACATCAGGAACAATCAAAGCAATTAAGACGCTCAGAACAGATGGACAATGGCAATCCTACAGTGTGCAAGATGTAACTAACGATGCTTTTGGTAGATATGGTCCCATGGCAATTGATAGAAACAAAACAAAATGGATTCCTACACTTAATGATGGTTTATTGGCTTTTAATGAAAATTATAGCAATAAGTTTATAGTTTTAAATACAGAAGTTGGTAATCTACCTAATAATGATGTAAGATGTGTTACAATCGATAACAGAAATCAGTTATGGATAGGAACTTTTGCAGGACTCAGGGTGCTATCCGTTGATCAATTTATTTCCGAAACAGAATTAACATCTAATTCAATCATTATTCAGGAAGGAGATTTAGCACAAGAATTATTTTATCAACAAACTATTTTAGACATTGCTGTTGATGGTGCTAATAGAAAATGGGTTTCCATTGCAGATGGAGGTGTATTTTTGGTTTCTCCAAACGGACAACAAACAATCTATCAATTTACCAAGAGCAATTCCCCATTACCAAGCGATAATATTAATGATATAGAAATTGATGGTGTATCTGGTGAAGTCTTTTTTGCAACAGATAAAGGAATGGTGTCGTTTTTAGGAACGTCTACTAAACCAAGTGATGATTTAGGAAATGTATATGTTTATCCAAATCCAGTCCGTCCAGAATTTTTAGGAACAGTTAAAATTAGTGGATTAACAGACAAGGCGAATGTAAAAATCACTGATATCGAAGGAAATTTAGTTCACGAAACCACTACTTCTGGCGGAACCATTGAATGGGATACTACTGCGTTTGGCAAATACAAAGTAGCTTCTGGTGTGTATATGATTTTTGTGGCTTCTGAAGACGGAACTGATACTACGGTTAAAAAAGTGATGATTATTCGATAATGTTAGTCAAAACTAAAGCAATAGTTCTTTCATCACTAAAATTTCAAGAAAAAAGCTTGATTGTAAAGTGTTTCACACAATCCGATGGTTTAAAAAGTTATTTCGTGCAAAGTGCCTATTCTAACAAAAAAGCCAACCAAAAAATCGCCTATTTTCAGCCATTAACCATTATTGAAATCGAAGCCAATCACAAGAATAAAGGCAAGCTAGAACATTTTAAAGAAATCCGATTAGCGCACAGCTATTTTTCCATAAATACAGACATTGTTAAAAGTACAATTGTAATTTTTCTCTCCGAAATTCTGCATCACGCCATCAAAGAAGAAGAAAAAAATCAAAATTTATTTTCTTTTTTGGAGACAGCTTTGCTTTGGTTAGATACACACGACGAAATGGCGAATTTTCATCTAATTTTAATGATGGAAGTTACTAAATATCTTGGTTTTTATCCCGATGTAACCGAAATAGATTTTCCTTTTTTTGATACTAAAGAAGGGTATTTTACGCCTTTTCAAAGTGTAAATTCGTTAACTGAACATGAAACGCATTTGTTCAAAAAATTATTAGACTTAAAATTTGATGCCAACCAAAAAGTATTTGCTGGAATAGAACGTCAAATTTTGCTGAAAATCCTCTTAGATTTCTACATGTTACATTTAGATGGCTTCAAAAAACCGAAATCGTTAGAAGTTTTAAAAGAAGTTTTTTCCTAAGTCTTAACTTTTGCCTTTTACCTTTTGCCTTTTACCTTTAAATCATTACTTTCGCAAATTGATTTAAGAAAGCGACAAAATGAGCACAAAATTTACTGAATACAAAGGACTTGACTTGCCGACAGTAGCATCAGAAGTTCTTGATTTTTGGAAAAAAAACCACATCTTTGAACAATCGGTAACCTCTCGTGAAGGAGCTACGCCTTACGTGTTTTTTGAAGGGCCACCATCTGCAAACGGTTTGCCTGGAATTCACCACGTGATGGCGCGTGCGATTAAAGATATTTTTTGTCGTTATAAAACTCAAAAGGGCTACCAAGTTAAGCGTAAAGCAGGTTGGGATACGCACGGTTTACCTGTAGAATTAGGTACCGAAAAAGAATTAGGCATCACCAAAGAAGATATCGGAAAAACCATTTCAGTAACCGAATACAACGAAGCGTGTAAAAGAACCGTTATGCGTTACACCGACGTATGGAATGACTTGACCGAAAAAATGGGATATTGGGTAGATATGGAAGATCCATATGTGACGTACAAATCCAAATACATGGAAACTGTTTGGTGGTTACTAAAACAAATTTACAACAAAGATTTACTATACAAAGGTTACACTATTCAGCCCTATTCACCAAAAGCCGGAACAGGTTTGTCTTCGCACGAAGTAAATCAGCCAGGTTCGTACCGTGATGTTACAGATACTACGATTGTGGCGCAGTTTAAAGCAAAAGATGAAACATTACCTAGTTTTTTACAAGGTTTTGGAACGGTTCATTTCTTGGCTTGGACGACTACACCTTGGACGTTGCCATCAAATACAGCATTAACCGTTGGACCAAAAATCGATTATGTTTTAGTTAAAACGTTCAATCAATATACTTTTGAAGCGGTAAATGTAGTTTTAGCTAAGAATTTAGTTGGAAAACAATTTGGTGGAAAATATTTTGTTGCTGAATCAGAAGCTGATTTTGCAAATTATAAATCAGATGATAAAAAGATTCCATACCAAATTTTAGCCGAAGCAAAAGGCGCTGATTTAGTAGGAATTCGTTACGAACAATTATTGCCATTAGCGTTACCCTATCAAAATCCAGAAAATGCGTTTAGAGTAATTTCAGGAGATTTCGTAACTACAGAAGATGGAACTGGAATCGTTCACACAGCACCAACATTTGGAGCAGATGATGCTAAAGTTGCAAAAGAAGCTACTCCAGAAGTACCACCAATGTTAGTTTTAGATGAAAACGGAAACCCTGTGCCATTGGTAGATTTGCAAGGAAGATTTATCCAAGGTTTAGGTGATTATTCTGGGAAATACGTTAAAAATGAATATTACAACGAGGGAGAAGCGCCAGAACGTTCAGCTGACGTAGAAATCGCTATTCAATTAAAAGAAGAAAATAAAGCCTTTAAGGTTGAAAAATACGTACACAGTTATCCACATTGTTGGAGAACTGACAAACCAATTTTATACTATCCATTAGATTCTTGGTTCATCAAAGTAACCGAAATCAAAGATAGAATGTTCGACTTAAACGAAACCATCAACTGGAAACCAAAAGCAACAGGAGAAGGTCGTTTCGGAAATTGGTTAAAAAATGCGAATGATTGGAACTTATCACGTTCAAGATATTGGGGAATTCCTTTACCAATTTGGAGAAGTGAAGACGGAACTGAAGAAATGTTAGTTGGTTCAGTTGAAGAATTGTACAACGAAATCGAAAAATCAATTGCAGCTGGTTTCCAAGCAGAAAATCCATACAAAGGATTCAAAATTGGTGACATGAGCGAATCGAATTACGATTTAGTGGATTTACATAAAAATGTGGTAGACGGAATTGTTTTAGTTTCTCCATCAGGAAAACCAATGAAACGCGAAACGGATTTAATTGATGTTTGGTTCGATTCAGGTGCGATGCCTTATGCACAATGGCATTATCCATTTGAAAACAAAGATTTAATCGAAGAAAATAAAGCATTCCCGGCTGATTTTATTGCGGAAGGAGTTGACCAAACTCGTGGTTGGTTCTATACATTACACGCTATCGGAACATTAGTTTTCGATAAAATTGCATACAAAAATGTAGTTTCTAACGGATTAGTTTTGGACAAAAACGGACAAAAAATGTCGAAACGTTTAGGAAATGCTGTTGACCCATTTACTACTTTGGCTGAATATGGTCCAGATGCTACACGTTGGTACATGATCTCGAATGCTAATCCTTGGGATAACTTAAAATTTGATATCGAAGGTGTTGCTGAGGTAAGAAGAAAATTCTTTGGAACACTATATAATACGTATTCGTTCTTTTCGTTATATGCTAATATTGATGGATTTACTTATTCTGAAGCAGAAGTTCCATTAGAAGAAAGACCAGAAATTGACCGTTGGATTTTATCAGAGTTACATACTTTAATTCAAGTAGTGGATGAAGCGTATGCGGATTACGAACCAACTAAAGCAGCAAGAGCTATTTCAGATTTTGTTCAGGAAAACCTAAGTAACTGGTACGTTCGTTTGTGTAGAAGAAGATTCTGGAAAGGCGATTATGCCCAAGATAAAATCGCAGCTTATCAAACACTTTATACTTGTTTGGTAACTGTAGCGAAGCTTTCTGCTCCAATTGCTCCGTTCTTTATGGACAAACTTTACAGAGATTTAACACAAGCTACAGGTTCTGAGTCATTTGAAAGTGTACATTTGGCGAAATTTCCAGTTTCGGTTGAAAACTTTGTTGATAAGTCGTTAGAGAGTAAAATGTTGAAAGCACAAACGGTTTCTTCACTTGTTTTATCACTTCGTAAGAAGGAAATGATTAAAGTGCGTCAACCGTTGCAAAAGGTAATGATTCCAGTACTTGACGACAATCAGCGTGCTGAAATTGAGGCAGTTTCTGACTTAATTATGGCTGAGGTAAACGTAAAAGAAATTGAGTTATTAGACGATGCTTCGGGTGTTTTAGTGAAGCAAATTAAGCCTAATTTCAAGACATTGGGACCGCGTTTTGGTAAGGATATGGGATTGATTTCCAAAGAGATACAGAATTTTAGTCAAGAGCAAATTGCAAAATTAGAGCGTGATAGTGAGTTGGTTATTGATATTGCAGGAAAAAGTATAACTTTATCATTAGATGATGTAGAGATTTCTTCGCAAGATATTGAAGGTTGGTTGGTAGCAAATTCAAACGGAATTACCGTTGCTTTAGATATTACCATCTCTGAAGAATTAAGAAAAGAAGGGATTGCGAGAGAGTTAGTCAATCGTATTCAGAACATTAGAAAAGATTCAGGATTTGAAGTTACGGATAAGATTATTGTAAAAATGGAAAAAAATCCACAGTTAGAGGAAGCCGTTTTGGCCAATTCAGCGTATATTAAATCAGAAACATTAACAGAGACATTGATTTTTGAAGAAAAAATCGAAAATGGTATAGAAATTGAGTTTGATGATATTAAAACAAGTATATTAATTTCAAAATAAAAGCCGAAAGGTTTTTAAAAGACGTATAATTATAAAAATATTGAAATTATGGTAGATGAGCAAATTAGATTTTCAGACGCTGATTTGGCTGAATTCAAAGCGTTAATTCAGGCAAAATTGGAAAAAGCTAAAAACGACTTAGAGCTTATTAAAAGTGCTTATATGAATGACTTAAATAATGGAACTGATGATACATCGCCAACATTTAAAGCATTTGAAGAAGGCAGTGAAACAATGAGTAAAGAAGCCAATTCGCAGTTAGCAATTCGTCAAGAAAAGTTTATTAGAGATTTAAAAAATGCCTTGATTCGTATCGAAAACAAAACCTATGGTATTTGTAAAGTTACAGGCAAATTAATCAATAAAGAAAGATTAAAAATCGTTCCTCATGCAACTATGAGTATTGAAGCAAAAAACTTGCAACGTTAATCTTTTTACAAAATTTTACTAACGCTCCGTTTGGAGCGTTTTTTATTTGATAAAAACCACTATTTTTGCCAAAAATAATTGCAAATGTCTCTTAAGAAAGCCTATTTATTAATCATTAGTATTTTGCTAATCGATCAAATTTCGAAAATTTATGTCAAAACTAACTTCTATATTAACGAAGAAGTAAAAGTTTTTGATTGGTTTCGTATTCATTTTATCGAAAATGAAGGCATGGCATGGGGAGCAGAAATTCCTGGAGAATATGGAAAGTTAATTTTAACTTTATTCAGAATTATTGCCGTTGGTGGAATTGCATGGTGGTTGTGGGATTCAGTAAGAAAAAATAGTTCTAATTTCCTTATTGTAGCGATTGCGTTAATTTTTACCGGCGCTTTAGGAAATATTATTGATTCTGTTTTTTATGGTGTAATTTTTAACGATAGTTACAATCAAGTAGCAACAGCATTTTCAAACGACCCATATGGAACTTGGTTTCACGGCGAAGTCGTAGACATGTTTTATTTCCCAATATGGGAAGGAAACTTACCTTCTTGGTTGCCAATTTGGGGTGACAAACACTTCACTTTCTTCAATGCCATTTTTAACGTAGCCGATGTAGCAATTTCAACTGGCGTTGGGATTTTAATTGTATTTAATAAAAGAGCTTTTGGCGAAAGTCATATTATGGCAAAATATTAAAAACGAAAAACTTCTTCAGGCGTCACACAAAAATCCAATTTTACATCATTTTCCGAAACATCCTCAATTTTTTCTTCTGGAGGAAAGAACGATAACCCAATTTTAATCGTTTCAGGCTTGCATTTACTTAGAAAGTTGTCGTAGAAACCTTTTCCATAGCCAACGCGATTTCCTTGCTTGTCGTAAGCTAAAAGCGGTACAAAAACCACATCAATTTTTACATCAGGAACTTCTAAACCATCAACCGGTTCTGGAACATTGTAACTGTTCTTTTTAATTTTGGTATTATCCGTTAATAAAAAATGCGTCATTCCTAAAGTAGCAAACTCGCACTTCGAAATGACGATTTCTTTATCTTTTCCCGCTAAAATTTGAAGAATATATTCGGTATTGATTTCTTTTTGTTCTTCAATCGTTAAAAACAAATGATAATACAATTTGTCCCAAATGTTCATTCGCAACAATTGGTTCGCAATCACTAAACTTTTGTCTTCGATTTCCTCTTGAGTTAACTTTTGCCTTTCAGCTTTTGCCTTTTGCCTTAACGATTTCTTATCCATTTACAGACGCTTTCAATTCGTCTATAAATTTAGTCAAATGTTCTACTTCTACGTGATCCATTAACACAATTTTGTACCATTTGTTGTTTTCGTTGTGTTGTTGTGGCACCAAATCATACTTTTCTGCAATTTTTTCTGGAATCGATTCCGAATGAATGGTTACAATATTCATAAACGGTTCACGGAAATATTGGATGTTTAAATGGTCTAATTCGTTACATAAAAATTGAGTACGCATTTGTAAAATACTTACTTTTTCAAACCAACCATAAGCGCCATAAGTAAATAAAATCATCCAAACGGCAACGGCATTCGCACCTGAGCGACTTCCGCAAAGCGTTAAATCCATTCCTTCAACATATTCCGCTTCTTTGGTCAATACGTTTTCGATTAAACCTTTTCGACAAACAAAAACACCTGTTCCATAAGGCGCTTGCAACATTTTGTGTGCATCAATCGTAATCGAACTAATTTTTGGATTACTGAAGTTGATATTCGATTTTTGATTGCTAAACGGATACACAAATCCGCCATAAGCACCATCAATATGCAAACGATAAGTAACGTTATGTTTTTCTAAAGCCGAAGTATAATCATCAGGATTATCAACAGAACCAAACATGGTTGTTCCCATATTTGAAACGGCGATGAAGTACTTTTTACCATTATTTTTAGCTTCTGAAATGATGTTAACCAATGCATTAACATCAATTTCACGATTTTCAAACCCAACCGGAATTTTCAACCAATCAATTTGTAATAAATTCGAAGCTTTCGGAATAGAGTAATGTGTGTCCTCCGATGCTAAAATGGCAATTTCGTCTAATTTCGCATCAAAATTATGTAGAAATTCATTTCTAAAAACCCAAATCGCTTGAATATTAGCTTCCGTTCCACCAGGAGCGATGTAACCGTCGAATTCGTTTTCTTTGGCTTTAAAAATATCAACTGCGATTACGTTTAAAACTTCGCGTTCAATTTCTTGTGTGCCATAAAACGCTTTTTCGGAAGTACCAAAAGTGTGACAACCAATGTTATTTGGATTCGCAACATAGGTTTGAAGCGTTGGTGCATCTTTCAAAAATGGTGCATCGTCATAAAAAACGCGACTATCTAACTTAGAAGCTGGATAGCCTAAAGAAGCGTCTTTTGAGAAGTTAACATTATCGTGTAAAGCCTTTTCAATTCGGGCTTTTCTTTCTTCTTGTGATAGTTTTTTCCAGAAGTTCATACCTAAAAATTTTGACGAAATTACAGGTACTAATTCAATAAAAACATGATAATTGTTAGCTTTCTGATTCTAAGTGAGTAGAAATATGAAAAATTGCATCACCTTGGTAAATAATAGGCGCATCATTTACATTAATTACATAACCTTCATGCGGCGCTTTCATTTTGTGCTCCACTTTTCCATAAGGATCAGAAATAGTAGCCAATAATTCGCCTTTTTTAACAAAACTACCAATCGTAGTTAAACCATGAAACATACCGGAATATTTCGCTCTAATCCAACTCGATTTTTCTATATAAATGGTTTTGTTGTCTTTTTTTGTTGCTTTTTTTCTCGGATTTAGCATTTCTAAATGATCTAAAAAACGCTTGGTTCCTTCCACGGCTTCTTCAGTAACTTGAAGATTTAAATCCAATGATTTTCCACCTTCAAAAAGCAACATTTTAACGCCTAATTTATCGCAAGAATTTCGAAACGAACCCGAAATATTCTTCGAATACAACGTAAAAGGCGCATTAAAAACATCGGAAAGTTGCTTTAATTCTGGATTTTCTGGTACAATTCTAATTTGAGGAGCATTAAAACGACTGGCTCCACCCGCATGAAAATCGATAGCGTAATCTACGTGCGGAATAATATCTTTTAAAATATAATAGGCAAAACGACTTGCCAAAGAACCTGTTTTACTACCAGGAAACACTCGATTCAAATCGCGACCGTCAGGAAATTCTCTAGTTTGATTGACAAATCCAAAAATATTGATAATCGGAATACAAATTATCGTTCCGCGTTTTGGTTTGTTTATTTTTTGAATGATTAACTGACGCACAATTTCGGTACCGTTGATTTCGTCGCCATGCAAACAAGCGGTGAATAAAACCGTTGGACCATCTATTTTTGAACGCTCCACAATGATTGGAATTTTCAATTTGTTCATGGTGTGCAACTTGGCAATTTCCATGTTAATGGTTTTGCTTTCGCCAGCTAAAATGGTTTCTTTAAGGATTACAAGTGGTTTTGTGGCTGTCATTTTTAAAATCTAAAGTGTTAAAAATACAAAAACAATTGTCATTTGGGAACACAGATTTAAGAAATTTAAGAAATGAAAAGTTTAAACGCAAAGTTCGCAAAGATTTATGCAAAGTTCGCAATTTTTAAAATCCGTTCAATCTGCGTTGCAAAGCATTTGTGTCGTCCGCGTGCCAATTAAAACAATTCTCTTATCTTTGTTCTATCATCTTTCTAAAAAAATGCAAACACCATTAGAACTTCAAATCCAAACTTTACCCGATAATCCGGGTGTGTATCAGTATTATGATAAGGATGGAAAAATTCTATATGTTGGGAAAGCGAAAAACTTAAAAAAACGCGTTCAGTCCTATTTTACTAAGAACCACGACAATTATAAAACATCGGTTTTAGTTAAGAAAATTGTAACGATAAAACACATTGTTGTTCCTACGGAAACCGATGCGTTATTGTTGGAAAACAACTTAATAAAAAAGCTGCAACCACGTTATAATGTCTTGCTTCGCGATGATAAAACCTATCCTTGGATTTGCATCAAAAACGAACGTTTTCCAAGAATATTCTCTACCCGAAAAATGATTAAAGATGGTTCGGAATATTTTGGTCCATATACTAGTTTTAAAACCGTTCATACAATTCTAGATTTAATCAAAGAATTGTATCCGCTGCGAACTTGTAATTATGATTTATCGAAAGCGAATATCGATTCGGGAAAATTTAAAGTCTGTTTAGAATATCATATTGGCAATTGTAAAGGGCCTTGTGAAGGGTATGAGTCATTGGAGCACTATCAAAGTCAGATCGAAAAAATCCGTCAAATTTTAAAGGGAAATTTCAAAGAAAGTTTAAAAGATTTCAAGAAATTGATGACCGATTTGGCAATGGAAATGAAGTTTGAAGAAGCGCAAAAAATTAAAGAAAAAATCGAGGTTTTAGAAAATTACCAATCGCGTTCCACCATTTTAAATCCGAAAATATCCAATTTGGACGTATTTTCAATTATTTCCGATGAAACCATGGCGTATGTGAATTTTTTACAAATTTCGCACGGAGCAATTGTACGTTCGCATACGTTGGAATTGAAGAAAAAATTAGACGAAACCAACGAAGAATTGTTAGAATTAGCCGTAGTAGAATTGCGTGAACGTTTTCACTTGAATTCTAGAGAAATTGTTGTTCCCTTTCCAATTGATTTAGGCGAAAACATAAAAGTTACGGTACCGCAATTAGGCGATAAAAAGCAAATTTTAGAATTATCAGAACGCAATGCCAAATATTACAGATTAGATCAATTAAAGCAAATTCAAATCGTTGATCCAGAGCGACACACCAATCGCATCATGGCACAAATGCAAAAAGATTTACGTTTATCGGTTGAGCCAAGACATATTGAATGTTTTGATAATTCTAATATTCAAGGAACCAATCCTGTTGCAGCTTGTGTGGTTTTTAAAGATGGAAAACCAAGCAAGAAAGATTACCGTCATTTTAACATCAAAACGGTTGAAGGTCCAAATGATTTCGCTTCGATGGAAGAAGTGGTTTATCGAAGATATAAACGAATGTTAGATGAAAATCAACCCTTACCACAATTGATTATTATTGATGGTGGAAAAGGGCAATTATCATCCGCATTAAAAAGTATTGATGATTTAGGTTTGCGAGGTAAAATAGCTATTATTGGAATTGCAAAACGTTTGGAAGAATTGTTTTATCCAGGCGATTCAGCACCTTTGTATTTGGATAAAAAATCGGAAACCTTGAAAGTGATTCAGTTTTTAAGAAACGAAGCGCACCGATTTGGAATCACACATCATCGCGATAAACGAAGTAAATCAGCGTTAACGAATAGCTTAGAAAGTATTCCTGGAATTGGCGAAAAAACCATGATTACATTAATGAAACATTTCAAAAGTGTTAAAAGATTGCAAAATGCCGACGAAAAAGCGATTTCTAAAGTTGTAGGTGTTTCAAAAGCCAAAAAAATTTCCGACTTTTACAAGAACATTACCCAAAAAAATTAAATGAAGCATTTTTTCTTGTTTGTGAGTTTATTCTTCTTAAGCCAAGTTGCCCTCGGACAAGAGAAAGCTGTTGAAAACACTCGACCAAAAGTTGGACTTGTTTTAAGTGGTGGTGGTGCAAAAGGTTTGGCTCATATTGGTGTTTTAAAAGTAATCGATTCGCTCGGAATTAAAGTAGATTATATTGGCGGAACCAGTATGGGAGCCGTTGTGGGCGGTTTATACGCTTCAGGTTATACAGCAAATCAATTGGATTCTATTTTTTCTAAAATAGACGTAGATGCATTACTTCAAGATTATACACCGCGTGAATCAAAATCATTTTACGAAAAAAGAAATGATGAAATTTATGCTTTAACGCTTCCTTTTAATAATTTTAAATTAGGATTGCCTTCAGGACTTTCAAAAGGATTATATAATTTTAATTTAATGTCAAGATTAACACAACATGTAAGTGATGTGAGAGATTTTGATAAACTTCCAATTCCTTTTCTATGTATTGCTACCGATGTTGAAACGGGTGAACAAATTGTTTTAGATGAAGGTATTTTAGCGCAAGCTATAATTGCGAGTGGCGCTTTGCCTACATTGTATAGTCCTGTTGAAATTAATGGGCGATTGTTAATTGATGGCGGAGTGGTGAATAATTATCCTATCGAAGAATTAAAAAATAGAGGGATAGATTTTATCATTGGAATTGATGTGCAAGATGGTTTAAAAAACAGAGAACAATTAAAAGATGTTACCGCTGTTTTATCGCAAATTAATAATTTTTCCATGATCGAGAAAATGGAAGGAAAAAGAAGTTTAACTAACATCTACATTAAACCCGATATTAAAGGTTTTTCAGTTGTTTCTTTTGATAAAGGGCAAGAAATTATAAAAAAAGGAAACGAAAAAGCGAATGAATTTATCAAAGAATTATTGCCTTTAAGAAATATAGATGAAAGACCAACAACATTTAAGGTAATTAAAAATGATTCTATCTTTATAAGAGATATTACGTTTAATAAGTTAGAAAATTTCACAAGAGCTTATGTTCTTGGAAAGTTAAAAATCAAGCGAAATACTAAAATTCCAATGACGCAAATTGAAAAAGGAATTTCAAACTTAAATGCAACGCAAAACTTTAGTGCGATAAGTTATTCTTTCGAAAAAACGCAATCTGGAGAAAGATTAGCATTAAATCTTAAAGAAAACAAGAGCAATACTTTTTTAAAGTTTGGAATTCATTATGATGACTTGTATAAAAGTGGCGCTTTAATTAACTACACTCACAAAAAGTTAATTGCAAAGAATGATGTTGCTTCTTTAGATGTTATTTTAGGAGATAATTTCAGATATAATTTTGATTATTACATAGATAATGGTTTTTATTGGAGTTTTGGTTTTAATTCGAAGTTTAATTCCTTTAATAGAAATATCGCAACTGATTTTGCAAACGGAATAATCTTTACCGATTTAGGAATTAATTCTGTAAACATTGATTTTACTGACATTACAAATCAAGCGTATGTTCAAACTATTTTTGCTCAAAAATTTTCTTTTGGTGCTGGATTAGAATTTAAATATTTGAATATTAAGTCAGAAACGTTAGAAAATTCAACTCCAATTTTTGACAAGAGTAATTATTTGTCTGCTTTCGGATATTTAAAATACGATTCTTTTAACCAAAAATATTTTCCAAAAAAAGGATGGTCATTTTCGGGCGATTTGAAAACATTTTTATATTCATCAGATTATACTAATCTGTTTGAGCGCTTTTCAATAGCTAGAGCAGATGCGGGAATTGTTTTTGAACCTATAAAAAGAACCACAATTAAATTGCAAACAGAAGGTGGGTTTGCAATTGGTGAAAGAACTATTTCATTCTTTGATTTTGTTTTAGGAGGTTATGGTTTTGTTTCCGTGAACAACATTAAGCCATTTATGGGATATGACTTTTTGAGTTTAGCTGGCGACAGCTATGTGAAAGGAACAATAACTGCAGATTATGAAATTTATAAAAAACACCACATAAATTTTACAGCTAATTTTGCTAATGTTGGTAATAGAATTTTTGAGCATACCGAAGATTGGCTATCAAAACCTAAATACACAGGTTATGGAATAGGATATGGAATGGAATCTATTATTGGGCCATTAGAAATAAAACATTCTTGGTCGCCAGAAACTAAAGATCACCACACTTGGTTTTCAGTAGGTTTTTGGTTTTAATTGTAGTTTAAAAAAAAATTCCGATATTTGTGATGATGAAACATTGGACAGGTTTACTTGCATATTTAAAATTCCTCATCAAGAGAAATCCTGAATGAGTAATTTTCTTTTTGTTTTAATTAAAAAGTTTTATTAGAAACTCTTTTAAACTTTTAAATCTATAACTTTTAAACTTAAAGAAATGCCAATATATCATAAATTAGGAGAAATTCCTCGTAAACGACATACACAATTCCGTAAACCAAACGGTGATTTGTATTATGAACAATTGTTTGGAACTGTAGGTTTTGACGGAATGTCAACCAACATGTATCACGAACAAAGACCAACTCAGGTAAAAGAAATCCGAAAACAATATAGTGTAGCACCAAAAATTGCTAACGCCAACAATATTCAGTCTTATAAATTAAGAGGTTTTGAAGTGGCACCACAAGACGATTTTTTAGAAAGCAGAAAAATTGTATTGACTAATTCAGATTGTCACATTGTATTAGCGGCACCAAGAAAATCAACAACCGATTATTTTTATAAAAATACAGATTCAGACGAAGTAATCTTCATCCATAAAGGAACAGGGAAATTAAGAACTATGCTTGGAAATTTAGATTTCAGCTATGGTGATTACTTGGTTGTGCCTCGCGGGATGATTTATAAAATTGACTTTGATACAGAAGATAATAGATTGTTTATTGTAGAATCGCATCGTCCAGTTTATACTCCGAAACAATACAGAAACTGGTTTGGACAATTATTAGAACATTCGCCATTTTGTGAACGCGATATTCGTCGTCCAGAAGAATTAGAAACCAATAACGAAAAAGGAGAATTCATCATCAAAATCAAAAAGAAAGATGAAATTTTTGAAATGGTATATGCTTCACACCCTTTTGATGTTGTAGGTTATGATGGATACAATTATCCTTATGCTTTTTCAATTCACGATTTTGAGCCAATAACAGGTAGAATTCATTTACCACCACCAATTCACCAAACATTTGAAACAGATGCTTTCGTAATTTGTTCATTTGTACCAAGATTATACGATTATCATCCATTAGCTATTCCAGCACCATACAACCACAGTAATATTGATGCCGATGAGGTTTTGTATTATGTGGATGGAGATTTTATGAGTAGAAACGATGTGAAACCCGGAAATATTTCGTTACATCCAGCAGGAATTCCGCACGGGCCACACCCAGGAGCAGCAGAAAGAAGTATTGGTAAAAAAGAAACATTGGAATTGGCTGTAATGGTAGATACTTTCAAACCTTTAATGGTTACAGAAGAAGCCATGAAAATAGCCGATGATACGTATTATCAATCTTGGTTAGAAGAATAATTAATTAAACACAACTTAGGTAAATTTTACCAGAAAAATGTAATATTATGTCACAGGAATTAAAATCAGTCGAATACGGCTTAGAAAAAATATTTGAAGGCGCTCAAGATTTCTTGCCTTTATTAGGAACAGATTACGTAGAATTTTACGTTGGAAATGCAAAACAAGCGGCTCATTTTTACAAAACAGCATTTGGTTTTCAATCACATGCATACAAAGGCTTAGAAACGGGCTCAAAAGATTCAGTAAGCTATGTGTTAAAACAAGACAAAATACGTTTGGTTCTAACTACAGCTTTAACAAGCAATTCACCAATAGGTGAACACGTTAAAAAACATGGTGATGGTGTAAAAATTGTAGCGCTTTGGGTAGAAGATGCAAGAAAATCTTTTGAAGAAACCACAAAACGTGGTGCCAGAGTTTTTATGGAACCAACTGTTGAAACAGATGAATTTGGTGAAGTAGTTCGTGCTGGAATATACACATATGGAGAAACCGTTCATATGTTCGTAGAACGTAAAAATTATACTGGAGTATTTATGCCAGGTTTCGTAGAACATAAATCAGATTATAATCCAACGCCTGTTGGGTTAAAATATATTGACCACATGGTTGGAAATGTAGGTTGGAACGAAATGAATACTTGGGTAAAATGGTACGAAGATGTAATGGGATTTGTAAATTTCTTATCTTTTGACGACAAACAAATTACTACTGAATATTCAGCCTTAATGTCTAAAGTGATGAGTAATGGAAATGGAAGAATTAAATTTCCAATCAACGAACCAGCAGAAGGAAAGAAAAAATCGCAAATTGAAGAATATTTAGATTTTTACGAAGGTCCAGGAGTGCAACATATTGCAGTTGCTACAGATGATATTCTTACAACAGTTGCTGAAATGCGTGCGCGCGGAATTGAATTTTTAAGCACACCACCACAAGCATATTATGATGCTATTCCTGAAAGATTAAAAGATCACATGTCAAAATTTAAAGAAGATATTAATGAACTTCAAAAATTAGGCATTATGATTGATGCTGATGAAGAAGGTTATTTATTACAAATTTTTACAAAGCCAGTAGAAGATCGTCCAACGCTTTTCTTCGAAATTATTCAAAGAATGGGAGCTAGAGGATTCGGTGCAGGTAACTTTAAAGCACTTTTTGAGTCAATTGAAAGAGAGCAAGCATTGCGAGGAACGCTATAAAAACTCAATTTTATTAAACAATCATCAAAATACAACGTTGTAGTAGTGTAAATTTTGATAAAAATATGTTAAAGTTTATTTTTAATTAAGAATAATTCAAAAACACTTATACCTTTGCACTCGCAAAACAAGGAGGTAGTTTGCCTTGTTTTGTAATAAATTTTCATAATTTATAGTTTTTTGGTTGGTTAATAGCATAAAAACTCAGTCATATTTTTGACTGGGTTTTTTTGTTTTAGTATTTTTGGAACAGAAATTGCATTTTCATTTCTAAAATGAATAAACTATGAAAAAAATTATATTACTTCTTGTTCTTTTTGTCTTCACAAATTCATTTGTTCAAAGAGAAAATGCATACACAACTGGCGAATGGATAAAACTTAGAATTCACTACGGATTTGTAAATGCTGGCTACGCTACTTTAGAAATTAAAGACGCTGTAAAGAATAATAAAAAAGTTCACCATGTAGTTGGAAAGGGCTGGACTGTTGGTATGAGCAAACTCTTTTTCAAAGTAGAAGATAATTATGAAAGTTATATTGATAAAGAAACAGGAAAGCCCTATCAATTTGTTAGAAAAATTGACGAAGGTGGCTACACAAAAAATCAAGAAGGATTTTTTAATCAAAATAAAAACACAGTTTTAGTTAAAGATTATAAAAAGAAAACCGAAAAAACATTTAGTGTTCCTGAAGAAGTTCAAGATATTGTTTCTTCTTTCTATTATTTAAGAAATCACCCAAAAATTGATAAACTAAAAGTAGGCGAATCAATTGCAATTGATATGTTTTTTGATGACGAAACAACAAAGTTTAAGTTAAAATTTTTAGGAAGAGAAGATATTAGCACTAAATTTGGAAAAGTTTCTTGTATGATGTTTAGACCTTATGTACAAGCTGGAAGAGTTTTTAAAGAAGAAGAAAGTTTAACCGTTTGGATTTCAGACGACGATAACAAAATTCCAATTCGTTTAAAAGCTAGTTTGGCAGTTGGGTCTTTAAAAGCAGATTTAGAAGCATTTAAAGGTTTAAAACATTCGTTTAAAATAAAAGTAAAATAATCACTAATGGAAGTTACTCCAAAAATCCAAGAGCAATTAAATCAATTGAATGATAAGTTCGAAGCTATTAATCAAAACACATCAACGCATTTAGAAGGTTTGCTTTGGTCAAAACCAATCACATATTGGGATTATATTCAAACCGATGCTTTGTTGAATTTACAAATTCAACGCACTACTTTGCCTGATGAAATGGTTTTTGTAATGTATCATCAAGTAAATGAATTGTTGTTCAAAATGATTCTTTGGGAAATGGATCAGCTTTGCCATACGGAGCAACCTACAACAGCTTATTTTACTGAAAAGTTAGGTAGAATTAGTCGCTATTTCGATATGTTAACCACATCTTTCGATATTATGAAAGATGGAATGGAACCTGAACAATATTTAAAATTCAGAAATACATTAACACCAGCAAGTGGATTTCAATCGGCACAATATCGTTTAATTGAATTCAGTTCAACAGATTTAATCAACTTAATTGATAACCGTTTTAGAGCAACAATTGATAGAAACACACCATACGAACATGCATTTGAACATTTGTATTGGCAAGCTGCAGGAAAGGATTATCACACAGGAGAAAAATCGTATTTAATCTTAGAATTCGAAAGAAAATATAAGAAAGTGTTCTTAGATTGGATGGAAGAATACAATACAATTAACTTGTGGCGAAAATTCAAACAACTTCCAGAAGCAGATCAAAAAAATCCAGAATTAGTAGCAGCAATGCGTCATTATGATGTAACGGTTAACATTACCTGGGTTATGGGACATTTTAATGCGGCAAAAAAATACATAGAAAGTGTACCTGGAAATCATGAAGCAACAGGAGGAAGCGATTGGAAAAAATACATGTTGCCAAAATATCAAAAACGAATTTTCTTTCCAGAATTATGGACAAAAGAAGAATTAGATAACTGGGGAGAATAAAAACATTTGCAAAAACAAACAACATTGAGATATTTAATAACAGCCCTTTTCTTTGTTACTTTTTTTACAGCATGTAATTCAAAAGAGGAGAAAGAAACCAAAAAACAAATAGTAAAAAAAGAACCTATAATCAAAGAATATGGGTTCACTTTTAATGATTATAAAGTAGTAAAAGACACCATTCGTTCGGGTGATACTTTTAGTGCACTATTACAAATATTTCCTTTAAAAGACAGTCTTAAAATCCACGACATTACTGAAAAAGTAAAAGATTCATTTAACGTTAGAAGAATTAGAGCAGGAAAACCATACATCTTGTTTTTAGACAAAAAAAAACCTAACAAACTCCAAGCTTTAGTTTATATAGAAGACCGAATCAATTATACCGTGATTGATTTTAGAGATTCATTAGTGGTTTCTAACAAACAAAAACCAACAGTTGTAAAAAGAAGAGTAGTTGCGGCAGAAATTGAAGGTTCGCTTTCAGAAACATTGAGCAACGCAGGAGTTAGTCCAGCATTAGCTCCAAAATTAGCTAATATTTATGCTTACACTATTGACTTCTTTAAAATTCAAAAAGGAGATAAATTTGCTGTTACCATAAACGAGCGATACATTGACGATTCTATTTATGTAGGTGTTGAAAGTATTGAAGCTTCTTATTTTGAGCATAAAGGCAAAAAAATATTTGCTTTTCCATACAAACTAAGCGAAAATCAGAAAAAAGAAGATTTTTATGATGAAAATGGAAAAGGCTTAAAAAGTATGTTCTTGAAAGCACCACTAGATTACTTCAGAATTTCATCTCGTTTTTCAGGCAGAAGATTTCATCCAGTTCAAATGCGATTCAAAGCACATAACGGAACAGATTATGCTGCTCCACATGGAACACCAATTAAAACAACTGCTTCTGGCGTGGTAGAGCGAACAGGTTATACCGCAGGAAATGGAAATTTTGTAAAAGTCAGACACAGTTCAACCTATTCTACACAATATTTACACATGTCTAAAATTTTAGTTCGAAACGGACAAAGTGTTTCTCAAGGGCAAACCATTGGAAAAGTTGGAAGCACAGGTTTAGCAACTGGTCCTCATGTGTGTTACCGTTTTTGGAAAAATGGTGTACAAGTAGATCCATTACGATTAAAATTGCCAAATACCGAACCAATGGGCAAAGCAGATAAGCAAAAATATTTAAAACATATCGAACCGCTAAAAAAAGAATTAGACAGCATCACCGCAATAAAATTTAAAGAATAATGGCACTTCAAAAAATAAATCCTACTCAAACGGAGGCTTGGCAAAAAATTCAGTCGCATTTTGAAACAATGAAAAGCGTTCAAATGCAAGAATTATTCGCAAAAGACAACAACAGAGCAGAAAAAATGCACTTGCAATGGAATGATTTTTTGGTAGATTATTCTAAAAACATTGCAACACAAGAAACGATTGATTTATTGCTGGATTTAGCTAAAAAAGTAGATTTAAAAGATGCTATTTCAAAATATTTTGATGGCGATTTAATCAATCAAACTGAAAATAGAGCTGTTTTGCATACCGCTTTGAGAGCAACAGAAAACGCTGCTGTAATGGTTGACGGTGTAAATGTTATGCCAGAAGTTTTTTCGGTTAAAAATAAAATCAAAAACTTTTCAAATGAAGTAATTTCAGGAGAAAGAAAAGGTTTTTCAGGAAAACAATTTACAGATATTGTAAACATTGGAATTGGGGGTTCAGATTTAGGACCAGCCATGATTGTTGAAGCTTTACAATTTTACAAAAATCATTTAAATGTACATTTTGTTTCTAATGTAGATGGCGATCACGTCAACGAAATCATCAAAAAATTAAATCCAGAAACAACACTTTTTGTAATTGTTTCTAAAACGTTTACCACACAAGAAACTTTGTCAAATGCTGAAACGATTAGAAGTTGGTTTTTAAAATCGGCAAAACAAGAAGATGTGGCTAAGCATTTTGTAGCCGTTTCAACCAATATTCAAAGAGTAACCGAATTTGGAATTAATCCTACCAATGTTTTCCCAATGTGGGATTGGGTTGGCGGTCGTTTTTCGTTATGGAGTGCGGTTGGATTATCAGTTAGTTTAGCGGTTGGATTTGATAATTTCGATAAATTACTAAAAGGCGCCAACCAAATGGATGAGCATTTTAAAAATGAATCTTTCGACAAAAATATTCCGGTAATGTTGGCTTTATTGAGCATTTGGTACAATAACTTTTTTGGAGCCGAAAGCGAAGCATTAATTCCGTATACTCAATATTTACAGAAGTTAGCTCCATACTTACAACAAGGTATCATGGAAAGTAACGGAAAAAGCATTGGTAGAGACGGAAAACCAGTAAATTATCAAACTGGAACTATTATTTGGGGCGAACCTGGAACAAATTCCCAACATGCTTTTTTCCAATTGATTCATCAAGGGACCAAATTAATTCCAACAGATTTCATTGGTTTCAAAGAAGCATTGTATGGCAATAAAGACCATCACGATAAGTTGATGTCGAACTTTTTTGCACAAACCGAAGCTTTATTAATGGGGAAAACCGAAGCGCAAGTAAAAGCAGAATTTGAAAAGCAAGGCATTTCAGATGAAAAAGCTAATTTTCTATTGCCTTTTAAAGTGTTTTCTGGTAACAAACCCACAAATACCTTATTAATAAACAAGCTAACACCGGAAAGTTTAGGAGCTTTAGTGGCTTTATATGAACATAAAATTTTTGTACAAGGCGTTATTTGGAACATATTCAGTTATGACCAATGGGGCGTTGAACTCGGAAAACAATTAGCCAACACGATTTTAGAAGAAATTGTGACTAAAAAAGTGCAACAACATGATAGTTCAACTACGTTTTTATTGAAAAATTATCTGAATTAAATCCGAATAAGTAAGAATTATGAAATTCCTCAATTGAAAAATTGGGGAATTTCTTTTTTAACACCTCTTTCATCGATAAAAAACTAAAAAAAACGTTAAAAGTATAAATGATTGTTTTTTAATGGATTGAATACTTTTATTAACATTAACTTAACATTAGAAATAAATTCTTGTAGGAAATTTGCAGAAAATATTTTAAAAAACACAGCAAATGAAAATTTTTAAAAATGCATTACTTTTTGGGTTTATGTTTATATCAACCCTTACAGTATTTTCTCAATCAAAAGTTACTGGAACTGTTATTGATGGCGAGTTTAATCAGCCGTTAGCAGGAGCAAGTGTTGTTGTAAAAGGAACTACAACTGGAACAGCAACAGACTTTGACGGAAAATTTGAAATTACAACTTCTCAGAAATCGGGCGAGATTGTGATTTCATTTTTAGGCTATGAAACAAAAACAGTTTCATATACAATTACAGGTAATTCAGTTAACGTAGGAAACGTTGTGGTTTCGCCAGAGGCTGGTCAATTAGAAGAAGTGGTTTTAGTTGGTAAAGGAATTATTGACGTTGCAAAAGAACGTAAAACACCTATTGCTGTTTCTACAATTAAAGCATCAGAAATTCAAGCTAAAGTCGGAACAGCAGACGTTACACAAGCAATGGTTAATACACCATCAGTATATGTAGCTGGTCAAGCCGGAGGTTATGGAGATTCTAGAATTACTGTTCGTGGTTTCCAACAAGATAATACTGCATTTTTATTAAATGGTCAACCAATTAATGGAATGGAAGATGGTAAAATGTATTGGTCAAACTGGTCTGGAATGTCTGACATTGCAAATTTTATTCAAGTACAAAGAGGTTTAGGTTCTTCAAAATTAGCTATTTCTTCAGTTGGAGGAACCGTTAACTTTGTAACTAAAGCAACCGATAAAAAAGAAGGTGGTTTTGTTTCTATGGGCGTTGCAAATAGCGATTATTTTAAATCTACAGCAGCATACAATACAGGTATGAATGCGAAAGGATTTGGTATGAGCATCATGATGTCACACTGGCAAGGAGATGGTTATAACCAAGGGACAAGAGGTGAAGGTCAAAACTATTTTATTTCTTTTGGATACAAACCAAATGAAAAACATAATTTCAACTTCTTAATCACTGGTGCTCCGCAATCTCACGATCAAAACTTCACAAAAAGAATTTCTGATTATTTAGCATTTGGAAGAAAGTATAATAACAATTTTGGGTATTTGAATGGAAAGTATATATCTGAGAGAACAAATTTCTATCACAAACCAGTTGCTAATTTAAACTGGGATTTCAACATCAATAGTACTACTTCATTATCTACAGTTTTATATGCGTCATGGGGTCGTGGAGGAGGAACTGGTAATTATGGTAGTGGTAAAGTAAGCGTAAAAGTACCGACTCACCCAATTACTGGTCAAACAAACTATTCGACTTATATAGATTATGATGCTATTTATGCTAATAATTTAGCTGATGCTGATGGAATTGGAACAGGTTCTAATTATGCAATAAGAGCGTCAATGAATAATCATGCATGGTATGGTTTAGTTACAAATTTCAAAAAAGAACTAAATGAAAACTTAAATTTGAACTTTGGTTTAGATTTAAGAACCTATAATGGGGATCATTATCGTCAAATATCAAATTTTGTTGGTTTAAATGGATGGACAGAATCAAGACCTTTAAGAGATAATACACATGTTGTTCCTGTTCCTAATACAACTTTACCAGTTGTATCAAATACAGTTAATCAATCCTATAATATTAATCCTTGGTATGCATTTTTTAATACTGCGGATGATTCTCAAAAAATTGATTATGATTATAGTGAAACCATTTCTTATGGAGGAGTTTTTGGTCAATTAGAATATTCAAATGATAATTTTTCAGCTTTTTTCCAAGGAGCAATTTCTAATCAATCGCACCAAAGATTTGATTATTATGATTACCAAGATCAATACCAAGATTCTGAAAAAGTTTCTAACGTAGGGTATAATGTAAAAGGAGGAGCTGCTTATAATTTTGCTGAAAAACATGCTGTTTACGCAAATGCAGGTTACTATTCTCGTCAACCATACCACGATAACATTTACTTAAACTTTACAAATCAAGTAAATCCATTAACTGAAAATGAAAAAGTATTAGGTTTAGAAGCTGGATATACTTTTAAATCAAAGATGTTTACAGCAAGTTTAAACGCTTATAGAACAACTTGGGAAGATAGAGTTGTGACTACTTCAACTGTTCAAGCTACTAATGGAACTATTGGTACAACTCCAGTACTTGCGGGCGATGTGATATTTACTGAAAATCAAGGTGTTAAGCAAATTCATTCAGGTTTAGAATTAGATTTTGTTTTCAAACCAACTTCAAACATAGATGTAAAAGGTTTTGCTTCAATGGGTAATTGGGAATATGCTGATAAAGCAATAAGCACAAAAAGGGATGAAAATTTAAACCCTTTATTAGTAACAGAAACAGATTTAGATGGAGGAAAAGTTGGAGATGCTGCTCAAACTACATGGGGATTAGGAGTTAAATATGAGTTTATTAAAAACTTTTCAATTGATGCTGATTGGAGAAACTATGATAAATTATATGCAAACGTTGCGGCTAAAGATAACTTAGAATTACCAAGCTATGATTTAGTTGATGCAGGTATTTCATATAAAATGTTAGTTGGTAAAGACAAACAAAACTCTGTTAACTTTAGATTTAATATGAATAATGTTTTTGATGAGGTTTATTTATCTGAATTAACGTCTAATATTAAAACGGATGCATTTATTAGCGGAACTTCTGGTCCTACATATCAATCTGCTGGTAGAGTATACAAAGGAATTGCAGATGGTAACCAAGGTTACTTCGGTTTCGGAAGAACTTGGAATTTTACAATTCGTTATAACTTCTAATTCAATTTAGAAAATAGTTTTATAAAACCTCTTACTCATTTTTTTGAGTAAGAGGTTTTTTTATTTCTTATATTTGTATTTCACCAATAAAAAAAAACTATGAATCAAGTACTTCTTAACGTTCACTCTTATTTAGCTTATGCTGCATTAGCTTTGTTAGTTTTAGCCTCTATTAATGCTATTTTAGGCCTAACATCAAAAAAATTATTCACTGATAAAGATTTGCGTATTTCGCTTTTCACAATGATTATTTGTCACATTCAATTGTTAGTTGGTTTAATCGTTTATTTCGTTTCTGAAAAAGGTTTTCAAGCTTTTGCAATTGAAGGCGCAATGAAAAATTCAGATTTAAGATTAACCATGTTAGAACATCCATTAATTAATATCATCGCGTTAGTTTTAATTACAATTGGATGGTCTAAACACAAAAAAGAAGAAAGTAACAATGGTAAATTCAAAAAAATTGCCGTTTTCTATACGTTAGGATTAGTATTAATTTTATCACGTTTGCCTTGGAGTAGTTGGTTAAACTAATCTTTTGGTACACTATTTGGTAATAGGTTAAACAAAAACAGAAAATCATGAAGAAAAATATCATAATAGTATCGTTTGTGTTGCTTATTACAATTCTATTGAGCTTTTCTAATAAGACTAAACATGGTTTTATTAGAGAAGCTTCTTTATTTGATACCGTAAAGAAAAAAGATTCACTTCGTCTATTAGACTCAATAAAAGTTGTCGATTCTATCAGAATTTCTGATTCTATTGCTAATTTAAAAACCCGTTTTTACAAGAAAAATGTTGAAGCATCACATTATTCAGATAAATTAAATGGTAGGAGAACCGCAAGCGGAAAAGTATTTCACAACAACAATTACACCGCAGCTCACAAAACATTAAAGTTTGGAACTAAAGTTAAAGTCACCAATATTGCAAACAACAAAAGCGTAATTGTAACCATTACAGATAGAGGTCCGTTTACAAGACACCGTGAAATTGACATGGCTAAAAAACCATTCTTAGAAATTTCTCATAACAAAGGCAGAGCACCTTTGCGAGTTAATATCGAAATCGTAGAATAATTATTTCCAGGAACAAAAAGGATGTTCGCTTAAATGCGAATTGTAATATTTTTTATCGCCAGTAACTTCTTTACCTAACCAATTTGGTTGTTCAAAAAACTCATTTTCAGAAGTAAGTTCTACTTCGGCAATTATTAATCCTTGATTTTCACCCGAAAAAACATCAACTTCAAACGTGTGTTTTCCAAGCGGAATTTCATATCTAATTTTGTCAATAATACCGCTTTCACACAATTGCAGTAAGGCTTCGGCTTCTGAAAGTGAAATTTCTTTTTCCCATTCAAAACGAGTTGTTCCATTTTCGTTTCCTTTGCCTTTTATGGTTAAAAAACCCTTATTTCCTTTGATTCGAACTCGAACAGTTCGTTCAGGATTTGAGTTCAAATAACCTTGTACAATTCTATTATTTACTGTGCTTTCTTTGATAAAATCAGTTGATTCAACTAAAAATTTGCGTTCTATTTCTTCCAAAATTTAGGATTTATTTAGGTAACTAAAGTACGAAAAAAATGTTTCTATTCGTATATTTACAATTATTAGAAGAAAAGTATGAATATAGCCAGAAGAAAAAATACCAATACATTTGAAGAAATTTGTCATACCTATTTTAATGAACTTCAATTATGGAAAAACGAAGAATATAACGAAGACATCGTTGTTGCTTTAGTAAATACCATTAGACCCAAAAAGCCTAAGACAGTTGAAGTTGTAGATATTTCAAATGTGTTACATTTTTTTATCGAAAATCCACAAATAAAAGAAAATTTCGTAGTTTTTTTACAATCAATTTTACAAGGAAGAAACTTTGATTCTATTCTAACTGATGCTGGAATTTTACAAGACACCGATTTTATTTACGAAGTAAAAAAGCGAATTTTTGCAAAAATTTTACCATACCAAGCACCAAAAGAAACACTGCAATATTTACTAAATCAGATTTTCTTTTTAGATTCTGATCCTATTTGGGTGAATAAAATTCCTAAAAAACAACTCGAAGAACTTTTTGAACTATTTGGTTTTTCTGGAATTTATGAAGCAATCGACGAAGGTTCTGTTTTGTTTGAAGTCATGCAAGCCATGAATTTATTATCACAACGTACCAGCGGTAGAGCCTTAGAATCTGAAGTATTAAAAATGGTACCCGAATATGCCAATTTAGAAAGTCCGTTTGCTGCTTTTGAAAAAGAATTATTTGCGATTGAAAATACCATTAAACAAAAAGAAAATAATTTTCATATCACATCTTCAGACATCAATTACAAGCAGTTATTGGTGCTGTATAAACAATGTAACGAATTTGTAGAAAAAGCGTTTCAAAACTCTTCTAAATACGGAATTTCGTTACGTGTAAACCAAAACTTGTTGCGCATCAAACAGCAATTGTATCGTTTAGGTGTTTTATTGCCCCTTTTAGTGATTGATAAACCCGAAGAAAAGAAAACCAAAAGCATCGAATTGGCCATAAAGCTGATTAAATACAATTGTCAAAAAACAAATGTTCGAAAATTAATCAACGAAAGCACGCAATTATTATCCTACGAAATTACGCAACACACCGCAAAAACAGGCGAACATTACATTACTGAAAGTAAAACAGAATATTTCAAAATGTTGTATGCAGCGCTCGGTGGCGGATTAATTGTTGGGTTCTTGTGTATTTTTAAATTGCTTCTTTCAAAGCTAGAAACCAGCGATTTTGGTCATGCGTTTTTTTATAGTTTAAATTATTCGTTTGGATTCATTGTTATTTATTTGTTGGGATTTACCTTGGCAACAAAACAACCTGCCATGACGGCAGCTGCTTTAATCACAGCTTTAGAAGATGGTTTGAGAAAAAATTCCATTTCGGCAGATGAAAAACATAAAAGTTTTGCCAAATTATTTGCACGTTTATTTCGTTCACAGTTTATCGCCTTTGTCGGAAACGTTGCCATGGCTTTTCCGGTTTCGTTGTTAGGAATTTGGTTAATTGACATCACGTTTCATTATAATATTGCCGAAGTCAAATGGAATAAGCTACTTGTAGATTTGAGTCCAATTCATTCCATGGCGATTTTTCATGCCGCAATTGCAGGATTTTTTCTGTTTTTATCAGGAATTATCTCAGGAAGCATTTCCAACAGAGACAAACATTTTGAAGTAAAATATAGAATTGAAGAACATCCGTGGTTAAAAATGACATTCGGAAAAGAGCGAACAAAAAAAATTGCCAACTGGTACGATAAAAAATGGTCGGGTGTTATATCCAATTTTTGGTTTGGGGTATTTTTAGGAAGTACTGCTTCTGTAGGCTTATTTTTAGGTTTAAATTTAGATATTCGACACATCACTTTTGCCAGCGGAAACCTAGCGTTAGGGCTTTATGGTGCGAATTATGTGGTGAGTAACAGCATGTTGTTTTGGGGAATTTTCGGCATAGGAATCATTGGATTAGTTAATTTTTTAGTTAGTTTTGGATTGTCTTTAGGATTGGCTTTTCGCTCTAGAAACATTCCTTTAACAGAATTAAGACCTATTTTTTCATCCATCAAAAGACGATTTTTAAGTAAACCAATGAGTTTCTTTTTTCCAACGGAGTAAAATTTATGGAACAGCAACCTTTGCAACGGAAAATTATTCACATCGACATGGATGCGTTTTATGCATCGGTAGAGCAAATGGATAATCCTGAGCTGAAAGGAAAACCTTTGGCTGTTGGCGGAAGCGAAGTTCGTGGAGTAGTTTCAGCAGCAAGTTACGAAGCTAGAAAATTTGGTGTTCGAAGTGCAATTAGCGGTATTCAAGCGAAGAAATTGTGTCCCGATTTAATTTTTGTGCGACCGAGATTTGACCGTTACAAAGAAATTTCGAAGAAAATCAGAAAAATTTTCCTTGATTATACCGATTTAGTCGAACCGTTATCGCTCGATGAAGCGTATTTAGATGTTACCGAAAACAAAAAGGGGAATCCTAGTGCGACTTTAATTGCACAAGAAATCAGAAAAAGAATTTTTGAAGAAGTTGGTCTTACGGCTTCGGCAGGAATTTCCGTAAATAAATTTGTTGCCAAAATAGCTTCCGATTACAACAAACCCAACGGGCAAAAAACGGTAAATCCAGATGAGGTAGAAGCCTTTTTAGAAAAATTAGACGTAAAAAAATTCTACGGTGTAGGCAAAGTAACGGCTGAAAAAATGTATCAATTAGGCATTTTTACTGGTTACGATTTAAAGCAAAAATCATTAGAATATTTAGAGAAACATTTTGGCAATAGTGGTTTGCATTATTACCAAATTGTGCGTAGCATTCACAACAGTGCGGTAAAACCCAACAGAAAAATTAAATCAGTAGGAGCGGAGCGCACTTTTGGGGAGAATTTATCTTCTGAAATCTTCATGGAAGAACGTTTGCTAAGTATTGCCAAAGAATTAGAAAAACGCCTACAAAAAAGCAAAATCTCAGGAAAAACCATCACTTTAAAAATAAAATACTCAGATTTCACCTTACAAACCCGAAGCAAAACTTTGCCGTATTTTGTAAACGACAAAAACATCATTTTAGACGTTGCCAAAGATTTACTCTACCAAGAACGCCTAAGAAATTCCGTACGATTACTAGGAATTTCCATCCACAACCTAAACAACGAAGAAAAAACCAAAACTGAGTTGCCTCAAAAAAGTGTCTCGGTGCAATTGAAGTTTGAGTTTTAAAAAAGCCCTATTTACTAATAAATAGTTGATTTGAAAAAAGTGAATGTGGAGATGAAACTAAATTAATATCAAACTTTAATGAAGGTTCTATTCTTGAACTTGCACTGTGAATTCTAAATGAAATTTGCCAACCTTCATTTAAAGTAACTAAAAGTGTTGTTTTAGAGTTTTCTTGATAAACAACTTCTATTAATCTATTTGGTAACTTTAATTTTTGAATTTTTGCTTTAGGTTTTATATTTTCAAAAGGTAAATTCAACGTACCATGTAAGTTGTAGGCTTGAATTTCAACTTTATTTTTTCCTTTAATCACTTTATAAAAATCTTGTCTTCCTATTAAATACTCTATCAATCTTTTAGCAACGATACCAATATTGTCATTATCAAGGCGTAATAGCTCTTTTCTAAAAGCATCCAATACAGGAATATAAACAGATGAATGATAGTCACCTAAAGTGTCCCATTTTTGTGTTGCTTTACTTTCTGTTCTCAACTTAGCTAGCTTTTCAAAAATTGGTTTTATTTCAGAAAAATAATTTTCAGAACAAGGAATATCTAACCATTTTAACCCAAAATCAATATCGTTTGATAGTCGAGAATGCTTAACAGCTCTATGATTGTTTTTTGCTGAAATTCCAATTTCCCATTTTTGTATCGATCTAATGGCTAATACATCTCTAACATCTCCACTCTGCCCCATTTTATCAGAAACAATTTCTAGTTGTAAAACATCTTCATTGTTAATTCCATTAGATAAACGAGGTTCAATATCAATAAGAAAGTTGACTGCAAAACTAGCAACCAGTTTATAATTACCTTGTTCCTTCTCCTCAAAACTCAAAAAGCATTTTTCGGCTGTTTTGTATGGCTCATTTTTTAAAACAGAAACCTGCGTTAATTGACTTAATCTTTCTAAAAACTCATTTAATAAAGCATATTCAAATGCTTTGCCGTTAATTGTTTGTGTTGATATTTTAGCCATTATGCAGGTATAGAATTTATAATCTCATTCATTTTTTCACGAACAATATTACCATTATTAATTAATGGAATATTTTGAGAAAGAACTTTTTTTATTTCTTCTTTTTTGCTTAAATCTTCAAATATTTGCTGTGCCAAAATATTAGCCATTTTTACAGGTACAGCATTTCCAATCATCTTATATCCTGCAACAACACTTTTGTAATAAAAAACAAAATTATCTGGAAATGTCTGAACTCTTGCGCATTCGCGAATACTTAATCTTCTATATAAATGCTCTTTACCTTTAACAAATTCACGAACATTTTGTTCAATAAATGTCATTTTGGGTGCTTGTGGATGAATAGGTGCGTGCCTTCCTCCTGCTTGAATTGTATAAGAAACTTCATCCCAAGAGCGGACTCTATTTCTAGACATAAACATTGATGAAAATCCACCAATCATATATTCATGATTACTTATTGAACAATTATTTCCATTAGTATAATTTCCTTCTTTTGCTGGTAAAGCATTGTGTTTTAAGTCGCCTATAGCATCTTCTAAAGTAATTTTATTTTCTAGCGTTGAGCATTTAGGAAATTGAAATTTAATTCCTAAATCATTTCTGTAACCAATAAAAAATACACGTTTTCTATCTTGTGGAACCCCAAAATCAGAAACATTTAATAATTGAAATGATAAATTATATCCAATATCATTAAACATTTGTTTTATATTTTCAAGTGCATCTTTATGGGCGGGGAGCAACATTCCAGAAACATTCTCTGCAAGAAAGAATTTAGGTCTTTTATCTGCTAATATTCGCATAAATTCATAAAAAAGTTGCCCTCTTTTATCGGCAATTCCTCTTTTGGATCCAGCTTCTGACCAACTTTGACAAGGAGGTCCGCCGATGATTCCATCACAATCAGGAACTTCATCGGAAGAAATATCTACAATACTTCTTTTGTCAAGAATTGTGTTTTTATGGTTTTTCTCATAAGTTTCCCAAATTTCTTTATCATATTCATTGGCCCAAATTACATCAAAACCTGCTTTTTGGAAACCTAAGTCTAGACCGCCAGCGCCTGCAAAAAATGATACTACTTTCATGGAAGAGAAACTTAAAATTAGAAAACAAATTTACTCTTTTCCATTTACATTTTAAAGATTGAGAACTAAAAAACCTTAAACTATTTTAAATAATATCACCTTCAAAACGTTTTTCTTCGATTTTATTTATAACTTAAACAAGCGTTAAAGTTCGTTTTAAATAGCTATTGGTTTGTTTTTATTTTTAGTTTTAATGCAAATTACAATCGTTATGGAGTTCAAAGTTTACGATGCTGCGTTTGCAAAACAGTATGAAAATGGCGCTATAAAAGCCATGCCGCTAGTGTCTTGGGATATTTATTCTCAGTATTTATTGCAAACCAATGTGGTGCTTCACGATGTTAATTCGTTACATCAAATTGCCAATAAAAATCAGTGGAAGTCGGTTTGGGATTTTAAAGAAAGCCTACAAGATGAAACTGTTATTGTAGTTACGGATGCGCACTTAAAAATCGTTTTTGCTAGTAAAAACATCGAAAAAATGAATGGCTACGAAGCAAAAGAAGTCGTTGGAAACTCGCCAAAAATGTTTCAAGGCGCCAAAACCGATTTACAAGTTAGCAACGAAATCAGAAAAGCCATTTTAAACAAAGTGCCGTTTGAGAAAAACGTAATCAATTATTGCAAAGACGGTTCGGTTTACAATTGTCACATCAAAGGATTTCCAATTTTCAATCATAAGGGAGAAGTAACTAATTTTATCGCGTTTGAAAAAATAGCCGCTTAAAACGAACATATATAAAACAAAAACGAGTGCTAAAATTATCTTTAGCACTCGTTTTTTATGTTGAAATGAGATTATTCTATTTCAGAAACTCTCAATGTATTTACCATTCCTTTCGCTACGATAGGCATTGCGGCTAAGTTAACGACCATATCGCCTTTTTTTACGTATTTCTTTTCTTGGCAAATCGTGTTGATGTCTTCAATCGTGTCATCTGTACTTACTAATTTGTCGTAGAAATAAGCTCTTACACCCCATAAAAGGTTCAATTGCGTTAAAATTCTTCGGTTTGAAGTAAATACTAAAATGTGCGATTTTGGGCGCCAAGCCGAAATTTGAAACGCCGTATAACCTGAGTTGGTTAATGTTGTAATCGCTTTCGCATTAATAGTATCGGCCATTTGAGCTGCGTGGTAACAAATCGATTTGGTAATATAACGACTGTTTTTGATTTGTGGTTGCGAAATTGGCACTTTAATAAGTGGTGAATCTTCAACGCTTTCAATAATACGAGTCATGGTTTCAATAACTTCCACAGGATAATTTCCTACTGAAGTTTCTCCTGATAACATTACGGCATCCGCTCCGTCCATAACCGAATTGGCTACGTCGTTTACTTCGGCACGTGTTGGTGTTAAAGAGGTAATCATCGTTTCCATCATTTGTGTTGCCACAATTACCGGAATACGAGCTGTTTTTGCTCTGTGAATCAATTTTTTCTGAATCAATGGCACTTCTTCCGCCGGAACTTCCACACCTAAATCGCCACGAGCAACCATTAAACCATCACAAAACGCTACGATTTTGTCAATGTTTTCAACCGCTTCAGGTTTTTCAATTTTGGCAATAATTGGAATTTTATGATCGGAATGTTTTGCAATTAAATCTTGTAAATCTTCTAAGTCTTTTGGCGTTCTCACAAACGATAAAGCAATCCAATCCACTTTATTTTCAATCGCAAAAATAGCATCGCGAATGTCTTTTTCTGTTAAAGCAGGTAACGAAACTTTAGTGTTAGGTAAGTTTACTCCTTTTTTTGATCTTAAAGGACCACCTTGTACTACAACTGCTTCAACTTCGGTGTTTTTATCGGTTTTAGTAACTTCAAAAATTAATTTTCCGTCGTCTAATAAGATTCTTTCTCCTGGATTTACATCTTTAGGAAATTCTTTGTAGTTCATGTACACTCTTGAAGCTGTTCCTAAGATATCTTCGGCAGTAGTGAAGGTAATAATATCGCCTTTGCTCACTACTACATCTTCTTTCATTACACCTACGCGTAATTTTGGACCTTGTAAATCGCCTAAAATTGAAGTTGTATAACCAAACTCTTCGTTTAGCTCTCTAATCATTTGAATTCGTTCGGTAACATCAGTATAATCGGCGTGCGAAAAGTTAACTCTAAATACGTTAACTCCGGCATCAATCATTTTTTTTATTACTTCTTTTGTACTACAGGCTGGGCCTAGCGTAGCTACAATTTTAGTCTTTTTGTTTGTTGGCATTTTAATTAAAAAATTAAATTATTTTTAGATTTTAAGTTCGTGATATCAATCGCGTAAGCCGTAGTTACATTTTTAATTTCCTGAATTTTATCAACTATGGATTCTGAGTCAAATCCGTAATCGATATTTTCAATTTTAATAAGGTAATCGGCTTTTTTAAATTCGGGTAGTAAAAAAACAGTGATGTCTACTTGCTCAAATAATGAGGTTGTTTGTTTGTTGGAATTGATAATCGTGGTTTTGTTTTCGATTAACGTCCAAACAACATCGTTTTTTTCATCATCAAAAATATAATTACTAAAAGCGCTTTTTCCTTCGGGAATTGCGATTTCTACATAAGCAAGATTTTTACTTAATTGAACGCCTAATTCCTTGTTCAGCATATAAGCCAATTTGTAATCATCTAAAGATGAATGCACGGCAATAAGCTCATAATCATCTGAAACAAAATCGTTTATTTGAATTTTATGAATGGCCATTACCAGAATTTAAGTTGTAAAGATAAGACTAAAATCGATTAAAAAGCACCCATTTACGTGTTCTTAACGTTAATTTAGTAACGAAAACGTTTTAGTACTGGGTTATTTTTTTGAAATTTTTTCTTGCAAAGCAAAATAAGCGCGTTGCGATGCTTTTTCTTCTGCTTTTTTCTTAGAAGTGGCTCTTGCTCGGGCAATAATTTTTTGGTCGATAAGCAATTTTACCCCAAAATATTTCTGACCTTCGATGCCGTTATCTTCTACAAAATCAAAAAAGAAAGACATTTTTTCTTTCTGACACCATTCGATAATTAAACTTTTGTAGCTGATTACTTTTCCTTCTAATTTGGCAATATCTACATATTGTTTGATGATTTTATTTCGGATAAACTTTTCGCAATATGTAAAACCTCTATCCAAATAAATAGCACCAATAAATGCTTCAAATAAATTACCATGAATATTTTCACCAAACTGATTCGAATTGATTTTACTTTCTACAAATTGAAGCAAGTTAAAATCGCGACCAAGTTCGTTTAAATGCTCTCTACTCACAATTTTCGAACGCATTTTTGTCAAATAGCCTTCATCTCCAGACGGAACTTCGTTATATAAATGTGCTGCAATTACGCTGCCTAACATAGCATCGCCTAAAAATTCCAAACGCTCATAATTGAACGGATTTCCTTTTTCGTCTACTTTATTAGTAGAACGATGCGTGAATGCTTTTTTGTAATATCTAAGCTCTTTAGGTTCAAAACCTAGTATTTTGGTAATTTTTTCAAAAAAAATCCCGTCTTCTTGAGAACGGGAGTTTTTTCGTATTTTATTAAATAAACGACGCATGTGTTTAGTCTTCCAATTTTTTAAATAATACACAAGCATTGTGTCCACCAAAACCAAACGTATTGCTCATCGCCACTTTAATTTCACGTTTTTGCGCTTTATTTAAAGTTAAATTCAATTCTGGGTTAATGTTTTCATCTACAACTGTGTGGTTAATCGTTGGAGGAACAATACTATGTTGCATAGCTAAGATAGAAGCAATTGCTTCGATAGCACCAGCAGCACCAAGTAAATGTCCTGTCATTGATTTGGTAGAGTTGATATTAATATTTTTAGCATGATCGCCAAAAACATGACTAATTGCTTTTAATTCGGCAACATCACCTAAAGGGGTAGAAGTTCCGTGAGTGTTGATGTGATCAACTTGCTCTGGAGACATTCCCGCATCACGTAAAGTGTTTTCCATTACTGCAATAACTCCAATTCCTTCTGGATGCGGAGCCGTTAAGTGGTAGGCGTCAGAAGACATTCCTCCACCACCAACTTCACAGTAAATTCTAGCACCGCGCGCTTTTGCATGTTCGTACTCTTCTAAAACTAATGCACCAGCACCTTCGCCAAGAACAAAACCATCACGAGTAGCATCAAAAGGTCTTGAAGCTGTTTCTGGACTTTCGTTTCTTGTTGATAGGGCATGCATAGAATTAAATCCACCCATTCCTGCAATGGTTACAGCTGCTTCAGAACCACCTGAAATGATAACATCACACATTCCTAAACGAATGTAATTGAAGGCATCAATTAAGGCATTAGCCGAAGAAGCACAAGCAGAAACTGTAGTATAGTTTGGACCCATATAGCCATTTCTCATAGAAATATGAGCTGGAGCAATATCGGCAATCATTTTAGGAATAAAGAAAGGATTGAACTTTGGCGTTCCATCACCTTTAGCATAATAGATAACTTCATCTTGGAAAGTTTCTAAACCTCCAATTCCAGCACCCCAAATTACACCTACTCTATGTTTGTTTACATTGTCTGAAGTAATTCCAGCGTCTTTAATCGCTTCGTCACTTGCAGCAATGGCATATTGAGCAAATTTATCCAATCGGCGCGATTCCTTACGATCCATATAATCTTCGATGTTGAAGTTTTTTACTTCACACGCAAATTTTGTTTTATGTTTTTCAGTATCGTAATACGTTATGGGTGCAGCACCACTTTTCCCATTAATTAAACCATCCCAGTATTCTTGAATGGAATTTCCAATTGGGGTTAATGCTCCAAGGCCAGTTACAACAACACGCTTTAATTGCATATCCTTATTTTTAAATATCGTTTAAACAAATAATACCCGTGTTTTCTTTAGTTTATAATAATAAAGAGACAAGGGTATTTCAATATAATGTGATTGAAATTCAATCAAAAATAGTCTAATTTCTTAAAATAATAAAAACCCGCATGCAAAAAAATGCACACGGGCGTTTTATTTATTATTTTTTAGCTTCTTCGATGTAAGAAATAGCTTGACCTACAGTAGCAATGTTTTCAGCTTGGTCGTCTGGAATTTGAATATCAAATTCTTTTTCGAACTCCATAATAAGCTCAACAGTGTCTAATGAATCAGCTCCTAAATCGTTTGTGAAGCTTGCTTCTGTTACAACTTCGTTTTCGTCAACACCTAATTTGTCTACGATAATCGCTTTTACTCTTGATGCAATGTCTGACATAATCTTTTAATTTTTAATTTAATTTGTTGGCAAAAATAAAAAACTTTATTTTAAAACAACCTTTTTGTTACTAAATATGACCACGAATTTAAAAAAAATAATTCACAAAGGCTTCTTTTTTTTATTTTTTACCAAATATTATTCTTTTTTTTGTGGGAAGAAATCAATAAGAAATGAAAAATATTGTGCTTTTTGCTTCCGGAAACGGTTCAAATGCCGAAGAAATAATCAGGTATTTTAAAAAAAATAGCCAAGGAACTGTAGTCGCCATCTTCTCTAACAAACCAGATGCCAAAGTGTTAGATAGAGCAAAAAATCATAACATTCCTTCAGTGGTTTTTTCAAAAAGCCAATTAAATGAAGGTTTTGTACTCGAACAATTACATCAGTTTCAACCCGATTTAATTGTTTTAGCCGGATTTCTACTAAAATTTCCCGAGTCTATATTAAAAGAATATCCAAAAGTAATCAATATTCATCCTGCTTTATTGCCAAAGTATGGTGGAAAAGGAATGTATGGCATGAATGTACATCAAGCGGTTTTAGAAAATAAAGAAAAAGAAACCGGAATTACGATTCATTATGTAAACGAACATTACGATGAAGGCGAATTTATTTTTCAAAAATCAGTAAATATCGAAGATTGCAAAACAGCGGAAGAAATTGCGCATAAAATCCATGAATTAGAACATCAATATTTTCCTGAAGTAATAGGAAATCTAATCACTAATCACTAACTACTATTCACTTGAGTCACGAAGTTCACATATATACAGACGGCGCTGCCAAGGGAAATCCTGGTCCGGCTGGCTATGGCGTGGTGATGGAAATGGTGGGAACTCCGTATAAAAAAGAATTTTACGAAGGTTTTCGATTGTCTACTAATAATAGAATGGAATTATTAGCAGTAATTGTAGGTTTAGAAAAATTAAAAAATCCAAAAACTAAAGTCTTAGTCGTTTCCGATTCCAAATATGTGGTGGATTCTGTTGAAAAGCGCTGGGTTTTTCAGTGGGAAAAAATAAACTTCAAAGCCAAGAAAAATCCAGATTTATGGATGCGTTTCTTAAAAATCTATCGCCAACACCAAGTCGATTTTCAATGGGTAAAAGGACACAACAGTCATCCGCAAAATGAACGCTGCGATGAATTAGCCGTTATGGCATCGCAACAAGAAAAATTATCTATTGACGAGTTTTATGAGCGAGAAGAAGGGAAGTTGTTGTAGATTTTAGTTCGAACGTATTAATTTTTGTTTTATCATTTTAAAATTTGGGTCAATTAAAAAAAGTTCATTTGTGTCCAAATTGATACTATCAATTGCAAAATAATAATCAAATACATCATTCATATCAACATTTTTGGGGTAGTAATTTTTTAATTCTTTTTTGTTTAGAGCAAATCTGGTTTTTTTTAAAGAGATAAATGATTTTTGCTGCTTTTTCAATTCATAAATATATAAAGAGTCTTTTGGTATTAGCGTTGGACTAGACCAAATATTAGGTTTGTTGAAAATTGAAATCAACACAAATTTATTATCAAAAATTTCATAATAATAAGAATGGTTTTCATCTTCTATTTGAATAACTTTTTCATTATGGTAAAATTTACCATTTTCCTTAACTAATCCAAACTTTTCATAAGTTGTTCCTAAAATAGATTCTTCTTTAAGAAACCATTTTATGGATTTTTCTTTATTTTTAATTTTTGGGTTGTTTGATCCACAAGAAATAATAATTAAAGAAAGTATTAATGTTTTTTGGAAATTCATACACATCGATTCATACAAATCTACAAAAAAACTCAAATCTCTAACCTTCAAAACTTTTAAACATATAAACTTTTAAACTTCTAAACAAAAACTTATCTTTGCACTTTATTTCAAATTCAATTTAATGAACAAACTATTAATAGTAGGAACAGTAGCTTTTGATGCTATTGAAACGCCTTTCGGAAAAACAGATAAAATTTTAGGTGGAGCCGCGACTTACATTGGTTTAGCGTCTAACTTTTTTAATGTAGATGCAGCAGTAGTTTCTGTGGTTGGAGAAGATTTTCCAAAGGAATATTTAGATTTATTAGAAAATAAAGGAGTAAATATCGAAGGAATCGAAATCGTAAAAGGAGGAAAAACTTTCTTTTGGAGTGGAAAATACCACAACGATTTAAATTCTCGCGACACTTTAGTTACCGAATTAAACGTTTTGGCTGATTTTAATCCAGTTGTGCCGCAAGCGTATAAAAATTCGGATGTAGTTTTATTAGGAAACTTACACCCAATTGTACAATCAGGTGTTTTAAATCAAATGTCTGAAAGACCAAAGTTAGTTGTTTTAGATACAATGAATTTTTGGATGGATTGTGCCTTACCAGAATTATTAGACGTAATCAAACGTGTAGATGTAATCACTATCAACGATGAAGAAGCGCGTCAGTTATCAGGAGAATATTCTTTGGTAAAAGCGGCAGCTAAAATTCATACCATGGGACCAAAATATGTGGTAATCAAAAAAGGAGAACATGGAGCGTTATTGTTCCACAACAAAGAAGTATTTTTTGCTCCAGCTTTACCATTAGAAGAAGTGTTTGATCCAACAGGTGCAGGTGATACTTTCGCAGGTGGTTTTGCAGGTTACATTGCACAATCAGAGAACATTTCGTTTAGCAATTTGAAAAACGCTATTATTTACGGTTCAAATTTAGCTTCTTTCTGTGTGGAGAAATTTGGAACAGAACGAATGGAAACTTTAGATAAAAAAGAAGTGAATGCGCGTTTGAAACAATTCAAAGCCTTAACACAATTTGAAATCGAATTAGAAGAATAAAAACGTGCCTCGAAATTTCGGGGCATTTTTTGTTTCAAAAAGAATAAAAATTACAACAACCTACAACAACACAACAACTTATGAGTGACGCTATACAACACGAATGTGGAATTGCATTACTACGATTAAAAAAACCGTTAGAATTCTATAAAGAAAAATACGGAACCGCTTTCTATGGAGTACAAAAAATGTACTTACTAATGGAAAAGCAACATAACCGCGGTCAAGACGGAGCTGGATTAGCGAGTATTAAATTGGATGTAAATCCAGGGGAAAGATACATCAGCCGTATTCGTTCAAACGACCCGCAACCTATTAAGGATATTTTCGCTCAAATTAACGACAGAATTAGTCGCGAGTTAGAAGAACATCCAGAATATCAAAACAATGTGGCACTTCAAAAACAAAATATTCCGTATTTGGGAGAAGTGTTTTTAGGTCACGTTCGTTATGGAACTTTCGGTAAAAATAGCATCGAAAGTGTTCACCCATTTTTACGTCAAAACAATTGGATGCATCGTAATTTAATTGTGGCTGGGAATTTCAATATGACTAACGTAAAGGAGTTGTTCCAAAACTTAATTGATTTAGGACAACATCCAAAACAAATGGCCGATACAGTTACCGTAATGGAAAAAATTGGGCATTTTTTAGATGATGAAGTTACCGAATTATACAAACAATGCAAACACGAAGGCTATTCTAAACAAGAAGCTTCGCCAATTATAGGAGAACGATTAAATGTGCAACGTATTTTAGAACGTGCTTCTCGTAATTTTGATGGAGGTTATGCAATGGCTGGACTTTTTGGTCATGGCGATTCGTTTGTTTTGCGCGATCCTGCCGGAATTCGTCCTGCGTATTTCTACGAAGATGATGAAATTGTAGTGGTAGCTTCAGAACGTCCTGTGATTCAAACGGTTTTCAATGTGCCTTTCGAAAAAGTGCAAGAGTTAACACCAGGAAGCGCTATCATTATTAAGAAAAACGGAAATGTTTCAGTTCAAGAAGTAAGAACACCATTAATAAAAAAAGCATGTTCGTTTGAACGCATTTATTTTTCTCGCGGAAGCGATGCCGAAATCTACAGAGAGCGTAAAGAATTAGGAAAATTAATCTTCCCAAGCGTTTTAAAAGCAATTGATAACGATACCGATAACACCGTTTTCTCTTTTATTCCAAATACAGCAGAAACTTCTTTTTACGGAATGTCTGAAGCAGCTCAAGATTTCTTAAATCAGCGAAAAGCCAAAATGATTATCGAGCAAAAAGACACATTAACTGAAGATTCATTAAAAGAATTGCTTTCAGTGAAAATCAGAACCGAAAAAATCGCTATTAAAGATGCCAAATTAAGAACGTTTATCACTGAAGACAGCAGTCGTGACGATTTAGTAGCTCACGTGTATGATGTAACGTATGGAGTAGTAAAACCAAGCGATAATTTAGTTATTATTGATGATAGTATTGTGCGAGGAACTACTTTAAAACAAAGTATCATTAAAATGATGGATCGTTTGCATCCAAAGAAAATCGTAGTTGTTTCATCAGCACCTCAAATTCGTTATCCAGATTGTTACGGAATTGACATGGCTAAATTAGAAGGGTTAGTAGCTTTCAGAGCAGCTTTAGATTTATTGAAAGAACGCAATTTATATCATATAGTAGAAGAAGTGTACCAAAAATCGAAAGCTCAAGAAGATTTTAGTGATGCTGATGTGGTGAATTATGTAAAAGAAATTTATGCACCATTCACTGATCAAGAAATTTCAGATAAAATTGCCGAAATGCTTACGCCAGAAGATACAAAAGCAGAAGTAAAAATTATTTATCAAACGGTAGAAGATTTACACATTGCTTGTCCGAAGAATTTAGGCGATTGGTATTTTACAGGAGATTATCCAACTGATGGGGGAAATCGTGTAGTAAACCGAGCATTCATGAATTTTTATGAAGGAAAAGATGCTAGAGCTTACTAAAAAGTGCGTTTCATCGACTTTTTATTTCGTTTAACAATTTTTTTATAAAATATTAATATCTCGATATACTTTAGCTCTACCAGAAAATTAGTAGGTTAAGTTTTATGGTAGATTTGGGGCAAAAAGGGTGAAAGCAATTTCTCCCTTTTTTTTATTTCTTTACGTTAATATTTTTGTGATTTAAAACCCTTTTTGTGATAAAAACAAACTTCAAATTGCATTTCATCGAGTTTTCGTGCTATTTAACAATTTTTTTATGCTTGCATAACATCTTGTTCTACTTTAGCTCTACCAGAAAATTAGTAGGTTAAGTTTTATGGTAGATTTGGGGCAAAAAGGGTGAAAGAAATTTCACCTTTTTTATTTTTAAACAAAATTGGGAAAATACAAAAAGCCGAAGTGTTGCCATAACGCTTCGGCTTTCTAGTTAAAATAAGTTATTTTTTATTTTTCAGTTG
>NZ_JAMKFA010000010.1 GCF_025499515.1 Flavobacterium odoriferum
TATAAGTATACGTTACATTTCCTTCACAAGTTGGATTAGCAGAAATCGAAGGAGCCGAAGCCACTAACACATTTCCACAATTATCAGTTACCACAGGAACCGAAGGCGCTACAATATCCGCAGCACAAGCCACAGTTGATGACGTATTTGCAGGAAGCGTGAAATCATTATTTTCGATAGTGAAAGTATGTACCCAATTGTGCGTATTTCCTTCACAATCTGTGAAAGTATAAGTATACGTTACATTTCCTTCACAAGTTGGATTAGCAGAAACCACAGGAGCCGAAGCCACTAACACATTACCACAATTATCCGTTACCACAGGAACCGAAGGCGCTACAATATCCGCAGCACAAGCTACAGTTGAAGCAGTATTTGCAGGAAGCGTGAAATCCGTAAGTTCAATTGTAAATACTTGATTTAAATTAACAGTAATACATGATGTAGAAACTGTATAATTTCTATTTACGATAGTTGGACAAGTTCCAGAAATTACATCTACATATGTTATATTGTAACTTAAAGCGTTATTTGAAACACTTCCACCGATGTTAATAAAATCTTGTAATGTTATTGTTACAGGAGTTGTGCTAAATGGCAATATTGTTATTGCACCTGTTCCACATCCATTAATTGTTGAAGAAGCAGGTGAAGTTATTGTAGGGATATCATCTATAACAATTGAAAATCTGTAATGACATCCATTTGAATTTGGTGGAACGGCATAGTAAATATTTGTCCCAATACTATTTGGAAATGGATTGCTTGAAGTATATTCAGTAGTTGAAGACGTTACAGGATATGAATTATAAAATTGTGTTCCATTTGGATAATTTGATGCAATCGAATTAAATGGAATTGTAACGGTGGTGCCACAATAATTAAATTCTAAAGACACATTTGTATTTTGGCAGTTTTGACTGATATAGTCAGTTGCATCAATACTAACTGAAATTGGATCAGTAATTGGATCACCCACACAAAGTCCTGAATTTACATATCCTTGAATAAAAGGTTGGTTTGTAATTGCAATTCCAGTAAGAGCACCAACTCCACTAATAAATCCTTGAAGTGTAGTGCTTGGAATACAGAATTGATTTTTAAGTAAAAAACAATCTTCTGTAATTTTTATTTTGTATTTTAATTCTCCAAGTATATCAGATGGACTAGCTGGAACGGGAAGAGTACCAATATCCCAAATTAAGGCTCCTGAAGGTCCTATTGCAGGATTAAAATATAAATTATTTGGAGTAGGTAATGGACTAAAATTAATTGTACCGCTTTGACTTCCATTTACAAAAGTCGACATATATGGAATCTCAATTCTTATTTGAGTATTATTAATTGCGTCTGTACCTTCATTTAAAATTTTAATTGAATATTCAATTTCTTCGCCAGGTAAAACAGTTGTTGTACTTGTTGCAGGTAATCCATTAATAGTTACCAATGACATTACACCTTCAGCTTCTGGAATATATGCATCTACTGCCATTGCAGCCATAAAAATTACATATGTATCCTGTGTTGAACCATACCTAAGTGTTGTTGATGTTTGATTATTAGCAATAACTGAGTTTCCTGGGTTAGGAATATTAAACATAGAAATATCTAATCCAGTATTGTTTGAAAGGTTCGGGTTTCTAGTATTTCCTCCAGTTTGAATTGATGAATTGAAAAAGTTATTTGTTCCATTTCCAGAATGATTTAATGCTTGCCAATTGTTATCACTTGATCGAAGAATGTTAAAATAATCACCACTAATACTACGATCACCTTCACCAGCCATTAATCCAAGTTTTACATTAACCTGACCGGTTTGTACTGCATTAAACCCAGAAATAGGAATTTGATGACTCACAGTTGTACTTCCTTGAACATAGGCGTGTCCATCAAAAACAGTAATATCACGCCATCTCATTTTAGAATTTTCATAAATAACAATAATTCCCCAACCACCATAATATCCAGTAGAACCACCATTCCCTTCGACAAGAGCAATATCTGCAACAGTATATTGACCTAGACCATTTGTTTTTACATATTCTGTAATTTCAGCAAAAGCAGAATACATAAAACCATCATTATTTTGTGGATAGTAGATATCGTTTGTACCTGCAGTAATTTCAGTATATGAGCTTGATAATGGACCTTTTAATTGTACTTTTCGTTTGTTAAATGTTTTAGTAATAGAATTTTTTGTAACATCAAAAGTATCAGGACTATTTGATCCATTTGAAGCTCTACCAGTCCAATATAATCCTGCAAAAACAACTTTTGAACATTCAGGAATTGCTCCATTTTCGTTTGAGAATGTTAAATTAGCTGAAGATGAATTAAAAGTATTAGCATCTCCATCCACATCCACATAGCGCATATTATTATTACTATTTGGCTCATTATCATCATAAGTGTTTAAGGTCAAATTCGTATTTCCAATTAATGAGAAATCTCCTTTAACATGATAAATAGATGTTGACGGACTAGCAACTGGTTCTCTTGGTGTAAAATTAACTCTTACTTGAGCCATTCCAAAGTAGCTAAATGACAAGAAGAACAAAGCACAAAACAATGCTTTATTTTCTGTCAATTTTTTAGAAACGTAGTTTTTTGGATACATGATATACTATATAAAATTATTCAGGAATGCTTATTTGATAAGAAATTAAAACTTGCGGATTATTCATTATAATCAAACTTGGAATATTTCCGTTGATTGCATTAGTTTCTATGATTAGATGAACAATTTCTAAATTTGAAAATTGATTTAAAGCATTCAAATTAATTGAAGAAATTGGTGTAGAAATTCGCACAATACAATTTTTAATATTTTGAATTTGTGCTTTATTTACTTGATTTAAATTTGAGAGATTCAAATAATCAATATCTAAAGTATTGCTGTCTTGGGATGTCTTGTTTAAAGTATGATTATTTGAAAACTGAATACTATTTGAATTTAAAATAGCACTAATTTTAGCTTTTTCTTTACTGTTTAACACGGATTCATTATAGTTATAAATCTCTTGAGCACTAGAAGTTTCATAACATACTAAGAAAAATAATGTCATTAAAAAATGACACTTGAATTTTGATATACTTTCCATAACACTAATTTTAAAATTAAGAATTATAGTAAGTCTTGTAAAAAGGTTAGATTGGGGTAGTAAAAAAATAGATTATTTAAGTAGTTAAGGGGTAACTATTTAAAAATCTTACACTTATGAATTTTATATATTAAATAAATGTAAGAATCTTATTAAATTCACATGGCTAAATTACTTAAAATCTATTATTTTCAAATATGTTGTAGTAGTTTTTCGACAAAGTGATTAAAATCATCTATAAAGTCACTTAAAATTCGTAGAAACGATTGCTATAACATAAAAAAAAATGATTAATTTAATCATCTAAATGGGATAATATGAAAAATTTAATTTTAATTAGACATTCAAAGTCAAGCTGGGACACACCTGTGCAAGATATAGACAGATCAATTTCAGCACGCGGCATTAAAGACGCACATTTAATTGCTTCAAAATCAGTTGATATTGTTCCGAAATCTTACATAGTTTGGAGTAGTAAAGCTAAACGCACTACTGAAACTGCCTATATTTTTTCACAATATCTTTCTATACCATTAGAAACGATACATTTTACAGCTGATTTATATACGTTTGATGATAAAAAATTGCATCAAATCATAAAAAAATGTAAAAATGAGCATGATAGCCTAATTCTTTTTGGACATAATGAAGCTATTACAAATTTTGTTAATAAATTTGGAGACCTTTACATAGATAATGTTCCAACATCTGGTTTGGTTGCTTTGCAGTTTGATTCTGATGATTGGGAAAATTTAAGTAAAGGAAAAACTATTACAACCTTATTTCCAAGCCAATTTAAAAATGACTAATACAGATTATAATTATATAGACCGCGAAAAAAGTTGGTTAACATTTAATGCTCGTGTACTTCAAGAAGCTAATGATGAAAACGTTCCATTATTAGATAGATTTCGATTTTTAGGAATTTTCTCCAATAATTTAGATGAATTTTTTAGAGTACGATATGCGGCAATTCGTCGTATGAGTCTTGAATCAACTGAAACAGAGAAAATTTTAGGTGTTCCAGCTGAACAATTATTGAAAGAAATTACAGAAATTGTCATTGAACAGCAATCAGAAAGTTTACGAATTTTAAGCGAAATCGAGAAAAAACTCGAAAAGGAAAATATTTTTATTATCAGTGAAAAAGATATTTCTAAAGATCAAGAAAACTTTATTCACGATTATTTCATTCAAAAAGTTAGTCCAGCTGTAGTAACCATAATGTTGAATGATTTGGAAGAATTTCCACTTTTAAAAGACACTTCGGGTTATTTGGCGGTTAAACTGATAATGAAATCTAAAGAAAAGTCAGATTTAAATTCCAAAGAAATTCGTTATGCAGTAGTAGAAATTCCTAATACAGTGAATCGATTTGTAGTGCTCCCTTCAAATTCTGAAAAGCAATACATTATTTTATTGGATGATGTTATTCGTTACAATTTAAACAATATTTTCAACATTTTTGATTACGAAAGCATCTCAGCACACATGATAAAAATTACACGTGATGCCCAGTTAGAATTTGATAGTGACTTGAGTAAGAGTTTGATTGAAAAAATTTCGTCTTCGGTAAAAGAACGTAGAGTAGGTGAGCCAGTTCGTTTTGTATATGATCAAGCAATTGGAAAAGATACGTTAGAGTTTTTCTTGAAAGGAATGAAAATCGATAGTTCTGATAGTATTATTCCTGGCGGAAGATATCACAATCGTAGAGATTATATGAATTTCCCAAATTTAGGAAGATACGATTTGTTGTATAGAGAAAATGTTCCGCTTCCGGTTCCAGGCTTATCGTTAGAAGGAAGTATTTTAGAGAAAATCAAGAAGAAAGATTACTTATTATACGCACCTTATCAATCGTTTTCATATATCATTAAATTTTTGCGTGAAGCCGCTTTAGATCCTAAAGTAGCTTCCATAAAAATTACATTATATCGTTTGGCTAAGAATTCACAAATCGTAAGTTCTTTGATTAATGCCGCTAAAAACGGAAAAAAAGTAACCGTTCAAATCGAATTACAAGCGCGTTTTGATGAAGAAAGTAATATTTCTTATTCAGAACAAATGCAAACCGAAGGAATTGAATTAATTTTTGGTGTTAAAGGTTTAAAAGTGCACAGTAAAATTTGTGTCATCGAACGCATTGAAGAAGGAAGAGTGAAACGTTACGGATTTATTTCAACTGGAAATTTCAATGAAAATTCGGCAAAAGTGTACACAGATGTTACTTTGTTTACAAGTAATACCGAGATTTTAAAAGATGCTGCAAAGATTTTTGATTTCTTTGATGTGAATTATCGCGTCCATCGTTACAAACATTTAATTGTATCGCCTCATTATACAAGAAGTCGTTTTAACAAATTAATTGAAAGAGAAATCTTAAATGCAATTTCAGGAAAAGAAGCATACATTAAGTTGAAAATGAATAGTATTTCCGACTTTAAAATGACGGATAAATTATATGAAGCTAGCAAAGCAGGAGTAAAAATTCAGTTAATTATTAGAGGAATTTGTTGTTTGAAACCAGGCGTAAAAGGTTTGAGCGAAAATATTGAAGCTATAAGTATTGTAGACAATTACTTAGAGCATTCGCGAATTTATATTTTTGGAAATAATGGAAATCCAGATGTGTTTATTTCTTCTGCTGATTTTATGACTCGAAATTTAGATGCAAGGGTTGAAGTAACTTGTCCTATTTATGATGAAGAGATTAAAAAAGAACTAATTGAAACATTCGAAATAGGTTGGAAAGCCAACGTTAAAGCTCGTATTCATTCAGATGATTTAAAAAATGTATATAGAAAACGCGGTGATGAAAAAACATTCAGAGCACAATTAGAAATGTACAATTATTACCAAAAAAAGCTTGATGTAATAGCCGAAAGCGTTCAATAATTACATAAATAATATGATTACAATAAAAAAATATGCGGCTATCGATATCGGTTCCAATGCCATGAGGTTGTTGGTAACTAATATCGTAGAGCAAGAAGGTTGCGCTCCTCAATTCAATAAAAGTTCCTTAGTTCGTGTTCCCATTCGTTTGGGTCAAGACGCGTTTACGGTTGGCGAAATTTCGGAAGAAAATATCGACCGAATGGTTGATGCCATGAAAGCTTTTAAACTATTAATGAAAGTTCATAAAGTAGAACAATATCGTGCTTGTGCCACTTCAGCCATGCGAGAAGCCTATAATGGAAAAGAAGTTGCCGAAATCATTAAGAAAAAAGCCGATATTAAAATTGATATTATTGATGGTAAAAAAGAAGCAGCTATTATTGCCGCTTCCGATTTAAAACAATTCATAACTTCTGATAAAGCGTATTTATATGTAGATGTTGGTGGTGGAAGTACCGAATTCTCTCTGTTTTTTGAAGGAAAAATTATTGCTTCGAAATCGTTTAAAAATGGAACCGTTCGTTTGTTAAATGAAATGGTGAACGATATCGTTTGGCAAGAAATGGAAAAATGGATTAAAGCCAACGTAGAACCATTCGAAAATATTACGTTAATTGGTTCTGGTGGAAACATCAACAAATTATTCAAATTATCTGAGAAAAACCAAGACAAACCACTGTCATACATGTATGTGCAATCGCAATATCAAAAGTTGAACAGCATGACATACGAACAACGTATTGCCGATTTAGGTTTAAATCCAGATCGCGCCGATGTAATTATTCCAGCAACACGTATTTATCTAAACGCCATGAAATGGAGTGGCGCAAGACATATTTACGTTCCAAAAATTGGATTATCAGATGGTATCGTGAAAGCGATGTATTATGGGAAGATTTAATTATTCACATCGGGACGACATATTGGTAGATAAAAAAATATAGAAATCAACACAAGTCCCGTAGGGACGACATATTGGTAGATTTTGGACAACAATCGGTAAATAATATTTATTTATTTATGGCAAACACATACACACAAATTCACATCCAATTTGTTTTTGCGGTAAAATATCGAAGCGGATTAATTCATTCGTCATTCAAAGATGAATTATATCAATATATTACAGGAATTATCAAAGCAAATAATCATAAGATGTTAGCCATTAACGGAATGTCAGACCACATTCATATTCTAATTGGAATGCGTCCAACACAATCTATTTCCGAATTAATGCAAATCATTAAAGCCAATTCATCTAAATGGATTAACGAAAAAATGTTTTTGAAAGTAAAATTTGAGTGGCAAGAAGGTTACGGTGCATTTTCATATTCTAAATCACATGTTCAAAATGTAATCAATTATATTCAGAATCAAGAAGAGCGTCATAAAACGAAATCATTTCAAGAGGAATATTTGGAATTTTTAGAAGCTTTTGAAGTGGATTATGATGAGCGTTACATTTTTAAAGAACCAATTTGATGTCATCCCTACGGGATTTTAGAAACGGTTAGTTATTAGTTACCAATATTTCATCCCTAACGGGATTTTTAAAAATTAAACTAAACATCCAAATCAAACGTCTTTCTCAACAATTCAATCGTAGGGTTAATTTGTTTTAAACGCTCAAATTTTTCTTGTGGTGTAAAAGCGTATTTGTTTTCAACCGTTTCATTTACAACGACTTCAATTGTAATATCGTGGTTGTGTAATTTTCCTCTTAAATAACCTATTAATTCATGGCAACCTGTTAAAAACTCCTCTTTTGTACTTTGATTAGGAAGTTCTAAAGTAATAGTGGTTCCGTTTAAGGTTGGATCGTTCATTTGCATGTAAGTCGCCATTAAACGTTTTCCGCTATCGGTCATTTTTTGAGCAAACTTGTTCCATTGCAACAACATATCAGTTTCGTTAAAAACTTCCGAAGGCAATTCTTCTTTGTGCTTTTGATGCTGATTTTGTTGTGCTTCTAAGTCTTTTTTAGCTTTTATACTCGCTAATGAAAGTGCCGAAACTTTAGTTCCCGTTGGATTTAAATTCGTTAAAACCGGTTTTGGAATTTCTGGAACAATTGGAGCAACTACTTCATTTTCAACTTGAGGAATTTCTGCAACGATAGGTTCGTTCACAACGGTTTCTGCAACTACAACAGGTTTTGATTCCTTAGTTGGAATTTGTGCTTTAATCGTTGGAACTTCAGTAATAGAGTAGGAGTTGTTCTTGTAATAAGTAGCTGGAATGATAAATTTAGCTACTTTTTTTTTTCTCCATCAAAAGTGATAGAGGCTAATTGCATCAAACAAAGTTCAACTAAAAGTCGCTGATTTTGACTGACTTTAAATTTCAAATCGCATTCGTTTGCCAATTCAATTCCTTTAATTAAAAAGTCATGCATAGCTTTGTGTGATTGTGCTGCATATAAGGCTTGTGCTTGTTCGCCAGCTTCTAATAAAGGTAAAGTAGCAGGATTTTTACAAACCAATAAATCTCTAAAATGCGATGCTAAACCTGCAATAAAATGATGACCATCAAAACCTTTTGCTAAAATATCATTGTAAGCAACTAATAAATCTGGAATTTTATTTTCTAAAATTAAATCGGTGATTCTGATGTAATATTCAAAATCTAATACGTTTAAATTTTCGGTAACGGCTTGTCTGGTAAGGTTTTTTCCGCAATATGAAACTACTCTGTCAAAAATTGACAAAGCATCACGCATAGCACCATCAGCTTTTTGAGCAATAATGTGTAATGCATCATCTTCGTAAGCAACACCTTGTTCTTTAGCAATTTCGGCTAAATGTTCTTTAGCATCTTTAACTGTAATTCTTTTGAAATCAAATATTTGACAACGCGATAAAATCGTTGGAATAATTTTATGTTTTTCAGTAGTCGCTAAAATAAAAATGGCGTGTTTAGGTGGTTCTTCTAATGTTTTTAGGAAAGCGTTAAAAGCAGCTTGAGAAAGCATATGCACCTCGTCGATGATATAAACCTTATATTTTCCAGTTTGTGGAGGTATTCTCACTTGGTCGATAATACTTCTAATATCATCTACACCATTGTTTGAAGCCGCATCTAATTCGAACACATTAAACGAAAAATCTTCATACGGATCATCATAACCTTCTTGATTGATTTTTCGAGCTAGAATTCGAGCACAAGTAGTTTTTCCAACCCCACGAGGTCCTGTAAATAATAAAGCTTGCGCTAAGTGATTGGTTTCAATAGCATTCAACAAAGTATTGGTAATAGCCTGCTGACCGACAACATCTTTAAATGTTTGCGGACGGTATTTTCTGGCAGATACTATAAATTGTTCCATACGAATTATTGATTTACAAATATAGGTTGTGAAATTCCAAAAAGCAAGTTCCAAATTCCAATTTGAAAAGAATCTTTATAAAAGTTATTCACAATTTACTAAGAAAAATTGGGATTATAAATGGGTGTCGTTTCTGTTTTTTATTACTAATTTTGAAATAAAATGTGCATTTTCATCTACTGAATTTGCAGAAGAACCTGTCACAAAAACACCTTTTAGTCCAAATTTTGAAACAATAGCATAAACAATTGAGCTATCATCTGGACTTGAATTTCCTTCGTATTGATAAATTTGATTTACAATATAATTTTCTGGATGTAAAATAATTTCTTCTGAATTTTGATTAAAATCGTATGTAAAACCTTCTTTTCTCAATTGTTTTAATGCAACTGAAACAGATGCGTACTTATATATATTTGTCATGATATTGATTGTTAAGGGCATATAAATTTACAGTTTTTAATTTGGGCAAATACCCTATAAAACGTTAAACTCTTTGAATAAAAGTTAAAAAACCAATATATTTTATTGTAAGTTTGCACCGCAGACCGCCTTATCGTTCCCGATTTATCGGGAGAGGAAAGTCCGGACACCAAAGAGTAGCATAGCGGGTAACGCCCGTCCGTTGAAAGGCGAGGACAAGTGCAACAGAAAGTATGTACAGGTAATGCTGTAGTGAAACCAGGTAAACTCTATGCGGTGAAATGTCAAGTATATCAGCAGTTTCTGAGTAATCAGAATAAGGGCGACTCGTCCGATGTTGAAGGGTAGGCAGCTTGAGCTAAGCAGTAATGTTTAGTCTAGATAAATGATAAGGCTCCGATTTATCGGAGACAGAATCCGGCTTATAGGTCTGCTTTTTTTTGAAGATTTTACCCTTCATCTTCCTCTTCAATATCTTCTTCTTCGTCGCTTTCAAATTCATAAAAAGAAAATACCGAACCACCATAACTTTTTGAAAAAGAGAAATTTGTTAGGTGTTCTAGTTTTGTATGTTTGGAATGTTCTACAATCAACATACCTTCTTCGTCTAAAATTTCGTTTTCAAAAATAAGTTGAATAATTTTTTCAAAATTTTCCTGACCTAAATCATAAGGAGGATCAGCAAAAATGATATCATAACTTGTTTTGCTTTTTTCTAAGAATTTAAAAACATCACTTTTAATGACGCTGATATCTAAATCTAAATCGGTTGAAGTTTTTTTAATGAAATTTACACAACCCATATCGCCATCAACACTTGTAATTGGTCCAGCACCACGAGAAGCAAATTCGTAACTGATATTACCAGTTCCAGCAAATAAGTCGAGTACTTTTAATCCATGTAAATTAAAATAGTTATTCAAAATATTAAACAACGATTCCTTACACATGTCGGTTGTAGGACGAACAGGTAAATTTTTAGGTGCAACTAATCTACGCCCTTTGTGTTTTCCGGAGATAATTCTCATGAATGGTATAATATAAAGTGATTTCTTAAAGCAGTAGGAGTTACTTCTAAAATTGAAGCTTTACTAGTAACATCTAATAAACTACAATTTCTAATGTATTGGAAAGCTATTTTAAAACAAGCGTCGTCTTCAGAACAATTTCCTAATATTTGAACCAAAATAGTTTCAGGATTTAGCTGTAATTGCTCACAAGTAAACAAAATATAGTAAATAAAATCTTCTGGTGTTTTGTATTGGAATGAATTAAAAAGAATCAATTGTTGATTTTTCACCACAATTAGTTCAAAGTGTTCTTTTTGTACGTGAACAAATACTTGCTTTTCTTCTTTATTTTTAGATAAATCTAATAGTTGTTTTACCAAAATAGAATTTGCATTTTGGTATTCAAAAGTTTCATATTGATCTAATAAGAAGTTGTTGATATTAACGAAAGGTACATAAATGTTATTCATTTCATAAGGAAAAACAACATCATAGGTAAAAAAATCGGTTTCAAAAACTTTGGTATTGTATTGCAAATAACTCGCTAAAAAGTCAGCATCAAATAATGAAGTTGGCACAAAGGTATTTAAGTTGTTGTTATGTAAAACAACAATTTCATCATATGGCTTTGTTAAAATTGAATTATCTACAAACGAACGCCAAAGTTGTTCTTCGACTACTTTGTTTTTCTCAAAAGCGATTTCGGCGGTGTGCAGAACTTTATTGGTAAACAAATCAAAGACACAAAAAGAAAGTCCACTCAAGGAAACCTGAATGGACAACTTTTTGTATGTTTTTTGAGTAATGTCGTTATTCGTTACTACCATATTTTTTTGGCCAGTTTCCTGTAAGACTAACTTCTTCTAATGAACCTAAAATGATTTCTTTACCATTAATTTCGTCAATAGATTCAACTTTATTTTCATTTTTAACTAACTCTTGATCTAAATCTTTTAATAAAGCATTTTTATCAATTTTGGCTTGAAAAACAGAAATATTCATATCGTTTCTATTAACTAATTTAGTTTTCATTGTAACAGGAACTTCAAAATCTCCAACTTTTACAATATTAAGTCTTTTGTAACGATCAGAATTTTTAAATAAAGAATCTTTTACAGAAACACTACCTAATTTTTCAGTAATTACAATGTCTTTATAAAAACCACCTACACCATCAGCACCAACAGTGATACCAAAAGCAGCATTTTTCGCAGCATCAATTACAGCAGTATCTCTACGAGAAATAATGTCAAATTTTTGAGTTTCCACAAATTTAACTAACTCATCAAAACTATCCGCATATTTACCATAAACAGATTTGTAGCCTAATTGTGTTTTTTTAATATCTAACATTGTGTTAACTGCAGTTTGAAATCTCTCTTCTTTTGTTTTATCAAAATTGATTGGTTTCATTACAGAAGCATAAATTAAATACACTAAGAAAAAAGAAACACCCCATAATAATATAGAAACTATCTTTCTACTTCCAGGAGTGACAAATTTATCAATTAGCTTAACCAACACAAGGATTAAAACAATCAATACGACTAAATAAATAGCAATTTCTAACATTTGATTCTAAAATTTTTTAGTTAAATAGGTACGCAAATCTACAATTTTTTTTTCTTTAGAAAAGAATTTCTTGTAAAAATCATCAGTATCTTTGAAAAATTAATATTAGCGAAACATTTTTTAATGACTTATAAGCTGTTTTACAATTTATTACGAGAAAATTTTTTATTTGAGCCTACTTTAAAGCAAGATATTTTTCTTCAAAAAATTGCCGATTTTTTACTTAATTCTACTCCAGATGACATTTTTGTTTTAAAAGGTTATGCCGGAACAGGAAAAACTACCATAATTTCTAACGTAATTAATTCTATTAGTAACGTAGAAATGAAGTGTGTATTGTTGGCACCAACAGGTAGAGCAGCAAAAGTCATCAGTAATTATTCCGGAAAACCAGCATTTACAATCCATAAGCGAATTTATTATCCTAAAAAAAATAAAACAGGAGGCATTAGTTTTACCCTGCAACAAAATAAATTTAAAAACACCTTATTTATAGTTGATGAATCTTCTATGATTTCAGACACTTCTCAAGATTCTAAATTATATGAAAATGGTTCCTTGTTAGACGATTTGTTTTTTTATGTAGAAGCTGGAAAAAATTGCAAATTACTATTAATAGGAGATACCGCTCAGTTGCCGCCCGTTAATATGACTATAAGTCCAGCTTTAGACATTGATTCACTTTCTTTACATTATCAAAAAAATGTACATCATATCGAATTTGATGAAGTAATGCGTCAATCTGAAAATTCGGGAATTTTATACAATGCTACGCAATTACGCGAATTGTTACATTCTCATTTTATTGATACGTTTCAATTTAAATTAAAAGGATTTAAAGATATTATCCGTTTGCAAGATGGATATGAAATTCAGGATGCGATTCATGGTGCTTATGATAATTATGGAATAGAAGACACTGTTTTTATTGTTCGTTCAAATAAAAGAGCAAATCAATACAATCAGCAAATTAGAACTTCAATTTTATCAAAAGAAAGCGAAATTTCTACAGGCGATTATTTAATGGTTGTAAAAAATAACTATTTTTGGTTGAAAGAAGAATCGGAAGCGGGTTTTATTGCAAATGGCGATATTGTTGAAATTTTGGAGATTAGAAAAATTCAAGAATTGTACGGCTTCAAATTTGCAACTGTAAAAGTTAGAATGGTTGATTATCCTAATCAAGCTGCTTTTGACACTATCATAATGTTAGATACAATTATGAGCGAATCACCTTCGTTAACGTATGAAGAATCAAATAAATTGTATCAAGAAGTGTTATTGGATTATGAAGACGAGCGTCAGCAATATAAAAAACTGCAAAAAGTAAAAGAAAATGAGTATTTCAATGCCTTGCAAGTTAAATTTTCTTATGCGATAACGTGCCATAAATCGCAAGGTGGACAATGGAAAACGGTTTTTGTAGAGCAACCTTATTTGCCAAATGGTATAGATATTGATTATGTGAGATGGTTGTACACTGCCATTACACGTGCAGAAGAAAAACTGTATTTAATAGGATTTAAAGATGAATATTTTCACAATTAAGCTATGTTAGAAACGATAATTAGTGTTTGTCTTGGGATAGGATTAGCCGCTTCGGCTGGTTTTAGAGTGTTTGTACCTTTGTTTGTACTAAGTTTAGCCACACATTTTGGATTCGTTCCTGTGGGCGATTCGTTTGTTTGGATTGGAAGTTTAACAGCAATTATTTGTTTGGGAATAGCCACAATTGTTGAAATTTTGGGTTATTACATTCCGTATATTGATAATTTATTGGATACACTTGCTGTTCCTTTGGCAGGAATAGCCGGAACGGTTGTGATGGCTTCCACTTTAGTCGATTTAGATCCTATGATAACGTGGGGATTAGCTATCATAGCTGGTGGCGGAACCGCTACAGCAATTAATTCGGCAACAGCAGTAACAAGAGCAACATCAACTGTAACTACTGGCGGAATTGGAAATCATTTAGTTTCCACAACAGAAACTGCAACTGCATCTTTTGTGTCGGTTTTAGCTATTTTCTTGCCTATTGTTGCTTTTATTGTGGTTATCCTTATTATTTTTGTCGGGATTAGATTGTTTAAACGATTTTTTGTTTCGAAAAAGTAACTTTTAAACTTCTAAACATTTAAACTTTTAACCTTTTATTCTAATGAAAATCATCGCTGTAATTCCTGCTCGTTATGCATCCACACGTTTTCCTGCAAAATTAATGCAAGATTTAGGTGGCAAAACGGTAATTCTTCGTACTTATGAAGCTGCAGTTTCTACCAATTTATTTGATGATGTTTTTGTGGTAACCGATTCCGATTTGATTTTCAACGAAATAATTTCGAATGGAGGAAAAGCCATCATGTCAGTTAAAGAACACGAAAGCGGAAGCGACAGAATTGCAGAAGCAGTTGAAAACATGGATATTGATGTTGTAATTAACGTGCAAGGCGATGAACCATTTATCAACAAAAAACCGTTAGAAGAGTTAATCGAAGTTTTTAAAAACGATACTGAAAAGAAAGTCGATTTGGGCTCATTGATGTTTCAAATTACTGATAAAGAAGAAATTAACAATCCAAATAACGTAAAAGTTATAACTGACCAACAAGGTTTTGCGTTATACTTTTCTCGCTCGGTTATTCCGTTTCCAAGAGAAGAAAATGCAGGTGTTCGTTATATGAAACACATCGGAATTTATGCTTTTAGAAAAGAAGCTTTGATGGATTTTTACCGTTTACCTATGTTATCATTAGAAGCTTCTGAAAAATTAGAACAGCTTCGTTATTTAGAATACGGAAAACGTATTAAAATGTTAGAAACTTCGCACGGAAGCATCGGAATTGACACTATTGAAGATTTAGAAAAAGCACGAAAGTTATTATCTTAAATTTCTTCGTCATCAAAATAGCCTTTACTTTTTACTTTTGTTGAGAAAAAATTTAAAAACAAAATTACAAACGATAAAAAGAACAACGCTTGAAGACTTACCAATACTTTTCCAAAAATGGTAATAGGGTAGTAATCTCCAAAACCAATTGAATTTGAGCTTATTAAACTAAAATAAACCGAATCAAACCAGTGTTCAAAAGGTTTGTTCATATTGTTTCCTAAAGTATATAAAACCGCAAAAGAAACCACAATTTCAATGTAATTAAAAAACAATAATAGCATTGAACGTTTATATGAACGAGGTCTAGAAAATAAATCGGATGCAAAAATTAAAGTTGGAATGTATAAAACAGTTTCTAGTAGTACAAAAACCAATACCCAAATCATATAATCATGATTTTGCCATCCATTTATCAAAATTAAAAAAGGAAACAATACCTTTGCCAAAACATATAAATCTAAAGCCAAATCTTGATATTCGTGACCTATTTTACAAGCAAAGTACTTGATGTAAATACCAGGAAATAATAACTGAGAAGACGATAAAAATAAACGAACAATTTTCTCAATACCATTATCATCTTGATGATCGTTGTTCCAAATAGATTTTATATTCAAAATTCGTTTTTGAATAGGGTTGTATTTTGGAGTGTAATTATGATTTACTTTACCAACTAATAATTTTTTAAAAAAGTTCATTAAGCCAATTTTTTAATGGTAAATAATTCGTTGTGTACTTCAATTTTTGGATACAATCTAACAGAATAGTTGTTGTCAAATTTACTTTTATAAACAGCGTTTCTTCTTCTGTCTTGGTAATCTAAAACCATAGTATTAAATAAGATAAAACCATTCACCTTAAGTAAAAAGTTAATTCGATTAATAAAAAAATCTTCAAATAAAAAATTAGGCATTGTAGTATCTTGAAAAATATCAATCACAATTAAATCATATTTTTCTTTGGTTTTTAAAACAAATTCAAACGCATCTTCAATTATAATTTCCACATTTTTATAGTTGTTTAAACCAAAGTATTTGTTGGCAATTTCTATTGCAGTAGCATCAATTTCAACTCCAGTAATTTTACCTTTAAACTTAATGTCATTTTTAATTGTTTCAATAACACTTCCGCCTGCAACTCCAAGAATTAATATGTTTTCAAATGTATTAATACGTTCGTAACCAATGTATTTTAAACCTTTTTTAAGCACACGTTGTAAGCTACCAAAAGAATAATTCGTGTTTTCAGAATCTAAAACTAAATATCCATTATTCCAGGTAACTTCCAGATTTTTACTGAATTCCGATTTCTTTTGATAGATTTTAACAGGTAAAATATAGCTTAATAAACGCTTTATCATTTGCTTTTGTTTGTAATCGTAAATATAATTTTATTTTTGTGTCAAATTAACTCAAATGAAACAAATTATATACAAATTTATTTTCTGTAAAATTTTCGGATGGAAAGTAGTTGGAACTATTGCTCCAGAAGTTAAAAAATGTGTATTAATAGCGGTTCCACACACTAGTTGGTGGGATTTTTTCCTTGGAATTTTCTCTCGTGGAATTCTAAATATTGAAATAAATTATGTAGCCAAAAAAGAGCTATTTGTGTTTCCATTCAATTATTTTTTCACTTGGACTGGAGGAACACCTTTAAATCGCCAAAAAAATGAGAACAAAGTAGATACAATCGCAAAAATATTTCAAGAAAAAGAAATTTTTAGATTAGCTATTGCACCAGAAGGTACTCGAAAAAAAGTAACCGAATGGAAAACAGGCTTCTATTACATGGCTTTGAAAGCAAATGTTCCAATTATTCCTGTTGCTTTTGATTATGGTAAAAAAGAAGTGGTTTATAACAAACCTTTTTATCCTACAGGAAATATTGAAGAAGATATTAAATTTTTAGAATCTTATTATGTTGGTGTAATTGGAAAAATTCCAGAATTAAGTTATGTTCCTAAAAAATAATTAAAACCAACTTATTGATTTACAGGTATTATTTAATAATTTTTTAAAATATTCATCTAATTTAAAACCAAGAATAATAGTTTTTCGTACATAAAAGAAATTCAAAAACTTTTAACAAATGAAAAAACTATTATTCCCTTTAGCAATTATTGCAATCTCATTTGCATCTTGTAGTGATGATGATTCTATGCCAACTCCAGTTGATCCAACACCTGTTGATCCAACACCAACACCAGCAGTAGAATTAAAACTTTTTACGTCAAGTAATACATCTGGTGCTATTTCATACACTGATTTATTAGCAACTACACCAACTCCAAAAAGTTTCTCAGTTTCTTCAACAGATTCTGATGGAATTTTTTACGATCCGTTTAAAGATCAAGTAATTCTTGCATCACGAACTAATAATAGAGTAGATGCTTACACTGGTTTTAGAAATTCAATTATAACTTCGTCTACAGCATTATCATTAGGATTTTCTTCTGTTTCAGATTTTACAAATGCTCGTGAAATTGCTGTTTCTGGTGATAAAGTAGTTGTTACACAAGATCAAAATGCTGGAAATGGAAATATCAGTAAATTTTATGTGTACCAAAGAAATACATCTGGTTTTACGCTTTTAAATACTTACACAGTAGATATTAAACTTTGGGGAATTCATTTAGAAGGAGAAACTATGTATGCAATTGCTGATAATACAAGTGATTTGGTTGTATATAACAATTTCTTTGCAAATGCTACAGGAACAATTACCGCTTCAAAAAGAGTTACTATCGAAGGATTGGTAAGAACTCACGGAATAACGTATTCAAATCAAGATAATGTAATGGTTTTATCAGATGTTGGCTTGGCTTCAAGTGCTACAGATGGTGGATTAATCGTAATTAACAACTTTTCTTCTGTTTTAAGTGCAACTGCTAATATGGGAACAATTGCTATGAGTAACCAAGTTAGAATTTACGGACCAAACTCTTTATTAGGAAATCCAGTTGACGTTGCTTACGATCATGTTACAAATGACATATATGTAGCAGAACGTTTAAATGGAGGTGGACAAGTATTGAAATTTGCTTTTCCAACAACTAATGGAGATTTTGCACCACAAACAGCGAGAAACGAAGCTGGCGTAACAGCAGTGTATTTATTGAGAAGATAATGTGTTGATTTTTAATTTGAATGTTAAAAGCTCTATTTTATAGAGCTTTTTTTATGGCATATAGTTTTTAAAAGTTCCGTCTTTGTAAAAAATCACAATGCGTTCGATAGTGCCAGAAGTATTTGCAGTAGGAGTGTGGTGATTAATTTCTGTGGGCTGTATTTCTTTTTCAAAATTTTTACTAGCTGTAGCCGAAAATAAATCAGGTGATTCTAATTCGGTTTGAATAAATGGAGTTTCAATTGGGGCTGATTTTACTTCTTCAAAATGATTTGAAGTATTTTCAGATTTTGGAAATGTACCTTTTCCGTTTAAAATCCAATACAAATCTACTTCCGGAAAAACCTCAATCACTTTGATAATAAAATCTAAACTTGGTTTATTTCTACCCGAGAGTAGGTGAGACAAACTTGAACGTTGCACACTGATTTTATCAGCAAAAGCAGAAGCAGATAAATTGTAATAATCGAGGATTATTTCCAAGCGTTTAATAAAGTCATCAATGTTTACCATTGTAAATAGGATTAAAATTTCAATCAATTACAAATGTAAACAAACAAGACTAATAAAACAAGTTTACAAATGTAAATAACGACATCTAAATTGAATATTAAGTTTAAGTATTAAATATTAAATCACTGATAAATAATATTTTAATCCTTACTTATATTAATTTACATTTTTGTAAACAAGCACAAGATATTGTACTTATCCTGGCAAAGAAAAGTGTTTACAAAAGTAATTTTAAGAATGATTTTAGTTGTTTACAATTGTAAATATAAAGTTGTTTACATTTGTAACACAATATAAAGCCATGGATAGTTTACAATTAGCAACAGAATATTTAGAACCAAAACTGAAAGGAAAATATATTCATTTAGATGTTATTTTTCCTTTATTAGAATCATTTAAAAATGTGTTTGAAATAACTGAAATTGGAAAATCAGTTCAGCAACGATCAATTTATCAAGTTCAAATTGGGACCGGAAAAACTAAGATTCTGATGTGGTCGCAAATGCACGGCAACGAACCAACAACAACTAAAGGACTATTTGATTTTTTTAATTTCCTTTCAAAGGATTCAGAATTAGCACAACAAATTAAAAATAAGTATACCTTATTATGTATTCCAATGCTTAATCCTGATGGTGCGTTTGCTTACACGCGTGAAAACGCTAATTCGGTTGATTTAAATAGAGATGCCTACTTGGCTTCACAACCCGAAATGAAGCTTTTAAGAATCTTATATGAAGAGTTTAAGCCTGATTATTGTTATAATTTGCATGATCAGCGCACTATTTTTGGTACTGAGGGTTTTAATCTTCCAGCTACAATGTCTTTTTTAGCGCCAGCTTTTAATAATGATAGAGATTATAATGAGGTACGAATGAAAGCTATCGTTATAATAAATAAGATGAATAGAGCATTACAAGAGTATATTCCTTATCAAATTGGGCGTTTTGATGATAGTTATAATGTAAATTGTACAGGAGATTATTTTACAACACAGAATACGCCAACAATTTTATTTGAAGCAGGATATTTTCAAATGGATTACGATAGAGATGAAAGTAGAAAATATGTTTTTATTTCGCTTTTAAGTTCGTTATTAGATAATTACGAAAACGTTATAGTTGATAATGAATTGGATAATTATTTAAGAATTCCTCAAAATAACAAAAGATTTTTTGATTTTATTTATAAAAATGTCAAAATTATTGACAATAGTGTTGAAAAAATAATTAACTTTGCCGCTCAATATGATGAAGTTTTAGAGAATAACGAAATTTATTTCAAAGCTAAAATTTCAAAAGTATCTGATTTAGAAGAATATTCTGGTCATACTGAATATGATTGTGAATCAATGCTATTTTCAGAAAATGGAATAAATATTCCTGAAATTGGAAAAGAAGCAAATTTTTATTTAAATAATTTAACAGAATTTAACAATGGTATGAAAATTATTTAATAAATTCGCATCAATATTGATAAAAAGTCAAATATTTAACATTTATTATAAGCACTTATGAGTAAGTTTCGTTTGGATGAAGTAGATCATCAAATTTTGGACATGTTAATTGATAACACAAGGGTTCCATTTACAGATATTGCAAAAAAGTTATTAATTTCTGCAGGAACTGTTCATGTCAGAGTTAAAAAGATGGAAGATGCAGGAATCATTCAAGGTTCTTCGTTGACATTAGATTATGAAAAATTAGGTTATTCTTTTATTGCTTACGTAGGTGTGTTTTTACATAATACTTCGCAAACTAAATTTGTTTTAGAAAGAATTAACCAAATTCCTTATGTGACTGTTGCTCACGTAACTACTGGAAAATTTAATATTTTCTGTAAAATTAGAGCAAAAGATACTAAACATGCTAAAGAAGTTATCTTTATGATTGATGACATCGAAGGTGTTTACAGAACAGAAACAATGATTTCTTTAGAAGAAAGTATCAACGATAAAAAACGTTTGATGCACACAATTTTTAAAGAACTTTAATATATCAAGCCTCTTACAGAGGCTTTTTTTATACCTTATAATAATGAAAAATTTACAAACAAACGAGTATGTTCCATATCAAATGAATTATATTAAATTGGTTTCGGATCAAAATATTTTAAAAGGTTTGATTAATCAAAAAGAAGAAATGATTCATTTTTTTAAATCAATTCCTGTTTTTAAACAAGAATATAAATACGAAGAGGGTAAATGGACAATCAAAGACCTTTTATTACATTTAATTGACGCAGAGCGAATTTTTACTTACAGAGCTTTGCGAATTGCAAGAAATGATACAACTGCTTTACCTGGATTTGAAGAAAATGATTACGTAATTAGTGCAAATGCTAATGAACGTGAATTTGAGAGCTTATTAAAAGAATATATTATTGTTAGAGAGGCTACAATTAGTTTGTTTGAAAATCTTTCAGAAACTGATTTGTTAAAACTTGGAACAGCTTCTAACGCGAGTGTATCTGCTAGAGGAATTGGGTATTGTATTTTAGGACACGAATTGCATCATAAAAATATTATTATAGAAAGATACTTATAGTAAAAAGGGAAATCATACTTTGATTTCCCTTTTTTTATATTAATCTTCATCGTCAATATCTTCTGGATCATCAGAATCGTTTACATTTTCTTCTTCCTCTTCATCCTCCTCGTCATCTTCAATATCAAGCTCTTTTAGACCAACAATTTTGTCTACTACAACTTCTTCTTCGATAATATCATCTTCGTCATAGTTTTCAATTCGGTCAGATAGTTTTGTACTTACTTTTACTAAAAATATAGTATCTGTTGTACGAACCTCTACAGCCTCAATTGTCTCATTTTTAGCGTTCTTAAAACGTATGATGTCTGAATCATCATATCCATCTGGAAATTTCTCAACTAGTAAGGTTAAGATTTCATTTGTTAATTTTGCGTAATCAACAATAACTCTTTTCATTGGGTAGTTTTTAATCTTGTATTTTGTTCAAATGTACTATCCTAAAACTATATTTTCAAACAATTTGAAATATTTTTTTCAAAAATTTTACCACCCTAAAATGTAAGCAAACATTAATGGTGCAACTATCGTAGCATCAGACTCTACGATGAATTTTGGTGTGTGAATATCTAATTTACCCCAAGTAATTTTTTCGTTTGGAACAGCCCCAGAGTACGAACCATAACTTGTTGTTGAATCAGAAATCTGACAGAAATAGCTCCAAAACGGCACATCATGCATTTCCATATCTTGATATAACATAGGAACTACGCAAATAGGGAAATCTCCTGCAATTCCTCCACCAATTTGGAAGAAACCAATTCCTTTTCCTGCACAATTTTTTGGATACCAATCTGCTAACCACATCATGTATTCAATTCCGCTTTTCATTGTAGTAGCTTTGAATTCACCTTTGATACAGTAAGAAGAGAAAATGTTACCCATTGTACTGTCTTCCCATCCTGGAACTACAATTGGTAAGTTTTTTTCAGCAGCAGCTACCATCCAAGAATCAGCAGGATCAATTTCGTAGTATTGTTTTAATACTCCAGAATTAATCATTTGGTACATAAATTCGTGTGGAAAATAACGTTCTCCTTTAGAATCTGCATTATTCCAAATATCAAATAAATGCGATTGTAATCTTCTAAATGCTTCTTCTTCTGGAATACACGTATCAGTTACACGATTATAATGATTTTCTAATAAATCCCATTCTTCTTGTGGTGATAAATCTCTGTAATTTGGAACTCTTTTGTATGAATTATGAGCTACCAAGTTCATGATATCCTCTTCTAAATTAGCTCCAGTACAAGAAATAATATGTACTTTATCTTGACGAATCATTTCGGCTAACGATTTTCCTAATTCAGCTGTACTCATCGCACCTGCTAAAGTAATCATCATTTTTCCGTTGTCTAATAAATGTTCTTCATATCCTTTTGCTGCATCTACTAAAGCTGCAGAGTTAAAGTGAAGATAATGTTTTTCTATAAACTGACTAACTGGTCCTTTGCTCATTATTTCTTATTTTATTGTTCTTTTCTTTTGTTGTAACCTAAAATTTCTAAAACGTCTTCTGCTTTTTGTTGTTCCGAAAAAACTTCGGTAGCTATAATTCCGTTTTTATCTTTATCAATTAAAATGTGTTTTGGTTGTGGTAAAATACAGTGACTTAATCCACCAAAACCACCAATTGTTTCTTGATATGCTCCAGTGTTAAAGAATCCGATATATAAAGGTTTCTCTTTGTTGTATTTTGGTAAATAAACAGCATTCATGTGTTGTTCTGAATTGTAATAATCGTCTCCATCACAAGTTAATCCTCCTAACAATACCCGTTCATAAGTGTCATTCCATCGGTTAACGGCTATCATTACAAAGCGTTTATTAATTGCCCAAGTATCAGGTAGCGTCGTTATGAAAGAAGAATCAATCATATTCCAGTTTTCACGGTCATTTTGTTTCTTTTGGTATAAAACTTGGTACAACGCACCGCCAGCTTCACCTACAGTAAACGAACCAAATTCTGTGAAAATATGTGGAACAGGAACTTCTGCTTCGTCACAAGCAATTTTGATTTGATTTAAGATTTCGTCTACCATATATTGGTAATCATAATCAAATGCTAACGAATTTTTAATTGGAAAACCTCCTCCAATATTCAAACTGTCTAAAGTTGGACATTCTTTTTTCAAAGCAATGTACACTTTCATACATTTTAATAATTCGTTCCAATAATATGCAGTATCACGAATACCAGCATTAATAAAAAAGTGAAGCATTTTTAATTCAACTTTCTTATTTTCAGCGATTTGCTTACGGTAAAACGGAACAATATCTTTATAACCAATTCCTAAACGAGACGTATAGAACTCAAATTTTGGTTCTTCTTCTGCAGCAATACGAATTCCGATTTTAAATTTACCGTCAATTTCTTCTTGTAATAAATCTAATTCTTCAAAATTATCAATTACTGGAATCGTATTTTTATGTCCGTTGTTGATTAAACGTGCAATATTAGTTACATACTGATCGCGTTTGAAACCATTACAAACAATAAAAGTGTTTTTATTGATTTTTCCTTCTTCCATTAATGTTTCTACAATATTAATGTCGAAAGCAGAAGAAGTTTCAATGTGAATGTTATTTTTTAAAGCTTCATTTAAGATAAATTCGAAATGAGAACTTTTTGTACAATAGCAATAGAAATATTTCGCATCATAATCGTGTTTTTCCATGGCATTTCTAAACCACATTTTTGCACGGTTGATGTTTTGCGAAATTTTAGGTAAATAAGTAAACTTCAATGGAGTTCCATATTCTTCAACCAATTTCATTAAATCAATACCATGAAATTGAAGTTCATCTTTATTTAGAGTAAATTCTTCTTGAGGAAAATAAAAAGTTTGATTAATTAAGTCGTAATATTTTGTGTTCATTTTGAAAATTTGGATTAAATTAAAAGTTACAAATTGGTTTTTAATCACAATTTTCAAACCCTAATATTGGCAAAGCGAATTAGTAATTTTTCACTAAAAGCCTTTGATATTTCAAACAAATCGATAATATGAAAACTAAAAATAGAAAAAAAGAATCGCCCAATTATAGAGATGTCAGCATTTCTATTATCGAGTGTTCTATTGAAATTTGATTGTTTTTTGTTTCCTTTCATTAGGGCAAAGTTAAAAAATAAAATGGCTAATAAATAAAGAAAAAATAAAAAAATAATTACACAGAATAATCTTCAAAAGCTTTGTAAATCAATTCGTTATCTGATTCTTGATTGATTTTAATTTTTCCAATTCCGTCAAGTAAGGCGAATTGAACTTTTCCAAACTCATTTTTTTTGTCAAAAATCAGCAGTTCAATGATTTTTTCGATATCGATTTGTGAGAATTCAACTCGTTCAAAAATATCATTAATAATGTATTTAATCTCCTGATATTCTTCTTTTGTTAGTAATTCTTTTTCTCTGGAAATAAAGCTTTCTAATATCATTCCAACTGCAATTGCTTCGCCATGAAGTAAACTTGTTTTGCTGTCATTTTCTAAGAAATAGCTCTCAATTGCATGACCTAAAGTGTGACCAAAATTCAATGATTTTCTAATTCCATTCTCAGTTAAATCTTCACAAACAATCTCGTTTTTTATTTGAATTGATTGGTGAATTAATTGGTTTAAATCCTCTGTTTGTAAGTTTTTTAGGTTTTTAAATTTATCCCAATATTTTTTATCGAAAATCAATCCATGTTTCAGCATTTCTGCTAAACCAGAACGCATTTCGTTTTGAGGTAACGTACTTAAAAATTGCGTATCAACAATCACAGCTTTTGGTTCTCGAATGATTCCAATTTGATTCTTTAAATTTCCTAAATCGACACCATTTTTTCCTCCAATTGAAGCATCAACCATAGAAAGTAAAGTTGTTGGAATATTAATAAAGTCAATTCCTCTTTTAAATGTACAAGCAACAAATCCACCCAAGTCAGAAATTACACCACCACCTAAATTAATAAGAATACTTTTTCTATCACCACCTAAATCCGACAAGGCGCCCCAAACTTCTGTACAAGTAGCAATGTTTTTGTGAATTTCGCCAACTTCCAATTCGATGATTTCAATTTCGATTTCAGTTGCCAAATTGTTTAACAAATGTGGTAAACAATATTGCGATGTATTTTCGTCAACTAAAATAAAAATCTTAGAATAGTGAGAAGGTTTTAGCATTTCTGCTAAAGTTTCATATCCTTTAGAATCAAAGTAAACACTATAATTGTTGGCTGTAATTGTTTGCATGTAAAAAGCTTGAATTTTATTGCAAAATAAGGCATTTTTTATTTAAAATTCGTAAAAACTGATGTATATTTGTGTCGCTTTTTATCAAAAATATCATGAATAAAATATTTGACAATACACAAGTTGCTTTTTCTTTAAAAAGTGATACCGAACTAGAAAGAGCTTACTTTCTTTTTAAATTAATTGCAAGTCAACCACTTGTAAAAATTGGAACTGCCGTTACTAATTTCGCACTAAAAGCCCATTTACCTGTTGAAGGATTAATTCGTTCAACTGTTTTTGATCATTTTTGTGGTGGTGTAAATGAGGTTGATTGCTTAAAAGTAGTTGATAATATGTTTACCAAAGGAGTTTCATCAGTTTTGGATTATTCTGTGGAAGGTAAAGAAGAAGAAGCTCAATTTGATGCAGCTTTAGAAATGACTTTAAAAACGATTGAATTTGCTAGAGAACGTGAAGCAATCCCGTTTGCGGTTTTTAAGCCAACTGGTTTTGGTCGTTTAGATTTATATGAAAAAGTAGGAGAGAAGACAGTTTTAACAGAAGCTGAACAACAAGAATGGAATCGAGTAATTTCACGTTTTGATTTAGCTTGTAAAACAGCACATGAAAAAGACGTTTTGTTATTAATTGATGCGGAAGAAAATTGGATGCAAGATGCTGCAGATGCTATTGTTGCTGACATGATGCGTAAATATAACAAACAAAAAGCCATTGTTTTCAATACGTTACAAATGTATCGTTGGGATAGATTAGACTATTTGAAAAGTTTGCACGATCAAGCAAAATCAGAAGGTTTTTACATTGGAATGAAATTAGTTCGTGGTGCTTATATGGAAAAAGAGAATGATAGAGCGGCAGAACGTGGTTTAAAATCTCCAATTTGTGTTTCTAAAGAAGCTACAGATATTAATTATGATGCAGCGGTTTTATACATGATTGAAAACATTGATAAAATGGCAATTTTTGCAGGAACCCATAACGAAGAAAGTTCTTATAAGTTAATGCAATTAATGGCTGAAAAAGGAATTGCGAAAAATGATAAACGCATCTTCTTTGGTCAATTATTAGGAATGAGTGATAACATCAGTTTTAATTTAGCTGAAAACGGTTACAATGTAGCTAAATATTTACCATTTGGTCCTGTAAGAGATGTTATGCCTTACTTAATAAGAAGAGCAGAAGAAAATACTTCAGTTGCTGGACAAACCAGTAGAGAGTTAACGTTGATTAAGAAAGAGAAGGAAAGAAGAAAGTTATAAATTAAAACAAAAAACGTTGGTTAATACCAACGTTTTTTGTTTTTCTTAGAAGCTTCCGATTTTCTTGAGTTTGAATTCGGATTCATTTTGTTTTTATTTCTTAAATCAGGCTTTGCATCTGGATTTATTTCTTCATCACGCCAAGTGTATTGATGGTCTGTTACCACTTTAACTTTCATGCGAATTAATTTCTCAATATCTAACCAATATGCTTTTTCATCTTTTCCACAAAAAGAAATCGCTAAACCTGAATTTCCTGCACGACCTGTTCGTCCAATTCTGTGTACATAGGTTTCAGAAATATTTGGAATATCAAAATTAATTACAAACGGAAGTTGCTCAATATCAATTCCTCTGGCAGCAATATCTGTAGCTACTAAAATATCAATTTCTTTATTTTTGAATTGTTCCAGAACTCGCTGACGCGCATTTTGCGATTTATCACCATGAATGGCTTCTGCTTTAATGTGTGCTTTTTTCAACACTTTAACAATATTGTCAGCACCATGTTTGGTTCTTGTAAAAACTAAAGCATTACTCAAACTTTCTTCAATAATTAATTGTTTTAATAACAATCTTTTATCGTCTTTATTTACAAAATATACTTTTTGAGATACATTTTCAGCTGTAGATGAAATTGGTGTTACCGAAATATATTTTGGTTTAGTTAAAAAAGTATCGGCTAATTCTCTAATTGCTAATGGCATCGTTGCCGAAAAAAGCAAGGTTTGTCTGTTATCGGGTGTTAATTTGATGATTTTTTTTACATCATTAATAAAGCCCATGTCTAACATTTGATCGGCTTCGTCTAAAACCAAATGGTGCATATGATTTAAATCGATAAACCCTTGTTTATGAAGGTCTAAAAGTCTTCCAGGCGTTGCTATTAAAACATCAATACCGCTTTTTAATTCATTTACTTGCGACATTTGATTTACACCACCAAAAATAACTAACGATTTAACATTAGTATATTTTCCGTAGGTTTTAAAACTTTCGTCAATTTGGATAGCTAATTCACGAGTTGGCGTAACCACAAGTGTTCTAATGTGCTTTGCTTTTTTTGCAGAACCAACTATGCGGTGAATTAAATTTAAAATAGGAATGGCAAACGCACCTGTTTTTCCAGTTCCTGTTTGAGCACAAGCCACTAAATCTTGTCCTAATAAAATTTCAGGAATGGCTTGTTCTTGGATAGGAGTAGGATTAGTGTATCCTTCTTCTTCCAATGCTTGTTGTATGTTGTTGTATAATTTTAAATCGTTAAATGTCATATAATATTATTAGTCCTATTGAACTTTCAATAAGAGTACAAAGGTAGTGTTTTAATTTTTGATGTAGAATTAAGCTTTTGCTTTCATAAAATCAGTAATCATTGAAGCAATTAATTTTCCTGTTAAATGATTATTTTTTGAATCATCAAGTTCAGGAGCACCTTCACAAATATGTAAATAAGAAGCGTTTTGATGTTTGCCAAAGTAGTATAAATAATGACGAGCTTTATCTACACTAAAACCACTCAATGTCATAGCACTTGAAGGAATGTTTGGAATAGCGTCTAAATCAAGTTCAATACCAAAAGGTTCATTTTTAATGAATTCTAATGCATTTTCAAGTTCGGTTTCAAAGTTTTTTTCGCGTTTTACTTCAATTTCTTCATAGGTAACAAATTTTACTCTTGAAGTTAATTCTTTCAATGTATTGAAAACACTTTTTGAAACAAAATTTTCATGCAAACCAAAAACGAAATATTTCTTTAAAAAACCATCTTCATAGGCGTAGCTAAATCCATTTCCTGAATGTCTTCCTTCTAAAATCCTAAAATCGGTATGGGCGTCAAAGTTAATTGCATTTACAGGTTTTCCTTTAGCAAGAGCTAATCCTTTTATGTTTCCATAAGCGTTATTGTGTCCACCACCAATAATAATTGGAATTTTTCCTGCTTTTACAATTTGGTGTACAACATGAGAAACTTCAGCATCAATTTTTTCAACTAATTTAAAAAGCTCTTTACGTTCTTCTTTAATTTTTGAATCTAACGATTGTGCCGCTTCAATTTCAGAAGTTATATCTAAGTGTCCTAAAACCAAAAGATTACTTCCTTTACAAAACTTATTATGTTGAATGTTTACTAAACTATTTAATGCACTTTGGTAGGCTGTAGCTGTTCCTGGTCTTCCTAAATTAGCTCTAACGCCAATGTCTTCTGTAATCCCAAAAAGCACAAATTTTGCTTCACAAGAAGCCATAAATTCTAAAATATTAGTATCTTTAGGAACAGTAATTATTTTTTCTCCAAACTTTATTTCACCACTTCTGTGATGTGTAATTTTTGCTAATTCATTTTGATTAAGCAAGATAATATTTTCCATAAAATGTTTTAAAAAGCCTTTCAAATGTACTATTTTAAAATAAATTTCGTTATATAAATACCAAAAATACTTTTTTTAGTCGTACTTTTGGTGAACAATTTAACCTACGAACAAACAATTACAATGGAAAACAAATCAAACAATTCAGGACTTAAAGCAGCGATAGTTGTTTTAGCTTTATTACTTTTAGGGAGCATTGGCTATATTTACAAGTTAACAACCGACAACAAAGAGACGGTTAACACCCTTACAACTGAAAAAGAAACATTAGCAGAAGAATTAAAAGCAAAAATTGCTGAGTATGATGTAATGATTGCCGATAATACTGCTTTAAAAGATGAGCTCCAAGCTGAACAAGCAAAAATGGTAGAACTTTTAGAACAAGTTGAAAAATCCAAGGGAGATGTGGCTGCAATGGCTAAATACAAAGCTTCTTATCTTAAATTAAAAGGTGAGATGGATAATTTAGTTGCTGAAAACAAACTTTTAAAAGAAGAAAATGTAACGTTGACTTCAAGTTTGGATAGTACAAAAGTGGTTTTAGATGATGCAAAAAAGTTTAATGACACTTTATTAGTTCAAAACGAAGGATTAACTAAAACCGTTGAAAAAGGTTCTAAATTGGCTGTTTTAAACTTAAAAGTTTTAGCAGTTAAAGAAAGAAGTTCAGGAAAACAAATTGAAACAGATAAAGCAGGAAGAGCAGATAAATTAAAAGTAAGCTTTTTAATTGCTGAAAATCAAATTGCTAAAACAGGAAACAGAGAATATTATGTTCAAATAATTGACAGTAAAAATAATATTTTAGGTGAAAAGAAAACAATTCCAGCAGGTGATAAAACTTTAACGTATAGTTTTATTACAACTGTAAAATACGAAAACAAAACAGTTCAAGTAAATGAAGAAGTTGCGGGTAAAGATTTTGCTGCAGGAACTTACTTTGTAAATGTATTTGATAAAAATTCTGAATTAGTATCAAAAACAAGTTTTAATTTGAGATAATATCCCCTAAATTTTCTCAATAGAAAATCCCGATAGAATTAATTTATCGGGATTTTTTTTATAAAAATTTTGAAAGATAATTACCAATTCCAACTGCGGTTATGGTTAAAATTATCGAAGTAATAATATATAAGTAAGCCATTACTTGTTGATTATTTTGAAATAAATTATAATTTTCAATTGCAAAACTTGAAAAAGTTGTAAATCCACCACAAAAGCCAACAATCAATAAAAATTTTAACGGATGATTTTCAGGAAAATATTTTGAGATATATCCAATAAATAATCCAATTAATAAACTTCCAAAAACATTCACCAATAAAGTGCTTATTGGAAATGAACTTTGAAAATATTTTGTGGTTATCCAATGCGTCAAATAGCGAAAAACACTCCCAACTGCACCGCCAATCCCAACAAATAAAATTGTTTTTAGCATATTAAATAAATTTTCCTTCAATCATTATTTTATCAATCAAATTTGTACCAAATGCATAAGGTAGTTGGTAAAAACTCATTATTGGTTTTGTAATAATAAGATTTGCTTTTTTACCTTTTGTGATACTTCCGTGAGTTTCTGAAATTCCCATAGCATAAGCTCCGTTGATAGTTGCAGCGTTGATAACTTCTTCAGGTGTCATTTTCATTTTGATACAAGCGGTTGCTACTACAAAATTCATATTTCCAGATGGCGTGGTGCCAGGATTGTAATCTGTAGCCAAAGCTAATGGCAAACCTGCATTCATCATTTTACGAGCTGGCGTGTAGGGAATACTAATAAAATAAGAACAACTTGGCAAAGCAACTGGCATTGTTTTACTGTTTTTCAACACTTCAATATCTTCATCGGTTACAATTTCTAAATGATCAACTGATAAAGCTCCATTTTCTACACAAGCTTTGATTCCTTCAATTGCTGTAAATTGGTTGACATGAATTTTTGCTTCGAGACCATATTTTCTTCCAGCTTCCATGATTTTTATTGTTTCGTCTACCGAAAAATAACCTGTTTCTAAGAAAGCATCAATATAATCAGCTAAATTTTCGGAAGCAATTTTAGGTAACATTTCATTGATAATCAAATCGATATAAGCCGAATGATTTTCTTTGTATTCAAGAGGAAAAGCATGTGCACCAAGAAATGTAGCTTTTATCGCAATTGGATAATTTTCTTTTAAACGTTTAATAACTCGAAGCATTTTCAATTCGCCTTCAACCGTTAATCCATAACCAGATTTGATTTCTACCGCACCAGTTCCTTGTTGCATAACTTCTTCTAAACGCAATTTTGATTGCTCGTAAATATCGTCTTCTGAAGTTTCGTTTAGGTTTTTAGCCGAATTCAATATTCCGCCACCACGATTGGCAATTTCTTCGTACGACAAACCATTAATTCTATCTACAAATTCTTGAATTCTATTTCCTGCGTAAACTATGTGAGTGTGACTATCTACCCATGTTGGTAAAACCACTTTACCAGTAAAATCAATAATTTCAGCATTTGGAATAGTCGGACAATTTTCCATAGGACCAAAATCGGAAATTAAATTATCATTAACTAGGAGAAAAGCATTGTCAATTTTAGGCAAAATAGCCATATCTGAACCAGAAATTTTGTCAATGTGATTTTCTCTAACTTGTAAAAGTTCTTTTATATTGATGAATAATGTTTGCATTAAAAATAAATTTGAGTAAAAATACTTCTCATTTTTAAAAACTCCTATCTTTATGTCAAAATTTATTTGTTTTGAGAAAAATTAAATATAAAAAAGGAAGAAAAGTTCATCCAAGTACATTGGAATATACTGGTAGTCATAAAGATACGCCAACAGAAATTCAGTTATTCGTTTATAATGCTGATGATGTTACCGAAATACAGCAACTTCATGTAGATGAAATTCAAGATACTATTGATACTTCCAAGGTTAATTGGCTTAACATTCATGGATTGAACGAACCTGAAATTATTGCAAAAATTGGTGAAAAATTTGAAGCTGATAGCTTTATAATTGGAGATATTTTGAATACTACTAAGCGAACAAAACTAGAAGAATATCACAATATTCTATTTTTTAATGTGAAATCGCTTTTGCCAATTGAAAATTCAGATAATATTAATTACGAACAAATTAGTTTTATTTTGAAAGACAATGTTTTGTTGTCGTTTCAAGAAAAAAGAAGTGATTTTTTTACTCATATTCGCGAACGAATTAGAACCAATTCGGGAGTGGTTAGAACCAAAAGAGCTGACTTTTTGTTGTATTTATTGTTAGATGCAATTATTGAAAATTTTTACATTACAATCGAAAGTGAAGAAGATAGAGTAGACGAAATTATAAATCTTTCAAAATCCAGCACAAAGCCGGAAGTTTTAGAATTGATTGAAAAACATCGGGATAATTTTAATTTCTTGAAACGCTCTATTATTCCTTTGCGTGATTCGTTATATTCGATTAAGAGCATGAAAGATGACGATGTGTTTAATGATATTCAGGCCGAAAATTATTCTTTTTTTTCAAGATTACATCAAAAATGTTTGGAACTTTTAGAACAAATTGAATCCGATTTAATTACGTTAGAAAGTGCATCGAGTTACTTTTTTTCGGCTCAAAATCATAAAATGAATGAGGTAATGAAATCATTGACAGTGGTTTCTATGTTTTTCTTGCCTTTAACGTTCATTGTAGGTGTTTATGGTATGAACTTTAAGTATTTTCCTGAGTTAGAGTGGGATAATGGTTATTTCATCATTTGGGGTGTTATGATATTAGTGGTTTTGTTCATGTTTGTTTATTTTAAAATGAAAAAGTGGTTTTAAAAGCTGTAAAATAATTAACGTTTATATTGTTCAAAATAAATATTCCACTTATCTTTGACAAGAATTCATAAATTCCGGAAAAATCATGTTTGAATTTCAACAGTACCTAGGTTTTTTACTTTTCTTAACCATTTTAACTATTGGTTTTTGGTTGATGATATTCTTAGTAGGATTTGTTCACTATTGGTTGGGCGGTGCTATCATGGAGTTGATTAAAGAGAAAAGAGCTAAAAGACAAGCTGAACTAGAAAATTAATTTTTTAGTTTTTAAAAATAAAAAGTCCCGAATTATCGGGACTTTTTTTTATTGCTTTTGTTGAGTAAAAATTAAGGTCTACCCATAAAATCACCATCACCACCATTGTCTTCACGTTTTGGTTGTCTGTCTCTTTCGTTTTTCTGTTTGTTAAAACGATACGTAAACGATAACATAATTTGACGTTCTCTCCATTGCATTTCGCTATATGAACTTACTACATTAGGAATCTCAGTTTCCATAATTCTTTTTCTTGAATTAAAAACATCACTAACATTTAATGCAATTGTTCCTTTGTCTTTTAAAATATCTTTACTAAAAGCTAGGTTCATTGAAGCTACACCTAAGGATTTTCCTTGTGCGTTTGATTGAGGTGCATTGTAAGTTCCGTTTGTTTGCCAATCAATTTTGTATGGTAATGTAACTTTAGAGCTAATTCTAGTAAACCAAGTTAAAGCTACATTGTCAAAATTTTGGGTAATTGTATTTCCTAAGTAATCAACATATGAATAATCTCCTTGTGTTTCATTTCTAAATGCATTGAAATTTCCATTCAATCTCCACCATTTGTATGGTGAGTAATTTACGTTAAATTCAAAACCTGCTCTGTATTCTTTTGCTAAGTTAATTGGCGTACTCAAAATTACCGGAACACCATCAACAAATAAACCAGATTCTTTTCTAATGAACTGGAATGAATCATTGGTAACATTAATATATGCAGAGGTGTTAAAGGTTACCTTGCTCCATTTTTTCAAATAACCTAAATCAATAGCATCTGTTAATGATGGATCAATATCTGGATTTCCTTGAAAAACATTGATATTACTTGATAATGAAGAAACTGGATTTAAGAAACGACCTCTTGGACGATTAATTCTTTTGCTGTAGCTTAAACTTAATGAACTACTTTCAGAGAATTCGTAGTTTAAGGTTGCAGAAGGGAATAAATTATTGTATTTTTTAGTGTTATAATCATTTAATGACAATGAATTTACTTCTATATGACTGTCTTCAAAACGTAATCCAAAGAAATAAGAAAACTTATTAATTTTTGAACCATATTGTGTGTAAAGTGCATTTACATTTTCTACATATTCTAATTTATTTGAAAAATCGGAATTATCTGGAGTTACTATAAAATCGGTTAAATTGTTTTGGAAACTACCTCTATAACCAGCTTCAAATCTTCCATTCTTCCCAATTGGTAATACATAATCTAATTGGAATAAGTTACGTTGTTGGTCATTTTTATTCGTAGTACCTTCTGTAGTTAGAGTAGAAGTATCTCCTAAAATTTGGTCATAAATTGTAGCATCTTCATTTTCTCTATTTTGAGAAATTGCAACATCTACAGTTAATTTGTGATCTTCTTTTTTGAAGTTTTTAGTAAAATTAGTTGAATATTCTATACTAAATTCATCACTGGTTTGATCATTTAAACGATTTCTAACAAATGTTGGGTTAAATGCTGCATCGTAATTATAGAAATATACATCATCTGGATTTTCACCTTTGTTTTTTCGAAAAGTAACTGCATTTGTCCATGTTGCCGATTTTGTAATATTCAAATCAGCACCAAAATTAACATTAAAACCTTTGCTTAATCTATCGTTTGTTCTTCTTTCATTGATAAATCGACTTGTTGAACCATCTGAATTGAAATATTCGGCATCCACCTTTGTGTTCCCAGGATTGGTTCTGTAGTTATATCCAATGTTTGAAAACAAATTAAAATTATCTGTTTTCTTGTTTAAATTTGCACTTACACCATAAGTTTCTGGATCACCAGCATTTACCATAATTGAACCGTTTAAACCATTGGCTTTCCCTTTTCTGATTACAATATTGATGATTCCACCACCACCTTCAGCATCATAACGTGCTGACGGATTGGTAATTACTTCTACTTTTTCAACAGCATCTGCAGGTAATAATTTTAAAGCATCAGCAATATTAATTCCTGCTAAACCCGATGGCTTTCCATCGATTAATATTTTTACATTCTCATTACCACGCAAAGCAACAGTCCCTTCAGCATCCACTGTTACTGATGGTACATTATCTAAAACATCACTAACCGTTCCGCCTTTGACCATCATGTCTTTACCGACGTTGTAAACGCGTTTGTCTAATTTTATTTCTACTGTAGATTTCTCAGCAATTACAACCACATCATCAAGTTGTGCAGCATCGGCTTCCATTGAAATTATACCTAAATCTGTATTTGAAGTAAACTCTTTTTGAGGAATATTTACATTTTTGAAAGAAATAAATTCGGCTCTTGCATTGTAACTACCGGCATTAATTTCAAATTTAAAATTACCATTTTCATCAGTAATTCCTCCTGATAATTGCTTGCTTTTTGCATTTTCAAAAATCACTGTTGCATATTCTAAAGGCTGGTTGCTTCCTTTTTCAATGACTTTACCAGAAATGGTGATTTTTTTTGATTCAGGTCTTTGTGCTAATACTATTGTACTTATAAATAAACTAAGTACCAATAAAAGGTTTTTCTTGTTCATAAAGGGTTTTTCTACTAAGACTGCAAAAATAGTCTTAGGTTTAAGCTTACTTTCCTAAATGTTTGTTAAAACTGCTATAGTAATTCGTTAATCTTTTCTTTTGGGCGTGCAATAATTGCTTTATTTCCAATTACAACAATTGGGCGTTCAATTAATTTTGGGTGTAATAATAAAGCATCAATAATTTCTTCATCTGTAAGTTGTTTGCCTTTGTAGTTTTCAATCCAAATGGTTTCTTTGGTTCTAACCAATTCTAAAGGTTTGATATTTAGTTTTTTGATAACTTCTTTCAGCTCATTTTTTGTAAAAGGTTCGTCTAAATATTTTTTGATTGTGAACGATTTATTCAAATTTTCAATTTCGCACAAACCTTCTCTCGATTTGGTGCATCTTGGATTGTGGTAAATGGTAATCATTTCGTATTTTTGTTTAGAATTACACAAAAGTAATCGTTTCTACTATGTTTATAGCACAAGGTTTTAAAAAAGATAGTGAGTTTTGGAAATATTTGTTAGGTTCTCTTATTGTCTTTATTGCTTCAATAATGGGACAAGTTCCTTTATTGTTGGCTATTTTAGTTAAAAGTTTTACTTCGAAGAAAATGCCATCTGCGGAAAGTGATATATATAAACTATTTGAACCAAATTTACTTTTGTTTTTAATACTGATTTCGTTTGTTTTTGCGCTAGTTGGTTTATACTTTGTTGTTAGGAAATTACATAATCAATCGTTTATTTCTGTTGTTACTTCGAGAAATAAAATAGATTGGAAACGCGTGTTTTTTGCATTTGGTATATGGGCTTTGTTTTCATCTTCAATGATAGTTACATCTTATTTTGTTGATCCTTCCGAAATAAAGTTACAGTTTAATTTGATTCCGTTTTTGATTTTAGCAGTAATCACTTTGGTTTTGATGCCCATTCAAACCAGTACTGAAGAGTTGGTTTTTAGAGGTTACTTGATGCAAGGTTTTTTTAATTTAGCAAGAAATAAATGGTTTCCGTTAGTAATGACTTCTGTGATTTTTGGAACGATGCATATTTTTAATCCCGAAGTGCAAAAAATGGGGTATCTAATTTTGGTATATTATATTGGAACTGGACTCTTTTTAGGAATTATTACTCTTATGGATGAAGGAACCGAATTAGCATTAGGCTTTCATGCAGCAAATAACATGATGGCAGCTTTGTTGATTACTTCCGATTTTACAGTTTTTCAAACGCATTCTGTGTTTAAAGATTTATCTGAACCATCGTTGGATTATGAAGCGTTTTTACCTGTGTTTGTAATCTATCCTCTATTGATTTTCTTGTTTTCAAAAGTTTATAAATGGAAGAATTGGAATGAAAAACTTATTGGAAATCATAAAAATTTACAGTTTCAAGAACTGGAACAAATTCAAGTTCAAAATCAAGAAAAAGAATAAAATTATACCACTTTTAACAATAGAAAATGATGCCAAACTATAAAAATATTCATAATAGATTTAAAATTAATGGTTTTCATTTAGACAAAGAAGCATTGTTTCAGTTAGCCTATAGCTATATTAAAGAAGGCGTTCAATTTGAAAAAGAATTTGGTGAATTTTTATTGGATTGGATTGATAATAAAGATACAATTGAACTGATGACTTCGGGTACCACTGGAATCCCAAAACTAATTACTTTACAAAAACAAGCAATGGTTAATTCGGCAATTGCCACAGCTGATTTTTTTAATTTGCGTCCTGGTGATAAAGTACTACATTGTTTGCCAACAAGATATATTGCAGGAAAGATGATGTTTGTACGATCAATTATTGTTGGTTTAGAAATGGATTTAATTGCTCCAACATCGCATTTAGATGATTTATTACCTTCAAAAAAATATGATTTTGTAGCTTTAGTTCCTATACAAGCGCAAGCGGGTTTAGATAAATTGAATCAGTTTAAGAAAATCATTATTGGTGGTGCCAAATTAACAGACACATTAGCGCATCAATTAAAAAGTTGCAATGCTGAAATTTATGAAACGTATGGTATGACAGAAACCATTACGCATATTGCCGCAAAAAGAATAGGAACTGAGTATTTTGAAACTTTACCAAATGTTTCTATTTCTAAAGATGATAGGAGTTGTTTGGTTATTCACGCGCCAAATATTGTTGCCTCAACAATTGTTACTAATGACTTAGTAGAAATTTGTAGTGAACACAAATTCAAATGGTTAGGACGTTTTGATAACGTAATTAATAGTGGCGGAATTAAGTATTTTCCTGAACAAATAGAAGCTAAATTGGCTTTAAAAATTAATCAACGTTTTTTTATCGCAGGATTACCAGATGATAATTTAGGGCAAAAGATTGCCTTATTTATTGAAGGTGAAGAATTTCCTTTGGAAGCTAATATTTTCAATGAATTAGAAAAATTTGAGCGCCCAAAAGAAATTCATTTTATACTTCATTTCATCGAAACGAATAATAAATTAAAACGTTTTGAAATGGTTGAAAATCAAATTAATTCGCTTTAATGTAGAATTGATCCGTTAGTACTTTCAAATCTTCAAAGCTTGCGATAACTTCACCTGCTTTTTTCCATTCGTTAGTAGCATTTAATCTTACTTTTTTGTCACCAATCATAATATCAACAGGCATTTCAAAATTTGGTTCTTCTGTTTTCCAACGGTATTGAAATCTGTTTTTGTAACCCTTAATTTCTAATTGAGGAATGCTTTTATAATTCAAATATTGATTAAAAATTGGTGTCAAGTTTCTGCCAGTTTCAGCATTAAAAAATGCAATAACTGTTGGTGTATCAATAATTTGTTTTTTATACGTTTCAGAATATTTCAACAATATTGCCCACCATTTTGTATCGTTATTTACTACGTGGCGCAATGTGTTTAACAGTAATGAACCTTTGTAATACATATCACCAGAACCTTCTCTGTTTACACCAAACTGACCAATAATAGGTTTGTCGTTTCTAACGTTTTTTGATTGCCCATTGATGTATTTCATAGCGGCATCATACCCTTGAGTACATTCTACAAAAACGGTTTCGGTATAGGTTGTAAAACCTTCGTGGATCCACATATCAGCAATATCTTTACTAGTGATACTGTTTCCAAACCATTCATGACCTGTTTCGTGAATGGTAATGTAATCAAATTTCATCCCAACACCTGTTCCTGACATATCAAAGCCCATGTAGCCTTTTTTATACTTGTTTCCATAAGCAACAGCACTTTGGTGTTCCATTCCTAAATATGGTGTTTCTACTAATTTATAGCCGTCTTCCCAAAAAGGATATTTTCCAAATTTAGATTGAAAGCAATCCAACATTGGTTTTACATCGTCTTCAAAATGCTTTCTAGCTTTTTCCTCATTTTCACGTAATACATAATAATCTAAATCTAAACCGTTGTGATTGTCATGAATGTGCACATAATCACCAATATTTAAGGTAATATTATAGGTGTTAATTGGGTTTTTTACTTCCCAATCCCAACGTGTGAAATTGTTTGCTAATTTCTCCGAACCTAAAAAACGTCCGTTTGAAACATTCATTAATCCATCAGGAACTGCAACTTTTACAGAAGCTCCATTGTCAGGTTCATCGGTTTGTGTGTCTTTTACTGGATACCATAAACTTGCACCAGTTCCTTGCACCGCAACTCCAATCCAAGGTTGTTTTTTTGTATCGGTAGAAAACACAAATCCTCCATCCCATGGAGCGTTTTTAGCAACTTTGGGGTTTCCTTGATAATATATTTTAATATTTTGTGTACTTCCTTTTGGTAATTCTGAAGGGAATTTCACAAAAACAGCATCAAATTCTCGCTTGTACGTGAGTTTTTTTGTATTCCAAACAATAGAATCAATCTGCATGTTTTCAAATAAATCAATTTGAATTTTAGATGTATTGTCTACAACTTTAAAAATAATTTCGTTGTTTCCTTCTATTTTTTTAGTTCTCGGTAATACTTGAATATCAAGATTGTAACGCTGTACATCAAAACAAGTTCTTTCAAAGCGTAATCCACCTTGCAAGGTATCTCTACGAGTAGTTTCTTGAGCTGAAATTTGTTGAAATCCTAAGCCAACAAAGGCTAACAAAAGTAGTTTTTTCATATTGTAATAGTTCTATTGTAAATATAAGTAGATAGAATTAGAAAAATGTTACTAAAATTCCGATTCTTTTTGAATTGTGAGTTCCTCTCTTGAAATTGGATGTATAAAAGTCAAACTTTCCGCATGTAAATGCAAACGATTGGCTTTTTTTCCATACAAATCATCACCTACAATTGGAGTTTTTAAACCCAATTCATGTGAAGCATGTACTCGTAATTGATGCGTTCTTCCCGTAATAGGATAGAAGTAAACCAGAGTTTGGTTATTTCTAACTTGAATTTTTTCCCATTTAGTTTGCGCTGGTTTTCCGTGTTCGTAACAAACTAATTGTCTTGGTCTATCGTCCAAATCTACGCGAAGCGGTAAATCGATAAAACCTTGCTCTTCAGTTAAAATTCCATCTAATAAAGCAACATAGCGCTTTTTAATAGTTCGTTTGATGAACTGACTTTGTAATTTTATATAGGTTTCTTCGTCTTTTGCAATTAACATCAAACCCGAGGTCGACATGTCTAAACGATGCACAATGAGAGGACCTGTTGCATTTGGATATAAATCTTTTATTCTTTGATAAACAGAATCAGATATAATTTTTCCAGGTACAGATAGAAATTCAGCGGGTTTGTTAATCACGGCTAAAACTTCATCTTCGTAAATAATCTCAATATTTTTTCCTTCCGCTGGATTTTCTTGAAATGGATTTGCTTCCATATCCAAACCATTTAGCATGTGTGACATTAATATTGGTTCGCACTTGCTTTTACAAGCTGGATAAAATTGTTTGTGCTTACGAATTTCCGATTTTGGCGATTGTCCCCACCAAAATTCAGCCATAGCAATGGGTTTTAAATTATGTTCGAAAGCGTAATGTAATAATTTTGGAGCAGCACATTCTCCAGCTCCAGCAGGTGGATTATTGTTGAAGATTTCTCCAATGCTTTTTCGTTCGCCAAATTGGTTTAAAAACGAATATTCAGCAAATAATTTTTGTTGCAAAGCACCCGATTTTTGTCGGCGCTCTTCTTTTAGTTGATTGATTTTATCTAAAAATAAATTGACTTCTTTTTGTGCCTTTTCGATTTGAAAATTCCAATATTTCGTCATTTTTTTGAGTAAAATGCTTTCTTTTTTACTTTCTTCCGAAAGTTCGAATTCTAATTGTTCGATTTCAGATGAAGATAAATTGGTGAATGAAATTCGTTTTTCATCACGTTCCAACTTTAATCTTTTGATTTTATCTTTCTGATTTTGAATATCGGTTAAAGCTTCAATTTTCGTAACGTCTAATTGATTTTTCTTATTATAAAGTTCGTCTGAATTTTCTAAAATTTCGATTTTACGATTGATTGCATTTAAAACTTCTTCTTCTTTTCGGAAAAAACCATTTTCTTGCAACATATCAAAAATCGTCGGGACAAAATAGGGAAGATGATTAACACCCGCCAATTTCCCAGAAAAAGCCCATAAATAGCCAATTTCATTTTCTTGATTCTGACAAACTAAAACGCCAAACATTTTTCCAATTACTAAACCTTCTTGATTTTCTTTCAATCCGAAATTATGTTCAAAATCAGATTGTGTTTCTAAATACGATTGCAATTCAGTTGCAGCAATCATGCTTAGTTCATGAGGTTCGTAATAAAAAGGGAACGTGAATTTTTCAGGTAAAGAAATACCTGAAATATTGGTTTTGAAAGATTGGAAAAATTTTTTTTTCATAAAAAAGCCACGAATGCACAAATATAAACATTCGTGTATTCGTGGTTATTAAGTTTTTAAATTTTTGTTTATTACACCTGAATTACTCCTAAATTAAATTGCTTTTCAATAGGAGCATGGTTAGCCGCTTCAATTCCCATAGAAATCCAATTTCTGGTTTCTAAAGGATCAATGATAGCGTCTGTCCACAAACGAGAAGCTGCATAGTAAGGTGAAACTTGTTCGTCGTAACGGGCTTTGATTTTATCGAATAACTCTTTTTCTTTTACTTCATCAATTACTTCGCCTTTTGCTTTTAAAGAAGAAGCTTCAATTTGTGCTAATACTTTTGCTGCTTGCGTTCCGCCCATAACGGCTAATTCTGCACTTGGCCAAGCGAAAATTAATCTTGGATCGTAGGCTTTTCCACACATAGCATAATTTCCAGCTCCGTATGAATTTCCGACAATTACAGTAAATTTAGGAACTACCGTATTTGCCATCGCGTTTACCATTTTAGCACCATCTTTGATAATTCCTCCATGTTCTGATTTGGATCCTACCATAAATCCGGTAACATCTTGTACGAATACTAATGGAATTTTCTTCTGGTTACAATTGGCAATAAAACGTGTTGCTTTATCAGCCGAATCCGAATAAATTGCTCCACCAAACTGCATTTCACCTTTGGCATTTTTCACAATTTTACGTTGGTTAGCAACAATTCCAACTGCCCAACCATCGATGCGAGCGTAAGCTGTGATTAAGGTTTTTCCGTAATCGCCTTTATATTCGTCAAATTCTGAATTATCTACCAAACGTTTGATGATTTCATACATATCGTATTGGTCAGCTCTTGATTTTGGTAAAATTCCGTAAATATCTTTTGGTTCTAAAGCTGGTTTTTCTGCTTTCACACGATTGTATCCTGCTTTATCGAAATCACCAATTTTGCCTACGATACTTTTAATTCTGTTTAAAGCATCTTTGTCATCCTTAGCTTTATAATCTGTAACACCTGAAATTTCGCAATGTGTTGTTGCTCCACCAAGCGTTTCATTATCAATAGTTTCTCCAATAGCTGCTTTCACTAAGTAACTTCCAGCTAAGAAAATACTTCCAGTTTTATCTACAATCATGGCTTCATCGCTCATAATAGGTAAATAAGCTCCACCAGCCACACAACTTCCCATTACAGCGGCAATTTGGGTAATTCCCATGCTGCTCATGATAGCATTGTTTCTAAAAATACGACCAAAGTGTTCTTTATCTGGGAAAATTTCGTCTTGCATTGGTAAATATACACCAGCCGAATCCACTAAATAGATAATTGGCAAGCGATTTTCCATGGCAATTTCTTGAGCGCGAAGATTCTTTTTTCCAGTAATTGGAAACCAAGCACCTGCTTTAACTGTAGCGTCATTAGCCACAACAATACATTGTTTTCCAGAAATAAATCCGATTTTTACAACAACTCCTCCAGAAGGACAACCACCGTGTTCTTTATACATACCGTCGCCAACAAAAGCACCAATTTCAATGCTTTTTGCTTTTTCATCCAAAAGATAATCGATGCGTTCGCGTGCTGTCATTTTTCCTTCAGCATGTAATTTTTCGATACGTTTTGGTCCGCCACCTAATTTAACTTGGGCGAATCGGTTTTTTAAATCGGAAAGTAAAAGTTTGTTATGATCTTCGTTTTTATTGAAATTAATGTCCATTTGGGTTTTGTTGTTTTATTGGTTGGCTAAAATACAAAATCCATCTGAAAAATAAATTCTTTAGATGGATTTAGTCTTAATTTTTAACTGATGTTTATTTTTTTGAATCGTTTACCATTCTTTTTAAAATTGCCCATTGTCTTAGTGCGTCTTTAGCATCAATTGCTGGATATCCTAACATTGTCTTACCTGCTTCAACATCGGCAGCAACACCAGAACCAGCGCCAATAATTGCGCCATCTCCAATAGTTGTATGGTCTTTAATAGAAGCGCTTCCTCCAATGATTACGCCATTTCCAAGTGTTACAGAACCCGCTAATCCACTATTTCCAGCCATAATACAGAACATTCCTAATTTAGAATTGTGTCCGATTTGAACTAAATTGTCAATTTTACAGCCATCACCTAAAATAGTTGAACTGAATTTACCTCTATCTACAGATGAATTAGCACCAATTTCTACATTATTTCCGATAATTACATTTCCAATTTGTGGAATTTTTACCAATCCTTTTTCAGGATCTGGTCGGAAACCAAAACCATCAGCTCCAATAGTTGCATTAGGATGAATAATACAATCGTTTCCAATATGACAACGTTCTCTGACAACAGCTCCTGGCCAAAGTGTAGTATTTTTGCCTATAGTACATTCGTCTAAAATGATTACATTTGGATACAAAATAGAATTTTCTCCAATTTTTACATTTGGACCAACATAACAATTTGCCCCAATTTTTGTACCATCACCAATTTGAGCAGTTTCGTCAATTGTTGCAGTAGGATGAATATCTGTTTTAAAAACGGGTGGAGGAGGAGCAAAAAGGGTCAAAACTTGCGACATTGCTAAATCGGCATTTTTTACTTTAATGAACGCTCTGTTTTCTTCTGGTTCGATTGAAATATCTTCGTTTACAACTGCTACACATGCTTTTGAAGTAGCCCAAAATTTCTCGTATTTTTTATTTCCAATGAATGATATTTCAGTTTCATTGGCTATTTCTAGTTTTTCGGGTGCTGTAATTTTTGTAGTTATTGAACCAACGATTGTTCCTTTAAGAACTTCATTGATTTCTTCAATTGTAAATTGTTTCATTAGTTAGTTTATTGGGTTTAGTTTTGCCGAATATATAAAAAGATTTTAGTTTTTTTTAATATTGTATAAAAAAATCCGAATTTCAACAACTGAAATTCGGATTCTTAAAAATCATAAAAATTGATACCTTAAGTTAAGTGAAAAATTTTTATAGTCAGCTTTATTTTCTTGATTTGCTTTCTCTAATATTTGAGTATTGCTAAATAGTCTTGATTCTATAGAGTATTTTTTATAGTTAAAGCCAATTCCAAAGGCTAAATTGTTTAGATTAGAAAACACATCCATATTTGCCGAAGTACTAAAACTATACTTAACACCATTAGTACCATTATTTATTTTTACATTGTATAGTCCATTTATAAAAATACTAAAATTATTATTCAAATAAAAATAATGTCTTAAACCAATTGGTATTTGTATATAATTATACTTTAATTCTACTTCTTGTTCATCTAAAGATGGAGAAAATTTGGCATAAAGTTTTTTTGATTTTTTATAGCTATTATAAGAAGGTTCAATTATTATTGACCATTTATTATTATTAAAAGGTAATATTAATTCGGCTTCAAAACCAAAACCTATACCATATAATGAACCAAAGTTTGCTGAGTAATCAGCACTTCCATATTTGGTTAAATTTGCTGAATGAAAATTATTAATAAGAGATGCTTTTAATTTGAATATTGGTTTATTCCCATTTTCAAATTTTTTAAAACTTGCATTTTCACATTCATTGTATTTTTCAAAGAAATTTGATAAAGTTGATTTTGAATACTCTAATTTACTAATATCATCTCTAGAATTATTGCAATTAACATTTAGGTTTAGTTGTTTTCTATAAATTCTATTGTAAAGTATTGTTGAATTTGGAATGATGTTATCAAGACCTTCCTTTTTATTAGCATTATAATCTTCTTCATCTGCTAAATAGGCTAAAAAGACCAATTGTTCTATATTAATTTTATCTGTTGAATAAAAGAACTTTTCAATCCCATTTTCATAAAAATAGTATAATGATGCTTTACCTTCGATTATTACTTTTAGAAGTACATCCTCACTTTTAAAATGAGGTGTTTTTGAATTATTTGTAAGTTGTCCAGATTTAACCGATGATTTTTCAATATCTACATTAAACCTTTTGAATTTTAACTTATTTTCAATCTCAAATTCTGAAATCTGAGAAGCATTTATTTCAATTGAATTTTCTTCTAAATTTGATTTAAAATCAATTGAATTTGGAGAGTTTTTCCAATCAGTATTCTTGATATAACCTTCTGTTTTTATACCATTTAAATTTATATAATATCCTTTTTCGAAATTTGTTTGTGCGGATAATAAACCACATACGCAAAGAAGAATTGTAATAAAGAGATGTTTCATTTTTTTATAATTTTTGAGTTTTTAAAAATTTTAGTTATCTTCTTTCTGTCCCATCATCATTAAATAGGCTTTTAAGAAATTATCGATATCACCGTTCATAATTCCCTCAACATCGCTGGATTCATATCCAGAACGAACGTCTTTAACTAATTTATAAGGATGCATCACATAATTTCTAATTTGTGAACCCCATTCGATTTTCATCTTACCAGCTTCGATATCGCTTCGTTGTGCTTGTTGTTTTTTTAGCTCAATTTCATACAACTGCGATTTCAACATTTGCATTGCTCGTTGACGGTTGTCTTGTTGCGAACGCGTTTCTGAACACTGAATTTGAATTCCCGTAGGCTTGTGGAATAATTGTACTTTGGTTTCTACTTTATTAACGTTTTGTCCACCAGCACCGCTCGAACGAGAAGTAATGATTTCAATATCTGCTGGGTTAATTTCAATTTCAATAGAATCATCCACCAAAGGATATACATAAACTGAAGCAAATGAAGTATGGCGTTTCGCATTACTATCAAAAGGAGAAATTCGCACCAAACGATGTACACCGTTTTCGCCTTTTAAATAGCCAAAAGCAAAATCGCCTTCGAATTCTAAGGTTACAGTTTTAATTCCCGCAACATCACCTTCTTGAAAGTTTAATTCTCTGATTTTATAGCCTTGTTTTTCGCCCCACATTAAATACATTCGCATTAACATAGAAGCCCAATCACAACTTTCGGTACCACCAGCCCCAGCAGTAATTTGCAGTACGGCACTCATGCTATCTCCTTCATCGGAAAGCATGTTTCTAAATTCTAAATCTTCAATGTGATTTAAAGTTTGTTGGTAAAGTGTTTCAACTTCTTCTTCGGTAACATCGCCTTCTTTGAAAAAATCCATCATAATCTGAAGTTCTTCAGAGAATTCTAATCCTTTGTTATAATCTTCCACCCATTTCTTTTTCGTTCGTAGGTTTCGGATAATAATTTCGGCTTCTTTGGCGTTGCTCCAAAAATCGGGAGCGAAGGTTTTTTCTTCCTCGTTAGTTATTTCAATCGTTTTGGCATCAATGTCAAAGATACCTCCTTAACGCACCAAGGCGATCAATAATATCTCTGACTTGTTCTGTATTTATCATAAATATTGTAGTTTTGTTTTGAAATGGGATGCCCTAGCCCCGATAGTAGTGGAAATCCTTTTTGTTTTTTCTAAAAAAAAATAAAAAGATTGCAACGGATAGCGGGAATTAGCTCCTAAAAATTTTTATCAAAAATAAGGTATCTGATTGATATATGGAAATAAATTTAGTGAGTGATACGGTAACCAAGCCTTCAGTGGAAATGTTGAACGTAATGTTTAACGCAAAAGTTGGTGATGATGTATATAAACAAGACCCAACAGTCAATGAGTTAGAGGAAACTTTGGCCGATTTGTTTGGAATGGAAGCTGCCTTATTTTTTCCTTCGGGAACTATGGCAAATCAGACAGCGATTAAGTTGCATACTCAGCCTGGCGAACAGGTAATTTGTGATAAATACTCGCACATTTATCATTATGAAGGTGGTGGCGCATCATTTAATAGCGGAGTTTCATGTTGTTTGGTAGATGGAAATCGAGGAATGATTACCGCCGATTTAGTTAAAAATGGAATCAACGATCCTGAATTTTATCACGCCCCATTAACTTCGTTAGTAAGTATTGAAAATACAACAAATAAAGGAGGCGGCGCTTGTTATGATTTACAACCATTACAAGAAATTAAACAAGTTTGCATCGACCATAATTTGAAATATCATTTAGACGGTGCGCGTTTGTGGAATGCTATGGTAGCAAAAAAACAACATCCGAAGCATTTTGGCGAATTGTTTGACACGATTTCGGTTTGTTTATCTAAAGGATTGGGCGCGCCAGTTGGTTCGGTTTTGCTAGGAAGTAAGGCGGATATGCATCGTGCTTTGCGTATTAGAAAGATTTTTGGAGGGAATATGCGTCAATCGGGATATTTGGCTGCGGCTGGATTATTTGCGTTACAAAATAATATCAGTCGTTTAGAAATTGACCATAGAAGAGCGAAAGAATTAGGAAGTTTGTTAGAAAAAATGCCTTGGGTTGCCAATGTGGAACCCGTGGAAACCAATATTTTGATTTTTGGTTTGCAACCTTTTGTAGATGAAAAGATTTTCATGGAAAAATTGAAACAAAAAGGGATTGCTATTAGTTCGATGGGACATGGAAAGCTAAGAATTGTAACGCATTTGGATTATAAAGAAGTCATGCACGAATATGTAATGGAAGTTTTCTCTAAACTAACTTTTTAATTTTTGGAACACAGATTTAAGAAATTAGAATAATTTGTAAAATTAAACCTGAAACTTGAAACCTGAAACAATAATTTTATGGAAATCATAATCATATCAATTGTTGCCTTTTTAACTGCTATTCTAACCTTTTTCTCAGGTTTTGGATTGGGAACTTTATTGACTCCGGTTTTCATGTTGTTCTTTCCAGTTGATATTGCGATTGGTTTGTGTGGATTAGTGCATTTTGCCAACAATTTATTCAAGTTTTTCTTGGTTGGGAAACACGCTAATAATGAAGTTTTACTAAAATTTGGAATTCCTGCAATTATTGCCGCTTTTGTGGGTTCTTGGTTGTTGTTGCAAATTTCCGATTTAGAACCTTTGTTTAGTTATTCCCTTTTTGGAAAAGAATTAGACGTTTTTCCAGTGAAATTCATCATTGCCATTTTATTAGTGATTTTTGCCCTTTTAGACTTGATTCCGTTTTTAAGTAAATTAGAATTTGGAAAAGATAAATTGCCTTTAGGTGGAATTTTAAGCGGATTTTTTGGTGGACTTTCGGGGCATCAAGGGGCTTTGCGAAGTGCGTTTTTGATTAAAGCCGGTTTATCCAAAGAAAGTTTCATCGCTACAGGAATTGTAGTTTCAATGTTTATCGATTTTACCCGATTGAGTGTTTACGCTTCTAAAATTACCACTTATACTTTGTATGAAAATAAAGTATTGTTGATTTCGGCTACACTTTGTGCTATTACGGGAGCGTATTTGGGTAACCAACTTTTAAAGAAAGTTACCCTAAAATTTCTCCAAGTTTTTGTAGCTGTTTTGTTGCTTTTAGTAGCAATCGCTTTAGGAATGGGAATTATTTAAACATATCCATTCCTGGAATGTTTGGCATGCCTTCTTTTGCCACAGCAGCTAATTCTGTTTCGTGAACGTTTGTAGCTTTTTCAATGGCTTTGTTTAAAACGTTAACTAAATAATCTTCAAGCATTTCCTTGTCTTGAAGTAAGTCATCACTTACGGTAATGTTTTTGATTTTTCGATTAGCTGTTAAAGTAACTTCTAGTAAGCCATCATTACTTTTTTCATCAATTAAAACAAAGTCTAAACGCTTCTTTGTTTCTTCTACTTTTTGTTGGGTTTCTTTAAGTTTACCCATCATGCCCATAATATCTCCAAACATAATTTTAATTTTTTTATTCCGACAAAAATACTAAATTAGCAGTTAATAATTATTGTAAAACTTCATGAAAAAAATCACGTATTTCCTTTTAGGTTGTGTTATTTTTGCTCCAGTTCACAGTCAAAATAAAACAAAAAAAATGTCTGATAAATTACAGCCACCAGTTGCTAAAATTGTTCCAAAAACATTAGAAAAGCACGGTGATAAAAGAATTGATAACTATTATTGGTTAAACGAAAGAGAAAACCCAGAAGTTATTGATTATTTGAATAAAGAAAACGAATATTACCAAAAATCAACGGCTCATACCAAACAATTACAAGACGAATTGTTCTTAGAAATGAAAGGTAGAATTAAGGAAGATGATAGTTCAGTTCCTTATTTTTATAACGGATATTACTACATTACACGTTATGAAACGGGTAAAGATTATCCAATTTATGCTCGTAAAAAAGGCAGTTTAGATGCTAAAGAAGAAATTTTGTTTGACTGCAATGAAATGGCAAAAGGACATTCTTATTTTAACTTAGGCGGTTTAAATATTAGTGAAGATAATAAATGGGCTGCTTTTGGAGTGGATTTAGTTTCGAGAAGACAATATACGATTCAAATTAAAAACTTAGAAACAGGTGAAATTCTTCCAGTGAAATTAGAAAACACAACAGGAGGTTCTACTTGGGCTGGCGATAACAAAACGTTGTTTTACACTCGTAAAGATGCTCAAACGTTACGTTCTGATAAAATTTACAAACATACTTTAGGAACTGATGCTTCGGCTGATACCATGGTTTTTCATGAAAAAGACGATACATTTGGCACGTTTGTTTACAAAGAAAAATCTAAAAAATATTTGGTGATTGGTTCTTCAAGTACTTTGACTTCTGAGTACCAAATTTTGGAATCTAAAAATCCTAATGGTGAATTTAGAATTTTCCAAAAAAGAACACGCGGATTAGAATATTCGATTTCGCATTATGGTGATAGTTTCTATATCGTAACCAATAAAGACAAAGCAACGAACTTCAAATTAATGAAAACACCAGAAACAGCGACTTCTGCTGAAAACTGGAAAGATTTAATTGGACACAGAAAAGATGTTTTATTAGAAGGAATCGAAATTTTTAAAGATTATTTAGTGGTTGAAGAACGTTCAAATGGTTTGAATAAAATTCAAATTCGTCCTTGGAATGGAAAAGGTGAGTATTATTTACCATTTGAAAGTGAAACCTATACAGCTTACACTACAACTAACGTTGATTTTGATACTGAAATTCTTCGTTATGGTTACCAATCTATGGCAACACCATCTTCTGTTATTGATTTCAACATGAGAACTCAGGAGAAAAAAGTATTGAAAGAGCAAGAAGTATTGGGTGGAAAATTCGACAAGAACAATTACATCGAAGAAAGAGTTTGGGCAACCGCAATTGACGGAACTAAAGTGCCAATCTCTATGGTCTACAGAAAAGGAATCAAAAAAGATGGTAAAAATCCATTGTTGTTATATGCTTATGGTTCTTATGGTGCTACTATGGATCCTTATTTTTCATCCACTCGTTTGAGTTTATTGGATAGAGGATTTATCTATGCGATTGCGCACATTAGAGGAGGCGAGGACTTAGGAAGAGAGTGGTATGAGAACGGAAAACTTTTGAAAAAAATTAACACTTTCACCGATTTTATTGACTGTTCGAAATTTGTTATTGCAGAAAAATACACTTCGGCATCACATTTGTATGCAGAAGGAGGATCGGCTGGTGGTTTGCTAATGGGAGCAATTGTTAATATGGCACCAGAATTATACAACGGAGTAATTGCACAAGTTCCGTTTGTAGATGTGGTTACCACCATGTTAGATGATACAATTCCGTTGACAACTGGAGAGTATGACGAATGGGGAAATCCGAACGAAAAAGTATATTATGATTACATGCTTTCGTATTCGCCTTACGACCAAGTTAAAAAACAAGATTATCCAAATATGTATGTGTCTACAGGGCTTCACGATTCGCAAGTGCAATATTTTGAACCTGCAAAATGGGTGGCAAAATTGCGTGTAATGAAAACTAATGACAAACAATTATTCTTAGATACTAACATGGATGCAGGACATGGAGGAGCTTCAGGACGATTTGAAGCACTTAAAGAATTAGCTAAAGAATTTGCATTTTTGTTAGATTTAGAAAAAATTAAGAAGTAGTTAAACTTTTTTTGTTAAATTTGCAAGGTTTTAGGAGTGCCAAAATAAGCCTTCTTATACAACCTAATTTTTATGAATAAGTAATTCAATTTGAGTTAACTGCCTCATATTCAATTTAAAAAACAAATATTATCTTCTATGAAAGATGAAATAAAAGCCTATAATAATGTTTTAGAATTAATTGGAAATACGCCATTAATTAAATTAAGTAAGGTTACAGCAGACATGTCTGGTGATTTTTATGCAAAAGTTGAAGCTTTTAATCCAGGACATTCTACAAAAGACCGCATCGCATTATACATTATTGAAGAAGCTGAAAAAAGAGGAATTCTAAAACCTGGTGATACCATTATTGAAACCACTTCTGGAAACACTGGATTTAGTTTAGCAATGGTAAGCATTATCAAAGGTTATGATTGTATTTTAGCTGTGAGTTCAAAATCATCAAGAGACAAAATTGATATGCTGCGTTCTATGGGTGCAAAAGTTTATGTTTGCCCAGCACACGTATCAGCAGATGACGACCGTTCTTACTACAATGTTGCTAAACGATTGCACGAAGAAACAAAAGGTTCGGTTTACATTAACCAATATTTTAATGAACTTAATGTAGATGCACATTACAAGTCTACTGGTCCAGAAATTTGGGAACAAACTGCTGGACAAATTACGCACTTAGTTGCATGTAGTGGAACTGGAGGAACTATTTCTGGAACCGCACGTTTTTTGAAAGAAAAAAATCCAAATATTAGAATTTTAGGAGTTGATGCTTTTGGTTCGGTTTTAAAAAAATACCATGAAACAAAAGAGTTTGACAACGATGAAATTTATCCGTACCGTATTGAAGGTTTAGGTAAGAATTTAATTCCAACAGCAACCGATTTTGATATCATTGATAAATTCATCAAAGTTTCAGATGAAGAAAGTGCACACACTACAAGAGAATTAGCTAAGAAAGAAGGTTTATTCGTAGGATATACATCTGGAGCAGCTTTTCAAGCGGTGAAACAATATGCTGAAGAAGGAGAATTTGACGAAAATAGTAAAGTAGTTATCATTTTCCCAGATCATGGTTCACGATACATGAGTAAAGTATTTAGCGATGATTGGATGAGCGAACAAGGTTTCTTTGATTCAGTAAATCAAGAAGCTGCTTTAAAAATTGAAATTATCAAGTAATTTGATTTTAGATATATAAAAAAATCCCAATTGCAAGATTGGGATTTTTTTTGTTTAGAGAATTTGAGTTCTATTTACTTTTCATAAACTGATTGATTAATTGTATTGTTATAAAAATAATAATATATATTACTATCCTTACCCAAGTTTTGTCTTTAGCGTTATTTCTTTTAATTTCTTCTACATAATCATCTACATCATAAACGCGAAAATTATAGGTCTTTAAAATTTCATCAGCTTCTTCCAAGTTCAATTCGACTCCTAATCTTCTTTTTGTAATACCAAAGGTAAATTCCTCCATTAAATTTGGCTCGCTATAATAATCATCTTCATTTCCTGTATGGTCTAAATCCCAAAATAATTCATCTTCAATTTGTATAGCATCTTTATAGAGTAGATTTTCTTCTTCAAATTTTTCTCCAAATTCTATTTTTTCTTCTTGAGAAACAATTTTTAATCTGGTTTTCTTTCCTTTTTGTATTAGACTGTATGCATGAAAGTCACTAACACTATGGCAAGCCACTGCTAAAATCTCAGAATTTAGAAACAAACTTGAAATATTCTTTTCACCTTCGGTAAGATCTAAGTTGTTGTTTTCTGATAAAAAGTATTCGGTTAATTTGTAGTCATCACAGATAACGATATTATCATTAATATTTCCAATACAAATTTTATTTTTTGTACCTAATGCTGTTTCAAAGTCAACAGTATCCACTTTCTTTATTGTACGAAATCCTGCTTTTTTAAGTAGTAATTCATCATTTGAAAACTTATTGTTGTTTTCTATTATGACTAATGATATTTTCCAACCCATAGTGTGGATTTTTTATTGTTTTTTGTTTTGTGGGCACGGAATGCAATTCTGTGCTATCGGGGTGTTTTTATTCTAACAGCAACTCTTCTAGCTCTTTATTGTTATCTTCAACAAAAGGCATTAATTCATCAATTTTTTTCCATTTCAAAAATTTAGAAGTAAACCAAATCCTAAAATTATATTCGTATGGACCTTCAAAAGTTTTTCCCGTATTTGTAATCCATAAACTCCAATCAAGAAGTCCAACTTGTTTTAGTGAAAAAAATTTTGGACTAAAGTGATTTTTTAAATCAGTTTCAATCTTTAATCTTCTTGTATCATGATATTGAATTTTTATTCCATTTTTAATGTTTTCAAGATATTTTTCTTCTTTTTCAGTAAGTTGAGAAATATGTTTATTTGGAATTTTTTGATTTTTACTTTCAATTGCCATATGCAACTGATTTAAAGTAGTTAATTTGAAAAGATTTGATAATACATTTAAAGATTTGTCATTAATCAATGATAGGTCAAAACTAATTTCATCAAACAATTCAATTTCTTTTTTTAAACCTTTAAATGTTTTGATAGATTGGCAATAATTATAAATAATTTCAAACCTTTTTTTGTCTGATTCTTTACATTTTGAATAAAATTCACCAACTATTCTCTTAAAATCATCAAGGTCTTTACTTTGGTTTATTGTTTTTGGTAAATTATAATCCCACCATAAAAAATCAATAATTTTTAAATAGCCAAAATCATTTATTAAAATATTCTCATTATGTAAATCACTATGAAATATTTCAAAATTGTGAGCTTTTTCCATTCCAGAAGCCAATTGTAATGTTAAATCTAAAAGAACTTCATAGATTATATATTCTCGGTTATCTAAAAAATTTTGAAGAGATTGTCCTTCAATAAAATCCATTATATAGCAGCTTTTTGTGGAAGTTGAAGTCTTACCGGTCGCAAGGTAGTAAACAGTAGCAATTTCAGGTTCTCCAGAAAGAAGTGCAAGTTTTTTGAATTCAGTTAGTAAATAAACGTCATCTGAATCATCATAATATGAAATAAATTTTGCAATTAATTTTTTACCTGTAGATTCATCTTTAAATTTATATGTAGTTTCTTCTTTAAGACATTCTACATTGTCTAATTGAAAAATTTTCGTTTGTCTAAAATCGTACATTTCGTTTTTTTAAAATTACGCCTAACTTGTAAATAGTATCACAAAATTATTACTTTTTATAATGCTAATATATAAAAAAATCCTCACAATTTCTTGCGAGGATTTCGTATATAAGATAGAAAAAGAATTACTCAGCGCTTTCTTGCATCGTGTGATATACGTTCATTACGTCATCGTCTTCTTCAATTTTTTCTAATAGTTTTTCAACATCCGCTACTTGGTCTGGTGTTAATTCTTTTGTTATTTGTGGTATTCTTTCAAATCCAGAAGATAAGATTTCTAAACCACGAGATTCTAATTCTTTTTGAATTGTTCCAAAGCTTTCAAAAGGAGCGTACATTAAAATACCGTCTTCGTCAGCAAAGATTTCTTCTACACCAAAATCAATCATTTCTAATTCTAATTCTTCCACATCTTGTCCTTCTGCCGGAATTCTAAAATTACATGTATGATCAAACATAAATTCAACCGAACCTTGTGTTCCAAACGTTCCGTTGCATTTGTTAAAGTAACTTCTAATGTTAGCAACTGTTCTGTTGTTGTTATCAGTAGCGGTTTCAATTAAAATCGCAATTCCGTGTGGTGCATAACCTTCAAACAACACTTCTTTAAAGTTAGCCGTGTCTTTATCCGAAGCTTTTTTAATAGCGCGTTCTACGTTATCTTTAGGCATATTAGCAGCCTTCGCATTCTGAATTACCGCTCTTAAACGTGAGTTGGTTTCAGGATTTGGTCCGCCTTCTTTAACGGCCATTACAATATCTTTTCCTATACGTGTAAACGTTTTAGCCATTGCTGACCAACGTTTCATTTTACGGGCTTTTCTAAATTCAAACGCTCTTCCCATTACTATATACTATGTTTCTTGTTAGAAATTATTTAATTAATTTTTTGCAAAATTAAACTTTTTTATCGGTTGAACAAGTATTAATCATTTGGAACATGACAAGAAATAAATTGTTCGCCAGTTGTGTTTCATTGATTAATCATGTTGTTTCTATCTTGTGTAAATTTGCTGTTGATTTATATTGCTAATGTGTTAAATCATAAATAATTGTAATGGCTTCAAAGACGCGAGCGTTTTTCTGCAATTCTTTCATTTTTTCAGCATTATTAGTTTTGAAATAGCTATCAAATTTTATTTTTTCGGCTTCAATCGAAGTGTTTTTAATTAAAAAACCAAACATCTTATCGTTGATTTTTTTCGTTTCTGTGTATAAATCATTAGAACGATGTACCTCATCAAAAACAGTATTAAAAGTTAATAGTAACGGTTTTCTTTCGGCTTTAATGAACGTTTCTAATTTGCCATTTAACGATTCAATTTCTTTAAAATATGCACTTTCGAGCACTCGATGTTTACTTTTTTGAATGATAGGCTCAAAGTTGTTGGTGTGTTTTTTAAAACTCAATTTTGGAACAATACTATCGTTTGCTAAAACTTGTTTGTATTGCGATTCTTTTGGCATGAAATTTTCAAACAATAACGGAAGTTTTACATCAGGAATTAATCCAGTGTTTTGATGACTTTTTCCTGTAATTCTGTAAAACTTTTGTCCTGTAATTTTGATGAAATCCTTATTTTCATACGAATCTTCAAATGGAATTATACTTTGTGTTGAAGCTTTTCCATACGTTTCATTTCCAATAATTATTCCTCTATTGTAATCTTGAATCGCATTTGCAAAAAATTCACTTGCCGAAGCAGAAAATCCGTTTACAATAACCACTATTGGACCACTATAAACCACTCCACGATTAAAATCTTTTAGTGTTTCAATGTTGTTATATTTATCATGAACTAAAGCAACTGGACCAATATCAATAAACATTCCAACCATTTTTATGGCTTCGGTAATGCTTCCGCCACCATTATTGTCTAAATCGATGATGATTCCGTCAACTTTATCTTCTTGAAGTTTGATGATTTCTCTAGCAACATCATTTGATAGATTATTGCTTCCTTCTTCATCACTATAAAAACTTGGAATTTTTATATAACCAACTTTAGCTTTGTTTTCAACAATGAAGCTATAGGCTAAATTTTCCTCAGTTTTCATTATCTTTTTTTCGAGCTTCGCATTAAAAATATCGCCTGTTTTTTTTCTGAACGTAAATTCTAAAATAGTATAATTATCTGAAGAAATTAACTCAGAAACTTTATCGATAGTTGCACAACTAATGGCAAAATCGTCTTTGTCGTGTTTAATTTTTAAAAGCTGGTCTCCGCTATCGATTTTTCCATATTCAAAAGCTGGGCTGCCTGGAATAATTTCGGCAACTAATAAATTTTCATTATCATCAAATTCAAAATTAATTCCCACAGAACTACTACTAGCTGTTACAGTCGACATAAAACTTTCTTTTTCAGAATAGTTAAAATAGGAGGTATGTGGATCAAAATAACTGGAATAGGCTAATAAAAAACTGTCATAAAAAGAATCATAAAATGAAGAATCATCTTTTATAAGGCTATTTAGAATACATTTTTTGTTTTCAAAAATTTTTGTTTTTGATGTTTCGGCAATTTTATCAAAATTATTTACTAGAGAATCTTTGTTTTTACTTTGCTCTGCAATATCAATTAGAATATCATAAGTAACACTTTTACGAATAAAATTTTTCATTCGCTCTTCGTTTTTGATATACTGTCTATTTTTACTGATAAAAAATAAAGTATCTTTTGTATTATAAACAATGTTTTGCTTTTCTAAAGCTTCAATCATTGCTAAATTTCGTTGTAATGCATTTTTGTAAGTAAGTGCAATTTCATCTAAGAATGAACAATCTTTTGCAGCAATATAGTTGTCTATTTTAAATTTATGACGACTTAGTTTTTTTTCTTCAGCAATTGTGAAAAAGTTTTTGTCTTGGTCTAAGATTTCAAAAAAAGCATCATAAACATTTGCCGATAAACTATCGTCTATTGGCTTCATTTTATAATGATTTACTTTAAGTAGAGAATTTATTTTTTTTATTTTTTCACAGGCTTTTCCAGCGTTTTGGGCATAAAGTCCACACTGAAAAAGCACTATGAAATATAAAATTTTATTCATCAACAAGCGTGACTATTTTTTATAAAATGGCATTTTAACCACTTTTGCTTTGATGTCTTTATTTCTAATTCTGATATAAATTTCAGAATCTGGCGTTGACAATTCTGTTGGAACATAACCCATTCCGATAGCAATTCCCATAGAAGGTGATTGCGTTCCAGAAGTTACAATTCCGACTACATTTCCATTAGCATCAGCAATTTCGTAATCGTGACGAGGAATTCCTCTTTCTACCATTTCGAAACCAACTAATTTACGAGAAACACCCGCTTCTTTTTGTTTCTTTAAGTTTTCTGAATTCGTGAATTCTTTGTCGAATTTTGTAATCCATCCTAAACCAGCTTCTAATGGAGAAGTTGTATCGTTGATATCGTTACCGTATAAACAGAATCCCATTTCTAAACGTAACGTATCACGTGCTGCTAATCCAATTGGTTTAATTCCGAAGGCTGCTCCAGCTTCAAAAACTTTGTTCCAAATGTATTCTGCATCTTCGTTTTTAAAATAAATTTCAAATCCACCCGAACCTGTATAACCTGTAGCAGAAACAATTACATCGCTTTTTCCAGCAAATTCACCAATTTGGAATGTGTAATATCCCATATTAGTTAAATCGATAGAAGTTAAGGATTGCATAGCCTCTGCAGCTTTTGGTCCTTGAATTGCTAATAAAGAATATCCTTCAGAAAGATTTTGCATATCTACACCTAAATCATTGTGTGAAGAAATCCAATTCCAATCTTTTTCAATGTTTGAAGCATTCACAACTAACATATAATGATTGTCAGCAATTTTATAAACGATTAAATCGTCAACAATTCCGCCTTCGTTATTTGGTAAACAAGAATATTGTGCTTTTCCATCAACTAATTTAGAAGCGTCATTTGAAGTTACTTTCTGAATTAAAGCCAACGCATTTTCTCCTTTTAAGAAAAATTCTCCCATGTGAGAAACGTCGAAAACACCAACGCCATTTCTAACGATTTCGTGTTCTGCATTTACTCCTTCATATTGCACAGGCATATTGTATCCTGCAAACGGAACCATTTTAGCTCCTAAACTTTCGTGAATGTGCGTTAACGCTGTATTTTTCATGATTTAGTGTTGAATATTTTAAGACTGCTAATTTATTGAAAAATCTTAAAAATAGCATTAGAATTGGTATAAATAGTAAGCAATATTTATTTTTTGTTAATATTGATAATAAATCTTGCATTTTAACAATTGTTTGCGGAATTTTGGACTTTAAATTTTTGACATGGAAACCATACATTATATAAGTTCAGATTTATTATCAATAGAAACTATTAACGAAGTTGTATTTCAAGGTAAAACATTAGCTCTTTCAGAAGAAGCTGTTGTTAACATTGAAAAATGCCGAAAGTATCTAGATGATAAGATGCAATCGAATTCTGATCCAATTTACGGTATTAACACTGGTTTTGGTTCATTATGTAATGTAAAGATTTCGAATGAAAACTTATCAAAGCTTCAAGAAAACCTTGTGAAATCTCACGCTTGCGGAACGGGTGAAGAAGTGCCTCATGAAATTGTAAAAATCATGTTGTTGCTTAAAATTCAATCGTTAAGTTATGGACATTCTGGTGTTCAGTTAGTAACCGTGCAACGTTTGATTGATTTTTATAACAATGATATTTTACCCGTAATTTATACGCAAGGTTCATTAGGAGCTTCGGGCGATTTAGCTCCGTTAGCGCATTTATCGTTGCCATTATTAGGAGAAGGCGAAGTGTATTTAGATGGTTTCAGACAGCCTTCAGCTAAAGTATTAGAGAAATTTGGTTGGGAACCAATCGTTTTACAATCAAAAGAAGGTTTAGCTTTATTGAATGGAACGCAATTCATGAGTGCTTATGGAGTTTATTGCTTAATAAAATCGCAAAAATTGTCTTATTTAGCCGATGTAATCGGAGCAGTTTCATTAGAAGGTTTTGATGGAAGATTAGAACCATTTACTGATTTGATTCACTTAGTTCGCCCACACAAAGGACAAATTCAAACGGCTGAACATTTTAGAGATTTATTAGAAGATAGCGAAATCATTGCGCAACCAAAAGTTCATGTACAAGATCCATATTCATTCCGTTGTATTCCACAAGTGCATGGTGCTTCAAAAGATACTATTGATTATGTAAAGAAAGTATTCCGTACTGAAATCAACTCTGTTACAGATAATCCAAATATTTTTGTTGGAGAAGATTTGATTATTTCAGGTGGAAATTTCCACGGACAACCATTGGCATTAGCTTTAGATTTCTTAGGAATAGCGTTATCAGAATTAGGAAGTATTTCGGAAAGAAGAACCTATCAATTGATTTCTGGATTAAGAGGTTTACCAGCGTTTTTAGTGAACGATCCAGGATTGAATTCAGGTTTTATGATTCCACAATATACAGCGGCAAGTATCGCTAGTCAAAACAAACAATTAGCAACTCCAGCAAGCATTGATAGTATTGTTTCGTCAAACGGACAAGAAGATCACGTGAGTATGGGAGCAAACGCAGCAACAAAAACATTAAGAATAGTTGAAAATATTGAGCGCATTTTAGCCATTGAGTTATTAAACGGTTCTCAAGCCTTAGAATTCAGAAGACCTTTACAATCGAGTGCATTTATTGAAAGTTTTGTGAAATCATATAGAGAAGAAGTTTCATTTGTGTCAGAAGATAGAATTTTACATTACGATATTGAAAAATCGGTTTCTTTTTTGAATAGTTTTCAAATTGAAATGGAAGATTAAGATAAAAAAAATGCTATTGGATAACAATAGCGTTTTTTTTTTATTCTAAAAGAAACAATTCACTTTCCATTGAAAAAGCTTTAATATCAGGAATTGTTGCTCGCATCACGTATGATTTTTCTTTGGTTTCGACAATTTCTACTTTAATTAAATATTTAAAATCGGCATTTCGTTTTAAAGTTTCTTCAGTTGCTTTTAACATGTAACTGCAATCGTCAATCCAATCAACTTGGAAAGAATACTTAGATTCAGCTCCTTCGATTTCTTCAGTTTGAATGGTTCCTTTTCGTTTAATGATGTATGTTGTTCCAGTAGTTTTGTCTACTAATTTGAATGTTCCGTTTTTAAATTTTTTGCAATCTAATTTTTGAGCAGAAGCTTCTTGTGGAGTAAAAATTAAAAAGATAAATACAAAAAAAGCGATTAATTTTTTCATTGAATTAAAATATAAGAGTTAAAATTGTGATAATTGCAGGAAGTGCTTGAATAAAAAATATTTTTTTAGAAGCAGAATAAGCACCATAAATTCCAGCTATTGTTACACAACTTAAAAAGAATATAGCTACATTTATGCTCCACATTTTGTTTGAAATAAATAGTGACCAAATTAACCCAGCTGACAAAAAGCCGTTATATAATCCTTGATTAGCTGCTAAAACTTTTGTTTTTTCGAATAAATCTTCGGGAATAGTTCGGAATACTTTTTTAGCTTTTGTGGTCCAAGCAAACATTTCCAACCATAAAAAATATAGATGAAATAAAGCTATAGTTGCAATGAGTATTTTACTAATTAAATACATAATTATTTGTTTTCGTTAAAAGTGCGTTCAATTCTTTTGTCGGGAATTAACCAAATTAAAGCCACTAAAATGTAAATCGCTCCAGAGATTTCAACTGAATATTTCGTTAGAAAAACAGCAATCAAATATAAAACTACCGATAATTTTCCTTTGTAATCTTTTCCGATAGCATTTGAAAGAGCTGAATCTTTTCCGTGGTCAATTAAAATTAATCGTTGTAGAATAAAGTAGGCGAAAGCATTCATCAATAATACAATTTCGTATAACATCATTGGGAAAGAGGCAAAATGATGTTCTCCAATCCAAGCTGTTGTAAAGGGAATCAAGGATAACCAAAACAGTAAATGTAAGTTTGCCCAAAGTATTTTCCCATTTACATTTTTCAGTGAATGAATTAAGTGATGGTGGTTGTTCCAATAAATTCCGACATATATAAAACTTAATATATAACTTAGAAACTTATGCGATAATTTAGTAACGGCTTCAAAGGTAGTATCATTAGGTACTTTAAATTCCAAAACCATGATAGTGATTATAATAGCTAAAACGCCATCGCTAAAGGCTTCTAATCGGTTTTTGTTCATTTTGTGTTTTTAAGTAAAACAACTATTAATGTAATTAAAGCAATAGCTTCGGTTATCATTCCAATGGTTAACATAAAGTTAGCTCCAGGCCAATGCGTAATTTTAAATAAAGAACCAATTATTGTAATCGCCATCCCTAAAAGGAATAAAACCAACGGAACTGTATATTGCTTTTTCATATTATTTCCATTTAAAGTTTTTCTCAATTGCTTTAATCATTTCGCCTGCAATGTCTTTTTGAGTTGCACCTTCAATTCCTTCTAAACCAGGAGATGAATTTACTTCTAATAATAAAGGTCCTTTTGACGAACGAATAATATCAACTCCAGCTACTTTTAAATTCATAGCTTTTGCTGCTTTAATAGCAATTCTCTTTTCATCAGAAGTAATTTTTACTACAGAAGCAGTTCCGCCCATATGAATATTAGCTCTGAATTCTCCTGGAGCGGCTTCACGTTGCATAGCGGCTACTACTTTTCCATCTACAACAAAGAGTCTCAAATCTTTACCATTCGCTTCTTTAATGAATTCTTGAACTAAAATATTAGCGTTTAAACTCTTGAATGCGTTGATAACGGATTCTGCCGCTTTTTTGGTTTCTGCCAAAACGACACCTTTTCCTTGTGTTCCTTCTAGTAATTTTACAATTAAAGGTGAACCACCCACCATTTTAATCAAATCGTCAGTATCTAAAGGCGAATTGGCAAATCCAGTCGTTGGAATATCAACTCCGTTGTTTAATAATAATTGTAGTGAAAACAGTTTATCTCTCGATTGTGTAATAGCAGAAGCGTTATTTAAAGCAAATACTTTTAAAGCTTCAAATTGACGCGTTAAGGCACAACCATAATACGTCATACTAGGACGAATTCTTGGAATTACGGCATCAAAATCGTTTAGAACTTTTCCTCCACGGTAATGAATTTCAGGTTTTGTTGCGTCTAATTTCATGTAGCAGTATTTCAAATTTAAGAAATGCATTTCATGACCTCTTAATTCGCCTGCTTCTAAAATTCGTTTGTTGCTATATAATTCTGGATTACTTGCTAATAAACCAATTTTTAAACCTTTTTTAGATTCATTAGAAGCGTAATAATATTCTTTTAGTTTTTCGGTTGTAGGTTGACCCAACAAATAACGTTGTTCAGGGTCAACTAAAACACGTCCCGACATCGCTTCACGACCTAATAACATTCGGAAACCCATAGAATCACGGTTGGTAAGAGTAACCTCGATTTCCCAAGTTTTTCCACCAATCTCAAGTTTGGTTTTGATTACATAACGTTGTTCTCTAAAACCGCTCGAACTTTTAACGACTCTTTTATCAATTAAAGGAGCTTCACAATGAATTACTGCTTTTGCATTATTTTGAATTGGGTTGATGTCAAATTTAACCCAACTCTCACTATCTTTTTCAAACGTAACAATATTGATAGCATGTAATGCTGATGTTTTTGCACCAGAATCAACACGTGCTTTAATTGTTGGGATTCCTAAAGTAGGGAAGGAACACCATTCTTCGCTACCTACAATAACTTTGTCTAACATTTTTAAACGAATAAATTAAGAATCTAATGTAGTATTTTTTTTAATATAATTTTAAAATTGCATAAAATAAAAAAACCAAGCTATGAGCTTGGTTCTTCTAATTTTTTAATTTCTATTTTGAGTTCTTGAGCTGTTTCATCTAAGTCCATGAAAATTTGATCGCCTTCATGAATTTTTTGAGTAATAATCTCTTCAGCTAGAGCATCTTCAACATATTTTTGAATGGCTCTTTTTAACGGACGCGCTCCAAATTGCTTATCAAAACCTTTTTCAGCAATGTAATCTTTGGCTGCTTCAGAAAGCTTTAATGTATAACCTAAATCTTTAACTCTTAAATATAATTTATCCATTTCGATATCAATAATTTTATCAATATCTTCTTTTTCTAGAGCATTGAAAACAATTACATCATCAATTCTGTTTAAAAACTCAGGAGCAAAAGCTTTTTTCAAAGCGTTTTCGATAATTCCCTTTGAATGTTCTTCTGTTTGTGCTTGTTTTGAAGCTGTTCCAAATCCAACACCGGTTCCAAAGTCTTTCAATTGACGAGCTCCAACGTTAGAAGTCATGATAATAATCGTATTTCTAAAATCGATTTTACGACCTAAGCTATCCGTTAAATGTCCGTCATCCAAAACTTGAAGCATCATATTGAAAACATCTGGATGTGCTTTTTCAATCTCATCTAGAAGTACCACGCAATATGGTTTTCTTCTAACTTTTTCTGTTAATTGACCACCTTCTTCGTAACCAACGTATCCTGGAGGCGCTCCAACTAAACGAGAAATAGCGAATTTTTCCATGTATTCACTCATGTCAATTCGAACCAAAGCATCTTCAGAATCAAACAGTTCTTTTGCAATAACTTTTGCTAATTGTGTTTTTCCAACACCTGTTTGACCTAAGAAAATAAACGAACCAATTGGCTTGTTTGGATCTTTTAAACCAGCACGATTTCTTTGAATAGATTTTGCAATTTTTAACACTGCTTCGTCTTGCCCAATTACCTTACCTTTAATTAGTTCAGGCAAGTGAGCTAACTTATTACTTTCAGTTTGAGCAATACGATTTACAGGAATTCCAGTCATCATAGAAACTACATCAGCAACGTTGTCTTCTGTAACGGTAACTTTATTGTTTTTAGAATCTTCTTCCCATTGTTCTTGAGCAATAGCTAAATCTTTTTCGATGCGTTTTTCATCATCACGAAGTTTAGCAGCTTCCTCATATTTCTGCTTTTTAACGACCGTATTTTTCAGTTCGCGCACTTCTTCCAATTGACGTTCTAATTCCAAAATTTGCTTTGGAACATCAATATTAATAATGTGGACACGAGAACCTGCTTCGTCTAAAGCATCAATAGCTTTATCTGGAAGAAAACGATCGGTCATGTAACGATTTGTCAATTTAACACAAGCTTCAATTGCTTCTGGTGTGTATAAAACGTTATGATGGTCTTCGTATTTTGGTTTGATGTTATTTAAAATGGTAATTGTTTCTTCAACAGATGTTGGTTCTACAATTACTTTTTGGAAACGTCTTTCCAAAGCACCATCTTTTTCAATATATTGACGATATTCGTCCAATGTTGTAGCTCCAACACATTGAATTTCACCTCTTGCTAAAGCTGGTTTAAACATGTTAGAGGCATCAAGCGAACCTGTAGCACCACCAGCACCTACAATAGTGTGAATTTCATCAATGAATAAAATGATATCATCATTTTTCTCTAATTCATTCATTACCGCTTTCATTCTTTCTTCGAATTGTCCGCGGTATTTTGTTCCTGCAACTAAACTTGCTAAATCAAGTGTAACCACACGTTTGTTGAATAAATTACGAGATACTTTCTTTTTAATGATTCGCAAAGCTAAACCTTCAGCAATAGCCGATTTTCCAACTCCAGGTTCCCCAATTAAAAGCGGGTTGTTTTTCTTTCTACGGCTTAAAATTTGAGAAACACGTTCGATTTCTTTCTCACGTCCCACAACTGGGTCTAGTTTCCCTTCTTCTGCCATTTCGGTTAAATCACGACCAAAATTATCCAAAACAGGTGTTTTAGATTTTTTATTCGTTTTATTTCCAGAAGGAGGATTGTTAAAACCGCTATCTTTTAGGCTGTCATCTTGTCCTGAATCATCATTAAAAGATTCAGCTTTTGGCAAATTTTCTAAGTAATCGTCTTCGTTTGTCATCATGGCTGTATATTGTTCTTTAACGGTTTCGTAATCAATTTTAATTTTATTCATTAATTTGGTAGTAGGATCATTTTCATTACGTAAAATACATAATAATAGGTGAGCGGTACTAATTTCAGAATTATTGAATAGTTTGGCTTCTAAAAAAGTAGTTTTTAAAGCGCGTTCGGCTTGTCTTGTTAAATGTAAATTTTTCTTTTCAATATTTTGAATTCCGTTAGGATTGGCAGGACTTAATATTTCTACTTTTTTTCTTAAGTGAGATAAATCTACAGCCAAATTATTTAAAATATTTATTGCTTTACCATTTCCATCACGAAGAATGCCTAGCATTAGATGCTCAGTGCCAATGAAATCGTGACCTAAACGTAAAGCTTCTTCTTTACTAAAGGAAATTACATCTTTTACTCTTGGTGAAAAATTATCGTCCATACTGCATTTATAATATTAGTAAAAGTACAAAATTGTATAGGTAAAAGCAAAAACTATACCTAATAAACATACTATGTTGCTAAATGACAAAAAATAAATGTAAAATAAAAGAAAAAAGACTTTGATTTATAAGCAATTTGTAAACAAAATTGTTAATAAAATGTCTAAATAAGTCTCTAAAAATTTGTTGTAAAAGTTCAAAAAGCCGTATATTGGCACGTTTTAGTAATAATCATAATTTTAATATAAATACTTATGTCAGAAGGAGAAAAGTTAATTCCTATTAACATTGAGGAAGAAATGAAGTCAGCTTACATCGATTATTCGATGTCTGTTATTGTGTCGCGTGCACTTCCTGATGTTAGAGATGGTTTAAAACCTGTACACCGTAGAGTTTTATACGGAATGTATGAATTAGGAGTTCTTTCGAACAGAGCCCATAAAAAATCGGCAAGAATTGTTGGAGAAGTTTTAGGTAAATATCACCCACATGGTGACACTTCAGTATATGATGCAATGGTGCGTATGGCTCAGGAATGGAGCTTACGTTACTTAATGGTAGATGGTCAAGGTAATTTTGGTTCTGTCGATGGTGATAGTCCAGCAGCAATGCGTTATACTGAAGCCAGAATGAAAAAGATTTCGGAAGAAATGTTGGCAGACATTGACAAAGAAACAGTCGATTTTCAATTAAACTTTGATGATACGTTGCAAGAACCAACTGTTATGCCAACTAAAGTTCCTACTTTATTAATTAATGGAGCTTCTGGTATTGCGGTAGGTATGGCAACTAATATGGCGCCTCATAACTTAACGGAAGTTATTGATGGTACATTAGCTTATATTGATAATAATGATATCGAAATTGATGAATTAATCAATTATATAAAAGCACCAGATTTTCCAACAGGAGGAATTATCTATGGTTACGAAGGAGTAAGAGAAGCTTTCAAAACAGGTAGAGGGCGTATTGTTATGCGTGCAAAAGTTGGTTTTGAAGAAGTAAATGGAAGAGAAGCGATTATTGTTACCGAGATTCCATATCAAGTAAATAAAGCCGAAATGATTAAGAAAACGGCTGATTTAGTTAATGATAAAAAAATCGAAGGTATTTCAAATATTCGAGACGAATCGGATAGAAATGGAATGCGTGTGGTATATGAATTAAAACGTGATGCAGTTCCAAATGTAGTTTTAAATACACTTTATAAATATACACAATTACAATCTTCGTTCAGTGTAAATAACATTGCGTTGGTAAAAGGGCGTCCACAAATGTTGAATCTTAAAGATTTGATTTATCATTTCGTTGAACACCGTCATGATGTTGTAGTTCGTAGAGCGCAATATGATTTAAGAAAAGCAGAAGAAAGAGCTCATATTTTAGAAGGTTTAATCATTGCTTCTGATAATATTGATGAAGTAATCAAAATCATTAGAGCTTCTAAAGATGGTGATGAAGCTAGAACGAAATTAATTGAACGTTTCAAATTATCAGAAATTCAAGCACGTGCAATCGTAGAAATGCGTTTGAGACAATTAACAGGTCTTGAACAAGATAAATTACGTGCTGAATACGAAGAAATCATGAAATTGATTACGTATTTGAAAGAATTATTGGCAAGCAAAGAAATGAGAATGCAAGTAATTAAAGACGAATTAACAGAAATTAGAGATAAATATGGAGATGAGCGTCGTTCGCAAATTGAATATTCTGGTGGAGACGTTAGTATCGAGGATTTAATTGCTGATGAAAGTGTTGTAATTACGATTTCTCATGCGGGTTATATCAAACGTACGTCATTATCGGAATACAAAACTCAAAACAGAGGAGGTGTTGGACAAAAATCGGCTGGAACTAGAGATCAAGATTTCTTGGAGCATTTATTTGTGGCAACAAATCACCAATATTTAATGTATTTCACGCAAAAAGGTAAGTGTTATTGGATGCGTGTTTACGAAATTCCAGAAGGAACCAAAACAAGTAAAGGTCGTGCTATCCAAAACTTAATCAATATCGAGCAAGATGATAAAGTAAAAGCATTTATCTGCACTCAAGACTTAAAAGACCAAGATTATATCAATAGTCACTATGTAATTATGGCTACGAAACAAGGTCAAGTTAAGAAAACACCTTTAGAACAATATTCACGTCCACGTCAAAACGGAATTAATGCTATTACCATTAAAGAAGATGATGAATTAATCGAAGCAAAATTAACTACAGGAAACAGTCAAGTGTTATTGGCAGTTAAGTCTGGTAAATTAGTTCGTTTTGAAGAAGAGAAAACACGTCCAATGGGAAGAACTGCTTCAGGAGTTAGAGGTATTACTTTAGCCGATGAAAAAGACGAAGTAATTGGAATGGTTTCAATTGATAAAAACGATGTAACAGAATCTCAAATCTTGGTGGTTACTGAAAATGGTTATGGAAAACGTACTAAATTAGTAGATGATGATGGAGAAGATGTATACAGAATTACGAATCGTGGAGGTAAAGGTGTAAAAACTCTTAATATTACTGAGAAAACAGGAGCTTTAATTGCTATTAATAATGTAACCGATGCTGATGATTTAATGATTATCAACAAATCAGGATTAACTATTAGAATGATGGTTTCTGATTTACGAGTAATGGGAAGAGCAACGCAAGGAGTTCGACTAATTAACATTAAAGGAAATGATTCTATTGCTGCAGTTACCAAAGTGCTTCGAGAAGACGAAGAAATAGTTTTAGATGAAAATGGAGAAATTTCTGATGTTGAAAATGGCACAGATATTGATTCATCAGATGAAGAAACACAAGAATAAATAGAATAAAGCCCAAATTTATTTTGGGCTTTTGTTTAACCCAGATTTTAAAACAATGAAAAAATTAGTATTAAGTGCAACTCTTTTATTGTCTGTTGCCACATTTGCTCAAAAAGATGAGCTAAAAACATTAAAAAAGATTTATGCTAAAGAAACTATTTCTGAAAAAGATTTAGAAACTTATAAATCTACAAGTGATGCTTTACAAACTTTAGCAACTGAAGAAGCTGACAAAGTTTATGCAAAATTTTATAAAGTAATGTATCCAACAGTTGTTTTAGCATCCAAAGGAGACAAAGCAACTATTCAAGATCAAATGAAATTATACAATCCAGAATTCATTAAAGAGTATGGAACTGTTATAGATGAAACAATTGAGTTTGAAAAAAAATCAGGTAAAAAAGTTTACACTGATGAATTAATTTTAGAAAAAGCTGATTTTAAACAAGGTATCAACACACTTGCTTTGTCATTAAATAGTGCATCAAAATTTAAAGAAGCTTCGGCTGCTTTTTACAGTTTGTATACTTTTGATCCCAAAAACGAAGGCAAATCACTTCAAAATGCTGCAATCTTAGCAGTACAAGCAAATGACTATAAATTAGGACAAAAGCTTTATGAAGAACTTAATAATTCTGACTATCTAAAAAATGGTGTAATTTATACAGCTATTAACAAAGCTTCTGGTTCAGAAGAAGAGTTTAATTCAAAGGAAGAAAGATCAAAATATATCTCTTTAGGAACTCATGAAAAACCTAAAGATTCAAAAGTAAGCGCTAACAAATCAGAAGTTTTAAGAATATTATCAATTCTTTACACTCAAAACGGAGAGTTAGCAAAAGCAAAAGAAACATACGCAGAAGCGAGAAAATTATTGCCTAATGATGAAGAATTAAAAACTGGTGAATTCAATTTATATTTTAATGAAGGATATGCTGGATTAAAAGAAGAAGATAGACTAGTTGCGGAAATTAATGCTTCAACAAGTGATATAAAAAAATACAACAAATTGATGGATGAGCGTAAAGCAATGTTTCAAAAAACAATTCCTTCTTTTGAAAAAGCGTATTCAATTAACCCAACTGATGCCAATACCAAAAGTATCTTAAAAATGGCATATGAAATCACAGGTCAAGTTGAAAAAGCTAAAACAATAAACTAATAAGTTTTCTATTATATTTAAGGTGTTGGATAAATTCTAACACCTTTTTTATTTAGTCCTATTTTAAAATTCCTACATTTGTTATTCAAAATTTAACCTTGTGAGACAAACTAATAAACTCAAAATATTTAACGATCCTATTTATGGTTTTATTACCATTCCTAATTCTTTAATTTACGATTTAATTCAACATCCATATTTTCAGCGTTTACGTCGTATTTCACAAATGGGAATGTCGTATTTAGTTTATCCAGGAGCTCATCACACGCGCTTTCATCACGCTTTGGGTTGCATGCATATTATGCAAAAAGCTGTTCAAACCTTAAAATTTAAAGGAGTTTCAATTTCTGAAGTAGAAGAAAACGCTTTATATATTGCTATTCTTTTACATGATATAGGTCATGGTCCATATAGTCACGCAATGGAACATAGCATTGTTGAAGAAGTGCATCATGAAGAATTGTCTTTACTTTTTATGGAACAATTGAATAAAGAATTTGATGGAAAATTAAGTTTAGCAATTCAAGTTTTTAAGGGAGAATATCATCGCAAATTCATGTTGCAATTGATTTCAAGTCAATTAGATATGGATCGAATGGATTATCTAAAACGCGATAGCTTTTATAGTGGTGTAGCTGAAGGAAACATAAATAGTGACCGTTTGATTCAGATGATGAATGTAGAAAATGATGTTTTGGTAATTGAAGAGAAAGGAATTTATTCTGTTGAAAAATTCTTGGTTGCACGACGATTAATGTATTGGCAAGCTTATTTACACAAAACAAGTGTTGTGGCCGAATTAATTCTGACAAAAATTCTAAAAAGAGCTAAAGAACTAACACAAAAAGGAGTGGTTTTGCCTTGCAGTGAATCGCTTCAATTTTTCATGCAAAATAAAATTTTATTGATTAATTTTGATAAAAACACATTAGATAAATTTTCTTTTTTAGACGATTACGATGTTATGGGAGCAATTAAATCGTGGCAATTTAATGACGATTACGTGTTGCAAAATTTATGCCGAATGATATTAAATCGTGATTTACTAAAGATTCAAATAACTGAAGATAAACCTAACAAAGAGAGATTATTAGATTTAAAAAATAAATTCATTAAAAAGGTAAACATTTCAGAAAAAGAAGCAGATTATTTTGTGTTTAAAGGCAAACTGAAAAATCAGGCATATAGTAAATCAAGTGAACCTATTTACATACTTAAAAAAGATAAAAGTGTTGAAGATGTTGTAGAAGTTTCAGACCAAATGTATTTAAAAGCATTATCTAAAGAAGTAACTAAATATTACATTTGTTTTCCAAAAGTAGTGTTAGAATCTTAACATTTTAATTTAATTTTATATTTTTGCCAATATAAAACACTCAAATTTGTATATTTGATAGTTTGAGTAATTTTATAATTATAATTTCGTTCGTTTAACGAAATAAATAGTATCATTTAAATGAAGTTTACAGCAGCGCAAATAGCAGGTATTTTAGAAGGTGAAGTAGTAGGTAATCCTAATGCAGAAGTATATAAATTATCTAAGATTGAAGAAGGCACCGAAGGTTCTCTAACTTTTTTAGCCAATCCAAAATATATTAATTTCATTTATTCTACAAAAGCAACAGTAACTATTGTAAATAATACTTTTGAGCCAGAACAGGAAATTACAACCACTTTAATAAAAGTTGAAGATGCTTACAAATCATTTTCAAAATTATTAGAATATTACAATCAAGTAAAATTAATGAAATCGGGCATTGAGCAACCTTCTGTAATTTCAGATGGTGTTACTTATGGAAACGATTTATATTTAGGTAGTTTTTGCTACGTTGGAAAAAATGTTATCATTGGAAACAATGTCAAGATATATCCAAATAGCTTTATTGGTGATAATGTAATTATAGGTGATAATTGTGTTTTCTTTGCTGGCGTTAGAATATATTCTGAAACAGAAATTGGAAATAATTGTATCATTCATTCAGGAACAATTATTGGTTCTGATGGTTTTGGATTTGCTCCTCAAGAAGATGGAACGTATTCAAAAGTACCTCAAATTGGTAATGTAATTATAGAAGATAATGTAGAAATAGGTGCATGTACAACTGTTGATAGAGCAACATTGGGTTCAACCATTATTAGAAAAGGTGTAAAACTAGACAATCATATTCAAGTAGCCCATAATGTAGAAATTGGCGAAAACACTGTTATTGCAGCACAAACTGGTATTGCAGGAACTACTAAAATTGGTAAAAATGGCTTGATTGGTGGTCAAGTAGGATTTGCAGGACACTTATTAATAGGTGATAATGTAAAAATTCAAGCACAATCAGGAATTGGAAAAAATTTAGCAGACGGAGAAGTTGTCCAAGGAAGCCCAGCTTTCAATTATGGCGATTTTGCAAAATCATTCGTGCATTTTAGAAACTTACCAAAAATTGTAGCCGATTTAGAAGAATTAAAAAACAACAACAATAAATAGAGTTAAATTATGGTTAAACAAACGACCATTGCCAGTGAAATTTCATTAACTGGAGTTGGATTACATACAGGACAAGAAGTTACAATGACTTTCAAACCCGCACCAATTAACAACGGATTTACATTTGTTCGTGTTGATTTAGAAGGGCAACCTATTATTGAAGCCGATGCAAATTATGTAGTTAATACACAAAGAGGTACCAATTTAGAAAAAAGAGGTGTTATGATTCAAACACCTGAACACGTTTTGGCAGCAGTAGTTGGTTGCGATTTGGATAATCTTATTATCGAATTGAATGCATCAGAATTGCCTATTATGGATGGTTCGTCTAAATATTTTGTTGAAGCTATTGAAAAAGCCGGAATTGTTGAGCAAGATGCAGAACGAAAAGTATATGTAGTTAAAGAGGTTATTTCTTATTTAGATGAAGCTACAGGAAGTGAAATCACAGTAATTCCAAGTGATAATTATTGCGTAACCGCTATGGTTGATTTTGGTACTAAAGTTTTAGGCACACAAAATGCAACAATGAAAAACATTGCCGAATTTAAAACTGAAATAGCTGATTGTAGAACTTTTAGTTTTTTACATGAATTAGAAAGTTTATTGAACAATGGTTTAATCAAAGGCGGTGACTTAAATAATGCAATTGTTTATGTAGATAAAGAAATTTCTGCAGAAACAATGGAAAATTTAAAGAAAGCATTCAATAAAGAAACCATTTCTGTAAAAGAAAATGGAATTTTAGATAATCTAACTTTACATTATCCAAACGAAGCAGCTCGTCATAAATTGTTAGATATTGTTGGTGACTTATCATTGATTGGAACCAAAATTCAAGGAAAAATCATCGCTAACAAGCCAGGACATTTTGTAAATACTCAGTTTGCAAAAAAACTCTCAAAACTTATCAAGTTAGAAGAAAGAAATAATGTTCCGTCATACGATATAAATAAGGAACCTGTAATGGATATTCATGGAATCATGGATTTATTACCACACAGACCTCCATTTTTATTAGTTGATAAAATTCTTGAACTTTCTGATTCACATGTTGTGGGGTTGAAAAATGTTACAATGAACGAAGATTTTTTTGTCGGACATTTTCCAGGAGCACCAGTAATGCCGGGAGTTTTACAAGTTGAAGCAATGGCACAAACAGGTGGAATCTTAATTTTAAGTACAGTTCCAGATCCAGAAAATTATTTAACATATTTCATGAAAATTGACAACGTTAAATTTAAAAATAAAGTCCTACCAGGTGATACCTTATTCTTTAAGTGTGATTTAATTTCTCCAATTAGAAGAGGGATCTGTCACATGCAAGCTTATGCGTATGCAAATGGTAAATTAGTTTCAGAAGCCGAATTAATGGCACAAATTGTTAAAGTTAAATAGTATGAATCAACCGTTAGCATATGTGCATCCAGGTGCCAAAATAGCAAGAAATGTTGTAATTGATCCGTTTACAACTATACATAATAATGTTGAAATCGGTGAAGGAACTTGGATTGGTTCTAATGTTACCATTATGGAAGGCGCACGAATTGGGAAAAATTGTAACATTTTTCCAGGTGCTGTAATTTCAGCAGTTCCACAAGATTTAAAATTTGGTGGAGAAGAATCATTAGCTGTTATTGGTGATAACACAACAATTAGAGAATGTGTTACTATTAACAGAGGAACAGTGGCTTCTGGACAAACAAAAATTGGAAAAAATTGCCTAATTATGGCTACGGCACATATTGCACACGATTGCCATATTGGAGACAATGCTATTATCGTAAATGGCGTTGCTTTGGCAGGTCACGTTACAGTTGGTGATTATGCTATTATTGGAGGTTTAGCTGCTGTACATCAATTTATTTCAATTGGTGAACACGCTATGATTTCTGGAGGAAGTTTAGTTCGTAAAGATGTTCCACCATTTTCAAAAGCAGCAAAAGAACCTTTATCTTATGTAGGAATTAACTCTGTAGGATTGAGAAGAAGAGGTTTTTCAACTGAAAAAATTAGAGAAATTCAAGATATTTACAGAATTCTATACCAAAAAAATTACAACACAACTCAAGCATTGAGCATTATTGAAGCAGAAATGGAAGCAACACCAGAACGCGATGATATTATTCAATTCATCAGAAATTCTTCTCGTGGAATTATGAAAGGTTATACGAGTTCAATGTAATTTTCAAATAATAATAAAACAAACATCAAATTAAAATAAAAATGGCAAGTACATCAGATATTAGAAACGGATTATGTATCAAATACAATAACGATATTTATAAAATTATTGAATTTCTTCACGTAAAACCAGGTAAAGGACCAGCTTTCGTAAGAACAAAATTAAAATCGTTAACTAACGGAAAAGTATTAGATAATACATTTTCTGCTGGACACAAGATTGATGAAGTACGTGTTGAAACACATACATTTCAATATTTATATGCTGAAGGTGATCAATTTCACTTCATGAACAACGAATCATTTGAGCAAATTACGTTAGATAAAAAAGTATTAGATTCTCCAGATTTATTAAAAGAAGGAACAAACGTAATGATTCAAATTAACGCTGAAACTGAAGCGCCTTTATCAGTAGATATGCCAGCTTCTATCGTTTTAGAAGTAACTTATGCTGAGCCAGGAGTTAAAGGAAATACAGCTACAAATGCTACAAAACCAGCAACTGTTGAAACAGGAGCTACTGTAAACGTTCCGTTGTTTATCAATGAAGGAGATAAAATCAAAATTGATACAGCAACTGGAAACTACATGGAAAGAGTAAAAGAATAATTGAAAGTAAAAATTGAAGAGTAATTAGTAAATAGCCAAGTAACTAATTACTCTTTTATATTTTACTAATCACTATTTACTATTCATTAATCACTTATACATGAAATTTCCAAAAGTTTATCCTCTAAAAGAAATCGCCAAAATTATCAATTGTAATTTTGTGGGTGATGCCGATTTTCCAGTTCACGGTATGAATGAAATTCATGTGGTAGAACCCGGAGATATCGTATTTGTAGATCATCCTAAATATTATGACAAAGCACTTCAATCGGCAGCTACTATTGTTTTAATTAACAAAGAAGTAGAATGTCCAGAAGGAAAAGCATTGTTGATTTCAGATGATCCTTTTAGAGATTTTAATAAACTTACGAAGCATTTCAGACCTTTTCAAGCTTCTAATGCAGCGATTTCAGATTCAGCTAAAATCGGAGAAGGAACGGTAATTCAACCGAATTGTTTCATTGGACATAATGTTCAAATTGGTAAAAATTGTTTGATTCATGCCAATGTTACAATTTACGATAACACTGTAATTGGTGATAACGTAATGATTCATGCTGGAACTATTTTAGGAGCTGATGCTTTTTATTATAAAAAACGTCCAGAAGGTTTTGACCAATTATTATCAGGTGGGCGAGTAGTGATTGAAGATAATGTAGGAATCGGTGCTTTATGTACGATTGACAAAGGAGTTACAGGTGATACTACAATCGGCGCAGGAACAAAAATTGACAATCAAGTGCATGTGGGGCACGATACTGTTATTGGAAAAAAATGTTTAATTGCTTCACAAACTGGAATTGCAGGCTGTGTAGTTATTGAAGATGAAGTAACACTTTGGGGACAAGTTGGTACAACAAGTGGTATTACTATAGGAACAAAAGCTGTAATAATGGGACAGACAGGTGTAACTAAATCAGTTGATGGTGGAAAAACCTATTTTGGAACACCAATTGAAGAATCGCGTGAAAAATTGAAACAATTAGCGAATGTAAAACGTATTCCAGAAATTATTGAAAAATTAAAGCAAAATGACAAATAGAGAAAAAATCGAATTTTTATATAAAGAAGATGGAATCAGAGATAAACAATTTTTGAATACTCTAATTCATGATGATTTTAGATTAGAATGGGATAGTTCTTCAGGAAATTCTATTTTAGATAAAAATTTTATTTTAAATCTTAGCGAGGTTATAAATACCAATTATGAAATCTCTTATTTCGAAATTTCTCATTTAATCGAAGAGAACAATCAAATAGTTGTCAAGTACAACCATAAAGTTGCAACAATAGAAAACCCAAAAGAAATAATGCTAATTGCTAAAGTTGTTGCGATTTGGTCCTTTCAAGAAGGAAAAATCATGGATGGATACCTAATTAGCAAACCTAATTAAAAAAATACAATAAAAAATATGTGATTATTTGGTAAAAAACTTACTTTTGCATCACAAATTTAAACACAATTTAATTCATATATCATGAGCGTTTTAGTAAATAAAAATTCAAAAATAATTGTACAAGGATTTACAGGTAGCGAAGGAACTTTTCACGCTTCACAAATGATTGAGTACGGAACTAATGTTGTAGGTGGTGTAACTCCAGGAAAAGGTGGTTCAACACATTTAGACAGACCAGTTTTTAATACAGTTAAAGATGCTGTTGAAAAAGCAGGAGCTGATACTTCAATTATTTTCGTTCCGCCAGCATTTGCTGCTGATGCAATTATGGAAGCTGCTGAAGCTGGAATCAAAGTAATCATTTGTATTACTGAAGGTATTCCTGTTGCAGATATGATTAAAGCTTATGATTATATTAAAGGAAAAGATTGTCGTTTAGTTGGTCCTAACTGTCCAGGTGTAATTACTCCAGAAGAAGCTAAAGTTGGTATCATGCCAGGTTTCGTTTTCAAAAAGGGAACAGTTGGTATCGTATCTAAATCAGGTACTTTAACTTATGAAGCTGCTGACCAAGTAGTAAAACAAGGTTTAGGAATTACAACAGCTATTGGAATTGGTGGTGACCCAATCATCGGAACAACGACTAAAGAAGCAGTAGAATTATTAATGAACGATCCAGAAACTGAAATCATCATCATGATTGGTGAAATCGGAGGTCAATTAGAAGCCGATGCTGCTAAATGGGTTAAAGCTGACGGAAACCGTAAACCAGTTGTTGGATTCATCGCAGGTGAAACGGCTCCAAAAGGAAGAACAATGGGTCACGCAGGTGCAATCGTTGGTGGAGCTGATGATACAGCAGAAGCTAAAAAACGTATCATGAGAGAAAACGGAATTCATGTGGTAGATTCTCCAGCAGAAATTGGCAAAAAAGTAAAAGAAGTTTTAGGGTAATCTTTACTTCTTAAAAATATAAAGTCCTGATAATTCAGGACTTTTTTAATATATAAATTAATTTATTTAATATGAAAAAAATTACGACTCTTATTGTAGTATTACTTTTCGGTTTTGCAATGCAGGCTCAAGTAGCTATTTCTAAAAACCCATATTATGCAAAACCTTCAAAATTTGAAATGGAGAGATTTGATGATTTTAAAAACACTACAACCATATTTGTTTTAAATAATTTATATGATAAAAAACAATATGAAGATATGCTCAAATCCTTTTGGACAATTACTCCATATGAAGTTGTAAGTCTAAAAGATTTTAAATATCAAGATTACATAAGCGACAAATATTCTTTTTGTGTCATATCTGGTTTTACAAGTATTCAACCTGAAGGTATTCGAACAATATTCTCAATTAATTTATTTATTTTGGATATGGAGAAAGTATCAAAAAAAATTAAAGATTTAAAGGATAATGATTATTTTACTTTTCTTGATGATAAGAAAAAGAATTTAGCTTACATAGAATTAATTCCAAACGATAAAATTTGGAATTTGATTGACAGAAATAGTAGTACAGCAAATACTTTTGGAAGAGATTTTCATAGTTATTCCTATTTTAAGTCTAAAAAAAGTGAGTATGAACAAATGGTTTCTGACAAAATTCATAATGAAAATGTTTTTCATAATTATAATTTAGTAATGTTGAAGAACAATTTTCAAAACGTACAAAAATTATTATCAAATAAAACTTTTTGTGGTTTTTACGAAGAAAAAGTATCCTCAGAAGTTAAACAATTAAAGAAACAAATATTGTATTTACCTGAACATTTAAAAAAGGAATATCATACAAAACCAATTGAATATAAAGAATATAGTAAAGAAAAATTAGATAAAATATTAAGTCCATATCCTTATAAAATAGAATTTATCTCTGAAAAGGAATTGGAAACAAAAATATTGAATAATGAAGAATTTTATTATTTGAATTTTGGTTATTACTTGCGTTATTTTCAAATTGTAAACAGTAAAACTGGAGAAGTAATTTATAAAGTTTATCCAAATGGAATGATGAAAGCTAATCTAAAAGAGAGTGATTTTAAAGATTTAGCAAAGGCTATCAATAAACAGAAATAAATTAAATTTAAAACAAGAAATCCTGCAATTTGCAGGATTTCTTGTTTTAATATCTTTTTCAATTAAAAGGATTACTCCATTTAGTATTCGTATAAACATCCGTTCCTGAAAGTGTTCTTAAAAATGCAATTACTGCATTAACTTCAGTTGCTGTTAAATTTAATTGCTGTCCAACACCATTTGGAGTCAATCTTGGGTCTAGGTTGTTATTTCCGGGTGCTAAATTTATAGTTCCATAATGCCCGATTGCTGCCTGTAAAGTGGTTATTACACCAGTATGCATCATTGGTCCGTTTTGAGTTCCATCAGTTCTAATTAAATCGCGTAGGGAAGGGGCTCTTGTATTTTTAGTATCAATTCCTGTTCCTGCAATTGTTCCAATAATTCCGTTATTCAAAGTATTTGGATCTATATCAAACTCAGGTGCTCTATGACAACCCGCACAACCTAACCCGCCAGAAGTTCTTACTCCACTAGCATTAAATACAGGTGGTGTCAAAAATAAATTTTTTCCTTGATTTTCTTGTGCTGTAAAATTAGAGAAAGGTTGCCCATCATTTGCTGCCAAAGCTCTACCAGCATCGTATTTAGAATCAAAAGATTGAATACTTCTTATAAATTGCGCTAATGCATTCTGAATTTTAGCTTCTGTAATTTCTTCTGTTCCATATACGAATTTGAAAAGTTCTTTATAATAGCCAATTGCACTTAATTTTGTAAGTAATGCATCAAAATTTTCATCTCCATTTTCACCGCTAAATCCCATTTCACCATGATCTTTTATTGGCATTGTTGTTTGCGTTTCTAAATTTAAAGCACGTTCATCCCAAAAGAATTTTGTTTCTGATGCAAATCTCGAATTGATCAAACGCATTGAATGTCTTCCTGTTGTTCCATTTACTCCTGTGCTTGCTACATTCGTATCACTAAAAGCAAATTCTTGTTTATGACAACTTGCGCATGAAATTGTATTGTTTGAAGATAAATTTTTATCATAAAATAAGACTCTTCCTAAAGTGGCACCTTTGTCTGTAATTGCATTTCCTAATGAATTGTCTTTAATTATGTAAGAAGGAATCGTTTGATTGGCATAATTGGCTAAATTTTCTAAATCAATCGATGAGCCAAATTCAGCTTCCACAAAAGGATATGTTGCAATTTCTTCATAATTTTCATCTGAATTATTACTACATGAAGATAGCATTAAAGCAATCATGCAAAGCATTACTAGTTGATTTTTCATGAAATTTGTTTTTAAGTTAGTTTTTGTAAGACATCAATTATTAAAAATGGTTTAATTAAAAACATCTTATTTTTTATACTTTAAAATATTCCTATATTTGAACTTTATTTATAAACAAACTAACTATAATATACAATGAAATTATTAGAAGGAAAAGTTGCCATTATTACTGGTGCGAGCCGTGGAATTGGTAGTGGAATAGCAAAAGTTTTCGCACAACAAGGTGCAAATGTGGCTTTTACATATAGTTCGTCTGCAGAATCTGCAATGGCTTTAGAAAATGAATTAAACGCTTTAGGTATAAAAGCAAAAGGATATCAATCAAATGCGGCAGATTTTAGTGATGCGCATAAATTAGTAGATGATGTAATTGCAGAATTTGGAACAATAGATATTTTAATCAACAATGCCGGAATCACAAAAGACAATTTATTAATGCGCATGTCGGAAGAAGATTTTGATAAAGTAATTGAAATCAATTTGAAATCGGTTTTCAATATGACAAAAGCAGTTCAAAAAATCATGTTGAAAAACCGCAAAGGTTCAATCATTAACATGAGTAGTGTAGTAGGTGTGAAAGGAAATGCAGGACAAGCAAATTATGCGGCATCTAAAGCAGGTATGATTGGTTTTACAAAATCTATTGCATTAGAATTAGGTTCAAGAAATATTCGTTGTAATGCTATTGCGCCTGGTTTTATTGAAACTGAAATGACAGCAAAATTAAATGAAGATGTGGTTAAAGGTTGGAGAGAAGCTATTCCTTTAAAAAGAGGTGGCTCGCCAGAAGATGTTGCAAATGTTTGTGTTTTCTTAGGCTCAGAAATGAGTGCTTATGTAACTGGGCAAGTTATTAATGTTGATGGTGGAATGCTAACTTAAAAAGTGATTAGTGAATAGTAATTAGACGGCTATTCACTAATTACTATTCACTAATCACTTAAAAAAAATGACAACAAGCACAATTTTACTTCTCATCTTATCAGTAATTATTGCTGCTGGATTGTCGTTTTATCAATACTTATACAAAGTCAAAAATCAATCAAAATTGTATTGGTTTTTGGCTTTTTTGCGTTTTATTAGTTTGTTTTCGATCTTTTTATTGTTGATAAATCCGATTATTAGCCGAAAAATCAATGAAATAAAAAAGACACCTTTACCGATAGTTGTTGACAATTCCAAATCCATTTCTGAATTAAAAGCAACTAAGGAAGCAAACGAATTGTATCAGGAAATAACTGATAATAAAGAAATTGCAGAAAAATATGACGTGCAATTATTTTCATTTGATAACGAATTTAAGTCTCTTGAACAATTAGATTTTAAAGGAAATCAATCGCATATTGATGGTGTTGCCAAAAATTTAAAACAGTTATACAGAAACACCAATTATCCTGTTGTATTGTTTACCGATGGAAATCAAACCATTGGAAATGATTATGTGTTTAGTTTTCAGGAAAATACAAGTGTTTTGCCAGTTGTTTTAGGCGATACAGCTACGGTTTTTGACTTGAAAATTAATCAAATAAACGTAAATAAATACGCATTTTTAAAGAATAAATTTTCAGTTGAAGTATTCTTGCAATACAATGGAAATCAGCCTATTTCAACGATTTTTTCGATACAGAATGGTAATCAAACTATTCATAAACAAACCGTTAGTTTTTCGAAAGATAAAAGAGCACAATCTATTTCGGTATTGTTAAATGCGGATAAGGTAGGGATTGCAAAATATAAAGCAGTAATTTCTTCTAATATAAAAGAAAGAAACACATTTAATAATAACAAAAATTTTGCAGTTGAAGTAATTGATCAGCGTAGTGAAATTGCTTTAATTTCAGCAATAAATCACCCAGATTTAAGCGCTTTAAAGCGAAGTATAGAAGTTAATCAACAACGCAAAGTAAGCATATTTAAACCAAACGAAATCAAATCATTACAAAATTATAATGTTTTGATTTTATATCAACCAAATACTACATTTAAAGCTGTTTTTGAACAAAACAAATCAGCTCAATTAAATACATTTATCATTACTGGAACGGCAACCGATTTTAATTTTTTAAATCAAGCTCAAAATGATTTGTTGTTTAAAATGTCGGCACAAAAAGAAGATTATTTAGCAACTTTTGAGTCGAACTTTAATTTGTTTTCGCAATCAAATATTGGTTTTGAAAATTTTCCACCTTTGGAACATAATTTTGGAACAATTGCTACAAAAAGCAATATAAACACAATGCTTTCGGCACGAATTAGAAATGTACAATTGCAAAACCCATTGTTAACTTTTACCGAAAATGGTAGTAAAAGAAACGCTTATTTATTAGGTGAAAACATCTGGAGATGGCGATTGGAAAACAACTTAAACAAAAAATCATTTGATGATTTTGATTTATTTACCGATAAAATTATTCAGTTTTTGGTAACAAATGCTTCAAAAAAGAATTTGAATGTTACTTATGAAAGTTTCTATAATTCGGGCGAAAGCATTGAAATTACAGCTGAATATTTTAATAAAAACTACGAATTTGACGACAAAGCTCAACTAACCATTCAGGTTGTGAATTCAAAAACAAAATTGTCTAAAAAATACGATTTACTTAAATCTTCAAATAACTTTAAAGTTAATTTAGATGGTTTGGAAGCAGGAAATTATTCGTTTAAAGTAACCGAAAAGCAATCAAACAGTAGTTTTTCAGGAAGTTTTGAAGTTTTAGATTTTGAAATCGAAAAACAATTCGTAAATCCGGATAAATCGCGATTAGAACAATTAGCTTCCAACACAAACGGAACCATTTTTTATCCCAACCAAATAAATAATTTAATCAAATCGTTGCTTGAAAATGAAAATTATATCCCTATTCAAAAGGCAACCATCAAGAAATCGCCACTTATCGATTGGATTTGGTTGTTAATTTTAGCAATAATAACTTTGGCTACCGAATGGTTCACTCGTAAATACAATGGTTTGCTGTAGCTTAAGCAAAATTTAAGAAGTAATTAAGTTACACTTAAGACAATTTACTTTGCTTAAATTCAACTTTGTATAAAATTAATTTTTATGCAAGTTGCTTCATATTTATCTAAAAGATATGCTCTTTTACTTGGTTTTTCAGGTTGGTTTCTGTTGTTTTCATTGCTACTTAGAATAGTATTTTTGGTTTGGCAATTAAATGATTTAGAGCTTTCTATATTTAGTTTAATCAAAATTTTAGGAATTGGATTGTTTTTTGACATTGGTGTGCTGTCGTTTTTGTTTGTAATTAGCACCTTTTATATTTTATTAATTCCTCAAAAATGGATAGGTAGTAGGCTAGATAAACTCCTAATTTATTCAGGTTTTTCTTTAACATTATTCATTTTTGTTTTTACTTTTTTTGCCGAAATCACATTTTGGGAAGAATTCAAATGCAGATTTAATTTTGTTGCAGTAGATTATTTAATTTACACATTTGAAGTCGTACAAAACATTCACGAGTCGTATCCATTATATGTATTAATTCCATCAATGCTTTTGATAACTGGAGTTATTTTTTTCTATTTCTGGAAAAAACAGTTTTTCATTGAAACATTTAGCTCTAGAATTTCTTTCAAAAAACGAATAATTCCTTTTGGGGTATCTATAATTGTGATGTCTTTTTATACATTATTCATTACTAATTCAAGCGCAGAATGGTCAACAAATCGTTACAATAATGAAATTTCTAAAGCAGGAGTTTACTCTTTCTTTGCAGAATTAAGAAATAATAAATTAGACTTTAAAACATTTTATACTTCAATTTCCGACGAAGAAGCATTTAAAATTGTTAGAACAAACTTACAAGAAGAAAATGCAAGATTTATAGCAAATGACTTTTCAATAAAACGAAAAATAACAGATAGTTTGGACACGAATAAAAAACCAAACGTAGTTTTTATTTTGATTGAAAGTATGAGCGGAAGTTTTATGAGTGAATTTGGTAACCAAGAAAAAATCACACCATTTTTAGATAGTATTGCCAACAAAAGTTTATTCTTTAAAAATCTATATGCAACGGGAAATAGAACTGTTAGAGGTATGGAAGCGGTAACCTTATCAATTCCACCAACACCAGGTCAAAGTATTGTAAAAAGACCAAATAATGCTAATTTATATACTATTTCAAATGTATTTAAAAGCAAAAATTATCAATGTAATTTCTTTTATGGTGGTGATGGTTATTTTGACAACATGAATGCCTTTTATGGCGGAAATGGTTTTGATATTTATGATAGAGGCAGAGGTAGCATTTTAAGTGATGCAATTAAAACTACACGTCATAATATTGAAGATAATGAGGTTACATTTGAGAATGCTTGGGGTATTTGTGATGAAGATATTTACAATAAAATGATTAAAGTTGCAGATGAATATCATCAAAAAAACAAACCTTTTTTGAATTTTATCATGACAACATCAAACCATAGACCTTATACCTATCCAAGTAATAAAATTGATATTCCTTCAGGAACAGGTAGAAATGGTGCTGTAAAATACTCCGATTATGCATTGCAACAAATGTTTGCCAAAGCAAAAAACAAGCCTTGGTTTAAAAATACAATTTTTGTTTTTGTAGCAGATCATTGTGCAAGTAGCGCTGGAAAAGACGAAATTGATGTCAAAAATTATCAAATTCCAGCAATTATTTATGGGCAAAATTTAATTCAACCCCAAAAAGTAACAAAATTATGCAGTCAAATAGATGTTTTTCCAACACTATTTGGTCAATTGCATTGGAGTTATAAATCAAACTTTTTTGGAACAAATATTTTAACAAATACTTATAAAGAGCGTGCTTTAATAGGAACATACTTAAAATTAGCATGTAAAACAAATAACAATGTTGAAATTTTATCTAATCAAAAAAAGAATGCAAATTATAAGTGGAATCCAGTTTCAAATCATTTGCTTTTATTACCTGAAAAAAAATCAAAACTTTATGAAACAATTGCATGGTATCAAACGGCTGATTATCTATATTTGAATAACAAATTGAAGTAAACTTAATATTTACTTAAACCCTAAACCTAAATACAATATGTAAACATTTTTGCTGTTATTTTGTAATAGTATTTAAAGTAAAAATTATAAAAGCTATTCTCCATATAGTTAATGAATTAAAAAGTATGAAAAAGATGAAAAAAATCGCAATAATAACTTTCGTTTTCTTATCCAGTTTTAGTTTTGCTCAAGAATGGCAAACTAATTTTGAAGAAGCAAAAAAAATAGCAACAGAACAAGATAAAAATGTAGTAATCGTTTTTTCAGGTTCAGATTGGTGTGCGCCATGTATCAAATTAGATAAAAATATTTGGCAATCAGAAGCTTTTAAAAAAGAGGCAAAAGAAGAATGGGTTTTAGTTAAAGCCAATTTTCCAAGAAAAAAAGCAAATGAATTACCAAAAGAGCAAACGGAACATAACAGAAAATTAGCCGAAAAATATAACGTAGAAGGTAGTTTTCCATTAGTTGTAGTTTTGGATAAAAATGGAAAAGTATTAGGAAAAATGGGATTTAAAAACGTTTCTCCAGAAGAATATATCAAAATGATTCACGCATTAGAGAAAAAATGAGAGTAGTAACGATTCTTTTATTTGCTTTAGCAACAAGTAGTTCATTTGGTCAACAAATTTTTAAGAAAAAACAAAATTTGTTAGGAAGTCCATTTGAAATTACGGTTGTTGCTTCCGATTCAATTCAGGGAAATCAATACACTGATTTGGCTATAGCCGAAGTAAAACGAATTGAAAATTTAATTTCTGATTGGATTCCAACAACTCAAATTTCAAAAGTGAATCAAAATGCTGGAATTACTCCAGTTAAAGTAGATAAAGAAGTATATGATTTGGTTGAAAGAGCTACAAAAATTTCTAAATTAACTTCAGGAGCATTTGATATTAGCTATGCATCAATGGATAAAATTTGGAAATTTGACGGAAGCATGAAGGAAATGCCATCTTCAGAAGCTATTAAAAAATCGGTTGAAAGAGTTGGTTATCAAAACATAATTCTAAATCCAAAAGACACCACAATTTTCCTTAAAAACAAAGGAATGAAGTTAGGTCTTGGTGGAATTGGTCAAGGTTATATAGCAGATAAAATTAAAGTTTTACTTCAAGAAAAAGGGTGTAAAAGTGGAATAGTCAATGTTTCAGGCGATATCAATACTTGGGGAAAACAACCAAGTGGTGAACTTTGGACAGTAGGAATTGTAAACCCAATGAACAAAAACAAAGTATTTGCCACGTTTCCATTAGATGATAGTGCGGTCGAAACTTCAGGAAGTTATGAAAAGTTTGTTACGTTCAACGGAAAACGCTATTCGCACATTATTGATCCAAGAACAGGTTATCCAGCAAGCGGAATTGTAAGTGTGTCTGTTTTTTCAAAACAAACTGAATTAGCAGATGCTTTAGCCACTGGAATTTTCGTTTTAGGAGTAGAAGTTGGTTTAGATTTAATCAATCAATTAAACGGAATAGGTTGCATTATTGTTGATGATAAAGGCACAATTCACGTATCAAAAAATATAGACATTAAAAAATATCAGTAAATGAAAAAGATAATTTTAGTTGTAATAGTTGTTTTTTCAGCTATTTCATGCAACACCGTTAAAGAGTACGATAAACAATATATCAATGATCCAGAAATGAAACTTTCTGCCAGAAGTTCAGAGCGTTTTGAAACTACATTCCAAGTGTATCGCGAAGCGGCTTCTGGAGCAAATGGCGGAAAAACAGGTGGTGGTTGCGGATGTAATTAATTGAGAAAAATGAAAAATAAAATAACCCTACTATTTGCATTTTGTTCGCTAATTGGTTTTTCTCAAGAGAAAGATTCAACTGATGTAGCGTATAAAAAACGTGTATTAGAATCTATCGAGGTCGATTTTTTAATGAGTTATTACAAACAAGATGGAATTCATTCAGCTGTTTCTGGTGGAAAAGGTATGGAAGAATTAACAAATCTTACACCAACATTTGTAGTAGCAATTCCATTAAATGATGATGACGTACTAACTGTTGATGCAGGAATTTCAGCCTATTCTTCGGCTTCGTCTGGAAATATTAATCCGTTTGATAGCAATACACCAAGTCCATGGCAAGCGAGTTCTGGAGCTTCGGCACAAGATGTTTTAACGTCTTTGGTTTTAAATTATAGTCACAGTTCTGATGATAGAAACACTATTTGGAATGGTCACATCTCGGGTTCAGTGGAATACGATTATTCATCCATTGGTTTTGGTGGTGGAGTTTCAAGATTATTCAATGGGAAAAACTCCGAAGTTTCAGTTGCTGCAAACGTTTATTTAGACACTTGGAAACCTATTTATCCAAAAGAATTGCAAGATTTTGCTGATTTCAATGGAACTATTGGAGGAATTTATAGCGATTTCGTAATTACACCAGGTCCAGACCAATCTCCATCAGAAGTTTACAACCCTACTAATTTTAAATTTCAAGATCAAAAAAATAGAAATTCATTTGCATTGAGTTTAGGTTTTTCGCAAGTGGTAACTAAAAAAATACAAGGTTCGTTTTTCTTAGATGTTTTATATCAAAATGGATTACTTTCAACACCATACCAACGTGTTTATTTTGCTGACAAAGGCGATTTCTTCATCAATGAATTCCAATTAGCAGACGATATTGAGCGTTTACCAGATTCGAGATTCAAATTACCAATCGGTACACGATGGAATTTCTATTTGAATGAAAAATTAACGTTGAGAACTTATTATCGTTATTATTTCGATAATTGGGATATTACATCGCATACGCTAAATATTGAATTACCTTATAAATTGACCGAGAAATTTACTGTAATTCCAATGTACCGTTACTATTCGCAACAAAAATCAAAATATTTTGCGCCATATAAAGGTCATGTTTCAACTGATGAATATTATACTTCTGATTACGATTTGTCAACATTTAAGGCACATCAATACGGAATTGGCATCAGTTATACTGACATTTTTACCAATGCAAAAATTTGGAAGTTTGGACTAAAAAATATCGATTTACGATTTAATCATTACGATAGAAATGATGGTTTAAAAGCAAATATTGTTAGTTTCGGAATTAAATTTGTACAACAATAACAAGTTATTATGCATATTTTAATTGTAGAAGACGAAAAAGGAATTGTAGATTTTCTAAAGCAAGGTTTAGAAGAGGAAAACTACACCATTTCTACAGCTTTTGATGGTGCTGATGGTTTAAAAAAAGCAATAGAACTTCCGGTTGATTTAGTTTTATTAGATTGGATGCTACCAAAAATGCAAGGAATTGAAGTATGCAAAAACATTCGAAATGAAAAATCAAATTTGCCTATTATTTTTTTAACGGCTAAAGACACGGTTCAAGAAACTATCGAAGGATTAAAGGCTGGTGCAAATGATTATATCAAAAAACCATTTTCGTTTGAAGAACTTTTAGAACGAATTAAAATTCATTTTAGAGCAAAAGACGAAGCAAAAATATTAACTTTGGGTAATATTACAATTGATAAATCTAAATTTCAGGTTTTAGTAGATAATAACGAAATTTCATTGACACAACGCGAATTTGAATTATTAGAATATCTAATAAAAAACAAAGGAAGTGTTTGTACAAGAAACAAAATTATTGAAGATGTTTGGGACATTTATTTTGAATACGACACAGGTGTTATTGATGTTTTTATGAATGCAATTCGAAAAAAACTAAACTTAACCAAAGATCAAGACTTAATTAAAACCATTAGAGGAGTAGGATATATCGCAAACGATAATTAGCATGTCAAAAACCGAAACAGCTGTAAAAGCCACTTATTTTAGCATTATTGGAAACACTTTATTAGCTTTAATAAAAGGAATTACAGGCTATTTTGGTAATTCTTATGCCATGATTGCTGATGCAATTGAATCAACTGCTGATATTTTTGCTTCGTTTTTAGTGCTTTTCGGTATCAAATATTCTAATCGCCCTGCCGATAAGAATCATCCGTATGGTCATGGTAGGGCAGAACCTTTAATTACGTTTTTAGTTGTTGGGTTTCTAATCACTTCGGCAACTGTTATTGCTTACGAAAGTTTTCATAACATTGGAACTCCTCACGAATTACCAAAACCATTCACACTTTTTGTTTTAGGAGCTATTATTTTGTGGAAAGAAATTTCGTTTCAAATTGTAATGAAAAAAAGCATTGAAACCAATAGTAGTTCCTTAAAAGCAGATGCTTGGCATCATAGAAGCGACGCCATAACATCGGTTGCAGCGTTTATCGGAATTTCAATTGCGTTGTATTTTGGAAAAGGCTACGAATCTGCTGATGATTGGGCGGCTTTGTTGGCTTCTTTTTTAATTTTGTACAACTCTTATAAAATTTTCAGACCAGCATTAGGTGAAATCATGGATGAACATTTGTATCATGATTTAGAAGCTGAAATAAAAAGAATTTCTCAAACTGTTTCTGGTGTAATTTGTATCGAAAAATGCTTCATCAGAAAAGCCGGAATGAAATACCACGTGGATCTTCATGTAATGGTTGATGGCAATAAATCGGTAAAAGAAGGTCATGATATTGCTCATATTCTCAAAGACACATTACGGGAAAAATTAATAGAATTAGGTCATGTTTTAATACACATTGAACCAAATTTTGAATCCATCGAACGCTAATTATGTTATCTTTTTCATTTAAAAATAGAATTGCTTTTAACTACATTCTTAGTAGTTCAATACTTATTGCAATTGTTTTTCTTTCAATTTTTACCATCGTAAAATATAGTGTAAATCAACATATTAATGAAGAAATTCAGGAAGAATTGTACAAACATTTAGACGATGTTTCTACCGATTCTAATGATACCTATTTAATTCAGGTAGATCAATGGCGTGCAAGAGAACACAATTCAATTAGTGTTAATCCTGTTTTTGTCGAATTTTATGATAATAATAAACAACTCATTGACAAATCTCCTAATTTAAAAAATTCAAATGTTGAATTATTAGAAAATAGTAAAAACAATAAATTTTCAGACACCAAATTAAACGGAATTCCTATTCGACAAATTCAAACTCCAATTATTAATAAAGAAAAGGTAGTTGGTTATTTGGTAGTTGCAATGTCTTTAGAAGATTTTGAGATAGTTCAAATTCTGAAAAACATCTTATTAATTTCGTATCCTTTAATTTTAATTTTGCTTTTTTTAATTGCTCGATTTTTTGCTGGAAAAAGCATTAAACCTGTGAGTACAATTATTGATACTTCAAGTCAAATTACAAAAGACAACTTAAAAACACGAATTCCGCTTCCTGTAAATAAAGACGAATTGTATGTTTTATCGCAAAACATCAATAATCTTTTAGATAGAGTTGAAAATGCAATTGAACGTGAAAAACAATTTACTTCTGATGCTTCACATGAGTTAAGAACGCCATTAGCTGTTATGAAAGGCACTATGGAGGTATTGATACGAAAACCAAGAGATCAAAAAGAATATGAAGAAAAAATCAATTTTTGTATTACTGAAGTCGATCGCTTGAATCATATGGTTGACCAATTATTACTTTTGGCACGATTTGAAAACCAAAAACAAAATATTAAAAACGAGACCATTTATTTAAATGCTATTATTTTAGACAATTTAACGCGTTTTTCAAGTAAAATTGAAAATAAAAAACTCAAAGTAAATACTGAATTTTCAGAAGATTTTTATATCCAATCAGACAATTATTTGGTTTCTATTGTAATCAGTAATTTGATTTCCAACGCCATAAAATATTCAAATAAAAATGGAGAAATAAACATCAATTTAGTAAACAACAACAATCAAATATCATTTTCAATTGCAGATAAAGGGATTGGAATTTCACCAGTAGATATTGATAAAATTTTCAATTCTTTTTATCGTTCTGATGTTACTAATCATGCAGAAATAAAAGGAACTGGTTTAGGTTTGTCTATTGTAAAACGACTTTGCGATTTATTGAAACTGGAAATCGCAGTTGAAAGCAAGCTAAATCAAGGGACCACTTTTATTTTAAGTTTCCCTTTAGCCAAACTTAAGTAGCTCTTAAGTTTTTTCCTTTTTATATTCTTTACATTTGTATTGTAGTTTTTAGTATTTTTATAAAATGCTCAAATTGTATAAGATGAACAAATTAATTGCCTATTTCCTAATTTCAGTATTTATGTGTGCCAACACATCGATAGGGCAATTATTGAAAGTTCCAAATTTAATAGAACATTACAACGAGCATAAAAATGAATTAACTACAGATTCAATTTCATTTATTGATTATATTGTTTCGCATTATTCTAAAAACGCTGATAATAATCATGATCACGAAGATTTACCCTTTAAAACATTGGATAATTCGTCAAGCACATTATTCGCATTTTCTATAATTACCTATCAAATTCAAGTTGTTAAGCCTTTAATTTCTACTCAAAAGAAATTCTTTTATAATAAATCTTTTAAATCCAATTTGATTGCTTCAATTTGGTTACCGCCTAAATTATTCTAATATTTTGTTTTAATAATTGATTCATTTATAATGATTCAGTTGTGTTTATCTAAAAAGATAAGTACTATTTTTAATTATAAAATTTACTAAAATGTTAGAAAAAATTATAGCCTTTAGTTTAAAGAATAAACTTATTGTCCTTTTGTTTACACTTGGTGTTGTTGGATTTGGTTTGTTTTCTGTTTTCCAAATTTCAATCGGAGCTGTGCCTGATGTTACTAATAATCAGGTTCAAGTAATTACAACATCTCGCAATCTTTCTACTCAAGATATCGAGCAATATATTACGTATCCTGTTGAAATTGAAATGGCGAATTTGCCTGGTGTAACCGAAATACGTTCAATTTCAAAATTCGGATTATCTGTGGTAACGATTGTTTTTGAAGAAGAAATCGGAACGTATTTACCTAGACAATTAATTGCTGAAAAAATTAAAACTGCTACCGAAAAAATTCCAGAAGGTTTTGGAACACCAGAAATGGGACCAATTACAACTGGTTTAGGCGAAATCTATCAATATACCTTAGAAGTAAAACCCGAATTCAAAAATCAATATTCAGTTACCGATTTGCGTACGATTCAAGATTGGGTCGTAAAAAGACAATTATCAGGAATCAAAGGTGTAGTTGAAATCAATACTTGGGGTGGCTTTTTAAAACAATATGAAATTGCTATCAATCCTGCTAGTTTAAAAGCAATGAACATTTCTACTACTGATGTGTTTACGGCTTTAGAAAAAAATAATAGTATTGCCGGTGGTTCATATATTGAAAAAACCAATCAAAGTTATTTCATTCGTGGCGAAGGAAAAGTAAATTCCGTCCAAGATATTGAAAATATTGTCGTTAAAAACGACTCTGGTTTACCAATATATATTAAAGACATCGCCAAAGTACAATTTGGTCATGCCAATCGTTTTGGAGCAATTACCGGAAATGGAGAAGGAGAGAAGGTTCTTGGTCAAGTGATGATGCTAAAAGGCGGAAACTCAAAACAAGTAATTGAAGATGTAAAACATAGAGTTACAGAAATTGAAAAAACATTACCAGAAGGAGTTTATATCAACGGATTTTTAGAACGAAGTGAATTAGTAGGAAAAACTACATTCACCGTTGCTGAAAACTTGATTTTAGGTTGCTTAATCGTAATTTTTGTTGTGGTTTTATTGCTCGGAAATTGGCGTTCAGGATTGGTTGTTGCATCCGTAATTCCACTATGTTTGTTATTTGCAATTTCCTTTATGAATATTTTCGGAATTGATGCCAATTTAATGAGTTTAGGGGCGATAGATTTCGGAATCATAATCGACGGAGCCGTTATTATTGTTGAATTCATTGCTTTCCAAATTGCTCATAAGTCCAGACATTTAGTCGGTTTAGCGAAAGAAGAACGTCAGTTAGAAATTGACCAAATTACCTATAAAAGTGCATCTAAAATGATGAATTCGGCTATTTTTGGGCAGTTAATCATTCTTATCGTATTTATTCCAATTCTTTCCTTATCTGGTGTGGAAGGAAAAATGTTCAAACCTATGGCAATGACATTTAGTTTTGCTTTAGTTGGTGCGATGTTATTCTGTTTTACTTACGTTCCTGTTGTGGCTTCATTGTTTTTAAAACCGCAAGAAGAAAACCCAAAATCAATTTCAAATCGGTTAATTAACAAACTGAATTCTTGGTATTTACCTGTAATTACTTGGGCTTTAGGCAACACTAAAAAAGTACTTTACGGAGCTGTTGGTTTATTGTTTTTAGCCGTTGGATTGTTTGCAACTATGGGTGGTGAATTCATTCCAACGTTAGACGAAGGTGATTTCGTAATTCAACCTGTTTTAAAAACAGGAACATCACTTTCTAAAACTATTGAAACGACTACCAAAATTGAAAAAATAATTCTTAAAAATTTCCCAGAAGTTTCACAAGTAGTCAGTAGAATTGGTGCTGCCGAAGTGCCAACCGATCCAATGAGTATGGAAGAAAGTGATATTATCGTAAAATTAAAACCAAAATCTGAATGGGTTTCTGCTGATTCTAAAGATGAATTAGCTGATAAAATCAAAGCGGCTTTAGAAGAGAAAATTCCAAACATGGAAATCGAATTTACACAACCTATTGAAATGCGTTTCAACGAATTAATTTCGGGTTCTCGTTCCGATGTGGCCATTAAAATTTTTGGTGAAGATTTAGATATTTTAGCCAAAAAAGCACACGAAATCGAAAAAGCAATTAAAAATGTGGAAGGCGCATCGGATATTATCATCGAAAAAACGGAAGGTTTACCTCAAATGTTCGTCCAATACGACCGAAGTAAAATTGCTCGTTATGGCTTAAATATTGCCGATTTAAACGAAATGATTGCTTTAGGTTTCGCAGGAAAAACCGTTGGAAATGTATTTGAAGGTGAAAAACGTTTTGATATGGTTATTCGATTAGATAAAACCAACAGAACCGATATTGAAGACTTGCGAAATTTATATGTTTCCACTCCAAATGGCGAGCAAATTCCGTTAAGAGAATTAGCGTCTATCGAATATACAGAAGGACCAGCTAAAATTTCAAGAGACAACACCAATCGAAGAATTATTGTAGGAATCAATGTAAGAAACCGCGATTTACAAAGTGTTGTTGATGATGTGCAGCAAATTATCGAAACAAAAATTGATTTACCAACAGGCTATCGCGTTACTTATGGTGGTCAATTTGAAAACTTACAAAGTGCAAAAGCCCGATTGTTAATTGCCGTGCCAATTGCCTTATTTTTAATATTTATTTTGTTGCATTTTGCCTTTGGATCCATCAAAGAAGCTTTAATGGTGTATTCTGCAATTCCTTTATCAGCAGTAGGTGGGGTGTTATTTTTATGGATGCGAGATTTACCATTTAGTATTTCGGCAGGCGTTGGATTTATTGCATTATTCGGAATTGCAGTGCTAAACGGAATTGTACTAATTGAACATTTTAAAGAATTGAAACATAGTGGCATGAAAGATATGAACGAACTAATTTTAAAAGGAACCACCGATAGACTTCGACCAGTTTTATTAACTGCTGCTGCCGCAGCTTTAGGATTTTTACCAATGGCAATTTCATCATCGGCAGGAGCAGAGGTACAACGCCCGTTAGCTACCGTAGTTATTGGCGGATTGTTCACAGCAACACTATTAACAATGATTGTATTGCCAATTTTATTCAAAGTTTTTGATGAGAAAGAATTCAAAAAACCAAAATTCAAAAAACATGTAAGCGGAACTTATATTTTACTATTCTTATTGGGTACAAGCTTTGGTTTTGCTCAAGAAAATAATGCTGAACTAGATTCAATTATGGCTAAAGCTTTGCAAAATAATAAATTAGTAAAAGCTGGACAATTGCAAATTGATAAAGCAAATGCAACTATAAAAACGGCTTATTCTTTTGATAAAACGAATGTGTATTATAGTTATGACCAAAATAATTTGGCGCTAAATAACGAACCCTTAAAAGTATTTGGAGTGCAGCAATCATTTGCTTTTCCAACGGTTTATGGTGCTCAAAAAAAGGTCTATAAAGCCGAATTAGAAAGTCAAAAGTCTTCTTTCGAATTGCAGAAAAACAAACTCAAATTGGAAGTTTCAAAAGTATATCATCAAATCGTATATGTGCAACATCAAGAAAAATTGTATTTTTATTTAGATAGTTTGTACCAAAATTTCTCTAAAGCAAGCGACAGAAGATTTGAATTAGGCGAAACCAATTACTTGGAAAAAATAACAGCTGAAGCAAAATTTAGACAAATTAGAACCAAACTTTCGCAATTAGATAAAGAGAAAAAAGCACAATTAGAAGTATTACAAACTTTAGTGCAATCTGAGGAGAAAATCAATGTAAAAACGAATGAAATTAAGCCAATAAAAAATGTAATAAACACTTCAAGTAAAGAATTGTATAATTCTTATTTAGAAAGTGTTACAAATAAATATAAATCTAGTGAAAAACTCCAAAAGCAGAACTGGTTACCCGATTTAAACGTGGAATATTTTCAAGGAAGAAATAGCGGAATTTCGCAATCTTTATATGGATTTCAAGTAGGTATTGCTGTTCCAATTCTATTTAATGGGAATGTTGCTAAATCTAAAGTTGCCAAATTAGAAACACAAGCATGGGAACAACAAAAACAACATGAACTAATTAAGATTGATGCACACATCAATCAGAAAAACAGCGAATTAGAGCAATATAACCAAGCAATCGATTACTATAATCAATATGGGAAAAAAGTTTCTCAAGAGATTATTAAAGTAGCCAACATGAGTTACAAGCATGGTGAAATTGATTTTTTTCAATTCATACAAAGTTTAGAAAATGCAACCACAATTCAGGTTGATTATTTAGATGCCGTAAATCAATACAACAAAACACAATTAGACTTACAATATGTTAACATACAATAATTTACAAATGAAAAAACTATTTTACATAGCAACAATAGCATCACTTTTATTTTCATGCAAACAAGAAGTTGCAGAAGAAAAAGTAATTGATGACGGATTGATTACACTGACTGAAGCCCAATTTCAATCTTCAAAAATGGAAATTGGTTCACCAATAGAACAAGATTTCGAAGTTACAGTCAAATCCTCTGGAAAAATTGATGTTCCACCACAATATAGAGCTAAAGTAACGACATTTTTAGGCGGTTATGTAAAAGCTACCAAATTATTAGTGGGTGATAAAGTTGCAAAAGGACAAGCTTTAATTACCTTAGAAAACACCGATTATCTAGATTTACAAAAGGATTATGTAGAAGTTGCCGAACAAATTAACTATTTGAAATCCGAATTTGAACGTCAGAAAACCTTGTACAATGAAAAAATCACTTCACAAAAAAACTATCTAAAAGCAGAAAGTGATTACCGACAAGCAAAAGGAATGTATCAAGGCTTACGCGAAAAATTAGTGTTGTTAAACATCAATCCAGCTAACGTTGAGCGTGGAAAATTTACTTCACAAATTACAATTTCGGCACCCATTTCAGGTGATGTAACAGTAATGAATGCAAATGTTGGCATGTTTATGTCACCATCAGATGTTATTTTAGAAATTGTAGACACCAATTATTTACACCTGAATTTAAGCATTTTTGAAAAAGACATTTTACATGTAAAACAAGGTCAAAAAATCAATTTTAAAGTACCCGAAGCAAGTAAAGAACAATTCAGTTCTAACGTACAATTAGTTGGAAAATCGATAGAAAGTAAAGACAGAACTATTTCGGTTTTTGGTACACTATCACCAGAAATAAAAGGAAAATTATTATCAGGAATGTTTGTTGAAGCTAACATAATTACAGATGCTAAAAAAGGATTTGGCGTTCCATCTGATGCTATCATTACAGAAAATGACAAACATTATGTATTGGTTTTAAACAGTAAAACATCAGATTATAAATTCAAAAAAGTTGCTGTTACGGTAGGTGAAAAATCAGAAAAATTCATTGAAATTATGCCTGATGATAATGTTAATACTGAAACAAAATTACTCACAAAAGGAGTATTTGATATAATTAATTAAAATTTCAATTTATTGCATAAATTTTAAAATCAAATCAAATGATAACAATAGATAATTATTTAGACAATCATTACATACACAGAAGTAATTGGTTACGAGCTGCAGTTTTGGGAGCAAACGATGGAATAATTTCTATTTCCAGTTTAGCAATTGGTGTTGCCGCTGCAAGTTCAACTAGAGAACCAATTTTATTAGCAACAGTTGCCGGACTAGTTGCAGGAGCATTATCAATGGCTGCTGGCGAGTATGTTTCGGTTAGTTCGCAAACAGATACAGAAAAAGCAGATATTGAAAGAGAAATTAAAGAATTAGCAGAAATGCCTGAAGAAGAGCTAAGAATATTAGCTCAAATATATGAAAAAAGAGGTTTAAAAAAGGAAACCGCAATGCAAGTTGCCATCGAATTAACAGAAAAAGATGCATTAGCGGCTCATATTAGAGATGAACTAGGAATTAACGAAATTAGCCAAGCAAATCCAATACAAGCAGCTATTTCATCTGGCGCAGCATTTACCGTTGGTGGTGTTTTGCCGTTACTAGTGATACTTTTTGCACCAATAAAAAACATGGAATATTGGTTGTATGCTTTTACAATTATTTTTCTAATAGTATTAGGAAGTATTGCTGCAAAAACAGGAGGCTCAAGTATTAAAACAGCAATTTTAAGAATAACAATTTGGGGAACAATTGCAATGGTTTTATCGGCACTTGTTGGCTATCTTTTTGGGGTTAGAGTATAACATAAACTAATAAACTTTTAAAACATTTATATATGAACGACGCACATTTACACATGGTAGTAAACCATTTTCCAATTATTGGGATAATTCTTGGATTTGGTATTTTAGTTACAGGATTATTTTTAAAAAATAATTCCGTAAAAAACACAGCATATTGCTTATTTATTGTAGGAGCAATTTTTGCCGCAGTTAGTATGGCAACAGGAGAAGGAGCAGAAGAAATTGCTGAAAAATTACCTTCTGTAACTGATCAAATTATTGAAACACACGAAGAAATGGCAGAAAAATTAGCTATTGTTTTATATGCATTAGGTGTTATCTCATTATTTGGCTTGTTTTTAAATTATAAAAGCCATACAAAAGCAATTTTTGTTTCCTACATAGCGGTTGTAGTTGCAATTGTGGGTATGTTTTTTGGAAAACAAACAGGAACTTCAGGTGGCGAAATTCGTCATACTGAGATTAGAGAAAACACTGTAAACACAGCATCTGACATTCAAAATGAAATCCAAATAGAAGAAGGCGATGATCATTAAACAAAATATAAATTTTTAAAAAGTTTTGTTTATTCGAAAATTAAGTCGTTACATTTGCAGTGTTAAAATAACAGAAATTATGTTTTTAAATCAATTACATCATCACCATCATACCTCCGCTCAAGCGAAGTAATGATGCTATGTAATTAATCCATATAAATCAGAAACCCGTTTGAGTACATCAAGCGGGTTTTTTGTTAGTTAGTATTTTAAAAATCCCTTGGTGTACTCATTTTAAAATTAAAAAAATTAAAATGAACACGTTAAAAATTGCTATTCAAAAATCAGGTCGCCTTCACGATGAAAGTATTCAAATCTTAAAAGATTGTGGAATTTCAGTGTACAATGGAAATGACCAACTCAAAGTTACCGCTTCCAATTTTCCTTTAGAAGTGTATTATTTACGTAATTCAGATATTCCGCAATATTTGATTGATGGTGTAGTAGATATTGCTATAGTAGGTGATAATTTATTGGTCGAAAAAGGTCAAAATATTCAAATTGCAGAAAAATTAGGTTTCTCCAAATGTAAAGTTTCGGTAGCGGTACCAAAGAATTTCAACTACAATTCTATTCAAGATTTAAACGGATTACGCGTTGCAACTTCTTATCCAAAAACGGTTGTGGATTACTTTTCTTCGAAAGGAATTGCTGTAGACATTCACCAAATCTCAGGTTCGGTTGAAATTGCCCCAAATATCGGACTTTCAGATGCGATTGTAGATATTGTTTCAAGCGGAAGTACTTTATTTAAAAACGGCTTGAAAGAAGTAGAAGTAATCTTAAAAAGTGAAGCTGTTTTAGCTGTTTCTCCTCAAATTTCAGAAGAAGCCAAACAAGTAGTATCAAAACTTCAATTCCGAATTCAAGCGGTTTTACGTTCAAGAAAATCAAAATATATTTTAATGAATGTTCCAAATAAAAAAATCGTAGAAATCAGTAAAATTCTTCCTGTATTGAAAAGTCCAACAGTTATGCCATTAGCAGAAGAAGGTTGGAGTAGTGTTCACTCCGTAATTGATGAAGATAAATTTTGGGAAGTCATCGACCAACTAAAAGAAGCTGGAGCCGAAGGGATTTTAGTTTGCCCAATTGAAAAAATGGTTTTATAAAATAATAATTGTCACACTGAGCCTGTCGAAGTGTTAATATAAAAGAAATGAAAAAAATATACAACCCACAACCTGAAACTTGGTCAGAAATTTGCAAAAGACCCACCCAAACGTTCTCTGATGTAGAAGAAACGGTAAAGCAAATCTTCAAAGAAGTACAACAAAAAGGAGACAAAGCAATTTCAAAATATGCATCTTTTTTTGATGGAGTAACTTTAGAAAATATTCAAGTAACTCCAGAAGAAATTGAAAACGCAAAAAATGAAGTTTCAGCCAAATTAAAAGATGCAATTCAATTAGCAAAATCGAATATTGAACAATTTCACGCAGCTCAAAAAACGGATAAAATTGTGGTAGAAACTACTATCGGAGTTACGTGTTGGCAAGAAAAAAGACCAATTCAAAAAGTAGGCTTATACATCCCTGGCGGAACTGCTCCTTTGTTTTCAACGGTTTTAATGTTGGCAGTTCCAGCAAAATTAGCAGGTTGTCAAGAGATTGTATTGTGTTCGCCATCGGATAAAAATGGTAAAATCAATTCCGCAATTTTATATGCTGCTGATTTGTGTGGCGTAACAAAAATCTACAAAGTAGGTGGAATTCAAGCTATTGCCGGAATGACTTTCGGAACAGAAACGATTCCTCAAGTATATAAAATTTTCGGACCTGGCAATCAATTTGTAACAATTGCGAAACAATTTGCATCACAGAATGGAGTCGCTATTGACATGCCTGCTGGTCCAAGTGAATTATTAGTCTATGCAGATGAAACCGCCATTCCAAGTTTCGTAGCTTCTGATTTACTAAGTCAAGCTGAACACGGAAAAGATAGCCAAGTGATTTTGGTAACTACTAACAAAAACATTTTAAACGATGTAGAAGAAGAAGTATACAAACAATTAAAAGAACTTCCGAGACAAGAAATCGCTCAAGTAGCTATTAATAATTCTAAATTAATCTTCGTTGAAACCGAAAAGACAGCTTTATCGTTAATTAACGAATACGGCCCAGAGCATTTTATCGTATGTTCCAAGAATGAAGATTATTTCGTTGATGGCATTCAAAATGCAGGTTCGATTTTTATTGGAAATTATACTCCAGAAAGCGCAGGAGATTATGCTTCAGGAACCAATCACACTTTGCCAACAAACGGCTATTCCAAGAGTTATAGCGGTGTAAATCTAGATAGTTTCTTAAAAGCGATGACATTCCAAAAAATATCAAATGAAGGAATTCAAAACATTGGAAAAGCAATTGAAACTATGGCAGAAGCCGAAGGTTTAGAAGCTCACAAAAACGCCGTTTCATTAAGATTAAAATAACAGCTATGAATTTAGAAAACCTAATCCGAGAAAACGTAAAAAAACTGAGTCCCTATTCCTCAGCGCGCGACGAATTTGAACAGTTTACCAAACCAATGATTTATTTAGATGCCAACGAAAATCCTTTCACAAATGGTATAAATCGTTATCCTGATCCACAACAAAAAGACTTGAAAGCTGTAATTGCAGATAAAAAAGATATTTATATTGAAAATATTTTATTGGGAAATGGAAGTGATGAAGTGCTAGATTTGATTTTTAGAACTTTTTGTGAACCCAATAAAGATAACATCATTACATTGCCACCAACTTACGGAATGTATGGAGTTTTAGCAAATATCAACGCAATCGAAAATCGTGAAGTATTATTAAATGAAGAATTTCATCCCAATGTAGATGCGATTTTAGATGCAGTTGATAGTAACACAAAAGTCATCTTTTTGTGTTCGCCAAATAACCCAACTGGAAATTCATTTTCAGACGAATCTATTATTAAAGTTTTGAATAATTTTAATGGCTTGGTCGTTTTAGATGAAGCATATATTGATTTTTCATCTAACAAAAGTTGGTTAAATGAATTAAACGATTTTCCAAATTTAATCATCACTCAAACTTTATCAAAAGCGTATGCAATGGCAGGTTTACGAATTGGAATTTTGTACGCTTCAAAGCCTATTATTTCAGTTTTAAGCAAAATAAAGCCACCTTATAATGTAAATATTCTTTCACAAGAAACTGCTGAAAAAAAATTATTGCAAAGCACACTAAAAGCTCAGGTTAGAAAAATTTTGGCAGAAAAAGAAAAACTCATAGTTGCTTTAAAATCTACTAAATTTATAGAAAAAATATTTCCTTCGGATGCGAATTTTATTTTAATAAAAGTAGATGATGCTAACTTCAGATACCAACAATTTTTAGATAATGGAGTAGTGGTTCGCAACAGAAGTAATCAGCCATTATGTGAAAATTGTTTACGCATTACGATTGGAAATAAAGAAGAAAACGAACGTGTAATTGAACTATTAAAATCTTTCAACAATGGCTAAAAAAGTATTATTCATCGACCGCGACGGAACAATTATAAAAGAAACTATCGACGAACAAATTGATGGTTTTGATAAAATGATTTTTTATCCAAAATGCCTTTCGTACTTGAGTAAAATTGCGAAAGAATTAGATTATGAGTTGGTAATGATTACGAATCAAGATGGCTTGGGAACAGCTAAATTTCCCGAAGAAACGTTTTGGCCAGTTCACAATTTCATCATGAAAACCTATGAAAACGAAGGTGTTATTTTTGATAAGGTTTTTATCGATAAATCATTTCCATACGAAAATAAAAATACCCGAAAACCTGGAACAGGTTTGTTAACTGCTTATTTTTCTGAGGAATATGATTTAGAAAATTCATTTGTAATTGGTGATCGACTTACCGATGTGGAATTGGCTAAAAATTTAGGTTCAAAAGCAATTTTTATAAACGATGAAACCCATTTAGGAACTGCCGAAATATCGGTTAAACAAGAAGAATTACAACCTATAATTGCTCTGGAAACAAACGATTGGCAACAGATTTATGAATTTTTGAAACTAAAAAACAGAACCGCTTCCATTTCCCGAAAAACCAATGAAACAGCTATTGGCATCACATTAAATCTAGACGGAACAGGAAAAAGCAATATTAATACTGGAATTTCCTTTTTCGATCACATGTTAGACCAAATTGCGCGTCATGGACAAATGGATTTAGATATTCAAGTAAAAGGGGATTTAGAAGTCGACGAACACCACACGATTGAAGATACAGCCATTGCTCTAGGTGAAGTTTTTGCAAAAGCATTGGGAAATAAATTAGGCATCGAACGTTACGGATTTTGTTTGCCAATGGACGATTGTTTAGCACAAGTAGCCATTGATTTTGGAGGAAGAAACTGGTTAGTTTGGGAAGCCGAATTTAAACGTGAAATGATTGGTCAAATGCCAACGGAAATGTTTTTTCACTTCTTCAAATCGTTCACAGATGGTGCCAAAGCCAATCTAAACATAAAAGCAGAAGGCACAAATGAACACCATAAAATCGAAGCCATTTTCAAAGCTTTCGCAAAAGCTATAAAAGTAGCGGTAAAACGCGATACAGAAAAAATGATTTTACCTTCAACCAAAGGAATGTTGTAATGAAAATAGCTATTATAGATTACGGAGCAGGAAATGTTCAAAGTGTTTTATTCGCTTTGGAACGACTTGGTTTTGAAGGAAATGTTACCAATGATTGGAATACCATAAAAACCGCTGAAAAAGTTATTTTTCCTGGTGTAGGCGAGGCGAGTAGTGCCATGGAAATGTTACATGAAAGTGGTTTAGATGCGTTGATTCCAACCTTAAAACAACCGGTTTTAGGAATTTGTTTGGGCATGCAATTGATGTGTAAACATTCGGAAGAAGGTAACACGAATGGATTAGGAATTTTTGATGTCAATGTGGTGAAATTCTCAAACGAAGTTAAAGTACCACAGATGGGTTGGAATACGATTTATAACCTAAAAACGCCATTATTTGAAGGAATTAAAGAAAACGAATTCATGTATTTGGTTCATAGTTATTATGCGTCTTTATCTGAAAACACGATTGCCACCACGAATTACGAACTCGAATACAGCACAGCATTGCAACGCGATAACTTTTTCGGAGTGCAATTTCATCCCGAGAAAAGTGGTGTTTTCGGAGAACAAATTTTGAAAAACTTTTTGAACCTATAATTTTAAAAATAGGAACACAGATCTAAGAAATACAAGAAATTTCAAAAATTTAAACTTAAACAAATGAAAGATTTTAAAGATTTCTTCAATTTTAATAATCTGTGTTCCAAAAAATATTGAAAATGAGAATAATACCCGCAATTGATATTATAGAAGGAAAATGCGTCCGACTTTCCAAAGGCGATTACGATACGAAGAAAATTTACAACGAAAATCCATTGGAAGTAGCCAAATCATTTGAAGCACACGGAATTGAGTATTTGCATTTGGTTGATTTAGATGGAGCAAAATCAGGCCAAATCGTGAATTATAAAGTTTTGGAACAAATTGCTTCGAAAACGAATTTAAAAATCGATTTTGGTGGTGGTTTGAAATCAGATACCAATTTAAAAATTGCTTTTGAAAGTGGCGCGAATCAAATCACAGGAGGAAGTATTGCCATCAAACAACCAGAGGTTTTCAAAAGTTGGATGCAGCAATACGGAACTGATAAAATCATTTTAGGAGCAGATGCTATGAATGAAAAAGTGGCGATTTCAGGGTGGTTAGAAGAATCGAAAGAAGAAGTTATTCCGTTTATTCAAAGTTATCAACAAGAAGGTATTCAATACGTAATTTGCACCGATATTTCAAAAGACGGTATGTTAGAAGGTCCAAGTTTTGAATTGTATCAAAGAATTTTAGAACAAACCAAAGATTTGAAACTTATCGCTTCTGGAGGCATATCCACATTTGATGAATTACCCAAATTAGCCGAATTAGGTTGTGAAGGCACCATCATTGGAAAAGCCATTTACGAAGGCAGAATTACTTTAAAGCAATTAGAAAACTATATTATTAATAAGTAAAAAGTGAAAAGGAAATAGTGAAAAGTTTGGAAAGCTAATCACTATTTACTTATCACTAATCACTAAATCATGTTGACAAAAAGAATCATTCCCTGCTTAGACATAAAAAACGGACGAACCGTCAAAGGTGTTAATTTTGTTGATTTAAAAGATGCCGGTGATCCAGTGGAATTGGCTAAGAAATACGCAAAAACCGGTGCTGATGAACTTGTTTTCCTTGATATTTCAGCTACAGAAGAACGTCGAGCGACATTAATTGGCTTGGTTCGAAAGGTTGCTGTTGCGATAAATATTCCGTTTACGGTTGGTGGTGGCATTTCATCTGTTGCTGATGTTGATATTTTGCTTCGCAATGGTGCGGATAAAATTTCGATCAACTCTTCAGCTGTTAAAAATCCTGATTTAATAAACGAAATTGCAGCAAAATATGGAAGTCAGTGTGTAGTAGTTGCCATTGATGCCAAACAAATCGATGGCGATTGGATAGTTCATTTAGTAGGTGGAAAAGTTTCAACGGAATTGAATTTGTTTGATTGGGCAAAAGAAGTAGAGCAACGTGGTGCTGGAGAAATCTTGTTCACTTCTATGAATAATGACGGAACCAAAAATGGATTCGCTAATGAAGCTTTAGCCAAGTTATCCGAAATCGTAAACATTCCCATTATCGCTTCTGGTGGCGCTGGAACTATGGAACATTTTGCTGAAACATTTATCAATGGAAAAGCTGATGCCGCTTTAGCCGCCAGTGTTTTTCACTATCAAGAAATCGAAATCCCAGAATTGAAACAGTTTTTAAAGAATCAAAATATTGCAATTAGAGTGTAACTTTTATGAACTTAAAGATGAACTCAATTTAACGAATCAACTTATATGACTTATATGTTTAAAAATAAAATTATGAATATCAATTTCAACAAAACCCCAGATAACCTTATCCCAGCCATAATACAAGATAACGAAACCAAAAATGTTTTAATGTTAGGCTATATGAATCAAGAAGCTCTTGACCAAACGTTGGCGACCAATAAAGTAACCTTCTTCAGTCGCACTAAAAATAGATTATGGACAAAAGGCGAGGAGAGTGGCAACTTTTTAGAATTGATTTCGATTAAAGAAGATTGCGATAACGATACGCTTTTAGTAAAAGTAAAACCTGTTGGCCCAACTTGTCACACAGGTTTAGATACATGTTGGCAAGAAGTTAACAATCAAGAGTTTAGGTTTTTATCAAAATTAGAAAACACGATTACAACACGCAAAGCAAATGCCGATGCAGAAAAGAGTTATGTAGCTTCATTATTTGCAAAAGGAATTAACAAAATCGCTCAAAAAGTAGGTGAAGAAGCCATTGAAGTAGTCATTGAAGCCAAAGACAACAACGATGATTTGTTCTTATCTGAAAGTGCCGATTTATTGTTTCACTACTTAATTTTATTGCAAGCGAAAGGTTTTCAGTTGCATGATGTAGTGGATGTTTTGAAGGGAAGGGAGAAGTAAGGTTCTTATAGTTTGGTTAAAAGCCAAATTCCTTGAGATGAGTTTTCAAAAGTACCAAATTCATCTGTTATTGTTTCAATGATAAACCAATTTCCATAGATTGAATTATTTTGTGCATCAACAATGCCTTCATGCTCAATTTCTAAAGAACCGCTTTCATAATTGATTGTAGTTGAATGTTCTACAATGATGGGTCTTTTTGGATATTTTTTGACAAAAGAAATAAAACCATCTTCAATAAATCCTTGTATTGTGGCTTCTAATTTAACAGAAAAAACAGAACCATCTTCTTCAATTTCTCCTGTAAACGAACCATTTAAATCAGTAATAGAAGCCTTTATATTCACACGTTGACCAAAATAAGGCAGTTCATAACCACTACCATATTCATAAAAGCCCTGCCAGTTCCCAGTTAGATTCATTTTAGAATTATTTAATAATCAAATCTTTAGGCACAACTAATTCTAAATCAAAATCTTCAAAATTTGTTAAAACAATTTCATTAGTAATTAAATCGTCTTTTTTTGTTCTTGATGTTTCTACTATTCCATCTATACTAAAATCCATTTCAGTCTTAAACTCAAATGTATGCATCGTACAAAATCGATACAAAGGAAAGTAATTTGATTTATCTTTTTTGATTTTTAATTCAATTTCATTTATTTTTTTATTCTTAGATTTATTTTTGTAAACAACTAATTTAGAATAATTATATAAACTATCATCATCTATTTTATTGTATTCAAAAAAGTAATTAGTATTATATTTTTCGATTACTGCCTTTGAATTTTTATATTTGAATGATATTTCATTTGAATCATCACCAATTGATTTTTTTATAACATCAAAATAATGAACTTTTTTATTTATAAGGTCATAAATTAAGGCTTCTTGTCCATGATAAGAATTTAATACTCTTAAGAAATAATTTGAATTATTTGAATTACAGTAAACATTCGATTCAATTGAATCCGTTAAATTTTGATATATTATAAATTTATCAAACTTATAACTTTGTGCGGAAGAAATAAAAGAAAAGAAAAAGATGTTTATTGTAAAAAGGATAATTTTAATTTTCATAATTGATTTAAAGTTTTCCCAAATATATCCAAATTTCTCCAAAAATTCTTACCTTTAAAATAAAAATTCAAGATGCGATTTCATACCAGAAAATGGGTAAAACCCGAAGATTTGAATGCAAACGGAACGTTATTCGGTGGTAAATTATTGGCTTGGATAGACGAAGAAGCTGCTTTGTATTCAATTGTACAATTGGAAAATCCAAAAGTAGTGACCAAGTTTATGAGTGAAATTAATTTCATGAGTGCCGCCAAACAGGGCGATATTGTTGAAATTGGTTTGGATGTGGCACATTTTGGAAAATCATCGTTAGTTTTGAAATGTGAAGTTCGTAATATGATGACACGCGAAAAAATCATCACGATTGATAACATCACCATGGTTAATTTAGATGAAAATGGAAAACCAAAACCACATGGTAAAACCCAAATTGAATTTATTGAAGACCGATTGAAAAAATAATGAATATGCTACAAAAATCAACCTTAGAATTTCTAACTCAACTCAAAGAAAACAACAACCGCGAATGGTTTACAGAAAATAAAAAACGTTTTGACAGCGAGCAAAAAACTACTAAAACTTTTTTTACACAAATACTAACCAATTTAGAAAAAATCGATAGTATCGAAAAAATGCAAATGCATCGCATTTATAGAGACATTCGTTTTTCAAAGGATAAAACACCTTATAAAAATCATTTTTCGGTAAGTTTTGATAGAACAAAACCTTTATTGCGTGGAGGTATGTATTTGCACATTGAGAATGATGCAAGTTTTGTTGGTGGAGGTTTTTGGGAACCCAACAATGAAGATTTATTTAGAATTAGAAAGGAAATCGAATTAGATGCTTCTGATTTAAAAGAGATTATTACTGATAAAACGTTTGTTTCCTATTTTGGAACATTAGAAGGCGAGGAACTGAAAACCGCACCTAAAGGTTTTGACAAAACACATCCAGACATTGAATTAATTAGAAAAAAACAATTTGTAATTAGAAGAAAGTTTTCAAATAAAGAAGTTTTATCTCCTAATTTTCAAGAAGAAGTTTTGGCTACATTCAAAGCAATGCGACCTTTTTTTGATTATATGAGTGATGTTTTGAGTACGGATTTGAATGGAGAATCGATTTACTAATTTTCTTCAAATAATTGAATTTGGCTTTTTAAACGTTCAATTAGTAAATTCATCATGCGTTTGTTAATGTTAGACGAGTTTTGAATGTAATCTTTATATTCGGAAATCGTAAACATGCCAATGATAATTCCTTTTAATGAATTTCTAAATTTGATATCACGCTGAATGGCATTTTCAATGTAAATCATTTTCTTTTCAGGTGTTAACGAAAAAAAGGCATTTTTTTGTTTAATGGCATAATTTCTAAAAACTTCGATAAATAAATCATTTTGAAACTTTAAAATAGGGCGAAGGGTTTGGTTTTGAAATTTTTCTTCAGAACTTGAGTTTTCAAAAATAGTTCCAATAGATTCACCTCTAATTTCTAAAATAGCTTCATCTTTAGTTTTCATGATGGTTTTCTTTATAGTTGATTAAAGTTAAAAAAAATAACCTCCAATTTCTTGAAGGTTATTTTAAGTTATTAAGAATCAGTTGTTAATTACTTTAATTTGAAAGTAACTCTTCTAACCAAACTTCTTGCTTCTTTAGAGTTAGCATCAACCGAATTATCTTCGCCTTGACCAATAGTATTTAATCTTGAAGCATTGATTCCAGCTTTTGTAATAATATCTTTTACATAAGTTGAACGAGCCACTGATAATGACTTGTTGTATTCAGAATTTCCAATTTCGTCTGCATAACCTATTAGGTCAACAGATGCATTTGGTTTGTTTCTTAAATATTGAATTACAAAATTAACTGCATCCATTGATTCAGACTTTGGTTTACTAGAATCAGTATCAAAATATACATTAATGTAACCACCATTGATTAAATCTTCGATAGATTGTCCGCCTTTAGTAGAAATGTTTGTATCACCTTTTTTCATTCTCTCAATATATGATTCAACTTCATCAGGTACACCATTACTATTCATGTCAATTCCACGACCTTTAGTATCAACTGAAATTCCACCCATAGTGTTAGGTTCCACATCTACATAATCAGCAACACCATCTCTATCAGTATCATTTAACATGATTTCTAACTGAGCAACACGTTGTTCTAAAGCTACTAATTCAGAATTATCGGCTACCCAATCGGCATGTTTACCGTTTTTACCAAGATAAATTGAAAATCCTAATGTTGCATTGTACATTGTACTATTAAAACCTCTGTCTTGTATAATTGGACCATCAACACCGCCAGTATTACCATCAAAAGTATAATGTTGCGAAATGTTGTTAATCATTGTAAAATCAGCATTTAAAGCTACTCTTTCAGAAATTTTAAATTGAGCTGTCAAACCAATTGGAACATTAGTCATTTCATCTTTTCCATCAAAAGCATCTGTTTGCAAATAAGAATAACCAAAACCAGCATGCAATTGCAAATTTAAACGTTGTGAAAAATCTTCAAAATTTAAAATTCTACCAACATTTACAACACCTTGAAGATTTGCTCTGTAATATTCACCTTTAAAAGGTAAACTGTTTTTAGATTGGTCATATTTGTCAATTCCAATATCAGCTTTTAAGCCAAATTTTGGATTAAACATATAACGTGCACCAAAATCAACGTGGAAAAAACTTAAATCTTCTACAAAATATCCTTGTGTAAAAGGAGTTGTAGGACGACTTAAACCAGCGTTAATATCGATAGACCATTTGTTATAATCGGTTGATATTTTTTCCGTTTTTTCTTGAGAATAAAGATTTAAAAAACCAGTTAGAGCAACTGATAAATAGATAATTTTTTTCATTTTAAAGTTAAAAATTAGAATTTTGGTCAAAAATAGCATTAAATATCTATTTTTTATAATAAAAGTAGCTTATAGCTCGAAATTATTCGTCTGTGTACTTACAACTTCAAAAACTTCTAAATCAAAATAAGGAATTGATGCCATAGTATGATCAAAAATATCAGCCATAATATGTTCGTAGTTTATCCATTCTTTATCTTTAGAAAAGCAATAAATTTCCAAAGGAATTCCTTTTTCTGTAGGTTGTAAATAGCGTACCATTAAAAGCATTTCCTTATTAATTCCGGGATGCGAAAGAATGTACTGATTGATATATTTTCGGAACAAGCCTAAGTTCGTCAAATTTCTACCATTAACAATATTAGATTTATCAATCTTATTTATGGTATTGTATTTATCAATATCAGCCTGTCTGTGAGCAATATATGATGCAATGTGTTGGATTTTTTTATATTTTTCAATTTCTTCTGGTGTTATAAACTTAACCGAATGTGCTTTAATTAATATATGCCTTTTTATACGACGACCATTTGAGTTTAACATTCCTCGCCAGTTTTTGAAACTATCTGAAATTAAACTGTAGGTAGGAATTGTTGTGGTTGTATTATCAAAATTACGAACTTTAACGGTTGCTAAATTAATTTCGATTACATCACCATCGGCACCAAATTTATCCATCGTAATCCAATCACCAATACGAACCATATCATTTACAGAAACCTGAATACTGGCAACAAAACCAAGAATTGTATCTTTAAAAATAAGAAAGATTAATGCCGAAATTGCTCCAAATGTTGTTAGTAATGTTTTTAATGTAAAATCAAACATTATCAATATAAAAGAAGTAATTCCAAAAATCCATAAAACAATCATAATTACTTGAATGTAACTATCAATTGGTTTGTCGCTAAAACGTGGTTTGTGCTTTAAATAATCTTTAAGTGCATTAAAAATACTTCTAGTAATCCAAAGTGAAAGAATAATAATGTAAATTTTTACACCTTTTTCAAAGAAGTCTTCCCAATATGTAAACTTACTTAAAATTACAGGAACCGTTTTATAAATAAATAAAAGCGGCATCAAATGAGCAATATATTTAGCCGTTTTATTAGCTACTAAAAAGTCATCAAAACTAGATTTTGTTTTTGCTGCAACAATGGCTAAAAAAACAATAAATATTTTTTTAAAAATAAAATCTAAAACATAGGAAACCACTATTAAAACAATAAGGTTTATGAACAAATTTAGATAAAGCGAAACATCTTCGCTAAAATCCCATTGTTTAAATAATTGGTATGCCCAGTTAAAAATTTTCAAGTTTTACACTTCTTTTGGTTGTAAATATTTTTTGTCAATATAAAAAGTTGCAAATGGAAATAATGAAGCTAAACAAATGATAGCAAATTCTTTAAGTGTCCATTTTTGAGACTTTTTATTCAAAATTGCAAAAGCAATATACAACATAAAAAGCACACCATGAGCCATTCCTATATTTTTTACATAAATAGGTTCACCTGCAATGTATTTCATTGGCATTGCAAAAAAGTATAATGCAAGAGTAGAAAGTCCTTCTAAAAGAGCAATTGATCTAAATGATTTCATCATGATAAAGCAGAATAAATTACAAATCCATAAATAGCAAAACGGAAGAAACGTAGTAAACCAAACAAGAAGAAATGTTTTCTTGAATAGTTAATCATTCCGGCAGCCAAACAAGCAATAGCAAAAGGTAACGGTAACAAAGCACCCACAGCAATTAAAAAGCCACCCCATTTTTGCATGTTAATTACGTGTTTTTGCATTTTTCCATACAAATATTTATTGACTGAAGGAATTGCAACAATAGCCATTCCCATAAAATAAGCAATTACACCTCCTAAGTAGGATAGAAAAGCTAATATGGATAGATAGAGTAGTGGTGATTCTGTATTTTTTGTCCAGGCTATAAAAATATCTGGTGGAATTAACCCTAAAATACTTTCTGAAGCTAAAAAGATTGAAAAAATAAATAAATCACTAAAATTTTGGGTAATATAAACCAATCCTTTATTAAGATTAATTACTTCATAATTTATATAAAAAAGTATGGCAACAACTATAACTGTTGGCAAAATTGCTTTTTTAACACCTTCCCAAATGAACCCATAAAAACCAGTGTATTTGTAGTATTGATGTAATAATTTGTATCTTGGTTTTTTAACTTTTGACATATCTTAAATTTTGGACAAAATTAAGTGAATAGAAATTAGAAATACGTTAAGAAAAATAAAAAAAATCGGTAAAAATACTTCTACCGATTAATATTATGTAAAATAGAAAAGAATTAGTATGCTAGAAAAGCTTTGTTGTATTCTTTTAAATCTAATACGTTATTTTTCTTGCTTAAATCAGTGAACAAAGAAAGGAAGTAATTAAAACTTTCAATATTATTTTCTTCTGATATATTTGCTTCGATTTCAGATTCTTTAGAATCAACAGGTTCGTCATCTGGAATTCCAATAAAAAAAGCATTATTTGAATCCAAATGCTCATAAGCTAAACGTAAGGCTTTTGTAACAACTGGATTATTTAATTCTAAAGTAATTTCTCTGATTTTTTTTAAATCTTCAACAATTTCAGAAACTACAAATTTATCTTGTAATAAATCTTTCTGAATCTTTTCAATTAATTTTAGGGCTTGTTTGTTTTCCATGATTTGTGTAATAAGCCACAAAATTACTATTTCTATAAGTTATACACAAACCTTTTTAAGAGTTATTTTAGCATATTTACAATTGAACTATAATATACATTATGTAAAATAGAATATTTATTAAACATCTATATTAACATCTTATAAATTTTGTATCTTCGTATGGTAAATGCACAAAATATGAAAAATCCAATTGCTGAACGAATCACAGATTTCTTAAAAAACTATCCTCCATTTTCGAGTTTAACCTATCAAAACTTGCTTACCATTGCAAAAAGTTGTCAAGTTTTATACCTAGAAAAAAATCAAACACTTTTTAAAATTAACGATGCGACACATTCATTTTTTTATGTTGTTGCTTCAGGCGCTGTTGGTTTGTCAGTAACTTCTGATGCAGATGATATTCTAATAGATAAATGTGACGAAGGCGATATTTTAGGATTACGACCATTTTTTGCAAAGAACAACTATTTAATGACTGCAAAAGCACGCGAAGAAAGTATTATTTATGCAATTCCTATCGAGACTTTTAAACCTTATGTGGCAGAAAACCCTGATGTTTTGAGCTTTTTATTAGAAAGTTTTGCTTCAAATACAAGAAATCCGTACGATAAAAACAATAAAGGAAAGTTAATTTCTGAAAATGTCATATATAACGATCAAAATGCTGAAATTCAATATTATCAACCTATAAAATATACCGCAAATCCAATTACCGCTTCACCCAACGACATTGTTCGCTTTGTAGCGCAAACAATGGCAAGTAGTAAAATTGGAAGTATGATTATTCATCAAGATAGAAAACCAATTGGCATTGTAACCGATAAAGATTTGCGTTCAAAAATTGCTACTGGATTATTTAGTATTGAAGTTAAGATTGACAAAATTATGTCATCGCCTGTAATTACTGTTGCCGATAATTTATCTATTGCCGAAGCACAAATTATGATGTTGAAACACGGTGTTTCGCATTTATGTGTTACAAAAGATGGTTCAAACGATTCTGAAATCACAGGAATTATTACTGAACATGATATTGTGGTTGCTCAAGCAAACAACCCGGGAGTTTTGCTAAAACAATGTAAAAGAGCACAAAAATCTGCTGATTTAAAAGAAGTAAGAGAAAAATTATCCGATTTAATTCAGCATTCTTTAGATAAAAACGTACCTATTAATCATATTTCTTCTATTGTTGGTGAAATCAACTTAGCCATAACAAGTAGAGCTATCGAATTGGCCGTTGAAAAAATTGGATCTCCTCCTCCAGCCCAGTTTGCTTGGTTAAACATTGGTAGTCAAGGAAGAAAAGAGCAATTACTAATGACCGATCAAGACAACGCAATTGTTTTTGAAGATGTTCCAGAAGATAAATACGATGATGTTAAAAAATATTTCATCGAATTAGCAGAAAAAGTTACTAAAACACTAAATAAAGTTGGGTATGAATATTGTCCCGCAGAAATGATGGCAAGCAATCCACTTTGGTGTAAATCAGTTTCCGATTGGAAAAACCAATACAAAGGTTGGATTACGGCTCCAGGAGAAAAAGGTATTTTGATGTGCACTATTTTCTTTGATTATGATTTTGTTTATGGAAATGAAACTTTAGTTGATGCAATTACCAAAACAATCCAAGAAGAAACCCACGATAATCAGTTGTTTTTTGCCTATTTAGGTGCTGATGCTTTGAAAAATCCACCGCCATTAGGCTTTTTCCGTCAGTTTTTAGTTGAAAGTGATGGCGAACATAAAGATACTTTTGATTTAAAAGGAAGAGCTTTAATGCCATTGATTGATGCAGCCCGAATTTTATCCCTAGGTAAAGGAATTAAGAATACTGCCAATACTATTTCTAGGTATGCTAAACTAGCAGAATTAGAACCTCAGAACGCTCCTATTTATGAAGCTTGTGGTGATGCTTTTGCTGAATTATTGAAGTTTAGAACGGAAGAAGGTTTAAAAAATGATTCTGATGGTAGGTATTTGAATTTAAGCGAGTTATCAAAGTTAGATAAAGTAAAACTTAAGAACGATTTTCAACCAATACATGACATTCAAGAAGTGATTAAAAATCGTTTTCAATTAACTTATTTCACTTAAGATATGGCGTTCAATTGGTTTAAAAAAATAGTTAAAGATCATCCTAAATTTTGGGAAACCTATCTTTCTTATTTTGATGAAAATCAAGATAAAAAGAAACGTTTTGTTGTTTTTGATTGCGAAACTACTGGTTTAGATTACAAATCTGACCGAATTTTATCTATTGGTGCAGTTGCTATTGAAAACAATCAAGTAATTGTTGGCGATTTTATGGAAGTGTTTTTACAACAAGACATTTTTAAAGCAGAATCGGTGCCTATTCATGGTATTTTAAAAGAAGGAAAAGAAGAAAAAATTGTCGAAGCCGAAGCTATAATTCGTTTTTTAGAATTTATAAAAGATGCCACTTTGGTTGGTCATCATGTTGATTTTGATATCGAAATGATTAATCAAGGTTTAGCACGATTAGACGTTGGAAAATTAAAAAATCAGGCAATGGATACTGATGTTATGTATCAAAAATTGAAATACTTACCGCAAGAACAACATAGTTCGTTAGATGAATTATGTGATATTTATAAAATTAGAAAATCGGACCGACATACTGCAAGTGGTGATGCTTTTATAACTGCTTTATTGTTTTTGAAATTAAAAAAGAAATTAGAAATTTAATTCCAAAAGATGCAAAACGATTGGGCTTACTTGGAAAAATATGCTTTAGAAAATCAGAAATTACTAAAACTGCATAATAATGGTAATCTAATTGTTTTCATTGGTGATTCGATAACCGAATTTTGGGAACGCTACGATTCGATATTCTTTTGTCAAAATGATTATATCAATAGGGGCATTAGTAGTCAAATAACTTCACAAATTTTGGAACGTTTTCAAAATGATGTTATTGATTTACAGCCTAAACGTGTAATTATTTTAGCAGGAATTAATGATATTGCTGAAAATAATGGTCCAATTTCATTAGAAGAAACTTTCCAAAATATAGTTTTAATGGTTAATAAAGCAAATGAAAATAACGTAGAAGCAATTTTGTGTTCTGTACTTCCTACAAATAGTTTTTATTGGAATCCAAAATTACAACCAATTGATAAAATCATGCAACTCAATCAAATGATAAAGGCTTATTCCTTAATCAATCAAATAAAATACGTTGATTATTATACTGAAATGATTGATGAAAATTTAGGTTTAGATACAAAATATTCAGATGATGGAGTTCATCCAAATTTAGATGGTTATTTAAAAATGAAAACTATACTTGAATTTTACATGAAATTATGAATCGCTTACTAAATTTAGGATTATTAATTGCTTTTCAATTTTGCTATTTGGAATGGCCAAATCATTCTATGTTTGTATTTGAGGCTGAATATGATATTTTTTCAAAGACAGAAAGTTTGTTTAATAATTTAATGCATCCAATTATATTATTAGGTTTAATTACTCAACTATTACTTTTACTGGGGTTTGTTTTGAAATACTTCAATAAAAAAATAAATAATATTGCTGTTTTATTATTGTCAATATTAGTTTTATTCATCTTTTTGATAGGAATTTTAGATTGGAATTATAAAATAATTACTTCCACTACTCCTTTTTTGATTTTAGCAGGAATTTATTTTACTAAATTGAGAAAAATAAAAAAAATATAATTATGAAAAAAAATGACGCACCAGTATTTATGTTAACAATTGTTGCAATAATTGTAGGAGTTGCCTTGTATAAACTAATAGACTTTAAAAATCTATCAGTTGAAAAACCAGCACTTGCTTCTATTTATTTGATTACATTTTTGTTTTCTCTATTTGTAATTATAAAGAATAGATTAAAAAAATAACAAAAATAAAAAAACTGCTCCAGAAATGGAGCAGTTTTTAACCAATAAAACTAAAAAACTAAAGCTTGCCATCTTTAATTTCATCCACTATTTCAGGATTTAATAAAGTTGAGATGTCTCCAAAGTTAGAGAAGTCTCCTTCAGCAATCTTTCTTAATATTCTGCGCATGATTTTACCCGAACGAGTTTTTGGTAAACCACTCACAAACTGTATTTTATCTAATTTCGCAATCGGACCAATTTGATCAGAAATCAATTGATTAATCTCTTTTGCAAGATTATTTTTATCACGACTTTCTCCTGTTTCTTTTAGAATTACAAAACCGTATAATGCATTTCCTTTAATGTCATGTGGGAAGCCTACAATTGCACTTTCTGCAACCGCTGGGTGTTCGTTGATCGCATCTTCAATAGGTGCTGTTCCTAAATTATGTCCTGAAACAATAATAACATCATCTACTCTACCTGTAATTCTATAATACCCAACTTCATCACGCAAAGCACCATCTCCTGTGAAATATTTACCTGGAAAAGCTGTAAAATACGTTTCTTTATAACGTTGATGATCACCCCAAATGGTTCTTGCCATTGACGGCCAAGGGAATTTAATACACAAAGCTCCTGTTACTTGATTCCCTTCAATTTCATTTCGCAATTCATCCATTAAAACAGGCTGAATTCCTGGTAAGGGTAATGACGCATACGTAGGTTTTGTAGGTGTTACAAACGGAATTGGCGAAATCATAATTCCTCCAGTTTCGGTTTGCCACCAAGTGTCTACTAATGGACATCGTTTTCCTCCTACATGGTCGTTATACCAGTGCCATGCCTCTTCGTTAATAGGTTCACCAACAGAACCAATTACTTTTAATGAACTCAATGGATGTTTTTGAACAAAATCTAAACTTTCTTTTGCCAACGCACGAATAGCTGTTGGAGCTGTATAAAACTGGGTGATTTTATGTTTTTCAATTACTTCCCAAAAACGACTAAAATCTGGGTAAGAAGGTACTCCTTCAAAAATTACGGTAGTAGCGCCATTTAAAAGTGGTCCGTATAAAATATAAGAATGTCCTGTAATCCAACCAATATCTGCAGTACACCAATACACATCATTTTCTTCATAATTGAAAACGTTTTTAAAGGTGTAAGCTGTGTAAACCATGTAACCAGCGGTTGAATGCACCATTCCTTTTGGTTTTCCGGTTGAGCCCGAAGTATATAAAATGAATAACGGATCTTCTGCATCCATAATTTCGGCAACATTATTTCCTAAAGAAGCATCTAAAAGAGGTTGTAACCACAAATCTCTGCCTTCTTTCATGGTTACTGCTGTATTGGTTCTATTAACGACCAAAACAGTTTCAACACAAGGACATTTGTCTAAAGCTTCATCAACAATTCCTTTTAAATCAATTGATTTATTACCTCTATAGCTTCCGTCAGAAGTAATTACCATTTTACATTCACTATCATTAATACGACTAGCAACTGCTGAAGATGAAAAACCAGCAAAAACAACTGAATGTATAGCTCCAATTCGAGCACAAGCTAAAACAGCTACGGCTAATTCGGGAATCATTGGCAAATAAATACAAACTCTATCGCCTTTTTTGATGCCTTGATCGCGCAAAACATTTGCCATTTTAGATACACGAACGTATAATTCGTTGTAAGAAATATGTTGTGCTGCTTCGCTTGGATCATTTGGTTCAAAAATAATAGCGGTTTTATCGCCTCTTTTTGCTAAATGTCTGTCAATACAGTTTTTAGTGATGTTAACTTTTGCATTTAAAAACCATTTAAAATTAGCTTCTTGCATGTCTACTTCAAAAACTTTATCCCATTTTTGATACCATACAAAGTTTTCATCAGCAATACGATCCCAGAATTTTCTTGGTTCGCGTACCGACTTCTTATACATTTTAAAGTAGTTTTCTAAATCGTGTATTTTATAATAACTCATTTTTTAGTTTATTTTTAATTGATAGTGTAAATATAACCAATCTATTTTTTGAAATTCATATTTTTTTGCTAAATAGATATAGTTAAGTGATTAGTGATTAACTATTAAATCTATTTAAAACAACCAATATTTGCATGTTCTAAAACTTCTCTGATTTCATCGATAATTGCTTCATCGTCAATTGTAGAAGGAACTTGAAATTGTTCACCATCAGCAATGCTTCGCATCATTTTTCGGAGAATTTTTCCAGAACGTGTTTTGGGTAAACGTTGCACAATAACTACATCGCGCAATGAAGCTACTGCACCAATTTGTTCACGAACCAAATGCACTACTTCATGTTGCAATTGGAAATGCTCAATGTCTTCTCCAGATTTTGCTACTACTAATGCCAAAGGAATTTGTCCTTTCAACTCATCATTAATTCCAATTACTGCACATTCTGCAACTGAGTGGTGTGAAGCTACAATTTCTTCCATTTCGGCGGTTGAAAGTCGGTGACCCGCTACATTGATAACATCATCTACTCTACCTGTGATGTAAATATAATCGTCATCATCTTTAAATCCGCCATCACCAGAGAAATAATACCCTGGGAATTTATTCAAATAACCTGCTTTAAAACGTTCGTTATCTTTCCATAAATCCAACAGTGTTCCTGGAGGCAATGGTAATTTGATTACTACGTAACCTTCTTCATTTGGACCTAATTCTTGTCCGTTTTCTCCAAAAATTCGGATATCGTAACCTGTAACTGCTTTTCCTGCTGAGCCTGGTTTTATTGGTAAATACTCCACTCCCATCATGTTAGCAATCATTGGCCAACCTGATTCTGTTTGCCACCAATGGTCAATAGCTGGAACTGGAATATGTTCGCGATACCATTCTAATGTCGCAACATCGCAACGTTCTCCAGCTAAGAATTGAATTCTTAAACTGCTTAAATCATATTGTTTGATGAATTCTCCGTTTGGATCTTCTTTTTTAATGGCACGAATGGCTGTTGGTGCGGTAAACATGATATTTACTTTATGTTCAGCAATTACGCGCCAAAATGTACTAGCATCAGGAGTTCGGATGGGTTTGCCTTCAAAAAGAATGGTAGTATTTCTATTCATTAAAGGTCCGTAAACAATATAACTATGCCCTACAACCCAACCCACATCAGAAGCTGCCCAAAAAACATCACCTTCTTTTGCATCGTAAATATGTTGCATTGAAAATTTAAGTGCGGTTGCATAACCTCCTGTATCTCTGACGATTCCTTTTGGTTTACCTGTTGTTCCGGAAGTATATAAAATGTATAAAGGATGAGTCGAATTTACAGGAATACAAGGTGTTTCTTCCGAACCATAAACCAATGCATCATAATCCACATCGTATTTTTTGAATGGAACTCTAGCACCTAATTTTCTATTGAAAACTACCACTTTTTCCGGTTTGTGATTGGCTAATTCGATAGCTTCATCTACTAAAGGTTTATAAGCAATTAATCGGTCGATTTCAATTCCTGATGAAGCGGTGATAATCGCTTTTGGTTCGCAATCATCAATACGAATGGCTAATTCATGCGGTGCGAAACCTCCAAAAACTACCGAATGTGTTACTCCTATTCGAGCACAAGCTAACATGGCAAAAGCCGCTTGAGGAATCATTGGCATATAAATTACAGTGGTATCGCCTTTTTCTAAACCAAGTGATAATAAACCGCCAGCTAATTTGGCTACTTCGGTTTTAACTTCGTTAAATGTATACTTTTTAACAGTTTGTGTAACGGGTGAATCGTAGATGATAGCCACTTGTTCGCCATAGCCATCTTGAATGTGTTTGTCAACCGCAAGGTAGCAAGCGTTTAAATTTCCATCAGCAAACCATAAAGGATAACCGTTTGTATCGGTTGATAAAATGTTGGAAGGTAAATTATACCATTCTAATTGATTGGCTTGTTCCTTCCAGAATTCTTCAGAAGAAGTAATACTTTTATTATAAATATCGCAATAATTCATTTGTATTATTCAATTTATGTGATTTATTTTCTTTAGTAAATGTAGAAAATAAAATAATGCTAAATGAATTAATATTGCTAAATAGATATAGCTAAAATTTAAATACTTTCAATAAATTTATTAATTGAATCTAAATTTGATTTAGTTGGATTATGAGTGTAAATTTTTAAAAGTTTGCCATAAATTTCATTTGAAGAATTGCTAACTTTTATTAAGTGAGTTGATACTATAACTGAACGATACTTAAACCTACTAATGTAATAATCTGATTTTGTAATTTCTAATTTAATTTTTTTAGCTATTTCATTCAATAAAATAACATTTGAATCAGAATTTGTAGTTAATAAAATAATTGAAAAATGAAAATGTCCAAACTTTTCAGTCATACAAATTTTTATAAAATTAAGTTCTTTACTTAACTCAAAAAAAGAATAACCACTAAACTCTTCATCCAAATATTTTTTTATATGTATTTCTTTATTTCTATCAACAATTTCAAAATCATTATGGTTTATATTTTTTAAATCATCTGAAATTAATTTAATTGTAGGTTCAAATCTACTTCTTATAGCACTTATGTTTTTCTTTTTTTCAACCAAATTTTTATTTTCATCTATTTTTGGTTTAACTTTAAAAATCCAGAATATAAATAAAAATGGGGCTAAAATACATATAACAATAAAGTATGCAAAAAAAGGAAAATCAAACAAATTAGAAATAATAAGAATGATTGATAATAATAACAATGCAAACCAAGGACTTTTATAATTCATAATCTATATTGTGTTTTTTTCTTATATCGTTAATTATTTCATCAGGATTTTCATTTGTTATAGGTATAATAAAAACATCTTTTACTTTATATCCGAAATAATCATCTTTTAATACAAAATTTGAACTATCATTAACAAATTTGATATAGAAATATTTTCTTAGTAAATTTTCTGAATCAGATGATGTATAAACAGTTGACAAAATACAAATTGATTTTCTAAAAGAAATTTCAAAAAATTCTTTTTTTGTATAAGCATATGCAAAATAATTTTTATTCTCTCCTGTAATTACTTCCATTTTACATATTTTTTAAATTATTTTATTATCCAACAACTCCTCCACTTTTTCCACCACTTTCTTAATTGAAAATGGCTTGGTCATATAAGCATCAGCTCCTAGAGCTAATCCCTTTTCAATGTCGCTTTCTTTATTTTTTGCGGATAGAAACATGACTTTCGTGTGTTGTAAATTAGTATCTTTTCTGATTTGTTCTAAAGTGGCAAAACCATCAACCATTGGCATCATGATATCCAAAATGATAACATCAGGGAAATTAGTTTTTAAAATATCTAAAGCTTCTTGTCCGTCGCGGGCTATGAAAACTTCGTAATTACTTTTCTTGAACGTATATTCAAGTGTCATTACGATGTTGGGTTCGTCGTCTACTATTAAAATCTTCTTCATTTTCTTTTAATTTTCAATATTTTTTATCGGTAACGTAAAAGCTATACAAGCGCCTTTTATACTTGGTTCTACCCAAATTTTACCTTTGTGATGTTCTATAATTTGTTTGCAAATGGCCAATCCTAATCCGCTACCAACGGGTTTTTTGAAATTCTGATTGGAAGCTTGATAAAATTTGTCAAATATAACGTCAAAATCGTTAGGATTGATACCTTTTCCGTTGTCTTGCACTGAAGTTTCTATAAAATTATCTTTCTTTTTGACTTGAATGGTGATTAAACCATCGGTTTCGGGACAGAATTTTATCGCGTTTGACAGTAAATTGGTAACCACTTGAATGATTCTATCTTCGTCATAATAAGCCAAAACGGTGTCTTTACTTTCGACATAAACGCTGATATTTCGGTTCTTTATCAATTGTTTTAGCGGTTCAATCGAATGTTCAATCGTAGCAATTAAGTTGTTTTGACTTGGATGAATGGTTTGTTTTCCAGTTTCGAATTTCTCTAAATCCAAAATTTTATCAATCAAACGATTCAATCTGTCGGACTCCGAAATGATATTTTGTAAAAATTGTTTTCTTAGTTCTTCGGGAATCTCATCATCATCGTGTAAAATCTCACTCGCAGCACGAATAGCGGTAATTGGAGTACGGAGTTCGTGTGTTACCGTATCTAAAAATTCATCTTTTTGAACGTCTTTTCGAACCAACGTTTCATTGGCTTTTTGTAATTCAGAAGTGATTTTTTGGAGTTGGTTTGAAGTTTCCGTTAATTTTTTATTGATGGTAATATTTTCTTTCGATTCTTCCAGAATTTTTAAAACTTCTGGCAAGGTTACTTTTTCTTCCTTAACCACACTCGAAATCAGAATTCGTGCTGAAGCTGTTCCAATGTGTCCTGTTAATAAATTTTCGGCGAATTTCACTAATCTGGCATCGGCTAATTCTTGATCTTTATCAACGTTGTACTTCACATTGAAAATATTCATCGCGCGTTTGGTACGTTCTTCGCCTAAAAATCGGATTAAGACTTTTTCGATATCGCGAGTGTAAGCGGTTCCTTTCCAAACGAATGCATTCTCGTGATTGGTACTGTATTTATCGATATCAACGTACATTTCGGCATAATTGCGTTCGCGATAATTTCCTTTAAAACTCACCGAAACCGCGAAATAAGTCAAGGTATTGAATAACATACTCCAGAATAATGCATGCGGAACCGGTTGTAAATAATCCAATCCGAAAAGTTGGAAAGGTTTTAATAAACCTATTTTCATAAAACCTTCTGAAACAAAAGAACTTTCGTTATTAGTCAACCCAATAGCATATGGCAATAACAAGGTATAAATGCAAATTAAAAATCCGATTAAAATTCCGTAAATTGCTCCTAATCTTGAACCTCTTCTCCAGAAAATGGCTCCGAAAAATGCTGGCGCTAATTGAGCAATAATCACAAACGAAATCAATCCGATAGAAACCAAACTGTAATCTAAAGCGAAGAATCTGTAAATGAAATAGGCAGCGATAATCAGTGAAAAAATTCCGATTTTACGAATATTGACAATCTTTTTATTGTTTATGATTTGTTCTTCGTTCTTTAATTTTCCTAAGAAAGTATACGGAATTAATAAATTGTTACTCAACATCGTAGACAAACTGATGCTCGAAACGACAATCATTGATATTGCTGCTGAAAATCCGCCAAGAAAAACTAAAACAGTTAAGGTTTTATTATCGAAAAATTGAGGAATTAAAAGCGAATACGTATCAGCATTTACATTTTGACCATCAAATAATACGTTTCCGCCCCAAGCAATTGGGTACACAAAAATATTGAACAACAATAAATACAAAGGAAACAACCAAATTGCCGTTTTAATATGACGTTCTCTATTATTTTCCACTACCGACATTTGGAATTGTCTTGGCAATAAGAAAATAGCAAAAAGCGAAACCATACTTAAAAAGAACCAGTTTAATCCTTGTTCTAATCCGCCGATGTTATTTTTTTCTTTGAAGTTCTCTAAAAGTGATGCTTTTGCATAAATATCATCGTATCCATCAAAAACGAAGAAAGTAACGTATACTCCAACAATTAAAAAGAAGACTAACTTCAGTATACTTTCTAAAGCTACAGCAGTTACAATTCCTTTTCTTTTTTCGGATGCATCAACATAACGTGTTCCATAATAAGAAGCAAATAATGCTAAAGCGATGGCGACATAAGTCGTGGTGTCATCAAAAATGTATGAACTTGTATTCGTTTTTGTTACAATATGAAATGTTTCTGAGATTGCTTTTAATTGTAAAGCGATGTATGGAGTAATTCCAGCTAAACAAACTACAGTAACTATGGCTCCTAAAAATCTACTATTGCCATATCGAAGAGAAATGAAATCAGCAATACTTGAAATTTTATTGACACGTGAAATGCGAATGATTTTCTTTAAAATTATAATCCATGCAGGAATTATAATAATGGGTCCGATGTAAATGGGTAAATAACCTAAACCCGAATTTGCTGCTACTCCAATACTTCCATAATATGTCCAAGCGGTACAATATACAGCCAAAGACAAAGAATAGATGTACGAATTATTAGTCCATTTGACATTTTCTTTTTTTTCTGCCCAATGTGCGATAAAAAAAAGAATACCCAAGTAGCCTAATAAAATAAGTAATAAAACAGCACTATTCATAATAACGTTGTACTACAATCCAAGACATTAAAACTGAAAACAACCAAACTGAAAAAATGTAAATGTAAATGACTGGAAACCCAAATACATTATCAGCACTATCAAATAGCAAAACGATTGGTAAATTGAGTACCAATAGCAACAAAACGGACAATACTACTAATTTTTGTTGATGTCTTTTTTTCATTTTGAAGGACTAATTTTATTTGAATTTTTAAAAATACAAACTCTGCTCCCGAAAAACAAGAGCAGAGTTGTAAAATTATATTTGAATCAGAATTAGTGTGCAGCTCCAGCTTCACCTGCTCCAGAAGGAATACGGATATTCTCTACAATATCTTGTACTTCTTGTGGTGGCGCTGGTGTAAACTTACTTACTACTAAAGCAACAATAAAGTTTGCAATCATAGCAACAGTTCCAAATCCCTCAGGAGAAATTCCAAACCACCATTCCGATTTGTCTGGCATTTCACCAATCCAGCCTAATTTGAATTTTGCCATGTAGTATAACATTAATGCCATACCAACAACCATACCAGCAACAGCTCCTTCTTTGTTCATTTTTTTGTGGAAAATACCCAAAATAATTGCTGGGAAGAATGATGCCGCCGCTAATCCAAATGCCAACGCTACAACAGCTGCAACGAATCCTGGAGGATTAATTCCAAAATAACCAGCAATTACAACAGCAACAGCGGCAGAAATACGAGCAGTCCATAATTCACCTTTTTCAGAAATATTTGGGTTAACCATCTTCTTGATTAAATCGTGAGAAACGGCCGCAGAAATTACTAACAATAAACCAGCAGCAGTTGAAAGTGCAGCAGCTAAAGCTCCAGCAGCAACCAATGCAATAACCCAGTTAGGTAATTTAGCAATTTCAGGATTAGCTAACACCATGATATCATTGTCAATATACAATTCGTTAGCACTTTCAGCATTTGGTTGGTCTTTTTGTGGTTTACCATCTTTCAATACAAAAGCATCTCCTTTTACATATTGAATTTTTCCATCTGCATTTTTGTCATTATAGATTAAAAGACCAGTTTTTTCCCAGTTTTTGAACCATTGAGGCATGTCTGCATAATTTTTATTACTAACTGTTTCGATTAAGTTAGTTCTTGCAAAAACAGATACTGCAGGTGCTGTTGTATATAAAATTACAATAAATACTAATGCTAATCCAGCAGATTTACGTGCATCTTTTACATTTTTAACCGTAAAGAAACGAACAATTACGTGAGGTAATCCAGCAGTTCCAACCATTAAAGCTAAAGTAATCGCCAAAACGTCAATCATTGATTTTGAACCATCTGTATATTCAGCAAATCCTAATTCTGTTGATAGACCGTTTAATTTATCTAATAAATATACATCTCCACCAGCAACAGTACTTCCCATTCCTAATTGTGGGATTGGATTTCCGGTCATTTGGATTGAAATGAAGATTGCAGGAACCATGAAAGCGAAAATTAATACACAATATTGTGCTACTTGGGTATACGTAATACCTTTCATTCCTCCTAAAACAGCGTAGAATAAAACAATTACCATTCCAATAATTACACCAGTGTTAATTTCAACTTCTAAGAATCTTGAAAATACAACTCCTACTCCACGCATTTGACCCGCTACATAAGTAAACGAAACAATCAAAGCACAAAAAACAGCTACTGAACGTGCAGTTTTTGAATAGTAACGATCTCCAATAAAATCAGGCACCGTGAATTTTCCAAATTTTCTTAAATAAGGAGCTAAAAGTAATGCTAAAAGTACATAACCTCCAGTCCAACCCATTAAATAAACTGCTCCATCATAACCTGCAAAAGAAATAATTCCTGCCATTGAAATAAATGATGCGGCAGACATCCAATCGGCAGCAGTTGCCATACCATTTGCTAGTGGAGAAACTCCTCCACCCGCTACATAAAACTCTTTAGTAGAACCCGCTCTTGTCCAAATAGCAATTCCAATGTAGATTGCAAACGTAATTCCTACAATAATATATGTCCAAATTTTTACATCCATGATTATAAATTTTTATCTTATTAATTAATCGTTATCAAAACCATATTTTTTATCTAATTTGTTCATTAAACGAACGTAGACAAAAATTAAGATTACGAAAACATACATTGATCCTTGTTGGGCAAACCAAAATCCCAGTGGAAATCCACCTAATTTGATTGTGTTTAATTGGTCTACAAATAGAATTCCTGCTCCATACGAGCATAGAAACCAAATGCTTAAAAGAATTAGAAGGTATCTTAAATTTTCCTTCCAATAAGCCGTAGCGTGTTTTTGATCACTCATTGTTTATTAGTTTTTGATTGTTTGTTAAAATGAATAGGCACATGAAATCATTGCTCTAAAATTACCAACATCTGTAGTGTTTCCACCAATCGATGCATCTGATTCTAAATCACCCCATGTAGCAGCAGTATACTCTAACTCTGGTGTAATTCTAAATTTATTTTGTTTGAAATCAACTCGTGCTGCTGCTCTCCATACATTATCAACTCCTCTTGTTCCAGAAGTTCCTCTCATGTATAATGCTGTTGCACCATCTTTTCCTGTTCCATCGTTTTTAGTATATCCAAAAAAGAATCCAGGTGCAATTTTCGCATTGTTACTAGCAATATCTAACCACAATGACGTTGTTTTTGTTGCTTCATATTTTTCAACTTGTCCTGGTGTTGTATATCCAGCAAAACCACCAAGCATTACTAAATTATACATGTTTTCACCTGTAATTCCGTAAGCTTTGATATGAAATTTATCATTATTGTATTTGAAATATCCTACAAATGATAAACTATTTACTTTTTCATCTGAAACTAAACCATTAGAAACAGTTAAAGGTTGTAAAGATTTAAATTCAGCTCCTAAACCTGCAATCCAATTTTTGTTTTTGAATTGAAATTGTCCGTGAAATGTTGGAATTGATGAATTAATTGAAGCAGAATTTTGGGTTCCTCCAGTTGCGGTTGCGGTTGTAAATTCTCTTTCTTTGTAAGCGGTTAATGCAAATGAAATATTGCTTGAAAGACTATGTTTTACTCTAATTTGTGATGCCCAACCAAATGGGTTAAATAAAATTCCTGTACTAAAGTTTGCTACTCCAGGAAAAACTTCAGGAATAAACGTTGGATACCAAGTTTGTCCCATTGTAACGGTGGTTTTAGACCATTCTAAACTTGCAAAAGCATGTCTTAATCTAAATTGACCAATAGAACCTTCAGTATTACCAAAGAAATCCCCTTCTAAAGTTCCAGAAGTTTTAGCTCCCCAAACATTTGGTCCTTTTGCTTTAACACCTAATCTTGAAACTACAGATAAAAAATTTGACGCACCTGCATCGTTAATATCTTTTCCGTTAGCATCAAAAACTTCATCTAAAGGATATAAATTTAAATTATATTCCCTTACTTGAGCTGATTTTCTTGTATCCCAAATATAATCAGTTCTAACGAAACCATAAAGATTTACGTCCCACTCCTTTTCTGCAGGTGCAGTTGTAGGAGCTGTTTGAGAATATCCTGAAAAGGATAAAGCTACAAACGATGCAATTAATACTTTTTTCATAATTTATGTTTTGGTTAGTGTTGCATTTCTGCTTGACCAAATTCTAAAATTATGTTAATGAAAAAAATTGTAATATATAATTTTGTAAAATAGTATAGTTAATCTTTAAAACGCTCCCATTTAATAAGCATAAACTTATCGCCAAGCTCTGTTATAATCATACCTGCACCAGACAATCTATCTTTATTTTGAAGGTATTCAACCAGCTCATTGTGCTTGAAAATCTTATAAGTTGGATGATAATTAGGATGTGGCGGTTTTTTGATTTTAAACTCTTTCACCCAATTGCTAATCGATACGTGCGAAACCCCTAAAATACGCTCAATTTCTCTAAAACTTAAACCTTCTAAATACAATTGTAATGCTTTAGTTACATAGTAATCATCTATCTTTTTACCTAATTTGTTGACAGTGAAATAATAATTACAAGATTTGCACAAATACCTTTGTCTATCTTTGATTACACCACTTTTTACAATTGAATCGCTTTGGCATTTGGGACATGATAAAATCTCCATATATATAATTTTTGCATAAATATACTAATTTTGCAAAATATACAAAAATATTGTTCGTAATTTTTCAAATATATTTTTTTACATATCACAATTATTTTTAATAAAAATTACACATAATGCAATAATAATCAAATACTAGCTTTTTTATGATTTTAGAATGTTCATAAAAATATTCAATTTTATCAAAAAAGTATAGTTATGACTTTAAATTATTTTACTTAATTTGTAGAAACAACACTAAACTATGCAATTCGATATTCAACATACCGAATCTTCCGCTTTATATAAGCTTTTAACAGGAACCGTAATTCCAAGACCTATTGGTTGGATTTCAACAATTGATGCCAATGGAATCAACAACCTTGCTCCATTTTCATTTTTTAATGTAGTAAGCGAAGATCCACCACACGTGATGTTTTCCACTGTTAGAACAGGAAACAAAAACAAAGACACCTTAAATAATATTTTAGATAACAAACAATTTGTTGTCAATTTAGTAACCGAAGATGTTGTAGAACAAATGAATACCACTTCTCAAAGCGTAGCTTCTGATATCGATGAATTTGAATTGGCTGGTGTTACTCCAATTGATGCTGTTTTTATCAACCCAAAACGCGTCAAAGAAAGCTTAGTGCATTTTGAATGTGAAATGGTACATCATTATTTTATTGAAAATCATCAAAATGGTGGTGCTTGCATTATTATTGGTAAAATAATCACCATGCATATTGACGATTCCATTCTAATGGAGAATCATAAAATCAATTTAGACAAATACAAGCCTGTTGCTCGTTTAGCAGGTTCAAATTATAGTAAATTAGGAGAAATTTTCTCCATAAAAAGACAATAACTAATTATCAATTATTCATTGTTAATTATCAATTAAAAAGATGAAAATAACAGTTATAGGTGGTGGTCCTGGCGGACTTTACTTTTCGATATTAACCAAAAAAGCAATGCCACATTGCCAAATCGATATTTACGAACGCAATAAACCCGACGATAGTTTTGGTTTTGGCGTAGTGTTTTCAGACGAAACCTTAGGGGAATTCCTAAAACGCGACATGCAATCGTATGAATTAATTCGTAGCAAATTTGCGTATTGGGACGATATTATTGTTGCTCGTGATGGAGAATCTGTTAATATTGCCGGAAATGGATTCTGTGGTTGTTCTAGAAAAACACTTTTACAATTATTACAACAAAGATGTATCGAAGAAGGTGTAAATCTGCATTTCGAGCAAAATGTAGATGATTTATCACAATTCGCCGATTCAGATATTATTTTAGCTTCTGACGGAATTGCAAGTGCTATTCGAACTCAATACCAAAAAGAATTTGGCACCAAAATCGAACTAAAGAAAAACCGCTTTGTTTGGTTAGGCTCTACAAAACCGCTGGATGCATTTACCTATTTCTTCAGAAGTACACCTCACGGAACTATAGTTGCTCACTCCTATCAATATGAAGAAGGTATGAGTACATGGATTTTTGAATGTTCAGATGAAACCTGGCAAAAACACGGTTTTGAAGTGACTAACGAAGAAGATACGATGACCAAAATCGCAGAAATCTTCAAAGAAGAATTAGATGGTCATCCGCTAATCTCAAACAAATCACATTGGCGTCAATTTCCGCATGTAACGAATCAAAATTGGCATCATAACAATATTGTTCTATTAGGTGATGCCAAAGCCACAGCCCACTACTCTATTGGTTCAGGAACAAAATTAGCTATGGATTGTGCTATCGGATTATCGGATGCCGTAATTGCTAATCCGAACAACGTGCAAGCGGCTTTTGAGCAATATGATAAAACCAGAAGAAATACAGTAGAAATGATTCAATATGCCGCAATCGTTTCTTTAGATTGGTTCGAAAATATGGATCGTCACATGCAACATTCCTTCCAACAATTTGCTTTTGGATGCATGACCCGTTCTAAAAAAGTGACATATGAAAATTTACGTTTGAGAGATAGTTCGTTTACGGATAAAGTTTTAGAAGAATTCAATGACAATTGCAATGTCAATATCAAAAATCAATCAGCAGCTTTTTCAAAATTCAAATTAAGAGAAATAGAGCTCCCAAACCGCATCGTTATGGCGCCAATGGGACAATATTCCGCTACAGACGGATTGGTTTCTGATTGGCATTTAGTGCATTACGGAAGTCGTGCTACCGGTGGCGTTGGGTTAATCATTGCCGAAATGACCGCAATTTCAGAAACCGGAAGAATTACAGAAGGTTGTGCGGGAATTTACAATGCAGAACAATTAAATCAATGGAAAAAAATTACCGATTTCATTCATAATAATACCGAAACAAAAATCGGAATTCAATTAGGGCATTCTGGAAGAAAAGGTGCTACTAAAAAACCTTGGGAAGGCAATGGACCAATGGAAACACCTTGGGATTTAATTTCCGCTTCTCCTATTGCGTTTAATGAAAATTTCTCCATTCCAAAAGAAATGACTTTGGAAGATATGGCGGAAATCAAAGCACAATTCGTTCAAGCAGCTAAAAATGCAGACGAAGCTGGATTTGATATGATAGAATTACAAGCGCATCATGGATTTTTATTAGCTTCTTTCTTATCTCCATTAACTAATATTCGTACGGATGAATATGGTGGAAGCATTGAAAACCGTTTGAAATATCCATTAGCAATTTTTAAAGCGATTCGTGACGTATTTCCATCTGAAAAACCTATTTCAGTACGAATTTCAGCAACAGATTGGGCAGAAAACGGAATATCAGAACAAGAAGTGCTTACTATTGCAACTGCTTTTAAATCTGCTGGAGCTGACATCATTAATGTTTCAACAGGAAATACTGTAGCAGGTCAAAAACCATTAACAGGTAGAATGTGGCAAACGCCTTTTTCGGATGCCGTTCGAAATACCATTCATATTCCAACCATTACTGCGGGCTATATTCAGGATATCGACCAAATTAATACCATAATTCTTAACAGAAGAGCCGATTTAGTCGCTTTAGGACGTCCTTTATTGTTGGATGCAAATTTTGTGAGAAATGCACAAGCTTACGAACAATTTCAAGCAAATGATATTCCAAATCCTTATAAAATGGGAGTTTCACATTTGTATCTGCTAAAAGCTTCTGAAAGAAAACAAGTGGAAACTATGAAAAAAGCATTAAAACCAAAAAGCAATAAGAAATAAATAATTACGAATTAGAAATTACGAATTATGAAAAATGATAACGTTGTTCAAATAAAAAGTTATGCTTTTGCTGTTCGAATAATAAAAGTTTTTAAATATTTATCTGAACAAAAAAAAGAATTTGTTTTAAGTAAACAGCTATTAAAATGTGGAACTTCAATTGGAGCTAATATTGAAGAAGCCATTGGAGGACAATCAGGAAAAGATTTTTTCGCCAAATTAACCATATCATATAAAGAAGCAAGAGAAACACATTATTGGATTAGATTACTAAAAGATACTGATTATTTATCTGTTGAGGAGGCTGATAGTTTGCTTAAAGATGTTGATGAGTTACTTAGAATAATTGGTTCTATTCAAAAAACGTTACGTAATTCGTAATTTAAAATTCGTAATTAATGAAGGATAATTTTGCACATATAAGTTTACCGAGTTCTGAGTTTCAACCAGAATATACCTTTTTGGATTTACCTCAATTTCAACATCCCGAAATGCTGAATTGCGTGGATAGATTGTTAGACAACCACATTCGTGAAGGTCGCGGAAATAACATTTGTATTCGCACATTTGAGGAAACTTGGACCTATCAAGATTTATATGAAAAAGCGAATCAAATTGCACATGTTTTGGTAGATGATTTAGGCTTACAATCAGGTAATCGCGTTTTGATTCGTTCGGCTAATAATCCGATGATGGTCGCTTGTTGGTTCGCCATTTTAAAAGCGGGCGGGATCGTTGTTGCCACCATGCCATTGCTTCGTTCCAAAGAATTAACTACAATTATAGATTGTGCTGAAATTTCGCATGTGTTGTGTGATAAGGAATTGGAAGAGGAAATCCATTTGGTAAAGTCTGATTTCTTAAAGCAAACTTGTTTTTACGGAAATTCGCAACTGGAAGAATTAATGGCAGATAAACCAAAAACATTCGACAATTATCATTCAAAATCTGATTCAGTTGCATTGATTGGATTTACTTCAGGAACAACAGGTTTGCCTAAAATGACCGCACATTATCACAAAGATATTTTAAATATTTGCGAAGCATTTCCAAACTATTCTTTGCAACCAACACAAAACGATATTTTCACAGGAAGTCCGCCATTAGGATTTACATTTGGTTTGGGCGGATTGGTTTTGTTTCCAATGTATTTCGGAGCTTCCACATTTCTAATTGAAAAACCAAGTCCAGATTTATTATTAAAAGCGATTCAAGATTTTAAAATAACGATTTGCTTCACTGCTCCTACCGCTTGGCGCATCATCACAACTAAAGTTCAAGAATACAATATTTCGAGTTTAAGAAAATGTGTGTCTGCCGGTGAAACTTTGCCATTGAAAGTCTGGCAAGATTGGTATGATGCTACAGGTTTAAAAATCATTGACGGAATCGGTGCTACCGAAATGTTGCATATTTTTATTTCATCCAATGAGGATAACATGAAACCGGGCGCTACAGGTAAAGCCATCACAGGTTACGAAGCTAAAATCATAGATAAACAAGGTGACGAAGTACCAAGAAACGAAGCTGGAAGATTAGCCGTTCGTGGAATTACAGGTTGCAAATACCTAAACCGAGAAGAAAAACAAAGAGAATACGTCGAAAACGGTTGGAACATCACAGGTGATATTTTCCGTCAAGATGAAGAAGGTTATTTTTATTTTGTGGCGCGTGGCGATGATATGATTATTTCTTCGGGGTATAATATTGCGGCAATTGAAGTAGAATCCGTACTTTTAACGCACGAAGATATTTTGGAATGTGCCGTAGTAGGTTTACCAGATGAAGAACGAGGAATGTTAGTTTGTGCGCATATTGTATTACACGATACAACTAAAGCGACAGATGTAATGAAGAATCGTATTCAACACTGGTTCAAAGAAGTAGCCGCTCCGTATAAATATCCAAGAGTAATTAATTTTGTGGAATGTTTGCCGAAAACTGAGACAGGAAAAATACAACGATTTAAGTTGAAATAAGTATCAAGTCATATATAATGAGTCAATTTACAAAACAAGAAAAAGTACGCTTCCAACATGTTGATTATGCTGGAATTGTCTTTTATCCCCGATTTTTAGAAATGCTAAACTGTTTAGTAGAAGATTGGTTTGAAGAAGCCTTAGATCGTCCTTTTTCAAAAATGCACGAAACTAATGGGATTCCGACGGTGGATTTAAAAATTCAATTCAAAAACGCTGCTAGATTAGGCGAAATCTTAACCAAAAAACTTTGGGTAAAAGAGTTAAAAAACTCATCCATACTTTGTGGTTTTCAATTTGTAAATGAATCTGAAAATACAGTTTTAGAAGGCGAAGTCACTTTAGTTAACGTAGCTTTCAACCCAGAAAGAAACGGCATCAAAGCAGAACCTTTCACAGAAGAAATGAAACAAAAAATAAAGCAATACGAATTATAAAACTAGGAACACGGATACAATAAATTATGTAAATTTTAAAAATTTCTACAATCCGTGTTCCAAAAAAAACAATTCACAAATGGAATTCAAAAAATTCAAAGCCGCAACCGTTCAAACGTCACCTGTATTTCTAAATGTAGAAAAAACAGTAGATAAAGCCATTTCTTTCATTAAAGAGGCAAGCAATAACGGAGCTAAATTAATCGCTTTTCCAGAGGTTTTTATCGCTGGATATCCGTATTGGAATTGGATTATGACTCCAGTTCAAGGTAGTAAATGGTATGAAGAATTGTATAAAAATTCGGTTGACGTAACGGGTCCAGAAATCAAGAAACTTTGCTTAGCTGCCAAAGACAATGACATTCATATTGTGATGGGAATCAACGAGCGAGGCAAAAGCTATGGCGAAATTTACAATACCAATTTAATCGTCGATAACAAAGGCGTTATCGTTGGAAAACACAGAAAGTTAGTCCCAACATGGGCAGAAAAACTAACCTGGTCTTCAGGTGATGGTTCTTCTTTAAAAGTCTACAATACAGAAATTGGACCTATTGGAACTTTAGCTTGCGGCGAAAACACGAATACTTTAGCGCGTTTTACGCTACTTTCTCAAGGCGAATTGATTCATATCGCCAATTATATTTCGCTTCCCGTAGCGCCACCTGATTACGATATGGCGGAGGCGATTAAAATTCGTGCCGCAGCACATTCGTTTGAAGGGAAATTATTTACGATTGTTTCTTGTTCGACTGTTTCACAAGAAATTAAAGATGCTTTACGTGCTGATGTGCCAAATGTAGATGAATTATTGGATAGAAAAAGTTCAGCTTTTTCAGGATTTATAGGTCCAAATGGCGCTGTAATTGGGCAACCGCTAATCGATGAAGAAGGTATGGTGTATGCCGAAATTGATTTAGCAAAGTGCATCCAACCAAAACAAATGCACGACATTTTAGGACATTACAATCGATTTGATATTTTCGATTTGCGGGTAAACACTGCTCCTACTCGAAAGATTACGTTTATTGATAATCACGAAGAGTTTAATAAGAGATAAAAAATGAAAAAAATAATCATATTTTTATTTTCGTTGCTTCTATATTCTTGTACTAAGAAGGAAAAAACACATTCTTCTGAATTTCTTTTAGCTCAAAAGGAACTTACAGAACAATTGACAAAAATTAGTAAGCAAACTGATTTTAATGGTTTTGGAGTAGCAATTGTAAACGAAAATGAAGTGTTATATCAAAATGGTTTTGGAATAGCTAATTTGGAACCCAAGCAAGAATATGACGAAAATACGGTTCAAAATATTGCATCTGTATCGAAAACATTTATTGGTATTGCCATACTTAAGGCACAAGAATTAGGGAAATTACAATTGGATGACCCAATTAACAAATACCTATCTTTCAAAGTTACCAATCCATATTATCCAAATATTCCAATTACCATTAGACAATTAACCACACATACATCTTCAATAAATGATAATGAAGTTTATATGAAAAAAACAATCGTATTAAACGACACTATTAATCTTAAACAAAATCTTGATATTGATATTTTACCAACAAAGTTTAATCCACCAGCGGCTAAAATAACTATAGAAGAATTTTTGAAAAACACATTGGATAATAGAGGTAAATGGTATTTAAAAGATGTATTTCTTAACAAAAAACCTGGTGAAATTTACAACTATTCTAACATTGGAGCAACGCTTGCAGCTTTAGTCTTAGAAAAAGCAACTGGTATTTCTTATGATAAATTCACAACAGAAAATATATTAAAACCACTTCAAATGAATTCGTCTGGATGGAGCTTTGATTCGGTTAATTATTCGAAATGCACAAACACCTTTCAAGACAAAAAAACTCCCTATCCATTTTATTCCTTAAATACCTATCCATATGGAGGACTACTAACAACTTCCAAAGATATGGGAAATTATATTAGCGAACTTTTGAAGGGATTTTTAGGAAAAGGTACTTTATTGAATAAAGAAAGTTATCAAGAATATTTTAGACCGCAACTTCAAGCTAAAAACTTCATAGATAGAGATACAAGCGAATATGGAGATTATAATATTGGTATTACCATGACTATTTTTCCATCGGGTAATTTTGGGCATTTTGGAGGAGATCCTGGACTTTTTTCCGTTATTCAATTTGATAAAAAGAAAAAAACAGCCAGATATTATATTATAAATACCAATCCAAGTGGACCAGAAACAAATAAATATCACAAGCAAATTAATGATGCTTTAGACATATATACAGAAAAACTAAATACATTAAGCAAATTAGAATAGTTGTATACGATTTAAAATAATATTATGGAAGAAAATAATTATTCAGACGATGTTTACGGAAGAGCTCGTGTTCAGGACTCTCCCGAATTAATAGCGTACTACAAAGAATTAGAAACACTTGGCGCTGGTGCATTGTGGACGGTTGCCAACGACATAGAACCTTGGGAACCACGCTCTTCTTCTGTTCCAATGCTTTGGAAATATGATGATTTACGCGATTTGGTTTTAAAATCATCCGAATTAGTAACACCAGAACAAGCTGGAAGACGTGTTGTTTATTTAGTTAACGACAAACGAAAAGACGTTTCAGCTGCTGTGGGTTGGTTGTATACCGGAATTCAAGTTACTCGTCCTGGAGAAAGTACTTCGGCGCATCGTCATCGTGCTTCTGCCCTACGCTTTATTATGGAAGGCGAAAAAGGATACACAGTTGTAGATGGCAATAAAATTATGTTAGAGGTGAATGATTTTGTAATTACACCAAATTCCACTTGGCACGAACATGGTGTTGAAGAAGGCGGAAAAACATGTATTTGGCAAGATGGATTGGATATTCCGTTAGTCAATGCTTTAGAAGCTAATGATTATGCGGTTTATGATGGGAAACAACCCTTAACAGCGCCACTGAATTTTTCTCCAATAACATATGGTTGTGCAGGATTAATTCCAGCCGATAAAACTTGGGATAAACCGTATTCTCCGCTCTTCAAATATTCTTGGAAAAATGTTTATCCAGCATTATTAGAAGCACAAAAAGTAAATGAAATCAATCCGTTTGACGGTATTTTTATGCAATATTCGAATCCTTTAACAGGCGGACATGTAATGCAAACTATGGGTGCAGCGATGCAATTATTACCCGCAGGATTCAAAGGAAAAGCGCATAAACATACGGGCTCGTTCGTGTACCAATGTGCGAAAGGAAAAGGCTTTACTATTATTAACGGAAAACGTTTTGATTGGAAAGAAAGAGATATTTTCTGTGTTCCGAGTTGGGCTTGGCACGAACATCACAACTTATCGGAAACTGAAGATGCTTGCTTATTCAATTTCAACGACTTACCAGTAATTGAAAAATTAGGATTATTCCAAGGAAGAGAATTAACAGACAACAACGGACACCAACAAATTCAATAACAATATCAAGTTCAAAAAATAATAATAATTAAAACTTTGCGAACTTTGCGTAAAACTTAGCGCTCTTTGCGTTTAAATAAAAAACATGAAACTACTTACTTACAAAACACAAGATACTGAGCCTCGTTTAGGCTTTATTCATAACAACCAAGTCATCGATATGCAAGATTTTGGAGATGTTTCCAATTTCCCGTTACCCAATGATATGTTGGAATTAATTGATATGGGATTTGAAATTATTCCAGAAATTACAGAAATGATTGCCGAAACACCTGAGAATTTTTTCGAAGAAATCGCTTATGAAATGGATGAAGTAACGATTTTAGCTCCCATCGAAAAACCAAGAAAAAATATAATCGGAATTGGTTTAAATTATACCGAACATGTGGCGGAAAGTGCTCGTACATTAGACACCACTGGAAAATTACCAACCAAACCAATTATCTTCTCAAAACCACCAACATCCGTTACAGCAACGAATACAGAAATTATCAAAAATACGAAGCTAACTTCGCAATTGGACTGGGAATGTGAATTAGCGGTAATCATCTCAAAGAAAGGAAAATATGTACCTAAATCGGAAGCTTTAGATTATGTATTTGGCTACACGGTTATTAACGATATCTCAGCACGTGATTGTCGCCGTGAAGGACAATGGATTGTTTCCAAAGGACAAGATACTTTCGCTCCAATGGGACCTGTTATAGTTACTAAAGACGAAATTGAAAATCCACACAACTTGAATTTATCATTAAAAGTTAATGGAGTTGAAAAACAAAATTCGAATACCAAATTCATGCTTTTCAACATCAACGATTTGATTGAAGATTTAAGCACCGTTTTCACTTTAGAAGCAGGCGACATCATAGCAACCGGAACTCCAGCAGGCGTTGGCGCAGGTCGTGACCCACAAGAATGGATGTACGATGGTGATGTGGTTGAAGCTACTGTGGAAGGAATTGGCACAATAGTAAATACAATTAAAGAAATATAATTACAAGGAACACGGATTAGAGAAATCTAAGAAATTTTTAAAATTATTTTAATTTTTTCAATCTGTGTTCCAGAAAGACACATTACAAATGAAATACAGAATAGGCCAAATAGTTCCATCCTCAAACGTAACGATGGAAACTGAAATACCAGCAATCTTCCGTTCCCGTGAAACCATTTTACCAGAACGATTCACCTTTCACAGCAGTAGAATGCGCATGAAAAAAGTAACCAAGGAAGAACTCGAGGCTATGGATGCGATGAGTTTAAAATGTGCGCAAGAATTATCCGATGCTCATGTTGACGTAATGGGTTATGCATGTTTAGTAGCCATAATGAGTATGGGACGCGGTTATCATTGCGTTTCGGAAGTGAATTTACACCAAGAAACGGTAGCGAATGACTTCCCTACTCCAATTGTAACTTCTGCTGGAGCTTTGATTAATGGATTAAAGGTTTTAGGTGCGAAACAAATTTCAATTATTACACCTTATATGCGTCCGTTAACGGATATGGTGGTAGATTATATCGAAAATCAAGGTATCAAAGTAAAACAAAGCATTGCGTTGGAAATTCCTGATAATTTAGAAGTAGCAGCTCAAAATCCGATGAATTTATTAGAAATCTACAAACAATTGGATTTAACCGATGTGGATGTTTTAGTGGCTTCAGCTTGTGTGCAAATGCCATCATTAGAAGCGATTGATTTAATTCAAGCAGAATGTGGCATTCCAGTTACTTCGGCAGCTGTTTGTACAACATATGAAATGATGAAAAAAATAGGAATCGAAGCAAAATCAGCTATTGGTGGCGAATTGTTGAGTGGGAAATATTAAATGATAAAAAAAATTCAACCGAAAGATATTTATAAGCAAGCTTTAGCATTTGAGAAATGTGCTAAAATTTTACATGATCATTATGATTTTTGGGATAACTCAACAAAAATTGGGGAGTTTATGAATGAATCTCTTTCGTTTGAACTTTATTTAAAAGCAATTTTACTTTTTGAAAAAAAAGAAATTAAAAGAACTCATCATTTTGATGAACTTTTTAAATTGCTATCTAAAGAATCTCAAGATGAAATAATTAAGTTTTTCAACAATAGTATAGATGAAGAAAAAGTTCAATTAAAATCATCATTAGAATCAATTTATAATTCAGAATTTACAAATGAATTAATTGAAATTTTACCACATTATAAGAATCTTTTTGTGGATGTTAGATATAAATTTGAAAAAGAACTAACTTATCCAATTATTTATTTACCAGAAGTTAGAGAAGCTTTAAAGAAGAGATGTAATGATTTAGGTATTTCCTAAAAACTAATTCAATTGCGCTTTACATTTCCCACACAACTTCAATTTAGCATTATCAATTGTTTTCACGCTTTCCACAGCATCAGTCATGACGCAAGTTTTATCAGGACAATGTGGTAAACCTAAATTATGTCCAAATTCATGAACGGCAACTTTTTTGAAACGTGTGAAATGTGTTTTTGAATTGGGATGTTGAATGCGAAAAGTCGAAACAATACAACTATTTCCTGGTCAATACGCCAAACCCATAATTCCCCAATCGGCATATTTGTAAGTTGGGGTTTTTATTTTTCCCAATTTGTCTTTTTTGGTTACCGAAATATCTTTAGTGGTTAATCCTAAAACAAAATCTAGCGAATCCACTTTATTTTTTTTCTGTAGATTAATCATTTTATCTGCACGATAACGTGGTGATTTAACTTCTGTAAAAGCTTCTTTATACAATTCTTTGGCTGGAAGCACAACTGTTTTAATCTGGTAAAAATCGGCAATTGTCTTAGCGATGGTATCGGTTTTATCTTCTGGAAATATGCCATAAGGTTGAATGCCAACGGTTAACTTTTCGGTTTCGTTGGATTGGCAACTAAAAAACAGAATCGCAAGAATAATTATAAACTTTTTCATACTTTTATGAAACGTGAAAACAATTAAAAAAGTATTTCTCAATTCAACTTCAATGACTTTATGCAAAATTCTGATATTCTTTTACAAACATTAAAACAGATTACTAATTTAGAAGCCCATGAAGAACAATTGTTCTTAGATGTTTTCAAACCTTACAAGTTGAAAAAGAATGAACACTTTTTACAAGCTACAGAAGTGTGTACTAAACTTGGTTTTTTGTGTAAAGGATTGGTTCGTTATTACGTTTTTAGAAATGATGAAGAAGCAACTTTGGAATTTACCAAAGAAGGCGAATTTGTTGCAGATTACGGAAGTTTTATTTCTAAAGAACCGTCAATACAAAATATTCAAGCATTAGAGGATTGTGAATTTTTAGTTATTGATTATGATAAATTACAAGAACTTTATAAAATTTCAAAAAATGCCAATTTATTAGGGAGAATCATCATTGAGCATCGATTTATTATAATGGTAAATCAATTGTTGACCGTTCATCGTTATAATCCAGAAGATCGTTATCGCTATTTTTTGGAACATTACAAGGATTTGACCCAACGTATTCCTCAATATTTAATTGCTTCCTACGTTGGAGTAAAACCACAATCGTTAAGCCGCATCCGAAAACGCATTTATTAACTTAGGTGCATCAATTGTATCTTTAGTGGATAGTAATTTTGGTATAGAAATCAATTAAAAAATTACTATGACACTTACCATCATCTTTATCGTTTTTGGAGGTTGCTTTTTATTAGAGCGATTAATTCCGGGTTGGAAATTGCCAGAAGTTCCTACTTGGACTATCAGAGTTTTAGCAGTAAACTTTATTCAATTAGGAGTTGTAACTTTAGCAGGTTATACTTGGGAAATTTGGCTTTCACAATATTCCTTATTCCATCTTTCAAATCATGTAAACCCATTTTTAGGTGGACTTATCGCCTACTTTATTGCAACATTTATCTTTTATTGGTGGCACAGATGGAGACACAAAATCGATTATCTATGGACACATTTTCACCAAATTCATCATAGTCCACAACGTTTAGAAGTTATTACTTCATTTTATAAGCATCCTCTGGAAATGACTGTAAATTCAATTATTGGAAGTCTATTAGTATTTACTACTTTAGGATTAGATGTTGAAGCTGGCGCTGTTTATACACTATTTACAGCTTTGGGTGAATTCTTTTATCATACTAATGTAAAAACTCCACAATGGGTTGGGTATATTTTTCAACGACCAGAAATGCACAGAATTCACCACGAATACAATAAGCATACGAATAATTATGGTGATATTGTTTGGTGGGACATGCTTTTTGGAACTTATGAAAATCCAAAAGAATTCAAATCATCATGTGGATTTGACAATGAAAAAGAACAACGATTATTTGAAATGCTTCAATTTAAAGATGTTCATAAAGAATAGGCTTAACATATAAAACCCTGAAAAATAATGTTCAGGGTTTTATTTTCAATCCAATTGACTCAAAACCATTGCTATTTTTAAAAAAAGGATAGCTACTTTTATCAAAGTCATTATCAATTCTTTATCATTTTCTTCTTTCATTTCTCTTAGTTTTTAAAAACCTCGAAAAATGAATTCCGAGGTTTTGATTATTTCACAAAAATGTCTTTCAACTGACTGATTACGTTACCACTTCCTGAAATGGTGATTTCACCAATTCGATCTGCGATTTTTTCCACGTATTCCATCTCTTTCAATTTCCACAACATTTCGTTTTCTTCCATTAATTTAGCGGTATTCAACATGCTACGCATCGCAGCTGTTTCTTCCCGTCTCATAATACTGTTGGCTTGTGCTTTTTTCTCTGCTACCAATACCTGATTCATGATTTCTTTCATATCACCTGGTAAAATAACATCTCTAATTCCAGCATCGGCAACACTTAAACCCAAGGCGTTGATTTTCTCCAACATGTTTTCCAAAATTTCTTTTGAAATTGTGTCTTTTTTGTTCAACAACTCATCTAAAGTGTAGCTACCAACTAAAGCGCGTAAAGCCAATTGCATTAACACGTACAACTGTTTGTCATATTCTTTGTTGTTTACCAAAGCTTTAACCGCGTCAATTACTTGAAAACGAACAAAGAAGTTAATCCGCAACGTTGCTTTGTCTTTTGTCAATAATTCTTGACCTGTAATTTCCATTTGTTGTTGACGAATATCTACGTTTTTAACTTCAATTGGAGTGGCGTTGTTCCAGAAATAGTAATTTCCAGCGGCCAATTCTTTTACAAAAGCACCATTTACAAACAACAAACCTTTTTCAAAGTTCAATACTTGATATTTTCTAGTGTACGCTCGCACTTTAATGTTTTCTAACAAAGCCACTGGAACCGCTTCTGTAATTTCTACCTTAGACAAATCAATTTTTGTAAATGTATTATCTAAATAACCTTTCCAAAACGCATATCTACCAGTAGTTAATACCTCTTTAAACATGCTATTTACATAGTATAAAGCGATTTCGTTATCGGTAATTTCTATTACTTCTAAAAGAGAAGCTAACTTTTCATTTTGCAATAAAATTGTTAATTCTATTGGTGCTACAAACGATTGTTTCATTTCATATATATGAACTTGTTTATTGCCAAAAATCCAATAAGAACCGGCTTCTAATACGTTAATTAATTTTCCTTTCTCAAATACCAAACCTACTCGGTATGCCTGAATTGTAATTCTGTTGATCATAATTTATATAGTTATCATTAAACATTCTATTAAAAAGAAAACCTTCAGTTCTTCGTCCAAAGTCCAAAACGGAAAAAAGTTAGTAATCAAAAGCATTCTAATGGGTTTCCATTCTATTTTGAAGTTAGCCGTAGCGAACAACAAGCAAATACAAAAGCAAAAGAACGGTTAGGAATACGAAGCCTTTTTCAGGTCTTTTCCTAAGTGTTTCTTTACGAACAAGTCGAGCAAAACTGACCAAGTCCGAAGATTTTCTTATGGTGCATCATTTTTAGGAGTGATGCCACTCGGCTACATTAAAAGTGTAGTGCTCTACCAACTGAGCTAACGCATCTTGAATTGCGTACGGGAATCGAACCCGCGCCAACTAACTGTTACAAGAACCTAAATCTTGCGCGTCTACCATTCCGCCATACTACTTTCGTAGCAGCAGGATTCGAACCTGCATAACATTTGTGATGATTTTTTGGAAAACCACCAAAACCTCCAAGCCAAGTTGAACAGTAAAACATCATTCGCAATTGCGAAACGAATACTACAATAGTGCTATACCGAAACACCCAACAAGACTCGCTTGATATTATTTATTCACCTAATTGTCATTTCGACTTAAGGAGAAACTTTAGTTCAGCGTAGCTAAATCTCATTATATTTATGAACTTCTTTATTGCTGAACAAAGATTCAAAACCTACTACGCAATTATTCTGCGTAGTAAAAATAATTTGTGGAAGTAGTAGGATTCGAACCTACTCAGTCAAAAGATAACGGTTTTACAGACCGCCCCAACTCTCCTACTTTGGCGTACTTCCATACATTAAGGCTTATTTTGAATGAATATTCAATTTCCCGAGAGACAGTCGGGAATCCCGATAATTATCGGGACCAATAAGCCTTGTTCCCTTTCTAAAGAACTCGTGTGATTTTGGAAGGACTCGAACCTTCAACCCTTTGCTTCGTAGGCAAATACTCTATCCAATTGAGCTACAAAATCAGTTGCGATTCTGGTAAGGTTCGAACTTACAACCTTTGAGTTAACAGCTCACTGCTCTACCCTTGAGCTACAGAATCAATATTTTTTGGCATAAAAAAAGCACCTTGTAAAAGGTGCTTCATATCATAACAATGGAATACTACTATCCCAAATGCCTATAAGTTTGCACCTGTTTATTCTTACATCCGAAATCATAATTCGGAGCTACATTACGTGAAGGATTAAAACAATCTATCATTGTTGTAATATTTAGTTTTTGAATGTTATTATATCGTGTTCTCATTTTTATTTGTTTTTAAAATCAACTCTGATTTCTGAATTCTGAATTCTTACTTCTAATTTTCTGTTGCAAAGATAAAGTCAAAAAAAAGTAACTTCCAAATCTTTTTTGAAATTATTTTACTGATAATCAATTAGTTATGTTTAATTTTTGGCAATAAAAATCCTGTCCGTTTTTCAACAGATAACTCGGATTTTTCAAATGACTGTCTCTCATTTGGTTACGCATTCACTCTTATTTTTTACTATCTCGTTTTATCATGAAATATTTTTTTACTTTTTTTTCGTTTTTATCATTTTATTTCTTCTTTTTTGTCACACTGAGCTTGTCGAAGTGTTTTATCATATTATTTTAAACAAAAAAACGCCCTTTTTGCAAAGGACGTTTCGTATATTTTGGTGTAATTTTACTAAAAACAATAACTATTCTTCATAAAAACACATACAACGTCCGTTAATCTCCATAGGAAAATCTATCGCAGAGCGATTTGAATTTAGACTAATATGTTGCTTTTGTGTTTTCATTTCGAGGGCAAAGATATAAACTATTCGTCTGCAATAAGAGTAAAATTTGAAAAATCAAAAAAATAATCTACTTCTTCATTATAAATATTAATTGCAGGGAAAAACATTTTATTCGATTGTTTTTCATTTTTGATCCAATCATTTAGCTTTTTAACATTATTTTCAAAACTCCCAACAATATTCTTATCATTAGAACGAGCATCTTCAATAAATATAGTTCCATCGATAGAAACCCTTAATAGTAATTTTATTTGTCGTTTAGAATCAAAGATTTTATCTAAATCTAAAATTTCATAAATTTTATTATTAAATGACATATAGTTAGAAACAAAATTCTCAACTGGTATTTCACTTAAATTGCTAAACATTGGACCTCTTAATATAAGTTCATTACGATTATATTTATCTTCATAGGTCTCCATTTTATAACTTATCGGTATTAAATAAACACCATCCAAATTTTTATTTAATGTTAAACTTTTGGCAGGGATAATTTTTTTTCCAATACTATCTAAATAATCAAAATGCTTTGTATATAAAGATGAAATTTCATTTATATAGCTTTTAAATGCCTTTCTTCTTGAATACAAATCTTTCAACTCAATTTTTCCATCACTAGTAATAACAACACGTGCTGTACCTCTATCAGCATAATACATTCTAATTTTATTATTTGAGATAAAAATTGAAGCATATAAGTTACTTAAAATTTTATCAATATTATCGTTATCACTTATACTTTTATTATAAGAATAGGGTAAAACTGGTAATGTTTGAATCTTTTCAAGACTATCTTTAGATATTATATTATAAACTTTTTTTTCATTAATTTTCAATGAATCTTTATCAACTTGTGAGTGTAGTTGTGAAATCATAAAAAATAGAAGTAGTATTAATTTTCTTTTCATTTTTAATTTGTTTTAATTATATAATTCTTTTCGCATTTCTACTAAAACAGCTATTAATTTCTCAACATCAGGTGTTTCAGGTAAAGTTGAAGTTGTGTATAAATGCTCAATCGAAGCAATCAAATCATCTGCTTTTTGTAATAACGCATCATATTCCATTTCACCCGCTTTTATGGCTAACAATTCGTCACGATTAGAAACTCGAATATTCAATGTTCCTGTAGACAAAATTTGCTCAGCCGTTTGCAGCAGTCGTATGGTATGCATCATGTTTTTGCTGTCGTAATTTTTACCGTGTTGCTGATTCGTATTGTAGCGCTCTTCGTTGCGTTTTTCTATCCAATCCCAATACTCTGCATATTCTTTACAATATTTGGAATAGCCTTCTAAATTGCACGATAAATAAGCTATTGGCTCAGCTCCTTTTGGAATGGAAGAAACCGAAACTTCATTAGACAATTCATTTTTGATGATGCCACGATACCCTAAAGTTGTATCGGAATCATAAAACACAGCATAAATTCCTTTGGCATTGGGAACATTGATTAAGCCACATTGTTCTTGAGAAAGGTTTTGTTCCATTAACCATTTAGATAACGGAACCGAATCATAACCCTTTAAAATAGCACAAAAATCCAATAAACTCTTGCGCTCTTTGGGTAATGGATTCAAGATTTTCTTATTTAAACCGCGGGCTTTTTTAATTTGCGTCATAGCATAACCTGCAAAACTATCTTTGCACAATTTTGACAAGAAATCTTGCAATTGCAAACGTTCCATTAACGGATGCTTGTACAAAATACAATCTGCTGGTGAAGCTAAAATTTCTAAAATATTGGGATTGTTTTTTAACAACAACTCCACAAAACTACCCAACTCATAATACACTTCATCATTGCTTTCATTGCTGATTTGCGGAATATAATGCAACCCATAAAACTGCGCTTTAGGCAAATAATAAACGCCTTTTATATCCGTATCTGAAGTTGGTGTGTTTAACCCAAACGACTTACTCCCCGAAATTACTTCGAAGAGGATTAGGTTTTGGGTATGGAGGTCTTGGATGGTCATTGTGTTTTTTAATGTTTATTTTGAATAACTCCCCTAAAAACCCCATCCAATTCCACAGCCATCTTCTTCCCACTTCTCAAATCTGCTGCATTTCCTATATTAAATTGTACCGTTTCTTTCAAAAAATCAGTAATCAATACTTCTTTTGGGTGTAAATAACTTTCGTCTTGATGGGCTTTTATTTGCATTAATTCCTTTATTTTTTCTTGTATGTTTTGTGGTGCAATAGGCAATAAATCCATAAAAGCTACTGGTGGAAAAGTATTGTTTTCAATAATCCATTTTCCTGCTAATGCCGTGCGTAAGGCATAAAAATAGCTTTTCAATTTTACCTCTTCTTGCTCGCAAACATCCATAAAATTCTTAGTCGTGCCCAAATAATGATGCAAACAAGCCACTGGCGAAAAACAGTCTTTTGCTAACGCTCGCATTTGGTTCATAAACGCTTCGTTTTCATAATACACCACTGGCGAATAAATCCACTCTAACAAAGGTGCATTACTTTTGGCTAGTAATTTTACGGTTTTCCGTAAATCCCAACCGCTGCCATCTAAATCGTCTTCAGTCATGAACTCAATTACATCGGTTTGTTCCCACAACGATAAATAATAATCCAAATCGTGCTTGTAGATAAAGCGTATGTCATAATCGCTATCTGGAGAAGCAAATCCCCAAGCTCTACTCCCCGATTCTACCGCATACAAGATTTCAACTCCTTTTTCGAGTTCGATTTGTTTGAGTTTGTTTTGTATTTTATCGTTCATAATTAGGTACTTATCAAATGTAATAAAAAAATCGTTTTATCTTTAGTTTTTGTAAGAATTTTATCGAATTAAAAATCCCCATAAAAAACTTGAAAACAAGGCAATCCCAATTCTTTTCGCCACATATCCACTACTTGGTTACGGTCGTCTAACACAAACTCTATGTAGTATTTGTCTTTTATTTGTTCGTTAAAAATTTCGGTTTTAATGATGGCATCTTTTCTAAAATCTTTGGTTTTTCGCATGATGAGTGCATCAAAAGCAATAGCATGTTTTTCCAAAAACAACAAGGTTTGCGGTTTAAACTGCTCTTCTCTTCCCGAAACCAAAAGGATTTGATAGCCTAACTTTTTATAGTTTCGCAACAGATTTCCAACAGGCTCATTTAATGTGTCATGTTCACAGCGTGCGGCATCAAATGGATTTCGTCCATTCATCAATGCTAATGTGCCATCTAAATCACAGATAATTGCTTTAGGTAAATCAGGATTTTGTTGGGTATATTTTGGTTCGTCTTTTAGGATTCTTTTTTTCATAATTATTTTCTTTGACACAAATATAGTTTTAGCACTACGCAATTATTTTGCGTACTAAAAAAAGAATTGTATTTTTGAAACTGAACACTGTAAACTGACCACTGAACACTTCAAAAAATGGCTCAAAATAAAAACGCTCTCATCCGCTACAAAACCATTGACAAATGTTTGCAAAACAACTACCGTCAATGGACCTTAGAAGATTTAATGAACGCTTGTAGCGAAGCTTTGTACGAATACGAAGGCAAGGAAAACCCTGTAAGCAAGCGCACCATTCAATTGGATATTCAGATGATGCGTAGCGAAAAGTTGGGCTACAATGCCCCTATTGAAGTCTATGACAAAAAGTATTACCATTATGCCGATGAAGATTTTTCCATTACCGATATTCCCTTAACCGAAACCGATATTAATGTCCTAAGTGAAACGGTTTCTATGTTGAAGCAATTCAAAGATTTTTCCTTGTTCAATGATGTTTCTGATATTTTACAACGCTTAGAAGATAAAATCTATGCCGAAAAATCACACACCCAGCCCGTAATTCATTTAGACAAAAATGAGAGTCTAAAAGGCCTGCATTTTTTAGATGAAATCTATCAAGCTATAGTTAAAAAAATAGTTTTAGTAATCACCTATAAGTCCTTCAAATCCAAAGAAGAAAATCAATTTTATTTTCATCCCTTCATTTTAAAAGAATTCAATAATCGTTGGTTTGTTATTGGTCGAAAAAAGGCCAGTCAACCCATCGCTAATTTAGCCTTAGACCGTATTATTAAAATAGATTATGATTTTCAAATGCCATTTTTGGAGCAACCTTTTAATCCAGAGAACTATTATAAAAATGTAATTGGTGTTACTGTAAACTCGGGCTTGCAACCCAGACCTATTCAATTGTGGATAGACCAATACAATGCACCTTATGTATTGACTAAACCATTACATAATTCACAACGCTTACTAAAAGAAAACGAAGACGGAAGCATCATTATCAACCTATTTCTAATCGAAAACTACGAAATGGAGCGCATTCTTTTAGGCTTTGGTGATGGCTTAGAAGTCCTAAAACCCGAACGTTTGCGATTGCGAATAAAAAGTATTTTAGAAAAATCTTTAAAAAGATATGATGACTGAAAAAAACAACTTCTTAATTCAAACTCCAAATCAACGCTTTTTCCTTAGTGACTCTAAAGATTGTATGATGTTCTTCTTTCTTTTCTGGGGAATAATTCCATTTTAAATTGGGAAGTGAATTTGAAGTTAAAATTTCAGCTAGCTTATTTGTATTACCAAAAATATCTTTAGCACTTGAACCTGCAAACCAAAACGTTTTAGAAGTCGTTGGAAATGCTTCTAAATAATTTGGACTATCTTTCAATAATTGCTTGTTATTCCACCATAAAGAAGGATCAAAAGCAATATAAAAATCAAACATATCTGGAGCAATTAGAAATGTTTCGGTTACAAATAATCCAGCTAACGATTCCCCAATAATGCCTTTCTTAGCCGTTGTTCTGTACTTTTTTTGGATTTCAGGAATCAATTCCGCTTGTATAAATTGTCTAAATGCAGCAGAACCTCCAACAACTGGCGCTATTTCTTTATCTTTTGCTACAGATGTTGGTGGTGTTAAATCGCGTCTACGCTGTGTGTTTTCGATTCCAACTAAAATGATTGGTTTAATTTTTTTTGCTTTAATTAGCTCTGATAATGTATTGGCAATATGTGGAAAATCTTCTTTAATTCCGCCATCAGGCATATATAAAACAGGTAATGAATCTGTTGAATTTTTATATTCATCAGGAAACCAAACAGTAATAACTCTTTTTTCATTGACATATTTTGAGTCAATTGTAAAGGTTTCATGATCGGGAATTGGATCGTTAGTTTGTTGGTTGTTAGAACAACTTAACAAAACGATAAAAATCATTAATAAAGAATACATTGATTTCATGCAATTAAAATTTAGAGATATAGAATTTTTCTTTTTTAAAAATCAAATATATCATTTTTACAGAAAAAAATAGCAAAACAAAAAAAGACACCCGAAAGTGTCTTTAAATAATTTATACTTATGAATTAATAAGCTAATAATTCTTTTAATTCGGTTTCAAATCTTCCTTTTGGTAAATATTGATCTTCTAACGATTTCATAAACGGAATTGCCGATTCTAAACTTCCAACTCTTCTAACTGGAGCATCTAAATGTTCAAAGCAGTTTTCCATAATCATTGCTGAAATATCGCTGGCAACACCACCAAACAAAGTATCTTCTTGTAAAATGATAACTTTATTCGTTTTCTTAACTGAAGCATAAATCGCATCCCAATCCATTGGTTGTAAGGTTCTTAAATCCAATAAATCAGCTTTAATTTCTGGGTTTTTAGTCAAAGTTTCTAAAGCCCAATGAACTCCTGCTCCAAATGAAATAATTGTTACATCAGTTCCTTCTTTAATCAATGACGCTTTTCCGAAAGGTAATGTGTAGTAATCTTTTGGTACATCTTGATACACACTTCTATACAATTGTTTATGTTCGAAGAACAATACTGGATTTGGGTCGTTAATTGCAGTATTCAATAACCCTTTTGCGTCATAAGGAAACGCTGGATAAACTACTTTTAATCCTGGTGTTTTGGTAAACCATGCTTCGTTTGTTTGCGAATGGAAAGGTCCGGCTTGAGTACCACCACCACAAGGCATACGTACCACTACATCTGACTTTTCTTGCCATCTGTAATGTTGCTTCGCTAATAAGTTTACGATTGGATTAAAACCGGTTGAAACGAAATCCGCAAACTGCATTTCCATCACAGCTTTAAATCCGTTTATAGATAGTCCGTTAGCTGCTGAAACTACAGCACTTTCACAGATTGGTGTATTTCGAACTCTTTCTTTTCCAAATTGCGCTACGAATCCGTCCGTAATTTTGAAAGCACCACCATATTCTGCAATATCTTGTCCCATGATGACCAAATTCTCATGGCGTTCCATCGACTGACGTAAACCATTTGAAATCGCGTCAATCACACGGATATTTTCCATTTCCGAAGAAGGATTGAATGCTTCAAATTCGTAAGGCTTGTAAACATCACCTAATTCTTCTTCCAAAGAAGCTACAATCTCTGGCTCTTCTTGAACTTTTGCCCAATCGGTATCGATTTCTTTCTTAATTTCAGCACGAATCGCTTCATCTTCTTCATCTGATAAAACCGCAGTAGCTTTTAAGTAATTTCTATAATTTTCAACTGGATCTTTCACCGCCCACATGTCCATCAATTCTTGAGGAACGTATTTCGTTCCACTCGCCTCTTCATGTCCACGCATTCTAAACGTTTTGAACTCCAATAACACAGGACGAGGATTTTCTACCATAGAAGCTTTTAATTCCGAAATCAAATGCACTACTTCTAATAAGTTATTCCCATCAACCACATGACTTTCCATTCCGTAACCTACACCTTTATCAGCAAGGTTTTCACAACGGTATTGCTCGTTTGTTGGAGTTGATAATCCGTAACCATTATTTTCAATAACGAATAAAACTGGTAATTCCCAAACAGCAGCAATATTCAAAGCTTCGTGAAAATCTCCTTCCGAAGTTGCGCCTTCTCCTGTGAATACAGCAGTGACTTTTCCATTTTTTCTTAATTTATTGGCTAAAGCGATTCCGTCTGCAATCCCTAATTGAGGACCTAAATGCGAAATCATTCCAATAATCTTATATTCTTGCGTTCCAAAATGGAAACTTCTATCACGACCTTTTGTAAATCCGTTTTTCTTACCTTGCCATTGCGAAAACAAACGGTGTAATGGAATATCACGAGTAGTAAACACTCCTAAATTACGGTGCATTGGTAAAATATATTCGTCTTTATCCAAAACCGAAGTGATTCCGACAGAAATGGCTTCTTGTCCAATTCCAGAAAACCATTTTGATACTTTTCCTTGACGGATTAGAATCAACATTTTCTCTTCAATCAAACGCGGTTTTAAGATTTTCTTATATAAATCAAGTAGTTGTGAATTCGATAATTCTTTTCTTTCAAAGTTCATGATGATGGAACGATTAAATTTTGCTCAAAAGTAATAAAAATAACATTTTGAAAGCGAATTGTTATAAAAAAAGATTGAGACAAATTTCAAGAGCAAGAACAAGTACAATTTCAAGTTTAAACGCAAAGGAGCAAAGTTTTTTCGCAAAGAACGCAAAAGGAATTAATTTAGAAATAATAAAATAGCTCCTTGTAATTTTTAACATATAAGCCATATAATGTTTTCAAGTTGAAATTCTTTACCTATAAAAGTTCATGAAAGATTATTTGATTATGTAAATTTCTTCAATCTGTGTTCCAAAAAAAAACGTTTAAATCAGCGCTTGAAAATCCGTTACATCAGCGCGCCAATGACTTCCATCTTCCAACTCCCTTCTTCCTACCTTCATCAATGTTAACAACTTTCCTTTTTTGAATTTAAAATATTTAATTACATTTGTATTTACTTGGGTTATAACCCATTTGATTTATTAACAATAAAGCTTAAGTATGCAACAAATTCCTAGTGTTGACTTACGTGATTTCCTGTCGGATGATCCGGCACGTAAACAAAAATTTGTAAATGAAATCGGAAAAGCCTACGAAGAAATCGGATTCGTAGCATTAAAAGGTCATTTTTTAGATGACAAATTAGTTGAAGGTTTGTATTCAGAAGTGAGAAACTTCTTTACACTTCCTTTAGAAACCAAGGCAAAATACGAAATCCCAGGTATTGGCGGACAACGTGGTTATGTTTCTTTCGGTAAAGAACATGCTAAAGGTCGCTCTGCTGGAGATTTAAAAGAGTTTTGGCATTTTGGACAATACGTTAGCGAAGGTTCAAAGTACGCTGGCGAATATCCAGATAACGTGGAAGTAACGGAATTACCTAAATTCAATGAAGTAGGTAAAGAAGCTTACCAAATGTTAGAAAAAACAGGTGTTTATGTGTTAAGAGCTTTAGCGCTTTACATTGGTTTAGACGAATTCTATTTTGATAAATACATCAAAGACGGAAACAGTATTTTACGTCCAATCCACTACCCACCTATCACTGACGAACCTAAAGATGGTGCCGTTCGTGCAGCAGCACATGGTGACATAAACTTGATTACCTTATTAATGGGAGCTCAAGGAAAAGGATTACAAGTACAAAATCATAACGGAGAATGGATTGATGCTATGGCACAACCAGACGAGTTGATGATTAACGTAGGTGATATGTTATCAAGGCACACCAACAACAAGTTGAAATCAACGATTCACCAAGTGGTAAATCCTCCAAGAGAATTGTGGGGTTCTTCTCGTTATTCAATTCCTTTCTTTATGCACCCAGTAAGTGATATGAGTTTAAATTGCTTACCAGAATGTATCGATGAAAACAATCCAAAACTATATGAAGATATCACCGCTGGTGAATTCTTACATGAACGTTTGGTTGAATTAGGATTGATTAAGAAATAAATAATTTTATAATAGATAGAAAAGGCATTAAGTTTTCTTGATGTCTTTTTTGTTTTTAAACACAATTACAGGTTTACCTTTGGAACACAGATTTAAGAAATCTTAATAATTTTAAAAATTTCTATAATTTAATTCAAAAGAAAAAAGATTATAAAGATTATTCCAATTTCTTAAATCTGTGTTCCTGTATTTTTTAGCAATTTGATAATTTAAACGCCATACAAAGTAATTATGAAAAATTTTCCACACCAAGAATTAACTAAATCTATAATTGGGATTTATTACAATGTTTACAATGAATTAGGTTTTGGTTTTTTAGAAAAAGTATATCATAAAGCATTACTAATCGAACTCAAGAATAATGGTTATAAAATTGATTCTGAGAAAAAAGTGAATGTATATTATAAAAATGAAATTGTTGGAGAATATATCCCAGACATAATTATAAATGATTCTGTAATTGTTGAATTAAAATGCGTTGAATACTTAACCGATATTCATGAAAATCAATTATTAAATTATTTAAAAGCAACCGATTGTGAAGTTGGCTTAATTTTAAATTTTGGGAAAGACCCACAATTCATTAGAAAAATTTTTACAAACGATTTAAAGAAGAAAAAAAGATAATTAAATTTGAATATTGATTATAAAGATTTTATTGATTTTTTAAGATTTCTCAAATCTGTGTTCCAAAAAATAAAATAATTAATTAAAATTACAACATTCAGATTATAGAGATTTTTAAAATTTTTCTAATCTGTGTTCCAAAAAATTAAAAATGGATTTAAGCGAACAATTAAAAAAACTATTCCCTAACCACGAAGTTTCTAACGAACCAGAAGCTATCGAAGAAACGCCTCACGAATTATTCGTTCAGGCAGCACCTATGATTTGCAAATATGAGAAACGTAAAGGAAAACCTACCACGATTATTTCAGGATATGAAGGCGAAGACGAAGATTTTAAAATCTTAGCGAAAGAAATCAAAAGCAAATTAGCCGTTGGTGGCACGTTTAAAGATGGAGAAATCATCATTCAAGGTGATTATCGTGACAAAATCATGAAAATACTACAAGACAAAGGATTCAAAACAAAACGCGTGGGCGGATAAATTTGTTTCAAATTTCAAGTTCAAAATTAAGAACCTGAAACCTGAAACTTTAAACTAAAAACAAATGATAGCAGCATCAGAATTAATATTAAATCCAGACGGAAGTGTATATCACATCAATTTAAAACCTGGACAAGTAGCTAACGATATTATCTTCGTTGGTGACCAAAACCGTGTAGAAAAAATCACAAAACACTTTGATTCTATTGAGTTCACCACTCAAAAACGTGAATTTAAAACCCAAACTGGAACGTATAAAGGCAAAAGAATTACGGTTATGTCATCAGGAATTGGGCCAGATAACATCGACATCGTAATGAATGAATTAGACGCTTTGGTAAACGTTGATTTAGCAACTAGAACGGTTAAAAATGAATTGACTTCATTGAATATCGTTCGTATCGGAACTTCAGGTTCATTACAAGCTGATATTCCTTGCGATAGTTTTGTAATGAGTCAGTATGGATTAGGATTGGATAACATGCTTCGCTCCTATTTAATTGACGAAATTTCGGAAACCGAAATGGAAGAAGCGTTCATCAAACAAACGAATTGGGACATGAGAAAAGGTCGTCCATACGTAATTGCAGGAAGCAAAACGTTAGAGCAAAGATTAGAAAGCGATAAAATTTTCAAAGGTTTCACTGGAACCGCTGGTGGATTTTACGGTCCACAAGGTCGTGTGGTGCGTTTAGGGATTCAAGATCCAGAATTAAATTCTAAAATGGATAGTTTCAATTTTAACGGAACGCGAATGACCAATTTAGAAATGGAAACTGGAGCAATTTATGGTTTGGGAAAACTATTAGGTCATAATTGTTTATCATTAAATGCTATCATCGCCAACCGTGCAACTGGAACTTTTAGTGAAGACCCGTACAAAGCTGTAGATGAATTAATTGAATATACTTTAAATAAGTTAGCTGAATAGCTGAAACTTCAAAATTCGTTAATCAAAATTGACTATTCCAAGTTTAAACGTTGAATATCGAATAACGAATGTTGAATGATGAAATTATAAAATTATAAAATGGATTTAATACTAGAAACACCACGATTAATCCTAAGAGAAATGCGTCATGAAGATGCAAATTCATTATTTGAAATGGATTGCAACACTAATGTTCATAAATTTTTATGGCAAAAACCAGTTGTTCATATTGACGAAGTTCACGCTTACATTGATATGGTTAGACAACAATACATCAATAACGGAATTGGGCGTTTTGTCGCTATAACTAAAGATACGAATGAATTAATCGGTTGGACAGGAATTAAATTTGTAAACGACCATGTAGAAAACGGAAATACCAATTTCTATGATTATGGTTATCGTTTAAATGAAAAATTTTGGAACAAAGGTTTCGCTACGGAAGCTTCAATTGCTTGGTTAGAACATGGTTTCAATCAAATGAAAATTAAAGAAATGAATGCTTACACCCATGCCGAAAACGGTGCTTCTAATCATGTGTTGCAAAAAGTAGGTTTCAATTTTATGGAAGATTATCCTGATGAAAATGGTGTAACTTGGAAATGGTGGCAGTTAAAAAATTTAGAAATTAGAAATCAGAATTTAGAACGTTAGAATGAATTTTGATGAACTAATAAATAAAGTAAAAAACATTCCTTATGGAAGAAATACTAATAGGTATGATTTTTCATTGGTATTATCTGAAAACAAAGGAACTTGTAGTTCAAAACACGCTTTTTTAAAGGATTTTGCGGATAAAAATGAGATTGAAAATGTAAAATTGTACATTGGAATTTTTAAAATGAATGAAGTAAACACACAAAAGCTAGGCGATTTACTCACAAAAAATAATATCAATTACATTCCTGAAGCACATTGTTATTTAAAGATTAATCAAATTCCAGTTGATGCTACTACTTCAGATTCTTTTTATGATAAAATAAAGCAGGATATTATGGAAGAAATCGAAATCCTTCCAAATCAAGTAAGTGATTTTAAAGTGGAATATCATAAGGCTTTTTTGAAAAAATGGATTAAAGAAACCAATCAAAATAATACCTTTGAAGAAATTTGGAGAATTAGAGAAGAATGTATCTCAAAATTATCTGAATAATCTAATAAAAACATAATGAAAACAATCAAAATAGCTGGGGTTCCAGAACATTTCAATTTACCTTGGCACATGTGTATCGAAGATGGCGAATTTGAAGCCGTTGGAATCGATTTGCAATGGAAAGATGTTCCAGAAGGTACAGGAAAAATGTGTCAAATGTTGCGCGATGGCGAAACCGATATTGCAGTAATTCTGACTGAAGGTATCATAAAAGATATTGCCGCTGGAAATCCGAGTAAAATTGTGCAAGTCTATGTGCAAAGTCCATTAATTTGGGGAATTCACGTTGCGGCTAATTCTAATTATAAAGCACTTTCCGATTTAGAACATAAAAAAGTAGCCATTTCTCGCATGGGTTCAGGTTCGCATTTGATGAGTATTGTGAATGCGCAAAATCAGAATTGGAACACTGAAAACTTACAATTTGAAATCGTTAACACCATTGATGGCGCAGTTGAAAGTCTAACTTCAGGAAAAGCTGATTATTTCATGTGGGAACGTTTTATGACACAACCATTGGTAGATAAAGGAATTTTCAGAAGAATTGCCGATTGCCCTACTCCATGGCCTTGTTTTGTGATTGCAGTTCGCAATGAAGTTTTGGAACAACATCCAAAAGTAATCGAACAAATTTTAGACATTATCAATACCACAACAGAAGAATTTAAAATGATTCCGAGTATTGACAGAACCTTAGCTTCTAAATACAATCAAAAAGTGGAAGCAATTCAAGAATGGTTAAAATTAACGCGTTGGTCGCAAAAACAAATGACGGGTCCAACATTGGATAAAATAATGGAACAACTTTTGAAGCTTCAAATTATCGATAAAAAATTGCCAAAAGAATCAATACTTAAATAATTCCGTATTTTTATCGTTTTAAACGAAATGACAATTAAAATTCCTACTATCGCTGAACTCAAAGAAAAGCTTTCTTTACCGAAGCCGTGGGATATTGTTGTCATTTTTTTATTGAATATATTAATAACAATACCTGTTTTTTTAATTGCACATCAAAATTTAATCGACTTAGATTGGATAATTCATTTAGACCGAATTATTCTCTTTATTTTTATTATCGCAATCATTCAGTTGCTTTTACGATTGGTAAAAACAATTATTATTTTAATTGTCTTTTTGTATTTGATTTCGCTGTTATTTGGAACTTTATTTGGAAATTATGGTTTTAACCGAGTTTTTGAAGATTATCGTTATATGATTTATTCTATGAAAGAAAATCCAAATCCACAAGATTTAATTCTTTCTAAACTTCTGCCATTTCCTAATAAATCTAAAATTATTGATGCAGTAGATTTTAAGAATCCAAAAGTTCGAAACTTTGCCTTAGCAGCAACTTCAAAACATTTCAAGAATGTAAAAAAATCAGGTGAAATTAGAACGATGATTCAATGTTTTGCAGTTTTTAAAGAAATTAGAAATAATTGGAATTATGTTAACGATCCAAAAGGTAGCGAATACATTGCAGATGCTTCTGAAAGTTTACAACATTTTTCGGGTGATTGCGACGATCACGCTATTTTAATGGCTGCATGTATCAAAGCCGTTGGTGGAACGCCAAGAATTATTCACACCGGAGGACATTTGTATCCAGAAATGCTAATTGGGACTCAAAAAGACTTAGAAACAGCTACCTATTTTATTAAAGAAATTCTTTTTGAGTCAGAAAGTTATAACCAACAAATTCATTACCACATTGATGAACGTGGCCAAATTTGGTTAAATTTAGACTATACAGCTACTTATCCTGGCGGAAGATTTATGAGTGAAGAAATTCTGGGCGCCTTAACTTTTAATTGATTATTTTGCTATATTTACGCAAATTAACAATTAAAAAAAATGAAAAAAATAAGCTTTTTATTTTGTTTCTTCCTTGCATTAGGTTCATTTGCGCAAACCAATTCAGATTCAATAGTTTCACCAATTGTAGCTAAAAAAAATGAAGTTAAAATCGACGCTTTGAATTTAATTTCAAATGGAAGGTTAGGCATTTCTTACGAACGTTTTTTAAATACTGATTTCTCTGTCGGAATTACAGGAATGTTCTTAAATAAATCAAGTAAAAAAGATGATTTTGCAACTGATGACACAAGAACTTTAATTGATTATCAAGTTATTCCTTATGTGCGTTATGCGTTATCAAAAAGTGCTGTAAACTTGTATTATGTTGAAGCTTTTTCATCAATTAACGGTGGACAATACAAAGAATTGGTAACACTTAATAATGGTTCTGCAGATTATGTTGTTACTTCGGTAAAAGATTATAATGATGTTGCACTTGGAGCTTCAGTTGGATATAAATTCTATATAAAAGAAAGTTTTGTGGTTGATGTAACCATTGGAATGGGAAAAAACTTATTTCATGCTGATAGTCCAAAAACCATTTCAAGATTAGGAATTAATTTAGGTTATAGATTTTAATAATAAACAACATGAAAAAATACATATATATTTTAACACTTGTAATTCCAGCTATACTTTTTACAAGTTGTACAGAAAGTGATGATGAATTTTTCGCATCAAAAATAGTTACTGCTAACAATTTAATTGATGTAAACACAACTGCCAACGATGTTACTGTTTCTTGCAATTTTGCGCGCTTACTACCTCAAGATACCAACCCTTTTGATTTGTATTTAACATCTACTTCAGAAGAATTTTTCTTTAATTATACTTTAGAAAAGAAAAACGCTTCTGGAAATTGGGAAATTGTTCCTGAATCTGGTTATTCTAAAAATGAAGTGTTAGGAACCAATCAAATTGGAGAATTTATTTCTGCTATTTGTCAATTAGATGTTTTGGAAACAAATTACCAATACGAAACTACAATTACACCATCAACACCAGGAGATTACCGAATTAGGCTAGATAATGAAATTGTTTCGTTAGGTTCTAAAGATGCAGTAACTGTAACAATTCGTACTACTGTAACTGGTGTTGATGCAAGCAATTCATTAGAATTTACCATTTTGTAATAATAGCTCAAAAGAAATTTAAATTATGGCTCTAATCAATCCACATGTAAACTTCAACGGAAATGCCGAAGAAGCTTTCAATTTCTATAAATCAGTATTTGGTGGTGAGTTTGCTAAAATTATACGTTTTAAAGATTTTTCAAGTCCTGAATTTCCTGTTTCAGAAAAGGAAGCAAATAAAATTATGCATATTGCTCTACCAATTGGTAATAATTTTTTAATAGGAAATGATGTTCCTGAATTTATGGGATTAACAAATGAAAACGAAAATAGAAGCAAAATTTCCATTAGTGCAGAAAGTATAGATGAAGCAATAAGATTATATGATAAACTATCTGAAGGTGGAAATATTGAAATACCAGTTGCAGACAATCCTGAGGAATCCTGTTTTGCAATGTTTAGAGATAAATTTGGAATTGAATGGATGATTAATTTTGATAAAAATTAAAAACTACCCTCACAATTGTAGTGAGTATTAATAACAAGAATGATTTTGAATTATTACTCTTAAATGCAAATAACTTGTAAAAATTGCAATAAAACTTATACCGGACACTTTTGTAATAATTGTGGACAACCTGCTGCTACACACAAGTTAAATTTTCATTTTATTTGGCACGACATTCAGCATGGGTTTTTCCATTTTGATAGTGGTGTTTTATATACGGCAAAAGAATTATATACCAAACCAGGCAAATCAATTCGAGAATTCATTGAAGGAAAACGTGTAAAACACTTCAAGCCAATTTCGTTAGTTATTATTTTAGCCACTTTATATGGTGTTTTACGACATTTATTTCATTTCAGTGTTTTAGATAAAAAAGTAGTTTCCGAAATCCAAGGTGTTGAATATGAAAGTTTAAACGAATGGATTTCACATCATTATTATTGGATAATTTTGTTGTCTATTCCTATGTTTTCATTAGCTTCCTATGTAGTTTTTAGAAAACAAGGTTATAACTTCATCGAACATATTGTTTTGAATACTTACATGGCTTCGCAACGATTAATTCTTAGAATTGTTATATTTCCAATAACCAAATATTTCACAGAATCTAGTTACAACAAGTTATTTGTTGATATTTTAATGTTGATGGATATTGTTTTGATTTTTTGGACATATATCACCTTTTTCAATAATTTATCAAAAATTAAAGCCTTCTTATATTCAATCTACAGTTATGTGTTGTTTTTAGCAATTTTCTTTATTTTGCTGCTATTGAGTGTTTTGATTTTTGATATTCATGTGAAATGATTGAAATGATTGTTGACTATTTTTTCACCACTCAATCTCACCTTTACCCTTTTCTCTTAAATATTCATTCGTCAATTTAAAATGATTATGTCCAAACCATTTTTTATGCGAATGTGCAAACGATGGATGTCCGCTTTCTAAAACCAAATGTTTTTCTCTATCAATAAGTTTTCCTTTTTTCTGTGCAAAACTTCCCCAAAGTAAAAAAACTACATTTTCAGATTGCTCATTAATCAAATCAATCACAGCATCAGTAAAAAGATTCCATTTTAAGTGTTTATGGCTGTTAGCTTCGTCCTTTCTAACTGTTAAACCTGCATTTAACAACAAAATGCCTTGTTTTGCCCATCGTTCTAAATTTCCTGAAGTTGGAAAAAGAATTCTATCGTATTCATTATTAATTTCCGTGTAAATGTTCTTCAACGAAGGCGGAATTGCTACACCATCATTCACCGAAAAACACAAACCATTCGCCTCGCCTATTCCGTGATAAGGATCTTGTCCAATAATCACCACTTTCGTATCTTGAAAATCAAATTGTTCAAAAGCTGAAAAAATCAGTTCTTTTGGCGGAAAACAAGTCGTGTTAGTGTATTCTTGTTCCACTTGTTGCATCAATTCAACAAAATACGGCTTCTGAAATTCAGTTGCTAATAAGGCTTGCCAAGTCTGATTTTTGATAAACATTTTATAATTTTTACCAAAAATATAAATTTCTGTTGCAATATGCATTCATTACTTTGTAACTTTGACCTAACAGAAAAAGAAAAATGATTTCGATTACCCAAAAAACACTACAAGATTTAGAATTTAATACCGTTTTAGAAACGATTGCTGGCCGCTGCAACACTGATATTGGCGAAGCAAAAGCTATGGCAATAACACCTTTCAAAAACAAAGAAGAATTGCTTATTAATTTGAAGCAAACTTCCGAATATTTGTCGTCGTTTTCCAATAATAACGCCATTCCGAATCACGGATTTGAAAATATCAACTACGAACTAAAATTCTTAGCTATCGAAGATAGTTTCTTGGAGGTAGGAAGTTTTAAAAAGATTGCCAACCTTTCGGAAACCGCAATTACTTTGATTCAGTTTTTAAAGAAATTCGAAGATTATTATCCAAATTTATTTCAAAAAGCTTCCCAAATTGACATTGTAAAATTGATTTTGCAACGCATTGACGAAGTGGTAGATAAATTCGGTATCATCAAAGACAACGCTTCACCTGATTTGATTGATATTCGAAGAAATATAAATCTGGTTCGTGGGAAAATCAACCAAAGTTTTGGTATGGCTTTGAGCCAATATAATTCGTTGGGCTATTTAGATGACATCAAGGAAACGGTAGTTGAAAATCGCAGAGTTTTAGCGGTTCTAGCCATGTATCGAAGAAAAGTAAAAGGCTCTATTCTTGGAAATTCTAAAACAGGAAGTATTGCTTATATCGAACCCGAAGCGGCGCAACGTTATTCGCGAGAATTAAACAATCTAGAGTTTGAAGAACGCGAAGAAATCATGCGAATTTTAAAACGTTTAACTAATGAAATTCGTCCATTTACCGAAACTATAGATGCTTATCAAGATTTTTTAAGTGATTTAGATGTGATTGCTGCGAAAGCGAAATATGCTTATAAAATCAATGGAATCCTTCCAAATATTATCGAAGAAAAGCGGTTGTTTTTTAGAGAAGCCTACCACCCTATTTTGTATTTAAACAACAAGGAAAAGAAAGCCGTTACCTATCCACAAACCATCGAATTACACAACGAAAGTCGCATTATTGTGATTTCAGGACCGAATGCTGGTGGAAAAACGATTTCTTTGAAAACTGTTGGATTACTGCAATTGATGTTACAAAGTGGGATATTAATTCCGGTTCATGAACGTAGCGAAACCTTTTTATTCGACAGAATTTTAACAGATATTGGAGATAATCAATCTATTGAAAATCATCTAAGTACATACAGTTACCGATTAAAGAACATGAACTATTTCTTGAAGAAATGTAACGATAAAACATTATTCTTAATTGATGAATTTGGAACTGGTTCTGATCCTGAATTAGGAGGTGCTTTGGCAGAAACATTCTTAGAAGAATTCTATGCTCGTGAAGCTTTCGGAATTATTACAACGCATTACAGCAATTTAAAAATATTAGCGAACGAATTACCTTTTGCTTCCAATGCCAACATGATGTTTGATGAGAAATCATTAGAACCCATGTACAAATTGATTTTAGGTCAAGCCGGAAGTTCGTTTACATTCGAAGTCGCGCAAAAAAATGGTATTCCATTCGGATTAATCAATCGTGCCAAAAAGAAAATTGAAGGCGGAAAAGTTCGCTTTGACAAAACGATTGCAACACTTCAAAAAGAACGCTCTAAATTGGAGAAAACGTCTTTAAATTTAAAAGAAGAAGAAACCAAAGCGCGTGAAGAAAGCAAAAAAATGGAAACCATCAATGCAAAAATTCAGGATAAATTAGAACGCTATCAAGAATTGTATGATGCTAACCAGCGTTTGATTTACATTGGACAAAAAATTGATGATATTTCGGAAAGTTACTTCAATAATAAAGACAAAAAGACGTTAATCGGCGAATTTCTGAAAATGGTTGAAATAGAAAATTCGAAACGTAAAAAGCTTTCGGTTAAAGAAAAGAAAGTAAAAGAAGTTATCCAGAAAAAGGTGGAAGAAGAAGTCAAGGTGATTGTGGAGGAGATTCGAGTAGTTAAAAAAGAAAAGAAAATCAAAGCCAAAATTGAAGAAGAAAACAAACCAAAAGTTACTTTAAAAGTAGGCGACAGAGTTCGAATGATAGACGGAAAAGCCATTGGAACCATTGATGTAATTGAAAAAACAAAAGCAACCGTTAATTACGGAATTTTTACTTCAAAAGTGAGCTTAGATCAATTAGAATACGTGCAACCTGCATAGCATTTAGAAACAGATTATGGAAATACAAGATTTACCACAGGATAAAAAAATCATATTGTTTGATGGTGTTTGCAATTTATGCAATTCATCAGTTCAATATGTGATTCAACATGATAAAAAAGATATATTTCGATTTGTTTCGCTTCAGTCGGAATTAGGACAAAAGATTTTAAAACATATTGGAATCAATCCTATTCATACTGATAGTATTGTTTTGTATGAACCTGGAATCTCCTATTATTACAAATCAACAGCTGCTTTACATATTGCCAAAGGTTTGAGCGGAATTTTTACTTTTGCAACAGTTTTTAAAATATTACCAACAGGTTTACGTGATGCTATCTACGATTATGTAGCAAAAAACAGGTACAAATGGTATGGTAAAAAAGATGCATGTATGATTCCAACTCCCGAATTAAAAGCTAAGTTTTTAGAATAAATTTATATGATAAATATCAGTTAATAAACAATTGTTAACGTTTATCTTTGTGTAAATTCTAACCTTTGTAACTATGGCAAATTTATTATTACCACTTTATTCTTGGGGAAATGGAGCATTTATTATGATTGCAATTTTTGCAATTGTTATTTTGGGCTTGGTTGGAGCTGTAATGCTAATGATGAATAGTGATAAAAAGAAAAAAAACGACCAGTAATCTGGTCGTGTTTTTTTTTTTATTAAAAAAAAAAATTAATTTTTTTTTTTAATAAAAAAAAAAACACGACCAGTAATCTGGTCGTTTTTTGTTTGTTATTCAACTAAGAGATTATTGTTTGATAAACTTCTTAGTTGATTTTCCTTCATCTGTTTCAATTGTTAAGAAGTAAACTCCTGAATTTAAATCAGAAACATCAATTTCAGAAAATGAATCACTTTGTATTTTAATTTTTCTACCATTTATATCCGTTACAAAAACGTTTCTTATTTCATAAATATTAGCATTTGAAATACTTAAAACAGAAATAACAGGATTAGGATAAAGTACTATTTTATCAAGACTATTATCTCCAAAATTTTCACTTGATAATGTTAAATTAGCATCAATCGTCATTGCAAAATTATTGGCTATTCCAAAATTTCTTGCACATCCATTATTGGTTCCAGAACTACCACAACGAGTTGCAAAACCAAATCCTGTTTCTCCAGCAGGCATACTACCAATAGTAGGTGTTTCACCTAATATCCAAAAGACATTTGCTCTACTTGCATTTATCATTACGGAAATTCCATTATCTGTTTGCCCTGATAAATCTAGACCGCTATAAGGAAAAACGACTTCGAAGACTGTTCCTAATGTTGCAGGTGGTGCAGTTACATTAACGGTAACTGAGGAACCTGGAATTAATGTACCTATTCCAGAACCACAAGCTCCAGCTCCAGTTACTGTTGGACAATCAGAATATAAAGTCATTGTAACAGAAAAAGGGGTTGCATCATTTAAATTAAACAAATCAACTGTTATAGAATTCAAATATCTTGCAGTTCCTCCTATAACTATTGCATCACCCATTTGACATGCTGGACCATTTGCTGTAGGTGTAATTTCGGCACCTGTAGTACCAGCGTGAGTAGTTTCATAAATTACTTCTTGTCCATAAAATGAATTTGAAGTGATTAATAAGATAGAGAGTAGAATTTTTTTCATATAAAGATGTTTTAAAGTTTAAACAAATTTATAAAAAAAATAATACTAAAATTAATTTTATACTGAAAATCAACGATTTAAATTATTACTAAAATATAAAAACTTTTAAATCTAATTATTTTAAACACAAAGAGTCACATTTAAATACTATAGACTTTATCTTGTAAAAAATAATCTGCAATTACTAAGGCGGTCATGGCTTCAACAATAGGAACGGCTCTTGGAACCACACATGGATCATGTCGGCCTTTTCCTTGTTGCTCAATGATTTCACCTTGATTGTTTAAAACTTCTTGTTTTTGAATCAATGTTGCAACTGGTTTAAAGGCAACTCTAAAATAAATATCCATACCGTTTGAAATTCCGCCTTGAATACCTCCTGAAAGATTAGACTTAGTGGTTCCGTCTTCGTTGTATAAATCGTTGTGTTCGCTACCTTTCATTTTGGATCCACAAAATCCACTACCAAATTCAAAACCTTTTACTGCGTTTATTGAAAGCATTGCTTTACCTAATTCGGCATGCAACTTATCAAAAACAGGTTCACCTAATCCAATTGGTACATTTTGAATTACACAAGTAATTGTTCCACCAACTGTGTCACCTTGTTTTTTAATTTCTTTGATATAATTTTCCATTTTTTCGGCAGTAGCCAAATCAGGACAACGAATAGCGTTGCTTTCAATTTTAGAAAAATCTAATTCTTGATAAGGTTTATCAATAAAAATTTCTCCTACAGATGAAACAAATGCGTTTATTTTAATTTCAGGAATAATTTGCCTTGCAATGGCTCCTCCTACTACTCTACTTGCTGTTTCACGTGCCGAACTTCTGCCACCACCACGATAATCTCGAATACCATATTTTTGTTCATATACATAATCGGCATGACTTGGTCGGTACGAATTTTTTATATCTGAATAATCATCTGATTTTTGATTGGTGTTTGGAATAATAAAACCTATTGGAGTTCCTGTCGTTTTTCCTTCAAAAATTCCAGATAAAAATTGAACTTCATCTTCTTCTTTTCGTTGAGTTACGATGGATGATTGGCCAGGTTTTCTACGTTGCATTTGTACTTGAATAAAATCAAAGTCTAGTCGAATTCCTGCAGGACAACCGTCTATAATTCCTCCCAAGGCTTCTCCATGAGATTCACCAAAAGTGGTTAACTTCAAAAACTTTCCAAACGTATTTCCTGCCATAGTTCTATTTTTTCTGCAATTACAAATTTAGTATATTTAGCTAACTAATTTCTTTCAAAATGTAAAAAAACTAAAAATCAATTGAAGAGTTTTCATATATTAGCCAAACTAAAACTATTTTTTATGAAAAAAATTCACTTTTTATTTATTTTTTCAGTTCTTATGTTGCTTTCATCGTGTTCAAGTGACGATTCTGTTGGTTCGAGCGAAACTTCAACTAATTATCTACCATTAACTAATGAAAATTATTGGACATACAACATAGAAAACGATAGCGAAGGGATGATTACAAATAGTAGAGATTCTCTTTATGTAAATGGAGATATTTTATTTTCTGGAGTTACATTTAAAAAAATGGAAACAGAATCACTACCAAATGGTTTTTATTCAAGTACTTTAAGAAATAATGGCTTACGAGTTGATGGAAGCTCGATTAAATTAAGTGGAAATGCAAGTTATGATTTGGGCTTAGGTACACCAATTAGTTTGGTAATTAATGATTTTATTATTTTAAAAGAGAATGCAGGAGCAAACGAAGTGCTAAGTACTATGAATGGTACTTTTTCGCAAGTTGTTTCTGGCTATGATTTAGATTTTACATATACATTAAAATCCTATAATGTTTCTAAAATTGCTACTTTTACTTCTCCAAATGGTGATTTGTATGAAAATGTTATAAAAACAAAAGTTGTATTAAATTTAAAAATCACAACTACACAAGAATTAGTTGTTGGTCTTCCTCCTGTTACAATTACGGTTTTGTCCCCTCAAGATGTAATTACTTCTTACCAATATTATTCTGAAGATATAGGTATGGTATACACAGATACAAATATTACATACGAAATAGAATCAATTCCTGGTGTTACATTACCAATACCAACAACAGGAAGTCAATCACAAGAAGAGTTTTTAGATACTTACCTAGTTAATTAGTCATTAAATGAGGTTTTGGCACAATCCTTGTAGAATTTTTTCTACATTTGTAAAAACACATTTATATGAAAAAAGTAATTTTATCAGCTTTTATGCTATTAGGTTTAGTATTCAGCACACAAGCACAGGACATTTCTAAAAACGCAATAGGTTTACGTTTAGGAGACAATGACGGTTTTGGAGGTGAGATTTCGTATCAAAGGGGTTTAAGTAAAAACAACCGTTTAGAACTAGATTTAGGTTGGAGAAACAGTAAGCATGTTGATGCTTTTAAATTAGCTGGATTATACCAGTGGGTTTGGAACATTGACGGAGGTTTTAATTGGTATGCCGGTGTTGGTGGTGGTGTTGGAAGTTGGAGTTATGACTACCAAGGTGTAGATGATAGTGGTGTAATTTTATTTGCTGCTGGAGATTTAGGTATAGAATACAACTTTGATTTTCCGTTGCAATTATCATTAGACATTCGTCCAGAGCTTTATTTTAACTCTGATGATTACAGAGAAGATAATTTTGGACCAGACATCGCATTAGGTGTTCGTTACAGATTTAACTAAATAATACAAAAAAGGCTCAAATTAAATTTGAGCCTTTTTTTATTGAATAATTCTTATATTTTTTGCTTTTGGAATAATTGTAATACAATATGGTGAAGTTAAAACCATTGTTACTATATCTCCTTTATTTGGTGCTATTTCTAACTTTTTTATCAAAAGTGTATCATTTTCCCAATTAATAGCTGCAACATCGATACTAAATCCACCTGATTTTTTTTGTCCTTGATTTAAAACTACAACATCGTTTTCTTTAAAATTAACAGTTACTAATTGATTAAATTCAGATTCATCAATTTTTAAGGTTTCGATAAATTTTATATAATCTTCATTATTTGTTATATGCAAATAACTTGCATTTTCAGCACCACCATTTGAGTTTTTATATATCGTAGAAAATGATGTGTTCAAAACTACTGGCTTTGGTGTTGTTGTACATGAAATTAGTAGTAAAACAATAAAAGATGTTATTTTAGTCATTTTTAGAATGTATTGCTTGATAATAAACTTGTTCATATAAAGGCATAATCTGTTGGATATCAAATAATTTTGCCGTTTCTAATGCATTAATTTTAAATTGTTTTAGTTTTTCTTTATCCTTTAATAATGAAATTGCATCGTGACTCATTTTTGAAACATCGCCTACATTACTTAAATAACCCGAAAAACCATCTTTATTCACTTCAGGTAAACCACCTGAATTACTTGAAATAACAGGAACTCCACAAGCCATAGCTTCTAATGCAGCTAAACCAAAACTTTCGGTTTCTGAAGGCAATAAGAACAAATCTGAAAAGCATAAAATTTTATCAATTTCATTACTATTACCAAAGAAAATAACTTTGTTTTGGATGCCTAATTGGCTGCATAAATACTCTGCATTTTCTTTTTCAGGACCTTCTCCAACCATCATTAATTTTGCAGGAACTTCTTTTTGAATCTCGAAAAATATCTTTACAATATCATCAATTCGTTTTACTTTTCTAAAGTTTGAAATATGTGTAACAATCATTTCATTTTCTGCTGCCATTAACGAGCGATGACAAGGTATGTTTTCAACTTGCTTTTCCTTAGTTAATTCGATAAAATTTGGAATAACAACAATATCTTTTTTTATCTCAAACAAACGATGTGTATCGTCTTTTAAGCTTTGGGAAACACTAGTAACAACATCAGATTTATTGATACTAAAACTTACTGCTGGCTTGTAAAATGGATGATTTCCAACTAAAGTAATATCGGTTCCGTGCAATGTAGTTACCATTGGAATATGAATTCCTTCATCAGCCAACATTTGCTTTGCCATGTAACCCGCATATGCATGAGGAATGGCATAATGCACGTGTAAAACATCAATTTTGTACAATTTAACCATATCAACCAACTTGCTAGAAAGCGCTAATTCATAAGGTTGATAGTGAAACAAAGGATATTCTGGAACGTGAACTTCATGATAATGTACATTTGGGTTCAACAAGGCTAATCGCACAGGTTGACTGTAAGTAATGAAATGGATTTCGTGACCTCTCTTGGCTAATTCCAAACCAAGTTCAGTAGCAACAACCCCACTTCCACCAAATGTAGGATAACAAACTATAGCAATTTTCATATTTATTTTTTTATTTCTTTTTCGATTAAATCTAAAATATTATTAATCTTCTTTTTTAGTGCTAAAGACTGTAAATTAGTAACATGATTAGCAGTAATTGCTCTTGAAATTATTGATTCAATCTCAGGGTTGTTCAATACACTTTCCACATTTACACTTCGCTTAGATTTTCCTATTTCTAATTTTTGACGAACGTTTTTATCAAGTATATAAATTGGAACTGATTTATTTTTATATTGATTATTTGCTAAATCTCTATAAATATTAAGCCTAATTATAAAAGGAAAGTTTACATTAAGTGTCATTTTTTGCCATTCTAACTCCATTTCTCTTAGTGACATTACATCTGATGTCCAATTTGAAAGGCTATTTTTTAATTTCAAATTATTAATTAACTGCAAATTTCCAGATACTATTAAATCGTTTGAAATAGGATCAAATGTTGGATCTAAAGTTAGTACACTCAAATTATTATACAAAGTATCTTTATTAACATTTAAAGGATTGTCAATCATTTTTAGAACTTTTTCAGACGAGTTGATAATTTGAGAACTTAGAACTATTTTTTCATCTAATTGAACAAGATTTGATTTAAATTCTGCTCTTAATTGTTTTAAAATAACTTGTTCTTTAATTAAATTTTTTCTGTTTTCATTCCAGTTATTGACTTGTAAAGCTATCAATATTCCTATTACAACTAGAAAAATTTCTCCAATTGCATAAATAGAATATTTTCCAAATTTTGATTGGATTAAATTATTTCTTTGCTTTTTTAAAAAATTAATCATTTAATATTTTTTAGTTTATTTTCTAAAAGCCGCTTCGTAAGTTGCTATCCATTGGTCTACAGAAATTTTTTTAACCAATTCACCAATCAATTCAAACGGAATATTATCAGGTTTTTTAAATCGGATACAACTTTTCCCCATATCTAATTTTTGCTTAGAATATTTTGGATATTCAGCCACAAACCAGTCGTGTAATTCAGGATTAGCATAAATACACATGTGATAAAAATTAATACTATTCTTTTGACTTGCAAACGACATAAATGGTAAAGGCAATTCTGGCGTACAATGATATCCTTTTGGATAAATAGAATGTGGCACAACATATCCAACCATTCCATAACTAATACATTCTTGAAAACCTTTTGGAAGGTTTTCTAAAATTATATTTCTTAATTTTTGCAACGCTTCTCTTCTATCTTCTGGAGCTTCGTTTATGTATTGATCTACTGTTGTTGCTTCTGATGTCATGTTTAGATTTTTAGAACGTTAGAATTTTAGTTATTATTCTATAATACTCTCATAAATCACTTTTTGAATATTTTCTCTTATATTTTCTTTAGATAATTTATTTGATGCATTTGAATCGGGAAATGTTCTGTTGGATAAAAAAACGTATACTATTTCCTTTTCTGGATCAGCCCATGTCATCGTTCCAGTAAATCCAGTATGTCCAAAACTTGTTAAAGATACACAACCACAAGTTGGTCCTTCATTTCCTAATTGCGGTTTATCAAAGCCAACTCCTCTTCTATTGCCATCTTTACAAAAATAACAGGTATTGAACTTTTGTAATGTTTCTTCTGTAATAAATTGTTTACCGCCATAGCTTCCTTTTTGCAGATACATTTGCATCACTTTTGCAATGTCTAAAGCGTTTGAAAATAATCCAGCATGACCCGAAATTCCGCCTTGCATTGCTGCTGCCATATCATGAACATATCCATGAACTTTTTGATATCTAAAGTAATTGTCATTTTCGGTAGGAATCACAATACTTTTATCAAATTTATGTAACGGATTATAGGTTAAAGAAGTTGCCCCTAAATACTTATAAAAATTGTTTTCTGCTAAATATTCTAATGATTTTCCATTTTCTCTTTCTAAATATTCTTTGAATAAAATAAATGAAAAATCACTGTATTTATATTGTTTTTTTGGCAAAAGCTCACTATTTGCAATTACTTTTAAAATAGTGTCGTTATAGTCTCTTCTCAAATATAAATCTTCGGCAACTTTTAACTGAAATTCAACTGTAGGACGCGTTCTATAATATTTTTCACTAGGTTTATTTAAACTATCCAAAGTTGCTTTATAAAACGGAATCCAAGGTTGAAAACGTGCTTGATGTGTTAACATATCCAAAACTGTTGCGTCTTCTTTATTTGAACCTTTAAAAACGGGTAGCATTGCTTTTAATTTGGTTTCCAATGTTAAATTACCTTTGTCAAATTCTTGCATTATATTTGGCAATGTTCCAATAATTTTTGTTAAAGATGCAATATCGAACAAATCAGTATTTTTTACTTTTTCAGCTCCTTCTTCATAGGTATGATTTCCAAACGATTTTTGATACACAACTTTTCCTTTTCGAGCCACAACAACTTGTAAACCTGGTGTCATTTTTTTATCGATAGCAAATTTAGCAATAGAATCTATTTTGGTTAAAATTTTAGAATCCATTCCCACATTTTCAGGTATTTCAAAACCTAATCTTTGAATGGCAAGCGTTTCTATTCCTTCATTTACTTTGAAGTGTTCTTCAATTGAAACTGGTAATTTTCCTTTAGAACCAATTGCACCAAAAATAATTTGTGGAACTACAGTTTGTGAAATAGCATTATTTTGATAACCAACAATGATTGTTTCAATTGATTCAAAATTTTTGATGGTCAACAATGAATAAGGTTTTGTAAAAAATGTTAAAATTACATCATTTTGTTTTCCAATTTGATTAATCCAAAGTAATTCTCTAAATGTCAAATTATGATTTCTCCACGCCCCATCAGATTTGTGATAACCTATAATTACTTTTGTATAGTCTTGCAATTCAACTAATACAGAATCTAAGTTTTTAGAAGTAATTTCAGTAACATTTGCATAATTTTTCAATTGAGTTAAAAACACATCTGAAGAATCATTTCCTAACTTAACATAAGCAATTTTTTCTTTATCTAATTGTGCTACTGGAATTGACTTTGTATCGTTTTTAATTACTGTAACCGCATTTTCATACAACTGATAATTCAATGCTTCAAATTCTACAGCATTCAAATCGTTATATAAATTTTCTAAAGCAATTGGCTGATAATTATGTAAATTTGCTTTGTATTTATAGGCTAAAATCTTCTTAACCGAATAAGCTAAACGTTCTTCAGTTAATCTGCCATCCTTTTTTGCTTCATTAAATTTTTTGATAGCAACCGGGACATTTTCGGCAAAAAGCAAAACATCGTTTCCTGCTAAAAATGCTTCCAAATCAATATCACCTGGTTTTTTAAAATTACTAGCACCTTTCATGTTTAGTGCATCGGTAAAAATCAACCCTTCAAATTGCAATTCATTTTTTAAAATATTTGTTACAACATTATATGAAATTGAAGTTGGATAATTTTCTCTTGGTTCAATGCTTGGTACGTTTAAATGCGCTACCATTACACTGGTTAATCCATTCTTAATTAATTCTTTATACGGATATAATTCAACATCATCTAATCGATTTTTGTCAAATTTCACCACTGGCAATGTATGATGAGAATCGGTTGAAGTGTCACCGTGTCCTGGAAAATGCTTTGCTGTTGCAAAAACACCTTCGTCCTGCAAACCTTTCATTAAAGCTAAAGCTCTGAGTGTTACATTTTCTTTTGTTTCACCAAATGAACGGTTACCAATAATTGGATTTTTTGGATTTGTATTAATATCTACAACCGGTGCAAAATTGAAATGAATTCCCATTCGTTTTGATTGTTTTGCCATCTGATTTCCTGCTTTTTCAATCAATTTCATGTCTTGAATGGCACCAAGTGTCATATTCCATGGGTAACGATAGGTTGAATCTAATCGCATACTCAAACCCCATTCGGCGTCAATACCAATAAACATTGGAACTTTTGATTTGGCTTGATAACGGTTTGTCAATTTTGCTTGACGTACTGGTCCTCCTTGAAAAAAGATTAAACCACCAATTTTATTTTCTTCCACCAATTTATCAATTGACTTGTTGTGTGCTTCATCTTTATTAGAATAAGCAGCGACCATAAACAGTTGTCCTACTCTTTCTTCAAATGAAAGTTGGTTATAAACGCTATCCACCCAAACTTCTTGTGAAAGATTAGATTTTTTTTGTGCAAATGAAACAACTGAAAAAAGTATAAAAATGAATATATATCGCATGAAATCAGGGTTTTGTATAATAAAAAAATCATCATTAAAATTGGTTTAATGATGATTTTCAAATATAGTTTAAATATTCGTTTTAGAAAAATCTATTATGCCAACTTTCGTTAGCAGGAACTTCCCAAAAATCTTGCCATTCTCCAACTGTGTTAACTAAATTATTAAAAACAATTGTGTTTCCAGAAACAGCTTTTTCTTTGGCTAATTTTTTAAATTCGATTAGTGGTTTAAATGCAACGTGTTCGCCCATTTTAAAGGTAACATTCATTTTGTCCAATAAATCAACTTCATATTTTTGTTCCAAATTTTGAATAAACTGAACAGAAGCATCAATAGAACAACCTGTAGCTGCTTGAGTTTCCTGATTTACTGCAATTATAATAAAACGATTGTATTTTGTTACAAAAGAAGCTTCTAATTGTTGTCCGTGTGCAGACCAATCTTCTAAAAAAGAAGTCAAATCTTTTTCAATTTCTTGAATTTCTTCATCAGAGAACTTTCTATTGGATTGGTAAATCCAAATTTTCGCATCTTCTGGTAATGTATCAAATGGTACGTACATTGTTATTTTTTTATAATATCTGTTACAACTTTATATGTAACAAACTTTGCTAATTTAGCATCAAATAATTCTAATTCGTAGTAATAAACTTCTAAGGCATCATTTGTTTTTAATACTTTGTCAGTTAGTAAAAATGCGTTATCAAAACCACTTAATAAAATAAATTGATTCATTTTTCCTGAAGCTTCTTTTACTGAAAACGTTAAAAATTGTTCTGATTTAATTTCAGTTAATTTACCAGAAATCATTGCATCTGGTTCGTCTTCTATATATTCTTCATCACCACTATCATCTGAATCATCCATCATAAATTTAAAAACTGTAGGACATTTTGTTCCCATTTTTAAACCAATATCATATCCTAATTGTTCCATTTTTTTATCGTCAGTGATAACATTTTTGCCATAATGTTTTTCAACATCTTTTTCATATTTATTCATAGCTTCTAAAATACACAAGCCTAAAGTCAACTCCATATTATCTTTAGTAATCTCTTGTTTAGAAGCACATTCGCAACCTACATCAGACATTTTATCGGTCAATTGTTCTTTAGTTAATTTTTGTGCAAAAATTGAACTTGATGTAAGTAATACTAGTAAAAGTAATTTTTTCATTTATTTATAATTTGATTAGATTAGTAATTATTTTAAAGGTTAAAAATTTATTTAATTTGAAATCATAAAGTTCAGTTATATAATAATATACCTTTACTTTATCGTTTTGTAATAATACATTATCTGTAATTAAAAACGAATTATCAAAATTATTTAATAAAACGAAATTATTAATTCTACCAGAATCTTCTTTAACCGTAATGTATAGATAACTTTCGATTTTGGTTTCGAAAAAAACACCTGTTATATTTGTATCTTCTTCAACTAATTCAACATCAGTTAAGTTGTTTGATGATTTAGATTCTTTTTTAGAATAATCTGAAATGATTTCTTGAACAAACTTTTCATCACTCATGATTAGCTCAAGTACTTCAGGACAAACATCCATCATTTCTTCTCCAACATCTTCTCCAACTTTTTCAATTAAATCTTTGTTTATTTTTTCTGATTTATATGCTTTTAACAACTCTGATTTGTGTGCATTCATTGCTTCAATTAGGCAAATTCCAAGACCAATTTTAACATTGTCTTTTTTAATTTCGCCTTTTGAAACACATTCACAAGTGTTTTTTGTTACTTTTTGTACCACTTCGTCTTTTTTTCTATCTTGAGCAAAAGAAAAAGAAATAGTAAACAAAAATAATATAATTATTTTATACATTATAAATCTTGAGCATTAGCGATTAATTCTGCAACGTCAAGAACTTTAACTGAAGCTTCTTTTTCTTTGTGCTTGATTCCGTCAGTTAACATAGTATTGCAAAATGGACAACCAGCAGCAATGATTTCTGGCTGTGTTTCTAAAGCATCTTCAGTTCTTTCAATATTGATGTCTTTATTTCCTTTTTCAGGCTCTTTAAACATTTGAGCTCCACCTGCACCACAACATAACCCATTTGCACGCGAACGTTTCATTTCTACTAATTCAGCATCTAATTTTTGAATTAATTCGCGAGGAGCTTCATACGTATTATTGGCTCTTCCTAAATAACATGGATCGTGAAAAGTAATTCTTTTTCCTTTGAATTGACCACCTTCGATAGCTAATTTGCCTTCATTTAGTAATGCTTTAATGAATTCTGTATGGTGTAAAACTTCGTATTTTCCACCTAATTCTGGATATTCATTTTTTAATGTATTAAAACAATGTGGGCAAGCTGTAACAATACGTTTTACTTCGTAGGCATTCATTACTTCAATATTAGTCATAGCTTGCATTTGAAACAAGAATTCATTTCCTGCTCTTTTTGCTGGATCACCTGTACAACTTTCTTCTGTTCCTAAAACAGCGAAAGAAACATTTGCTCTGTTTAATATTTTAACAAAGGCTTTTGTGATTTTTTTTGCTCTATCATCAAAACTTCCTGCGCATCCTACCCAAAACAAAACATCTGGTTGTTTGCCTTGTGCCATCATTTCGGCCATTGTAGGAACTATTAAATTTTCTGACATATTAGAATATGTTTAATTGTTAAATTGGGATTTACTTTTAATTATTCGTGATGTTCGTCGTCAAATACTTGTATGGTAACTTCTTTATCTACTAAATCGGTAAATTTTCCTCTGTAACGAGTTGCTTTAACCAAGTGATTGTCAATCCAGTGGTAGTTTCCTCCTCTTGGTTTTCCCATCAACATTCCGTGGTATTTGAATCCGTGTAATTTCAACCACGTTTCAGTTACTTCTCTGTGTGCTTCTGTTCTTGATGTAAAAAAGAAAATTATATGTCCTTCATCGTACCATTTGTTCAAAGTTACCAATGCATCTGGATATACGGCTGCAGTAACCATTCGCTCTGGTTCTTCATTTGGAATATCATCGCAGATAGTTCCGTCGATATCAATTAAGTAATTTTTTATTCCTTCAGGTAATATTGGACTCAATTGCTCTCCATTTACAGATATAGCCTGTAATTTCCCTTCGATTTCTTCTTGTTTCATTATTATTCTAAATAGTGTGTGTTTATTCTTCGTTAGCCCAGTTTAAGCGATCCATTTGGTTATATTGCCAAGGAGCACCATTGTTTTCAATATTTGTCATCACGTTGTTTAATTCAGTTGGAGCAGCACTTTGTTCCATTACTAAATAACGACGCATATCTATAATAATTGAAAGAGGACTAATATTAATTGGACATTCTTCTACGCAAGCGTTACAAGAAGTACAAGCCCATAATTCTTCGGTTGTGATATAATCATTTAATAATGATTTTCCATCTTCTACAAAAACACCTTTATTTAAATCGATATTTTTACCAACTTCTTCAAGCCTATCTCTTGTATCCATCATTATCTTTCTTGGCGATAATTTTTTACCGGTTTGATTTGCAGGACACGATGAAGTACAACGTCCACATTCGGTACAGCTGTATGCGTTTAATAATTGCACCCAATTTAAATCTTGCACATCTGAAGCTCCAAACTTAGCTGGAACTGCGTCTGGATTTGCTGGTGCAGCAAATGGATCGGCCGTTGGATCCATCATTAATTTTACTTCGTTTGTAACACTTTCTAAGTTATCTAATTTCCCTTTTGCATTCAAATCGGCAAAATAAGTATTTGGAAACGCCAATAAAATATGTAAATGTTTAGAAAAATATAAATAATTCAAGAAAATTAAAATTCCTATAATGTGTAACCACCAAGCTATTCTTTCGATAACAACTACCAAGCTTTCGCTCATTCCATTAAAAATTGGTGCAATAAATTGCGATATTGGAAAACTTCCTGCTTGATTATAATGGCCAATTCCTAAATTTTGCAAATGTAAATCGGCTGCATTCATCAATAAGAATAACGACATCAATACCATTTCAAAATATAAAATATAATTTGCGTCGTTCTTTGGTTTACCTTTCAAATCAGAACTTGTAAAACGAGCTAATTTAGTTACATTTCTTCTAATCCAAAATACAATTACTGCAACTAATACTAAGAATGCTAAAATTTCGAATGAACCAATTAAAATATCATAGAAAACGCCCATGAAAGAAAGTACTCGATGCGTTCCAAAAAGTCCATCAATAATAATTTCAATTACCTCAATATTGATAATTACGAAACCAACATAAACAATAATATGTAAAAAACCTGCAATTGGTCGTTTCACCATTTTAGATTGTCCAAGTGCAACCATAGTCATATTTTTCCATCGTTCAGAGGAATTATCGCTACGATTTACATCTCGCCCTAAATTAATATTTCGGATTAATTTTTTAACATTGATTGTAAAATAACCAATTCCAATTGCAAGTAGCAATGCGAAGAAAATATTATCTAAAAAGTTCATATTAAGTGTTTTTACTTTTTAATTGTATCGTTAATTGGTGCAACATAAGGTTTGTTTTTCTTTCCAAACAAAGAAACATTTACATATCTTGTTGGATTTAAACGCAAATCTTGTAACAATAATTCAAGTTCATTTGAAGCTTTAGAAAAATTATTATACATGGTTTCGTCTTTCATTAATTTACCCATTGTACCTTTACCTTGCTCCATTTCTGCCATTAATTTATCAACACTTGCCAAGGTTTTTTCCAAATTCTTAACTGTTTGACCTAAGTTAGCTTTTGCAAGTGAATCAGACATAACAACCAAATTTGCAGAAGTTTTGTCAAAATTTGAAATTACAGAACCTAATTTTGTTTTATTAGTTGCTACAATTTCATTAAGATTTTTTGAAACTGCACTAAACTCCGAAAGCGTATTATTTAATTCTGCAATACTGTTTTTTAAATTTTGCTTGGTTTGATTGTCTAAAATGCCATTAACATTTGTAAATAATACATCGGCATTATCTAACAATTTTTGAATTTTATCTTGTAATGGTTCTAACTGTTGTGCCAAAGCGTCTGTTAATCCTAATTTGCTTGAAGCTTGAAGATAATCACCCGATTGTGTGTAATTTTTATCTTGAAGATTAGGTTTAATAGCAATTTGTCTTCCTCCTACTAATCCTGAATCATAAATTTCAGCAATGCTAGATTTTGCAATAGGAAAATCTGTTGTAATGTGAAGTTCTACCAATAGTTTTCCGTCTGGATTAATGGTAATAGAATTTACTTTACCAATAGTTAAACCATTTAGTGTGACTGGTGCCGAAGTTGCTAAACCAGCAACATTCTCGTAAACTACGAATAATTTATTGCTATTATCAAATAGATTTTTTCCTTTTAGAAAATTGTATCCCCAAATAAATAAAATAATGGATACGATAACTAAAATTGCGGTCTTAATTTCTTTTGTTAGTTTCAAAGCAAATATTTTTTAACAAAAATAAACTTTTATTTTATTTAATAGCATCAGAAACGCTTATTTTTATTCCATCTTTATAAGCAACCACAAAGGCTGAAGTATAACCTTTTTGTTTTGCTTCTTCTAATCTTTTTTTAGAATCTTCGTATGATTTTTCAGAACCATAAAAATATTTATACAATTTACCAGATTGCTCTATCGAAATATTTTTTAATCCTTTAAAATTAGATGGTGTTGTCGCTAATTTTTTAGCACTTGCCGAAATTTGTACTTTAAAAATAACTCCTTTATTTGTTGTATTTTCAACTTGTTTTGGTTGTTCTTTTGGTGTAACTTTTTCTTCAAAAGGAGTTATTTTAACGGGTTCTTTTTCTTTAACCACTGGTTCGTTTGTTGGATTAAAAAATTCGTTTTTATAATCTAATATTGAACCTGCAATTGCTTCGGCTAATTTTTCTTGACCTTGTTCTGAATTTAAAAAAGCACCTTCTTCTTTATTAGAAACAAATCCCATCTCTATCAAAACACGAGGCATTGTTATTTGTCGTAATACTAAAAATCCTGCTTGCTTTACACCTCTGTTTTTGTTGTTTGTTTTTTTTGTAAAAAACTGTTGTACTCTTCCTGCTAATTCAATACTTTGATCTAAATGTTCTTCTTGCAAAATTGAAATTCCAATCACAGATTCTGGCGAATTTGGATCAAATCCATCATATTTTATTTTATAATCAGATTCTAAAGTAACTACTTCATTTTCCATTTTTGCTACTTCTAAATTTGAAGTATTTCGGGTAATTCCCATTACATAAGTTTCGTTTCCTGAAGCAGATTGATTTTTATTGGCGTTGCAATGCATTGAAACAAAAATACTGCCTTTTGATTTATTAGCAATGTTTGCTCTTTGCTGTAATTCGATAAAAACATCAGATTTTCTGGTATAAATTACGTCTATTTGTGGATCTTTCTCTAAAATTTCACCTACTTTTAAAACGGTTTTTAATGCAATATTTTTTTCAATATTTCCATGATATACTGCGCCATAATCTTTTCCACCGTGTCCAGCATCTAAAACTACTTTAAACTTTGCAGTTTGACTTTGAACATGTGAAATATTGAATAAAATTAGTACAACTAAAATCTTTTTTATCATTGTTATTTATTTTCAAAAGTTACAATATAAGCCGATTTATATCCTTTCTTTTTTGCTTCTTCCAATAGTTTTTTACATGATTCATAATCTGTTTCATTTCCATAAAAATACTTGTATAATTTATTTTCGTGTTCAACAGAAATATTTTTTAATCCTTTAAAATTGGCTGGTTTTGTATCTATATTCTTTGTTCCAGCTTCTAGTTGTACTTTATAAATTGTTTTCTTAGCAACCGAAACTTCCTCAACATTAGAATTACTTAATCCTGGTAAATCTTGATTAAGAATTGGTGCTTCTATAGTGCTATTTTCTATTGAGGCTGAATGAAAATTATTTTTATAGGTAATAATTGCCTCTGAAATAGATTTCGACATTTCTTCTTTTCCTTCCTCTGAACTAATATATTTTCCTTCTTCTGGATGTGATACAAAACCAAGCTCAATTAATACACCAGGCATAACAGTTGCATCTAATACCCAAATAGGTTGTTGCTTTACACCTCTTGAAAATCGATTATTTTTTGAAATAAAATTATTTTCAATTTCAGAAGCTAACTCGATGCTTTGCTCTAAAAATTCTTCTTGTAAAATTTTTAAGCCTAATAATGTTTCAGGGTTATTTGGATCAAAACCTTTATATTTTTCGTTGTAGTCTTCCTCCAAAAAGATTACACCATTTTCCTTTTTAGCAATATCTAAATTTGTATCTGTTCTAGACATTCCCATAACAAATGTTTCAGTTCCTTTTGCTGCTGTACTTTTTACTCCATTACAATGTACCGAAATAAACAAATTAGCTTTAGCTTTATTAGCAATATTTGCTCTTTCACGTAGTTCGATAAAAACATCAGTTTTACGGGTGTAAACCACTGTAATATCTTTATTTTGCTCTAAAATTTTTCCAATTTTAAGTACAACATCTAACACAATATCTTTCTCTTTTATGCTTCCACGCATGGTTCCTGGATCTTTTCCACCATGACCAGCGTCTAAAACTACTTTGAATTTTGGCGTATTTTGACCAAAATTAAGTACTGAAATAAACAAAAAAGCTAATAAAATTAAATATTTAGAGTGGTTTTTATATCGCATAAAGTTATTCCGAGAGATTATAAGTTATAATTTTATTAAAACGTTATTTTTGCAAAAAAATATATGTAAGTTTGACACTTCAAAAAGTGAGCCAAATTTTTACAAAAATACTATTAAAAGCATTGCATACAAAGTTATTTCATATCGTTTTTTCAGTAATTTTACTAACAATAGGAACAACATCTGTTTTTTCTCAAGAAATTAAGTTTACCGATTCTATAAAACTTAATTCTTCTGACCTTATAAAAGTTAAAGATTCTACTGTTCAAGATTCGTCTAAAAAGAAGAAACCTTTTTTAGATGGAATTGTGAATATGAAAGCTAAGGATTATGAAAAAATGGATCAGAAAAAGAAGCAACTTACTTTATACAATGAAGCTTCTATTAAGTATACCGATTTTGACATAAAAGCAGGAAAAATTGTTTATGACTTTGAAAAAAAGCAAGTTTATGCAGGTAGATTAAAAGATTCTGCTGGGAACTATATACAAAGACCCGTTTTTACTCAAGGCGCAAATATAATTGAACCCGATTCTATTGTTTATAACAATGTGAGTGGAAAAGCTTTAATTTGGAATTCAAGAACCAAACAAGGTGAAATGTTCATTAAAGCTGAAATTTCTAAACGTGAAAATGATTCTGTCGTTTTTTTAAAGAATGCTAGATTAACTACTTCAAAAAACATAGATGATCCCGAATATTATTTTTTAGTTCGTAAAGTAAAATTTGTTCCTAAGAAAAAAGTTGTTGCAGGATTAACTAATTTAGTAATTGCTGATGTTCCTACTCCTTTAGGACTTCCATTTGCTTACTTTCCAATGACTGAAGAAAGTGTTTCAGGATTTATCATGCCAACTCCTGGACAGAATAATCGTCAAGGATATTTTTTACAAAATGGAGGATATTACTTTGCATTAAGCGATTATTATGATTTAGCAATCTTAGGAGACTATTATACCAATGGTAGCTATGGATTACGCGCTGAAAGTAGTTATGCAAAACGATACAAATTTGGTGGGCGACTTAATTTTAGGTTTGAAAATAATATTCAAAGTGAGAAAGGTTTTCCTGATTATGTAAAATCAAAACAATACAATATTCAATGGTCGCATAGTCAAGATGCAAAAGCGGCCGCAAATTCAAGATTTTCTGCTTCTGTTAACTTAGGAAGTAGTCAATATTTCAGACAATCTATTAACATGAATAATGTTGGAGCGAGTTTAAACAACAACTTAAGTTCATCTGTTTCTTATTCAAAAACATTTCAGACAGTTCCACAAGTGAACATGTCATTATCTGCAACACATTCTCAAAATACAAATTCACAACAAATTGACATGACATTGCCTACATTTCAAGCAAGTGTTGACCGAATTTTCCCTTTTGCTCCAAAAGATGGAGTTAAAAAAGGTATCATCAAAAATATAAACTTTCAATACAATATAAGAGGTGAAAACAGAATAAAAACAACAGATTCACTCTTCTTTAAACCACAAATGTTTAGAGATGCAAAAACAGGGTTTCAACATAGCATTCCAATTAGTACAAACTTTAAAATTTTCAAATATTTTAGTGTAACTATGGGAGCAGCATATAACGAAGTTTGGGCATTTAATACCATTGAAAAATATTTTAGCACATCTGAAAATAAAGTAATTACAGAAGAACAAAAAGGTTTTGAAACATTTAGAACCTATAATTTTTCAACAGGAATTGGTACAACAATTTATGGAACATTTAATTTTGGTGAAGATAAAAAAATTCAAGCCATTCGACACGTAATGCGACCAAATGTTTCTTATGGTTATACTCCAAGCTTTGAACAATATTATGACACTTATGCTATTGATGCAACTGGATTAACAACTGCAGAATACACAAAATTTGAAAGCGGTTTATTTGGTGCTCCTGGTAACAACTATTCAAACAACTTAGGGTTTTCATTAAGTAATACATTTGAAGCAAAAGTTAAAGATGCAGAAAGTAAAAAAGGTGAAAGTAAAAAGGTAATGTTATTAAATAATTTAAACTTATCAACAAACTATAATTTAGCAGCTGATTCTTTAGCTTGGTCTCCAATTCGAATTTCTGGTGGAACAGAGCTTTTTAAGCAAAAAATGAATGTGAATTTTGCTACTACTCTTGATCCTTATGCGATTGATAATTCTGGTAGAAGAATTGAAAAATTTAATATTGATAACGGAGGTAGCTTGTTTAGAATGACAAGCGCAAACATGACAATAAACTATGCTTTTTCAAGTACAGATACCGAAAAGAAAACAAATCAGCAAAACCAGCAAAATGGTGGAACTGGTGATGATTTATTTGGTACAAGTACTGATTTGAGTGATTCAAGACAAAGTTTGTTTAAAAAAGATGATGAAGATAGTGAAAAAGAAACCTCTACTGAATGGTATGCAACAAAATTACCTTGGGACTTACGTTTAGCATATTCGGTAACTTATAATAATTCAAATCGTCAAAATGAAATTTCTTCAAATTCATTAATGGCTTCTGGAAATATTGAATTAGCCCCACGTTGGAAAGTAGGTTTTTCATCTGGTTATGATTTTAAACAAAAAGGGGTTACTTTTACTCAGTTGCGATTTGAAAGAGATCTAGAAAGTTGGCGCATGAGTTTTAACTGGGTTCCGTTTGGTACAAACACTTATTGGGGATTTTTCATAGGAATATCTTCTTCTGTATTGAGCGATATCAAATATGACAAACGTCAATTACCAGACAGAGTTTTTTAATAGAATTTTGAAATTGAAATAATTATGAAAAAAATAATTTATACCAAAAATGCTCCTGCTCCTATTGGCCCATACAATCAAGCGATTTTAGTCGGAAACACATTATATACATCTGGACAAATTGCCCTTAATCCACTAACAATGGAATTGGTTTTAGATGATATTGAAATAGAAACAAAACAAGTAATGGAAAACATGAAAGCTGTTTTAGCGGCAGCTGATATGACATTCGAAAATGTAATCAAAACTTCTATTTTTATAATGAATATGAACGATTTTACTCGAATAAATTCTATTTATGGAAGTTATTTTGATGAAGCAACTGCTCCAGCTCGAGAAACGGTTCAAGTAGCTTGTTTACCAAAAAATGTAAATATTGAAATTTCAATGATTGCCATAAAATAATAAAAAAGGTCAGATTTAAATCTGACCTTTTTCTTTTTAAATTCTTGCTATTTCTTTTAATTCCTTAACAAATCGTTCTGCTAAAATATCTGCTTCTGATTGTGTTGGTGCTTCTGTATAAATTCTAATAATTGGTTCTGTATTTGATTTTCTCAAATGTACCCATTCTGTAGGAAAATCAATTTTTACTCCGTCGATTGTTGTAATGTTTTCCGATTTATATTTTTCGGTTAACGTAGCTAAAACATGATCTACATCAATTTGAGGTGTTAATTCAATCTTGTTTTTACTCATGTAATATTGTGGATACGAAGCTCTAATTTCGGCAACCGTTTTATCTTGATTTGCTAAATACGTTAAAAATAAAGCAACACCCACCATACTATCTCTTCCATAGTGTGATGACGGATAAATGATTCCTCCATTTCCTTCACCACCAATAATAGCGTTGGTTTTCTTCATTAATTCTACCACGTTTACTTCACCAACAGCGCTTGCTTGGTAAGTTCCACCATGCTTTTCTGTAATATCTCGCAAAGCACGTGAAGACGACATGTTAGAAACTGTATTTCCAGGAGTTTTTGACAAAACGTAATCTGCAACAGCTACTAATGTATATTCTTCGCCAAACATTTCGCCATCATTTGAAATGAAAGCCAATCTATCTACATCTGGGTCAACAACAATTCCAAAATCGGCTTTTTCTTCTACAACTAATTTACAAATATCTCCCAAATGTTCTTTTAAAGGTTCAGGATTGTGTGGAAAATGCCCATTTGGCTCGCAGTATAATTTTACTACTTCAACACCCATTTGTTCCAATAAATTAGGGATAATAATTCCACCAGACGAATTCACACCATCAACTACTACTTTAAATTTCTTCGTTTTTACTAAATCAGCGTCAACCAAAGGTAATTCAAGCACTTCATCAATGTGAATATCCATGTAAGCATTGTTTTCAATAACTTCGCCTAAATTATCAACATCCGAAAAATCAAAAGCTTCGTTCTCGGCAATTTCTAAAATTAATTCTCCTTCTTTTCCACTTAAAAATTCACCTTTTTCGTTTAATAATTTTAGTGCATTCCATTGTTTTGGATTGTGAGAAGCAGTTAAAATAATTCCACCATCAGCTTTTTCCAATGGAACAGCAATTTCAACCGTTGGCGTGGTTGATAAACCCAAATCAATTACATCGATTCCTAATCCAACTAATGTGTTCATCACTAAATTGTGAATCATTGGTCCCGAAATTCGTGCATCTCTTCCAATAACTACTTTTAATCTTTCATTACCTTTTGAAGCATGTCTTATTTTTAAAAAAGAACCATATGCAGATGCAAATTTTACAGCATCAACTGGAGTTAAATTGTCGCCAACCGCACCACCAATTGTGCCACGAATTCCTGATATTGATTTTATTAATGTCATGTGTAGTTTTAATTTTGAAATACAAATATAAAAGATGTAGTTCGCAAAGACGCAAAGACGCGAAGATTTTTTTATATATTTACAAAAAGAACTTAGAAAAACATGAACTATCTCGCACATATTTACTTATCAGGAACTAACGATTTGCTAAAAATCGGGAATTTCATGGCAGATAGTATCAAAGGGCATGATTATGAAAAGTTCGATTCCGAAATTAAAAAAGGAATTTTATTGCACCGCCACATTGATAGTTTTACCGATATGCATCCTATTTACAGGCAAAGTAAACATCGTTTGCACGAAAAATACGGACATTATTCTGGTGTGATTATGGATATTTTATATGATCATTTTTTAGCAAAAAATTGGAGCAAGTATTCAAATGAAAAATTAGAAGATTATGCCAACGATTTCTACAAATTATTACAAAACAATTACGATATTTTAACTGAAAGAATAAAAGGAATGATGCCGTATATGATTGCAAGAAATTGGTTTGTAAGTTATGCTTCGATTGCAGGTTTGGAAATGATACTTTTTCAGATGGATTACAAAACAAAGCACAGAGCCAATATGCAAGAGGCGATTGTGGAATTACAAGATTTTTATACCGAATTTGAATCGGAATTTTTTCAGTTTTTTGAAGAATTAATAATTTCGTGCCAACAGAAAATTACTGAATTAAATAAGCTATAGTTTTTAACTTCTGATTTTAAAACTTAATTTCGCATTTAAATCATAGATAATGCCAAGAAAAAAAACGTTTTCTTTTAAAAACTTAATTCATAAGAATTTTAGACGTTTAGAACAGTTTATTTTTCTTTTGAAATCATTACTTACACCACGACAATTTATTTATTTATCGTGTGTTTTAGTAGGGATTTCTTCGGCTTTGGCGGTAATTATTCTGAAAACTTTTGCGCATTGGGTTTTTAAATCATCTCAAAAATTAGATGACATCTTACACCTTCCATTTAGTAATAGTACTTTACCCATCATCGGAATTATCATCACAGTAATCATCATTAAAAAAGTATTAGATGGTTCTATAGAAAAAGGAACTTCGCAAATTATGTATGCCGTAGCCAAAAAGCGAGGTATCATGCCCAGAAAACAGATGTTTGCCCAAATTATTACGAGTTCGTTTACCGTTGGTATGGGCGGAAGTGCAGGTTTAGAATCACCAATTACCATTACAGGAGCTGCTTTTGGAAGTAATTATGCACAAAATTATAGACTAAGTTATAAAGATAGAACACTTTTATTAGCATGTGGAGTTGCCGCCGGAATTGGAGCTGCTTTCAACGCACCAATTGCAGGTGTTCTATTTGCTATCGAAGTAGTTTTAGCCGAAATTAGCATTACAGCATTTATTCCAATTATGATTAGCGCTGCTACTGGAGCATTAATTTCTACAATCGTTTTGAACGACACTATTTTATTTTCATTTAAAAAAGTACAGTTTTTCGATTTTCACAATCTACCTTATTATATTTTATTAGGTGTTTTAAGCGGATTTGTTTCGATAAATTACGCCAGAACATTTCGAAAAATCGAACATTTTTTTGCAAGATTAAGGTTCAATTATATCAATAAAGCGTTATTTGGAGCGGGAATTTTAGGAATTTTAATTTTCTTTTTTCCATCACTTTTTGGAGAAGGATATGAAAGCATCAAACTTTTAGCCGATAATCAATCCGCAAAATTAGTGCAAAATACAGTCTTTGAACGCTTCCAAGATTCATCATGGATTTTGTTGATTTTTGTTAGTTTAACGATGTTGATTAAAGTGTATGCAACCAGTTTAACATTAGGAGCTGGTGGAAATGGGGGTAATTTTGCACCATCGCTATTTGTGGGTTCTTATTTAGGATTTTCTGTGGCTACATTTTTTAATTTAATTGGATTTACAAAACTTCCTGTTGGGAATTTTACTTTAGTTGGTATGGCTGGAATACTAAGCGGATTATTTCATGCACCCTTAACAGCAATTTTCTTAATTGCAGAAATTACAGGTGGTTACAACTTGATGGTTCCTTTAATGATTGTTTCATCAGTTAGTTTTGCCATTTCTAAACGTTTTGAGCCCTATTCATTTGACATTAAAAATTTAGCGGATAAAGGGGAAGTTTTTACAGATAATCGCGATACCAATATTCTAAATTCTATTGATGTTTCAAAGTTAATTCAAACTGATTTTAAAGCTATTTCTTTGAGCAATAGTTTAGAGGAATTGGTACAGAAAATTCAAGAATCTGATGAACATATTTTTCCTGTTTTAGACGAAAAAAACAAACTACTTGGAATTATTCATTTGGATGAAATTCGACCAATTGTTTTCTCTCAATTCAAAGTAAAATATACCGCTGTAGAAGAAATCATGCAACAACCAAAAGAAATTATCTTTTATGATGAAACACTTGAAACCATCATGGATAAATTTGATGCTTCTGAATGTAAAGTTTTACCAGTGCTAAAAAATGGAATTTTTCTTGGTTTTATACACAAACAATTAATTTTAGAAAAATACAGGCATCGCTTGAAATCGATGATTATTGAATAGTTTAATTTTAAGAACAATTTCAAAAATCAACTTCAATTTTTTTGAACACAGATTTAAGATATTTGATAAATTTTAAAAATATAATATCTGAAATGTAATTTCTAATATCAAAAATTTTAATATCGGATAAAATATTTTTTTATTCAAAACGATATCAATATCTTTGTGGTTTAAATGGAAAATTATGTGGAATATTGATTTATCATATCGAGAAGAATTTCAATCAACATTTGATAGATTGTATGATAAACTGGGTGTGCTCAATCAAAATAGACCACTTCCGTATTCTGCTATTTCAAAAATTAAAGAATCACTTTCCATCGAATGGACTTATAATTCTAACAGTATTGAAGGCAATACACTTTCACTACGAGAAACACAAATGGTGCTTCAAGATGGAATTACTGTTAAAGGAAAATCATTGCGAGAACATTTTGAAGCAAAAAATCATGAGCATGCGATTAATTATTTATATCAAATTATAAATGATGATTATGTATTACGAAGTATTGATATTTTATCGCTTCATGGTTTGGTGTTGCGTACTATTGAAGATGATTTTGCAGGAAGAATTAGAAATGCAGGTGTTCGAATAACCGGTGCTAATTTTGTTCCACCAAATGCTAATAAAGTTTCTGATTTGTTAGATGAATTAATTCAATTTGTAAACGAAAATCCTTTACAATTGAATGATATTGAGTTGGCTACTATTTTTCATCACAAACTAGTTTGGATACATCCTTTTTTTGATGGAAATGGAAGAACCGTTCGTTTAGCCATGAATTTATTGCTCATGCGAAGAGGTTTTCCGCCCGCCATCATCTTAAAAAACGATAGAAAAAAATATTACGACGCTTTAAATCAAGCAAATAATGGTAATTATCAGAAGTTAACGTTGTTAATGTGTCAGGCTTTGGAAAGAACCGTTAATATTTATCTAACTTCAATTCCAAGCGATAACGATGAAGATTATCAATCTATTGCTGATATAGTTAGTGAGCCAAATACTCCATACAGCCAAGAATACGTAAGTTTATTGGCGCGCCAAGGAAAAATTGATGCTTATAAAGAAGGTAGAAATTGGGTAACCACTAAAAAAGCAATTAACGATTATATCAATAACAGACAAAGAAAGCGTTTACTATAGCGCTTTCTTTTTTTATTTTCTTCACAATTGTCTGTTATAAAAATCGGTTTGAAATCAGTATCTTTGCGTTTTGCCAAAAATTATGCAACACACTACAGAAGAAACTATCGAAATTATTGGTGCTAGAGCCCATAATCTTAAAAATATTGACGTATCCATTCCGCGTGAAAAACTAGTGGTTATTACTGGTTTATCAGGTTCCGGAAAATCGTCATTAGCTTTTGATACCATTTATGCCGAGGGTCAACGAAGATACATCGAAACCTTTTCAGCCTATGCTCGTCAATTTCTTGGCGGATTAGAGCGTCCAGATGTAGATAAAATCGACGGACTTTCACCTGTGATTGCGATTGAGCAAAAAACCACAAGTAAATCACCTCGTTCAACTGTTGGAACTATTACAGAAATTTACGATTTCTTACGTTTGTTGTATGCAAGAGGAGCTGATGCTTTCAGTTTTAATACGGGCGAAAAAATGGTTTCGTATTCAGATGACCAAATAAAACAGTTGATTTTAGAGGATTTTAATGGAAAACGCATCAATATTTTAGCGCCAGTTGTTCGTTCACGTAAAGGACATTATCGCGAATTATTTGAGCAAATTGCGAAACAAGGTTTCTTGAAAGTTCGTGTGAATGGTCAGATTCGTGATTTAGAGTTTGGTATGAAAGTCGATCGTTATAAAACACATGACATCGAAATTGTTATTGATAGAATGGCAATTGATACCGAAGAAGATACCGACAAGCGTTTATCGGAAAGTATCAAAACCGCTATGTATCATGGTGATGACGTAATGATGGTGATTGAACAGGAAAGTCAAGAAGTGCGCTTTTACAGCCGTAATTTGATGTGTCCAACTTCTGGAATTTCGTATCCAAATCCAGAACCGAATAATTTTTCATTCAATTCTCCAAAAGGAGCATGTCCATGTTGTAACGGATTAGGAACTGTGAATGAAATCAATCTTCAAAAAATTATTCCAAATCCGAAATCATCGATTAAAAATGGTGGTTTTGCACCTTTGGGCGAATATAAAAGTTCTTGGATTTTCAAGCAATTGGAAATTATCGCACAGAAATACGATTTCAAAATAACCGATGCTATCGAAACCATTCCGCAAGAAGCGATGGATATGATTTTGTACGGAGGAAACGAAAAATTCTCTGTCGTATCAAAGGTTATGGGAATTACCAAAGACTATAAAATCGATTTCGAAGGAATTTCAAATTTTATCAAAAATCAATTTGATAATTCCGATTCAGCAAGTATCAAACGCTGGGCAAAAGAATTTATGGACGAAAATGATTGTCCAGAATGTGAAGGAACACGTTTGAGAAAAGAATCTTTATATTTCAAATTAAACGGGAAAAACATCGGTGAATTAGTCCAAATGGATGTTGCTGAATTATCCGAATGGTTTGCCGATTTAGATAATCATTTATCTGAAAAACAAAAAGTTATCGCAGTTGAAGTTGTAAAAGAAATTACAGCAAGATTGCAATTTTTGTTAGATGTTGGGTTGAATTATTTATCACTAAACCGAAGTTCAAAATCGCTTTCTGGTGGCGAAGCTCAACGCATTCGATTGGCAACACAAATTGGTTCGCAATTGGTTGGTGTTTTGTATATTTTGGACGAACCAAGTATTGGTTTGCACCAAAGAGATAACGAACGCTTAATTAAATCGTTAGAAAGTTTACGTGACATCGGAAATTCGGTAATTGTAGTAGAACACGACAAAGATATGATTGAACGTGCCGATTATGTGATTGATATTGGTCCAAAAGCAGGTCGTTTTGGTGGACAAATCATCAGTAAAGGAACACCGAAAGAATTATTACAAGAAGATACGATTACCGCACAATATTTAAACGGTAAAATGAAGATTGAAGTGCCAAAAACTCGACGAGAAGGCAACGGTAAATCCATCAAATTATCAGGTGCTACAGGAAATAATTTAAAGAATGTTTCGATTGAAATTCCTTTAGGAAAATTAGTTTGTGTAACGGGTGTTTCAGGAAGTGGAAAATCGACATTGATTAACGAAACCTTGTATCCGATATTAAACGCACATTTTTTCAATGCAGTTAAGAAACCACAGCCTTACAAGAAAATTGAAGGTTTAGAACATATTGATAAAGTTATCGACATCGACCAAAGTCCGATTGGAAGAACACCACGTTCTAATCCAGCGACTTACACCGATGTGTTTTCAGAAATAAGAAGTTTATACACACAAACGCCTGAAGCGATGATTCGTGGTTATAAGCCAGGAAGATTCAGTTTTAATGTTAAAGGCGGGCGTTGTGAAACTTGCGAAGGTTCTGGTGTGAGAACCATCGAAATGAGCTTTTTGCCAGATGTGTATGTAGAATGCGAAACCTGTATGGGAAAACGTTTCAACAGAGAAACATTGGAAATTCGATACAAAGGAAAATCGATTTCTGATGTGTTAAACATGACAGTAGATGAAGCAGTAGAATTCTTTGAAAATATTCCGAAAATCTATCGAAAAGTAAAAACCATTCAAGATGTTGGATTGGGTTATATCACATTAGGTCAACAAAGTACAACGCTTTCAGGTGGTGAAGCACAACGCATCAAATTAGTAACGGAACTTTCAAAAAAAGATACAGGTAACACCTTTTACATTTTAGATGAACCCACAACAGGATTACATTTTGAAGACATTCGAGTATTAATGGATGTAATTAATGTGTTGGTTGACAAAGGAAATACCGTTTTAATTATCGAGCATAATTTAGATGTTGTAAAACTAGCCGATTATGTAATTGACATTGGTTACGAAGGTGGAAAAGGTGGAGGAGAAGTGGTTGCAAAAGGAACTCCAGAAGAAATTATAAAAAATAAAAAAAGCTACACAGCACAGTTTTTGAAAAAAGAATTACTTTAGTTATCATTTTGAAATCAATTTAATAATGAATAAAAATATCATTTTACTATTTGTTTTTTTTAGCCTATTCATTTCTTGTCAAACTTCAAAAAATGTTACTTTAAATGAATCAAAATATTACACTGATTCTATTTATAGTAATTCTTTAGCTGAATATAGAAAGCACAACATATATTTACCAAAAGGATTCAATTCAAAAAACAATTATCCAATCGTTTATGCAACTGATGGTTTTGAAATAAAAGGAAAAAATTTTATTAAAAAGCCTTTAGATTCGTTAATTAATAACAATATAATAAATCCAATTATTTATATTGAAAGTCATTCAAATAATAAAATTGCAGATAGTACAAGTACAACTTTAGGCGATGGTACAAAAGTAAAACTTCAATTTAGAAACTTTGAATATGTTGATAATGATTCCAATACACAAGATTTGAAGCATTTGTCAAATAGGTTTAAAAACCATATGTCCTATTTTGAGAATGAATTAATTTCTTATATAGAAAAAATACTTAATCAAAAAAACACAAAAGAAAATAGATATTTTTATGGTGTTTCAAATGGTGCTGGCTTTGGAATGAGTTTATTGAATAAACATCCCGAATTAATTGGAACATATTTATGCTTTTCAACTTTTGGTGGAGATATACAAACTAATACTTGGAAAAAAGACTTCATTATCCAAATTTATACTTGATATATGGAATTCAAGAGCCTTTTTTCTTAAAAAGCGATGCAGATTTTATAAAAATAGTCTATCAAGATTCCAATTCTTTTGCAGAAATTAGATCATTCGATGGTGGGCATGATTATCGAATTTGGAATGAGGAATTAATAAAATTATTGACAAAATTATTTTCAACAAACAAATAATAAATTAGTATCTTAGCAACCTAATTACTACACACAACAACACTGCTAAAACTTTATTATTAACTCTAATAATTTGTTTTTCAACAAATAAATAAAATTATTATGGCAGCAGATCAATACGAAAACGACGATCACAGAATTCAAGAAAAATTCAAGCAAAAAACTTGGAACGAAATACGATCAAACGATTCTTGGGCAATTTTTAAAATTATGTCTGAGTTTGTAAATGGTTATGAATCAATGGGAAGAATAGGGCCTTGTGTATCTATTTTTGGTTCGGCAAGAACAAAACCAGATGATAAAAACTATTTATTAGCCGAAAAAATTGCATTCAAAATCAGTAAAGCGGGTTATGGTGTAATTACGGGTGGTGGACCTGGAATCATGGAAGCAGGAAACAAAGGAGCGCATTATGGTGGCGGAATTTCGGTAGGTTTAAATATCGAATTGCCTTTTGAGCAACACTTTAATCCGTATATAGATAAAGATAAAAACTTAAACTTTGATTACTTCTTCGTAAGAAAAGTAATGTTTGTAAAATATTCACAAGGTTTTGTGGTTATGCCAGGAGGTTTTGGAACATTAGACGAATTATTCGAAGCAGTAACGTTGATTCAAACTAAGAAAATTGGAAAATTCCCTATTATTTTAGTCGGAACCGAATTTTGGTCAGGTTTATTAGATTGGATTAAAACTGTGATGATTGACAAAATGAAAAATGCCAATCCAGAAGACATGAACTTAATTAAAGTAGTAGATACAGAAGATGAGGTATTAGAAGCATTAGATAACTTCTACAAAAAATACAATTTATCACCAAACTTCTAAAAATTAAAAAGGTCAGATTAAATAATCTGACCTTTTTAATTTATTTATCGTTTCCTTTTCCTTTATTTCCTTTTCCACGATTATCATTTCCTTTACCTTTTCTTCCATTATTATCATCTTTAAATTTTTGTTTAGATTTATAATTTGAAGGATTTTTTTGTTTCTTTTTATATTTTATCTTGTGATCTTTATTATAATATTGTGGGTAACTTCCATAATAATCTAACTGAATCTGAGTACTTTTCCCTAGATTAATTCCAACAAAAATTGAAGGCACTCTTGTACTTATACTCCATTTTTCGTTAGAAAAATAAATATAATTACTTTTTTGAATGTCGTAATACATATTTTGATTAGGAAAATAAATATGTCTTGTTTTGGCTCTATACCCGTGAGCTGGTGCCTATGGCGGTGGTCCTTGTGAAAATACATCAGCTGGTATTACCAACATAAATACTAAAATCAATGCTGCAATAATCGTAGCAGTTTTCTTTTGAATCGTTTTCATTGTACTTAATTTTAATAGTTATTTATAATGTAAAACAATAATACTGCCAAAGGTAATTTTAGCATATAATTTAACTTGTTTTAACACTTTTAGTAATTAAAAACTATTACTTAACAATAATTTTCTTTGTTGTAGATTGAAATCCGTTAGTTACTTTAACCAAATACATTCCAGCATTCAAATCTAGATTTATTTGAACATTGTTTTCAAAATTTTGAATTTGAACTAATTGACCTGTTATAGTGTAAATTTCTACTTTCGAACTTCCTTCTAAACCTGAAACTATCAAATATTCCGTTGCTGGATTTGGATAGACTACTACTCTATTTTCAATAGGATTTTGTGTAGATAACGTTGAAGACCATGGTTGACCAAAATTAGCTCCAAAAATATAATCCGCTAAATTAGGATAATCTATAAAAGGATTACGATTCATTTGCCAAGTATATATGTAATTATTTCGGTTCATTTCAAAATCGTCTCTTGGATCTGTTGTGTTCCAAGTTAGTAAAGATGCTAAATCACCAATGTTACCAGAAGAAATAGTTGTACTTGGTAAATATTCATTTGGATCTCCATTAACTACGTTTAAGCCATCAAATCGAACCGCCATATAAAATAACGCTCTTGCAACATCACCTCTCCATGAACCTTGAGTTCCAAAAGGACCAGCATAAACAGTTGAAGAATTTACGTTACCGTAATTTTTATTATTTCTTGAAGAATTTTCTTGACCATTTTCTGCTCGAATATGATGTGCGTCTGATACTCCATCTATTGTATTAGAAGCACTTGTTGGAAGCCAAATATTTATTCCATCAGCATAATCTCCATCAGCTACTTCAAAACCACCTCGTGATTGAGGAAAAATATGCTCTCTGTTCCATTTTCCAACAATACTACTTGTATTTTGCTGATCTAATTTTGACATTGGAACTTCAAGATACATATCCCATATTTGATTTGAATTTAGAGGGTTTTGATCTGCAGTTCTTATAATTTCCCAAATATCTGCATAACTATGTAAACGTACATTTGAGCTTGCAATAATATTTTGTAATTCTTGTTTTAAAGTATTACCTGATAGCCCTTCCAAAGAATCATAATATCCAGTTGGAATAGTTGGAGTTACTAATCCATAAGTTGGATTTAAGGGTGTGCCATAAGATTGTACTATATAATCATTATCATAAATTCTTAAAATTAAGTTATCATTGTTGATTACATAACCAGTTGGAACAGCTTGAATGTCAATTAACAATTCCTCATCACCTTCATCGGTAATATCATCAAATAATGTACAAGTATTTGATGCAGTTGATTGTCCTACGGGAATTAAAACTGTTAAATTAGTACTTGTGTAATCGTTAACCATAAAATTTCCATTCACTATAGTAAAATTAAACAGTAAATCTGAACCTGCTACTGGTTGACTTGTTGTGAAAACAAAATCAAAAATTTCACCTTCATTATAACTTGTTTGTGAAGTAGATACAGTAATATAGTTTAGGACTATTCCACTTCCATCATTAGGCATTCCAGGAGTTGGTGTTTTTACTTCATAAGTACCATCATTTTTGCGTTGTATTGATTGAGTTATTCCTAAGCTATTTACATTTTCATTGGTTGATATTGTGAGACCTAATGCACTCATTAAATTTGTAGCTAATGAAGAATTAGTTGCGTAAGCAATCGCATTTACTAAATTAGTTGAAGTTACTAAAGTTCCATCTGGAAAATCTGTAGCATTTGCTTGATAAAGTGCTATAACATCTGGACCATTTTGAATTTTACCATTTGGAAAAACAAGTGTTGGTGCTGGAGAAACCGCTGTATTTCCTGATAAAAAAATTCCATTAATATCAGTTGAATAACCGTCTAAATCAATCGAATAATAGCTTAATGAATTTGTTTCATTGAACAAAACAAGAACATATCCATCTAAAGAAAAGTTTGGAGTGTCTGATTTTAATTCAATTATTTCTTCAACATCTGAACCAGACATATCAACATCAATTTCATTAATTACAACTTGTGCCGATGAAATAAAACCAAAAAACAAAAATAATGTACTTAATATTTTTAAGGGCATAATAATTTTTTATCAAATATACCCAATTTATTAGGAAAGTAAAATAATTTTAAGTTATTATTGCGTAAATATTAACCTATTCTTAGTGAAATCATACTTGTTTTACATATTTTTATGAAAAAATTAGAATTTTCTTACGCAACCAAATTATTAAATAAATCATCTAATTGAAAAAATTCCCAAATTGAAGTTTAACATTTTATACATATTCATTTTCTTTTTTACGCTAACTGTATCAGCTCAACATTCCTCAAAAATGATTGTCAGACTGAACTCAGAAGATAAAACATTATTAATAAAACAAATTTTAACGTACAACAATACTTCAAACGATACGATTAAGCACATTATTTTAAATGATTGGAATAATGCCTATTCCTCAAAAACATCAGCTCTAGCAAAACGATTTTCAGATGAATTCATAAGAGCTTTTCATTTGGCAAGTGATTCTGATAGAGGAAAAACAACTATTAATTCAATTTCCGATTCTAATTTTGAAAATATTGCTTGGGAACGACCAAATGATATAGTTGATTTGTTAAAAATCAACCTAAACACCCCAATTCTTCCTTGCTCTAAACAGACTATAACACTTTTTTATACAGTAAAAATTCCGAATGCAAAATTTACAAGATTTGGTTTTTATGACAATAATAAATTTATTCTAAAACATTGGCATTTAGCACCTTCTCGTTATGAAAATAAACAATTTATTCAACAAAGCAATGAAAATTTAGATGATATTCCAAACTCATTTTCTGACTATGAAATTGAACTCGAAATTCCCGATAGCTTTTCTGTTTCAAGCAATTTAGTTTCTGAAAATAATAGAAATTTAATTGGTTACAACAAACCTGAAGTTACACTTGTGATTGAAACAAAAACTTCATATCAAAACTATAAAAATGATATCATTACGGTTAGTTGCGGTTTGCAAGACAATAAAATTAGTGAAATTGAAAAAGCTATCCTAATTGATAAAATTACTCGTTTTACAGCTTCAAAACTTGGAAATTCACTGACATCAAAAATAATCATAACACAAGAAGATTATCAACGTCAACCCTTTTATGGATTGAATCAATTACCAAGCTTTTTGAGCCCTTTTCCTGATGAATTAATGTTTGAATTAAAATTCTTAAAAACATATCTGAATAATTATTTAAAAGAAAATTTACAGCTCAATCCTAGAAAAGAATATTGGATTTACGATGGAATTCAGATGTTTTTAATGATGCAATACATCAACGAAAATTATCCCGATTTGACAATGACTGGGAATTTAGCCAATCTAAAGATTTTGAAATCATATCATTTTATCAATCTTCCATTCAATCAACAATATAACTATTTGTATATGTTGATGGCTCGAAAAAATCTAGATCAACCATTAAATGAACCAAAAAATAGATTAATTAAATTCAACGAACAAATTTCTAGCAAATATAGAGCTGGATTGAGTTTGAATTATTTAGACAACTATCTTGGTGAAAATATTGTTCTCTCAAGTATTCAAGAATTTATTCATGAAAATCAATACATTTCTTCAAATTCGCGACAATTTGAAACAATTTTTGAAAAAAATACTCCAAAAGACATCGATTGGTTTTTTAGAACTATGGTAGAAACCCGAGATTTAGTAGATTATAAATTTGGAAAAGTTTCAAAAACTAAAGATTCAATTTCAGTAAAAATCATTAACAAAACAAATACAAATGCACCAATTTCGTTATATCAACTAAAAAATAATGAAGTAGTTAATAAAATTTGGCTAAACAATATTTCAACAGATTCCACAATTGTAATTCCGAGATTAGAATCAGACAAATTGGTTTTAAACTACAATAATGAAGTTCCAGAATATAATTTGAGAAACAACTGGAAATCGTTAAAAGGTTTTTTCTTCAATAATCGACCAATAAAATTCAATTTTATGAAAGATCTAGAAGAACCACATTACAACCAGATTTTCTATGTTCCAGAAGTTGAATTTAATGCGTATGATGGAATTGCAATTGGTATGAAATTAAGCAATCGTTCAATGTTAAATAAGCCTTTCTCGTTTACAGCAACACCAATGTATTCGTCAAATACAGGAAAATTTGTTGGTAAGGCAACTTTTTTTATTGATGATAATATTAGAGACGAAGGTAAATTATACAACATTAGATACATTTTAAGAGGTAGCCAATTTCATTATGCACCAGACGCTACTTATACAAATTTAGTTCCAACCATTCAATTTTTCTTTAGAGATAAGAATTTGAGATCTAATAAAAATGAATTTATTCAACTAAGACAAGTTTATATCAATAGAGAAGCTTCACCATTTATAACAGAAAATACTGAAAATTATAATGTTTTTAATGCAAAATACGGCAACTTTCAATCAGAAGGAACCAAACATTTTTCATTTTCAAACGATTTACAAATTTCAAGTAAGTTTGGAAAAATTGCAACCGAAGTGCATTATAGAAAATTATTTGAAAACAACAGACAAATAAGTCTACGCTTTTATGCAGGAGCTTTTATGTTTAGCAGTACAAACTCTGATTTTTTCAGCTTTGGTTTAGACAGACCAAATGATTATATGTTTGATTATAGTTTGTTAGGAAGAAGCGAAACTACAGGAATTTATAGCCAACAATATGTTTATGCAGAAGGTGGATTCAAATCTAAATTAGATACAAGATTTGCCAATCAATGGATGACAACTGTGAACGGAACATTCAATATTTGGAATTGGATTCAAGTTTATGGCGATGCTGGAATGCTAAAAAACAAATACAGTAGTGCCGAATTTGTTTATGATTCGGGCTTACACCTAAACTTAGTTCCAGATTATTTTGAACTTTTCTTACCCGTTTATTCTTCAAATGGTTTTGCATTAGATGATGTTAATTATGGGCAACAAATTCGTTTTGTAGTTACTTTAAGTCCAAAAACATTAATTTCTTTATTTACCAGAAAATGGTTTTAATAGCTTTTTATCTATTTATTTGATAATTCAATAATTAAAAATCTTTTTTTAATGAATTCATTGCGTTTTTCAAATCAAAACTATTGATAATTTAATAATAATTAAAAAAATATCACTCCCTGTATTGTTTTATAAGTCGTTTTAATTAAATTTGTTGAATTATCAATTTCGTACAAACGGCTTATGAAAACAGCAACAACATCGGAAGTAGTTTCTTTTGAAGATTTCAAAAAAGAAGTCATTAACGATTATAAAATCGCCCGAATCAGTAGAGAATGTAGTCTTCTTGGAAGAAAAGAAGTGCTTACAGGGAAAGCGAAATTTGGAATTTTTGGCGATGGTAAAGAGGTGCCTCAATTGGCATTAGCGAAAGCATTTCAAAACGGAGATTTCCGTTCAGGATACTATCGCGACCAAACTTTTATGATGGCAATTGGTGCTATGAATATCGAGCAATTCTTCGCTGGATTGTATGGCCATACCGATATTAATTTTGATCCTATGAGTGCTGGTCGTCAAATGGGCGGACACTTCGCAACGCATTCATTAGACGAAAACGGAAATTGGAAAAACTTAACCCAACAAAAAAATTCGAGTGCTGATATCTCTCCTACTGCTGGGCAAATGCCACGTTTGTTAGGATTAGCTCAGGCTTCAAAAATATACAGAAATGTTTCTGGTATCAACCAAACCAACTTCTCTGAAAATGGAAACGAAGTAGCTTGGGGAACTATCGGAAATGCTTCAACTTCTGAAGGTTTATTCTTCGAAACTATCAACGCTGCTGGTGTTTTACAAGTACCAATGGTAATGAGCGTTTGGGATGACGAATACGGAATTTCGGTTCACGCACGTCATCAAACTACTAAAGAAAACATTTCTGAAATCTTAAAAGGATTCCAACGTGATGAAGAAAATAACGGTTACGAAATCTTACGCGTTAAAGGTTGGGATTACCCAGCTTTAGTAGAAACGTACCAAAAAGCATCTCAAATTGCTCGTGAAGAACATGTTCCTGTTTTAGTGCACGTACAAGAATTAACGCAACCGCAAGGTCACTCAACTTCTGGAAGTCACGAACGTTACAAAAATGCAGAACGTTTGGCTTGGGAAGCTGAATTTGATTGTGTGGCTAAAATGAAAACTTGGTTAATCGAAAACAATATCGCTACTTCAGAAGAATTAGAAGAAATTGATAATCAAGCTAAAAAAGACGTTTTAGAAGGTAAAAAAGCCGCTTGGACAAACTTTACAGCACCAACAAAAGCAGAACAACAAGAATTAGTTGGTTTACTAAATACCATTGCTTCACAAAGTGAAAACAAAGTATTTATTGAGAAAATTGCTAACGATGTTGCTTCAATAAAAGAACCAATCCGTAAAGATATTTTAGTTGCAGCTCGTAAAGTTTTGCGCATGATTATCAAAGAAAATTCGCGTGCTACTTTAGCGACTTGGATTGAAAATTATACTGAGAAAATCCAACCAAAATTCAGTTCGCACTTATTTTCACAATCGGATAAAACGGTTTTAAAAACCAAAGAAGTAGCTCCAACATACGATGCAACTGCTGAAGATGTAGATGCGCGCTTGGTTTTAAGAGATAACTTTGATGCTATCTTCTCAAAATATCCAGAAACATTAATTTTTGGTGAAGATTCTGGAAATATTGGTGATGTTAACCAAGGTTTGGAAGGCATGCAAGAAAAATACGGAGAATTACGTGTTGCCGATGTGGGAATTCGTGAAGCTACGATTTTAGGTCAAGGAATTGGAATGGCAATGAGAGGATTACGTCCAATTGCTGAAATTCAATATTTAGATTATTTGTTGTATGCTATTCAAATCATGAGTGATGATTTAGCAACATTACAATACAGAACGGCGGGTCGTCAAAAAGCACCGCTAATCATTAGAACTCGTGGTCATCGCTTAGAAGGTGTTTGGCATTCAGGTTCTCCAATGGGAATGATTATCAATGCGATTAGAGGAATTCACGTTTTAGTTCCAAGAAACATGACTAAAGCAGCTGGTTTTTACAACACTTTATTAGAAACTGACGAACCTGCATTGGTTGTAGAATGTTTGAACGGATACCGTTTGAAAGAAAAAATGCCAACGAATTTAGGTGAATTCAAAACACCAATCGGAGTAGTTGAAACCATCAAACAAGGAACGGATATTACTTTAGTTTCTTACGGTTCTACTTTACGTTTGGTAGAACAAGCGGCAAATGAACTAGAATCAGTAGGAATTAGCGCTGAAATTATTGATATTCAATCGTTATTACCTTTCGATATTAATCATGATATTGTGAAATCGGTAGCGAAAACAAATCGTTTATTAGTAATTGACGAAGACGTTCCTGGTGGAGCAAGTGCATACATTTTACAAGAAATTGTAGAAAATCAAAAAGCCTACCAACATTTAGATAGCGCACCGCAAACATTAGCTTCAAAAGCACACCGACCTGCTTATGGAACCGATGGAGATTACTTCTCAAAACCTTCTGCAGAAGATATTTTTGAGAAAGTATATGCGATTATAAATGAGGCAAATCCAACAAAATATCCAAGTTTATATTAAAAAATTTGTTTATTCGAAAATTAATTAGAAATATTTGCAACATACAATTAAGAATATGATTTCAATTTTAAACAATACTTGGTGGTGGTCTAACTTACGTCGAACTTCGTGAGCGAAACCTGCTATAGTATCATTTAAAACCAAATACATAGAAAAGGCTTGTCAATCACGACAAGCCTTTTTTTATTGCCAAAAATTAAACAAATATGAAAAAATACAAGTTACATACTAATTACAAACAAATTCTAGCTGACACTATTACGCCAGTGAGTGTTTACTTGAAAATTCGCGATAAATTCCCAAATAGCATCTTGCTAGAAAGTTCTGATTATCATGCGAATGACAACAGTTTTTCGTACATCTGTTTCAATCCGATTGCTTCTATTAAAGTGGAAAATCAAAAAATTGAAACAAATTTTCCTGATGGATTTTCAGAGATTATTCCAATTGATACTGGTGTTAACGTAGCAAAAGAAATCGAAAATTTCTCTAATCAATTTCAAACGGAAAAATCAGATTTTAAATTCATTACGCAAGGATTATTTGGCTATTTAGCTTATGATGCGATTCAATATTTTGAGAAAGTTTCGATTGCTGAAAAATCATTGGAAAACAAAATTCCTGAAATCTTTTACGCAGTTTATCAAAACATTATCGCCATCAATCATTTCAAAAACGAAGCGTATTTATTCTGTCATAGTTTTGATGGAAGCAATAATATCGCTGAAATTGAACAATTATTACAATCGAAAAATTTTGCCTCTTTTTCATTTCAAAAATCAGGAAACGGAACTTCAAACTTAACCGATGATGAATTCAAAAACTACGTTTCGTTAGCCAAAAAGCATTGCTTACGTGGTGATGTATTTCAATTGGTGTTATCTAGAAGATTTTCACAAGATTTTAAAGGCGATGAATTCAATGTTTATCGTGCTTTACGAAGCATAAATCCTTCACCGTATTTGTTCTTTTTCGATTATGGAAATTTCAAAATATTCGGTTCATCACCCGAAGCGCAATTGGTAATCAAAAATAATTTCGCCGAAATTCATCCCATCGCAGGTACATTTAAACGTACCGGAAACGACGAACAAGATGCCGAATTAGCTAAAAAATTGGGGGAAGACGCTAAAGAAAACAGCGAACACGTCATGTTAGTCGATTTAGCAAGAAATGATTTAAGCAGAAGCTGTAACGAAGTGAAAGTAGAAAAATACAAAGAAGTACAGTTTTTCTCTCACGTGATTCATTTGGTGTCAAAAGTATCCGGAAAATTAAAAGAAAATCATACTTTTATGGAATTAGTAGCCAAAACATTTCCAGCAGGAACATTAGCCGGAGCGCCAAAAGTAAAAGCCATGCAATTAATAGAAAACATTGAAAAAACCAACAGAAGTTTCTACGGTGGCGCCATCGGAGTATTAGATTTTGAAGGCAATTTCAATCATGCGATTATGATTCGTTCTTTTTTGAGTAAAAATCACACCTTACATTTTCAAGCAGGAGCTGGAATTGTAGAAAGTTCATTACAAGAAAACGAAATGCAAGAAGTGTACAACAAGTTAGGCGCATTACAAAAAGCCTTAGATATAGCAGAAAACATATAAAAATTCAAGAACAAGAACAAGAACAAGTGCAAGAACAAAAGCAAAAATCAAGAGCAAATTGTCAAGTCGAGCGTAGTCGAGACTTTTTTAAATTTATTTAATTTCTTAAATCTGTGTTCCAAAAAATGAGCTTGAATTTTGAAATTGAAATTGCCCTTGAAATTGAAAAAAATTAAAGAAATGAAAATAGCAGTTATAGACAATTACGACAGTTTTACTTACAATTTAGTCCACTATTTAGAGGATTTGAATGCGAATGTAACCGTTTTTAGAAACGACGAATTTGAATTGAATGAATTAGAAAAATTCGATAAAATTCTACTTTCGCCAGGACCAGGAATTCCAGATGAAGCGGGTTTGCTGAAAGAGGTTATCAAAAAATATGCTTCAAGCAAAAGTATTTTCGGTGTTTGCTTAGGATTGCAAGCTATTGGAGAAGTTTTCGGAGGTACATTAACCAACTTAGAAAAAGTCTATCACGGTGTGGCAACTAAAGTCACAAAAACCGAAGACGACTTTATCTTTAACGATTTACCTAACGAATTTGAAGTGGGTCGTTATCATTCTTGGGTCGTTTCCAATGAAAACATTCCTGCTGATTTAATCATAACTTCTGTTGATGAAAATGGTCAGATTATGTCGATGAAACATGCGCATTTTGATATTCGAGGCGTTCAATATCATCCTGAAAGTGTTTTAACTCCATACGGAAAAAAAATCTTAGAAAATTGGCTTAGCCATTAATTAGCAACAACATACACGCTTAATTTCTTGCTTTACTAACACAAAATCAGTGAAGTACAGCCCAACTTATGTCCAATTTTAAAATAAATGAAATGAAAAATATATTAAATCGATTAATTCAACATGAAATCTTAACTAAAGAAGAAGCCAAAGACGTATTGGTAAATATTTCTTCTGGAAGTTATAATCCAAGTCAAATCGCTGCTTTCATGACGGTTTATATGATGCGGAGCATTACTATTGAAGAATTAGCGGGTTTCCGTGAAGCTTTGTTAGAATTATGTATTCCTGTTGATTTTTCCGCTTACAATACGATCGATTTGTGTGGAACTGGTGGTGATGGAAAAGACACCTTTAATATTTCAACTTTAGCTTCTTTCATAGTAGCTGGAGCTGGAATTAAAGTCGCAAAGCACGGAAATTATGGCGTTTCCTCTATTTCGGGATCGAGTAATGTGATGGAAAAAATGGGTGTGAAATTTACGAATGATTCGGATTTCCTAACTAAATCGATCGAAGAAACAAATATTGCTATTTTGCACGCACCACTCTTCCATCCGGCTATGAAAAATGTAGGTCCGATTCGAAAAGAATTAGGTGTGAAAACGTTTTTTAATATGTTGGGCCCAATGGTAAATCCGTCGTTTCCACAAAATCAAATGGTTGGTGTTTTTAGTTTGGAATTAGCACGAATGTATGCTTATTTATATCAAAACACATCTACCAATTACTCCATTTTGCATGGTTTAAGTGGTTTTGACGAAGTTTCATTAACCGATGAAGTGAAAATCATTTCCAACACATCCGAACAAATTTTAAAACCATCTGATTTCAAACTACCCGAATGCCAATTAGCAACCATCAAAGGCGGAACAACCATAGATGAATCTGCTAAAATTTTCTACGATGTCATTTCTGGAAAAGGAACAACAGCTCAAAACAATGTAGTTTGTGCTAATGCAGCTATAGCCATTCAAACAGTGGAAAAATCGAATTATGATGAAGCTTTAGCAAAAGCGCAAGAAAGTTTAGCCAGCGGAAAAGCATTAGAAAAATTGAAAAAATTAATCACAATAAGTAATTAATCATGAACATCTTAGATAAAATTATTGCTGATAAAAAACGTGAAGTCGAACTAAAGAAAAGCATCATTCCTGTTTCGCAATTAGAAGCTTCTGTTTTATTCAATTCTCGAACCTATTCATTGAGTAAGTTATTAAAAAACAGCGTTTCAGGAATTATTGCAGAGCACAAACGTCGTTCGCCATCAAAAGCCATTATTAATAACAATCATTCAGTAGAAGATGTAGTTTTAGGCTACCAAAATGCTGGAGTTTGCGGGATTTCGGTTTTGACGGATGCTAAATATTTTGGTGGAAGTTTGGATGATTTGTTATTAGCAAAAGCTTCAGTAAATATTCCGTTGTTACGAAAAGAATTCATTATTGACGAATACCAAATTTTGGAAGCCAAAGCCCACGGAGCCGATGTAATCTTACTAATTGCAGCGGTTTTGACTCGTAGAGAAATAAAGCAACTTTCAGAATTTGCACAAAGTTTGGGTTTAGAAGTATTGTTAGAAGTTCACAATTTGGAAGAATTGGAAAAATCGATTATGCTAAGTTTAGATATGATTGGCGTAAACAATCGCAATTTAAAAACTTTTGAAGTGAGTTTAGATTACAGCAAAGAATTAGCTACTAAAATTCCAGACGAATTTGTAAAAGTTTCAGAAAGTGGCATTAGTTCAATTGAAGCAGTCAAAGAATTACAAAAATATGGTTATCAAGGCTTTTTAATGGGTGAACATTTCATGAAAACAGAAAATCCTGGTTCGGAAGCTCAAAGATTCATTCAAAAATTAGTGATATGAAAAACGTAAAACTAAAAATTTGCGGCATGAAATATCCAGAAAACATTGAGGAGATTTCAACTCTACATCCTGATTATTTAGGTTTTATTTTCTGGGAAAAATCAAGTCGAAATATGAATTTGGAAACAATTCCTGAGATTCCAAAATCTATTAAAAAAGTTGGAGTTTTTGTAAATGCTTCAATAAATGAAATTAACGAAAAAATAAAGTTTTTCCAACTTGATATTATTCAACTACATGGAAATGAATCTGTTATGTTTTGTAAAAATATAAAAAAATTTGATGTCGAAGTGATTAAAGTTTTTTCAATTTCTAATTCATTCGATTTTACAACAATTAAGGAGTTTGTTCCATTTGTTGATTATTTTCTTTTTGATACCAAGGGAAAATTACCTGGTGGAAACGGTATTACTTTCGACTGGAGAATTTTAGAAAAATACACACATGAAAAATCATTTTTCTTGAGTGGAGGTATAGGAAGAACCGAAATAGATAGCATTAAAGATTTTTTCAAAACTGAAGCATCAAAAAATTGCATCGCCATAGATGTCAATAGTCGATTTGAAACAAAACCAGCATACAAAAGTGAAATTAAACTAAGAAAATTTAAAAAATTGCTTTATGAAAACGAAATATAATGTTGATGAAAACGGATTTTATGGCCAATTTGGAGGAGCTTTCATTCCTGAAATGTTATACCCAAATGTGGAAGAATTAAAAGAAAACTACTTAAAAATAATGGCTGAACCTTCTTTTCAAGAAGAGTTTAACGACTTATTACAACAATTTGTAGGTCGTCCAACGCCATTATATTTTGCCAAACGGTTATCCGAAAAATACAATACCAAAATCTACTTGAAACGAGAAGATTTGTGTCACACAGGCGCGCACAAAATCAACAACACAATCGGACAAATTTTAGTCGCCAAGCGTTTAGGTAAAACCCGAATCATTGCTGAAACTGGAGCAGGACAACACGGTGTTGCTACGGCAACCGTTTGCGCTTTAATGGGATTAGAATGTATCGTTTATATGGGAGAAGTCGATATCAAAAGACAAGCACCAAATGTAGCTCGCATGAAAATGTTGGGAGCAGAAGTTCGTGCGGCAACTTCAGGTTCAAAAACACTAAAAGATGCAACGAATGAAGCCATTCGTGATTGGATTAACAATCCGATTGATACGTTTTATATTATTGGTTCTGTGGTTGGACCTCATCCTTATCCCGATATGGTAGCACGTTTTCAAAGTGTGATTTCCAAAGAAATTAAATCCCAACTTCTTACTCAAGAAGGCAAAGAAAATCCAGATTACGTAATCGCTTGTGTGGGTGGCGGAAGCAATGCTGCTGGTGCTTTTTACGAATTTTTAGATGAAGAATCAGTGAAATTAATTGCTGTGGAAGCCGCTGGACATGGCGTTGATTCTGGGGAAAGTGCTGCGACTTCGGTTTTGGGTAAAATCGGAATTATTCACGGAAGTAAAACCTTATTAATGCAAACCGAAGACGGACAAATCACAGAGCCCTACTCTATTTCAGCAGGATTGGATTACCCTGGTGTAGGACCACTTCATGCGCATTTACACGATACAAAACGTGCAGAATTTATCGCTATTACCGATGCCGAAGCCATGCAATCTGGATTAGAAGTATCAAAAACGGAAGGCATTATTCCTGCAATTGAAACCGCTCATGCTTTTTCAGTTTTGGATAAAAAACAATTCCACCCCAATGATATTGTGGTCATCAACTTATCTGGAAGAGGCGATAAAGATTTGAATACTTATATTGATTATTTTAATTTAAGTGATAAGTAATTAGTGACTAGTGATTAGCTTAAAAACTTATATGACTTTTATGTTTAATAAAACCATTGCGCACTTTGCGAAAAACTTTGCGTCTTTGCGTTAAAACCAAAAATTATGAACAGAATCAACCAAAAATTACAAGAAGATAAAAAACTGCTTTCCATATATTTCACTGCAGGATTTCCAAAAATAAATGACACTGTTTCCATCATTCAAGAATTGGAAAAAAACGGTGTGGATATGATTGAAATTGGGTTACCTTTTTCAGATCCGTTAGCCGATGGACCTACCATTCAAGAAAGTTCTACTATTGCCATTGAAAACGGAATGACGACTTCGCTCCTATTTGAACAATTAAAGGACATACGAGAATCGGTTCAAATTCCTTTAATCATAATGGGATATTTCAATCCGATGATGCAATTTGGAATGGAGAAATTTTGTCAAAAATGTGCTGAAGTTGGAATTGATGGATTAATAATACCCGATTTACCTTTATTCGTTTACGAAACCGAGTACAAAGCTATTTTCGAAAAATACAATTTGAAAAATATCTTTTTGATTTCGCCACAAACTTCAGTTGAACGTATACAACAAATTGATGCTATTTCTGATAGTTTTATCTATATGGTGAGTTCAGCTGCAGTTACGGGAAGTCAATCAGGATTTGGTTCAGAACAAATGGATTATTTCAAACGAATTGCTGATTTAAATTTGAAAAATCCACAAATTGTAGGTTTTGGAATCAAAGATGAAGAAACATTTCAACAAGCAACACAATATCAAAAAGGAGCGATTATTGGAAGTGCATTTATCAACTTTTTAAAAGAAAATTCGATTTCTGAAATTTTTAAATTTGTCAATAAAATCAAATAAATTTAAGAACGTTCGTAGTATTTTTTTGTAAATTGTAACTTTTTGTAAAAGTAATCGTATAATTACAAAACTAACTGACAACTATGAACTTTCTTGAACATTATGAGCCGCTACTCAAGGCTTTTTGGTACATTGCGTTACCTGTGAGTATCTTTTTTCTATTGCAAACCATTTCTACTTTCATTGGATTAAGTGGTTCGGAAACCGATGCCGATTCACACGATGGAGATGGAGATATGCCTTTTGAATTATTTACATTGCGCAACTTAATCAACTTTTTGTTAGGATTTAGTTGGACTGGAATTTCGTTTTATCAATCTATTGAAAACAAAACGATTTTGATTGCAATTTCTGTTTTAGTAGGATTGCTTTTTGTGGGTGTTTTTTTCTTCTTAATCAAACAAATTTTAAAACTTTCGGAAGACAATAGTTTTAAAATTGAAAATACCATCAACAAAACTGCCGAAGTATATTTGACAATTCCTGAAAACAAATCGGGAAAAGGAAAAATTCAAATCAGTGTGAATGGTTCGTTTCATGAGTTGGATGCCATTACCAATTCATCTGAAAAATTAACTTCAGGAAGCGCTGTAAAAGTAGTTGCTGTAGAACACAACTTAGTTATCGTAGAAAAAATCTAATCCTTTATTTATATGACACAAATTATCATTATTGTTGTAGCCGCTTTTGTGCTATTCGTTACTTTCGTGACTTTGATTTCACGATACAAAAGATGTCCTTCAGACAAAATTTTAGTTATTTATGGAAAAACTGGTGGTACATCTGCAAAGTGTGTTCACGGTGGTGGAGCTTTTATTTGGCCAGTAATTCAGGATTATTCATTTTTAGATTTAAAACCTATTTCAATTGAAGCCAATTTAACCAATGCGCTTTCGAGACAAAATATTCGTGTAGATGTTCCGTGTCGCTTTACCATTGCGATTTCAACTGAAACAGATAGTATGAATACAGCTGCTGAACGTTTATTAGGTTTGGCGCCAGAGCAAATTCAAGAATTAGCAAAAGATATTTTATTCGGACAATTACGTTTGGTTATCGCTACGATGACGATTGAGGAAATCAACTCTGATAGAGATAAATTTTTAGATAATATTTCCAAAAACGTAGATTCGGAATTAAAGAAAATTGGTTTAAAGTTAATTAACGTTAACGTTACCGATATTAAAGATGAATCAGGTTACATTGAAGCTTTAGGAAAAGAAGCCGCTGCAAAAGCGATAAACGAAGCTAAAATTTCGGTTGCGGAACAAGAGAAAATTGGAGAAACAGGTAAAGCAATGGCAGATCGTGAAAAAGACGTTCAAATTGCGGAAACTCACAGAGATCGTGACGTTAAAATTGCGATTACTAATAAAGATAGAGAAGTAAGTATTGCGGCTGCATTTAAAGATGAAAGTATCGGAAAAGCTGAAGCACAAAGAGATACGCGTGTAGCAACATCAGAAGCAAATGCGATTGCAATTCAAGGAGAAAATGAGGCTAAAATTGCCATTGCACAATCAGAAGCAGCAAGACGTGAAAAAGAAGCTGAAGCTTTACGTATTGCCTTAGCATCAGAAAAAGTACAACAAGCAAAAGCATTAGAAGAATCATACGTAGCAGAACAAAAAGCTGAAGCTGCTCGTGCTGAGAGAGAACGTTCTACTCAAAATGCGAATGTTGTTATTCCTGCTGAAATTGCAAAACAAAAAGCAATTATCGAAGCTCAAGCCGAAGCAGAAAGAATTCGTGAGCAAGCAAAAGGAGAAGCCGATGCTATCTTCGCAAAAATGGAAGCTGAAGCAAAAGGTTTATATGAAATCTTAACGAAACAAGCAGAAGGTTATAAAGAAGTAGTTAGCGCTGCTGGTGGTGACCCAACAAAAGCGTTCCAATTGTTATTAATTGAGAAATTACCCGAATTGGTTAAAACTCAGGTTGAAGCAGTTAAAAACATCAAAATTGACAAAATCACGGTTTGGGATTCTGGAAATAATACCGATGGCAATGGTTCGACTGCGAATTTTGTTTCTGGAATGATGAAAACCGTTCCGCCATTAAACGATTTATTTAATATGGCAGGTTTAAATTTACCCACGTATTTAAAAGGTGAAGATATGTCGAAAGATGCATCAAGTTCCACAGAAGTTACACCAACTGAAGAAGTGAAGTAATTTCAGAACCTAATATTATTAAATCCCAAATTTGTAATGAATTTGGGATTTTTTCTTACATTTACTTTTCTAACTACAGGTTTTAATGAAATACATTATACAAACTTCTAATTTAGACTTTCAATATTCAAAGAATAAAAAAATTCTAAATAACTTATCTATAAACGTTCCAAAAGGAAGTATTTATGGCTTTTTAGGTCCAAATGGCGCTGGAAAATCAACCACAATGCGATTATTAACAGGTATCATTCCAGATGATAGCAACTCCATTTTTTTATTTGAAAAACCCATTGAAAGTCAAATTCCTAACATTTTTGAAAAAGTTGGAGCTCTTGTGGAAAGTCCTGCACTATACTTACATCTTTCGGGTTATGACAACGTAAAATACATTGCACTTTTACGACAAGTTCCTTTGTCAAAAATTGATGAAGTTTTAGAATTAGTGGATTTAACTGCGTATAAAAGACAAAAGGCGAAACAATATTCGCTGGGGATGAAACAACGCTTAGCAATTGCAATGGCACTTTTAAGCGAACCTGAATTGTTGTTCTTAGACGAACCCGTAAATGGTTTAGACCCAAATGGAATTGTAGAAATTAGAAAGTTACTAGTTAAAATCAACAAAGAAAAAGGAGTTACCATATTTGTTTCGAGTCATTTATTAAGTGAAATTGAAAAAATGTGTACCCATATTGGAATTATCTCAAAAGGTACTTTAAAATATGAAGGTACTATGGAAGATTTATCCAGAAAATTTGAAACTTGTAAAATACAAATCACATTAGATGATGCTGAAAATTGGAAAGAAAAATTAAGTTTTAAATATGCCAATGTAGTATTAGATGAGCAAAACAAAATTACGATGAACTTAAGCCATACCTCTGAAATTCCAGATTTCGCTAAACAAATTATCCAAGAAGGTGCTCGCATTTACGAAATCAAAATTTTGGAAGGTTTAGAAGAATGGTTTATGAATTTAACTGAAAAGTAAATGAAACAATATATTTCAAATTTATTAATTGCTCTCAAAGCAGAACATTTAAAGAAAAAAGGAACTGGAATTTATTACACTTCTATAATTATTGGTGCCCTCTCTCCTATTTTATACTTTTTTTTTCAAATTGCTTCAGATGATAAGGTTGAAGCTGGAATGCCATACAATTATTATACTACATTTATTCATGATGTTATAACACCATTTGCTTACTTTTTATTCCCCATGATTATCATTATTCATGCGAGTAAAATGGCACAACTAGACCATAAAAATGGTGGTTGGCAGTTAATGGAAACACAACCCCTTCAAAAATTTTCAATTTACTTTTCTAAATATATTGTGCTCCTTATAAGTAATCTTTTAAGTATCATCAGCTTGTTTGGATTTAGTATTTTATGTGCCTTTGTTTTAAAAAATACGATTGAAATACCTGAAACAACCAATTTTTCGATTGAGTTTTACAATTTGTCAAACTTATTTGTACGAACTTTTGTAGCCAGTTTATTTGTTACCGCTTTACAATATTTTCTATCGGTGTTAATTTCAAGTTTTATTTGGTCGTTACTTATTGGTTTTTTCTCATTATTAGCAACCTCTTTTTTAACGAGTTTCAATTTAATTCCCGATTGGTATCCCTATGGGATTTTAAATAAAATTTCTGATTACAAAGAAGGAAGTGACATTGGAAACTATTTGTTATATACTGAAGTAATAGGTCTTGTTTTAAGTATATTTATTTTAACTGCCGGATTTTATTGGTATAAAAACAAGAATTTCATACGTGCGTTTGTAAAACCGTATTCAAAAATAATAATTTCTACATCTTTTACCTTATTGTTTGTTGTTATCGGGTATTTCATACTTATACCAAAGCAATATGAGCCTTTAGAAACTACCATTTTATGCGGTAAAATAGAGAGTTTATCAAAATTTAAAAATGGTTATTTAATTCATCCTACCATATCGGATACTATTGCAAGTTTTAAAATTATAAACAACGAATTTAAATTAAAAACTGATAAACCAATACCTCTTGATAAATATAAAATTATAGTTGATAATAGTTTTCCGGTTGGAGTTATAATGGCTTCAAAAGATAGCATTTATGTTTCAATTAAATATTTTAACAATGAAGTAACAACTAAGTTTACTGGTACACGTTTAGCTGAAAATCAATATAAATTAGATAAAAACTTTGATTGGAGTTATGTTTCATATTGTTTAGAACAAAATGAACTGATTGATAAACCAAACGATTTTTTTGATGAACTATACAAAGAATGGAATAAAAGATACAAAAAAGCTAATTCATTTAAAACTAGAGACAACTTCATTCCAAAAAAAGATTTCATCAACAGAGAAATGAAACTAGTTTGTATTGAATATCTAAACTATTTAAATTCATATTTGGATAAACGAAAAGCAATGTTCCCAAAAGATGAAACGATATTATCTAAAAACATTCTTGAAATAAAAAGTAAAATAAAATTAGATGATGAATCATTAATAAGTAATGAATCCTATTTAGAATATTTAAAACATGAACTTTGTAAAAACGATTCCCGTGATATTGATTCAAAACTGAAAGAAATTGAAAATATCACTAAACTAAAATCTAGTAATTTTAAAAATAGATTATTGTATTCAAATCTAAAAACAAATCTTGAAGAAGCTAGCAGTAGTTTAGAGCGTAATGAACTTATTAGTAACTATTCCAATTTCATAACAGATGAAAAATTAAAAGAAAACTTAATCAATCAATTCAAAATATACGAAAGATTAGGTAAAGGAAATGAAGCAAGGACAATACAAACTAAAGATTTAAATGGAAATCTTGTTGAAATTTCAAAATTCAAAGGAAAATTTGTTGCAATTGATGTTTGGGCAACATGGTGTGGACCTTGTAAATACGAGTCTCCTTATTTTGAAAAAATGGCAATAAAATATAAAAATGAAAATATCGTGTTTTTAGGTTTAAGTAGTGATCAGGATGCTAAGAAATGGTACTTAGATGCTAAAAACAAATCCAAATCGGTAACCCATTTACGCTTAGAAAATCCAGAATTATTTTCTAGTGACTATAATGTAAATAGTATTCCTCGATTTATTTTAATTGATTCTGAAGGAAAAATTTATAATTCTAATATGCCTAGACCAAGTGATTCTGCTTTTGAAATTATAATTAGAAAAGCATTAGGATTAAAGGAACTTGAATAAATAAAATCCCAAATTCATTAAAAATATTGAATTTGGGATTTTTAATATTATTTTATTATGAAATAATCCTACCTCGTAAAAACCATGATATTTCCTTTGCTCAAATTAGCATCAAAAGCATAGCCTTCGTAGTTAAAACCTTTTAAATCTTCAATGGTTTCAGCATTTGTATCGATAATATAGCGCACCATCATTCCTCTTGCTTTTTTTGCGAAAAAACTAATCATTTTAAGCTTACCATCTTTATAATCTTTGAATTCAGGAGTAATTACTGGAACTTTTAAAGCTTTTGTATCAACTGCACTAAAATATTCATTACTAGCTAAATTTAGAAACAATTCACCTTTTGAAAGTTCTTTGTTTAATGCATCGGTAATGGTTTTCTTCCAAAATTCATATAGATTTTTCTTTGTTCCAATTGCAATTGAAGTTCCCATTTCTAAACGATAGGGTTGCATTAAATCTAAAGGTTTTAAAAGTCCGTACAAACCTGAAAGAATACGTAATTTTTCTTGTAAAACAGCTACTTTTTCAGTTGATAACGAATACACATCTAATCCTGTATACACATCTCCATCAAAAGCATAAACTGCTGGACGCGCATTTTCGGGTGAGAAAGGAACACTCCATTCTTGATTGCGTTGCCAATTTAATTCGGCTAACTTCTCTGAAATATCCATAAGCTCCATCAATTGCTTAGGCTTTATCTTTTTCAACGTTTTTTGAATGGTTTCAGATTTTGATAAAAAAACAGGTTCGGTATAATTATCAAAAGGTAACTGACTTTCGTAGTTTAATGATTTAGCTGGTGAAATTACAATCTTCATGGTTTAATATTTTTTCAAAAATACGTTTTAAATAAAACTTTGGTTTTTAATTGGTATCAGAAATTTTTATTAACTAATTAGGCTTTATGATAGTATTTCAATCAACTAAACCTAACAACAATAATTGAGCTGTAGCTTCATTTGTAGCTAATGGAACATTATGTACATCGCAAATTCGTATTAACATATTAATATCTGCTTCGTGGGCATGACTCGAGTTTGGATCTTTAAAAAACAATACCATTTTGGTTTTTCCGATTGCAACACGTGCGGCAATTTGGGCATCACCACCCAATGGTCCAGAAAGCATTTTTTTAACTTTAAATCCAGCTGCTTCTGCCCTTCCACCAGTTGTTCCAGTGGCAATAATTTTAATATTTTCTTTTAAAAGAAGATTTTTATTTTTATTTAAAAACTGAACCATATCAGCTTTTTTTCCGTCGTGAGCTATGATTGCTATTTCCATAATTTTCAATTTCATTACAAAGATATAAATAAAAAATCCCAAATCATTTTCATTATTTGGGATTTAAAACTAACTATTTATTTTACTATTTATTCATAATATGATAAGCAATTAAGCCATCTATTGGTCTTCGTAAAACGTTTCCAATTTTAATTCCATGTTTAGATAAAACTGCTGCTAATTCATCTTTTAAGTAAAAGGCAATTGAACCTACGAAATGAACTGGTACTTTTTTACAATTTTCAAATTGCTCAATATAGTTTTCTACAAAACTTTCCATTTCTCTGTGAATGAATTTTTGGCAGAATTCGGTGTCTTTATGTTTGATTAAAAATTTTGCGAATGTAGCTAAATAAGCATTAGGATTGGGTTCTTTATACAAATTATGCTTAATGTAATCGGCATCTAGATTGTATTCTTCTTCAAATTCAATTGCTAATTCTTTTGGCATTTTATTAAAATAATAACCTCTTATTAAATGACGTCCAAAACGATTCCCAGAACAATCATCCATAGCAATATAACCCAATGATTGTACTTTTTGATGCAATACTTTTCCATCAAAATAACTGCAATTAGAGCCTGTTCCTAAGATACAAACAATCGCTTCTGCATCTTTTGGAGTAGTTGCATAAACTGCTGCGTAAGTATCTTCATGAACTACAACTGCAGCATTTTTAAAATACAATTGAAAAACATCTGATAGAAAATTCTTCATTCTATCGGTTCCACAACCAGCGCCATAAAAAAATAAATGCGTGGCTTTGTCTTTGTTGTGAGAAATATCAAATTTATCATCTAAACGATTGATGATTTCTTCTTTATCTAAAACTTCTGGATTTAGTCCTAAAGTTTGTGTTGTGAATAATACTTTTCCGGAATCATCAATAGCAATCCAATCGGCTTTAGTAGATCCACTGTCAACTAATAATTTCATTTGGTTGGTGTTAGTTTAGGGAACAAAAAATCCCGCACACAAATGTAACGGGATTTTTTTGAAATATATTATTTTAAACCAGCTACGTGAACTGATAAATCAATTAATTTGCTTGAATATCCATATTCGTTATCATACCAAGAAACAAGCTTAAAGAAGGTAGAATTTAATCCTATTCCTGCTTTTGCATCAACAACAGAAGTTCTTGAATCTCCAACGAAATCTTGTGATACTACATCGTCTTCTGTGAATCCTAAAATGCCTTTCATTTCGTTTTCAGAAGCTTTTTTCAAAACCGCCATAATTTCTTCATACGAAGTTTCTTTAGCTAATTTTACAGTTAAATCAACAACAGAAACATCTACCGTTGGAACACGAAATGACATTCCTGTAAGTTTTCCGTTTAATGCCGGAATTACTTTTCCAACTGCTTTTGCAGCTCCAGTTGAAGATGGAATAATATTTACACTTGCTGCACGTCCGCCTCTCCAGTCTTTTTTAGAAGGACCATCTGCTACCATTTGAGTAGCTGTTGAAGCGTGAACAGTTGTCATTAAACCTTCTACGATTCCGAAATTATCGTTAATAACTTTTGCTAAAGGCGCTAAACAATTTGTTGTACATGAAGCATTTGAAACAATTGTATCTGTAGGTTTTGCTTCGGTATGATTTACACCCATTACAAACATTGGTGCATCTGCAGAAGGAGAAGAAATTACCACTTTTTTAGCACCACCATCAATATGTGCTTGAGCGGTTTCTAAAGTGGTGAAAATTCCAGTACATTCTGCAACAACATCAACATCAATATCTTTGTCATCCCATTTAATTAATTTTGGGTCTTTTTCTGCAGTAACTCTGATAAATTTATCGTTTACATATAGTTTACCTTCTTTTACTTCTACTTTTCCTGCAAAACGACCATGAACTGAATCATATTTTAATAAGTAAGCTAAATGCCCAACATCTAATAAATCGTTGATTGCAACTACTTCTACATTATCTCTGTTAAATGTTTCTCTAAATACAATTCTTCCAATTCTTCCGAATCCGTTAATTCCTAATTTTACTTTTGACATTTTTCTTTTCTTTAATTTACTATTTTGTTATGATGATACGATATCGGATACTTTTACCAATTCCATATCGATTTCACTTTGTCCTTTAATGGCTTGTTCTAGCGGTGTTAAGGTTACTTTATCTTGATATAAACCTACCATAAAATTTGATTTTCCTTCTAATAAAGTTTCTACGGCTTTAACTCCTAATCTAGATGCTAAAACTCTGTCAAAACAAGATGGAGAACCGCCACGTTGCATATGTCCTAAAACCGAAACACGAACGTCGTATTCTGGCATGTTTTCTTCGATGTAATCTTTTAATTCGAAAACGTTTTTACCAATTTTATCTCCTTCAGAAACGACAACAATACTTGAAGTTTTTCCTGAGCCTTTACTTCTTTTTAAAGATTCAACTAATCGGTCTAAACCAAAATCTTCTTCAGGAATTAGAATTTCCTCTGCTCCTGCTCCAATACCTGCGTTTAGTGCTATGTGACCTGCATCTCTTCCCATTACTTCTACGAAGAATAATCGGTTGTGAGAGTTTGCGGTATCTCTAATTTTATCGATGGCATCAATTACGGTATTCAAAGCCGTATCGTATCCTAAGGTATGACTTGTTCCAAAAATATCGTTATCAATGGTTCCTGGAATTCCAATCACTGGAAATCCGTATTCTTCATTAAAGATTTCGGCTCCAGTAAAACTACCATCACCACCAATTACTACAAATGAATCAATTCCAGCAGCTACCAAATTGTCGTATGCTTTCTTTCTTCCTTCAGCTGTTCGAAAATCTGCCGAACGAGCCGATTTTAAAATAGTTCCTCCTTTATTAATAATGTTTTTCACATCACGAGGTCCCATTTCTTTGAAGTCTCCTTCTATCATTCCTTGGTATCCTCTATAAATACCAACACATTCAACATTATAATATGCACAAGCTCTAACAACTGCTCTAATTGCTGCGTTCATTCCAGGTGAATCACCACCCGATGTTAAAACACCTATTTTTTTAATTTTTGATGTCATTTTATTGTTTGTTTATGTAAAGTTAATAAACGAAAATGTAAAACAAGAGCAATTTTGCTTACTATTTAATTATAGTGGCAAATTCAAACGTTTTCGTTAATAACTTTTTAATTTTATTACTAAAAATTGAAGAATTATTCTATTTCTGGAACTTTTAGTGGTTCTGTTTTTGGAGTTTCTGCCTTTTTAGGCCTTCTCTCATTTATATACTCTAAATATTCAGGTGGAAGATCTGAATCAGTATCTGGAGCATTATTATTCTTATTTGATGAATCTGAAGTTTGTTTTTTACGTGTAAATATTTTACGAATCATTTCTTTAAAGGTATCAAATTCCACATTATAAGTCAAACCTAAACCTTGTGTATATCCAATTCCTTCTCCAATATAATTGATGTCATTTTCACGATTAAACACATGTGCATTTAACGTTCCATCATCATTTAATTGCATCAAAATTTCTACATTTCCAACAATTACTGATTCGGTTACACCACCTACTGGAACTCCTACTTTTCCATTAATTGAAATTCTATCATTGATTTGTGTACTCATAGTTACACCTACTCTTCCTGAAATTTCATTTAATCTATCTGCTTGCGAATAATCTACACCTAATTGAAGTTTACTGTCTTCATCGGCAAATAAACTATTAATTAACGAACCAGCTCTTTCGAACAATGGTCCGTAAGCAGCATTTCCAGCCGTTTCAGCCGTTACAAATGAACCCGTTGCTAACAGTGCAAAAGCCTGCGTTTGACGGGCATCTTTATCTTGTAATTTATAATCAATCTCACTTTTTAAAACCGAACTCACATTAGGAAAATCAATATTAAAATCAGGTTCAGGATTGCTTAAGTTACCGTTTAACAAAATAGAAACATTTGTATCCACTTTTTTATTAAACGAAGCGCTTTCTAATAATACAGCAGGATTAGCAGTAGTTTTATAAGTTGCGACTAAATCTAAAACAGCATTCATAGGATCGCCATCCCAACGAATTGTCCCACCTTTTTCAACCTTAAACTTTTTATCAATTAATCCGCCATACATGAAATTATATTCTCCTTCTTGAACAATAAAATCACCTGTCATTTCAAATTTTCCGAGTGTATTAATGTTCATTTGCATTGAGCCAACACCGTTTCCTTTCATGGCATGACCTGTTGAGCGATCTAAAATAATTTCAATATTTGCATCTTGATCAATATCAAAATCAAATTCTAATTCAATTCCTTGATATTTGTTTTTTTCTACAACTTTACCTTCTTTTATTTTTTGATATTCTTCTTGTGTCATGAATTTAATGAAAGAGTTATCGCCAACATCTTCACTATCATTGATAGGAATTTTAATTGAAGTTCCCTTTTCCGATTCGCCAGCCACTTTGATATTTAAAGCATCAACACTTCCTGTTATACTTGCTTTACCTTTCATAAAAGCAGTTCCAAAATAGTAAGCATCCTCATTATCTTCGGTATCTAAGGCTAAAATATTGTTAGAGTCTAGGTGTAAGTCTAATTGCCAATCACCAAATTTTTTATGACGAATACTTCCATCTAAAACACCTTTTGTATCATATTTTGTATCAGAAACTTCTACTTTTCTAAAACTAAATTGATGTTCTGTTACATCAATTATTGCGTTTTTTTCAAAAGCATAATCAACATTAAGATATGGAACTCGCATTCCCGCATCGTTTAAATAAAGTCTTCCATCTATTTCTGGTTCAGATAACGAACCTGCAATTGTTGCTCTACCAGTAGCATTTCCTCTTACATCTGAGAGTACGCTTCCTAATAGAGGTCCAAAAGGAGCCAAATCAAATTTATCAAAACCAGCTTCTAAAGCTAAAGCTGATTGCTGCCCAACAAAATTTACATCTCCATTTAAAAAGAAGCGTTCGTTTCCATCTTGCTTTAAAGCAGATTCAACATTAAATTGATTAAATTTTTCATTTCCTTTAATTGAAAATTCTAAATCACCAAGTAAAATTTTATTAATTTGGAGACTATCAATTGTAATATCTGAAACAGGATCATAAACATTCTTATCTTGTTTATATTTCACGTTACCATTTAATTTTCCTCCAAAAGATAAACTATCTAACGATGGTGTTACTTTTTTTAAATCAACATCATTAAATGTAAGTTGAAAATCTTTAAAAGTAGAATCGCGCATGGTTCCAAAGAAATCCATTTTTTGATCGTTGTGTGACAAACTTATTTTTTGAAAATCAAAATTTTTAAAAAATTTATCAAACACAATTTTATTGTCATTGGTTTCATTTTCATTGATGAACCAAGTATATTCTTTAAATTTAACTTCCGATTTCTTAAAACCAACAACAGATTGCTTTTGTTCATCAATTGTGTGATATAAGTTTAAATCATAACTATCCTGACTCTGATTTCCACCTTTGAACTCAGAACGAACAAACAAAGTATCATTAAGTGTTAAGTTAATCAAATTAAAATCGGCAATTTTATAATTTTTATTTTTTATGGTATCAACAGAAATATAGGTATTGTATAACGGATTTTTATTGTCGATATCAATCTTAATGTTTTGAATTTGATTTTCGAAAGCAATAATATTTGGCGAAGTAAAATCTAATTCAAATTTTCCTTCATCTGCATTAATTTTTCCTTTAAAACGGGTGTTTTCAGAAATTTTAACTTCCGGAATAAACACTTCTACGATTTTATCATAAATTGTAAAATCAAAATTTAAAAATTGTCCTTTTCCTAATTTGTTTGGAGAATAATTGGCATATAAACTACCTAGAGCATTTTCAACAATTTTACGAACTTCCTTGACTTTATATTTTCCAACTACTTCTCCACTAATAATATCAGGTGAATTTATTGCAATAGTTCTAACATTATTTTCATCAAAAGTTGAATTTATTTCGAAATCATCAAAGAAATAAAAATCTTTACTGTTTTGATATGATACATCATGTATTTCAAGTTTTCCAGCTAAATCATCAATCGAATTTCCTTTAGCTTTAAAATTGATATTTCCTTTAAAAATAGCTAACGAGTCTTTTCTGTAAAAATTTAAAACATACAAATCAGCATAATCAATTTGGGCTTTAAAATCATAGTTACTGGCTTTGTTACTCAAATCTATTACGCCATCAAAATCCATTTTTAAATTTGGATCATTACTATTAAAGTACCCTTTGTAATAAGGCATTTTCATACTTCCATCAACTGTAACATTTTGGTAGTTATAACCATTATAATAGAACTTTTTAATGGTTCCTTCAATAGAAGTATTTAGCAATTTTTGAGTAAAGCCTTTTCCGTCAACATTTAAATCAAGAGTGGTTTTGCCTAAATCTTTTTCAGAAAGTAATGTTCCTAAATCAAAATTATCTAACTTGATATTTCCTTGATACGATGCATTATCAATATTGTCAATGTTTTGAATAGCCAAATCGCCGTCTACAATTCCAAGTTTTGATAATAAATATACATTTGCATTGATGTATTTTTGAGTCAACTCAACATCTCCATTTAAGTCAACACGTCCAAGTTTTGCCAATACTGATGGCAAATTTTTACCTAAAACCCTTGGCATTATTATTTTTAAAGCTTCATAATCAGAAGTAATTCGATCAAAACTACCTTTCATGTAGAACTCTTGATTTCCTTTTCCAAAAAGATTTTGAAAATTAGCTGTTCCTATAATTTCTGATTGATTTTTATCGGTCAATTTTAAATTATGGGTTGTAAAATTATTCAGTGTTCCAACTAAATGTGTATCTACATAGAAAATATTATTTTTACCAAATTCGTTATAAAAAAAGTTTAAATCATTTGAAGCGATTGAAGCTTTATCAAACTCAACATCAAAAACAACTTTATTATTAAAGTCTGAAAAATCTTTTCGATCATATTTTAGCTCTACTCTACCCTTCATTTCAGAATTTGGCGTATTCATTGCCAATTGTTCTAGTAAAATATTCTTTTTGGTATATGTAAAATCGGCAGTTAATTTTTTTACTTCTAATCCTCTATGATCTTTAAAAGTTAATTCATCTATAAAAGTGGTAACGTTTGCTCCTTTTATAAAAAAGCCTTCAATTTTAGCGTTAAGACTTGTGAAATCTAATACTTTTGGCGATTTCAAGTTTTCATCAATATACCTAAAACGACTATTAAAAACGGTCATTTTATTCGCTTTCATTCTAAATTTTCCTGAAGAAGGCGACCCATCATCAAAAGCCTCAATAAATTTATCTAAATTGGTATAATCTTCATTTTTATAATTTACAATTCGTGCATCTAAACCATGCATTACAACATCTTTCAAATAAGGATGTCCAGGATCATAAATTTTCTTAAAGCTTAAAATAGAAGTATTTAATTTTTTTATGTAGAACAAAGTATCTTTGTGATGATCCAAAACTAAAACCTCACCAAGCTTCACACTTCCAAAAGGTGTTATTGCAACTGTTCCAATCGAAAGATTTGTACCAAAAGATTTGTTGATTTCATCAGTGGCATATTTTCCTAAATAAGTTTGAACCGAAGGCAACGACAAAAGCACACTCAATAAGAGCAGTAGTAACAAAATTCCAATTAAGGAACGAAATAGTATTTTTTTAAATTTTTTGATACGTTCTTTTGTTTTAAATTTGCCTAAATTTAATTCATTTGGGTTTAACCCAACAAAAATAAGGATTTTTGTAAGATATTTTACTATATCTTTAATTCAAATTTCGTGCCTAAAATGTTAGACAAAAAAATATATACTTTAGCTATTGAAAGTTCGTGTGATGACACGTCTGCAGCCATACTTTGTAACGATGTTGTACTATCAAATATTGTAGCCCGACAAGCTATTCATGAAGAATATGGTGGTGTTGTTCCTGAATTAGCTTCAAGAGCACATCAACAAAATATTGTTCCTGTAGTAGATGTTGCCATTAAAAAAGCAGGAATTACAAAAGAAGATTTAGATTGCATCGCTTTTACACAAGGCCCTGGATTAATGGGTTCGTTACTAGTTGGAGGTTCGTTTGCAAAGTCAATGAGTATGGCTTTAGGCATTCCATTGATTGCTATTAATCATATGAAAGCCCATATTTTAGCACATTTTATTTCAGAAGAAGGTTACGAAAAACCAACATTTCCGTTTATTGCATTGACTATTTCTGGCGGTCACACGCAAATTGTAAAAGTGAAAAGTTTTTTCGAAATGGAAATTATAGGAGAAACAACTGATGATGCCGTTGGTGAAGCATTTGATAAAAGTGCAAAAATTTTAGGACTTCCCTATCCTGGCGGACCTTTAGTTGATAAATTTGCACAAGAAGGCAATCCAAAAGCGTTTCCATTTACCAAACCAAAAGTTCCGGATTTGAATTTTAGTTTTAGTGGTTTAAAAACCCAAATTTTGTATTTTATTCAGAAAAATGTTGCGATAAATCCAAATTTTGTAGAAGAAAACAAAGCAGATATTTGTGCTTCTATTCAATATACAATTATTGAAATTTTAATGGATAAGTTAAAATTAGCGGTTGCTGAAACGGGAATAAATCAGATTGCAATTGGTGGTGGCGTTTCGGCAAATTCAGGAATTAGATCTACCTTAAAAGAAGCTGAAAAAAAATACGGTTGGAAAACGTATATTCCTAAATTCGAATACACAACAGATAACGCTGCAATGATTGGAATTGTAGGCTATTATAATTTTCTAGAGAAAAACTTTAGCGATGCTGATGTGGTTTCTAAAGCACGAATTGAATTTTAAAACTATGCAACTATTCTATAATTCTGAAATAAAAAATGGTGATTCAACCTTCTTTTTTGATAAAGAAGAGAGTAAACATATAGTTAAAGTATTACGTAAAAAAGAAAGTGATAAAATATTTATTACAAACGGATTAGGTTACTTATTTGAATCAGAAATAATTCTTGCTTCGGAAAAAAAATGTGAAGTAAAAATCATAAAAGAAACCTTTCAACAACCCGATACTTTTTACACACACATTGCCGTTGCTCCAACCAAAATGAACGACCGATTAGAGTGGTTTTTAGAAAAAGCTACCGAAATTGGTATTCACGAAATCACACCAATTATTTGCGATCATTCGGAACGAAAAATATATAAAATTGATCGAGCCGAAAAAATCATTCAAGCCGCAATGAAGCAATCGTTGCATTATTATTTACCAAAAATAAACGAGCCTATTTCGCTTTCTCATTTTGTAAAATCGAATATCGACGGACAAAAATTTATTGCACATTGCGAAGAAACCGACAAAAAATCGTTTCAAAAAGAAATTGCTAAAAATGAAAAAGTGACTATTTTAATTGGTCCAGAAGGTGATTTTTCTACAAAAGAAATTAATTTAGCTATTGCTAATCAATTTATTCCTGTAACTTTGGGAAACACAAGATTACGAACAGAAACCGCAGCATTAGTTGCTTGCCATACAATTGCATTACTGAATGAATAAACTATTAGTTGGATTTATATTGCTATTGAATTTGGGCTTTGCCCAAGAAGTTGCTGTTGCCAAATATTCTGGTGGTGGTGATTGGTATGCAAATCCGACATCTTTACCTAATTTGGTTAAATTTTGCAATCAAAATATAAATACCACAATTAATACAAAAGTAGCTACAGTTGAAGTAGGAAGTGCCGAAATTTTCACTTACCCATTTGTTCATATGACTGGGCACGGAAATGTGGTCTTTAGTGCAAATGACGTCATAAATCTTAGAAATTATCTTACTTCTGGAGGATTTTTACACATAGATGATAATTATGGAATGGACGAATTTATTAGAAAAGAAATCAAAAAAATATTTCCAGATAATCCGTTGACTGAAATTCCTTCAAATCATCAAATTTTTCAAGAACCTTATTCATTTCCTAGTGGATTACCTAAAATTCATGAGCACGACAACAAGAAACCACAAGCCTTTGGGGTGTTTATTGAAGGTAGAATTGTACTGCTTTATACTTATGAAACAGACTTAGGTGACGGTTGGGAAGACACAGAAGTACATAATAATCCTCAATCAACAAGAGAAAAAGCACTTAAAATGGGTGCAAATATCATCAACTACGTTTTTAAAAATTAGATTTTTCACGCTAAGAATTCTCTAATTAATTATTTATTTTTTTATTAATTTCTATTTTATTTTTAAAAATATCAATAAACACTGGGAAAAAAATATTAAAATGTACAGAAAATCTGTAGCAATAGTTCTACAAAAGTTATTTAGTTTTGAAATGAACATTTAGCAGATTTAATATTGATGAATTCCTTTTTACAGAAACTTTGATTTACTGTAAGAAAATAAAAATTAATACCGCTGGTAATTTGTTCAAACAACCAAAACTAACTTAATTTTTATTTTTTATGAAAAAAATCATTTTATCAGCATTTGCTTTATTGTTTTTATTTTCATGTAGTAACGATGAAACTTCAACACCTACTGAAGAAAAATCTCAATTAACTCACGATCATCACAGAGGTTGTGCTTCACATGAAGTTTTAGAAGAGCAACTTAGACAAGATCCTTCCTTAGCACAACGCATGCAGCAAATTGAAAAATTTACTACTGAAGCAATAAGAACAGGCAAATTGGTGAACGGAAAAATTCAAATTCCGGTGGTAGTAAATGTTTTATACAAAACAACTGCTGAAAATATTTCTCTAGCACAAATACAATCACAAATAGACGTTTTAAACAAAGACTTCAATGCAACTAATTCCGATTTTAATCAAGTTCCTGCGACATTTTCTGCTGTAAAAGCAAATGTTGGAATCTCTTTTGTACTAGATGCTGTTTACAGAAAATCTACTACAAAATCATCATGGGGAACAAACGATGCGATGAAAAAAACTTCGACAGGAGGAATTGCACCAACATCGCCAACTACTAAATTAAACCTTTGGGTTTGTACAATTGGTGGTGGAATTTTAGGTTATGCTCAATTTCCAGGCGGTTCATCTGCAACTGATGGAGTTGTAATCGATTCTAAATATCTAGGAACAACAGGTAGAGCTACTGCACCTTTTAACAAAGGAAGAACTGCTACTCACGAAGTTGGTCACTGGATGAACTTAAGACATATATGGGGAGATGCTACTTGCGGAAGCGATTTAGTATCAGATACACCTACTCACAATACTGCAAATTATGGTATTCCTGCATTTCCACATTATTCAACATGTTCTGGAACACCAATCGAAATGACAATGAATTACATGGATTACACAGATGATGCAGGTATGTACATGTTTTCAAATGGTCAAAAAAATAGAATGTTATCCATTTTTGCTTCTGGTGGTGCAAGATTTTCTTTTGCACAGCCTTAATTTTAATTAATTGTTTATTTGAAGAAACTCGCTATTTATTGGCGAGTTTTTTTTATTTTAGCCAAAACAAAAATAATGACTTCAAAAGATATATCTCTCGGAATAGTAAAGGCAGTTGCCATATTAGTTGCAAGTTGCTTAGCATTATTTTTTCTATACCAAATAGCAACGGTAATTGTTTATTGCATTATTGCAATAGTGATTTCTTTACTATTAAACCCTCTAGTAACTTTTTTAAAAACAAAACTCAAATTCAAAAACACAATAGCGGTTATTACCTCTTTGCTGTTAGCTTTTCTCGTAATTTCCGGGTTTGTATTACTTTTTGTGCCGCTGTTATTGGCTCAAGGCGAAAACTTATCGCTTTTAGATATTAGTTCTTTGGAAAAAAATTATCATTTGTTATTGGAAAATGTCACTGTTTTTTTAGATTCATATAATATCAATACCAAACAACTTATTCAAAGTAGTAAATTATCTTCATTTGCAACTTTTGAGTTTATTCCAAACTTTTTAAATAGCTTTTTAAGCACGTTAGGAAATTTTAGTATGGGATTTGCTTCAGTGCTTTTTATTACATTCTTTCTTTTAAAAGAAAAAGATGTTTTATATCTAAAATTTAAAAGATTATTACCCGAAAGTCAAAAGGAAAAAGTATTAAATTCTATGCAAGATATCAATCGTTTATTATCGCGCTATTTCCTTGGTTTACTACTACAATTGACTATTATCATGCTTTTATACTTAATTGTATTTATCATTTTTGGTGTAGAAAATGCTATTATAATTGCCTTATTGTGCGCTATTTTTAACATTGTACCTTATGTTGGTCCACTAATTGCATCTGTAGTTGCCGGTTTATTAATTATGACTAGCGGAATTGGCTCTGGTGCTGATTTTGCCAGCGAAACACTTCCAACAGCAATTTATGTGTTAATCGGAATGTCTTTAGTACAAGTAATTGACAACAATTTTAGTTCGCCACTTATTTTTTCTAAAAGCACGAATTCACATCCTTTAGAAATTTTCTTAGTAATTTTAATTGCTGGTATTTTATTCGGAATCACTGGAATGATTATAGCTGTGCCATTTTATACTTCATTAAAAGTCATTGGAAAAGAATTTTTACCAGACAACAAAATCATTAAAGCACTTACAAAAAATTTGTAGTTTTGAATATTGAGCAACTTTTACATATTGAAATTCAAGATTTTATTGCAGAAAATTTAAGTTCTGATAGTACAAAATTAGCGTTAAAGAAAAATCCTTTCGCAGAAATCAATTATACCGAAATCATCAATCAAATTGTTTCCAAAAAGAAAGCAAAAGATAAATTACCAACTTGGTTTTTAACGAAAAATATCATTTATCCTGAAAAAATTTCAATTGAGCAAACTTCTTCAGAACTTACAGCAAAGTATAAAGCTTCGTTGGTTTCTGGCAAAAATTTAATCGATTGCACTGGCGGATTTGGTATTGATGATTATTACTTTGCACAACAATTTGAATCGGTTATCTATTGCGAAATTAATCCAGAATTATCAAAAATTGTACAGCATAATTTCAAACAATTAAAAGCCGAAAATATGACTTGTATTTCTGGTGATAGTGCTGATATTTTAAAACAATTAAATCAACGTTTTGATTGCATTTATATTGATCCATCTCGGCGAAATGATGCCAAAGGAAAAGTATTTTTATTAGCCGATTGTTTACCAAATGTTGTTGATTTACAAGAATTTTATTATCAATTTTCAGATACTATTTTAATTAAAACTGCGCCAATTTTAGACATTCAAGCTGGTTTAAACGAATTAAAAAACGTTGCTTCTATTCATATTGTTGCAGTTGAAAATGAAGTGAAAGAATTGCTTTGGGAAATCAAAAAATCATTCAACGATAGTCCGAAAATTATTGCGGTTAATATTGAGAAACAGCAAACCGTTTCTACATCAATTGAACTTTCAAAAAACTATCAAGCAACCTATAGTTTACCCAAAAAATATCTTTATGAACCGAATGCTTCATTATTAAAATCAGGTGGTTTTGAAGCAGTTTCTGAATTGTTTGCATTGGATAAATTGCACCAACATTCGCATCTATATACTGCTGATGAAATTAAAGATTTTCAAGGAAGACGATTTGAAATTACGCAAGAAATTCCGTTTCAAAAAAACGACTTAAAAAAGTATATTCAAAATCAAAAAATGAATGTCACTACACGAAATTTTCCTTTAAAAGTAGAAGACATCAAAAAGAAATATAAAATTAGTGATGGTGGCACATTGTTTGCTTTTTTTACAACAAACCTTAAAAACGAAAAAATAGTTTTACTTTGCACAAAAATTTAGAATCCATGAACAAGATACTTGCCCTTTTACTTTTTATTCCGGTATTTGCCTTAGCACAAATAAAAGATTGCGCCTATGACATTGAAGAAAAAACCGATTCAACATCATTAAAAGTTTTGCCTCAAAAATTAATGCACGAGAAAATTTTTGGAAGTTCAAGCGATTACTTATTCTTTTCGCTTGTGAACGAAAATGATGTTCCAATTTTAAATATGCAACTGCTTCAAAAAAGTAATGATTTTATACCAACCAATTGCTTAAGTAAAAGTTCAAAAGTATTCATTCAATTAGATAATGGAAAAATCATCACTTTAGTCAATGCATTTGAAGGAATATGTAGCGATTTGAATTATGATGCTTCAACTAAAAATAACATTAGAATTTTAAACGCATTTTACTATTTTACAAAAACCAACTACGAAGAGCTAAAAAACAGTCCAATAGCGTTAATGCGTATTCAATTTGCTGGAGAAACAAAAGATTTTGTTTTAAAAGCCGAATTAGAATCAGAAACGTTAAAAACAAAATCAAATCCGGCGAGTTATTTTATGGAATATTTAAAGTGTGTGGAGTAAGTATCTAATATTTTTATAGAACTCTTCCAACGATACTGAACTAGCAGAAAGCCATTACACAAATAACAAAACATTCCATATAGTAGCTAATTTTCTATAAGAAAACCTTAAAAATCAATTAAAGCAAACAACTGTTATAAATCGTTTTTTAAACCACTTGATGTCTGTCTAACTCAAAAGCAAATGGTACTTTCTCAACTTGAAAAACAGATATTTTTCTTTCTTTTCCAATACCTATCAACATATCTCTATCTTTTTCTGGCATTGATGCACCAAGTAAAATTTCCTTTATAAAATTATCTGGGAATTTAATAATTCTCTTTGGTGAATTATATTCTGCACCACCGCTGTCAAAATATATATTCATAAATCGATACTCATTTTCATATTTCCATAAATCACTTTTGATAAATGTTCTTATTACTTGAGCGTTATAGTCAGATTCAAATGGGCTTATATTAGGATAATCGGAAGTATATGTCACATTACCACCTTTTCCAAATAATCCTGAAATTCTCATTCTTGCTTCATCAAAACCAAGACAATAACCTTTGTGATTGTCAGAATAATGCGCCCACATTAATATGGATTTCCATTCTTTACTAAAGCATGCTGTGCCAAAATTATCGTTGTTGTAAATATCTTCTATTACTTCTGAACGAACTTGATATTTTAAAATGTTTGAAACTCGACTTTCTAATATTTTTCTCTGAGCTATTGGATTCTTTTTCTCTCTCTTTATCCAATCTGCATGTTTCTTCATGGCAGTATCAATATATTTTCTAATCTTTTCTGGTGTGTCTAGCGAAAGAAAATTTTTGTAAATCTTTAGGTCATAAGGGTCATTAAAAAACTTTGCAGGCGACATATAAAGTTCATTATGCGTTAAAAGTTTTTGATGAGTTTCATCTCTCCAATTTCTGTATTTATAAATAACTTCTGGAAAGTTTTCTGGATACGGCATGAACTTTCTTAAAAATGGATTATCAAGAAATAAATTGGCCATTTTACGTGCAGCTGATAATTTATTTTCCATACGATAATAGTTTTTTTTGGTTAAATCAGTTTAAAATGGCTTATAAATAGTAAATAAAACCAAATATATGCAACTTTCCATCAAATTCAAAACATTTCAAGAAACTATAAAAAACAAAAAAGCCCTGCGTTTGCAAGGCTTTTTTGTGATCGCGCCAGGATTCGAACCTGGGACCTACTCATTAGAAGTGAGTTGCTCTATCCAGCTGAGCTACGCAACCTATTTTATTTTTGTCGGGGTGGCAGGATTCGAACCTGCGGCCTCCTGCTCCCAAAGCAGGCGCGATAACCGGGCTACGCTACACCCCGAAGACAAAAAAAGCGGAGAGACAGGGACTCGAACCCTGGCGACGGTTACCCGTCGACAGATTAGCAATCTGCTCCGTTACCACTCCGGCACCTCTCCTTTAATTCTGCAAGAACTTATCTTTTTTGCGGTTGCAAATGTATGTTTTCATTCGTTAATATACAACTATTATTAGACTTTTTTTATTTATTTTCAAATAAAAATTTTAAAAGTGCTTATATTCAACACAATAACATTATTCAAAAAACTTATAATTTATATCATTTTCTAAAAACTAAAACCCCTTTTTGATTTATGTACATTTTCCCAAATTATCAAAAATCAATTTCACTTCCTCTTTTTGTTAGAATTATGGTAATTTCTTTATCCAAATTAGAATAAAATTAGTAAATTCGCAATTCAAATTAAAAATCACAATCATGAGCAAAAAAGTAGTTATAGTTTCTGCCGTAAGAACTCCAATTGGAAGTTTTATGGGAGCTTTATCAAGTGTACCTGCTACAAAATTAGGAGCAGCTGCTATTAAAGGTGCTTTAAATAAAATTAATTTAGATCCAAATCTTGTTGACGAAGTATTAATGGGTAATGTAGTTCAAGCCGGAAATGGTCAAGCTCCTGCAAGACAAGCCGCTTTATATGCTGGTTTATCTGAAAATGTTGCTTGTACTACTGTAAATAAAGTTTGTGCTAGTGGTATGAAAGCCGTTATGCAAGGTGCTCAAGCTATCATGGCTGATGATGCAGAAATTGTTGTTGCTGGTGGTATGGAAAACATGAGTTTGATTCCTCATTATGTACACTTAAGAAATGGTGTGAAATTTGGACCAACTTCTTTAGTAGATGGTATGCAAAAAGACGGACTTACAGATGCGTATGATAACAACGCAATGGGTGTTTGTGCCGATTTATGTGCATCAGAATATAACTTCACTAGAGAAGATCAAGATAACTTCGCAATTCAGTCTTACGAACGTTCGGCTGCTGCTTGGGAAGCTGGTAAATTTGATGCAGAAATTGTTCCTGTTGAAGTTCCTCAAAGAAGAGGTGATGCAATTGTTGTCACTAAAGATGAAGAATATACTAACGTTAAATTAGACAAAATTCCTTCATTAGCTCCAGTTTTCACAAAAGACGGAACAGTTACAGCTGCAAACGCTTCAACAATTAATGACGGAGCTGCAGCATTAGTTTTAATGAGCGAAGAAAAAGCACAAGCTTTAGGATTAACTCCATTAGCATATATTAAATCATATGCAGATGCTGCTCAAGAGCCAAAATGGTTTACAACTGCACCTGCAAAAGCATTACCAAAAGCATTAGAAAAAGCTGGTTTATCTGTTTCAGATGTAGATTTCTTTGAATTCAACGAAGCTTTCGCTGTTGTTGGATTAGCAAATGCAAAAATCTTAGGATTAGATAATTCTAAAATAAATGTAAATGGTGGTGCAGTATCTTTAGGACATCCTCTTGGTTGTTCAGGCGCACGTATTATCGTTACTTTAATCAGTGTTTTAAACCAAAACAATGCTAAAATTGGTGCGGCCGCTATCTGTAATGGTGGTGGTGGCGCTTCGGCAATTGTAATTGAAAGAGCATAATTTATAACTTTTACTAATGATGAATTTTGAAATTTAGTTACATTTGTAATTAAATTCTTAATTCATCATTTTTTATTCGACCAACTATGTTTGGAATTTGTAATTTAGCCATTGTACCCATTAGAGCCGAAGCCAGCGACAGAAGTGAGCAAGTTTCGCAGTTGCTTTTTGGCGAACACTTTAAAATTATTGAGCTTACCGCAAAATGGGCACAAGTTGAATTGGCCTATGATGGTTATATTGGTTGGATAGATAATAAACAATTTCAGCCAATTACAGAAGAACATTATTTGTTTTTAAACGAAGCACCAAGTGTTTTAAATGCTGATTTAATCGAATATATTACAACACCAAACAATCAATTAACACCAATTCCTTTAGGAGCTTCTTTGTCCTTTTTAGAGAATGAAGAAATAAATACAAGTAAATACAGTTTTGAAGGCTTGAAAGTTTGTGGTGAAAAACCAAAATCGGAATTAGTAAAAACAGCTTTTATGTATTTGAATGCACCTTATTTATGGGGTGGAAAATCACCATTTGGAATTGATTGCTCTGGGTTTACCCAAATGATTTACAAATTGAACGGTTACCATTTACTTCGCGATGCTTCGCAACAAGCTACACAAGGCGAACCTTTGAGTTTTATTGAAGAAAGTGAGCCTGGTGATTTAGCATTTTTTGACAATGATGAAGGAAATATCATTCACGTAGGCATCATGATGGAAAATAATTATATAATTCATGCTTCTGGAAAAGTACGAATCGACCGTTTAGACCATTTAGGAATCTACAATGCAGACGTTAATCGACACACCCATAAATTAAGAGTTATTAAAAAGATAATTTAATCCTGATGTTGTCAGGATTTTTTTATGGAAATAAGTTAAAATTTTATACTAAATTTAATACAATGGTCGTTTAATAAATACTAACTTGCACACAAATTAAGAAGAAATGAGCCAGATAAAAATCCTTTGGGTTGATGATGAAATTGATTTATTAAAACCACATATCCTTTTTTTAGAAAAGAAGAATTATCATGTAACTACCTGTAATAACGGGCAAGATGCTATTGATTTGTTTGACGAAAACAATTTTGATGTGGTATTTTTAGATGAAAATATGCCGGGTTTAAGTGGTTTGGAAACTTTATCTGAATTAAAAGAAAAGAAATCTTCGGTTCCGGTGATTATGATTACCAAAAGTGAAGAAGAATATATTATGGAAGAAGCCATCGGTTCTAAAATTGCTGATTATTTGATAAAACCTGTAAATCCAAATCAGATTTTATTGAGTTTAAAGAAGAATTTAGACCATTCGCGCTTAATTTCTGAGAAAACAACTTTGGATTATCAGAAAGAATTCCGAAAAATTGCTATGGATATGGCAATGGTTCGTACCTATGAAGATTGGGTGGAATTATACAAAAAACTATTGTTCTGGGAATTAGAGTTGGAAAACATCGAAGACCAAAGCATGGTAGAAATTTTGGAAAGTCAAAAAGCTGAAGCCAATATGCAATTTGGTAAATTCATCGAGCGTAATTACGAAGATTGGTTCCAACCAAAAGCAGATAAACCAGTACTTTCTCATGAAATTTTTGGTGAATTAGTAGCGCCTGAAATTCGTAAAAAAGACAAGCCTATTCTATTTGTTGTAATTGATAACTTGCGTTATGATCAATGGAAGGCTTTTGAAAGTGTGGTAAACAATCACTACAAATTAGAAAAAGAAGTGAGCTACTTCTCTATTCTTCCAACGGCAACACAATATGCTCGTAATGCGATTTTTTCTGGGTTAACACCTTTGGAGATGGAAAAGAAATTTCCACAGTATTGGAAAAACGATCCAGATGAAGGTGGAAAAAATCTGTATGAAGGCGAATTTTTAACAGAACAACTAAAACGTTTAGGATTAAACATCAAACAAGAATATTATAAGATTACCAATTTTACTTCGGGAAAAAAATTAGCAGATAACTTTAAATCTTTAAAAAACAATGATTTAACGACTATTGTTTACAATTTCGTAGACATGTTATCGCACGCAAAAACCGAAATGGATGTGGTAAAAGAATTAGCTTCAAACGATAAAGCATATCGTTCTTTGACGGCGAGTTGGTTTAAGAATTCTCCACTTTTAGACATGATTCAACAAGCACAACAACTTGGTTTTAGATTGATAATAACTACTGACCATGGAACAATCAATTGTAAAAATCCGTCGAAAGTTATTGGTGATAAAAATACGAGTTTAAATCTTCGCTACAAAACCGGAAGAAGTTTAACTTACGAAGACAAAGACGTTTATGCTGTGAAAGATCCGAAAAAAATTGGTTTACCAGCTCTAAACATGAGTAGCTCTTTTATTTTTGCGAAAAACGATTTATTTTTGGCTTACGTTAATAACTACAATCATTATGTGAGTTATTACCGAAATACCTATCAACACGGAGGAATTTCATTAGAAGAAATGGTAATTCCGTTTTTAGTTTTAGAGCCGAGATAAAGCGTTAAGTAAATAAGAATAATTATATGACGATAATTTTTTCATTAGACGAAATCACAAACGTTGCCAAGCAAATATTAGCCACGCCTTCATTAAAAAAAGTAATTACATTTCACGCACAAATGGGCGCCGGAAAAACTACTTTAATTAAAGAATTAGTGAAAGAATTAGGCGTAAAAGATAATTCGAGTAGCCCTACATTTTCTTTAGTGAATGAATACCGCACGTTTGAAGGCGAAATCGTATATCATTTCGATTTGTATCGATTAAATTCAGAAGAAGAAGGTTATGACATGGGATTAGATGAATATTTTTATTCTGACAATTGGTGCTTTATCGAATGGCCAGAAAAAACGCCCAATTTAATTCCAATAGACCACGCAAGTATTTCAATAAAAGTAATGGCAGACGGAAAAAGAGAATTGACCTTGAAGAACTAAAAGATTCTTTTCTATTTTAAAAAATATTCCTAAATTGGTACCACAAAAAACAACGCAACATGTCCATTTATAGTCCATTTTCGAAATCACAATTATTACCACAGGAAGAAAAGCTAGAAGTGGCGCGACATAAAAGTGAGTTGTTTATAGGAATTCCAAAAGAAACTTCTTATCAAGAACGTCGTATTTGCTTAACACCAGATGCGGTTTCATCGTTAGTTTCTCACGGACATCGCGTGATGATTGAAGCAGGTTCTGGAGAATGTTCAAGTTATACCGATAAAGAATACAGTGATGCAGGTGCAGAAATAACACAAGACACAAAAAAAGTCTTAGGTTGCCCAATGATTTTGAAAGTGGAACCACCTACTCTAGCCGAACTAGAAATGATGAATCCGCAAACTATCGTTATTTCAGCAATTCAATTAAAAACACAGAAAAAAGAATATTTTGAAGCTTTAGCTGCCAAAAGAATTACAGCTTTAGCATTTGAATTCATAAAAGACGAAGATGGTTCTTATCCAGCAGTTAAATCTTTATCCGAAATCGCTGGAACGGCTTCTGTTTTAATTGCTTCCGAATTAATGATTGGTGAAAATATTGGAAAAGGTTTATTGTTTGGAAATATTACAGGAGTTCCACCAACAAAAGTAGTTATCATTGGAGCTGGAACAGTTGCAGAATATGCCGCACGAACCGCTTTAGGATTAGGTGCAACCGTAAAAGTATTTGATAATTCGATTACCAAATTACGCCGTTTACAAAACACATTAAATCAAAGAATATTTACTTCAACTATACAGGAAAAATCGCTTTTAAAAGCTTTGCGTCGTTGTGATGTTGCTATTGGTGCTATGAAAGGTAAAAACCGTGCTCCTATTGTGGTTACTGAAACCATGGTAGAACACATGAAAAAGGGAGCCGTAATTGTGGATGTGAGTATTGATACAGGAGGTTGCTTTGAAACTTCAGAAGTCACAACTCATGAAAAACCAACCTTTATTAAAAACGGAGTAATTCACTATTGTGTTCCAAATATTCCTTCTCGATATTCTAAAACGGCTTCTATGTCGATTAGTAACATTATTTCTCCTTTCTTATTACACATTGCAGACGATGGTGGAATTGAAACCGCTATTCGTTGCAACAGAGGTTTAAAGCACGGGATTTATTCGTATCATGGCGTTTTAACCAATAAAGCCATTGCAGATTGGTTCAATTTAGAGTATCGCGATATCAATTTAATTGTTTTTTAATATTACGTCAAATCACTACAAAATCTGCGTGTTTATGTGTATAATTTATACTAAATTTGCACAAATTATACTATTATGAAGTTTCAGTTTCGTTTAGCCTACTACTTATTTGGATTATTTTTAGGAGCAATATTTGTAATTTGGTTTTTAAAAGCAAAAGCAAATGATAAAGGTGTAGAATTTTGCTACTTACCAAATTGTCGTGTTTTAAAAGATTTAAGAAGTAAATCGTTAGATATTGATACACTTGCTAAGAAATCTTTATCTGAAAAATGGGTTACAATGGAAGATATTAAAGAAAGTTTACGCTATGGTGATGTAGATTTTGGTAAAAGTAACGAACCATATAAAAAAGGTAAGATTTATGTAATTGAAGGCAAAACTGCTAATAATGAAGAAATTACCATTACAATGGTAAATTACACTAACAAAGTCTTGTTAGAAAAGATAGAAAAAAAGTAATTTTTTCTTCAAAACACTTGCAGAAACAAATATTCCTTGTATATTTGCACTCGCAATACGGTAATAGTAAAGCAATTTATTGGGGCGATTAGCTCAGCTGGTTCAGAGCACCTCGTTTACACCGAGGGGGTCGGGGGTTCGAACCCCTCATCGCCCACCAAATTAAATCCTACAGAAATGTGGGATTTTTTTATACGCCAAATTTATTTTATATGCCATATACTGTTTACATCCTTCACAGTCTAACTAAAGACAA
>NZ_JAMKFA010000011.1 GCF_025499515.1 Flavobacterium odoriferum
CAAATTAAATCCTACAGAAATGTGGGATTTTTTTATACGCCAAATTTATTTTATATGCCATATACTGTTTACATCCTTCACAGTCTAACTAAAGACAAATTTTATATTGGATACACAGCCAATTTAACAGAACGAATTATTCGTCACAATCAAAAAAGCAAAGGTTTTACTGGATCAACCAACGATTGGGTTTTAGTATATCGTGAAGAATTCAATTCTCAAACCGAAGCTATTCAAAGAGAAAAACAAATAAAAAATTGGAAGAGCAAAATCAAAATTCAAGAATTAATTCAAAAAAACAACAATTAGCTCAGTTGGTTGAGAGCATCCCGATTTTATCGGGAGGGTCGGGGTTCGAACCCCTTTCCGAAATTCGGAACAAGCAATCGCCCACCAAATTAAATCCTACAGAAATGTGGGATTTTTTGTTTTATACCCTTTTGTTTATTCTCTATATAAATTATATCAGAATGTAACAAACATTTAATCAAAGCGTCTACTTTATCTAAATGATTTAGTTATGCGATTTATCTTAATTTTACTTTTTCTAACAACTTCTCTGTTTTCAATTGCTCAAGATTCAAAATTAGAAGTTTTTAAAAAAGATAGTTTACTCATCTTTAAAAAGAATCCTATAAAAGGATTTCAAAACGATTATATTTTATTCATTCCTAAAGGAACTCCAATAAATAAAAAAATAGTTCTTCTTGTTGAACCTAACAATACCGGTAAAACATCAGATAGTATAGGTGTTCATGAAAAATATGCTATCGATTTGGCTTCTGTAAGTTCGGTTGGAAACAATGTTGCAACAATGCTAAAAATTCCACTACTAGTTCCTATTTTTCCAAGACCTTCATCTCAAGAGCTAATTTACACTCATGCATTAGACCGAGATGTTATTTTAGATGATTCTCAAGAATTAAAAAGATTAGATTTACAATTAATAGTAATGATAGATGATGCTAAAAGTGTTTTAAGTTCTATGAATATTGTAGTCGATGACAAGTTTTTTATGAATGGATTTTCTGGTTCGGCTACTTTTACAAATCGTTTTGCATTTATTCATCCTGAAAAGATAAAAGCTTTAGCTATAGGTGGATTTAATGGAGAATTAATGCTTCCTGAAAAGAAAATCAATAAATTAAAATTCAATTATCCGCTTGGAATTCATGATTTTTCTAAATTATTCAATAAAAATTTTGATCTAAATCAATTTAAATCGATTCCTCAATTTATTTATATGGGAAAATTAGATGATAATGATGCCGTTCAATTTGATGATGCTTATAACGATATAGAGCGTAACCTTATCAATACAAATTTAGGAATCGATGTACAAAATCGATATTTAAAATGTCAAGAAATCTATAAGAATAATAATATAAACGCAACATTTATAACCTATGAAAATGTAGGACATTGGACAACTTCAGAAATGAATTTAGAAGTCATTAAGTTCTTTTTTAATCAGATGCAATAGAATTAATTTCTTGAATAAATCAAAAAATAAATATTCAGTTTAAAACTACTCATTCAGAAACTTTAAATACAAAGCTTTCATGCTTTCATCTGAAGTTTCAGAAAGAGTCTCAACCGTTTTACGATATTCAGTATTTTTTAGCAATTCACGAATTTTTGTTCTTGCAAAAAGCGTAAACTGCCATTTATGATGATTGGTTGCTAAAAATAATTGTGTAATTACTTTTTTATTCATGAAATCAATTGAAAGAAGGATTTCTAAAGCATTTTGTCTAATAGAATTTTCATATTGAGCCGATGCATAATGCAACAATTCTAAATAAAAATCTATCCTTAGAGTTTCAAGTTCTGGAGTTTCATAGGCTAACTTTAGCCATGTAATTCGAAAACTTTTATCGTTATTTCCTTTTAAATATCTAGTTTGAAATAAATACTTTTCTCTATCTTCAGGAAAGTTTGTACATAAATTCACTAACGCAATTTCTTTTGTTTGATATGAATTATCATTCAATAAAGTTTCATATTGTGATTTAAAAGCTTCTGGAATTACTGGTGTTGATTCTACAACGGCTCTTCTTACTAAAATATCATTTGTTGCTAAAGCAGTTTCTAAAATGACTTTTCGTTCTTCGAAAGGAATGTTACGTGTTTGATATAGAATGTATTGTTTGATTGGATAATAGGCATTTGATTTTAAAATTTCTGTTAATTCAGATAATGATTTTTTACTTTTCCTTAGAGCAAAATAGTCTTGAATGAATTTATTTTTAGAAAGATATTTTTGAGCGATTTCCATTTCAAATCCAGGCTTTTCCAACCAAACCCTTTTGAAATTTTCCACATCATAACCCGAAACATCTTTCACAATTTTCAAGAAATCATCTGTGTTGACATTTTTATATTGGTATTTCTTTAAATACTTTTTTACGGCTTTTTGGAAATTCTTTGTACCAATATCTTCACGCATCACATGCAATGCCCAAGCTCCTTTTTTGTAAAACGATAGCGAACTTGCTTTTTCATTCATTACCGGAATTGTATCGGTTTTAGAGGCACGTTTTAATTGTTCGGCGTAATCATTTAATTCTTCGTAGAAATAATCATCACCAAACAAATGACGCTCTGCTAATAACGCATAATAAGTCGCAAAACCTTCTTGTAGCCAATGGTGTTTTCCTGATTGTGCCGTAATCAAGTCGCCAAACCATTGATGCGCCAACTCGTGTGCATTAACATTTACATAATTTCTATCGTTAAAACCAATTGAATCTACCACAAAATCTTGTGCAAAAATGGTTGAAGTCGTATTCTCCATTCCCGCATACAAAAAATCACGAACAGGAACTTGACGGTAAATGCCCCAAGGATACTTCACTCCTATTTCTTGCTCCAAATAATCGAACATTTCTTTGGAATAACGATACGTTGGTTCAAATTTAGAAACATCGTTTTTATCCAAATAAAATTCTAATGGCGTTCCTGATTTAGTGGTTGCAGTTTGCTTTTCGAAATTTCCAATTGCCAACATTACTAAATAAGAAGACATTGGTTTTTGCATTTGAAAATTCCAAGTTTTAATATCACAATTTATTGTGCAATTTATATTTTCATTAGCTTTTAATACAATGTCTTTATTTAAACTTTTTCCATTTGACAAAACTTTATAGTTATTATTACAATTGATATACAAATTAAAAATCACTTTCTCATTTACATCATCAAAACTTGGCAACCAATGGCTGGTATAACGTCCTTGTCCTTGTGTCCAAATTTGACCAGTTCCATTTGAAAAATCACCAGTAAAATATAAAGTTTGCTTCGGTTTTGCTGAATATCGAAAAGTTAGTTTATTTTTTCCTTTCTTAAATCCTTCAAATAAATCCAATGTTTTTCCAGAATTTTTGAATTTTACCGATTTTCCATTAATGATTACTTCTGAAAATTCCATATTTTTTGCATCGATTTTGATGGTATCGATTGCTTTTTTTACTTTGAACTCATACGTAACACTTCCAGAAATTGACTTTTCTGAAGCATTTGGTGATAAATATGCATCACACTTGATAAAATCAACTTTATCAGTTTGTTGAGCAAAAGATACATTAATGAAAAACAAGGCTAAAAGAATACGAAACATCTTGATGGATTTTAATAATGTACGAATATAAACATTTTCAATTTCACTGATTTCTAAATTAACAAATTATAAACTATCTTCGTTTTTTGAAGAACAAAGAGAAAAGAATAAAGAAAAAAGACTGAATACTCAAATGAATCTACTCGAAACTCCCATAGAATATCTCAAAGGTGTTGGTCCACAACGTGGCGATTTATTGCGCAAGGAGTTGGGCATTCATAAGTACGCAGATTTACTGAATTTATTCCCTAATCGTTATATTGATAGAACCCGTTATTACAAGATAAACGAACTCCAAAACAGCAATTCGGAAGTTCAAATCGTGGGTAAAATCATCAATATCAAAACGGTTGAACAAGGCAAAGGACGTTCGAGATTAGTAGCTACTTTTGTGGATGATACAGGTCAAATGGAACTCGTGTGGTTCCAAGGACAAAAATGGATTCGCGAAAGCATCAAAATTAATATTCCGTATGTAATTTTTGGAAAAGTTACCCAATTTGGCGCTACTTACAACATGGCACATCCCGAAATGGAATTGTTAGAAGAACACAAAGCCAGCCTACGTTCCGCGATGCAACCAGTTTATCCAAGCACTGAAAAATTAGGAAACAAAGGGATTTCAAACAAAGTCATTAATAAAATGATGCAACAATTGTTTGTGGAAACCCAAGCGTTATTTTCTGAAACTTTACCAAATTATCTTTTAGACGAATTAAAGTTGATTCCAAAAAATGCCGCTTTATTCAATATTCATTTTCCAAAGAGTCAAGATTTATTGGCAAAAGCACAATTCCGATTGAAGTTTGAAGAATTGTTTTTCATTCAATTGCAATTGATTACAAAGAATCTTATTCGCAAACACAAAATCAAAGGATTACCTTTTGAGCGTGTAGGTGAAAACTTCACCGATTTTTATAATAATCATTTGCCATTTGATTTAACCAATGCACAAAAACGTGTTTTAAAAGAGATTAGAAACGACTTAGGAAGCAACGCTCAAATGAACCGTTTGTTGCAAGGCGACGTGGGTTCTGGAAAAACAATTGTAGCTTTAATGTGTATGCTTTTGGCAAAAGATAATGGTTTTCAAAGTTGCTTAATGGCACCAACTGAAATTTTAGCCAACCAACATTTTAACGGAATTACCGAATTAGCTAAGGAACTAAATATCAGTATAAAAATATTAACTGGTTCAACAAAAACTGCAGATAGAAAAATCATCCATGAAGCCCTAGAAAATGGCTCTTTAGATATTTTAATTGGAACTCATGCTTTGTTAGAAGACAAGGTACAATTCCATAATTTAGGATTAGCAATTATTGATGAACAACATCGTTTTGGTGTAGAGCAAAGAAGTAAACTTTGGAAGAAAAATGATATTCCTCCTCACGTTCTAGTAATGACCGCAACTCCAATACCACGAACATTAGCCATGAGTTTGTATGGTGATTTGGATATTTCAGTAATTGATGAATTACCACCAGGCAGAAAACCGATTCAAACGGTACATAGATATGATTCGAACCGATTGAAAGTTTGGAAATTTTTAAAAGATGAAATTGCGAAAGGTCGCCAAGTCTATATTGTGTATCCATTGATTCAAGAATCCGAAAAAATGGATTACAAAGATTTGATGGACGGTTATGAAAGTATTTCGAGAGATTTTCCGCTACCTCAGTATTCCATTTCCATTGTTCACGGAAAAATGAAACCTGCCGATAAAGATGAAGAAATGCGTCGCTTTTCGGAAGGAAAAACTAATATTATGGTGGCGACTACAGTTATTGAAGTTGGTGTAAATGTACCCAATGCTTCCGTAATGGTGATTGAAAGTGCTGAACGTTTTGGATTATCTCAATTACACCAATTAAGAGGACGAGTGGGTCGTGGCGCTGAACAAAGTTACTGCATCTTAATGACAAGTCACAAACTTAGTAATGATAGTAAAATTAGAATGGAAACGATGGTTCGTACCAATGATGGTTTCGAAATTTCGGAAGTCGATTTAAAATTACGTGGTCCGGGCGATATTATGGGCAAACAACAAAGTGGTGTATTAAACCTTCAAATTGCTGATTTAGTCAAAGACAAAGACATTTTGCAATTAGCACGTCACCATGCAATCAAACTGTTAAAAGATGATGCTCCAATGGAAAAACCAGAACATGCAAAACTTCGAGAAGCATTTATTGAGTTAAGCAAGAAAAAAACCATTTGGAATTATATTAGTTAAATTCTATTTAAATCAGAAAAATATTAAAAATTATAACAAAAATTAATTTTTGAAATCAATTTGATACCTTTTTTAAATAAATCTCAAATTTTTGAAACATTTGTATCTACAACTATGTTAAATAAATGGTAAGATTTTGGCATAATTAGTTCGTAAAAGTTAGCTTTGTTGCAATTAAAGCCTTCGTTACCATGAAAATTAAAACTATTACAATTTCATTATTTGTTATTGCCTTATTGGGATTAATCGGATATAGAGTTTTTTCAAATGCTGAAGAATCTGCAAAAAACAATAAAAAAGGAGATAAAAAACCACCTATGATGGTTGATGCTGTAATTGTTTCTGAAAAAGACTTTGCCAACACGATTTCGCTTTCAGGTTCTATTGAAGCCAATGAAAATGTGGAAATTAGAAGTGAAGTTTCTGGAATTGTAGAAAAAATTTATTTCACAGAAGGAACAAACGTTAGCAAAGGTCAGGTCTTATTGAAAGTTAATGACATTGAACTTCGTGCACAACTTTCGCAAGCCACTACAAGACAAAGTTTAGCTTCAGAAAATGAAAGAAGAGCTAAATTATTGCTACAAAAAGAAGCAATTTCTCAAGAAGAATATGAGATTGCAAGTGCCGAATTCAGAAGTCTAAAAGCGCAAACTCAGTTGATTCAAGCGCAAATTGCTAAAACAAGTATAAGAGCACCATTTTCTGGTAAAATTGGATTACGTAACATTTCTCCCGGAACATATGTAACTCCAACTACGCTAATTACCAAATTAGTAAGCTCAAATCAGGTGAAAATTAGTTTTTCAATTCCTGAAAAATATGCATCTGAAGTTGAGAACAATACTCCTATTCAATTTACGATTCCAAACAATACGCAAAAATTTACAGCAAAAATCTACGCTATCGAGCCTGAAATTGAAACTTCTACACGAACATTAAAAATCAGAGCGATTGCAGAAAATCCAAATGGAAAATTATTAGCCGGAACATTTGCTACTATTGAACTTCCTTTGAAAAACATTAAAGGAGCAATAAGCATTCCTTCGGAAGCGGTAGTTCCAGTTCAAGATGGAAAAGTAGTTTACATAGCCAACAATGGTAAAGCAAAAGAAGTGAAAATTGAAACCATTGCCCGAACTGATAAAGACGTAATTGTTACAGAAGGCGTTAAATCGGGAGATACGATTTTAACTTCTGGAGTTATGGCTCTAAAAGACGAAGCCGATATCAAAGTTAAAGTAAAACAAGCGAAACTTCCAACTTCTAACTTCTAACTTCCCACTTACAAATGAGTTTATCCACCTTAAGCATAAAACGTCCCGTATTTACCATTGTAATTAATTTGTTAATTATTCTATTTGGTATTTTAGGATTCAGTTATTTGGGCGTTCGTGAATTCCCATCAATTGACCCAGCTGTAATTAATGTTAGAACAAATTACACAGGTGCAAATGCCGAAATTATCGAATCACAAATAACCGAACCACTTGAAAAAGCTATTAACTCTATTGATGGTATTCGAAACATTACCTCTTCAAGTAATCAAGGTTCGAGTAATATTACGGTCGAATTCAAATTAGAGAAAAACCTTGAAGAAGCAGCTAACGACGTTCGTGATAAAGTGTCACAAGCCGTTAGAAGTTTACCACAAGATATTGATGCACCTCCAGTTGTTTCAAAGGCTGATGCCGATTCTGATGCTATTATTTCGATGACGGTTCAAAGTCAATCAAGAAACGCTTTGGAATTAAGTGATTATGCTGAAAACGTAATTTCAGAAAGAATTCAAACAATTCCTGGCGTGAGTAGCGTACAGATTTGGGGACAAAAACGTTATTCGATGCGTATTTGGATGGATCCTATCAAATTGAATGCATACGGAATTACAGTTGCCGATGTACGAAATGCTCTTGACAAACAAAATGTAGAATTACCATCAGGAAAATTAACCGGTGCTAATACCGAATTAATGGTAAAAACGCTTGGAAATTTATCTACAGAAAAAGAATTCAACGATATTATCATTGTAGCTGATGCGAATAAAACCGTTCGCTTGAGCGATATTGGTTATGCAGTTTTAGCTTCTGAAAATTTAGAAACCAAGTTCACAGAATCAGGAAATCCGATGGTGGCCGTGGCTATTATTCCGCAACCTGGAACGAATTACTTAGAAATTGCCGAACAATTTTATGCAGAAGTTGAAAAATTAAAGAAAGATTTACCAAGTGATATCAAATTAGATATCGCTTTAGATAATACCATTTTTATAAAAAAATCAGTAGTTGAAGTTGCCGAAACATTAGCGATTTCAGTTGTTTTGGTAATCATCATTATCTTTTTATTCTTTAGAGATTGGTCAATCGCATTCCGACCTTTAATTGATATTCCGGTTTCGTTGATTGCTACGTTTTTCATTATGTATCTGTGTGGTTTTTCAATCAACGTATTAACTCTGTTAGCCATTGTTTTAGCCACAGGATTAGTAGTAGATGATGGAATTGTTGTAACAGAAAACATCTTCAAAAAAGTCGAAGAAGGCATGTCTCCAATCGAAGCGGCGATTAAAGGTTCAAATGAAATATTCTTTGCTGTAATTTCGATATCCGTAACACTTGCTGCCGTCTTCTTACCGATTATTTTCTTGGAAGGTTTCGTAGGACGATTATTCCGTGAGTTTGGTGTCGTCATAGGTGCAGCGGTATTGATTTCAGCCTTTGTATCGTTGACGTTAACACCAATGTTGAATGCGTATTTAATGAAAGGTGGCGAACAAAAGAAAACCAAATTCTATGAAGCTACAGAACCTTTCTTTGTGAGTTTAAATACGGGATATGCAAATTCTTTAACCAAGTTTCTAAAAAGAAAATGGTTAAGTTTTCCAATTATTGGAGTTTGTATCGGATTGATAGTGCTATTCTTTGCTATACTTCCAAAGGAAACAGCTCCTTACGATGATAGAAGTTTAGGAATTGTCAGCGTAACAACTCCTGAAGGCTCTACCTACGAATACACTGATCGTTTTATGGAAGATTTATCTAAATTAATCAACGATTCCATTCCAGAGAAAAAAGTAGCATTGGTAATTACTTCACCAGGATTTTTATCTTCATCAGTAAATGCGGGAAGAGTTCGTTTAGCATTGGTTGACCCAAGTGAACGAGAAAAATCGCAAAAAGAAATTGTGGATGATTTAAACAAATGGACTAAAAAATATCCACAAGCCAAAGTAAACGTTTCGGAGCAACCAACGATTTCGGTAAACCGTCGTGGTGGATTGCCAATTCAGTATATTATTCAAGCACCTAATTTTGAAAAATTAAGAGAAAAGATTCCGCAATTCATGGAAGAAGCGAGTAAAAACGAAACTTTTTCTAATGTGGATGTGAATTTAAAATTCAATAAACCTGAAATCAACGTAACAATTAATCGTGAAAAAGCAGAGAGTTTAGGAATTTCTGTGATAGATGTTGCACAAACATTACAGTTATCGCTAAGCGGACAACGTTTTGGGTATTTCATGCAAAATGGAAAACAATATCAAGTTATTGGACAATTTGACGAAAAAGATCGTGATGCTCCATTAGATTTAACTTCGATGTTCGTAAAAAACAAAGCGGGTGAATTAATCCAATTAGACAACGTAGTTGAGGTGGAAGAACAAAGTAATCCACCACAATTATTCCATAACAATCGCTACATGTCGGCAACTGTTTCTGCTGGTTTAGCACCTGGAAAAAGTATGATTGACGGTATCAACGCTATGGACGAAATCAAAGAAAAAGTGTTAGATGATACTTTTACAACTGATTTAGGTGGAGAATCTCGTGACTTCGTAGAAAGTAGTTCGAATACTTCTTTCGCTTTTGGATTGGCTTTACTATTAATTTATTTGATTTTAGCCGCTCAATTTGAAAGTTTCATTGACCCATTTATCATTATTTTAACTGTACCAATGGCAGTCGCTGGAGCATTATTTTCGCTTTGGTTATTTGGGCAAACATGGAATATTTTTAGTCAAATTGGAACCGTCATGTTAATTGGACTCGTTACCAAAAACGGAATTCTGATAGTCGAATTTGCCAACCAACTTCGAGAACAAGGAAAGTCGAAATACGATGCCATTTTAGAAGCTTCTGAAGCACGTTTACGACCAATTTTAATGACCAGTTTAGCTATTGCTTTAGGAGCTTTACCAATTGCCTTATCACTTGGAGCTGCTTCTGCAAGTAGAATGGGAATGGGAGTTGTTATTGTGGGCGGAACGATGTTTTCGTTAATTTTAACCTTATTCGTAATTCCAGCTATCTATTTAATGTGGTCGAAAGCAAAAAAACACCGACCAGAATTTGATAATTTAGACGCTTTAGAGAAATAAAATAAACCGCAGATTCGCAAATTAAAATTTAAAAGAATAATTTGAATCAACATAATCTATAAGTATTCAATAAAAAAACATTTAAGAACAAAAAAAATCTGCGAATCTGCGGTGAAAACATAAAAACACTATGCGAAATTTATATACTTATATATTCATTTTTTTAATTGGATTTTCATTACAAGCACAAGAATTGCTTTCGCTTGAAGATGCTGTAAAAATTGCTTTAGAAAACAATTACGATATTAAAATCGCTGAAAATAATTCCAAAATTGATGCTACAAATAACAATTTAGCCAATGCTGGAATGTTGCCTTCGCTGAATGCGAATTTCACCAATAATAACAGTCAATTAGATACCAAACAAACGCAAGGTGATGGAACTGTGAGAGAATTAGACAATGCCAAAAACATGAATTTAAGTTATGGTATTGGATTAGATTGGACAATTTTTGACGGTTTAAGTATGTTCGCTAGAAAAGAACAATTAAACGTTCTAGAACAACAAGGAAAAGCCGAATTACAAACCGCCATTTTAACACGAATTAGTGATGTTTATACAACCTATTTCGATTTAGTGCAACAACAACAAGTTTTGGCTTCGATTGATACGGCGATTGTAATTTCGAACCAACGTTTGACAACCGCTCAAAATCGTTTTAGTATTGGAAAAGCATCGAAATTAGAGGTTTTGAATGCACAAGTAGATTTGAATAGCGATTTGAGTGTGCAATTGAAACAAAAAGAACTCATCAAAATCAGTAAAATTAGATTGAACGAATTATTAGTTCGTGATATTCAAACTGATTTTAAAGTGGCTAATGAAGTTACATTCGAACAAAATTTAGATTTCAACGAATTAAAATCAACAGCCGAAAAACAAAATCCGCAATTGCAAGCGCAAATTCTATCTAAAAAAGTAGCCGATTTGAATTTGAAACAAGTTAAGGGGAATCGCTATCCTACAGTTAGAATTACTTCGGGTTATAATTTCACACGTTCAGAAGCTTCTTTGGGATTCATCACGCAATCTTCTGGACAAGGTTTTGTGTATGGAGTTACTGCGACAGTGCCAATTTTTAATGGCTTTCTTCAAAACAGAAACGAAAAAGTAGCGAAATATCAAGTGGAAAATGCAGGTTTACTTTTAGAACAACAAAAATTATCGCTAAGCTCACAATTATCGTCTTTATTTGCGAGTTATCAAACCAATTTAGAGTTGGTAAAAGTGGAAGAAAAAAACTTAGAAATTGCCAAACAAAACTTAGATATTACGTTAGCTAAATTTAAGATTGGAACCATAACTACTATCGAATTCAGAACCGCTCAGCAAAACTTTGTAGAGGCTTCAGTTCGTTATTCGAATGCGCAATATGTAACCAAACTTTCAGAAATTAACTTAAAAGAATTAGCAGGTACTTTAAAATTGAATTAATATTTTTAGATTTGTTAAAATGTTTAATTGTGAAACTGTGAAATTGAGAAACCGCTTTTCACTAATCACTTTTCACTAATCACTTTTCACTAATCACTAAAAAATGGTTCAATACAACCCAAAAGACTGGATTACTTTTATCTTCCGTTTTCACGAATCGGATACCTTTCGTCAATTAATTCCGATGATGATTTTCATTGGATTTTATGCCTACGGAATCGCATATTTGGAATTAGAATATTGGAATCTTTCCGAAACTAGTCATGTAAAAAACCTAAACCTAATGCACACTACCGTAGGTTTTGTGTTGTCGTTATTATTGGCTTACCGAACCAATACAGCCTACGACCGTTGGTGGGAAGGTAGAAAACAATGGGGTGCTTTGGTCAATAATAGTCGAAACTTAGCTATAAAATTGGCTGCTTATTTATCAGATGAAAACGATAGAAATTATTTCAAAAGAGTCATTCCAGCTTATGCTTCGGTGCTTTCCAAACATTTATTAAATGAAGATGTTAGCAAAATGTTGTTTGAAGGTTTGGATTTGGAAATGGATCATCACAAACATCGCCCTAATCAAGTGGCAAAAATGTTGTTTCAAAAAGCAAATGATTTGTACAAATCTGGAAAAATTACAGGTGACCAATTTTACATTATCAATTCGGAATTACAATCGTTTACTGATATTTGTGGTGCTTGCGAACGTATTAAAAACACGCCTATTCCCTACTCGTACAGTTCGTTTATCAAAAAATTTATCTTCTTTTTTGTGATGACGTTACCTTTCGGATTTGTATTTAGTTTGGGTTACTACGTAATTCCGGTTGTGATTTTTATCTTTTATGTTTTAGCGAGTTTAGAATTAATCGCCGAAGAAATTGAAGACCCATTTGGCAACGATGCCAATGATTTACCCATGACAAAAATAGCTTCGAATATTAAGAAGCACGTGGAAGAGATTTTGTAATTAGTAAACATAAATTTTCTATACACTATCTATACACTATCTACGGAGTATCTATGAAGTATCTATGAAGTATCCTTTTTAGACCTTTTCTTATATTTTAGCACAAAAAAACAAAAAAATCAAGTCTTTGAATTGACTTTTTTTTTATATTTGTACTATATACAAGCCTTATTATTAACATTATACGCCATGAATTCCATTACACTTCGCAAGATTTGGCATAGAGATGCCTTTCGAATTGGTATTTTTTTTGAAAGAGATTTTTCAGTTATTTCTGTTTTAAAAAAACACAAAGCCGAGTTCAGTAGGACGAAACTGTGTTGGTACGTGGATTATACTACAGCAAACTATCAATTGCTTTTGACACTTTTTCCTGATTTGAAAATTGTTAAATCGGTTGTTCATTCAGAACCTACATTGGTGACCGACTCTGGTAGTCGAGACCTTTCACCCATAGCTTCGAGCGCAATTCAGTTAGGCACATCTTCATTGGGCAACCCTGAACATACAAAAAATGTAATTTCTTTTGCACAAAAGGTTCGGTTGCAATTATTAGCAAATGTCGGAAAATATTGGGTATTTAAGATGCACTACCATCAAGAAGTTAAAGCACAACTTTTGAAGATAAAAGGTGTGTATTGGAACACCAATTATAAGTGTTATATGGCATTGCGCCATGAACAAGTTAAGAAAGAAGTGGAAGCTGTTTTACAAACTTCGCCTTTTTTTGGTACCGATTATTTACATAAAGATGTTTCGTATATAGGCGAAAAAATTAAGGTTCTACCACATTATGAAGCCATTAATTTTATGGAAGTATATGTGCCTAAGTTAGTGGCGGTTCATGAAAAAATAAAGCGATTTTCGATGGCAAAATATAGTAAAACAAAAGATTGTTATTTGTTACCAGCAGCTCCATTGGTTTTAGAAAGTTTACAATTGCAGTTTGAACCAATGAAAATTATGTTTTTGGTTGATTTGCCAAAAGATTATTTGCAAAAAAAGCATTTGCCAAATCGAAAACAACTGGATTTAAACAAAACGCAAGAAACAATACTTTCTACTTTGCCCGAAAAAGCGCAACCTTTTATGCGTGCTATGGTTGATACTTTGTTGGCACTGAATTATAGCAGTTCGACTTTGCGCACTTACTGTGGCTCGTTTCATCAATTTTTGAAAGCTTTTGACTATCAAAATCCAGAAGCAGTTGAACGAGGAGCGATTGTTCGGTATTTAGGTTCGTTAATGAGTCGCGGACTTTCGGCAACATCTGGACATAGTATGGTGAATAGCATTCAGTTTTACTATCAACAAGTTTTGGGCAAAAAAGAGTTTGAATTGCGTTTGCCACGTCCGAAAAAAGAGAAAAAATTGCCCAGTGTTTTGACTATGGAGGAATGTTTGCGTATTTTTCAGGTGGTAGATAATCCGAAACACAAATTATTGCTGTTAATAGGTTATGGAGCGGGTTTGCGCGTGAGTGAAATTGTACAATTAAAGTGGTCTGATATTTTGTTTGAAGAGCAAAAAATTCATATTAAAAATGCAAAAGGCAAGAAAGACCGTATGGTGATGCTGCCCTACTCTATTGTGACTTCGTTGCAGTTGTATAGAGAATTATATAAGGGAAAACATTATGTGTTTGAAGGGCAATTTGCTGGCGAACCGTATAGTACAGGAAGTGTGCAACAAGTAATGCGCAATGCGTTGAAGACATCGGGTTTAGAGAAAAAAGCAACGGTACACACCTTGCGGCACAGTTTTGCTACGCATTTATTAGAAAACGGTACAGATATTCGATATATTCAGCAATTTTTAGGTCATTCGAGTATAAAGACTACGACAATTTATACCCATTTAACCAAAACTGCTGTAGACAAAATTCAGAGTCCATTAGATCGTATGGTTGACATAAATAGTAAGAAAAAACTGGAAGATTAATTTCAAAATTTAAAAAAGTTGTATATATTTGATGATATTTACTAGTTGTATGTCATTATGAAAGAAGAAACGCAGAAAGAAATACAAATAGAGACAAAAAGTTATATAATCAAAGAATTACTTAGAAACTGCCGAACAACGGAAGAATTTAAAAAATACTACGATTATATAACTAATTTAATGACAGAAGAAAAAGTTTATTCTCTATCTACTTTTATTAAGTGATTTGCATAAAAACTATCGTAATTATATAAGTTAGTTTCTGAATCCCAATATTTAACAAAAATAACAGGGTTTTCTGAATTAGCATAAGGAAAGTTTCTGTAGTTATTTTTAACATCAATAACAACCATTTCTCCTGAATTTGGAGTAGCTTTGAAAACAACAATATCGTGCAATTGAATTTTAGTCATATTAAAAAGTATTAATTTAAAATGTAAATATAAACAATTATGAGAAAATTATTTTTATTAGGATTAACGTTATTTTCAGTTTGTTCTTTTGGGCAAGATATTAAAGCAACCACAGAAGATGGAAAGAAGGTTATCTTAAAAGCTGACAAAACTTGGAAATATGATGAATCTAAAACTGAATCTAAAAACACTTGTGTAATTGAAGCAGGTTTTAAAGAGCCAAAATACAATACAAGCAGTTCTTGGAAAAGAATGGGCTCAACAGTTGATGATTTGAAGAAACATATTTCAGTAGATATGGGAGTAAAACAAGATAAAATAATTTTACTTGAAGTTTCTGAACAATTAGGAAATGGAGTTTACATTCTTTGTGTTGACGGACAAAAAATGAAATGGAGAAGAACAGGTTCAGTATTTAGAAAAGATGGTGAAGATGTTTTAAACATGAAAAATGAATAATATTTTGTAGTTTAATAAATTTGTTTAATTTTGCATTGTCGAAAACGACGTAATTGAAAAAGAAAGCCGAAAAGTGTTGGCGCACAAATCGACTTTCAAAGGTGTATTACTCGCTTTCGCTTAAATACTCAATGGCTTTCCACAATCCACGTGAAACGAAATTAGCCATCACTTTCTGTACGAACCCTTCCGTCCTTGACGGTTTTACAGGTTCTTGGTTTGAGTTACTACTCATATTATCTTAAATCATACGCAGGAAAGTTTAAAAATTAGACAATAAAAATCCCAACTACATCTAAAAGGTGAAATGAATTGGACGTAGTTGGGCTAATTATTTTGCAAAATTAAAGAAAATTTCCGACATTTACAAGAAAAACGTGAAAAATAACGCCATACAACAATCGTTTGCTTCAATGGCTACGCTTGGGAATTGTAAAAAACGGCAGAGAAAAAACAAACAGAAGGAAAAAAATTAAACATTAGTGCTGATTCAACGCCACTGAAAGCAAGCGATGGAACGTTAGCACCAATTTTAAGACCGATAATTACGGACAAAATAACTGATTGATGCCATACATAACATTCCGAATAAAAACCAAATAGTGCATTTCCATTCGCAATTTTGAATAAAGAAGTCCGTAATTCTTGCAAGTATCCCGAAAAGAAACATACAAATAACTGTTAACATTGATACTAAAATAAACTTTCTCATAAAAAACTTGTGCTAACATTGGTTTTACGCAAGTGGGGGTTAGCGGTTAAACCCAGCTTACGTGCTTTTAATAATCTTTGGTGCAGGTTGAAAGTTTTGTGCTATTTAGCCCCACCTGCGTAAAGCCAAATAACGTTGCACACAATATATTTTCCGAACTGCCACATAACGCTTCG
>NZ_JAMKFA010000012.1 GCF_025499515.1 Flavobacterium odoriferum
TGGTTGGATTTGGATCTGTACCGTCTGGAATACCATCGTTATCATTATCTGTTTCACAAATTCCCGTCAAACCATCTCCATCTGGATCAGCAGCTGGAGAAACAGCATTTGCATATACACCAATGTAACTTGCTGCAACAACGGTTCCGTTTGGATTTACAGCAGGCACACCTACTCCATAAACCCCACCATCACCACCATCAGCAGTTGCTAAATTATAATATTCATTTGCATCAGAACAACCATCATCATCAGAATCTAAATCTAAGTGATTAGGGATTGTATCTCCATCTAAGCTTGATTCATAAATATCTGGCAAACCATCACTATCTAAATCCGTATAATTTGTAATTGAACCATCTGCATTAGCAATATATGTTGCTGATGCTCCTGTATTATCTGATGTATCCAAGAAATTTGGCAATCCATCACCATCGTGATCTCCATTTGGGTCATTACCTCCAGCTTCTGTAACATCTAAAATACCATCATTATCATCGTCTAAATCTAAATCATCAGAAACACCATCTCCATCAGTATCATTTAAACAAACAGCATATAATGGTGTTGCAATTGGAAAGTCATTTTGATTTATATCAAAATCTTTCAAGAAACCATTATTAGCATAATTATCAAATTCAATTTGAGTAATATCATTAAATTCGTACATTACTCTACTTGGAGCCAAATTTGCTTCATTCTGAGTTCCAGTTGCATTCAAATCAGGTGGAGTATTGTTAATCACCAAATTTGTTGGATCTGCAGTTGCAGTAAAACGAACCGAAGCGCCACAATTAGTTGCTAAAGATTCATTATTTGGCCCATCAATGTCATTGATTACAAATCTATAATCATTGATAGGAACAGGTGTAACTCCATCTGCTTGCAAAAATGTGAATCTAATTCTGGATAAATTTGCTGGAATTCCTGAACCAGCTGGATTAGACGTGTATCTAATATTATCCAAATTTTGAGTAAATGCACCCGTACCAGGTCCTGCAACAACTTGAGCCCTAACACGAGCTAAGGTTGGAATTGTTGCTGAAGTAGCACTAAACAATGCATTAGCAGAGTTATTCCCTGAAATAACCCCTGTAATTGTAACATTCTCAAAATTTTGAGAAAATACATTTACAGACGAAAACAAAGCAAATAACATCATTAATGACATTAGATGTTTTTTAAAACCGCCTTTTAAACTAAAAAAATCAATTAGTAATGATTTCATCATAATTATATATTTACTTAATAGTATTGTAAAAGTGTAGTGACATTTTTAGACAATACACAAATTGGAAACAAAACTATTAAGATTTTTTTAAGATATTTGCAGATAAGATCTACAATTATTGTAGAATAAAAACTACAGTGTTGTTTACCGAATTTATCGTACATTTCGTCGATATAAATTAACAAAATAAGCCGTTGAACAGATTTCTACTTATAATTCTATTATTTCAATTTGGATTTTCGCAGCAGAATTTTCATGAAGCGTGGTATTCTGCCGACACTGAGCATTTGCCTCAAAATTCTGTTAAAAGCATTTCGCCTGACAAATATGGATTTGTATGGATGACAACAGAAAATGGATTGGTTAGATTTGACGGAAAGAATTTCAAAACCTATAATAGTAATAATAGTCGTTTGTCATCTAATCGATTTCTTTATTTAAGTGGTTCAATTGAAAAAGATTCATTGAGAACATTTACTGAAGCATATGCAGACATTGTTATTATTAACAATAGAAGAGCAATTAAAGCCAAAAAGAATAATTTTTCAACTTCTTTTGATGAGTATGAAAATAATCGCTTTTATATGAACAACACCTATAATTTAACAACTAATTTTTTAGATAGTAAAATTAAAAACCAAAAGGGTGAATACTATAAAATCGAAAAAAATAGTATTACATTTTTTGATAAAAAAAATCAAAAGAAAAAAGTAGTAGAGCACCAACACAATTCAAATGACGATTACTTTTTGTTAAATGACGATTTGGTTTGCTTAAGTTCAAATGGAGATTACCTATTTTTTAATCATACTATTTCAAAAAACAATAAATTATTTATTAGTAAAAATTCGAAAAAAATCTACAATCATTTAACGCAACAATATTTTATTTGTACCAATAATGAGATTTACATATTAAAAAAAACTACCAATAAACTATATTTATCTTTACTTCACAAATTAGACAAACCATTTACATATGATGTTAAATGTTTGTTTTATGACATTAAGAGTAATAAATTATTTATAGGAACTGGAGAAAAAGGTATAGGAATTATTACTTTAAATAAATTTGGTATACTGACTAACCCAAATAGCACTAACAATACTTATTATGCAACAACACCCTTTTCAAAGGATAATATTTTAACCGCAAAAGGAGAAGTTTTTAATAAAGATGGATTAGTAAATGATTTTAAACTAAACCTAACAGGTTATCAATTTGGCATTACAATAGATAAACAACAAAATATTTGGATACAAAATAACGCCACTCTAATTTGTCATCTTAAAAACACCAACTATAAAACATTTAAGAAGTTTGAATTCAAATCTATAATAGCATCTATTTATTGTGATTCAAAAAACAAAATTTGGATAGGTTTTAGAAAAGGTGATGCATCAGAAGTATTTGTTGCAACAATAAATGCTAACGACGTTAATTCAACACCTATTTTCATAAAATCATTAAATGAGCCTGTAAACTTCTTTGTAGAATTGGGAAAAAATAAAATGATGTTATCGACTTTGAATAAGAAAATTATTCAATATGATAAATTTACTCAAAAAGTAACAAAATTTTCAAGTGGTAAAAATGACATTAGAAGTATTTTTATTTGTAATAATAATAAAATTTGGGTATGCACCTATAGTAATGGTTTTAGCCTGTTTGAAAACAATACCTTTTATAAAATGCCTAACGATAATAATTCTTATTTAACATCGGCACATTGTATAAACGAGGATCGCAAAGGGCATTTTTGGATTAGCACAAACAAAGGTTTAATTGAAGTTGATAAAAAAAGTTTACTAAAACATGTCAAAGATAAGTCTCCAATATATTACCATCATTATGATTCAAAAAATGGTTTTTTAACTAATGAATTTAATGGTGGCTGCCAACCATGCAGTACAAAACTTGAAAACGGTTATTTTATTTATCCAAGTCTAAACGGGTTAATTGCTTTTCATCCAGAAAAAGTGAACAAAATACTACCATCTGGTGATTTTTATATTAATGAAGCTGAAACTAATAATGAAACAATATTTTTTAAAGATACTTTTCATACAAATAGAAAAGATAATCGTATAAAAATAAAAATTGATTTTCCATATTTTGGTAATGAAAACAACATTCATTTTGAAGCAAAACTATTATTAAATGAAGAAGACAAATGGATAAATATCTCAAATGAAAGAGCAATTAGTTTTACAAACTTGCCTCCAGGACATCATACTTTATATATTAGAAAATTAGGCGATTTTTCTTCAAAATATCAAACAAAAAAAATTTTTATTTGCGTTCCATTCTTTTACTATGAAACACTTTGGTTTAAAATAATTGTTTCAATATTGATAGCCGGAATTTTTATCTACGGAATTCGACTTAGATATAATTATATTCAAAAGAAAAACGAAGAACTTGAAAGAATAATTGAAGAACGAACCAAAAAACTTATTAAAGCAGTTGATAATTTAAAAACAACAAAAAATAACTTAACTCAAGAAATAATTCAACAAAAAAAACTAATTGGTACCATAAGCCACGATATCAAAAGTCCACTAAAATTTTTATCCATCACAGCCAAACATTTAAACGAAAAATTACTACATTCTGAAAATGAAATAATAAAAGACAACGCAAAAATAATGCATGATTCAGCCAATCAATTGTATCGATTTGTAGAAAATTTGGTTGATTATTCTAAAATTTTTATGGAACACAATGATATCAACAAATTAAAAAAAGAAAATATTGATGTTATTATTAATGAAAAAATCAGCTTATTTAAAAATATGGCTGAAGCTAATGCAGTAATAATTACCTATAAAAACTTCGCTCCTTCTCAAATAAATTTAAATAAAAAAGTAATAGGTATAATTATTCACAATTTATTAGATAATGCTATAAAAAACACGGTAATTGGAACAATTGCCATTGAAACTAAAATTGCAAAAAATAAAATCCACATCAGTATAGAAGATACTGGTGCAGGAATGCCATTAGAGATTAAAAACTATTATTTAAGCCTTCAAAAAAACTTTGAAACAGATAAACTAGCCATCCAAAATTATGGCCTTGGGCTTCACATGGTATTAGAACTTTTACGTTTATTAAAAGGTGATTTGAAAATTTATTCAAAAGAAAACGAAGGTACTAAAGTAACCATAATATTAGATGTCAACTAATTACAATGTAAATGATGCTTTTCTATCAACTCTACCAAGTTATTGATTTTGAGCTTTTCAAAAATTCTATTTTTATAAGTACTTACTGTTGACATTTGAATTCCTAAGTTATTTGAAATTTCAAGATTACCATCTCCTCTAACCAGTAAATTTGCAATTTCAATTTCTCTTTTAGATAGTTTATCAAATGGATTCAAAGGCTCATCATTTAATAAATTATTATTCAATTGATCAATTAAATTCTCAGTCAAATATTTTCCAAATTCTCTGATTGATCTTACCGCATCAATTAATTTTTCTTCGCTACTTAATTTATTTAAAAAACCATCTGCTCCAGCAGACACATATCTTAAAGCATAAAATTCTTCTTCATGTGCCGAAAACATAAGAATTTTAACTTCAGGAACAATTGCTCTAATTTCTGGAATCATTTCAATATTTTTCCCTCCAGGAATATTAATATCTAAAATAATTAAATCATAAGAGAATTGCTTAACCTTATCCAAAGTCTCACTAAAAGTTGAGGCAAATTGAATGTCTAAATCATTAATTTCACTATTTAAAATAATAGAAACACCTGTTTTTACAACCATGTGGTCGTCAACAATTAATATTTTATAACTCATTAGGGGTAAATTTATAAATGCTAAAATAATAAATTAATCATAGATTATAATGTTATTTTTAAATACTATTTTTGCACAAAATTATTACACATGAGCTTTACAGAAGAAATAGCAAGAAGAAGAACGTTTGGAATTATATCGCATCCCGATGCAGGTAAAACAACATTAACCGAAAAACTACTTTTATTTGGTGGTGCTATCCAAGAAGCTGGGGCTGTTAAAAGCAATAAAATTAAAAAAGGAGCTACTTCCGATTTCATGGAAATTGAACGCCAAAGAGGAATTTCGGTAGCAACATCTGTATTGGCTTTTATTTATAAAGACAAAAAAATCAATATTTTAGATACGCCAGGTCACAAAGACTTTGCAGAAGATACATTTAGAACTTTAACCGCTGTAGACAGTGTTATTGTGGTAATTGACGTTGCAAAAGGTGTTGAGGAACAAACCGAAAAATTGGTTGAAGTTTGTAGAATGCGAAACATTCCAATGATTGTTTTTATCAACAAATTGGATCGTGAAGGAAAAGATGCATTTGATTTAATGGACGAAGTGGAACAAAAATTAAAGCTTCGTGTAACGCCATTGAGTTTCCCAATAGGAATGGGATATGATTTCAAAGGGATTTACAATATTTGGGAAAAGAACATCAACCTTTTTGAAGGTGATAGTCGAAAAAACATTGAAGAAACGATTGCTTTTGATGATATAAATAATCCAGAATTAGAAAAAATTATTGGCGAAAAGCCAGCAAATCGTTTACGTGAAGAATTAGAATTAATTGAAGAGGTTTATCCTGCATTTAGTTTAGAGGAATATCTTTCAGGCGACTTACAACCGGTATTTTTTGGTTCGGCTTTAAATAACTTTGGAGTTCGTGAATTACTAGACTGTTTTATTGAAATTGCACCTACGCCAAGAGCTAAAGAATCTGATACTCGATTGGTAAAACCTGAAGAAGAAAAACTTAGCGGTTTTGTATTCAAAATTCACGCAAACATGGATCCAAAACATAGAGACAGAATTGCCTTTGTAAAAGTTGTTTCGGGAACTTTTGAACGCAATAAACCTTACTTACACGTGAGACAAGGTAAAAATTTAAAATTCTCTAGTCCAAATGCTTTTTTTGCTGAAAAAAAAGAAATTGTAGATATTTCTTATCCTGGAGATATTGTAGGTTTACACGACACTGGGAACTTCAAAATTGGTGATACATTAACAGAAGGTGAAAAAATGAATTTTAAAGGAATTCCAAGTTTCTCACCAGAACATTTTAGATATATAAATAATGCTGATCCATTAAAATCAAAACAATTAGAAAAAGGTGTTGACCAATTAATGGACGAAGGCGTGGCACAGTTGTTTACTTTAGAAATGAATGGAAGAAAAGTAATTGGAACAGTTGGAGCCTTACAATACGAAGTAATTCAATACCGTTTAGAACACGAATATGGCGCAAAATGTACCTATGAAAACTTTCCTGCGTTTAAAGCGTGTTGGGTAAAACCACAAGATCCTAAAAATGTAGAATTTGCCGAATTTAAACGTGTGAAACAAAAATTCTTAGGTCATGATAAATATGGACAATTGGTTTTCTTAGCTGATAGTGACTTCTCTATTCAAATGACGCAGCAAAAATATCCAACTGTTGAATTATTTTTCACTTCAGATTTTCAGAAAAGATAAATTATTAGTATAATTGCACTAATTATTAATAGAGCCCCCAAATTTAAAAATATGAAATCAAACTTATTTAAACTCTATGCAACACTTATGATGGCTTTTGTAAGCTTCTTAAGTTTTGCGGATCCTATTGATCCACCAGCAGATGATGACCCACCAGCTTCACCAATCAACACAAAATTAATTTGGTTAGCGATTGTAGGAGTTTCTTTTGCATTTTTATATTTTAGAAAGCAAATTAAAACAACTCAAAACTAAGTTTATTACATAAAAAAAAGACCTGAAATTTTCAGGTCTTTTTTTATTCAACTATTATCTATTTCTCTTTTGTTCTCTTGCTAACAATGTGTTTTTTAACAACATTGCAATTGTCATTGGCCCTACTCCACCTGGAACTGGCGTAATGTAGGATGCTTTTTTAGATACATTTTCGAAATCTACATCACCAACAATTCTATAGCCTTTTTCAGTAGTTTCATCTTCTACTCTTGTGATACCTACGTCGATAATTACTACGTCATCTTTTACCATTTCTGCTTTTAGAAAATTTGGAACACCTAATGCTGAAATAATAATATCAGCTTGAGATGTAATTTGGTTGATGTTTTTAGAATGACTGTGTGTTACTGTTACCGTTGAATTTCCAGGAAATCCTTTTCTTCCCATTAAAATTCCCATAGGACGACCTACGATGTGGCTTCTTCCGATAACTACAGTGTGCTTACCATCGGTTGGCACATTGTATCTTTCTAATAATTCTAAAATTCCAAAAGGAGTTGCTGGAATAAAAGTAGACATATCTAAAGCCATTTTTCCAAAGTTTTCTGGATGGAAACCATCTACATCTTTACTTGGATCAATTGCTTCAATGATTTTTTGCGTATCGATTTGTTTTGGTAAAGGCAACTGAACAATGAATCCATCAATATCATCATTTTCGTTCAATTCTTTGATTTTTTTCAACAATTCAGTTTCAGAAGTTGTGCTTGGCATTTTAATCAAAGTCGATTCAAAACCTACGCGCTCGCATGATTTTACTTTGCTTCCTACATAGGTTAAACTCGCTCCATCGTTACCAACAATAATGGCAGCTAAATGAGGAACTTTTTCTCCATTAGCTTTCATTTGAGCTACCTCAGCAGCAATCTCATTTTTAATATCTTCCGATACCTTTTTTCCGTCTAAAATTTGCATTTGTTTTTTGTTTCAGGTTTAGTGTTTTGGAATTAAAGTTGTGTGTTTTCCAAAACAAATAGTTAGTATATTTAAAAAAAATAAGGCTTAAACTCGAAAATTTAAACCTTAACTGTAATTTACATTTTTGGCATTCCGCCTTTCATTCCAGCCATAGCCTTCATCATGTTTTTTCCGCCACCGCCTTGCATCATTTTCATCATTTTGCTCATTTGGTCGAATTGCTTCATCAATTGGTTGACTTGCTCAATTTTTGTTCCAGAACCTTTAGCAATTCTGTTTTTTCGTTTCACATCAATTAATGATGGTTTGCTTCTTTCAATTGGCGTCATTGATTGAATAATTGCTTCAATATGTTTGAATGCATCATCTTCAATTTCAACATCTTTTAATGCTTTTCCAGCTCCAGGAATCATTCCAACAAGGTCTTTCATGTTACCCATTTTTTTGATTTGTTGGATTTGCGCTAAGAAATCATCAAAACCAAATTCGTTTTTAGCGATTTTCTTTTGTAATTTTCTTGCTTCTTCTTCGTCGTATTGCTCTTGTGCTCTTTCTACTAAGGAAACAACGTCTCCCATTCCCAAGATTCTATCCGCCATACGATTTGGATAAAACACATCGATAGCTTCCATTTTTTCACCTGTACCGATGAATTTAATTGGTTTATTTACTACCGATTTAATCGAAATGGCAGCTCCACCACGTGTATCACCATCTAACTTCGTTAAGATAACTCCGTCAAAATTTAATCTATCGTTGAAAGCTTTTGCTGTATTTACTGCATCTTGCCCTGTCATTGCATCCACAACAAATAACGTTTCATGTGGCTCAATTGCTTTATGAACATTTGCAATTTCGTTCATCATTTGCTCATCCACAGCCAAACGACCAGCGGTATCGACAATTACTACATTGAAACCATTAGCTTTTGCGTGTTTGATTGCATTTTGAGCAATTTCAACTGGATTTTTATTTTCCGGTTCTGAATATACTTCAACACCAATTTGTCCACCCACTACGTGCAACTGATTAATTGCCGCAGGACGATAGATATCACAAGCTACTAATAAAGGTTTTTTGTTCTTTTTAGTTTTTAAAAAGTTTGCTAATTTACCCGAAAAAGTAGTTTTACCAGAACCTTGTAAACCTGACATTAAAATCACTGTTGGGTTTCCTGATAAATTAATTCCAGCGGCATCACCACCCATTAATTCGGTCAATTCATCTTTAACAATTTTCACCATTAACTGACCTGGCTGTAACGTAGTTAATACGTTTTCACCAATTGCTTTTTCTTTTACTCTTGTAGTAAAATCTTTGGCAATTTTAAAGTTAACGTCGGCATCTAATAATGCTCTACGCACTTCTTTTAAAGTATCGGCAACATTTACATCGGTAATTTTACCATGACCTTTTAAAATATGAAACGCCTTATCTAATTTATCGCTTAAATTATCAAACATAATTTTGAATTTGTGTAATGAAGTGCAAAGATAAGATAAAGTTATAAAGTTGCAAAGTGAGAAAATGGGTTTGTTCTAAATAAAAAAACCAGCCTTAAAAGCTGGTTTTTTATAAATTAATCTTGAATCTTAAATACTTTTCTCAAAATATCTTCCATTAAACACCATTTGGTAATGGACGATTGCAATAAATTGGCTCCTACAAAAATGGTAAACCAAAACCAATTTTCATTCACATACATTCCTAACAGCACACTTAAAATAATGAAGGTTCCTGCTATTGCTCTTATTAATCTGTTTATCATACTCTTTGATTTTAATTATATTGTTCTACTGCTAAAACGGCCAAATGGACCTGTGAAGTTGACTCTTGATGTGTATTAAATTTATTGACTAAATCAAATAAAATAGTCACGTTCTCTTTTAAAACATAAGCATAAAAAACGATTGATTCTGTTTCATTCATTTCTGAACCAAACCAATTAGATTCTACACTTTCCTCTGAAGCATCTCTAAAACCTTTTACATCTCTGTACGAATACGATTTAACTTTCGCTTCTTTTAGCATTTTTTTGATGTCTTTTTCAAACTCTGCTATTGCTGTGATTACTACTAATTTCATGTTTTTATTTTTTAGATTCTGAAACGAGTTCAGAATGTCATAATTTAATTATTTTTCTCCCATTTTTTACGCTCTACAATGTAGTAGATCAAAGGCACCACGATTAATGTCAACAATGTTGAAACAATCGCACCAGCAACTAACGAAATGGCTAATCCTTGGAAAATTGGGTCAAACAAAATGATTGAGGCTCCGATTACCACTGCTCCAGTCGTTAATAAAATTGGAGTGGTTCTAACGGCTCCCGCTTCAATGATAGCTTGTTTCATTGGAATACCATCGTTCAAACGGATTTCGATAAAGTCAATCAGCAAGACCGAATTTCGCACCATAACTCCTGCTAAAGCAATCATTCCAATGAACGAAGTTGCAGTAAAGAAAGCACCTAAAACCCAGTGACCTAATACAATTCCAACCAATGAAAGTGGAATTGCAACCATCATTACTAATGGTGTTTTGAAGTTTTGAAACCAACCTACAATCAACATGTAAATCACAATAATTACAACTAAGAAAGCAGCTCCTAAATCACGGAACACTTCTAAGGTTATTTGCCATTCGCCATCCCATTTTACGGTGAAATCGCTTTCATCAGTTGGAGCATCCATGTACAATTCGTTTACTTTATATCCTTTTGGCAATTGCATTTTTTCTAACTTCTCATTCATTCCTAAAATCGCATATACTGGACTTTCTAATGCTCCCGCCATATCAGCTAAAACATACACCACGCGTTTTTGATCTTTTCTGTAAATCGTATTTTGAAGTGTATCTGTAGTAACTTTTACCAAATCGCTCACAGGAACCACATTGCCACGACTGCCTTTGATTTTTAGATTTTGAATATCTTGAATCGAAGTTTTGTCTTTGTCTTCTAATGAAAGCGTAATACCTACAGGATTATTCGAACGTTCATCGTACAAGTTAGAAACTGGCATTTCTCTCAACAAATACGTTAAGTTACCAACTACTTGCTGTGGAGCAATTCCGTTTAACATGGCTTTTTCTCTGTCAACTTCTAATTTGTATTCTACTTGAGGTGCTTCTACCATCCAATCGGTATCTACTACATCAGAAGTAGTTTCCAAAATGGTTTTAACTTGGTTCGCAACTTTAATTTGGTCTTCATAATTTGGTCCATACACCTCAGCAACTAACGTAGATAAAACAGGTGGTCCTGGTGGCACTTCAACGATTTTTACATTCGCACCATATTTTTTTGCAATTTTTTGCACTTCTGGACGAACCACTTTTGCAATATCATGACTTTGTAAATCTCTATCTTCTTTGTGTAGTAAATTCACCTGAATATCAGCCATATTGCTTCCACCACGCATATCATAATGACGCACCAAACCATTAAATGTTATTGGAGCCGATGCACCTACATAATTCTGATAATCCACCACTTCTGGAACCGTTGAAAGATATTGCGCAATTTCTTTAGTAACCGCTGCTGTTCGTTCTAACGTAGTTCCTTCTGGCATATCAATTACGACTTGGAATTCGTTTTTATTATCAAAAGGCAACATTTTAACCGCAACTGATTTCGTAAAAAACAGCATAACCGAACCGATTAACAAAACGCCTGTTACCAAAAACATTAGATTACGTTTTTTAGAATTGTCTAAAAGTGGTTCTTCAATTTTTTTGTAAATTCTATAAATCCACGAGGTTTCTAAACCTTGTTCTTCTTTGTGTTCTTGTTCGTCTTTTTCGTGTAATAAATGGTATCCCAAATAAGGTGTAACGGTCAAAGCTACAAACAACGATAATATCATCGCAATCGAAGCACCAATTGGCATCGGACTCATGTAAGGTCCCATCATACCAGACACGAAAGCCATTGGCAAAATAGCTGCAATTACAGTAAAAGTCGCTAAAATGGTTGGGTTTCCTACTTCGTTAATCGCATAAATAGCCGCTTGTTTGAATGGGAGTCGCTTCATTTTGAAATGACGGTGCATGTTTTCGGCAATAATAATACTGTCGTCTACTACGATTCCTACCACAAAAACTAAGGCAAAAAGCGTGATTCGATTTAAGGTATATCCCAATAAGTAATAACTAAATAAAGTCAATGCAAAGGTCAATGGAACGGAGAAAAACACTACTAATCCGCCTCTCCAACCCATCGCTAACATTACTAAAACGGTTACTGCAATAATAGCAACACCTAAGTGTAATAATAGCTCACCTACTTTGTGCGATGCTGTTTCTCCATAGTTTCTAGAAACTTCAACGTGTACATCAGACGGAATTACATTTTTCTTTAAAGCTTCTACTCGTTCCAGAATTTTCTCTGAAATTTTCATTGCATCCGCACCTTTAACTTTTGCAATCGAAATGGTTACGGCTGGATATTCTGAATTGTGTTTTGAGAATTTTTCATTCGCTTTTCCGTATCCAAAAGAAACATAATTCTTAGGTGTTTGTGGTCCGTCTTGAATGGATGCGACTTGTTTTAGATAAACGGGCATATTGTTATTTACACCAACGACCAAGTTTTCTACATCTTCCGAAGAGGCTAAAAATTTACCTGTAGTAACTAAATATTCAGTGTCATTTTGCACAAAACTTCCTGATTGCGAACTTCCATTATTGGCTTGAATCATTTGCATAATACTCAACGCATCTACACCATTTTCGCCCATTTTATCTTTGTCTAAAACTACTTTTAGCTCGCGTGTTCTTCCACCAATTTCTTTCGTAATCGCAACGTCTTTTACTTTTTCAACTTCCGAAGTAACTTCTTCTGCTATTTGACGCAATTGAAAATCATCGTATTTTTCGCTCCATAGTGTTAATCCCAACATCGGAACATCGTCAATAGAACGCGTTTTCACCATTGGTTGATAAACACCTTGTGGAAACATATTTTGGTGTTTCATCAATTCATCGTATAATTTTACATACGAATCTTCGCTGTTTTCACCCACATAAAATTGCACCACCATCATGGCCTGACCGTTCATGGCCATACTGTGAATGTGCTCTACTCCTTTGATGTTTGAAATTACTTTTTCAAGCGGTTTAATCACTCTACTTTCTACTTCGCTTGGACTTGCACCTGGATAACCCACCATTACGTCGGCCATAGGAACATTAATTTGTGGTTCTTCTTCTCTTGGAATTAAGAACGAACTGTATGTACCAATTATCATCAACGCTACCATCAATAAAATGGTTAGCTTTGAGTTGATGAAAAAATTGGCTATTTTACCTGATATACCTTCTTGCATGATTTTATAATTTGATGATTTGAAAATTAGATAATTTGAAAATTGATAAAATCATCTTCAAATTTTCAAATTGACTCATTAATTAATTTGAACTTTAGCTCCGTTAAATAATTTTCCTTCAGCTGAAACGATATATTGTTCCTCTGCTGATAATCCTGATAAAACTTCTACTTGATTCCCGAATGTTTTTCCGATTCGTAACCATCTTAAAATTGCGACATTGCCGCTTCCTACAGTGTAAATTCCTGTCAATTGACCTTGTTTTACTAAAGAGGTTTCTGGAACCATAACTACTGTTGATTTTGCTGTAGTTGTTTCTTTTTTAGCGGTTGAAAATTGAACGTTAACAAACATTCCAGATAAAATTTCTTTATCCATTTTGTCTAAAGTTACTTTCACCAAATATTGTCCACCCGTATTTTTTGCAGATAAACTCACTTCAGAAACTTTTCCAGCAACTTCTTTATTTAATGATTTCACGTTGATTTTAACTGGCATTCCGTTTTTTACATTGGAAATATCACTTTCCGAAACCATTGCCGTTACTTGTAATCTTGAAGCACCTTCTATACTTACTAAAGGCATTCCTGGATTGGCCATATCGCCTTCTTTTACGAAAGTATTAGTTACGGTTCCACTAAATGGAGCTGTAATATTCGAATAAGAAAACTGCGCCATCACTTCATTACGCATTTGTTTGGCTGCTTCTAAACCTGCTTTTGCCATTTCGTAGCGTGCTGTCATATCGTCCAATTCTTTTTGCGAAGCCGATTGTTGTGCAAACAAATTCACAAAACGATCATAATCTTTCTTAGCATTGTTATACCCTGCAGTTGCTTGTGTAATTGAAGCGTCAACTTGTGCTTTTTTCGCTTGTAAATCGGTATTATTGATGCTTACTAAAAGTTGTCCAGCCGAAACATTTTGTCCCACTTTCACATTCACTTTGGTTACATATCCCATCATTCTTGTGCTTAGATTCGCACTATTTTCCGATTCGATTTTTCCACTTGCTGTTATGTATGGACTATTAGAATTTCCCGAATTTCCAGCCACTTTTACTGGAACTGCAGGTAAATCAGCTACATTTTCTTTTTTATCACTCCCACAAGAAGTTAAGATTAGTGAAGACAAAGTGATTATAGTTATTATCTTTTTCATATTATTTAGTTTTGAGTTTGAACTTGTTCTTGAACTTGTTCTTGAGATTTATTTCGTTAAAAATTGTAAGTATTGTTTGGTAAAGTTATATTCGAAAACGGCTTGCAAATGCTCTAATTCTTTTTGTGCCATTTGCGTTTCAGCCATCAATAAATCGGTTGTTTTTTCTAATCCTTGTGTAAATCTATTTTGACGAATTCTAAAAGCTTCTTGCGATTGTTCAAAAGCTAATTGGGATAAATTCACTTTGTTTTCTGCATCTAGCAATTGACGATTAGTTTTACTCAATTCTAACTGACTTTGCTTTTTGTATTGTTCAGTTTCAATTTCGGCTTTTTCAAAATCAGCTTTTGCTTTTTGAGTTTTCCCAATGGTTTTGAATCCGTCAAAAACATTCCATGATAATTGAGCTCCTAAAACATATCCTTTAGCAGAAGTTTGGAACACATGTTGGTCATACAATTCGTAACTTCCAAAAGCATTTAATCGTGGTAAGAATCCAAATTTGAATGATTGAAACATCTTTTTGTACGCTTCAGAAGATTTTTGCATCGCTTGAATATCTTTTCTGGAATCAGAAATTGTTGTATTCATACTTTCAATTGCAATTGAATTATCTAAAGCTTCTGCTGGCTTGTAGGTTTTTCCAGCCATATCTTCATTCAATAAAAACGCTAAATAATCGGATGCGTTTTGCACATTTGATTTGGCATACTGTAATTGATTTGTAATTTCATTCACACGAACTTGAACGTTTAACAAATCGGTTTTTTGCAACATTCCGTTTTTGAAATAGTTTTCAACCATTTTTAAATTGCCTTGTGCGGTTGTATTGGCTTTTTCCAACACGGTGACAGCTTTATAAGCCAATTGCAATTGCATATATGCTTTTGAAACTTCCAATTCTAAATATTCTTTAGTTCGTTCCGTTTGTAATTGAAAAGCATCCATTTTTGCTTTAGCGGCTTGTCTTCCATATAAACCATCTAAATTAAAAAGAGGTTGCTGTACTTCGATTTTAGTTGCGAAGTTTTGCGTTTTTTCGGGATCATTTAACAACGCTGGATTAAAATCGGAAGCAGTTAAAATTTCCTGATTTAATTTTGACCCAAATGCCATTAACGGATTAGTTGTTGAAATTCCAGTATGAGAAACATTGATATTAGGCAAAAAAAGTGCATTTGATTGACGATAATCTGCTTTAGCCGATTGAAATGATTTTTCAGCCACTTTGATTTGTAAATTGTTCTCTGTGACTTTTTGTAACAAATCATTTTTTGAAATCGTCAGCGTATCTTGTGCAAAACCAGCACCAGTTACCATTCCTAATACGATTAATAAATTGACTTTTTTCATAGTATAGTTTTATTCTTATTTTATATTGCAAATGTACATTCGTAAAAAAAGGTAGTTGGTAACAAGAGTTACACAGGTTTGTAATACTTGTTACAAATGAAAAGAGCACCTCTTCAGATGCTCTTTTACTAACCAATAAAACTAAAAACAATCATCATCTTCAAAAATGATTATTACTTTCTTGTTCCTCCATGTCCACCTGCCACAATTTTTAAAATTCTAATGTTTAAATAAAAGAATTTGAATAATTGAATCAATGGATTTTGCATTTTGGAACGCTGTGCGTTTGATATTCTTTGTGTCATAATTTTAAAATTTATTCAGGAATTAACCACCAAAAAGGTTTCATTTTTGCTTTGTAAAGAAAAGCGTAGTGTAATGCTAATTTCACCCAGTGACCCGCTAAACCAATATCTCCAAAGGTTTTTTTGATGTCTCTACCACCAGTATTTGGGTATTTTTTATAATCGGGAACAATTGGATATGTTGTAATACTTACACCGCTTCCTTGTGTCATCCCATAACCTGCAGATGCAATACAAGCTGCTCCCATATTCCCCATAGAACCTTTGTGATGCAAGGATTCTTTTCCTGATTTAATGGAATCAATAATATTATCTGCAACTAATTTTGCTGTAATTCCAGAAGGCATTCCAGTTCTTGGTGGCGATGGAAAAATTTCGGTTCCGTTTTTACTTTTTCGTGGTTTTGAAATGGTATGAGGTGGAGCGAAAGCAATTCCGGGAGCGAAAATATTTTTATAACTCGGATTTTGATAGGTTTCTGGCCAATCTTGAACCGTCCATTCTTCATAAGGTCTTGGTGTATAATCGGCATCCACTACCATAAAGCCTCTGAATAATTTTTCGGTAATATTTTGCCCGTCTTTGTCATACGCTTGAAAACCATGTCCTGAAAAAGCGGGAATTAACATCCCAAAATCGAAGGTTTCTGTTTTATATTCGCCTTCTAAATTTTCATAATGTACTAATCCATCTTCCACTTTAGTAACTCCTGCTCCTAAAATCCATTTGATGTCACGATCTTCAAAAATCATTTCCACCATATCTTTAGATTTCATATTGAAACCGTTGTATTCCATCAACATACCGTCCATTCCAAAATCACCTAATTCGTATTCATTCGAAATCCAAGTAATTTCAGCTTTATCACGAACGCCAAACTTTTGCAATTCTTTTTCTACATTCAAAATATATTCAAATGCAGCACCTTGACAAGTCGCTTTTGCATGACCCGTTCCAATTAAAATTTTAGCTTTTTTATCCGACTTTTTTAGTTGGTCTATTAGTTTGTGAAGTGCCTCCGATGCATGTTCAGCATGATCATAGGTACAAACCGAATATACCTTATTAGTTGCAGGTTGTAAGCCTTCGGTCATATCAAAAGCAAGTTTTGGACCTGTAGCATTGATTAAATAATCATAGGTTACTTTTTCTTGTTTACCCAAGTTATCACCAAAAACACCTTCTACTAAAATATAAGGTTTTGCTTCTGAACTATCGCCTTCTGGATGAAAGGATACGGCTTTGGCTTGTTTGTATCCAATTCCTTTCCTTTTATATAATGGTTCTAAAGGAAAAATTACTTCCTTTGATTTCATTCTTCCAATTCCTACCCAAATATTGGATGGCACCCATTGGTAATTTCTGTTAGGAGAAACCACTAAAACTTCGTGCTCTTTGGATAGCTTTCTTCTTAAATGAGCGGCTGCGGTATGACCCGAAATTCCAGCTCCTAAAACAACTATTTTCGACATTTTGATTAGTTTAATAAGTCAAAATTAGTTGTTATGTATTTGTACTACAGCAACATTTGTTACATAAAAAAAACGCCTCGATATTTTCAAGGCGTTCTTAATAAATATTTATTAATAGCTGGTATCATCAAGTTTTACCTTTCCATTGAATGTTTTATAAAGAAATAAAAAGTAAGCCGCTAATAACGGAGCACCAATTAAAACGATGGTTAACATAATTCCTAAAGATTTTTGCGAAGATGCTGCATTATAAATTGTAATACTATATTTTGGATCAATGGTAGAAATTAATAAAGTGGGATATAACTGAAACGCCACTAACATTAATAAAAAAGCCATAGTTAATGAAGAAAAAACTAATGCTTGAAAGTATTTCTTTTTAGAAACCAATCTAGGTACATTGGCAACAGCCAAAAATGATAAAATAGGAATTATAAAAAATAGTGGATTATTTCTAAAATTATCAGTTACACCTGGAATAAAAACTAACGTATATAATGACGTAATTGAAAAACTAACAATGAAAAAAATCATTCCTTTTTTTAACAAAAATGTTAATCGAGTATGCAATTTTCCTTCGGTTTTTAATAAAAGAAAAATAGCGCCTTGTGTCATAAAAATAGAAAGTGTTGTTAAGCCAACCATAATAGCATATGGGCTAAGAAATGAAAAGAAAATACCACCTTTGTAGCTATAATTTTCTCCTAATTCAAATCCTTGCAGTACATTTCCTAAAACTACTCCTAACAAAAAAGCGATTAAAATATTAGATAATGAATAAATAATATCCCATGTTTTTCGCCACCACAACATGGTTTCTGCACTTCTAAATTTTATAGCCGATGAACGTAAAACCAATAACATTAAGAACAACATAAACGGAATATACATAGCTGAAAGCATTGTCGCATACATTACAGGAAAACCCGCAAATAAAGCTCCTCCGCCAATAATTAACCAAACTTGATTGGCATCCCAAAGTGGTCCAATTGCATTAATAGCAATTCGACGGCTTTCATCTTTTCTAAAAAACAAATGCCATGCTCCTGCTCCATAATCAAATCCTTCTAAGATGGCATAACCTGAAAATAATAGTCCCACTACTAAATACCAAAGTGTTGGATAATCGATGCCTAAAAATGTTTCCATACTTTACTAATTTAAATAGTTTCTAATTGATTTTGAGCTTCATCTTCATAAGGACCGTGTTTGATTTTTTTATTTAAAGAATACAAAAACAAGAGAAATAGTAGCGAATAAACAACTAAAAACAAAATCAATGAAAATACAATTTGATTGGCCGAAACTTCTTGTGAAAAACCTTCACTTGTTCTCAAATGTCCGTAAACTATCCAAGGTTGACGTCCCATTTCGGCAGCAAACCAACCTGCTTGATTAGCAATTTGAGGCAATAAAACAGAGAAAGAAAAAATCCATAAAATCCATTTGGTTTCAAATAATTTTCCTTTCCACCATAGAAAACAAGCGTAAAAAGATAGTACAATTAAAAACATTCCAATAGATATCATGATGTGATAAAATTGAAAAACTGCATTTACTTGACTGGGTTGATCTTCTTTAGGAAAAGCATTCAATCCCGTAATTGGCTCATTAAAATCTTGATGAACTAAAAATGATAATCCTCCGGGAACACCTAAACCAGTAACTTCTTGTTTTTCATTATCCACCCAACCTAAAAGATATAAATCTGCAGGTGCCGATTTTTCATAATGTCCTTCCATAGCAGCCAATTTTGCTGGCTGATTTACTGCAACTCCATCTGCTGATCTATGACCCGAAATCAATTGTGTAAACGAAACTACTGTGGCTACCACTAAAGCTATTTTAAATGCTCTTTTGGATAATTCTACATATTTTCCTTTTCGAATATAATAAGCATGAACACTCAAAACCATGAAAGCTCCTGCTAAAAATGCACCTTGCCAAACATGAATAATTCGGTCCACACTTGATGGATTAAAAACCATAGCCCAAAAATCGGTTACTTCGGCTCTGGCATTGAAACCTTCTCCAACAATATGATATCCTGCTGGAGTTTGTTGCCAACTATTTGCTACAACAATCCAAACTGCAGAAAACATAGAACCTAAGAAAACACCAATGGTAGAAATAAAATGCACTCGAGGTGAAACTCTATTCCAACCAAAAATTAATATTCCTAAAAACGTACTTTCTAATCCGAAAGCAAACAATCCTTCTGCTGCCAATGCACTCCCGAAAATATCACCAACATAACGCGAATAAACTGCCCAATTGGTACCAAATTCAAATTCCATTATAATTCCAGTTGCCACTCCAATTCCGAAAGTAATAGCAAATATTTTCAACCAAAAACGGGTTAAAACTTCATACTCTTTTTTGCCCGTTTTTAAATACAATCCTTCCATAATTACCATAATCAAACCTATTCCTATACTCAAAGGCGGATAGATATAATGAAAAGCAATGGTGAACGCAAACTGAATTCGAGCTAATATTTCGACATCCATAACAATATTTTTTTTAGAAAGACAAAACTATATGATGTAAAAGAATTTAAAGGTAACGCTTGTTACACAAACAAAAAATTAACTTTTGTTAATTAACATCAAAAAAAACGCCCCGAAAAATCGAGGCGTTTTGAATTTATTTTGAATAAAATTATTCAGCTTTTTTAGTAGCAGCTTTTTTAGATGAACAACATCCACCTGATTTTGCTTCAGTACCACAAGATTTTTTATCTTCAGTTGAGCAAGATTTTTCAGTTTTTGCTTTCTCTTTTTTAGCTTTTTGTTTTGGCTCTTGAGCGTTAACATTCATTGATAACATAAAAGCGGCAACAGCCATGATAGAAACTAATTTTTTCATTGTATTTATTTTTAAATTGTTATTTAATCTTTTTTCTGTGTGAATTGCACTATGACAAATATATATAATTTTGTAAATAGTACTCTTAATTTTTTATTATTTTAACAGTTATTGCTTTTTTATTACTTTTTCAGATACATAAAACTTATCATCGAATACAAAAGTAATAATTACAAATTCAGTATTTGCTGAAGAAATATCAAAATTCATGCCGCTTTTACCTGCACGAATTCCTTCGATATCACCTTCTTCAACAACTTTTCCATCTAATGTAGAAATCATGTAATTTACAGAAGTTTCATAAGGCATCGTAAATTCTACTCGAATGGTATCTGAAGTTGTAGGATTTGGTGAAACTACAACTGAAAAAGGATTTCTACCATCGATTTGTTGTACATTTAATGGTGTATTTTTTACCAATTTTACTTCATAAACCGTTGGATCAGCAGTAGTCAATCCGGTTTGATTGTCAGTAAATGCTGAAGGTGAAGTACTTTGAATTCCACCAAATAAATGTCCGATTACGAATTCATTCGCTGTAATATTCGACAATTGTATTACTTCATTTGAATAATGAGGTAACATTTTATTCGGAATAAATTCGGCTCCAGCTCCTTTTAAATTTGGCATTTCCACAGGCAATTGGTATTCATACAAATCACCTGTTGCTGTTCGAGTAGTTCTACTAATTGTTTTCACAAACGGAACCGTATTATCTTGAATTAAATTTCCAGCTTGATAATAATACTGACTCATGCCTCCAAAAAACAAATTGTGCATTTGGTTTAAAGTAGCATCATATAAACAAGCTTTTCCGCTGTGATAATTGCTCAAATATTGATTGAATTGGGTTTGTGGAAAATAGCCTGATGCTTTGATGTCAACTGGATATAAAAACGGCAAATCAACTGCAATTTGAAATACGCCAGATGAAATCGTATAACCTAACTCACCATCAGGAAATACTTGAGGCAATAAATTATAATCGCGACGGTGCAAATGAACAGCATCTGAAATTACTTCATAATTGGCAAAACTTAAGGTTGTTCCCGAGTTATCAATCGTGAATTTTCGGATAGCATTCGAATACGTTTGGGTAAACGTTGGGTTGTTCATTGGGTTATATCTTCCATCAAAACGATGTCCACCCACTAAATAAAACGTGGAACCAATTTTTGCTAATTGACCTCCAGTAATAGCGAAATTAGCATTTGAAATTTGTTTGAAATAGGATGTTATTGGCGTTCCTGCAATGATAGCATTTATCAAATTAGGCACATCAACCGAAGTTAAATTATCAAATGTTTTATGGTCTGCAGCCGAAGTGGCATAAGCGTAACCTCCAATAATGAACAAAGCATCACCATCTTGATAAAAGTTCATATTGGTCGATTGTAATTGCTCTTTCACTCCTGTTGGAAGTGAATTCACTGAAGCCGACCATGATTGTTGAGTTGCAATATCTACCACATACATATCCGTATTATTTTGCGCTCCTGGAAAAGCATTAAAAGGCTGACGTGCATGAACACCATCTTTTCTTCCGCCAATAATAAGCCATTTTCCGTTGTGTTGCGCAAAAGCATAGGAATGCAATCCTGGTAAGCCTGAAACTGAAACTGGAGTTAAAACTACATCATAATCAAATGTAGTTTGTGCTATTGATGACTGCAAAAAAGTCAATAATAACACGATGAAATATTTTTTCATTGTATAAAATTATAAGTTGAGTTCCTTTCAAAAAAGGAACCGTAAATAAACTTTTTAAATTTCTTAAATGAAAAATTTTGGCGGATGCCAGATAGAGTATTGGTATTTTGGGATGAAAATCTTTTCGTAGTTTGATTTTTCCTTTTCGGTATAAAAGTCGGGAATTAAAATGATTTCTTTAAGCGAAATTTCAGCGACAAATTGCGTTGGACTAAAGTTCAAATTCATGATTACTTTACCTTTTTCGCAACCCGAATTTGATGCCTCAGCATTATGACAAGTATTTTGACATTCTTGACTCACAAACATTTTCATAGCTCTAACTGACGGCAAAGTAGTAAGTGCCATCAGGTAAACAAAAAGTATGTAAGTAATCATTTTCATTTTCACAAAGTTACAAAAAATTATTGCGAATGGTCTAGAACATTTTTTATTATTTCTTCTTTTGATAAAACTGCTTTAGTTTGCCAAACTATTTGCCCTTCAAAAAATAAAACCAACATTGGTAAAGTTGTAATTTGATATTTTTCAGCAAGATTTGGCGCTTCATTTACATCTAAATTATAAACTAAAACTCTATTTCCTATTGCATTTTTAACTTGTTGTAATGTTGGTGTCATCATTTGACATGGATTACACTCGTTTGTTTTAAAATTTATTAAAACTGCTTCATTTGAGTTGATACTATTTTGAATAGCTTTTTCCATATTTATTTTGTTTTAGGAATTTGACAACCTTGTGCACCACAACCTGTATCAAAAACGGCTTGAATTAAAAAAAATGTGGCAAAAAGCAAGAAAAAATATTGATTTGTAGCAATAGCATGATAGGCAATTCCGACAGAGAAAATCAATCTTATCCATCTCATTAGATGCCAATTGGTGAATAACAACTTCTTCATTGATGATTTATTTTTAAGTAAAATTATTAGTATTTCTGCAATTCACTGTAACAAATATTACAAACTATGTAAAATACATGATTTAATTTTGATGAAAATAATGGAGTTTATATTCAATTCATTTGAAAACAACTATCAAATATTACATTACTACATTACTGATATTATCAATGTTTTCTCAATCATTGAAGTTTTCTTATTTGGTTTATGAATACACTACAAACAACAAAGCATTTACAGAAAAATATTGTAAAAATATCGATAAACCTGCGCTAAAATGTAATGGTAAATGTCATTTAAAAAACGAATTAGCAAAAACTTCAGAAACCAACAAACCTGTTAATTCCGAACAAAAACAAAACACTAATTATCAAGCTGAAATTTTATTTTTTGAAGCAGTTACATTGTATCAATTTCCTTCGGATTTTTGTTTTTTAAATAAAATTATTAATTCTAATTATGCGAATTTGTATTGCGACTTATTTACAAATTCGTCTTTTCATCCTCCACAAAACATACTGTTTATAGCTTAATTACAAATTAATTTAAACAGTAAAATAAAATGAAAAAAATAGTCATTATCGGATTACTATGGTCTTCTGCTATGTTGTATTCCCAAGAAAATAATGATCCAGAAGTAATAAAAGATTCTTTAAAAATAACCTATTTAGATGAAATAATTTTAATTGAAAATCCTTTAAAAAACATTTCTCATTCAGTTATTGCGATTGATGAAGCTAAAAAAAATAGTCAACCCAGAACTGCTACTGATTTATTTAAAGATATTCCAGGTTTTAGTATCCAAAAACGAAGTGCTATTGCTTCTGAACCATCTTTGCGAGCCTTCAAATATGAACAAATGAACATCAAATATGATGCTGGAGGAAAATACGTGCACGCTTGTCCGAATAGAATGGATCCAATCACAGCACATATAATCCCAGAAGAAGTTCGTAAAATTGAAGTCATTAAAGGTCCTTTCACAACACGTTATGGACAAACTTTTGGAGGAATTGTAAACATTGTGACAACACCTGAAATTCATACAGATAATGGATTATTTGGCGAAATACAAAGCGGATTTGAAACAAATGGAAACAATAGTGCTTCGAGAGCTGAATTACAATATGTAAAAAATAAATTCAACCTTACAGTAAATGGCGAATATAGAGAATATGGTGATTACAAAGACGGAAATGGAGTTGAAACACCATCTGGGTTTATAACCAAAAGCTATTCGGCAAAAGCTGGTTACAACTTTACAGATAACCAAACGATTAGGTTGGATTGGAGACAAAAGTTTGGCGACCAAATTATTCATACAGGTTTGCCCATGGATTCTCCTTTTGATGATAGTTATAGCTTAGGATTGGATTATAAATGGAAATCTGTTTCTGAAAACATCAAGAATATTTCATTCAAATCCTATTACACATTTGTAGATCATTTAATGACCAATGGTTTTGATTTAGATGACCCAAGACCAAATTATCCCGCTACTGATGCACGAACACCTGTAACTTCAAATTCCTATGGAGGAAGATTCGAAATCGAACACCAACCAAACGAAAAATTGAATGTGTTTTATGGTTTCGACTTAGACAATATTTACAGAGAAGGGAAAAAATCGGTTACAGCAAATATTAATCCTAACACAGGCGAACCTTTTGCTATTCCAACAACCACTATTGCAGAAGTTTGGCAAGACGCCACTACTACAGATTTTGGAGCTTTTACCGAAATTAATTACTTAATCAATTCAAATTTAGCAATAACAGCTGGAGTAAGAATGGATTATGTATCCGCAAAAATTGAAAGTCTTGATCCTGGTTTTTTAGCCATTTATGGAAATGTTTCTGACAAAACAGATGTTACTTTTGCAGGTCATGCAGGCTTAAAATTCAATAAAAAAGGTTGGAATTCTCAACTCTCATTTGGTCGAGGTGTTAGAACAGCATCAATGTTAGAACGCTATATTTATCGTTTTGAAATTGGTTCAGATTCGCGTCAATACATAGGAAATCCTGATTTAAAACCAGAAGTTAATTACCAAACCGAATGGTCTATTTCAAAAAAAATGAAGCAATTTACTATTGGGACAAGTGCTTTCTTTTCGTATATGGATAATTATATTACGGGCGTTTTAAGCCCCTCGTTAACAGGCGGAACCTCTTGTGGTGGAGCCGCACCAATGGCACCAAAACAATTTTTAAATGTAAACGCGTATCAATATGGCTTTGAAGCTTTTGTAAATTGGAAAATAATAGAAAATTTAAGTTTTAATACAAATATTTCTTATACCAAAGCTCGAAATTTATCATTAAAAGAACCATTAGCTCAGGTATTTCCAATGGCAATTCGAAACGAATTAAAGTTTGAAAAAACAAAATATTGGTTGAGTTTACGCACTGAAATTGTAGCAGATCAAAATGATTTTGCTCCAAGTTTTGCAGAAACAGCAACACCAGGTTATGAAGTTTTTGATTTCAGAATTGGATACAAACCTTTAAAAAACGTAACATTAGGAGGAACTATTTTAAATATTTTTGATGAAGGATATTATTCACATTTGAGTTTTTCATTCAAAAATGCAGACCTAAATAATGGATATAGAATCCATGAACCCGGCAGAAACTTTAGCTTTTTTGCCAAGTATAATTTTTAACACATAATTTAAATAAAATGAAAAATAGAATTAAATTTTTAGCAATCGCTTTATTAGCAACAATATTTTCAACATTCACTTCATGTGACGACGATAATTCGGTATTACCTGTAGAAACCCACGAAGACGCTTATGGCGATGTAATTTTAAAAAAATTGGATATGATGGGAACTATCAAATATATTCCAATTTTTATGGCAGGAGGAAATACAGTTAATGCTTCAGGTTGTATTGTTACTGATCCTAATGGAACAGAATTTCCAATAAACGAGTTTTGGGCTGGACCAGGAAGTTTAACAGGAAAAGGAGTTGCAACTACTACTAAGCCTACAATGGGAACTTACTCGTTTAAATTGAAATTTGCCGATGGTTATGAAAAAACCGTTACTGATGAATTAACTGATGTAGAAACCAGTTTAGCCTTGCCAATAGTAGTAACCAGAATTCCGGCAACTGTAACAGAACCAGAAAAAATAAAATTAGATTGGACTGCCGTTCCAAACACTGATTTAATCTGTATTAAACTTACAGAATTGGATATTGAAGGTACAAAACCTCTTTTCAAAATGGCAAAATTAGATGCTAGTTTAACAACATACACAATTAGTTTAGATGGTGGAACTGGATGGTTAAGACCTACAACCGATTTAACAACTGGAACAGAATATTACATCACTGTAGCTGCTAAAAAAGTTGAAACTGGAAAAGTAGTAGATGGAGCAAGTAAAGATTTTGCACATAGTGCTTGTTCTAAAGTTAAGATTGTTTACTAATTTAGATTTTAATAAATCGCAAAAAACCTCAAGTTTAACTACTTGAGGTTTTTTTATAATACTATCCTAAAAACTATTTATTTTTCTTTCTTTTTAGGTGATGTTGCAAATAAATTAAATAATAATCCGCCCATTAAACCACCATATAAAGTACTATTTAATGGTTTTGAAGTAATAGCACATGTGCCAGATGCACAACCAACCTGCTGATAATATATATACCCTGCAATAAGCCCAACGACTACTCCAAGTCCTGTAATAATAAATGCTTTTTTATTCATATTAATGACAATGAGAATCTCTACAACATGTATGTGAAGGAATATGAGAAACATCTCCTTTAGTTGGAAATCCTTTTTGCACCCATTTTTCTAGACCTTTTTTCATATTGATGTAATTAGTATAACCATGATATTGTAAAAAACTAACTACTCTTCTACTCCGTTCACCAGTTGTGCAAACTACAATTACTTTTTCGTCTTTTGGAAGTTCGTGAATTCGGTCTTCTAAACAACTCATTGGAATATGCAATATTCTTGGCACATCTAAAGATAATTGTTCTACTTCAGAAACTTCTCTAATATCTAAAAGTAAATAACCTCTTTGAATTAATTCTTGTGTACTTGTTGGACAAACTTCTTTTATTTTTATTGTATTTTCCATACTATTTTTTATCAAAAGTAATACTCCAAATACCACGAACTTCGCTTTCATTATAACCAATAGCTAAATCCTTTGGATATAATTTCATAATTTGCTTTGAAACTTCTGGTTTAATTTGTTTTCCATGACACTGCAAACACATAGTGTTGGTTTCAATTGGATAATAAAATTGGACTTTATTTCCTTTTTCTATTACAACGGGTTTTATTTCTTTTTTGGCAGCTAACTCTTTTTTGAATTGAGCAATATATTGCAATTCTTCAGTATTCGCTTTATTATTTGGGTTTCTATTTTTATCAGATACACGTTTTATAGAAGCGTTAAATTTAATTGACATACTGTCTGTTAAAGGTATAGCTTGAATGTTACAAAAGGATAGAGCCTCTAGAGTTCCTTTTTTTTGAACAGACTCCATCAAATTTTTACCTAATATTTTTTTAGTTCCCAAAGCATATTCTAAACCAATATCTGCATAGGTTTTCTCTTTTTTTGGTTCCACATACTTTTTACCTGATTGTATCCAATTTTCATTGCCATGACCTTCCCAATGTGCTTTAAACCATTTCGGTTCTTCGATTTGGTAATCAAACATAAAATCGGCAATTTTTTCAATACTTCCTTCTGGAAAAGCTTGTTTTGGCATAACACCATGTTTTCTTACGGCTCCATACATAAGTGCTTTATCTTCTGTTGGATTGGCAACAAATGCTGTAACATGTTTTACAAACTCTTCTTTATTGTAACCTTCTTTGTCGATATATCTTGCTTTAATAGCAACCATTGGTGGCGCAATTCTTCCTTCATTTTCAGCAGCATTTGGACTATGACACAAATAACAATGTGTTTCCATAAGTTTTTTGCCTTCATGAATTTCATTTTGAAGTGAAGTTGGATTTGCATCTTGAATTTCTTTATACTCTTTTTTATCTTTTTGGCAACTCACAAAACCAAATAAAACAATTGCTACTACTAAATATTTCATATTACTCTATTTATTATTCAAAAGTAAAGCATACTTAATAATAAAGATGTAACGATTGTTACAAATCTATTTACTCTATCTATAATAAAATAGATTTTATTTATTTTTATATAATATACAATAATATTTTGTTATACAAAGAAACTGTTGTTACTTTTTCAACATTTTTTTTGACTGAAATTTGTACCATCAAAAATTAATAATAACATTTTAAAAATAGAAAAAATGGAAAATCAAGTATTTATGCCAAGAATTGGCGAACAAGCACCAGAATTTACTGCAATTACAACACAAGGAACTATCAACTTTCCAAAAGATTATGAAGGAAAATGGGTTATCTTTTTTAGTCATCCAGCCGATTTTACTCCAGTTTGTACTTCTGAATTTATGACCTTCGCAAGCATGGAAAATCAATTTAAAGAAGCTAATTGTGAATTATTAGGATTATCAGTTGATGGATTATATAGCCATATTGCATGGTTAAGAACCATTAAAGAAAAAATCGAATACAAAGGAATGAAAGACATCGAAGTTAAATTTCCTTTAATCGAAGACATTACAATGGAAGTTTCTAAAAAATACGGAATGATTATGGAAGGAGAAAGCAATACAAAAGCTGTGAGAGCCGTATTCTTTGTAGATCCAAAAGGAACTATTAGAACTATTCTATATTACCCATTAAGTATTGGAAGAAATTTTGACGAAATTTACAGAGCCTTAATTGCTTTACAAACAGCTGATGCTTTTGAAGTAGCTTGTCCAGCTGATTGGAGACCTGGAGACGATGTTATTGTGCCAACCGCAGGTTCTTGTGGTGTTGCAAAAGAAAGAATGGAAAACGATGAAACTTTAGACTGTAAAGATTGGTTTTTCTGTACTAAAAAATTAGATAAAGATTTAGTATTAAATACAATTTTGAAAAAATAATATTCAATTTAGGTATGAGTATTTTAGTCTGAAAAACATCTCCGTTTTTCAGACTATTTTTTTAAAACTGAAAATAAATAAAAGGTTGCGCACCTGCAGAAGCCGTAGCATAAACCACCCAATAAATCAATCCTAATAGAATCGCTTTTACCAATAATGGAATTGAACTAAACGATTTTTGCATAAAAGCAATTCCTTTTACAGGAATAAAATGCCAAATTACTCCAATAGCAATCAATAAAAAGACGTTTTTATAACCTAAAATTATGGTTTGCCATTGATTAAAATCGAAGGTTAATTTTCCAATATTTTGAATCACTTGAAAGGCAGTTTCAAAATCTTTTGCTCTAAAAAATAACCAACAAAAAACCACAAAATGGAACGTTAAAACCACTTGAATGGTTCTGATGAATATGTTTTTTGGTAATTTAATAAACTGTCCAAAAAATTTCTCAACTACTAACGCTAATCCATGTAAAACACCCCAAACTACAAATTTCCAAGAAGCACCATGCCATAATCCACCCAACAACATCGTCATAAACAAATTGAAATAGGTTCTGATTTTTCCTTTACGATTTCCACCCATTGAAATGTACAAATAATCGCGTAACCAAGTGGAAAGTGAAATATGCCATCTTCTCCAAAATTCAGTAATAGAACCTGATTGATAAGGTGTTCTAAAATTATCAGGCAACCAAAATCCCATCAATAAAGCCAATCCAATTGCAATATCAGAATACCCTGAAAAATCACAATAAATCTGAATTGCATAGCCATAAGAAGCCATCAAATTTTCGAAAGCGGTGTAACTATTTGGTGCATCAAAAACACGATCCACAAAATTGGTCGAAATGTAATCTGAAATGACTGCTTTTTTGATTAATCCACCAATAATTAAGAACAAAGCACGATTGAAATCTTCTTTAGTTAACTTTAATTTCTCATAAATTTGAGGAATAAAATCACTTGCTCTTACAATTGGTCCAGCTACTAATTGCGGGAAAAATGAAACGAAAAACAAGAAATCCATAAAGCTTTTCGTTGGTTCTAATTCGCGTCGATAAACATCAATAGTATAACTTAATGTTTGAAAAGTATAGAATGAAATTCCAACGGGAAGAATAATATCTTCGAACTTCATTGTACCATCAAAAAGCGTATTGAAATTATCAATCAAGAAGTTGGTATACTTAAAATAAGCCAACATTCCTAAGTTAATCAACAAACTCAGAATCATATAAAACTTACGATAACCTTGCTTCGTTTCCTCAAAAATTAATCGAGATAAAGCATAGTCTACAACCGATGAAAAAATCAGCAACCAAAAATAAATTCCGCTACATTTATAATAGAAAAATAACGAAAACAACACTACATAAGTAATTCGAAAATAGTGTGTTTTTCGCGATAAAATATAAATAGCATAAAAAATTAAAAACAAACCTAAAAACAAAGCACTATTAAATAAAAGCGGTTGTTTTGGATTGTAAGTAAACCAATTTTTAAGCGTTTCTAAATCAACAATTCCAACTGTTTCAAGAAACCAATTTTGTAAACTAAAAAGTGCGCTCACTGCTATTTTGTTGATTTGAATAATTCATATGATTGTACAAAAGCCTCAAAAAATAATTCGGCTTGTTTTTCATAACCTGCCTTAGAATAATGTACTTTATCTCTTGCCATATATCCTTTGGCTGCGTTTCTGTAAATAGCTTTATTTCCACCTAAAATGTATAATAAATCCCACACAGCATATTGTTTTTCTATTGATTTTTCTTTGATTTTAGCCGAATAATCCTCGATAAAAGTATTGGTATATTTTCTATGCAAAATGGATGGTGGCGATGTCATTACTAACACTGCAGTTTGCGGATTCTTCTCTTTAATTGAAACAATCATCTTATCCAGATGTTCATAATATTGCTCACCCGATTGTTTGTCAAAACTTTCATTGGTTCCTAAAGAAATAATAACCAAATCAGGATTTAAAGCTGGCAATTGGTCATAAAATAGTGGAAATTTATTGTAATCCGAAGCTTTTGCTCCATTAACACCAATACAATGATAAACCACACCCGAATTATCGTTTTCTAAAACCAAACCGTTTAATGCAAATTCGTTTATTTGTTGATTGGGAACTAATGCAATTTTATCCAAAGGTTTTTCAGAACTATAATCGTTTGAAAATGGTGTCGATTGCAAATCTATCGGAATATATTCGGTTTTTGTAGTGGTTTTGGATTGTGTTCCTTTGGTTGGAATGGTTAAAATTTTTCCATCGCGAATCATATCACTTTTTAAACCGTTTGCCTTTTTTAATGCTTTTAAAGAAACATTATATCTATTGGCAATTCCACCTAAAACTTCACCTGGTTTTACTTTATGTGTGATTTTTTTTGGTACTTTTCGTTCAATAACAATGCTTTTATTAGACACTGAAACATCAAATAAATTTGCATTTTGAGGTGTAATTACTTTTAATTTTGTAAAATTAAATTGCGCATCTTTCACCATCAATTGAATAGCAAAATCAGCTAACTTTGTTTCCATTGAAAATCCGCTTAAACCAACAGGTTTTGAACTATCGGCATACAAATTTCTATAACTTTGAAAACTTCCAGAGGCACTGTATCTAATTGGCGCACTATTATTGGTTTTTGCTACGCTATACGGAAACGTAAATCCGAAACCACCATTTCCATAAACATTTTGAAATTGTGAACGAATTTTAGCTGTAAATAAATCGGCTTGAATGTGCGAATCGCCAATATGAACAATATTGATTTTTCCTTGTTTGGTTTGCTCTAATTGGTATAATTTTTCAAAAAAAGTTCTGATTGCTGTAGCGTTTTGAACATCGTTTCCGGAAAAAATAACTTCAATAGAATCAACCACAGGAACATCAAATGCAACTGAATCAATTGGGACCAACAAACTATCATTTTCTTGAGCATAACTAAAAAGAGAAAGCCCTAAAAGCAACATTAGAATTTTACTCTTCATTTACCGAATCGTTTTTAATTATAGCAGAATCTTTCTTGATTGGAGCAGCTGGTTTTTTCTTTTTTCGCAACGCTTTATAGGTTTCATATCCTTGATTTAATTGGGTAAAAATCAAATTCGCAGCTTCTTTTGCACCTCTGTGATTAAAATGTGTATAATCTTTATTGGCTTTTGAAGGAACTTCTTCCACCCATTTTACCATAGAACCATCACCACCCATTAATGTATACATATTTACAAAACTTGCTTCCGATTTAATGGCGTACTTTTTCTGTGCTCTGTTTAATGGAACAACAGCCGAATCGGTTTTCATCTCCAAGTCATATTTGGTAGATTTATCAGCAGTAGAAACGATCAAAATGGCTACACCAGGAAAACATTCCTTCAAATGATTAACCACTTTTGTCATTCTTTTTTCGTACCAAGTATAATCTAATGTTCCGTAATTCAATACATTAGCACCATATTGCAACACGATTAAATCGTAATCTAATTTGACATGAAAAGCACGCATCGTATTGATATCAAAACTTCCTAAAGGTAAACCTGAATTTCCTCGATTTGAGAAATTATCCACATGAACTCCTTTTCCATCATCAAAATTAAATCCGTAAATTGGGATTGAATCTGCTTTTTTGAAATTTACTTTTAAGTTTTTTAAACTTCCTTCCGATAATGTAAGTGTGTTTAACGTATTGTTTGGTGTCAATTTCTTAACGATTGTATCGCCAGCAACAAAAATGACCTTTCCTTCTTTGTTAGAAGAACTTCCGTAGAATAAGGTTGGTCGAGGTAACTCTGATGCAAATTTTGTTTTAGTTGCTTTGTATTTTACCCAAGCTACATTTGCTGTATCGTTTGCAAAAAATACGTGTCCATTCACTCCAAAAGCTCTTGACGGACGTTTAACTTTTAAATACGATTGTGTTTTCCAGTTTCCAGAAAATTCATGCGTAACTGAACTACGAGAACTTGCAGATTCTGATGTAATATTTACAAAACCAACTCCTTGACCTCCAAATTTTTCTTGTAAATAGGTTCTGAAATCTTTTACAATTAAATCGCCATCCGTCATTGAATCGCCAAAATAAGCGATACGAACATTACCTTCTTTCTTGGTTTCTAATTGAAAAAGCTTCTCGAAAAAAGTTACTAAATATTGATTCCCGGTATAATCTTCGAAGGTTTCTGTTGGAAATTTAACTCCGTTAGTAATTTTATAATCAATGGTTATATTTGTAAGCGTATCTTCAGATTTTAAATCGCCATCTTCTGCAATTGCTTCTAGTAACAAACTATCCACAACAATATTTTTTGAAGAAGCAATGTCTTCAGAAAACAACTTTTTAGGCAAAAAAGTTTTAAATGCCAAAAATGACAGCGTTGAAACTACAACTACTGCTAATGACTGAAAAAAATATTTTGATGTATTCACTTAATTTTATCTCTTATAACTGATTTACTATTTCAAAATTCGTTGTTCCAAGTTCGTTGTTCGATATTTAAACAAAGAATATTCAACATGGAATTTTGAATGTTGAAATGTTTTTACATTCGCTCAGGAACTTCAATTCCTAATAACTGAAATGCATTTTTTATCGTGTTTCCAACTGATTTTGACAATTGTACTCGAAACACTTTTTTATCGTGATTTTCTTCTCCTAAAATCGAAACTTGTTGATAGAACGAGTTGAATTCTTTTACCAAATCATATGTATAATTCGCAATTAAAGCTGGACTATGATTCTCTGCCGCATTTTGAATTACTTCAGGAAATAATTGCACTTGCTTGATTAATTCTTTCTCTTTTTCGTGTAATTCTAATCCCGAAATCGAAATTGAAGTATCAAAATCAGCTTTTCTTAAAATCGATTGAATACGAGCGTAAGTATATTGAATAAATGGTCCTGTATTTCCAGCAAAATCAACTGATTCTTCTGGATTGAATAGCATTTGTTTTTTCGGATCCACCTTCAACATATAATATTTCAACGCACCTAAACCGATAGTTTTGAACAAAACCGCTTTTTCATCTTCAGAATAGCCATCTAATTTCCCTAACTCTTCCGAAATAGTTTGCGCTGTCGTAGTCATTTCTGCCATTAAATCATCTGCATCAACAACTGTTCCTTCACGAGATTTCATTTTTCCAGAAGGCAATTCCACCATTCCGTATGATAAGTGATATAAGCTATCAGCCCAATCAAATCCTAATTTTTTCAAGATTAAGAATAACACTTTGAAGTGATAATCTTGCTCATTTCCAACAGTGTAAACCATTCCTCCAACATCTGAAAAATCTTTCACACGTTGAATAGCCGTTCCAATATCTTGCGTCATGTAAACCGCAGTTCCATCTGAACGAAGCACGATTTTTCTATCTAAACCATCCGCCGTTAAATCAATCCAAACTGAACCATCTGGGTCTTTCTCGAAAATGCCTTTTTCTAAACCAAATTGCACTACTTCTTTTCCAAGTAAATACGTGTTGGATTCATAATAATAGCTATCAAAATTTACGCCAAGATTTTTATACGTTTGTTCAAATCCATCATACACCCATTGGTTCATGGTTTTCCAAAGATTAATAACTTCTGGTTTTCCATTTTCCCAATCTAAAAGCATTTGTTGCGCTTCTAAAATAGATGGTGCTAGTTTTTTTGCTTCGTCTTCGGTTTTACCTTGAGCGATTAATTCTGAAATTTCTTTTTTGTATTGTTTGTCGAATTCAACGTAGAAATTTCCAACCAATTTATCACCTTTCAATCCTGTTGATTCTGGCGTTTGTCCGTTTCCGAATTTCTGCCAAGCCAACATCGATTTACAGATATGAATTCCTCTATCGTTGATGATTTGAGTTTTATATACTTTTTTTCCAGAAGCTTTAATGATTTCAGCAACAGAATAACCCAATAAATTGTTTCTGATGTGACCTAAATGCAATGGTTTATTAGTATTTGGTGAAGAATATTCAACCATTACCGCTTTTTCACCTTCTTTTGGAGTTACAAAACCAAAGGTTTCGTTGTTTTTAATTGAATTGAAAAATTCTACATAAAAAGCATCCGAAATCACGATATTTAAAAATCCGCCTACGACATTGAACTTAGAAACTTCATTTACGTTCGCCACTAAGTAATTTCCAATCTGATTTCCGATTTCAACCGGATTGCCTTTTAGTGCTTTTACTAAAGGAAAAACTACCATAGTAATATCACCTTCAAACTCTTTCCTAGTAGCTTGAAATTCAACTTTTTCGATAGAAATATTGAACAATTCAAGAACCGCTTTTTGGATGTGTGTTGTTAATGTGTGATGTAATGTCATTTTACCTTGTTTTTTTGAACGTGCAAAGGTAATAAATAGTAATTAGTGATTAGTGATTAGTGATTAGTTTTTTTCAGATTAAAAAAATATTTTAAAAATACTGTAACATTTAACAATTGTTGAAGTCTATTAAGCACAATCATCAATCATTTTAATTAAATAAAAACAAATGAAACTAAAACTAATTATCACCTGTTTTTTGTGCTCAATTGCATATAGCTTTGCGCAAAATTCGGGAAGCATTAAAGGAAAGGTAATTGACAAAAACACGAATGAACCTTTAGCTTATGTAAACATTATTCTTAAAGATAATGACAAAATTGTTACAGGAAGTGTAACCACAGACGAGGGAAATTTTGTAATCAACAAATTAGCTTTACAAAAATACACCGTAGAAATTCAGTTTATTGGTTATGCGACTGTTGTAAAAAACATTGATTTGACCATAGATCCTAACCAAAACATAGGCACAATTGCAATTATTGAAGATGTAGCGCAATTAAACGATGTAGAAGTTGTGGCTGAACGTTCAAATATGGTGCAAAAAATCGATAGAAAAGTAATTAATGTAGGAAAAGATTTAATAGCTTCAGGAACTACTGCTTCTGAAATTATGAATAATATTCCAACTGTTAGCATTGACCCTCAAACCAAAGAAATTAGCATGAGAGGAAACAGCAATGTTAGAGTTTTGGTAGATGGAAAACCTTCAAATGTTTCAGTGGAGCAATTGTTGCAGCAAATTCCTTCGGCATCAATTAAGCAAATTGAATTGATTACCAATCCTTCTGCAAAATATAATCCTGAAGGAATGAGCGGAATTATTAATATTATTTTGCATAAAAATTCGCAAGATGGTTTTAATGGATCATTAAACACAGGTGTTACTTTTGGAATCACACCAAAAACCAACTCAGCTTTAAACATGAATTATCGTGTTGGAAAAGTAAATTTTTACACCAATTATGGTTTTAATCACGGAATTAATGCCAACAATGGCTTTGTAAATAGTGAAAGAACAGATCAGGAAAATCGTCAAGATTTCAAATTTAAAAACAAAAACAATTCACATCTCATTAAATTTGGAATGGATTATTACATAAACGACAAAAACACGATATCGGCTTACACCAACCAAAGTTTTACTTATGGTTCTGGAGATGGTTTAACAACAGTAGTTTATGATGATGCAATAACCAACAGAAACACTAGCCAATATTTTGTAAATACGGGTGATGATAAAAACCAAACGTATGATGTTGTTTTCAAACATGATTTTGATAAAAAAGACGAGAATCTAGAACTTCAATTTAACTATTCCCACACAGTTAGCGACGAAAACACAGTTTATGATGAAACGATTTCGAATCCAACTTTTAATTTTGACAGAACCAATTTAGTAAAAGGAACTACTGATTATTTTCAGTTTAATGCCGATTATGTAAACCCGTTAACTGAAAGTACAAAATTAGAATTGGGTGTTGAAACTAGAATTCAAAATTCGGGTAATCGTTTTAATGACATTAATCCGAGTTTTACTAGTGCAAATAATTCGTTTGAGTTTGGAAGAAATATTTATTCGGCTTATGCAAATTTTGGAAAGCAAATTGGAAAATGGAGCGGTCAACTTGGTGTTCGCTTAGAATATTTTGACTTAGATGCTGATTTCGCAATTAACGAAACAAATCCAAGTTTTACAGATGCTCAAAACATTTCTGACGACTTGTTTACAGCTTATCCATCGGCATTTGTAACATATACAGCAAACGATAAAAACTCATTTAATTTCAATTATTCAAGAAGAGTTGACCGACCAAGTATTGGACAAATTAGCCCAATTAGAGAATGGACAACACCATTGATGGAGTCAAGAGGAAATCCTGAATTAGTTCCACAATTCACCAATTCGTTTGAAGTAAATTATACCAGAACTACAAAAATTGGTTCAATAACAAGTGGTGTGTTTTATAGAAGTATTTCAGATGAAATTTCAAGAGTGGTTTATAACGATCCAAACAATGTAAATAGAAACATTTTATCGTATGATAATTTTGATAACAATGACGCTTTTGGAATTGAAACTTCAGGAAATTTAAAATTTACACAATGGTGGTCTGTTAATGCAAGTGCCGATGTATATTTTAAAACCGCTAAAGGAACGGTGCAAAATGCTAGCACAAATGCCTTAGAAAATGCAGAAGTTGATGTAACTACTTTTAATGCAAGAATCAACAATAGTTTTACAGCTACAAAAGATTTGCGTTTTCAATTATTTGGAATGTATAGAGGAAAAGACAGAGGATTACAATATGACAGAGAACCAATGTATAAAATGGATATTGGAGCAACCTACAACATTTTAAAAGGAAAAGGAACAATAACTGCTCGTTACAATGACGTTTTTGAAAATATGAACTTTGCTTTTGATGGAAACATCCCTTACAGACAACAAGGTGCATTTTACTGGGAAAGTCAAACTTTTTATGTAGGATTTAATTACATTTTTGGTGGTGGAAAAAACCGTGCTTTAGCCAGAAAACAAAGAGATGCGAATGAAACTCAAGGTGGTGGCGGAATGTTCTAAAACTTCAATATTCGTTGTTCAAAATTCAACATTCGTTATTTAATATAATGTTGAATATTCAACTTGGAATTTTCAATAAAGAAGTAAAAAAGCGCTCTGAGATTTCAGAGCGCTTTTTATATATTTAATTTTCTTAATTCTATTCTCTAAAAATTACCATCTAATAATCACACTTCCCCAAGTAAATCCAGAACCAAAAGCAGCTAAAACCACTAAATCGCCTGATTTGATTTTGCCTTGTTCCCAAGCTTCTGTTAAAGCAATTGGAATGGAAGCAGCAGTTGTATTTCCGTATTTTTGGATGTTATTAAATACTTGGTCATCTGTTAAACGGAATTTCTGTTGAATGAATTGTGAAATTCTCAAATTCGCTTGATGTGGTACCAACATATTAATATCGGAAACTTGTAAATTATTGGCTTGTAAACCTTCGTTAATGACTTCGCTAAAACGAACTACTGCGTTTTTAAATACAAATTGTCCGTTCATGTAAGGATAGTAGCTTTCGTCGTTTGGATCGTTATCGGCAATGATATCGGTTACCCAACGTTTTCCCATTCCGGGCGCAACTAACGATAATTCTTCGGCATGTTGTCCTTCAGAATGTAAATGTGTTGATAAAATTCCTTTAGACAAATCTTCTTCTCTTGAAAGTACCGCTGCTCCTGCTCCATCACCAAAAATCACAGAAACACCTCTACCACGAGTTGTCATGTCTAAACCTGTTGAGTGTAGTTCAGAACCGATTACTAAAACATTTTTATACATTCCGGTTTTGATGTATTGGTCAGCAATTGAAATCGCATACACAAATCCTGAACATTGATTACGAACATCTAAAGCGCCAACCGTTCTTAAACCTAAATCGCGTTGGACTAATACACCTGGACCAGGAAAATAATAATCAGGACTTAGGGTTGCAAAAATAACAAAATCGATATCTTCGTTTGCGACTCCAGAACGTTCGATAGCAATTTTGGCTGCTTTTACACCCATTGATGTGGTTGTATCTTCTCCTCTTATAATGTGACGACGTTCTTGAATTCCAGTTCTTTCCTGAATCCATTCGTCATTGGTATCCATTTTTTTTGCTAAATCATCATTGGTAACAATATTTTCAGGAACATAATACCCTAATCCTGATATTTTTGAGTGGAACATAGTTTTGAAATTATTAATAATGTACAAATTTATTGATTTCTTAAAAAGAAATATGACTTTTTGAAAAAAACATAAATTGAAAACATAAATTTACGAAATAATTAACACCCCACCATTTTTTCATTGTAACTAATAACTGTATTTTAGTATCTAAAAACTATCCTAAAACAATTATGATGAAAAAAATTAATTTATTGCTTTTTTTATTCGTTGGATTTTCGGCTTTAGCACAAGAAAATTTAACCTATCAAAAACCTTCTGCTGAAATTTTAGCTTTAGCTGATTACGAAAGAGCGCCATCAGTAAGCATGGATTCTAAAAAAGAATACATGTTACTAAGCTACAGAAATACATACAAAACACTCGAGGATTTAAGTCAAGAAGAGATGCGTTTGGGTGGATTACGTATCAATCCAATTACCAATATTTCAAGCACAGTAACTTACATCAATAACCTGAAAATTAGAAAAATTAAAGACAAAGCCGAAATTCAGGTGAGCGGATTACCAAAAAACGCATTAATCACGAATGTTTCTTGGTCGCCTAACGAGAAGAAAATCGCATTTACAAACACAACATTAACAGGTGTAGAATTATGGATTATTGACGTGATTTCGGCTACAGCCAAAAAAATTACAGCTGATAATTTGAATGCTAATTTAGGAAGTCCATTCAATTGGATGAAAGACAACGAGACTTTGTTAGTGAAAATATTGCCAAAAAATCGTCCTGCTCTAATCGACAGCAAAAAAGATTTACCTAAGGGTCCTATTGTATCAGTGAGTGATGGTTCAAAATCGCAAAACAGAACCTATCAAGATTTATTAAAAAACAAAACTGATGAAGCAAATTTTGACGCTTTAGTAACTTCTGAGCTATATAAAATTACTATTTCTGGAAATGCAACTTTGTTCAAATCAGCTGATATTTATATTGGTGAAAGTTTCTCGCCAGATGGAAATTACTTAATGCTAACTACTATTCAAAAACCATATTCTTATATTGTTCCACTAAGTCGTTTTCCTCAAAAATCTGTTGTTTATGATTTGAATGGAAAAGAAATAAAACAAGTTAACGAAGTGCCTTTAACTGAAATTATGCCAAAAGGTTTTTCATCTGTACGAACAGGAAAAAGAAATATGGGTTGGAGATCCGACAAACCTGCAACTTTATTTTATGTAGAAGCTTTAGATGGTGGAGACCAAGCAAAACAAGTAGATTTTAGAGATGAAGTATTTTTATGGGAAGCACCTTTTTCATCAAATCCAACCTCATTAGTTAAAACAAAACAACGCTATGCAGGAATAATGTGGGCAAACGACAACATTGCTATTGTTGCAGATTCTTGGTATGATACAAGAAATACAAAAGCCTATTTATTTAATCCATCAAACCTTTCTATTGTTCCAAAAATTATTGAAGATAGAAATTCACAAGATATTTATTCTGATCCTGGAAATTTCGAAATGAAAAAAAATGAATTTGGAAAATATGTTATTGCAATTGAAAACAACAAAGGTTACTTAATTGGAGATGGATTTACAAAAGATGGACAATTCCCTTTTATTGATGAATATGATTTCTCTACTTTGAAAAAAACGAGATTATATACCTCAACGATGAAAGATAAAAAAGAAGATTTATTGTCTATCGAAGATTTCAAAAAAGGTGAAGTTTTAGTAATGATTCAATCTAAAAATGAATATCCAAACTATTATTTAAGAAACATTAAATCTAAAAATAAATTAACACCAATAACAGCCTTCAAAAATCCGTTTGAAAGTATTAAAAACGTTCATAAAGAAGTAATCAAATATAAACGTAAAGATGGCGTTGAACTTTCTGGAACACTTTATTTACCTGTGGGATATGATAAAACTAAAAAAGAGAAATTACCGTTATTAATTTGGGCCTATCCAGCAGAATACAAAGACAAAAATTCGGCAGGACAAAGCGATAAAAATCCTAACGAATTTACATTTCCAAATTATGGTTCATTCGTATATTGGGTGACCAAAGGATATGCTGTTTTAGACGATGCAGCTTTCCCAATTATTGGAGAAGGAACCACTGAACCAAATGACACCTTTATTCCGCAATTAGTTTCAAATGCTGAAGCAGCAATTGATGCAGTAGATAAATTAGGCTACATTAATCGCAAAAAAGTAGCTATTGGTGGTCACTCGTATGGTGCATTTATGACAGCAAATTTATTAACACATTCTGATTTATTTGCTTGTGGAATTGCAAGAAGTGGTGCTTACAACCGAACCTTAACTCCTTTTGGATTTCAAAGTGAACAACGAAATTATTGGGATGTTCCAGAAATTTACAACAACATGTCGCCTTTTATGAATGCCGATAAAATGAAAACACCATTATTATTAACTCATGGTGAAGCTGATAATAACCCAGGAACGTTCACTTTACAAACTGAACGCTATTTTCAGGCTTTGAAAAATCTAGGAGCACCTGTAAGAATGGTTATTTTACCAAAAGAATCTCATGGTTATTCAGCAAAAGATAATATTTTACACTTGCTTTGGGAACAAGATCAATTCTTAGAAAAATATTTAAAGAATTAAAAAAAACAATATTAAATAAAGAAAATAGACCTTTGAACTGAAAATTTAGAGGTCTATTTTATTTTAAGAAAAACCATTTCTGCTTTTTCAATAGCTACTTCATTTTCAAAAAACACCGTTTGATTCCCATATTTTGCTTCAATTAAGTAGTGACTTCCTCTAAAATATGAGTTGATGATTTCTACTTTTAAATCCGAATTAATAACCACTTTTAATTGATGTGGATAAACCAAATGTTTTTCATCTTGCAAAACTATCTCATTTACATCGCCAAACAAAGAAGCTATATAATGACTTTTGGGATGATTATAAATAAATTCTGGAATACCACTTTCTATAATTTTTCCTTGTTTCATAATGGCTACCTCATCGGCAAAAGCTAAAACATCGGTGCTGTCATGCGTGGCAACAATACATGTGATGCTTTTTTCTTTTAAATACGCAAACAGGTTTCTACGAAGGCTATTTTTTCTAAAGTTATCAATATGACTAAACGGTTCATCAAGTAATAAAACTTCTGGTTCTAATGCTAAAACTCTTGCCAATGCTACTCGTTGCATTTGACCACCACTTAATAACTTTGCTTTTACATCAGCATATTCAGTCATTTCTACAATTTCCAAAAGTTCTGCAATTCGAACTTGCTTATCCTCTGGAAAAAAGTTCGAAAGATACTTCCCTACATTTTCTGCAACCGTAATAAATGGCATTAAATCAAAATCTTGCGCCAAATATTTCATAAAAGGCATACCTGGAATCAAATGATATTTTGGTCCTAAAACTTCAATATCATTCCAAAATATTTGACCGGCATCTAAATCATGCAAACCGTAAATTAATTTTAACAAAGTACTCTTTCCACATCCACTTTCTCCAATTATGGCAAGATTTTTTCCTTTCTCAAGAGAAAAACTAATACTCTTAAGTATAGCAGCATTTTGATAAGAAAATTGAATTTTGTGTACTTTGAGCATTAGGTGATTTTTAAAGCAACAAAGGAAACTATAAAATAATAGAGATTAAAATTAAACTAAATTTTTTTTTTTGAAATTATCAAAATAATTATACCTTTCGCATCCCAAATTTAACAAAACTTAACAATGAAAAAAAATACCCTATTTTTTGCATTAATTATTATTGCGTCTTTTTTACCAGTAACCTCACAAGCTCAGTTTGGAATTGAAGCTAACTATGGATTATCTGGCGTTTTTCAACCAAGTATTAATGAAATTTCGCACTTTGGAGGTGGAATTACGTATGATTTTGATGAAACATATGGTGTGAAATTAGATTTTGCTTCTGATAAATTTAGAACAAAGAATATCCTTTTTACCGATGAAACAGGAATTGACGTAACCCGAATTTCAATTCAAGGAACAATAAATCTTTCTGCAGCAATAACAAGAGCAAGTAGCTATGATTTTTTTAATTTAATTGCTCATGTTGGTGGTGGTTATTCATTAGTAAAATCAACTTATAACGCAGGAAATGACAATCTTATAAATGTTGTAATGGGTTTAACCCCAAGATTCAAAATTACTGATGGATTGTATTTTGCAGTTGACGCATCAACTGTTTTTAATATTTCGCAACATTATAATTTTGATGGAAGTTTTTCTTACCAAGATAATATAAATTCTTTTACAGGAATTACTTATAATCTTACGGGAGGTATCATTTATAAATTTAACGAATATTAGTAATAGACCATATTCACAAATCTAATCCTAATTCAAAAAATGAATTGGGATTTTTTATGTCATATTGTCACCAAATTTAGTTTGGTATTTGTTTTGAAGTAAGTAAAAAACAAATTGTTTAACTAAAATTTTAAAATATGGCATCAGGAAAAATTAACGTTTCTGTAGAAAACATCTTTCCCTTAATTAAAAAATTCTTGTATAGTGACCACGAAATTTTTCTTCGTGAATTAGTTTCAAATGCAACAGACGCTACTTTAAAATTAAAACATTTAACCAGCATTGGCGAAGCTAAAGTAGAATATGGCAATCCAATCATCGAAGTAAAAATCGACAAAGAAGGTAAAAAACTACACATCATTGACCAAGGTTTAGGAATGACAGCTGATGAAGTTGAAAAATACATCAATCAAGTAGCTTTTTCTGGAGCAGAAGAATTTTTAGAAAAATATAAAGATTCAGCCAAAGATTCAGGTGTAATTGGTCATTTTGGACTTGGATTTTATTCTGCTTTTATGGTTGCAGAAAAAGTGGAAATCATTACAAAATCATACAAAGACGAACCCGCAGCGCATTGGACATGTGACGGAAGTCCAGAATTTTCATTAGTGCCTCATGACAAAACGGAAAGAGGTTCTGAAATCATCTTACATATTGCAGAAGATTCTTTAGAATTTTTAGAAGAATTCAAAATACGTGAACTGTTAACGAAGTATAACAAATTTATGCCTGTTCCGATTAAATTTGGAACCAAACAAGAAGCGCTTCCAAAACCTGAAGATGCAGGCGATAATTACAAAACAGAATACCAAGAAGTAGACAATATCATCAACAATCCAAATCCAGCTTGGACAAAACAACCTGTGGATTTAAGCGATGAAGATTACAAAAAATTCTATCACGAATTGTATCCAATGCAATTTGAAGAACCGTTATTCAACATTCACTTAAATGTAGATTATCCGTTTAATTTAACTGGGATTTTATATTTCCCAAAAATGTCATCTGACTTACAATTGCAAAAAGATAAAATTCAATTGTACCAAAATCAGGTTTATGTTACCGATAATGTGGAAGGAATTGTACCTGAATTTTTAGGAATGTTAAAAGGTGTGATTGATTCGCCAGATATTCCATTGAATGTTTCCCGTTCGTATTTACAAGCGGATGGAAATGTAAAGAAAATTTCAAACTACATCACTCGTAAGGTAGCCGATAAATTGAAATCGTTATTCAACGAAAATCGTGAAGATTTCGAGAAAAAATGGAATGATATCAAAATTGTGTTGGAATACGGAATGCTTTCAGAACCAAAATTCTATGAAAAAGCAGGCGATTTTGTATTGTATCCAACTACTGATGATAAATACTTTACATTATCCGAATTAAAAGAAAATTTAAAAGACAATCAAACCGACAAAAACGGAAAATTAGTTGTGCTTTATGCTTCAAATAAAGATGCACAACACAGTTATATTGACATTGCAAAAGAAAAAGGCTATCAAGTTTTATTGTTAGATTCGCCAATTGTATCACATTTGATTCAAAAATTAGAAGCTGATAACGAGAATTTAACTTTTGCTCGTGTAGACGCCGATCATATTGACAAATTGATTCAAAAAGATGATGTTCAAATTTCGAAATTAAGCGAAGACGAACAAACGAATTTAAAATCGGTTTTAGAAGCAATTGTTCCAAAAGCAAATTATACAGTTCAGTTAGAACCAATGGATAGCAACGCTGCACCATTTATGATTACGCAACCCGAATTTATGCGAAGAATGAAAGAAATGAGTGCTTCTGGCGGTGGTGGCATGTTTGGTATGGGCAACTTCCCAGATATGTATAATTTGGTAGTGAATTCAAACTCAAATTTAGCAACAACCATTCTACAAACCGAAGATAAATCAGCGCAAGAATTGTTAGTAAAACAAGCTTTGGATTTAGCAAAAATTTCGCAAGGATTGCTAAAAGGAGAGGAATTAACTGCTTTTGTTAAGAGAAGTTTTGAGACTTTAAAATAATCTAAATTGTTATTCTAAACTTGTTTAACTTCGTTGAATCTTCGATTTCAGAATCTCTTATTAATCCTGACAGGTTTTTGAAACGTGTCAGGATTTTTTTATATTTGATTCCATGCAAAATAAACCCACTTTATACTTTAAAAATCATATCGAATGGCGCGAATGGTTACATGATAACCATACTAAACATTCAGCAGTATATTTGATTTTTTATAAAGTTACCAGCGAAAATGAAAGTATGCGTTGGGAAGAAGCTGTAAAAGTTGCCATTTGCTATGGTTGGATAGACTCTACAGTTAAAAAACTTGACGATGAACGCAGACAACAACTCTTTACACCAAGAAAAGACAAAAGTGTTTGGAGTAAAATTAATAAAAACTATATTAACGAATTAATTTCAAGCAATTTAATGCACGAAAGTGGTTTGAAAAAAATTGAAATAGCAAAACGAAATGGCTCTTGGGAAAGTTTGGATGCAGTAGAAAACCTAGAAATTCCAGAAGATTTACAACTTGCCTTCAATGAAAATGAAATTGCTCTTACAAATTATGAAAACTTCAGCAAATCATATCGTAAAAGTTATTTATATTGGCTAAATCAAGCTAAAAGAGCAGAAACCAGACAAAATAGAATTGTACAAATCATCGATTTGTGTGAAAAAAATATAAAATCTAGAGATTAATTCTTACTTAAAATGATTTTAAATTCAATGCAAGTTTTTTTTGTAAATTTGGATATCAATTTCAAATGGTTAAAAACTGCAAACATGATACAAATCAAACATAAAAATATTGACGACTACATCAATAGCTTTCCAGAAGAAATTCAAAATATTTTAACCAAAATAAGAACTTCAATTAAAGAAATTATTCCTGAAACTTCAGAAAAAATTAGTTACGGAATACCTACTTTTTATTTGAATGGTAACCTTGTTCATTTTGCAGCTTATAAAAATCATATTGGCTTTTATCCTGGTGCTTCTGGAATTGAAGAGTTTTTAAAAGAAATTTCTAAATATAAAAATTCAAAAGGTGCTGTACAATTTCCGCTTAAAGAAGATTTACCTATTGATTTAATTAAAAAAATTGTTGCTTTTAGAGTTAACGAAAACATCAGTAAAAATGACAACTAAATCAATCATAAAACTCTTTTTATTAATTACTTCGATTAGCTTTTCACAAAACGAAATGAAGGTTTTGCCAGCATTTGAAGAATTAACTAGATACCAAAACATAAGAGATTTAACAATTTCTGCTAAACAAGATGAAGTTTACTTTTCTATTCAAAACACATCAGAAGACAGAGCAGTAATTGCTGTTATGAAAAAGAAAAACAACATTTGGCAAAAACCAGAAATAACTTCTTTTTCAGGAAAATTCAGAAACATTGAACCTTTCCTTTCATCAGATGGTTTGCGTTTATATTTTGCATCAAATCGTCCGTTAGAAAATGAAGATATAACTCCAAAAGACTACGACATTTGGTATGTACAACGAAAAAACATCAATAGCGATTGGTCTGAACCTATAAATATTGGAGCTCCAGTAAATTCAAAAAATGATGAATTTTATCCTTGTGTAACTTTATCAGGAAATTTATATTTTACCTCAGATGCAGTTAAATCGCATGGAAAAGATGATATTTTAATAAGTAAATGGGATGGAAAACAATATTTAGAACCTGAAAATTTAGGACTAAAAGTTAATTCTGCCGGCTATGAATTTAATGCATTTGTGAGCCCAAATGAAACATTTATTATTTACACTTGCTACGGAAAAGAAGATGGTTCTGGAAGTGGTGATTTATATATTAGTTACAAAGATAAAAATGGAAACTGGGATTATCCAAAAAATTTAGGCATCGATGTAAATTCAAAACAAATGGATTATTGTCCGTTTTACGATACTTCCACACAAATTTTATACTTTACAAGTAAACGTGTTGAACCTTCTCAAAAAGAATTTAAATCGTTAACCGAATTTGAAACCGAAATTACAAAATATGAAAATGGTTTGAGTAGAATTTACAAAACCAATATAAAATTATAAAATCATGACACTTTCATTAGAAACTCCAGCCCTACTTTTTTCTGCAACTTCATTGATTTTATTAGCCTATACGAATCGTTTTCTTACAATCGCTCAAATTGTGCGTAGCTTAAAGAAAAACTACGAAGACAATCATAACAAAAGTATTTTATTAGAAATTAAAAACTTAAACTTACGATTAACGCTAATTCGTTACATGCAACTTTTTGGCGTAATGTGCTTGTTTTTATCTGTTTTCGCTATGCTGCTTTTATATGTAGATCAAGAAACTATCGGAATTTACGTTTTTGGCGCCAGTTTGCTATGCTTACTAATTTCATTAGGTATTTCATTTTGGGAAATTAGTATTTCGGTAAATGCGCTTCGTGTTCATTTAAAAGATTTATCAGAAGATGTTGAATAAATTTTAACTTTTCATTAAACCTTTTTAGATGAACGATGTCTAAACATTATAACCTCTAAAAAATCAACTATGAAAAATTTAAAATTGTACACTTTTGGACTTCTATTAATGTCTTTAAGTTTTGTTTCTTGTAATAAAGATGAAGATTTTGCTGTAGACAAAGAATTAGTTAATACTTCAGCTGATATTGATTTAACAAATGAATTAGATTTTAATTCAGGTATTGATGTTTCAAGCGATAATTCAAGTTATTCTGACAGAAGTTCTCTTCAAACAAATGCTGTTGCTCCTTGTGCCTCTGTGAGTGTTGATAACGCTACTCCTGGGGTATTCCCTAAAGTATTTACAATTGATTTTGGAACAGGTTGCACCTATAATGGCATGACGCGCTCTGGAATTATAACTATTACAATTACTGATTATGTAATGAATAATGGTAGCATAATGACAATTGAAAGAGGAAGTAATTATTATGTAAACGGAAGAAAAGTTGAAGGAACTGTTGTTTATGAAAATACAACTACAAATCCTGCCACTCCACAATGGACAAGAACAATAACAAATGGTAAAATAACCAATTTGGCAGGTGTAGTATTTAATCATTATGGTACAAGAACTGTAAAACAAACTGCTGGTGTAAGTACATTACTTTTAGCCGATAATATTTATGAAATTACTTCAGGAAATCATACAATTACTAAATCAGATGGTTCATCATTAAGCGTAACAGTAGTTGAACCTTTAATTAAAAAATATGCTTGTAGTCATATATCACAAGGACAATTAGACTTACAAGGTAGTGTTCTTGATGGAATTTTAGACTATGGAAATAATACCTGCGACAACTTAGCAACTTATACACATTCAAACGGAAATGTTTACAATGTAATACTATATTAATTATGAAAAGATTATCCTTTCTTTTGTTGTTATTTTTTGGAATTACAACGAGCTATGGTCAAGAAAATGATAAAAATGATTTTCCTGAATTTATAGGTGAGAATTTTAGTTTGGAGGGTGCTTTAGCCTTATTTAAGCAAGCAAACTCATTAGAAGAATTTGAAAAATTAATCAATGAAGAAAACAACAATGTTAACAATATTGATTTAAACAATGATGGTGAAATTGATTACATTGTGGTGCAAGACATTCAAGAGAATAACACGCATGTAATTGTTTTAAGCACTTATATAAATGAAAAAGAAAAACAAGACATTGCAACAATTGGGATAGAAAAAACAGGAAATGAATTGGCAATACTACAGATTGAAGGCGATTCAGAATTATATGCAGAAAATACTATTGTTGAACCTTTTGAAATCGAAGAAAAAACCGAAAAATCAAAAGGTGGTCCAAATGTTTCTGAAATTACACCAACCAGCGTAGTAGTAAATGTTTGGTTTTGGCCAAGTGTTCGTTTCTTATATGCACCAGATTATGTGGTTTGGGTTTCTCCTCATCGCTGGGGATTTTATCCAAGATGGTGGAAACCATGGAAACCCTATCGATATTCTGTTTTTTACGGAAAATGTGCACATCATCGTGTGTATTATAGAAAAACTGCAACACATAGAGTTGTTATTGCTAGAAAAGTATATGCCCCAAAAAGAAGCAAATCAACTGTAGTAGTCCATAACAGAAGAGGAACTACAATAATACACAAAAACAAAAGAGGAAAAACTACCGTGGTAAAAACAAAACGTCGTGGAGGAAAAAGATAAGGGTTGGTTTATTATATAATTTGTAGTAAAATCTCGTTTAAAGCAATTTTAAACGAGATTTTTTATTCTACAATCCACAACAAAACTGGTTTTTCTGATTGTTGTAAACGTTCATCTAATTTTTCCATAAATGCATCAGAAACCGCTGGGCAACCCCAACTCAATGGTGAGTATTTTGGATACACTTCTTTATTTTTAACAGCACTCCACGAATGTAAAACCACTACTCTTTTCTCAGCATTTTTATTAGTTGATTCTAGTCCATGAAGCCAATATTTCACGTTGATTCCCCACGAACTATAGTCGCGATTGCCAATTTTATATTTTCCTTTCATAGAGCAATGACTATCTACTCTATTATCGAATTTTACCTTTTTCCACTTATCTGGATTTTCTTCAAATTGGTCACAACTTCCATGCGTAACCAAATTCTTATCCAATACTTTCTTAGATGCAAAATCATAAATAAAAAAACGATTTTTACCAGAATGAATACTTAAATCAACCAAAAAATAATAGGACTCATTATAATCATTCTCTTTGCAAAAGGTTTTTGCTTCTTTATGATAGGAATTGTAATCTTTTACCGTTAAGGTTTCGACCTCCGAATTATTACAACAAAAAAAACAAACCGCAATCAATAGCAAAAAGTGTTTCATAGAAATGGGATTAAAATGATATAACTCCACTTTTTGATTTTTATTTAAGGGTATGCTGTTAAATTCTTACTAAAATTAAACCATCCAAAAAATCTTTTTTCTTTTATCTATTCTCTTTTTTCTTTTTACCCTATCTTTGCGCCCCTTAAAAATTTAGGAAATGTCGAACAACAATATCATAAAAGGAGTTTTTCTTGTAGCATTAGGAGCAACGAGTTACGGAATGTTAGCCACTTTCGTAAAACTAGCATACCAAGAAAACTTTACAACAGCCGAAGTAACGTCTTCACAATTTATTTTAGGAATTATTGGAATTCTAATTATCAATTTATTCCAAAGAACCAAAAACAAAAACACAGCTATTAAAGCATCTCCAAAGAACATTTTTCATTTAATGCTAGCTGGAACTTCGTTAGGAATGACAAGTGTTTTCTATTATTTAGCAGTAAAATACATTCCGGTTTCTATTGGAATTGTATTATTAATGCAAACCGTTTGGATGGGTGTTTTATTAGAATGGTTTTTAGATAAAAAAGCGCCATCTTTTCAAAAAATAATTTCTGTAATAATTGTTTTAATCGGAACAGCTTTAGCAATTAATATCTTTAAAATTGATTTCAACGACCCAAAAATTGATTGGACAAACGGATTATTTTGGGGATTATTAGCTGCAGCTTCTTTTACTACAACTATGTTTACGGCAAACAAAGTCGCATTAGGAATTTCGTCAGCTCAAAGAAGTTTGTATATGTTGTTAGGTGGAGCTGTAATAGTTTTTGGTTTTAGTTTATATACACAAACAACACCTTTTAACTTTGAAATTTTCACTAAATGGGGAATCGTTTTGGCATTATTCGGAACCATCATTCCTCCCATGTTATTAAATGCTGGTTTTCCACATACAGGAATTGGATTAGGAAGTATTGTTTCTTCATTAGAACTACCTGTTTCGGTATTAATGGCTTTTTTCTTATTAAATGAAAGCGTTTTATTCATCCAATGGATTGGAATTGTGTTAATAATTTTTGCCATAGTAATAATGAATATCCAATTCAAGAAAAAATAGCGACAACCATTTTGTGTTAATAAGTTTATTTTCAATAATTTATATTTTTTATTTTTTTTCATATTTTAGATAAATAACCTTTACAAGCAATTGTAATTAAAACTATTTAACTATGAGAAAATTATTAGCTGAATTTTTCGGAACCTTTTGGTTGGTATTTGGTGGCTGTGGCGCTGCGGTTTTTGCAGCTGGCATTCCTAATATCGGAATTGGATTAGTAGGTGTTTCCCTAGCATTTGGACTAACCGTTTTAACAATGGCTTATGCTGTTGGGCATATCTCTGGCGGTCATTTTAATCCTGCAGTAACTTTAGGATTATGGGCAGGCGGTCGCTTTTCTGAAAAAGAAATATTACCCTACATAGTATCACAAGTTTTAGGAGCTACTGCTGCTGCAGGTGTTTTATATTTAATTTTAAATGGTGGTAGTGGAACTGAATTTGCAGCTGATTCTGCAGGTGCTTTTGCATCTAATTTTTATGAATCTAACGCTTTTGATCCAAAAACATATTATAATGGTGTTGGATTTTCAATGGGAGCCGCATTTTTAGCTGAATTCATTTTAACGATGTTTTTCCTAATTATCATTTTAGGCGCAACAGATAGATTTGCAAACGGGAAATTCGCTGGAATTGCTATTGGTTTAGCATTAACGTTAATTCATTTAATTAGTATTCCAATTACAAATACTTCTGTAAATCCTGCACGTTCAACTTCACAAGCATTATTTGTACAAGGTGAAGCATTAGGTCAGTTGTGGTTGTTTTGGGTAGCTCCAATTGCTGGTGCTATTGCTGCTGGATTTATTTACAAAAATTTATTACAAGACAACAAATAAAATTAACTCTAAAGAATTAAATTAGCGATGTATTAACATCGCTTTTTTTATGCTCAATTTATTTCCAAAAGAGAAAATAATATTGCCGTTACCTGATGCGGTTTTTGAATTTTATCCAAATTTCTTCCATAAAGAAGAAGCAGATATTTTGTTCGAAAAATTACTATCAGAAACACCTTGGCAACACGATGAAATTAACATTTTTGGAAAGAAAATGCTACAACCTCGACTTACATGCCTTTTCGGAAATGAAGGAAAACCTTACTCGTATTCTGGTTTAACCATGCAACCACAACCTTGGAATAGCACGATTATGCATATAAAAAATGAAGTTGAAGCCAATTGCAATGAAAACTTCACAAATGTTTTAGCCAATTTATACCGAAACGAAAAAGACAGCAACGGTTGGCATGCAGATAACGAACGAGAATTAGGCAGAAATCCAATAATTGCATCCGTGAGTTTTGGTGAAGAACGAAAGTTTCAGTTGAAGCATGTTTCGGACAATAACATAAAATTATCACTCAATTTGAACCACGGAAGTTTATTACTAATGAAAGAAGGTAGTCAAATTCATTACAAACACCAAATTCCGAAAGCAACACAACCAAAAAACAATAGAATAAATTTAACATTTCGAACAATTTTGTAAATATTTTTTAAAAAATCACTTCAAAATCATCTCATTTTTAAAAAATTCTAAAAAAGAAATTGGCACATTTTTTGAATTTATTTTTTTACTAATATTGAACTATAAACCAAAAAATAAAATTAGAAATAGATTTCATTTCATGAAAAAGAAGAAAATTTCAGAATTCGACAACGAAACATTAGACAGAGTTGTTGCTATGGCGCAAGAGGAAAAAAAACCTTTTGAAGTTTTAAAAGAAGAATTTGGCGTATCAGAAAACGAAGTGACTGAGTTAATGCGAAAAAGATTATCTAAAGACAATTTTGAACTTTGGAAAAAGAAAGTTACCGCAACTAAACCTAAACCTAAACCAATAAAATACAACGAATTGGAAGATGACGATTTAGATAGTAAATATTACTTTAAAAATAAATTTGATTAAAATTTAACTCTTGTTCTGCAAGAGTTTTTTTATTTTATACAGAAATTTGTTTAATGCAAATTACAAAGATAAATAACACACAATAAAATATCAAAACTATAAAATTGTAACATTTTATTCATTTTATCTACTTATGGTTATAAACTAAGATTAAAATGAAAAAAATAATTCTTTCACTTGCAATGGTGAGTTTTCTTTGGAGTTGTACTTCAACCCAAAATGCAACTTCAACAAAAAACGAAGTTGATGTTACAATTGATTTAATCAATGTAAAAGACGACAAAGTAATGGTGACAATAGCAACACCAACTTTTACAACCGAAACTACTACTTTTTACATTCCTAAAACAGTTCCTGGAACCTATTCTGAAGACGATTATGGTCGTTTTGTAGAAAATGTAAAAGCATTTGATGCAAAAGGGAATGCTTTAAAAATTGCGAAAATTGATGAAAATTCATATACAATTTCTGAAGCTACTAAATTAGCTAAAATTACTTATTTAGTTAATGACACATATGATACTGAAGGTGGTGCAGGTTTTGGCGAAAGCGAAGACGTTTTTTCTCCAGCAGGAACAAACATTAATGCTGGTGTTAACTTTATGCTAAACACACATGGTTTTGTTGGCTATTTTAAAGGAAAAGAAGAAACTCAATATAAACTTACAGTAAAACATCCTGCAAATTTATTAGGTGTTTCTGCTATGACTGATGCAGATGCAAGCGACACTTCAGATGTTTTTGTGATGCCAAAATATGCTAACTTGGTAGAAATGCCAATTATGTATTCTAAGCCAGATTACACTTCATTTATGGTAGATGATATGGAAATCATCATTAGTGTATATTCTCCAACAGGAAAATATACAGCTAAACAAATTACTCCTAATATGGAAAACATGATGAAAGCACAAAAACGCTTTTTAGGACCTATAAACTCAACAAAAAAATATGCCATTTTGTTGTATTTATCCGATATGAAAGCTAAAGATGCTAAAGGTTTTGGTGCATTAGAACATCCTACATCTACAACAGTAGTAATGCCCGAAATGATGGGATTAGAAATGTTACAAGAACAATTAAAAGATGTAGTTTCACACGAATTTTTTCATATAGTAACACCATTAACGGTCCACTCAAATGAAATTCAGTATTTTGATTTTAACAAACCAGAAATGTCAGAACATTTATGGATGTATGAAGGAGTAACGGAATATTTTGCAAATTTATTTCAAGTAAATCAAGGGTTAATTGATGAAAAAGAGTTTTACGAAAGAATGGCCGGTAAAATTGCACAATCGCGTCAAATGAACGATAATATGAGTTTTACTAAAATGAGTAAAAACGTATTAAATGCACCATACAAAGACCAATATTTGAATGTGTATCAAAAAGGAGCATTGATTGCTATGTGTATTGATATTCAAATTCGTGAAAGTAGTAATGGTAAAAAAGGGATTCTAAACTTAATGCAAGATTTGGCAAACGAATATGGGACTAAAAAAGCGTTTAAAGACGAAGAATTATTCGGTAAAATTACTGAATTAACTTATCCAGAAGTTGGCGCATTTTTAGACAAATATGTTGCAGGTGAAACGCCTATTCCTTACGAACAATATTTTGCAAAAATGGGGGTAACAGAAGCAACTATTGAAGTAGTTGGAAATCCGTTTTTAAAAGGACAAACACAACCTTACATTACTGTTGATCCAAATACTAAAGAAATTATGATTTTACCTGAAATTGAATTAAATTCTTTCATGACAACTTTAGGATTAAAAAATAATGATAAAATCATCGCAATCAATGATAAAGCTTATAATCTTGATAATATCTATGATATGATTATGGCTAGTATGAACTGGAAAGATGGCGAAGCTATTTCTGTAAAAATAAAAAGAGACGGTAAAGAGCAAACAATCAAAGGAAAAATTGTGATGCCAAAAGAAAAACAAGATGGTTATCAATCTACAGACGAAAGCAAAAAAGCTGTTCGCGAAGCTTGGTTAAGAGGCTAAATAATTTAAGATTGCAGAATTACGATTTTTGAATTTTGAAGTATTTATAACTTTAAATTAAATTTTGACTTTGCAATTGAATTTGAAAATTGACATAGAATCCTCAAAGTACTTAGTATTTTGAGGATTTTTTTATTTACTTTGCGAACTCAAAACAAATCAAAGAATGAAAAAGATATTTTTAGCTGTAATTGCCTTAATCACACTAATTGCTTGTGACAAAAAAGAAACTGTTGAAGGAGCAAATGTTCATATTACAGGAAATGTTGAAGGCTTGAGCCAAGGCAAATTGTATTTACAAAAAATAGAAGATACTACATTAGTAATTATTGATAGTATCCAAATTAATGGCGATTCAAAATTTGAAAGTCACATCAAATTAGACAGTCCAGAAATGTTGTATTTAGCTTTAGATAGAGGACAAACCAATTCAATTGACAATAGCTTACCATTCTTTGCTGAGCCAGGAAATATTACTATTGAAACTACATTAAAACATTTTTTTGCTGATGCAAAAGTTAAAGGTTCTAAAAACCATGATTTATGGATAGAATTCAAAAAAATCAACGACCGATTTAATGACGAAAATTTAGTTTTAATGGAAAAGCGTTTGCAAAACGAACTAAAACCAAACCCTACAACTACAGATAGTATTGAAACAGCCTACGAGAAGCTTTTAAAGAGAAAATATAGATACACAGCACATTTTGCTACCACACACGGTGATGCTGCCATAGCTCCTTATTTAGCACTTTCAGAAATTGCAGATATCAACACCACTTATTTAGACACCATTCAAAAAAGCTTAACACCAGAAGTTGCCAAATCAAAATACGGAAAAATGCTTAACCAGCATATTAAGGAACGAAAAGCGATTGAAGTTCAGAAATAAAGTAAAGCGGTCAGTAATTGACCGCTTTTTTTATAGTTATAATTTACTAGCTTTCTTACGAATCTTTTCGCACGAATCTTTTCGCACGAATCTTAAAAACAAATAATTTTATTATTTTTGAGAAAAAGCAAATAAAATAGAAAAAAGTGTTACGATGGATAAAAGGAGTTCAATCAAAGAACAAATTAATAAAAATCAAATTATGCGTTTAAAATATTTATTTTTATATGCTCTCACAACTGTTCTTATTTCTGGATGTAGTAATAAAATTTTTAAAAAGAATGAAATTGAAATTGAATTTATTTATAGAAGTTCATTAGTAAAATCTTCTATTAAATTAAAAAATGATGGAACTTTTTGTTACAGACATAATGCAGAGTCTTCAGAAACAATTACAAAAGGCTATTGGATACTAAAGGACAATAATGAAATAATTCTAAATAGTTATAATGATTATTTAACAGATACAATTATTGTAAAAGAGCTTGACAAAGTTAAATCCGATACAGCAACTTTAAGAGTTTATGATTTCTATTACAACAAACCAACTGATTATGCAACATTAAAATTCAACGATAGTGATAGCATTCTTCAATTGGATGATAATGGAGAAATAAAATTTAAAAAACCAAAGGATTTTAAACTACTAAATATATCAACATTCAGAAAAAGTTATACATATCAAATTAAAGATACAAATTGCACAACTTTCGACATTAATCTTTATGAAAAAAATGAATATGAATATTTTAAAAACAAAAAACTCCAAATTAAAAATAAAAAAATTTATAGGAATAATACATTAATATATAAAAAAGAATGAATAGGATTATTAGAAATAATTTTAATTTCATTTCAAAAATAACGACTAACTTATGGCGTCATACTCTTTATTACAATATCTTAAAACGTTCAAAAAAAACTTACATGCTCGCTAGCGCGAGCATCTTGATCGTGACTACATATCAAAAATCATTTCATACTTTGTGTGCACAAGCGTTTTAAAAGATTCTGAAATCAAAGATTCAACGAAGTTAAACAAGTTCAGAATGACTTTAAACAAAAAAACCACCACATTACTGTGATGGTTTTTAATTTGAGCCGGCGGAGGGACTCGAACCCACGACCTGCTGATTACAAATCAGCTGCTCTAGCCAGCTGAGCTACGCTGGCAACTCAAATTTCGAGTGCAAATATAAGGGTGAATTTTTAATTTCCAAATATTTTTTGCACTTTTTTTATTGATTTTTTTAATTTAATTCGTTTATTTTTGCAACAAATTGATTAGCAGCCGCTTCGTATTCTTTACGAATTTGTTTGAAATGTGCTTTTTTATTTTCAACATCTCTTTGATTTGCTTTCGTCATTAAAGAATCAAAAGTTTCGTAGATTTCGTCCTCTAATTTTTCAGAAGCTTCAGTTGGTCTTCCACCGTTAGTCATTTCCCAAACATACACGATGTTTAAAATATCACCATAAACGTAATTGATTTCTTTTTTCAAGTTTTTAACGCTTGCCATTTTTTATAAATTTAAAATTTGGTACAAAATTACATAATATATTTTGTTCTCAGCAAATTATATCGAAATTTCTAATACTGTAGCTTTTCCTTTCAAGGTTAAATGATCAATAATTGCCGGAATCAAAATCGTATCTCCCATTTGATATCGCATAATTTCGCCATTTAAAATCAATTCAAATTGCCCATTGGTACACATAAAAACGGTAAAAGCGTCTTTTGATTTTTTCCAAATAAAACGATCTTGCAAAGCAATAATATTTGTTTTAAAGTAAGGACAATCCACTACAACTGAAGAATGATTTGGTTCTTCGAAATAATCAATTTTTGAATGTGTTTTGTAGTAATTTATAGCTTCTAGAGCTAATTCGGTGTGTAATTCTCTACCTTTTCCGTTGACATCTACTCTATCCCAATCGTAAATACGATACGTAACATCACTAGTTTGCTGAATTTCTGCTAACACAACGCCTGCGCCAATAGCATGAATGGTTCCGGTTTCTAAAAAGAAAACATCTCCTTTTTTTACAGGATATTCTTCTAATAAAGAAATCAGTTTTTTATCGGCTAATTTTTCTAAATATTCTTTTGGATTGGAATCATTTTTAAATCCAACTACTAAACGAGCTGTTTCATCGGCTTGCATCACATACCACATCTCGGTTTTTCCAAATGAATTATGACGTTGTTTTGCTAATTCATCATTGGGATGTAATTGAATTGACAAATCTTCTTTAGCATCAATAAATTTGAATAATAATGGAAATTGTTTTCCGAAACGAGCTATAACCGATTTTCCTAAAATTTCTGTTGGATGTAAATCGATGATTTCGTTGATGTTTTTACCTTCAAAAACACCAGATGCAACTACACTAATATCACCAGGTACAGTTGAAATTTCCCAGCTTTCACCTGTTGTTTCAGAAACGATTGATTTATTAAGATACGATTTTAACTTCGTTCCGCCCCAAATACGGTCTTTTAATATAGGCGTGAATGTTAGTGGATAAAATTTCATATTCAAAATAGTGAACAACAAAGATGCGAAAATCTACCCAATTACTAAAATTGATTAACTTAGTTTTATCAGAAAATATATTATTTAGACTTTTTAATAGAGTCTAAAGCTTTTATAATGTGATTTTTAGCACTCATATTATCAAAAATATAAATTGCCTTTCCAGAAGCATTAAAAACATAAGTAACTCTACCCGGAATTAAACCAAAAAGCGCAGTAGGAACTCCAAATAACTTGCGTAATTTTCTATCAGAATCAGAAAGTAAAACAAAAGGTAATTTATGTTTTTGTTGAAAATTTTGATGAGAACTAACCGAATCACCACTAACACCTATTACTTCGGCACCCAAATCTTGAAAATCTTGATAAGCATCTCTAAAACTGCAGGCTTGTGTGGTGCAACCTGGCGTATTGTCTTTTGGATAAAAATAAATTACAACCGGTTTATTTTGAATCGAATTAGAATCAAAAGCGGTTCCGTCTTGTTTGACAGCTGTAAAATGTGGTAATTTATCACCTATTTGAATTGACATAATTAGTTTCCTTTATAGGTTACAAAGTTTCTTGGTGTTTCATACAATGTTATTTCTAACTCTTTATCACTAGCAATCAAAACGCGAAGTTTGTTCCAAATAATGTAAGCAATGTGCTCGGCTGTTGGATTCAAATCTTTAAATTCGGGAACGTCTTCGTTTAAATTTTTATGGTCAAAAGCTTCTTCAATATGTTCTTTGATTAAATCAGACAAAATCTTCGTATCAATAACATATCCAGTTTCTTTATCTACTTCACCAGTTACCGAAACAATCAATTCGTAATTATGACCATGAAAATTTGGATTGTTGCATTTACCAAAAACTTCCTGATTTTTTTCCATAGACCAATCTTTTCGATACAATCGATGCGCGGCATTAAAATGGGCTTTTCTTGAAACGGTTACTCTCATGTTGATGGGTTTTGGGTAAAAGGTGAAAGGTTTTGGTTAATGCTTTAATTTTAAATCTTATGTTCTTCTAAATAATGATAAAACTCGTCGAATATAATTTTAAACCAAACCGTGTAAATAGTTGGATTTTGAATCATATCATCTTTTATTTCTTCAATTTTCATCCATTTCCAACTTTCTACTTCGTCATCATTAATAATTGGTTCTCCGTTGTAATAACCAATCATAACGTGATCCAGTTCGTGTTCGGTTAAACCATTATCAAACGGTGCTTTGTATATAAAATGAAACAATTCTTTTAGCTCCACTTCAAAACCCATTTCTTCAAACAAACGACGTTTTCCAGCTTCAATATTTGTTTCTCCGGCTCTTTGATGACTACAACAAGTATTTGTCCACAATAAGGGAGAATGGTATTTGTGATGTGCTCGTTGTTGAAGCATCACTTCATTATTATCATTCAAAACAAAAACCGAAAAAGCTCTATGCAAAACTGCTTTTTCATGCGCTTCCATCTTGTTCATTAGTCCAATTGGTTCATCATTTTCGTTCACCAATATCACTTGTTCTTCTTTCATAGCTTTTTATATACTTGTCAAAAATACGAAAAAAGTCAGGACAAAACCGTTGTTTTTTTGTTTGTGAAAAGTTTAACGTCTGTTGAATAATTATAACTTTTTCAAAGTAAAATGCAAAAGAAACGTGTAAAATGAAAAAGTTTACTATATTTTCACTACTTTTGTATCATTGGTAATGATAATAATTTCTTCTTGCAAAACTTTGACTCAAAGTACTTTATACATTTTTGTTTATTTAGCTTGTGTATTTTTATCCTTATACTTTTACATAATATTAATTTAATTACGTTTACATTTAATGGCTAGACCACAGGAAACTTTTAACAAAAAAGAACAAGAGAAACTTAGAGCTAAGAAAAAGAAAGAAAAACAAGAAAAAAAGGAAGCTCGAAAAGCAAATCCAAAATTGTCTGGAGAGGATATTTATGTGTATGTTGACGAAAACGGACACTTAACTAACACACCACCAGATCCTTCTAAAAAAATTATTGTTGATGTGGATAGCATCGAAATTAATACTTCAAGAAGAACGGAAGCTGATGAAGCACCTGTTGACAGAAGAGGAACAATTGATTTTTTCAATGAATCTAAAGGTTTTGGATTTATTAAAGAAATTGAAACTGGCGAAAAATACTTTGTTCATATCAGTGGTTTATTAGACGATGTTAAAGAAGGAAATTTAGTTACCTATGAATTAGAAAAAGGTGCTAAAGGAATGAATGCCGTTAGAGTTAAGAAAATATAATTCTTTTTAAGATATATAAACAAAATCACAGTTTTCACTGTGATTTTTTGTTTTTAGAATAGCTTTTATTCGTAAATTTCCATTCGTTAAATAAAAATACTCATGTATAAATTCTCATTGATTTTGTTTTTGCTTTCGTCGATTGCTTTTGGTCAAGAAAATGAAAATGACACTATTATAATTACAAAAACATATTCGCAACGATGGGAATTAAATGATGCTGACAAGAATGGAACTTTTCGATTAATGTCGTACAAACCTATTTACATTACTGCAGGAAGAATTTCTAGCTATCCAAACAAACAACCTAAAAGCGAAAATCCGGATTATTCTGCAACTGAAAGTTCGCCTTACAATAATGTTGAAGCAAAATTTCAATTGAGTTTTAAAACAAAAGTGGTTCAAGACTTATTGTGGGGAAAAGGAGATATTTGGATAGGATATACACAAAAAGCACATTGGCAAATTTACAATAGCGATATTTCGAGAGCATTTAGAGAGTTAAATTACGAACCCGAAATCATTTTTAAATATCCTATGCGATTTAATTTTTTAGGTGGCCAATTCAAATCGGTTGGCGTTACTTTAAATCATCAATCGAACGGAAAAAACTTACCTACTTCTAGAAGCTGGAACCGAGTTATTTTTCACACCGGATACGAAATAGACAATTGGATTATAACATTAAATCCATGGATTCGACTATCGGATGATGAGGATGAAAATCCAAAAATTACCAAATATATTGGAGATGGAGAACTAAATGTGGCTTATACCTACAACAGACATCAATTTTACACCATCATTACACACCCATTTTCTAGTTGGGAAGGCGGAAGCATTCAATTGAATTATGTGTTCCCAATAAAAGGACATTTACGTGGTCAAATTCAATTGTTTGACGGATATGGAGAAACCATGATTGATTATAACCATAGACAAACTACTTTAGGAATAGGAATTTCTTTTGCCGATTGGTAGAATTTTAAACTTGTAAACTCTCCGCAATTTTCAACGCACATTTTTCACCATCAATTGCTGCAGAAATAATACCGCCAGCATAACCAGCACCTTCTCCACTAGGATACAAGCCTTTAATTTGAACGTGTTCCAAAGAAAAGTTATCTCTTGGAATACGAACAGGTGATGACGTTCTACTTTCAGGCGCATGTAAGATCGCTTCATTCGTCATGTAACCGCGCATCGATTTTCCGAATTGCACAAAACCTTCTCGCATAATTTGCGATAAAAATCCAGGAAAAACTTGTCCCATTTCAACCGAAGTTGTACCAGGAACATAAGAAGTTTTAGGAATATCTTTTGAAACTTTATTTTGAGTAAAATCAACCATTCTTTGTGCAGGAACTTTTTGAGTTTCTCCAGCCAAATGCCATGCTCTTTGCTCGATGGCTTTTTGAAATTCCATTCCAGCTAACGGTCCGAATTTTTCATAAGGTTTAAAATCTTCCAGTTTTAATTCCACCACAATTCCAGAATTTGCTGTTGCTTGATCACGTTTTGAAGGCGACCAACCATTGGTAACTACTTCACCAGGAGCTGTAGCACAAGGCGCAATAACACCACCCGGACACATACAAAACGAATACATGCCACGACCATTGACTTGTTTTACAATAGAATACGGTGCTGGAGGCAAATAATCACCTCTAAAATCGCACGAATATTGAATTTGGTCAATTAATTCCTGTGGATGTTCTGCTCGAACACCTAATGCGAAAGGCTTCGCTTCAATATGAACACCTTTTTTATGCAACAATTCAAAAATATCACGAGCCGAATGTCCTGTAGCCAAAATAACTTTGTTTGCCGAAATCACATCGCCATTTTGAACTACAACGCCTTGCATTTCGTTGTTTTTGATTACAAAATCGGTCACACGAGTTTCAAATAGTACTTGACCACCACATTCAATTATTTTTTCTCGAATATCTTGAATAATTTGTGGTAATTTATTAGTTCCGATATGCGGATGTGCTTCTACCATAATATCTGGCGTAGCTCCAAAACCAACTAAAAGCGCTAAAATTCTGTCGATATCACCACGTTTTTTAGAACGTGTATATAATTTTCCATCCGAATACGTTCCTGCACCACCTTCGCCAAAACAATAATTAGAATCTTCGTTTACGATATGGTCCACATTAATCGCTTTTAAATCGCGACGACGACCACGAACATCTTTTCCACGTTCTAAAACGATAGGTTTTAAACCTAATTCGATTAATTGTAAAGCAGCAAATAATCCGGCTGGACCTGCTCCTACTACAATTACTTCTTGTTTGTTGGCAACATTTGGGTAATCGGGTAATTCTATTTTTTGGGCTTTATATTCTTCACCAACTAAAAACACATTCGCCTTAATATTCATCTTAATGGCTTTCTGACGCGCATCAATAGAACGTTTTAAAACATCTACTTTTTGAATTTCTTTTGGGCTAACCTGAAATAACTTGGCTACATGTTGGGCTAACAAACTTTCGTTTGCCGCTACTTCTGGTGAAACTTGAAATTGAAATTCGCGTGGCATATTTTGTTCTTGTTAATTATGATGCAAAAATAGTAATTTGATAGCTGACTTTGTAACTTTGCTTCTTTGAAACTTATAAAATGCGAAAAATAAAACTGATTTGGGATTTTAGAGGTGAAGCAGCTGCTAAAACTGCAGAGCATCACGATATTCATTTAAAAGAATATTTAGATGAGGAAAAAATAACGTTAGAAAAAACGGGATTTGAAATCATAAATGAAATGCACGCTATTGCTTTTATTGTGGTAGAAGAAAAAGACATGATTACCTTTAGAGATGTTTTAAAACCGCACCGAGGTGAAGTTTACCAAGATTAATTTTTTAATTGATTAACGAATTCTGTTGGAGTCATCCCAACATTTTTTTTAAACAATTTTGAAAAATAAGAATAATTGGAATAGCCTAATTCATCAGCAATTTGAGCAATGTTCTTGTTTTTATCAACCATGATTCGCTTACTTTCCAAAATTACTCTTCTTGTAATTAACTCTGTAATAGTTATATTCAATATATTCTTAGATATTCTATTAAGATGTTTTAATGTAATGGACATTTTATCTGCATAAAAGGAAGGTGATTTTTCGATTTTATAATACTCTTCTAATAGTATTTCAAATTCTTTTAACTTATGATTGTATGTTGAAGTTAAATGATTGGATTCTATATTGTAAATCCTTAAAATTTCAACTAAAATACAATCTAGTAAATTAAGCATTTTATCTTTCTTTTGAAGTTGATCTTCTTGATTTTCATTTACAATTAATTCAAAAAAAGGTTCAATTTGTTTCATTTCATCAATATTCAAAACCAATTCTGGTTTATTTTTAGACGATTGAAAAAACAAATATTCCTCAATTTTCTTATCTCTAAAATGCAAATTATAAATCTCTTTAGAAAAGAAAACAATATATCCATCAATATCAGACGAAAGTTCCCACAAGTGAATTTGTCCAGGTTGCATCAAAAAAAGACTTCCTTTAGTTATATCAAAAGTGTCGAAATCAATTTTATGCAATCCAGTTCCATTTGTGAATAAAACCAAAACATAAAAATCATGTCGGTGCAACGACTCTATAAAACGATGTTCTTTCAAGTGATTTTGAAACGTATTCACGTATAAATTATGATGAAAGAAATTATGCTTGAATTTCTTAATTTCATAAACTTCATCTCTTTCCATAATCAAATGTCCTTTTTGTATTATAATAAGCGAAAATACGAAACCAATTTTAAATTATAATCTTCTAAATTTGCTGAAAATAAAAACAAATGTTAAAAACCATTATAAGCATGTTTGGAAACAAATGTCCAAATTGCAACAAAGGAAAGATTTTTGAAAAAGGATTGTTGCATTTTAGTTTTAGTTTTCCGAAAATGCATAAAAACTGTTCAAATTGCGGAACAAAATTTGAAAAAGAACCTGGCTTTTTCTTTGGTGCTATGTTTGTTAGTTACGGACTAGGTGTTGGCGAAGCTTTAATAACTTATTTTATTTGCATGCCGTTTTTTGAAGAAACTTTCGATTTACGAATCATCCCAATAATTGGAGTTGTGATTTTAAGTTTAACCTTAGTCAACATCAAATTATCTCGAATCATTTGGATTTATATGTTTAAGGATTATTCGGTGTAAAAGAAAACCCAAACTCTTTTTAAATGGAGTTTGGATTTTTATTTTTGGAATCTAATACTAATTCGCTACTTCACTAATAAACTTAATTCGCATTAAACGAAGTTCTTCGATGTCATAATCGCCATCAAATTCTTTTAAAGCGTCTTTGATATTATCCGATTCAGAATCCATGAAATAATCATGAATCTCTTCTTGTTGGTCTTCGTCTAAAATTTCATCAATCCAATAACTGATGTTTAATTTAGTCCCCGAATACACAATTTGTTCCATTTCTTTCAACAAATCGTCCATTGATAAACCTTTTGCTTTAGAAATATCATCTAAGGCTAATTTTCTGTCAACGTTTTGAATAATGTATAATTTTAATCCTGAATTTGCTCCCGTAGACTTAACCACCAAATCATCCGGACGAATAATATCATTATCTTCTACATATCTGATAATTAAATCGATAAATGGTTTTCCATATTTTTTTGCTTTGCCTTCACCAACTCCATGCACATTGCTTAATTCGTCAATAGAAATTGGATATTTTAAAGCCATGTCTTCTAATGAAGGATCTTGAAAAATAACAAATGGAGGAACACCTAATTTCTTTGCTTCTTTTTTACGTAAATCACGCAACATACCCATTAAGGCTTCATCAGCAACACCCGTTGATTTTGCAGCTGTTACAATTGCCTCATCTTCTTCTTCATTGTATTCATGATCTTCCGACATCATAAACGATGTTGGTCTTTTTATAAATGCCTCACCTTTTTGCGCTAATTTTAAAACTCCATAGGTTTCAATGTCTTTTGATAGCAATCCATCGACTAATACTTGACGAATTAATGCCATCCAATATTTTTCATCGAATTTAGAACCACTACCAAAATAAGGTTGCGTGTCTATTTTCTGAGCTTTTATCACCGCATTGATTTTGCCCACTAAAGCAAAAATAACTTCTTTAGATTTGAATAATTGTTTTGTATCTCGCACCACTTTCAACAAAGTAACTACTTGGTCTTGGGCTTCTACTTTAGATTTTGGATTACGAACATTGTCATCCATATCAGCTCCATCACCATTTACATCGTCAAATTCTTCACCAAAATAATGCAATAAAAATTTACGACGCGACATCGAAGTTTCAGCATAAGCCACCACTTCTTGCAACAATGCAAATCCAATTTCTTGTTCGGCAACTGGTTTTCCAGAAAGAAATTTTTCTAACTTTTCAATATCTTTGTATGAATAATACGCCAAACAATGACCTTCGCCACCATCACGACCAGCACGACCTGTTTCTTGATAGTAACTTTCTAATGATTTTGGAATATCGTGGTGGATTACAAAACGCACATCAGGTTTGTCAATTCCCATACCAAAAGCAATAGTTGCTACAACAACTTCTACATCTTCCATCAAAAACATATCTTGATGTTTTGCTCTCGTTTTAGCATCTAAACCAGCATGATAAGGCACTGCACTAATACCGTTTACTTGTAAAACTTGTGCAATTTCTTCCACTTTTTTACGACTCAAACAGTAAATAACACCTGATTTTCCTTTATGTTGTTTGATAAATCGAATAATATCCGATTCAATATTTTTAGTTTTTGTTCGTACTTCGTAATATAAATTAGGACGATTAAATGAAGCCTTGAAGGTATTCGCATTTGGCATGTCCAAGTTTTTCAAGATATCCTCTTGTACTTTTGGTGTTGCTGTTGCTGTTAATCCAATCATAGGCACATCGCCTAACTGACGCACAATGTTTCTTAAATTTCGATATTCTGGTCTAAAATCATGTCCCCATTCTGAAATACAATGTGCTTCGTCGATTGCTACAAACGATAACTTTACCGATTGTAAAAATTGAATATACTCTTCTTTAGTAAGTGATTCTGGTGCTACATATAACAATTTTGTAACGCCAGAAGTGATATCTTTTTTTACTTGATTTACTTCGGTTTTATTTAATGAAGAATTCAATACATGAGCAATACCATGCTCTGAGCTTAAGCTTCGAATAGCATCAACTTGGTTTTTCATCAAAGCAATAAGCGGCGAAACTACGATTGCAGTTCCGTCTAATACTAAAGCTGGTAATTGATAACACAATGATTTTCCACCACCAGTAGGCATAATCACAAATGTATTATTGCCTGTGATGATACTCTTAACTACTTGTTCTTGAAGACCTTTGAATTGGTTAAAACCAAAATATTTCTTTAATTCTTTATGTAAATCAATTTCGTGTGGATTCATTCTCTATTAATATGATTTTACCTAAATTTGCAAACATAAAGATACGATTTTCTTTAATACACACAAATTTTTTAATATTTCTATTTTGAGCACAACTGAAACTATTTTAGCAACCGCAAAAAGAACACTTCTATCTGAAAGCAAAAGCATTGAAACTCTTGTAAATTACTTGGACGATGACTTTGCAAAAAGTGTTACCGAAATATACAACACCAGAGGAAGATTGGTGGTAACCGGAATTGGAAAAAGCGCATTAATCGCTCAAAAGATTGTTGCCACTTTAAATTCAACTGGAACACCTTCTATGTTTTTACACGCAGCAGAAGCAGTTCATGGTGATTTAGGAATGGTTCAGCCTGAAGATATTGTAATTTGTATTTCAAAAAGTGGAAATAGTCCTGAAATAAAAGTGTTAGCTCCGTTACTAAAACGTTTTGGAAATACTTTAATTGGAATGACAGCTGATAAAAACTCTTTCTTAGGGAAAGAATCACACTATATTTTACATGCTTATGTTGAAAGTGAAGCGTGTCCTAATAACTTAGCACCAACAAATAGCACTACAGCTCAATTAGTACTTGGAGATGCTTTAGCAGTTTGTTTAATGGAAATGCGCAACTTTAAAAGTGAAGATTTTGCAGTTTATCATCCCGGTGGCGCTTTAGGTAAAAAATTATTACTTCGCGTTAAAGACATGTTAGATACGACGCACAAACCAATGGTTACTCCAGATGCATCAATCAAAAAAGTAATCATGGAAATTTCAGAAAAACGTTTGGGTGTAACAGCAGTTATTGAAAACAATCAAGTAATAGGTATTGTAACTGATGGAGATATTCGTAGAATGCTAAACAATCGTGATACTTTTACTGATTTAACAGCAAAAGACATTATGACAAAAAATCCAAAAAACATCAACTCGAGTATTTTGGTTTCTGAAGCATTGGATATTTTAGAGAACAACTCTATTACGCAATTAGTTGTAATTGACAACAATGAATACAAAGGAATTTTACATTTACACGATATTTTAAAAGAAGGCATTGTATAATGGCAGATAAAAAAATAAAAGAGATGTCATTTTTAGATCATCTCGAGGAATTGCGTTGGTTATTAGTTAGAAGTACGATTGCTATTTTAGTATGTGCCGTGGTGGCTTTTTTCTTTAGCGATTTTATATTTAATGAAATTATTTTTGGACCAAAAAGTCCCGATTTTATAACGTATCATTTTTTCTGTGAATTGGGAAAACAATTTGATATGGCTGACACAATGTGTATTACCGAAATAAATCTTCCTATTCAAAACAGAGAAATGGGCGGACAATTTTCGATGCACATGTGGACATCAATTACTGTTGGATTTATTTTTGCTTTTCCTTTTATATTATGGGAAATTTGGAAATTTATTAGCCCAGCTTTGTATGATAATGAAAAAAAATATGCCATTTCGTTCATCATTGTTTCATCGATATTGTTCTTTTTAGGTGTTTTATTTGGCTATTATTTAATTGCACCTTTATCGGTTCAATTTTTTGCAAGTTATATCATCAGTCCAGAAATCAGCAATGCAATTGATATGGATTCGTATATTAGTTTAATGAAAACATCAGCTATTGCAAGTGGTTTATTATTTGAATTGCCTATCATAATTTATTTTTTGACAAAAATTGGATTAGTAAATCCAGAGTTTTTAAGAAAATACCGAAAATACACGTTGATAATCGTACTAATTATTGCCGCAATTATAACACCACCCGATGTTTTGAGTCAAATTATTGTTACCATTCCAATTATGGTATTGTATGAAGTAAGTATTTTGATTAGTGTTTTAGTCGTGAAAAATCAAGAAAAAGAAAAATTAAAAGCATAAGCTATGTCAGATTTAGTAAAAGAATTCAACGATTATCGTTCTAAAATGAACGAAAAATTATTAGCAGATAACAACAAAGTCATCAAAAGAATTTTCAACGTAGACACCAATGCTTACATGGAAGGCGCTTTAGATGTAAAAACAAAAGAACTCTTAGGATTAGTAGCTTCCGCAGTATTGCGTTGTGATGATTGTATCAAATACCATTTAGAAACTGCTTACAAAAATGGCGTGACTAAAGAAGAAATGATGGAAAGCATGGGAATTGCTACTTTAGTAGGCGGAACCATTGTAATTCCTCATTTAAGAAGAGCATATGAGTTTTGGGAAGCTTTGGAAAACAATTAGTTTATTTGAAAATTAATCAATTTGAAAATTTGAAAATGTAATTATTTGTTAATTCATTTATTCTATTGATTATTTTTACTTTATTTGTTTATTGATACTATTTAAGATATGATTTTGAGCATTTACTTATTTTCAAATCTTCAAATTTTCAAATTAAAATCATGAAATTAAGAGCAGAAAATTTAGTTAAAACCTATAAAAAAAGAAGTGTAGTAAAAGGAATTTCCGTTGAAGTAAATCAAGGAGAAATCGTAGGTTTATTGGGTCCAAATGGTGCCGGTAAAACCACTTCGTTCTACATGATTGTAGGTTTAGTAAAACCAAATAGCGGAAATATCTATCTTGATGATATGGATATTACCAACTTTCCTATGTACAAACGCGCACAAAATGGAATTGGTTATTTGGCACAAGAAGCTTCTGTTTTTAGAAAATTAAGTATCGAAGATAACATTTTGAGTGTTTTGCAATTAACCACACTTTCAAAAGCGGAACAAGAAGCTAAAATGGAAGAATTAATTGCAGAGTTTGCATTGGAACACATTCGTACCAATAGAGGTGATTTACTTTCAGGAGGTGAGCGTCGTCGTACTGAGATTGCACGTGCTTTAGCAACTGATCCAAAATTCATTCTTTTGGACGAACCATTTGCTGGAGTTGACCCAGTTGCAGTAGAAGATATTCAACGAATTGTAGCGCAATTAAAAAATAAAAACATCGGGATTTTAATTACCGACCACAATGTTCAAGAAACATTAGCAATTACCGATAAAACCTACTTAATGTTTGAAGGAGGAATTCTTAAAGCTGGAAAACCAGAAGAATTAGTAGCAGACGAAATGGTAAGACGTGTTTACCTTGGGCAAAACTTTGAATTACGTAAAACTAAAATCGACTTCGAAGCACCTAAAACAACTATCATTCACGGTAAAGGAGAATTGAATTTAAATAAAGAAGAATAAAAAAATCCCTCAACAATTTGAGGGATTTTTTTATTTCATTTCCGTTATCGAATACATTTCAACAGCAACTTATTTTTATCGCCATTAAAAATATTTATATCTACCATACCTTTAATACCTTCGATTTGTGCTTTTTCGGTGAATTGCCAAAACTGCCAATCGGATTCTAAATCGTTTCGCCAAAAATTATAATTGGCAATCCAAAGCGGATATTCTGAAAATTCTTCTTTTAAGAAATCGGTATAGTAACTCTCTCCCGAATAAATGATTGGTTTTACTTTGTAATGCTTTTCAATTCTATTTAACCAGCGACGTAAACCAACTTTTAAACTATCAATCGATTGTGATTTGGGTAATTTTTCAATGTCTAAAACTGGAGGCAAATCGCCTTTTTGCAATTTCACAGTCTTAATAAAATTTTCGGCTTGTTCGATCGAATTTTCGTTGGGACGATAATAATGATAGGCACCTCGAATCAATTGACGCTCTTTTGCAGCTTTCCAATTTTCTTTAAATTTAGAATCAATTTTGTCTTTTCCAGCGGTGGAACGAATAAAAACAAATGATAGTTCAAACGCTTCATCAATATGGTAGGTTTGCTCCCAATCGATTTCACTTTGGTATTCTGAAACATCAAAACCAATAGCTTTATTATCGTGTTTATGAAGCACTTCGTAGATTCGAATATCTGTTAATTTTCGTTCATCAGCAGATAATTCGTTGGCATATTTATCGGTTTTAAAACCCAAATAATATAAAAAACCATCTCGAAATTTATAAATACCAATCGTAATAATTAGTAACAGAAAAAAAGAAAAAACAACCAAAAACCACTTTCCAAAAAAACGCGGTTTATTTTTCTTAACAGTTCTTTTTCTTCGTATAGGTTGTGCCATTATTTTTTAGCCAAAACAGTATTGTTTATAACCGATAACGCAACATAAAGTAAAATTATTACAGGTAAAGCTGTAAAACCTATTAGAAACAATAAAACAACCGATAAAGCTAAAAAAATGACTTGTAATTTATTTTTCTCCCAACTAAAATCTTTCATTTTTAGTGAAAAAAGTGGAATTTCGGCATTTAACATGTAAGCGCTCAATATGGTAATTGCAAGTAAAATAAATGGATTATACAAGGCTTCAACCAACCATTCATGCGTTCCTGCATATTGAATCATCGGAATACTCATAATCAACAATGCATTTGCAGGCGTTGGCAAACCAATAAAAGAATCCGTTTGACGTGTATCAATATTAAATTTTGCTAAACGATAAGCCGAAGCCAAAGTAATAATAAAACCTAAATAAGGTACAAATCCCATATAATAAAATTCTTCCGTCAAAAAGTATTTTGAAGTATCGTCTTCTTGAATATCTTGAAACAACTTAAACATCATCAATCCAGGTACAACTCCACTAGTAACCACATCGGCAAGCGAATCCAATTGCAAACCTAATTCACCTGAAACTTTAAATTTTCTTGCTAAAAATCCGTCCCAAAAATCAAAAAAGATACCCAAGCAAACAAAAATAAAAGCTTCGTCATAATAGCCTTTAAAAACGGCAATAACTGCTAATAAACCACTTGCAAGATTTAATAAAGTAATAGTGTTTGGAATGTGTTTTTTAATTTGCATACAAATACGTTTAAAATAGTCAAAAGTAGCGACTCAAATAATTTACAGCAAATGTAATACAATAAGTTAATACATTTAGAGTTTAGTATTTAAGAAATTTATTTCATCTTTGTAAAAAAAATTGGCGTTGAAAAAGACCTTTTTATTTCTATTTGTTTTTTTAACTACTATAAACTATGCGCAAACCGTTCGAAAATACTCGAATGAGTTTATGAGTATTGGTGTAGATGCTGCTGCATTAGGAATGTCTAATGCTGTGGTTTCTCATACTAGCGATGTTAATTCTGGTTATTGGAATCCAGCGGGTTTACTAAAATTAGAAGACAAACAATTTTCGTTGATGCACGCTAGTTATTTTGCAAATATTGCTCAATATGATTATGCTGCTTTTGCAATGCCAATTGATAACCGAAGTGCAGTTGGGATTTCGTTAATTCGTTTTGGTGTAGACGACATTTTAAACACCACTCAACTAATTGACAGCGAAGGGAATATTGACTATAACAGAATTTCACTATTTTCTACAGCCGATTATGGATTAACAGTTTCCTATGCCAGAAGTTTACCAATTGAAGGTTTAAATTATGGCGTAAATGCGAAAGTGATCCGAAGAATAATTGGGGATTTTGCTAATTCTTGGGGATTTGGATTGGATTTAGGAATTCAGTATATTAGTGATGACGAGGATTGGAAATTTGGTTTAATGATTCGCGATATTACTACTACATACAATACTTGGACCATCGACGAAGAAAAATACCAAGAAATTGCAGATGCTATTCCTGGAGAAAATCAAGAATTGCCTGAAACCAGCGAAATTACATTGCCAAAAGCACAATTGGGAATGTCAAAAAAATGGATTATTAGACACGATTATAGTTTGTTAGCGGCAACAAATTTAAATATGCAATTTGCCCGAACAAACGACATTATTTCAACAAATGCAGTAAGTATTGACCCTGCTGTTGGTTTTGAATTTGGTTATATTGATTTGGTTTATTTACGAGGTGGTGTTGGGAATTTTCAACAAATTACACAAATTGATGATTCAAAAAAATTAAGTTTTCAACCTAATATTGGATTAGGATTCAAATACAAAGGCATTCAAGTAGATTATGCTTTAACCGATTTAGGTGACCAAAGTGCTGCTTTATATTCTAATATTTTTTCGATAAAAGTAGATTGGGAATTGTTTAGATGATAGATGTTGGGTGATGGATGCAGGAAGTTGGAAGATGGATGCAGAAAGTTAAACTTGAAACAAAACATAGAATGATAAAAAAACTACTTTTCGCTTTACTTATTTTAATTTCTTTTCATGGGTTTTCCCAAAATATATCTCTTTCAAACCAAGCAAAAGTTAGTATTTTAACGTGTGGCACTGGACCAGAATCGTATGCAATGTATGGTCACACTGGAATTCGAATTCAAGATGTTTCACAACAAATTGATGTTGTATATAATTATGGTGCATTTGATTTTGACACTCCTAATTTTATCGGAAGATTCGTAAAAGGTGATTTGCAATATTTTGTCACCAATGGAAGTTACATCGATTTTTACTACAATTATCAGGCAGAAAACAGAGAAATTATTGAACAAGATTTAGCACTTTCTCCCGCACAAATTAACCAATTGTTTCAGCAATTAAATGCCTCGGTTTATAGTGATGATCGCTTTTACACTTATAAATTTATTGATAGAAATTGCACCACAATGGTTGTGGATAAAATCAATAGTACATTAGGAAGTGAATACATAAAATCACAAACTTCTAATCAATCGTATAGAGAAATTTTGTATCCGTACATGAGTGATTTTTACATGAAATTAGGCATTCAATTGATTTTTGGAGCAAAAGTAGATGAACCTGCCACTCGCTTATTTTTACCTTATGAATTTAAAAAAGCAATTTCGAATACAAAAGTAAATGGAACCACGATTGAACAATCGAATAAAACCATTTTAGAAGCGAGAAAAACAGACATTCCATTCAATTGGCTAAATTCAATTTATTCTTTAATCGGAGTGCTTTTTCTTTTAGTTATTTTAGGGAAAAAGTGGCTAAAAATTAGCTATTTAATCTTTGCTGGATTGTTAGGTGTTTTCTTCTCTTTAGTAGGATTATACTCGTTACATGAAGAAATATTATGGAATTACAACATTTTGTTATTCAATCCTTTATTATTGGTTTTTGCTTGGCATTATTGGAAAGGTAATCGGGTAAAAATTATTCTTTTTGGACAAATTTGCTTAGGTTTTTTATTGGCTTATTTTGTTTATATGCTGAACAAAATACACTTAGAAATTGTGTGGCCTTTTATTGCACTTCATTTTTATTGGATTGGAAAAATCGTTTTGCTGAGTAAGAAAACAAAACAATCATAAACCTTTTTAAACTCTTAAAAATTTTACCATCTAAACTAATTACTGTCCTCTAAAAAATAAAACCGTACTCATTGTTTTTACAACAATGTTCATATCTAAAAACAAACTTCGGTGTTTGATATAATACAAATCGTAGCGTAATTTCATTAAACTATCCTCAAGGTTTGAACCATACGAATAATTTACTTGAGCCCAACCCGTAAGCCCAGGTTTAATAACATGTCGTGTTTGATATAACGGAATGGTCGCCGAAATTTCATTAACAAATACTGGTCGCTCTGGTCTTGGACCAATTACTGCCATGTCTCCTTTTAGCACGTTTATAAATTGGGGTAATTCATCTAAACGCGTTTTTCTGAGAAATTTTCCAAAAGGTGTTATTCTATTATCGTTAGCAGTAGCAAAAACAGCTCCGTTTTTTTCGGCATCTTGAACCATTGTTCTTAACTTGTAAATTGTAAAAGGCATACCATTTTTACCTACTCGCTCTTGTGTGTAAAAGAAACTGCCTTTATTTGCAAAAAGATTAATAACCCATAAAATTGGTGCGATTAAAAAGAAACCTGCTAATCCAATTAATGAAAAAGCTATGTCAAAAATTCTACTATAATACACATATAACTTATTTTGATTGCTTCGGCTAAATGGGAAAAATTTGTATAATTCTTTACTTTCGAAATTAATTGGTAATCGATACGTGCTATTTTCATAGACTTCTTTATACTGTCTAATTACAACTCCTCGTTCCAAATAGCTCAATAATTCAGAATATAATTCAACTGCGTTATGTTTATTTTTTATTTGCGAAACCACAATTTCAGAAACATAATTGTTATAAATAAAATCTTCTAAATTGGTTTCATCTACTAAATCAATTTTAGTTTTTTGTGGTTCCTCATCTGTAGCCACATACCCCACCACTTTATAATGTGGATTAACCGAAAACAACTCGGCAACTAATTGATCTATTTCTTTACTATTCCCAATAAATAAAACTTTTTTTACAAATCTATTAGATGCTAAAAATATAATATAAATGTTGCGCCAAACTAACAATGCAAAGAAAATAGCGAAGAAAAACAAAATAATTTGCAAACGATTAGAAGGCAAAATTGGCGTATAAAAAGGCGTTAACAAATATAATAAAGTAGTTAAAGCTGTTGTAAGAATTATACTTTTTGATATTTGAAATCGGTTACTCGCAGTTTGTAAATTATACATTTCGAAAATAGTACCGAAAAAATTGATGTATAAGGCCAATACTAAAGTCCAATAGAAATTACTTTTTGAAACTTTAAAATAATCAAATTGTAAGAAATGTCCAATCAATGCTAAAATTAGTACAACAAAAAACACATCCATAGTACGTAAAAGAATTTTACGTTCAGAAATTTCAAAATGGATTCTTTTTGTAGGTCGCATAATTTGGGAATTATTCCATGCAAAGTAACAAATAAATGTTAGAAATTATTAAAAAAAATATTTTTTCTATTGTAACAAATCTGCCCATTGTTTTTTAACCACTTGCCAATCCATTTGTTCTATAAAATTTCTTGCATTATTTGCTAAAAAAATAGCTTTTTCAGGATTTTCGATTAATTTTTGAACAGATTCAACCATAGCTTTTGTATCATTATCATCAACTAATAAAGCATTTTCGTTGTCTGAAAGTAAAAATGGAATTCCTCCTACATTTGTACTTACCACAGGTAAACCAAGCGTCATCGCTTCCATTACACTTACGGGTGTATTGTCAAAATGAGTGGTATTGATGAAAATATCGTGTTCTGAGGCTAATTTCCACCAGTCTTCTTTTGTTAATTTTCCTGTAAAATTAACCACTGTATTAATAGAATTGACAAATAATTTTGTTGTTTCTAAACTACCATCCTTATCTGGCCCAACCATAGTTAGTGTTGCATTTGGATATATTTTTTGCAATTCAGCCACCACTTTTACAGCCATTGTTGGATTATAAATAGATGCAAAAGCGCGAACCCAAATCAATTTTGGAGTTATTATTTCTCTTTGCTTGAACTCGTATTTTTCAATTTCAATTGAATTGGGAATGTGAATTACATTTGTAAAGCCAGCACTTTCAAAAGCTTGTTTTAAGTATCCAGAAGGTGCTATGTTTTGATACGCATTTGCAAAAACCATTCTACATAACTGAGGATTCCTTTTCAACCGATTAGGCAAATCACCACCATGTAATATTGGAATGTATTTGTTTTTAAAAAATCGAGCCAACTGACTACAAACAAAAGCATACCAAAAAGCCTTAGTACTATAGGTATCTATTAAAATATAATCAACTTTGTTTCTATATTGGAAAACAGCTTTCATCATATCCATCATTCGAAATGGAAATGATTTTTTATCTGAAGCATAAAAAACCGAGAAATCCTCGTGTTCTAAATGTAGTCCTAAGGTTTCTATTGTAGTTTTATTTAAACCATGTTTAGACAGTCGATTGCCCAGATATAGCAGTTGATTTTTCATCTACAAAACTAACTTTTAAAAGTGATAAAGCATAAACAAATGCAGGAGCGGCCAATCGCATGGCAGCATGATTGATAGTTAAAATCCAAAAAACAACAAACGAAAAAACAAAAATGTTTTGTTGATTATTTAGGTATAAAACCATTGGAGTTATTAATAATATTATCAAACCAAAAAGTCCAAACATTCCATGTTCTGCTAACATTCGCGTAATTTCATTATGTGATGCTGCATCAATCCCTGTGGTTTCTAAACGATATTCTTTATTTTTACCAACACCTATTCCAAAAATTGGATTATCTAAAAACATTTTAAATTCTGATTCAATTAATCGTTCTCTACCAGTAAGTTTACTAAGTTTTTCTCTACCTCTTGCATCTTGATTTGCATATCGTTTATCAATTAATCCGCTGGTTTGAATAGAACTATAAGACCATATTCCCACTAACGCAAATAGTCCAAACACAACCAACATTACTACTTTTGATTTTGCTTGAGATTTAGTGTAGTATAAAAGTAAAAGCACTACAATAATAATCATAACAAATCCTGTAATAACACCTCCTCTTGAAAAGGTAACAATACCTCTAAATGTAATAATAACAAAAAATAAAACATTGATATTTCTTATTAAAACAGTTTTAGAACTCAAAACAATTTTCACAAAAAAAAGAAAAATTCCCAAGCCTAATATCGTTGACACTTGATTGGGGCCAAAACCACCCGATGTTTCAAAATTTGATTCCGTATTAGTTACAACATCTTTTACACTTGGAGTATATAGATACATATAAACTAAAGTAGCCATTAATGGATAGGCTAACATATTTATTATCGTTTTTATTTGCTCAAAGGAAATTTTTCTTTGATAACAATAAATTGCACTAACCATTAGTGTAATAGGTCCAATAATATTGAATGTAATTGCTTTTCTAATATCTGTATCAAAATTTAAAGTAAAAAAAGACAGGAAAATTGCTGGCAATAATAACAACCCGAAAATCCAATATGGCAATGCGTTTTTAGAAAATCCTCTGTAAATCATACCAATTAACAAAATTCCCATCACACCATATTTTGCAAATTGCTCGAATAAATTTCCTTCAGTCATCCTCAAAAATACTTCGGCACCAACAATATAAGCAGCAACAAAAAGTGCTTCGTTATTTGCGTTTTTTCTCAATACAACATATCGATACCCAACTAAAATTATTGAAATAGCATATAATTTTGATACAAAAGGCACAAAATAAATCAGCAACCCAATTAGTAAATGGATGATTACAAACTTAATATATTGACTTGATTCGCTTGTTTTCATAACGCTTTCTGATAGGCAACCAATATTTTATTTATTACCTGTTTAGCCGAATAATTTTGATTTACAAAAATATTCAAATTTGAAGCCAATCGTTCATTTTCAGATGGTTTATTTGAAATTTCATTTAAAACTTGGATTAATCCTTTTTCATCTTCAGATTCAAAACTAATTCCTGTTTCATTATTTTTAATAATTTGACCACAATAACCCACATTTGAGCAAATCACTAAAATATTTGCTCTTCCATATTCTAATAAAGTAACAGGAAAACCTTCATAAGTAGATGTTAAAAGCCCTACGTTTGATTGATTTAAAATATGTTGAATATCTGTACAAGAACCATAAATAAAAACAGCTTCTGTTAAATTTTCAGCAGTGATTTTTTTCTTTAAATTATTTGAATATTCATCTAAATTATCTTTTCCAATAAAATGTAATGTCCATCCTAAAGTTGCCATTTTGCTTTGAGAAAAGGCAGAAACTGCTAAAAGATGATTTTTAGGTGTTCTCAAATTAGCCAATAAAACAATTCTTTTTCCTTCTTCACCTTTTAAAAAAGTAACTGCTTTTTCTATTGCTTTTTCTTCAATATAATTTGGAATAAAATGGATGTTATTTGTTTTTAAATGCTTTAAAGCCCAATTTTGAAGTTCTTGATTCACTGTAAAAACGCCACTAAAAAAATAAGACGCTATTTTTATAGGTAAATTTGCCTTACTTTTTTCTACTCTATTTCCAAAATGATCGTGCCAAAAAATTTTTATTGATGGAATAGTAAATTTTAATAATACAGCAAAAAAATAAGAACTACCGTGTGCATGAACAACCGAAACCTTGTTATTTTTTACAAACTTTCTTAACCGTAATAATGCTGAAAAATCTAATGCTTTTTTCTTTTTTAAAAAAAGATAATTCACTTTGGAGTTAATGGTATCTTTTAAACTACCTTCTAAACGTGTAACCACTAATCCAGAAAAAGGGAGTTCATTTCCAAAAGTATTTGCAATAGTAATAGCCATTCGTTCAGCGCCACCTGGCTCTAAACTATCAATTAATTGAATGACTCTAATATCTTGAACTGATTTCACACGTATGAATTAATAATCGTGTAAATATAGAAAAAGAAAGGCAAGCGCAAGTATAAGTTCAATTACAAATTGCATAAAAATATTAACTAAATTAATTATCCATTTAGCAACTTACTAATTTCAGCTTCAAACCTATCAGTTGTAAATTGTTGAGACCACGATTGTCCTTCTGAAGCTATTTTATGATAAAAATCTTGATTATTTATTACCATATCAATTTGGTTTATATCTTCTTGTATTTTTTCATGAAGTAGTATACCCCTACTTCCATTTCCCATCATATAGGAAATACAAGAAACAGGAGAAGCTATTGGCACACAACCCCAAAACATGGCTTCAGCAACAACTTTTGGCCAACCTTCGCTTTTAGATGGTAAAATAAGAAAATGACTATTTTGATAAGCTGTTAAAATTGCATCTTTTGATTGATTTCCTTTTAATTGAATTATAGATTCTAAATTCTTATTTCTAATATATGTTTCTATTTCACTTTTCATGGCACCATCGCCAAATAAATCAAGCGTTACATTTTTTCCTTTTTTAAATAACTCTTCTACAATTTGAATTGCATACAAAGGTTGTTTACCTCTAGACAATGTTCCCACAAAAAGAAATTTTATAGATTCTTGATCTTTATTCTGAATTCTGAAATTAGCATTCAGAATTTCGCTTTCACTATAAGTCGCCGTAAAAAAAGGCTTTATATTTTTTGTCTGATTTTCCCAGTCTCCATAAACCAAGACTTGTATATTCTTTGTTAAGATTGTATTACTTAAAATCCAACGTTGTAATTTATAGGTAAAAGGTTGTCTTGCTTTTGGATCCCAATTGCCCGCATATTTAGCAGTTTTTACTTTTTTAGGAAAAAATATTTGAACAACTGCTGCTAATAATGCCATATTTCCAGGGCATCTTAAATGAATATGATCTGCTTTTTTCATTGCTTCAAATATTCGAATCAAATCAACAAAAGCATTTGGAATGGCTCGCAACATATTTGAAAATGACGTAATATCAAATTCTTTCAACTCAATGGTTGGAGTAGTTTCAAAAGAGATTGGAGCAATTAACAACTTTTTATCTTCTTTCCAAATTGGACAACAAAACTGAATTGAATTAGCATGTTTAGCCCATAATTGCATTTCCTTTTCGTAAGGTGCATATAGATAGTTTTCTCCTTCTTTTTGAACTATTGGTGCTGATGAAATTACAACTAACTTCATTTTAAATGTAGCCCTCCGAACTTTTTTCTGATACTTTAATTGCAGGAACACCAAGCATTACACTATTACTAGTAGCATTAGTATTAACTAATGAACAAGCAGCTATTAAAACATTATCTTCAATAATTATGCTTCCAGCAATAACAGCATTTGCTCCAATATAAACATTGTTACCAATTTTTGGAACACCTCTGTTTTTACCTTGTCCAGAAATCCCAATGGTTACACCTTGTGATATATTGCAATTGTTTCCAATAATTGTCTTAGCATTTAAAATAACTCCTCCAAAATGCCCTATATAGAACGAATGCCCTATTTGAGCTGAAGCTGGAATTGAAATACCAGTGGAAATTTCAATTATTTTTTGCCAAATCAAACACAATAATTGCGACAATTGCTTTAGAATAGGAATCGACATCATGTGAACTGCATGCGCTACTCGGTATTGGAAACTAGCCCAAAATCCTTGCGTAAAAAATAGGATGGTAATAAAGTTACCTCCATACTTTCTGTATTTTTTGTAATCAGATAAAATTAACTGTAAAAAATTCATTTACTTTTAATAGATTTAAAAAAGTAAATATACAATTAACCTGAATTAAAAGTATTATTTTCCTCTGTAAAATTCTTTCAATTCCAACACCACCTCTTTTACCTCTAACCCCATGTACCTACAAAATTCTTTTACCGTTATCTTTTGATGTTTTTCTTTGTTATTTTTTCTTTTGATTATTCTTACTACTCTTCTCGCATAGCTAGAACTAACTCCTAAAATAACCTCAACGTCCTTTGGTGTGATAATTAATCGTAACATAATTATTCTTTTTATAATTAATACTTTTTTATTTTTATTTCAAATTAAAAACTTGCTACAGTCAAAATGTGTAACGTGAAAACTTAGCCATTTAAAATTTCATAGCACAAAAGTAAAATCACCCTTTTTTAAAAAATAGGACAGTTTGTTTTGCACTATTTTAATTTACTCTTACAAATTAAATACACCACTTTTTCTAAAGTTGTGACATGAAACAAAATTCATTTTGCAAACTTAATTTCTTACTCTTTTAAAAAATAGGACAGTTTATTTTTACTTCTCAATTGCTAATTTACTTGAACTTTTAATTGTTCTAACCCCGCTGCCGATATTAGGTGTGTTGATAAATTTATTTGGATAATTGCTTACAATTACTACTGTTGCAATTTGTGGTGATTTGTGGTAGTGAGTATAGTTTGGGGTTTGCGGATTTGCCACAAAAGCCTCTAAATCTTATAATTTTTACTGTTGAAAACTTTTCTTAGACGATCTCCCTGTTCCTGAAAAAAAATCGAACTTATTTATACTTCATTGTATTTGAAGATATATGGGATACGTACGGGATATGTATGGGAGACCAATAGATTAAATGATGACAAATGGAGGCTGTAACACAAAGTTTCGCAAAGTTTTCACACTAAGTAACACGAAGGAGTTTAGAAGTAGGTAGCGTTGAAATTTAGCTATAACTGAAAGAAAAGTCTAGTAAACTCGGTTTGATAGATTTTGATTACCAATTTTAGCGGTTATAATGTTATAAAATGGAACAAAACGGCACATTTGAATGCAAACGGAACCTAACTTTTTTTTGTTTGTAAAAGTCGTTATAGTTTTGAAATCGAAATCAAGGCGCCTGATTTACAAAACTTTTTATAAATCATTTAAAAATTAAAAATTATGGCAAAGCAACAGTCATTTTTGAAAGTAGCGGGAACGCTAGATGGTCTAACTTTTTATAAAAGTGTAGACGGGCACTTGGTGCGCACTAAAGGAGGAGTTTCAAAAGGTAGAATTATGAATGATCCTGCCTACATTAGAACAAGAGAGAATATTGCTGAGTTTGGCACAACAGCACAATCGGGTAAGTTATTACGCAATGCCATTGGCACCATGCTTAATCGAGCAAAAGATCCACGTATGAGTAGTCGCATGATGGGTATTTTGAGTAAAGTTCGACAATTAGATAGTAATTCTGCGAGAGGAGAACGAGTGGTTAGTGAAGGTATCTTAACTTCTAGTGGTAAACAATTATTGAAAGGATTTGATTTTAATAATCGTGCTGCCTTACAAGCTGTATTTCATGCTCCTTATAGCTTGGACACAGCAACTGGGGTTGTTACTATTTCAAATTTTGTTCCATTAGATCAATTACAGATTCCCGAAGGTGCCTCACATGTATCTTTTCGTAGTGCTTTTATTAATTTGGATTTTGTATCGGGCGAGTTTGACATGCAATATAGTCCTGTTGTAAATACAGTACTTGATATGAATCCGACTACAATTACGTTAACTCCAACTGAAGTTCCAACAGGCACTGGAACACAATTGTACTTATTGCTTATTGAGTTTTTTCAAGAAGTAAATGGCGTACAATATCCTTTACGAAATGGAGCTTTTAATGTATTGAACTTGATTGATATCGTTTAAGTTTTAAGTATTTTGATTTATAAGAGTCTCAACTTTTGTTGGGACTTTTTTGTTACAGGTTTTTTAATTTTGAATCGATGGGAACGCGGATGGGAAATGGTTTTTTTTAAACACATAGACACATTAGTTTGACTTTGTGTTGATTTTAGTCTGAAGCTTCGGACGTTGCACTTGACATAGTGCTCATAGGACTACATTCTTCTTTAGGAATTAAATTTTACATCTCCCTAACCCTCCTCAAGGAGGGAACTCCTTATAATTACTTTATTGAGAATGTGCTATTAACTTTTAATTTTATTATAAAATTCTATATTTTTTGAGACAATAGTTTTGATTTCAAATTGTTGCAAAACCGATAGTCTTCCTTTTTTTGCTATTTCATTGGCTTTTTGAGGATTACTTAAAACTTGAATGATCGTACTAGCAATTTCTTTTGGCTTGTGGGGATTGCATAACCAACCAGTTTCACCATCTGCAATCACTTCTGGACCTGGTCCTAATTTTGTGAAAATTACGGGTTTTTCCATTACCATTGCTTCTGGCGCAACTAAACCTAAGGTTTCCATGTGTGATGGAAATACACAAACCGCTGCTTTTGCATAGGCTGATGGGATTTCATTATATGAAACCGCACCATGAAAAATGATATCTTTAGAAATATCCCCTATTTTTGGTAATTCTATTTCTTGCAACATTTTAATATACGAACTGCCGTCTGGAAATAACCAATCTCTTCCATACAAATTCAAAACTGCACTTGGAAATTTTTCTTTTACCAATGGAAAAGCTTGAATTAGCTGACGAACGCCTTTCTTCTCACAAATAGTTCCTGCAAAAGTGATATTATCCACTTCAATTGCAACCTCTTGACATTGAAATAGTTGATTATTAATTGGGTTAAAAATAACTTCAATTGGCTTGTTATGATAACTCAAATAATTTGCTGTATGGCTTTTAACATAATTAGAAACCGCGATAAAAGCATCAGCTTTCTTAAACGAGCGTTTTTCTTGAAAACCTTTCCACCAGTTAATACCCCTATTTTCCGCTTCTGCAAAAAAATGATGTCCGCCATGTAAGCGAATGATGTATTTTATATCTTTTATTTTAGGTAGAAATGCTAAAGACAACTCTGGTCCTTCAATAATATTCATTGGAGCTTTTCTATGGATTGCGTCAATGGTTTTACCAATATTTTTTGAATTAAAGAACCAAGCTAATCCTTTTACTTTACTTCTTTTGATACGAATAACCGTAACACCATTCAACTGTTCGGTTTCGTCAATTGGATTATAATTTAGACCCACAACCGATACTTGAATATTTTTTGACACTAGCTCTTCTGCAATTGTTTTTACAAAAGTGCCTAAACCGCCATGCGGAAATCCTTCTTTTGGATATTCGTTAGTTAAGAAACAAATGTGCATGGTTATGAGATATGGATTAAATGTATTAAAGTGAATAAATAATCACCTTTTTTCATTTTTTTTAGCAACTAATCAAAAAATGATTTTAAGCTGTAAAAATAATACATTTATACAAAATAGAATTATAAAAAGATTTGATTAAAACGTTATACTTTGTATAAACTCCATTGTTATGGGTTTACTCGTAAAAAACACATTTTCGTTTTCTTTTGCTTTATGAATATGAAAATCATCTACAGTGGTAGATAATATGCAAATTTTAGTGTAATTTTTAATATTTTCTGATAGTGTTTTAAATTTCTCTATAAATTCAAAACCATCTAAAATAGGCATATAAATGTCTAAAAAAATTAGCTTTGGCAACTTTTCTAAATCTTCTTGATATTCTTCAAGGTACTGAATAGCAGTTACCGAGGAATTAAATTCCATAATATCAATTGACGAATCAAAGCTCGCAATTAATTTTGACGTTATATAACAATCAAATTCATTGTCGTCAACTATCATTATTTTTTTTAACTTCTGGTTCATAACTTATAAATATATTTTTGCATTATAGTTTGATAAATTTAATAAATTCTTCTTGCCTTCTCTTAGCAATTGGAAGCGCTACACCGTTTGTAAATTCACAATATAAACCATCTTTTTTAGTGATTTTAGAAATGTGTTTGATGTTTATGACATAGGAATGATGAATTCTAAAAAAGTAACTATACGATAATACACTATTATATTCTCCCAAGTTTTTACTGGACAATATTTTAGTTCCATTGCTCAATACAAACTCTGTATATTTTCCATCAGCTCTACAATAAACAATATCATCTACTTTAATTAATTCAATTTTATCGGTAGACGAAATCGCTAAAATTCCATTATTCTGATTTGCAAAATTTATTGAATTGATCTGATTTAATTTTTGATCTTGAAAACTAATTTCCATTTCTATATTTTTAAAAACTTTATAGAGCGAAACTATCAAATCATTAAAATCTAGTGGTTTTTTTAAAAAATCTATAGCATTGTGTTTAAACGCTTGATAGGCATCTTTTTCATCTTTGGAAATAAAAATAAACTTTGGAATACTAAAATCTAATTCTTTAAGTAAGTTAAAATGAGTAAGATTATTCTCTGAAGGATTAAAAAAAATGAGTTCGGGTTTTGCTTCTTTAATAAATTCAATACTTTCTTGAAGTGTGTTTGAATGCCCACAAATAGAGATGATTACAGCATTTTCTTCACCAAATTTTTTAATTTGTTGAATTGCTTCTAAATCATCATCTATTAACATCGCTTTTATTAACTTCATAAATTATACTGAATTAATATTGAATTAATTAACTTAATAAAGTTTAAATGTAGCAATAAAAATTGAAAAAAGCATTTATTTAGGAATTGAAAACGTAAAAATAGAACCTTTATCAACTATCGAGCTAACGGATATTTCACCATTTATACTTTCAACCATTTTTTTAACAGAAGCTAATCCTAACCCGCTGCCTAAATATTCGGCTTGTGTATGCAATCTTTTGAAAGGCTGAAATACCAAATCTAAATATTCTTGATTAATACCAATTCCGTTATCAATAATTTCAAAAGTGTGTTGTTGTGGTGTCTCAATATAATTGATTGTTATTTGGGCAATATTATCTTTCTTTTGATATTTTAGAGCATTATCAATCAGGTTATGAAAAATCATATTAATTGCAATTTTAGAAGTCGTGATTTCTGGTAAATTATTTGTAACTAAAATTGGTTTCAGCGAATTATTATCGTGAATTAAACTTTCAAAAACATCAGAAACCAATTGATTTATATTAATTGATTCTTTATCGATGAGTTTTTTATTTGACTTGGCATAATCTAATAAATCAACAATTAATTTGTCCATTCTTTTTACACTGTCAAAAATAAATTTGAAATATACTTTTTCTTTTTCATCAGAAGTCTGGCTATTTTTACCTTCAATCATTTTTAAAAAAGAACTAATTGTTCTTAATGGTGATCTCAAATCGTGTGCAGCAGTAAACGCAAATACTTCCATCTCTTGTGCGTATTTTTCTACTTTTTCATGGTAAATAGCTAATTCTTCTTGCTTTTTTCTAAGCTCAAGGATGTAAATGATTTGTTTTGCTAACTTCTTTAAAGTATTTTTTTGCTCTTGTGAAATAGTTTTTACCTCATCTTTACTCACAACACACAATGTACCAAAAGCTATTCCTTGAGGATTTAATAACGGAACGCCAAAATAGGAAACTAAATGAGGGTCATCTGTTACCAAAGAAAACTTTTTAAATCGGTCGTCAATTCTCAAATCGGGCACTTCAAAAATTTCTTCTTCTGAAAGAATTGCTTCATAACACACCGCCTGTTCTATTGGTGTTTCAGAAATATCAATACCAATTCGGGATTTAAAAAATTGGCGCTCTTTATCAAGCAAACTAATCATAGCAACTGGCATATTACAAATTGAAGAAGCTATTTGAGTAATATTATCATAAATTTCCTCAGGTATTGTATCCAGAATATTATATTCTTTAAGCGCTTTTAATCTTTTTTCTTGTTCGTCTTGATGTATCATCTTAAATATAATTAAATTTTAAATAAGTGACTTCGAATACTAATTTCTTCCAACAAGACACTAAAGTTATAAATTTAGATAAAAATTTATTAAAATTGGCGTTTAAAATACTATAAGCAGTGAATAAGATTAAAAAAATCTTGGTGAGTATATTTTTTCTGCTTCTCTAAAAACTTCGAATCTTAAAAAGATTTCATGAGAGCCCGAATTGTAATGTGCTAATTTTGTGGTTTCGGCATCATAAGAATACCCAACTAACAACTTATCTGATAATTGGAAAGCTACCAATCCGCTTACAGAAGCATTTAACCTGTAGGCTGCACCAACCGTTAACTTTTCAAAAAATAAGAAATTTGCTGTCATGTCTATTTGTAAAGGAGCACCTGCAACCATTTTTGAAAGAAAAGCTGGTTTCATTTTAATTTCTGATGTAAGATCAAATACATATCCAGCCATGAAATAATAATGCATTTTTTCTTTGGCTAGACTATTTCTATCGTTATCATCATAATGCTTGGTTTCTAAAAAATTTGGAATAGAAAATCCAACATAATGTTTATCAGAATACCAATAAGCTCCTGCACCAAAATTTGGAGAAAATCGATTATCTACGTTATTTTGAAATTGAGGATCAGTAGGATCATAAATACTCAATTTTGTATAATCGACATTTAATAGATTTGCTGTTGTTTTTATTCCTAAAGCTAACGTAGAAAGGTTATCAAAATTAAGTCGATAAGAAAAATCAACAGAGATTGTATTCTCATCTGAAGGACCAATTTTATCGTTTACAAAAGACAATCCAAGTCCAATATTAGAAAATCCAATAGGAGAATGCAACGAAAAAGTACTGGTTACTGGCGCTCCATCTAAACCAACCCATTGTGCTCTATACATACCTAAAATACTCAAAACTTCTTTTGTACCCGCATATGCCGGATTAACATTCATGGTATTATACATATAATTTGTATACTGAGGGTCTTGCTGTGCACATACAGTGTCAGTCAAAAATAAAAGTAAAATGGGGGTTACTTTTATTAGTTGAGTTAAATAATTCATAATGTCAATTTTTGGGAGTTTTTTTTAAAGAACTTAATTGGTTTGCAGTTATATTTGGTTCTTTAATCTTATTACCCGAAAGGAGTTACAACACTCCTTTCATGGTAATAAGCCCCAAAATTGAACTTAAAAAACTCAACTATTCTTTAATAATTATTATTTACATATAGATATCCTGTTTTTTGAACGTCTTTTCTTTCACCTAAGTTTTCAACAACATAGTCATATTTGATGATGTAGAAATATGTTCCTGTTGCCAAAACATCTCCAGAAACGTTTAAATCTGTTGCTGATTTACCAGAAAACACATTGCTAACGTTGTCATATCCTCTTACACCGTATATTTTTGCACCATATCTATTGAAAATTTCTACCGAGTTATTTGGATAACATTCAATTCCTTCTAAGTAAAAAATGTCATTTTTACCATCGTTATTAGGTGTTATTGCATTAAAAATTGTTATTTCACAAGCCATGTTTAATACTTGAGTAAAAATTGAACTATTGCCACAAGCATCAACAGCTGTCCATTTTCTAATGATTCTTGACAAACTTGTACAATCACCTTGCTCGGTAGTTTCTTCAAAAGTGATTGTTACTTCACTTATATTATCACTTGCATTCAATTGTGGAGCAACTGGAACATTACCACAGTCTACATAAATTACTTCTTGTATGTTTTCTGTAAAAACTGGTGCAGTAATATCAACAATTGTGACAACTTGTGAAATCATTTCTTCGTTTCCACAAGAATCTGAAGCTGTCCAATATCTTATGATTTCGTAATTTCCTATACAATTTCCTTGAATAGTTTCTTCTTCATATACAATAGTAACCACGCCACAATTATCTGAAGCTGTAATTGTATAAGTTGGAATTTCAGCAGTATTTTCAATCGTTAATTGTGTAGGGATAACTGAACTAAAAACTGGCGGTGTAGTGTCTTGAACCGTAATATTTTGGATGTGAATTACAGAATTTCCACAGCTATCAGTTGCAATCCATTTTCTTACAATAGTATAAGAATTAGCACATGCCCCTAATGTAATTTCATCTTGAGAAGTGATTATTACTTCACTACAATTATCGGTTGCTTGAACATTTTCGGCAACTGGAATAGCATTACATTCTACCACAACATCTACTGGTAATGTCCCAGAAAAAACTGGAGCAATGGTATCGTTTACATGAAATGTTTCTGAGCAAGTTACTGTATTCATAACCGTATTTTCATTCGCTTCTCTTACTCCATTTAAATTATAATCTGCATAAACTGAAATGGTATAAGTTCGTATTACATCTGAATTACATCCATTAAATTCGTTATTAGTTGCAGTGATAACCACAATGCCACACATAGAATCACCTATTTTACCTAAACCATCCCCTAACTGTTCAAACTCTACTTGTGTTAAAATAGTTGCTGTAGGGATTTCATCATAACATTGTACCGATGTTATTCCAAAATTTGGGCAAGTAACTTCCAATTCACATTGAGATGAAAGTGTGATTAAAGCTAAATTTGAAATATTTCCTTGAAAATCATTAATCGTATAATTTACAGGAGTTGGATCTCCATAAAAACCAGCAACTGGGGTAAAGGTTACAGCACCTGTTATTGAATTTACATTCCAGTGTCCTTCACCTGAAACAAACATAGAAGTACTAGTAGAAAAACTACTTGCAGTTGAAGGCAATTGTAAAACAACAGTTTGAACATCTACTAAATCACCCACAACATCATTAAAGGGAACATCAATTGTAATTGAAGAGCCTGGTGTGTAAAAAATTGCATCATCAACCGCGATAGGTAAACAATCAAACGAAATAGATGCATTGGCAATATTATTATTAAAATCGCGAACTGTATAAAAAATACTATTTGGCACGCCTGTAAAGCTATCATCTGGAGTAAAAGTTACTAAACCAGTAGAAAGTTCAACAGACCATATTCCTTCATTAAGAATTGAAAATCCAATTACTTCACCAGAAGGGCACAATACAATGTTATTTGCAAAAGTAGGAGCAATTAATCTAACAGAAATTGGATTAATTAAAGAACCTAAAACATCATTCCCTGATACATTTATAATCGAAGCCAATCCAACTGAGCATAAAACTATATCATCAGAAGCAACTGGACAATTTACATAAGCAACTATTTGAACTGATAATGCTACTTGATTCGCACAATTAGTATCTGTATCGGTAAAAGTATAATTATAGTTACCGGCCGATAAACTAGAATGAACAAATGTTGAAGTTGAACCAGTAAAAGTTGCTCCAGTTACAAGTTCTGTTATTGACCAATTTGCTGGTAAATTACCAAACATAACCGACCCTATTGATGATTGGCAAGTTGGCTGAACAAGTTCCATAATTATTGGCTGTGGAGCTTCATATACATAGAAAACTTGAGCAAACTCCCTACCACATGAGTCTAATGACTTTGCTGTATAAGTAGTACCTGGCGTTAATCCTGTAAATACTGATGAAGATTGATATGGAAATATTTGTGTTGTAGCTGTAGCGTCATACAATGCATATGTGTAAGGTGCTTTTCCTCCAGTTGCTATCATATTAACACTGGTATCACAAGCATCAATAGAAGCAAAATAAAATGGACTTAAATCAACATTAAATGGGTATTCATATAAATATCCACCAGCAAGTCTTGGCAATCCGTTTACTCCACCAAATTGTGCTGGTTCTATAGGATTATTGTGAGAAGTAACTCCTCCATATCTAAAATAATAAGTTTCATCATTTGGCAAACTAAATGAAACCTGATATCCTCCCCAAACTGCACTAAAATTAAATGGAGGACCAAATCCAATAATCCCAGAAAAAAGCAAAGTCCCATCAGATTTGTATACAGCAGCAGTTGTTCCTGAAAATACCGCTGGTACAGATAAATAAACCATTACATCTTCTGTAACCATACCACAATAATCTAAGGTATGACTAACCTCTAAGCTTCTTGAACAAGTAGTATTATAGTCGAATGTACTTGTTTTTCCACAGGCATCAGTTACTGTAAAATTATATGTTCCAGGAGGAAATGATTTCACAGCATCAATTACTATAGGCGAAGGTATATTAGGTGTATTTATTGTTGTTGAAAAAGGATAATTAATAATTGAAGATGTGTTAACAACTCCTGTTCCTGACTGTGTTGAATAGGTTGTAGGACCTGAATTAAAAGTTATTGTCAAAGGAGCAATAGCTAAACTAGAAATAGGCAACTCATTTAAATTCAAAAATGTAATATCATCGAAGAAAAAACTATCTCCTGTCCAAATACTACTATGGCATGAAACAGATGGTTGAAAAGGAACACTTTGTTGAGTTATTGTCTTTTGAATAGTAACACCACAAGCATCTACTAATGTAATTACATAGTCAATATCAAATCTTAATCCTAATGCAATTGGCACTGAACCACCCATTGGTACAGATTTAATATGTGACAAATTTACTAATTGAGATAAAATGGGTTGACCATTAACATCTAATGCAACTCCTTCTGGATTTGAAGCTTCTGCAACAGTAACTTGAACAGGATTTGTCACATTTACACGAAACATTTTTACATCATATCCTAGAGAGCAAACATCATCCATATTTTCAACACTTAATATTCTTGGCGAATCAAAAACAATGTCCTGAACAGTTGGTAATTCTAATGAACCTCCAGTAATGGTTCCACAATTATTATATCCTTCATAAGTTATGTTCCCACCATTAAAAAATGAAATTGGAATACTTATATCAGTTTTAAATTGAGTAAAAGTATAGTTAGCTGTTTGCGGTATAGTGTTTATGAACGTTAATGTTGCGCCCAAATTATTTACAAAAGTGTACGTCACACTTCCAGAAGTACTTCCTGAGTTTGTTGTTATTTTAAATTTTAGAATATCTCCACAATTACTTTCGGAAGAATATTTATCTATATGTGTTATAGTAGTTATTATTGAAGGAATATTTGGCAAAGTAGCATATATAGCAATAACCTTATCTGCACTATTTCCTCCGCATTGATCAATTATATCAACGGTGTAAACGCCAGCAATTAATCCTGTTACTACAAAAACCGATGAATTCATTGGAATTAAGTGTGTTGATGCTCCAGAAGGTCCACTTAAGATTCGAACAGCATATTGCTGGTTTGTAAAATCATTAACACCAACAGTACTAAAAATATTTGAAAAACGAAGTTCTCCATCATTACCATTATGACATCTTGGCGAATAGGTACCAACAATAAAATTATCTGCTGGTCTAATGGCTCCATTCACACATTGTGAAAAAGCTCCCATATTTGACAATAAAAGAACAAGTATGCTAGTTTTAGCAATTAAAGTAAGTAGTTTTGTTCTCATAATCATTTAATTAAGGTTATTCTGCTTTTTTGATAAAACAAATTTCACTCAACTAAATCCGGAAATCAATCAACTATTAACAAGTGGTACGATTTTATTAATAAGTGTTATGATTTTAAAACATTATGTACTTTTTAAAGAAGAACTATTTACAAAATGGTTAGATATAACACAAAGTATTGACAAAATAACATTCAAAGCTTTATTTTATTTACAAATACACAAGTATTTATTATTTTTTTTACTAATTTTACAGAGCACCCCAACAAACCATTTAATTCTTAAAAGACGTTAACCACCTATTTTTTTTTGTTTTTTAATCTTTATCCCTTTTTAAATTATTTTTAAGCTATGCCCAAAAAAAAAGCGATTGAAAACAATACAGTTCTTAGTCAAAAAAGATATGAAACCATCAATCAAAAAAGTTTAGAATTAACAGCCATTATTGATTCAGATTACAACTACCATTTTATAAGTCCAAATTGTAAAAAAATAACGGGTTATAAAGAAGAAGAAATAATCGGAAAAAGTATTTTCGAATTTATTCACCTTGAAGACATACACTTTGTGAAAGTTGAATTTGAAAAAATTAATTCAAATGAAGAACAACATTGTACGCCCTATCGATTTAAAACAAAAAAAAATACATGGATTTGGCTTAATTGCTTAATTTCAAATCACATCAACGATCCATTAATTAACGGTTATGTCATTAATAGTTCAGATGTAACTAATTTAATCGAAACCCAAAACAAATTAGAGAAAAACAACGAGCGATTAGATTTTCTTAATAAAATTAATGACAATATCATCTATGAAGGTAATTTTTCAACTAATTTATTTGATTTTAGTGATAATTTTTACAATCATTTTAGTTCAGAATTCAAAACTAAAGGATTTAACCTTGAAGATTGGAAAACACTAATTCATCCTTCTGACTATAAAAAGGTAAAACAAAGTTGGGATACCTTTTTATCTAATAAAAATGAAACCAAATGGACGGATGAATATCGTATGCAAAAACATGACAATACATATTTATACGTAGAAGATACCGCTTTTGTAATTAGAGATCATGAAGGATTGCCTCAAAAGGTTATTGGGAGCATAAAAAACAATAACATTAAAAAAAATTCTGAAATAAAAAAAAGAATAGAAAACCAACTCGCTACTTTTTTTAAAGAAGATATTCGTTTAATGAATATTTTAAAATCTACTTTGCAATATTTAATTACAGAAGGCGATTTTTTAACAGCAGAAATATGGATTCTTAATAATGATAAAAATAAAATAAATTTAATTCAATCACTTACAAAGGATAAAAAAGTAGAAGCAATATATGCTAAAACAAATTCTATATATAATTTTTCAAAAGGAGAAGGTTTGCCAGGCATTATATGGGACAAACAAGAACCTGAAATATGGGATAAAACCGAAATCAAAGAAAAATTTAAACGCACAAGTTTAGCAAACTCTTTAAACATTAAATCAATTTTAGGAATTCCACTTTTACACAATAATGTTTTTATTGGAACTTTAATTCTAAGTACTAACGAGGAATTAAAATATGATTGTATAAGAACTGAACCTTTTTTATCATTAGGTAATTTCCTTGGAGCTGAAATAAAAAGAAAAGAACAGGAAGAAATGTTATATCTTATGTTTCAAAGCTCTTCAGATATTTTAGCTATTGTAAACACAAATGGTTATTTTACAAAAGTAAATCCTACATTTTGCAAACTATTAGGCTACACAGAGCAAGAACTAATGAACCATCCTTATACTTATTTTTTACACCCAAAAGATTTAGACAATACTAATAAAGAATACGAAGAAACCATCACCGGTGAACGAAATTCAAATAATTTTACCAATAGATATCGCACAAAAAATGGGGATTATAAATGGATTTCATGGAGTTCATCAGATGTTTTTGGCGAAGAAGGTCAAGTATTTGCATATGGTAGAAACATATCTGATCTAAAAGAATTACAACAATTATTACTTGAAACTGCTAAACTTGCCAAAGTAGGAAGCTGGGAATACAATTTAGATAATAATAAAGACATTTATCTATCAAACATAACCAAAAAAATTTGTGTAATTGACCCAAAATCAAAAGTAACTTATCAAGATTTTTTTAATTTATTTACAGAAGAAAGTAAAAATGAAATCAGAAAATGTTTCAAAAGATTAATTGAATTAAATGAAAATTTTGATAAAGAATTTTTAATCCAAACTATAAATAGCAAGAATAAATGGATAAGATGCATTGGTCAATCTGAACGAGATAGTAACGACAAATGCGTTAAAATTTCGGGAAGTATTCAAGACATAAATAAGCAGAAACAAAATGAGATTGAAATCGCTAAAAAGAATAATTATTTATCAGCTCTAACTGATATTATTACCGAATTATTACAATCAAACAACTGTTATGAATCGTTAAATAATGTTTTCAAAATTGCTGGAAAAACAATTAATGTAGACCGAGTATATTATTTTGAAATACACAATCATCCAAAAACCAATGCTCCAAGCTGTAGCCAAAAGATTGAATGGACACAAGATCACATAGAACCAGAAATTGAAAATCCAATGTGGCAAAACATTCCATTAGATGCCTTTTCAGATTTTTTTACTCCGCTATCAAAAGGAGAACCATTTACAACAATTGTCTCAAAATTACCAAAAGGAGAACTCAAAGAATCACTAACCATTCAAAAAATTAAATCTGTACTCATTTTACCTGTAACCATAAATAATTCATTACACGGATTCATTGGATTTGACGATTGCTCTCAAGAAAGAAATTGGAAATACAGCGAAATATCTTTTTTGCACAACGTTACTTCAAATTTAGCAGCCAAAATCCATAGAATGAAAGTGCAATCAGATTTAGAAAAAACATTAAAAGAACGAAACAATATATTAGAAAGTATTGGAGATGCATTCTTTACGTTAGACAGAAACTGGATTGTCACTTATTGGAACAAAGAATCTGAAAGAATTACAGGAGTCAAAAGACAAGAATTAATTGGTAAGAATTTTTGGGAATTTTTCCCTCAATTAGAAGGTGGTTTATATGACATAAATTATCACAAATCTGTTAAAACAAATAAAAGCGTTTATTTTCAAGATTATTTTGATTCCCTAAATGTTTGGCTAGATGTTAGTGCCTATCCATCAAAAGAAGGTCTTTCTGTTTATTATAAAGACATTACAACTACAAAAAAATATGAAGAAGAACTTCGTGCTTCAAATGAACGATTTGAAAAATCTACTTTAGCAACAAATGATGCTATTTGGGATTGGAACATAGAAGAAAAATCAATTTATAGAGGAAATGGTTTTAAAAAATTATTTGGTTATGCAGTTCCCGATAAAATATATGACATAGATGTTCTAAATTTAATCAAGTCAAGAATTCACATAGATGAAGCCGAAGAAGTTATTGCATCATTAATAAAAACAATTAAAAATCCAAAAAAAAACAACTGGGAAAAAGAATACAGATATGTAAAAGCCAACGGAAAATATGCTTTTGTAATTAACCGTGGTGTAATTATAAGAAATGAATCTGGAATAGCCACAAGGATTGTTGGCGCATTGCAAGATATAACTGAACGAAAAGAAAATGAAGAATCGCTAAAAATTTTAAATAAAAAACTTGAAATTCAAACAAAAGATTTAATCAATTCAAATCAAGAATTGGAACAATTTGCTTATATTGCATCACATGATTTACAAGAACCATTACGCATGGTTACAAGCTTTTTAACGCAATTAGAAAATAAATACCAGAATGTTCTTGACGAAAAAGGTAAACAGTACATAAATTTTGCTGTTGATGGCGCTAATAGAATGCGAAACATTATATTAGATATTCTAGAATATTCAAAAGTAGGTAAATCAACAAACGAAGAAAAAGAGCTAATTAATATCAATGAAATATTAAATGAAGTAGCTAAAATAAATCAAAAAATTATTGAAGAAACAAAAGCCAAAATAGTTTTCGAAGAATTACCTGAAATATACGCCTACAAATCACCTTTAATACAAATATTTCACAATTTAATTGGCAATGCGCTTAAATATCAGACAGGCAATAACAAACCTGTAGTAAACATTTCCTGCGAAAAAACAGATTCAGTTTGGCAATTTAAAGTAACTGATAATGGAATCGGTATTCCAAAAGAATATTTGGAAAAGATTTTTGTAATCTTTCAAAGATTGCACTCAAAAAGTGAATACAGCGGAACTGGAATGGGATTAGCAATTGTTAAAAAATTGATAGAAAATTTGGGTGGAGAAATTTGGGTAGAATCTGAAATTAATAAAGGAAGCGCTTTTTATTTTACAATACCTATTAAATGAAAATAATAAAAAAAATAAGTGCATTATTAGATTACTGGCCAAATCAATTGGCTTTGATGGCATTTTTTGCCATGTTCATAATTACCCAAACTATTGCTTTTAAAATTTTTACCGTTGAAAAAGAAAACGAAACATTATTAGTAAAAGAAGAAGCCAATCACATTAAAAACCAACTTGATAATGCTATAAATTTTAGTCATAATGCAGTTAAAATTATTGGTTTTTTAGTTGAGCGTGACTTAGAAGAAAAAAATTTCGATATTGTCTCAAAAGATTTATTATCAAAAAATAAATTTATAGATGCACTCCAATTGGTAAAAGATTGCACCATAATTAAAACATATCCTTTAAAAAGTAACGAAGCAACCATCGGCTTCAACATAGCCTCTGGAGATATACATAAAGAAGCTATTAGTAAATCTATCAAACAAAATAAAATATTTTTTGAAGGGCCATTAAATTTAATACAAGGTGGCATTGGAATTATTGGTCGAGAACCTATATACAAAAAAGGCAAATTATGGGGATTTTCTGCCGTATTAATAAAACAAGAAACTTTATTGAAAGCCATAGGAATTGATAGTACTGGAAGTAAAAAAAGATTTCATTACCAAATAACCGGAAAAAACAAAAAAGATTTTTTTAAAAACAATATAAATTTTAGTAAAGGTATAACACACAAAACCTACATTCCATCAGGAGATTGGTATTTACATGTAAAACTAAAAGATTCTACTTTTTTAGATAGAGCTTTAATTTTTAGTTTCTTCGGACTAATATTAAGCATTATTATATCGCTTTTTATTAAACAATTAGCAGAACAACCTATTCGATTAAAAAAATTAGTTGATGAAAAAACTCAAGACTTAGAAAAATTAAATGCTGTCTTAAACAAAAGAGCTGATGAACTTTCATCTACTAATAAAGAATTGGAATATTTTGCTTACATCATTTCGCACGATTTACAAGAACCGTTACGAATGATTTCGAGCTTTTTAACACTATTAGAAAAAAAATACAATACTGTTTTAGATGAAAGAGGAAAAAAATACATCTTCTATGCCGTTGATGGTTCTAAAAGAATGAAAACAATAATTTTAGACATTTTAGAATTTTCAAGAGTAGGAAAATACAACGAAGAACCCACTGAAATTAATGTAAATAATTTAATAGCTGAAATAGTCGGTTACCATCGAAATACTTTTGACAGTAAAAAAGTTAGTATTAACTACGAGCATCTTCCTACTATAGTATGTTATAAATCACCCATTATACAAATTTTTCAAAACCTTATTAGCAACTCTATTAAATATGCTAAAAAAGATGAAAAAACAATTATTACCATTCGACAATTTGAAGAAGATGAAAATCATTGGGGATTTGCAGTTGAGGATAACGGAATTGGAATTGAAGAAAAGTATTTTGAAAAAATATTCATCCTTTTTCAACGATTAACTACTCGAGAAGATGATTCTGGAAACGGAATGGGTTTAGCCATTATTAAAAAAATTGTAGAAAACCTAGGTGGTAAAATTTGGGTAGAATCTAAAAAAGATGTAGGCAGCACATTCTATTTTACAATAGCTAAAAACACTTAAAATGGCGTAGCATGAAACAAGAACTAAAAGTTACCTTGCTTTACATCTTAATAGGAATTCTCTGGATTTTTATTAGCGATGAAGTTATATTGATTTTCATGAGTAAAAATGACATTGAATCAATAACCTATTTTCAAAACATAAAAGGAACTTTTTATATCTTATCTACTGCTTTGTTTCTTTACTTCATGCTAAAAAAGCACAATGATGCAATTAATCAAAAAATGAAGGAGTTGAAAAAAAATGCAAAAGCATTAAAAAACACCAACCAAGAATTAGAACAATACATCAATTTATCTTCACATGACTTACAAGAGCCTAACAGAACCGTAATTAGTTTCCTAACCAATTTAGAAAAAAAATACGAATCACAATTAGATGAAAAAGGCAAAATATACATTCAATTTGCGATAGAAGGCGCTTACAAAATGCGAAAAATAATTTTAGATCTTCTCGAATATTCTAAAATTAATAAAAGTGGCGTCATTGAAACCGTAAACCTAAACGATACTATTGATGAAATTGAAGAACAATTTAAAGAAACAATTACTGAAACCAATACTTTAATAACTTACACTGATTTACCAACTATAAAAAACGATTCAGAACTTATCCAAATTATCTTTAAAAACTTAATTGATAACGCCATTAAATTTAAAAAAGAAAAAGAGCCAGCAACAATCACTATTGAAGCAAAAGAAAAAAAAGATAACTGGATTTTTAAAATAAGTGACAATGGAATTGGATTTGAACCCGAATATTATGATAAAATTTTTGTTTTATTTCAAAAACTAAATAATACAAACCATCAAGGAACTGGAAGTGGCTTAGCAATTGTAAAAAAAATTGTAACTAACTTAGGAGGAACAATTTGGGTTCATTCAGAAGTAAATAAAGGAAGTAATTTCTTTTTAAGACTACCAAAAAACGAATAAAAACATTGTTTTAAAATAATTATATATGTGTTTTTTTGTGATTTTGTAGAACAAGTTCTACAAATTGTGAGATATTTTGTACCTTTATACTAAACAAACAACCTCAAAACACAACAAACTACATGAGAAAATCAAAAATTCTACTAGTAGAAGATAACGAAGGGGACATCGTTCTTACTACAGAAGCATTTGAAGAAGCTGATTTTAAAACTAATTTAATTGTAGCACGAAATGGAAAAGAAGCACTGAACTATTTAGCACTTGAAGGGCGGAACTCAAGTTTGAATTTGCCCGATTTAATACTTTTGGACATTAATTTACCCCTACTAAATGGCCACGAAGTTTTACATCACATCAAACAAAATAAGTTTACAAAACACATTCCTGTAATAATTTTAACAACGTCATCATCATCAAATGATATAAATGCAACTTACGATAACCATGCAAATTGTTTTATTACAAAACCAGCTGACATCAACGAGTTTTTTGACGTAATAAATTCGTTAAGCAAGTTTTGGTTCAAAATTGCAAAATTACCCACTCAACAATAATATGCTGAAAGACAAGAAAAATTATAAATTAATCGTCGTTGAAGACAACATAGGAGATTTTATTTTGTTTGAAGAATATTTAAACGAAAAAATTGAAAACCCAACACTATTTCATTTTGAAAGATTTAAAGATTTAAATGACTTTCAAGATAAAATAACCCCTGATTTTGATATAATTTTTCTTGACCTTTCTTTACCCGATAAAAACGGATTAGATTTAATCATCGAAGTACAAAAAATCTCAAAGCAAATTCCTATAATTGTACTTACTGGCTATAGTGATGAATCATTTGCAACTACATCGCTTGCGTTAGGAATTTCAGATTATCTATTAAAAGATGACCTTAATAGTACAACACTCTATAAAAGCATTATCTACAACATTGAACGAAATAAAAACTTAGTCAAAATTCGCGAATCTGAACAATTATATTCTGATTTATTTCAACTAAGCCCACTTCCAATTTGTGTTTACGACATAGAAACCTTACTTTTTATTGATGTAAACGAAGCAGCAGTCAACTTATACGGACATAGCCATTCTGAATTTTTAAATCTCAAAGTTGACGACATTTTTCATGATGAAGAAATTGATAAAACAGAAGAAATTGCTTCAAAAATAATGACTCACAAGAAAAAAAATGGAGAAATTATCTTTGTTGATAGTCGAAGTAACACCATCACTTTTAATGGTAAAAAGGCAAAAATAATCCTGTCAAATGATATCACAAAAAGTTTAAATCACATCAGAGAAATTGAGTTACAAAATCAAAAACTCAAAGAAATTGCTTGGAAGCAATCGCATATTGTTAGGGTTCCGTTATCACAAATTCTAGGCTTAACACAACTAATTTTAGACGATAAAGAAACAACTCAGGAAACAAAAGAGCTAATCATTATTTTGAATAATTCTGCAAAAGAATTAGATAAAATCATCCAAGAAATTATAACCAAATCAAAAGAAATTTCTTTAAATGAGTAATTCCAATGAAGCACCTATTTATCATAGATGACGATGCAGTCTCTGTATTAATTTTAAAAAAAATGCTAAGCAATGCTGATTTTTTAGAAACCCCAATGGTGTTTTATAATGGTAATGAAGCCTTAAATTTCTTTTCTAAAAACTACACATCAGTTGACACATATTGTGTGTTTTTAGACATCAACATGCCTGTTATGAATGGTTGGGAATTTTTAGATAACATTCAAACCACTATTCATCCAAACAACTTTATGGTTTATTTACTCACTTCTTCTACCAGTGAATATGAAAAATCAAAATCGAATGATTATCACTGCATCAAAAAATTTATTTCAAAACCAATTAGTAAAGAAATACTAAATGAGATAAAAGAGGTATTTAATTCTATTTAAATTTTAATAATTGAGTTTACAATATTTTTACTACTATTTTCTAATGGATATTGTGCAATATTTTTCATCCAAAGGATTCTATCTTTACCAATTTCATCTGGTGTTGATAAAACTTGTTTAACTAACTCACCTATCTGGTCTTTACTATTAATCCAACCTACTGGAATTAAAGTATTCATTGATCTAAAATGTTGAAATTTATAAGACATTTCTACCTTAAAAGTAGAATTATTTACTGGATTATAATTCAAGTATAGACAAGGTTTGTTGTAAACTGCAAAATCATGAGCCATTGTACTTCCTAAGTTTATAACAGCATCACAATGTTTAACAGTATTTACTAATAAAGAAACATCATTTAAGGTTGGATAAATACTCACAAAAGATTCTCCATTTACCTTTTCAGTTCTCCAATCTGGATCAACAGCAAAAACAATATCCTTATATTTTTCTAATACTCTATCAAATCTTGCAGATTTATCTACTGGACATCTTCTAAAAAGCAACTGAGGTCTTTCTTCTTTATCCATTTTTGAAATGGCTTCACAAACATCTTTTAGATAATTGGCTTCATAAGGAGAAGACAAATCATTCGCAGAAAAACAAATCGTCTTTTTATTACTATCTAATCCAAATTCAGAAAAAAACACTTCTTTACTTTTGCTATACTTTTCTTCAAAATAAAATTCAAATTGTGGAGTTCCTACAACTTGAATACTACTTTTTTCGATTTCTGGATAAAGCAATGACAATTCAGATTTCATAATCTCAGACCAAACCAAATAGGTATCATATCTTGAAATCAAACGTGCTTTAGGCACATTGTCCCATGAAAAAATTACAGTTGCTGTTCGAATTTTTTTCTTCTTGGCAACAGCAATAATTGGAGCGCTTATTGGGGCACGTTGATGTAAGTTTAAAATATAATCGGGATTTAATTGCTCGATATCTTTTGTAATCTTTTCGAAAATAGCATCTTTAGTAATTTCAGTATCATACTTTGCTTCCATTTTTAAAATCAAATTGTAATTCCAAGAAAAAACGGTTCCTAAGACTTCTGCTAATCGATACAATACTTTCTGTTTCAAGCTTTTTTGGTTGCGATTCCAAAAATCCATCACAGTAGGATTCTTTAATTTTTTAGTATTGACCTTTAAACGGGCATAAGCCAAACTTTCTCTTAAAAGTCGGGCTTTTGGTTTTTCTATAAAATGAGAGATTGCTTTGATTTCTGTCAAAGTGGGTTGTACCTTTTTTACTTCCTCAATAGCCAAATCTGATATTTGATGGTATAGAATTACTTCAACACCTTTTGCTTGCAATTCGTTTATAAAACTCGAATACAAATAATTTCTAACTGCTACACCATCGGGTACTATTAATACGATTTTTTTCATAAACTACCTACTCTACCATGATCAGAGAATGAACGATGAACAACAAACTCCCTAGAAAGAGGTTCTTCTGATAAAAAAGTAATATCACAGAAATACCCTTTTTCAATTGGATTTAATCTCCATGGAATTATCGATTTTGAATCTATTACCCATCCTTCTTTTTCTAAATCTTTATTTTTTAAATCATTCCATGATGTAATGTAATCCATCCAATTATACCCTAATCTCCATGCTGTATTTTCTAACTCATTTAAATTTAAAATATCCACCACTCTTAAACCTCCTACTTCACTTTGACTGACGGCCCTTGAGCCATTTTCAAACAGCAACCCTTTAATTCCAGGTTGTTGAAAAAAATGGGTGTCTTTTTTTAAATAATTATTAACCTCAACTTCACAAGGTGAACAAACTTTTTCAAAAGAAGGAATATTAAACTTGGGGTTTATTTTAACATATCTAACCAAATCATAATATCTATACCACCTCATATTTCTATATAACCCTAAACCAGCTTCATTTGCAGCTGTTGCGGCAAGTGGATAATATGCTCTAGCTAATTCATATAATCTGGAAAGAATTCCCTTACCTCTGCACTCTTCTTCAAGATATACATTTATAACCCATGCTACATTGCCACCAAAATTAGCTCCAACATGACCAACCACCTCGTTATTCTCATTTAAGCAGATAAAAGAACGTCCAAATTTTGGATTACCATATTGCCACTCCCAAAATTCTTTATTTTGAAGCGGGTGATTTTTTCTATAGATCTTATTAAAAAATATAAATAATTTATCCCAATCATTTATACTCGCCTCTCTTGTAATCATAACTTATAGTTTTTTCCTCCAATTACATCATTGCAATCAAATCGGTTTAAAAGCAATTTATTTTGAGATTCCTCGATAATTCCTTTTTTTGTAGTAAAACCATACAAATATCCGACTTTTTTAGCAGTTTCAGCTACTAAATCAGTACAAGCTTCTGGCGTTCCATAAGGATAAGCAATCATTTGAATAGCTTTACCCGATAGTTGTTCCAAATAGTTTTTACTATGTTCTAATTCATAAATCAATTTGTCTTCACGCAACAATCCTAATGGATAATGTGTGTGTGTGTGACTTCCCAAACATTCAATATCAGCCAAATACTGCAATTGAGACTTGGACATATAAAGTGATTCTAAAATTTCACTTTCTGAAAAATGCTTTTCAAAAATTGATTGCACTAACAATTCTTGTACATCAAATGAGATTTTAAAATTAAGCAAATACTTTAATTCGGCACTCACTGCATCATCAAATCTATAATTGGTTTTTGCTTGATGTAATTCATCATGTGATAACATCCCAATTTTCTGCTCTTTTAGATAATCCAATAACACATGAGATGGAATAACCGAACGTAATAAATGAATTTTATGCACGGTACTCACTTGACCTTCCTCTGTATTCATGGAATTAGCAAAGAAAATGGCTTGCATATCCAATTCGTCTAAAATAGGCAAAGCAAAATCAAATTGCTCTTTTAAACCGTCATCGAAAGTAATAAAGAAAAAATTGTCTTTTGATGCTACTAATTCTTCATAATTAGCTAAAAATTCAGAAGGTGTAATCAAATCGCCTTCATTTTTAAGCAATTTTAATTGATGTTTAAATCCCATAGGAGTAACTCCAAAAATACTCGAATAAGGAGCAGAAAAATCTTCTCTTATATAATGATAATTACTTACGGTTAACAAAATTAATATATTTTAATTATTCTCTTTTAAATTCTAAATCTTCAATGATTTTTGAGGTGTATGCCCTTGCCCCTTTGTCATTCAAATGCCCACAAGATGAAAAATAGTGATCTCCTTCAACAAAATGTTCATATTCTTTGATTTCTGGATACAGCTTTTTCACTTTTTTGAAATAGTCCATTCCTTTTACATTAGAACATATTGGCGTGGTTACAGCAATCAAATTGATGTTATTGCTTTTACAAATTTGCTTAATTTCTTCGAAATAACGATTACGCAAAGGCACTAAACTTTCAATATTATTTTTCATATTGGCTTTTGGGTTAAATCCTAACGGATAATAACCTTTGTTTGCTAATGTATTTGTTGGCTCTTGCTGTAACGATTTATAAAAAGCCCGAAATCCAACTTTACTATCAAATTGAATGTATCTGTAAAACGGCACATAATACAATTCGATAAAATCGGGTTCGTTTTTAAAATGTTCTGTAATAGTATTCGATTGGTGCATAAACGGCATAAAACGTCCAAAAGTACCATCATCTCGTTTTTCATTTGACAGATTCAAATCGGTTTCCAGAATGATGTTTTTGATGTTCCAACCGCGTTCAACCATCAATTTTAACATAAGTGAAGTTTCAAATAAATGCGCACCACTCATACCGTAATTAAAGGTTTTCAGACCTTCTTTTTCAAACAATTCCGATACAAAATGATTATTCGCTCGCGATGTTCCTAAAATAACAACATCATAGTTTTGAGGTTCCGAATTGATAACGTTTTCAACCTTGTTTCTTGTTTTCGATTGAACAAAAACAGTAGTGTAAATGAAATCCAATGCAAAAGCAACTAGCAAAAGCACTACTACTATTTTTACGATAAAAACTAAAAACTGTTTCATCTAATTGTATTAGAAAAAATCGTTGATGATTTTTGATGTTAACAATTTAGCACCTTCATAATTTAAATGACCACAAGAAGAAAAATATTTGTCTTCAACTACAGAATTTTCATAGTTTAAAATTTCAGGATAAATTGTATTAATTTTTCTAAAATAATCAATTCCCTTTGTGTTTTCGCAAACTGGAGTAGTTACAACTATAAGCTTAATATTATTCTCTTTACACGTTTTTTTTATTAATTCATAAGACAAATTTCTTTTGGGAGTTTTATCCGTCAAATCATGACTCATGTTTTTTCCTTCATTCATTAGTGGAAATAAACCATAATTATGTAAACTATTAGAAGGTCTTTTTATCAATGAAAAAAACATTTCTCTAAAACCAATTTGAGGTTCATATTTTATGTACCGATAAAAAGGAATGTATTTAACATAGTTATAATCTGATAATTTATTCTGATAATAATTAGAGACTAATGAATTAGTAGTAATAAAAGGCATGTATTTAGCTTGATTTCCAAAGGAAAAACTGTCTGAATTTATATTCAAATCTACTTCCAAAATAAGATTTTTTATTTCATAATCATTATTTATCATTAATTGTAACAACAATGCTGTTTCTTGCAATTTAGAACCACTTATGCCATAATTAAATGCTTTATAACCTTTATCGATAAACAATTGAGAAACAAAATGATTATTAGCTCTTGACGAACCCATCATAATTACATCAAATTTCTTATTGTTGGTATTGATAACGTTTTCAACTTTGTTTCTTCCAATTGAATTTGAATAAATATAGGTATATCCAAAATCCAATATTAATGCAGAAGCTAATAATGCTATCAATATTTTTCCGATAAAGATTAAAAATTGTTTCATTAGAATTGAAAATAAATAAATTCTTTATAATCGGAATACACACCTAAAGCTAATAATGCCATAATGGCCAAAGTTACTTTTACCCAACTTGCTTTACCCGATAAGGGTTCTACTTTTGAACGATTGAACCATTCAACCACAACAAAAGCCAACACCAAAAGCACCAATTCAAAGTTGTACCTTTCGTTACTCAAATACTCCGATTTAAAGTGTAAATCGGTTACCATTTTTTGTATATAACCTACTGCTTCTGAAATCGATTTAGCTCTAAAAAAAATCCAAGCAATTGTAGTTAAGGCAAATGTGCCTAAAATATTTAAAATGGTTTTTACACTACCTAAATCCCAACCCATTTCAATTTCGCCCATATTGGAACGGTTTTTATTTTGAAGTAATAAAGGTAAGAAGTAAATCGCATTCAATAATCCCCAAATAATAAACGTCCAATTGGCGCCATGCCAAAATCCGCTCACTAGGAAAATGATAAATGTATTTCTAACTTTCATCCACATACCACCTTGACTGCCACCTAACGGAATATACAAGTAATCGCGGAACCAGGAAGATAACGAAATGTGCCAACGACGCCAAAACTCGGCAATGTCTCTAGAAAAATAAGGGTAATTGAAATTCTTTAATAAATCGATTCCAAACAATTTAGATGTTCCTAGTGCAATATCTGAATACCCTGAAAAATCGCCATAAATTTGGAAGGCAAAATAAACAGCTCCTAACGCTAACGACAACGAATTCATAGATTCGTAATTGTCAAAAACAGCATTCGCATACGTAGCGCAACTATCAGCAATCACTACTTTCTTCACTAATCCCCAAATAATTTGATAAACACCTTCTTTTGCCTTTTCAAAATTAAAGTGACGTTTGATTTTTACCTGTGGTAATAAATGTGTGGCTCTTTCGATGGGACCAGCTACCAAAAGTGGAAAGTAACTCACGAATAACGAATAATCTATAAAATTGCGTTCGGCGGTAATACGCTTGTAATAGATATCAATCACGTATGACAAGCCATGAAACGTATAAAATGAAATTCCAACAGGAAGAATTAATTTTAGTAAAACAGGATTCGCTTGAAATCCGAAACCTTGTAATAAATCGGCAAACGATTGTGCAAAAAAATCATAATATTTAAAAACCCCTAAAAACCCTAAGTTGATTCCGATAGTAATCCACAACCATAACTTTCGTTTTTTATCCGAAGAGCTGTTTTCCATCATAATAGCACTGAAGTAATCCAATAAGGTAGAAAACACTAATAAGAATAGAAAACGCCAATCCCAACAGGAATAAAAGTAATAACTCGCGACAATTAATACCGCATTTTGAGTGGTTTTATTTTTATTAAACACCAACCAATACAGTAAAAATACAATGGGCAAAAAAATGGCGAAGGATAAGGAGTTGAAGAACATTTAACTATCTCTAAATTGTTTTTGATGATTTAATTGCCAAATATCCTCATTTAAAAGGGATTTCAAAAATAATTCGGCACTATTTCCTTTTCCAAAATCGCTTTCTGTTGGTTGTACTTTATGAGTATCTATAACATTTAGAGCATTAGAAATACTTTCCGATGTATAATCCACATTGATAATATCTGCGTGAAGTGCCCTATTTTGTTGACGTGTACCAATATTGATAATGGGTAAACCGTAATAAGGTGCTTCTCTAATACCTGCGCTACTATTTCCAATAATGAACTGAGATTTTTTTAATAAAGTTAAAAAATATTCAAATCGCAAAGATGGGAAAATTCGAAAACGAGGATTTCCTTTTAATCTTTCATATGCTTTCAAAATGGTTTGACTTCCTAAATCGTTATTAGGATACACTACCACATAATTATGATAATCTTCTAATAAAGCATCTACAAAATTATCCGCATATTCCTGCATAAATTTGACTTCTGTAGTCACTGGATGGAACATTGCAACTGCATAGGTATCAAATGCAATTTCATAATACTGTTTTGCTGTTTCTAAATTAGGCAGTGTAGTAGAAAACATGATATCGACATCAGGAGAACCGATTGTAAAAATGGCATTTTCTAATTCACCCATTTGAATCAAACGTTTTTTTGCCTGCTTGTTAGAAACAAAATGTACGTGACTCATTTTACTGGTAGAGTGACGAATCAACTCATCAATAGTTCCCGAAACTTCACCACCTTCAATATGTGACACTAAAATATTATTCAAACTTCCAACAATAGCACCAGCTAATGCTTCTACTCTATCACCATGGATTACAATCATATCGGGTTCACACTGTTTTACATAAGCAGATAATCCTTCAATAGTTTTGGCTAAAGTTAAATCCATCGTGGTTTCATGGGTGTGATTTTCAAACGTGTGAATATTCGAAAATCCACATCTTTCCACTTCTAACAAAGTAAAGCCGTATTCCTTTTGCAAATGCATACCCGTAACAAAAATAAAAGGCTCAAATTCGGGATGTGCTTCCAAAATTTGAATCAAGGATTTTATTTTACCAAAATCGGCACGAGTACCCGTAAGAAAGAGGATTTTTTTGGACATTTTATTAATTGATATAGGTTTGCAAATATATGGCTTTTGATTAATTCTTTTTTAATCTAAATACAACTGAAATTCAATTCATCTTACTTACTAGAATGTCAGACTGAGCTTGTCGAAGTTCTTAGTAGCACTAATCTTCTTTCCCAAACTGAGTGTAATTCTTAGAAAATCTTACTAGTTTATCCCAATCTTCATCAATTAAAGCTTGTTTTTTTCTTCTGCTCCATCCTTTAATTTTTTTTTCAACCATAATTGCTTGAGTAGGATCAGTAAACATTTCAAACCAAACTAATTCAACTGGTCTTCTTGAATAAGTATAAGCGTCTTTATCAACTCCTACGTTATGTTCATATAATCTTCTTTCAATACTATTAGTGATTCCTGTATAAAAGGAATCATCTTTACATTTTAAAATATAAACATAGAATAATTTCATAAGATGTAATATAAAACCGTTTTCAATAGGCTTCGACAAGCTCAGCTTGACAAAGGTGAAATTACAAAATTAAAGAACTTTACTTTTCAACTGAAACTAATTGACTCTGATGTCAGACTGAGCTTGTCAAATTCATTTGTAGTAATATATATTTTCATTAGGCTTCGACAAGCTCAGCTTGACAAAGGTGAAATTACAAAATTAAAGAACTTTACTTTTCAACTGAAACTAATTGACTCTGATGTCAGACTGAGCTTGTCAAATTCATTTGTAGTAATATATATTTTCATTAGGCTTCGACAAGCTCAGCTTGACAAAGGTGAAATTACAAAATTAAATAACTTACTTTTCAACTGAAACTAATTGACTCCTATGTCAGACTGAGCTTGTCGAAGTCATTTGTAGCAATATATATTTTCATTAGGCTTCGACAGGCTCAGCTTGACAAAGGTGAAATTACAAATTTAAATAACTTACTTTTCAACTGAAACTAATTGACTCCTATGTCAGACTGAGCTTGTCGAAGTCATTTGTAGCAATATATATTTTCATTAGGCTTCGACAGGCTCAGCTTGACAAAGGTGAAATTACAAATTTAAAAGAACTATAAAAATCTACTCAAAATCACCAAAATCCAATTGCTCATCATTTGCAATGTCTCTTGTCGCTTTTTTACCTAATAACGAATCAAAATGCTCTGCTAGAATCTTACCAGTTCCAGGTCGCTTTACCCAAATATTCTCTTTGGTTAAGATTTCGCCTTTTTGAATAGAGGCAATAGAACAAACTGTTGCAAAAGCAAAATCAATCGTTACTTGCTCTTCATCTGCAGGTTGTTTGGTTCCACCACGCATTTGAGCCATTTCGGCACTATTGATGATTAATTCTTTTGTAGCTTGTTCATCCATACTACATACAATATCTGGACCTGTTCGGTTCATGTGATCTGTAAAGTGTCGCTCTAAAATGGATGCACCTAATGCAACTGCACCTAAACAAGCATTATTATTTAAGGTATGATCTGATAATCCAAAAACCTTATCAGGAAACGCTTGATGCATTTCCATCATGGCGCCAAATCGAACTAAATGAATAGGTGTTGGATATAAATTAGTAGTATGTAATAAAGCCACAGGAACATTATGTTTGTCAAAAATGGCTACTGCTTTTTGAATACTTTCAATTGTATTCATACCTGTACTTAAAATGACTGGTTTTCCAAAAGAGGCAATATGTTCTAATAAAGGATAATTATTACATTCTCCAGAACCAATTTTATAGGCAGGTATATCAAACTTTTTTAAACGTTCGGCAGCAGCACGAGAAAATGGAGTAGATATAAAAATCATACCTTTACTTTCTACATAATTTTTTAATTCTAATTCGTCGTCTTCATTTAAAGCGCAACGCTCCATAATTTCATAAATGGAAACATCTGCATTTCCTGGAATTACTTTTTTAGCCGCGCCACTCATTTCGTCGGCAACAATATGTGTTTGGTGTTTGACTACCTCAACGCCAGCTCTATGTGCTGCATCAACCATTTCTTTGGCTACTTGCAAAGAACCTTCGTGATTGATTCCGATTTCTGCAATGACTAATGGTGGAAAATCTTGACCAATTTTTCTTCCTGAAATTTCTATATAGGGATTCATATATTTAGTGATTAGTGAATAGTAATTAGTGTTTAGTTTTATTTAAAAGAAATTGTGCGTAATCAAAATCTTCTTGTGTATCAATATCTACATTAGCAAAAGGATGATTTACTTCTAACGGAAAAGCATCTTTTGTAATGATTTCATTATTTAATATTACAGATGCTTTTGTAATGTAAAGCAACCCATTTTCATAATACAAAGGTTCTAAATCTTGACTGCGTTGCCCTACTTCATAATTGTAAGGAATGAATTTATGGTTTGTAATTTTTCCTAATTTATGATGACTTCGTGAAACGGTAAACAAACTGTTCACTTGTTTTTCTTGAAAAAGAACAAAGGCGTCTTGTAATAAATTATCTGGACGCAGTGGATTAGTAGCTTGCAAAAGAATTACATTTTCAATTACTCCATCAATTGATTCTAAAACATGTTTTAGAGCAGAAACAGTAAGTTCAAAATCCCCTGAAAGTGATTGAGGTCTATCGATTACCAAAGCGCCATATTGTAACGCTACTTTTTTTATTGCTTCATCATCTGTGGAAACATAAACTGCGTCTATAAATTTGTGTTGTTGTGCATACAAAATACTGTGCGCCAACAAAGGAATACTACCTAATAGTTTTATATTTTTTCCTGGTAAGCGTTTTGAACCACCTCTTGCAGGAATTATAGCTATTGTTTTCATCTTTAATACTGTTTAGCTTCTTCTGAAGTTAGACCTTTGAAACGCAAATACAATTGCCAAAAAGGTTTTCTAAAAATTAATCTCGAGAAAAATTTCATATAAAAATCATTCAAAACTCCAGAATATACTTTATTGTCAACACTATTTTCAAAAGTTGAGGAATCGGAAATTATATTGTCAAACTCATCCAGCATCCAATTTTCTTTCACATTTCCTAAATGATAGGCGTAGTTATTTTGCGTAGATAATCTCCACAATCCCAAATCGGTAGCGGGTTTATCTAATAATAATTTTTCGCTATCTCCTCCTAAACTATAAGTTGAAAAACGTTGTTTTAGTACATCAAAGCTAACCCCTTTGTATGTGGCAACAAAATGTCCTGCACCAATCAAAGCTGTCGTACTTCCTCTTGTTATAGTTAATTGTTTTTCTAAATGTATAGCTTTAAACAAGGATTCATTACCAATACTTTTTGCAAAAGCTTCCATCCCAGCCTTAGCAACAACAGGTGAAAAAGCTGTATTTTTTGAAAAAAAAGTTTCACCAATTATATTTGCTGTATAGTATCTTAAATTTTTAGGATTTGGTACTGGCGAAACAACTCCTGCTCGAGGAAAAATCTCAAACACTTCATAAGTAGCTTTTTGCCAATTATTTAAGAACAAAACATCTGCATCTGATATGGTAATTAAAGGAAATTGATGTCCAGACAATCCTTTTAAAATTGCGTTTAATTTTCCAATTGCAGTAGTATGAATAACTTCTTGTAATTTGGCTTCTTGTTGTAACTGATTCAGATAGTTTACTACTTCAATACAACTTCCATTGTTTACAATAGTAATGTAAGTTTTGTCATGGCATGTTTTAAAAAGTGATTCCAAACACAACTGCAAAATTTGAAAACTATCTTTAAAATAATCGTTTTGATGCGGAATATAAACAGGAACAATTACCTGATGGTTGTAATCAGATTTTGAAAGAACTTTATCTTTATTAGGGTTGAAACCTACTCGCATGTATCGTTTTCAATTTGTTGGTATAAAGCTACTATTTTTTGTTGGTTTGTTTTTAAATCAACGTATTCTTTAGCTAATTTATAATTTTTCATTGAAGCTGAGGCAATCCATTCTTGATTTTGAATAGCTTTTAAAATTAAATTTCTAATTTCTTCAATATCCTCAGGATCTTGAATTAAAAACCCATTATTACCTTCATCTATAATTTCAGCTGTTGCACCGCCTGGATTTGACTGAATAGGAAAAGCACCCATAATCATAGCCTCCAATACTGTGTTAGGCATTCCATCTGAAATATTATTGCCTATATAAATAGCAGACTGACCCATTAATTTTAAAACATCTTCTTGCTTTAAACCATGCCTGTCATAGACTTGAAAAGGTAGTTTTTTATTATTAACGTAATCTTCAACAATTTTATGAGCTCCAAACACAACAACTGTATAATCATTTAATTGCTCTCTGACACTTTCTAATGCTTTGATAACATTCAAGGCTCTTCCAAAAAGATGGTGATATCCTTTTACGATGATTATTTTTCTATCTGCAAAAGGTTTTTTAAAATTTTCAAAAAAAGACAAATCATAACCACCACCAGTTGGAATTGCTCCGAGAAATTCCCCTTTAAAACCATTTTGGTTGGCTAAAACAGCATCGCGGTTACAATCAGCAGTCATATAGTCTACTCTCGACAATACTTGATTTAATTTGGATTTATGATTTGGTAAGTTTTGATAGTAGAAAATATCATTACCCCAACAGTTATATAACCATTTGATTTTAGAATATTTCAACATGGTTTTTACAATAGGATAAGAACAACTTTGCATTTCAAAACTCTGAACTAAATCAGGCTGAATGCTTTTGATTATTTTTTCTAACGCTTCGTTTTCTGTTACTTCTAAAAACGGACGAATTAATTGATAAAAGCTTGGAAACTTTTTAGAAAACCAATGTTCTCCTTTTATGTAAGGTAATTTCCTTTTTTTCCATCCGGTAAATTGAATAATAGACTCAAGTGTATTTATTTTTCCTTTTCCTGAAATATCAAACCAATACAATTCATGATCCGATTCTTTCAGATTTTCAATCCAACGAGTAGCATGAATAGAATGCATTGATAGTAAAAGGATTTTCATTTTTAATTGTTCAATATTATTTGTAATTCTTTAAAATAATTTTCAGCAGAGTTTTGGCTAATCATTTTAGCGTTCTTTTCTCCTTCATTTTTTCTTAAATTTTCATTCGCTATTAATTCTTTCATTTTCTGAATCAAAATATTTTTATCATTCGGAATTAAAAAAGGAGAATCTCCTAAAAGAGCACAACAACCTTTATGATTCGATGCAATAACTGGCAATCCATACAACATATACTCCATAACTACATTTGGCGTACCTTCTATTTCGGAGACTAAAACTCCTATATCCAAAACATTTAACACCTCATGTACGTCAACCCCTGAAAGCAAAGAAACCTTATCTTCAATATCTAGTTTTTTGATTAATTCAATTAGTTTGTTATACTTTTTTAGTGTATTCTCGTTGTTATCTTTATTTCCTAATAGTACTAAATGAATGTTAGTATTTAAAGCGATATGAGAAAATGCTTCAATTAATAACTCTTGATATTTTTCTTCTCTATAATGTGCTATCATACCTATAATAAATGAATCTTTCGGTATTGATAAGTGCTCTTTTAAATTTTCTTTATCTAAATCTTGCTTTTCAATTGCTAAAAATTGCGGTAAAATTTTTAATTTTTCTTGAGGAACTTTATAATACTCTTTAAATACTTGCAAACCATTTTCTGCATTTGCAATAATTGCTGGTGATTTTTCAACTGCAATTCTTTCTAACCAATCATAAAAACAAACTTCTAAACCTAATTGATGCCAAAAAGTGGTTTTTGCTCCTGTGAAATTATAAATTAATGAGGCTATTTTAGAAGGTCCATTCATAAATGGGACTAAAACATCTGGTTTTAACTTTCTAATTCCGAGAGTTATTTTTATTAAATATCTAAGAGCTCTTATCCCTTTTTTTAAATTCTTTACAGATAATTCATTTTTTACAGACAATGAAGGTTCACCAAAATAATTTACTTTATCAATTCCAATCTCGTTAAGAAAACTTTTAAACTCATCTGATTGGTCATTAGAATACGTTACAACAATTGAAACCGAACAATTATAGTGGTCTTTTACATATTTTGCAAATCCCAAAGCTTGACGTTCTGCCCCACCTAAAATAGCATCTTTAATAAGAATAACAACATTTTTATTTTGAAAACTAAAATCTGCCATGTTAGTTATATATTTTTTTTATTAATCGAGCAATGCCACTTCCTTTAATGGATGCAAAAGGCAATAAAACACGGTCAACCAAAAAGAATTTAAAAGCCGTTTTACTGTCCAAAAAACCATATGCTGCAAGCAAATGTACTATTTTCTTGTTATCTCCTTTAAATGCTTCAGTATTTTCTAAAATCTGAAAACGAAATATTTTTTTATAGGATTCTATAAAATAAGATTTTATATCTTGATTTTTAAACTGTTTTTCAGGATTTTGTCGCACCAACTCTACAACACTTAATAATAGTGTTTGAAAAGATTTTACCATTTTGGTTTTAATCTCTAAAGAGTTATACTTGGTTTGATAATTTGAATCGTTTCTATAATAACAATCAATAGTGTTGAAAACCTGAAAATCGATTGCTTTTACAATTGCTTTTATAGCTACTTCTAAGTCTTCAAAAACGACCAAACTAGGACTAAAATGGATGGTTTTAAAAAAATCAGTTTTATAAATTGGAGCCGTAATGGGCCACTGACCGTGCAATTGAATAAAAGATTCTAAAATGCGGGTTTTATCTTGTTCGACTACTATTTCTTTTTTAGAAAAATCGGGTTCCTCAACAAAACGCTCCATTTGAAACACTAAAAAATCACATTCTGGATTTTGTTGGAATTGTGCTACTCGATTTTCTAAACAAGTCGTCGCCAATAAATCATCGGCATCTAAAAAAATCAAGTAATCTCCTTTGGCTTTGGAAACACCATAATTTCGAGCAGAAGAAGGCCCTTTGGGCAAATCTACTGGTCGTTTATACAATTGAAAACGATTATCTTTTTCTTGATAATTCACAGAAATAGTTTCCGTTAAATCTATAGAACCATCATCTACTAAAATACATTCCCAATTCGTATAAGTTTGTGAAAGTACGCTATTTAAAGTTGCCTTTATGTGCTTACTGCTATTGAACGTGGGAATAATTATGGAAACCAGTGGTTGCAAATCGTTTGTATTTATCGGAACAAAAATGGGAAAAGTTGCTTTCTTTTCCTAATAATTGGGCAGTATTTAATAGCTAAAGTTGAGGCAATTAGTTTCGGATTTGATTTTAGTAAATAAAACCAATACTTGAACTCTGTTAATAAGCTATACTTTTCTTTGTAGCGGTAATAAAATAGCCAATTCAATAGTAAATCGATTTTAGCTTTTTCGATGTTATTTTGAAAACCCCAATAAATAACCGATTCATACATCTTAAACCAATATTTTTTATATAATTCTTTAACATTAAAACTATTCGTAACATGAACACCGCGCATAGCAACGGCTTCTTTTATGTTTCCAGCAACTAATTTTGAGGTTAGTGCCATTTTAAGCAACCAATCCGTATCTTCCGCCACAACTAAATGCTCTTGAAAAAGTCCGATTTTAGTTAATACTTCTTTTTTGATAGTTAAACCATCAATAGAAAAATAGCCTTTTTTACCGTTTAATAAATAGCCAAATAATTCTTGCGGCGGAATAGCCTCTGTAACGGTAGTTAAAGATAATTCTTGGTGTTCTTCATCTGAAAAATCTCTATAAAAATGAACTCCAATAGCATTGTAAACACCGTCAATTGTAGTATCGCTACTAAAAATTTTGCGGTCGGTTTCAAAACGATTTTCCAAGTAAAAATCATCGGCATCTAAAAAGGCAATAAAAGGTTGGGTTGCTTTTTGCAAGGCTAAATTACGACTTGCAGAACGTCCTTTATTAACCTTATTTTCATGATGATAGATTTTAATTCTAGCATCGGATTGTTGTAATTTCTGAAGAATAGCTAAAGAATCATCCGTACTTCCATCGTTTACTAAAACCACTTCTTTTACTTCGTTATGAAACAAAGCCGAAGTCACCGCTTTTTCAATATAAGCAGCAGCGTTGTAAACGGGGATGATGACGGAGATATTCAATTTTTAAATTTTAGCCAATATTTTCAATAGCTTTAAACCTATTTTTCTTTTAAGTTTATTCTTGATAATGGCATTGGTTAAGGTATTAAATTCAAAAAAATAATTGCTTTCTGTTTTATTTTCTTTTGAATCTTTACAGTGAACATTTTCAATGTAATTTACCTTCCAATGCGAATTGCATTTTGTAATTTGTTCAAAGATGAATTTGTTTCGTTTATAGCTTTCAAATCTTCTCTTGTTAGCTTCTACTAAATCATTAGGCGCAACGTAATGGTTTTGGTGTAACACAATGGTATCATCAATGAATTTAATTTGCATATTTTTATTTTTGATACGCCAAATTAATTCATCATCATCATATCCTACTCCTTTTGCATAGCGCTCATCAAATCCTCCCAAATCAAATAAATCAGTACTCATTAGCGCTGCACAAAAATGAAAGGCTTCTGGGCGAAATTTTGAGTGATTGTACCAGCCTAAATCGCCATCAGTAGTGAATGATCTATTATTGTTTTCGATAAGTTTAACAATGTTCTTTTCATCAAAAAAAAGCGCATCATCGTCAGTATTCAATTTATCCATTGAAAAACATCCAAAACTCAAATATTCGTTTTCTTTTAAATGAGCATCCACATATTCTAAAACGGCACCAAAATGATAACATTCTGGATTTTGAATAATAACTTTATCACCTTTAACCGCTTCAAAGCCTATATTAAAAGGAATACAAGGATTTTTATACCATTTGTTTTGTTTTTCTAAACGAATAACATTTAGAAAAGGAAAATCGGTTTGTAAATCTTCTAATCGCTCTACTTCATCACTACCATCATCTACTACAATAACTTCAAAATTGATTTTACCATAATAAGGCAACATACTTTTTAAAGTACGAGTAAATAACTTTTTTCGGTTGTAATAAGCAGTAACTACAGATATCATATTATAATGAATAGTGTTTGTATAGGGTGTTTTGGCTTAAAATCCAAGCTTTCAAATCTATTAACATTTGTTCGTAAGTGGGAACGTGGTAGTCAAAATCTTGACTTGTAAATAGTAAACTCTTGTCTACTTTATAAGCATCGTAATCCACAATTTCCAATTGGTTGTTTCGAAATACAGAATTAAACAATTGCAACAATTCGTATTTATTTATTTTTTCGTTTGGCACCACTTGAATAATTCCTGAAATGTTTTGGTTGATTATTTCATGAACCACTTTTGCTAATTCAAGTGTTGTCAAACCTGTCCAATAGGCATTAGAATAACCATTCAACTTAGCGTCTAAAGGTTGACTCAAAAACCAATGCAACAATCCGATACCGTTTGGATTAATTTCAGGTCCGATGATTGAGGTTCTGATGGTGACATCTTTTGGATTATCAATTTCTCCCAATGCTTTTGATTGGGCATAAAACCCGATGCCGTCTTTTACATCGGCTTCCGTGTAATTTCCTTTTTTGCCTGAAAACACACAATCAGTACTGATGTGAATTACTTTGGTTTGGGTATTCTTTGTAATTTCCTCTAAAAAATGCGGAAAATAACTATTGAACCAAACTGCCTTTGACGGATGATCTTCGGCGTCTTTGTTTAAAATTCCAATACAATTTACTACAACATCAAATTGATGCTCATTAATTATGGTTAGAAGCTTTTCCTTATCACTTACATCGACATTAAAACTTTTTTTATTTTCCGAAATGTTTCTGGCAACAGTAAACACCTCGAAAGTATCGATTGCAGTAAAATAACTTTGCATGACATGTCCTGCCATACCTTTAGAACCAATAATTAAAATTTTCTTCATAAATTATTTATTCCAAGTTACCAGATTTACAATTTTAGTGTAACTCATAATTGCTTTTATAACCCTATCTGAGCTATTTAAAACTTCATATTCTAATGGGATTTTGATTTCGCTATCGAATAATCCTTTTGTAATTTCAATTGAATTTATGATTTCGTCTTCATTAATTCCTCCTAAAATGATGGTTCCGGCATCAACGGCTTCTGGTCGCTCAGTGCTAGTACGAATACTTACCGCTGGGAATTTCATCATCGCTGATTCTTCGCTAATAGTACCGCTATCAGACAACACGATGAATGCATTTTGTTGCAACTGTACATAATCAAAGAATCCTAGTGGCGCTACATTTTGAATCAATGGATGAAATGTAATTTTTTGAGAATCAATTCTTTTTTTAGTTCTTGGATGTGTTGAAAAAATAACGGGTAATTGATATTTCTCAGCTACTTTATTTAAGGCATTCGTTAAGGCTTTAAAATTAGCATCAATATCCACATTTTCTTCTCTATGTGCGCTAACTACAATATATTTTTTACTGGTAAGTTGTAATTGTTCTAAAACGTTACTTGAATTAATTTTACTAGAATGAACGTGTAAAACCTCTTTCAATGGGGAACCAATCACAAAAACATGGTCTTTACGAAAACCCTCACTTAACAAATAACGTCTGCTATTCTCTGTGTAAGTTAGGTTGATATCGCTAATATGATCCGATATTTTTCTATTGATTTCTTCAGGCACATTTTGGTCAAAACAACGATTTCCTGCTTCCATATGAAAAATTGGAATTTTTAATCGTTTAGCGGCAATCGTACTCAATACGCTATTCGTATCTCCTAAAACCAAAAGCGCATCAGGTTTTTCTTTTGATAATACTTCGTAGGATTTTGCGATAACATTACCAATAGTTTCCCCAAGATGACTTCCGGCTACATTTAAAAAATAATCCGGTTTTCTTAGTCCTAAATCTTCAAAAAAGATTTCGTTTAATTCATAATCATAATTTTGTCCAGTGTGAATTAAAATATGATTGAAATAGATATCACTTTTTTTGATACATTCGGCTAATCGAATAATCTCAGGTCTTGTTCCTAATATTGTTGCTAGTTTTAACTTTTTCATTTGCAGTCAATCATTTAAATTCTTCTAAGGTAAGCAACAAATTTTTCACACCTTCAACATCTAATTGGGTAGTATTATGTGAATTATAATCCTGAATTTCAGGTAAAATATCTTTCCCTTCAGAGAAATATTGGCTGTAATTTAAATTTCTATTATCGGCAGGAATACGGAAAAATCCGCCCATATCCTCAGCCTTCGCCATTTCTTCACGGGTACACAAGGTCTCATATAATTTTTCTCCGTGTCTTGTTCCGATAACTTTGATTTGATTTGAAGCGTTTTTAATTTCTAAAATTGCTTTTGCTAAATCGTTAATAGTGGAAGCTGGTGCTTTGTTTATAAAAATATCCCCTGGATTAGCGTTCTCAAAAGCAAACAAAACCAACTCAACAGCATCATTAAGCGACATTAAGAAACGCGTCATACTTGGGTCGGTTACCGTTAAATCTTCTCCTTTTTCAATTTGACTCAAGAAAAGAGGAATAACAGAACCTCTTGAAGCCATTACATTGCCGTAACGGGTCAAACATATTGTTGTTTTTGTGGTATTTCTCGATTCTGCAATAGCTACTTTTTCCATCATAGCTTTTGACATTCCCATGGCATTAATTGGATAAGCTGCTTTATCTGTAGACAAACAAATTACTTTTTCCACCTTATTTTGAATGGCAGCTCTCAATAGATTGTGAGTTCCCTCAACATTAGTTTTTACCGCTTGCATTGGGAAAAACTCACAAGATGGCACTTGTTTTAGAGCCGCTGCATGAAACACATAGTCGACTCCTAACATAGCTGACTCAATGGAAGTAAAATCCCTTACATCTCCAATATAAAATTTAATTTTTTCATTTTTATAGTGATTACGCATGTCATCTTGCTTCTTTTCATCTCTAGAAAAAATGCGAATCTCTTTAAAATGGTCGGTATTTAAAAACCGGTTTAGGACTGCGGTTCCAAAAGAACCTGTTCCACCAGTTATTAATAGTACTTTATTTTTTATTTGGTTATTCATAGTTTACTCTATATATTCCCACTGACTAGGAACCCCGATTTTACCTGGGTAATTAATATTATATTGACTTAAATAAGAATGTTGACTTTCTTCTATTTCAAATGTAATTACATTTGAAATTTCATTTTGCACTACTCCTTTAACAGGGGAATAAATTGCAAATGTAACATTATAGGCACCAGAGGTAAGAATGTTTCTAGGAAGTTTACATAGTAACTTAGAATCCCCAATTATATTACTTTTGAACCGCTTACTAGAATAATCACCAGACCAATAAATTAGTTCGTCGTTGATGTCTTTTAAATCAACTGTGACATATGCTCCTTCTACTATTTGACGTGTTATAACTTCAAACTCAAAAATTAATTCATCATCAGTTGTAAAGATTTTATTTGCTCTATTATTTAACAAATTTACACTTTTAATTTGCATTGGTAAATTTGGCGAATCAGAATATTTAATGGATAAATTTCTATCATTTGAAATCAAATTATTTTCATAATAATTAATAACACTTTCAATATTTCCATTGAAAACATTTTTTCCATTATGTAGAACAATTCCTTTATTACAAAGCTTTTTTACACTTGCCATAGAATGACTCACGAACAAAACAGTTCTTCCCTCTCCTTTGCTCACCTCGTTCATTTTGCCTAAACACTTTTTTTGAAACTCAGCATCGCCAACAGCCAACACCTCATCTACAATCAAAATTTCGGATTCTAAATGTGCCGCAACAGCAAATGCCAAACGCACATACATTCCAGAAGAATAACGCTTAACTGGCGTATCAATATAACGTTCAACTCCAGAAAAGGCTACGATTTCATCAAACTTACGCTTGATTTCATGTTTGCGCATACCTAAAATAGCACCATTCAAATAAATATTCTCTCTGCCCGTCATTTCAGGATGAAAACCAGTACCAACTTCCAACAATGAGGCAATGCGACCTTTTGTGTATATTTTACCTGTAGTAGGTTGTGTAACTTGACTTAATATTTTTAACAAAGTGGACTTCCCAGCACCATTACGACCAATAATTCCGACAGAATCTCCTTGATTGATTTCGAAATTAATGTCGCGTAAACTCCAAACATAATCACTTTCACCTTTGCTGCTTCTATCATTAGCTTCTCCAATTTTTAAAAAAGGATCTTCTTTGCCTCGTAAATTATGCCACCAACGCTTCATATCGTCTTTAACCGTGCCCGTTCCCACAAGTCCTAGACGATATTGTTTGGATATATTTTCTGCTTTTATTACTACTTTACTCATTTTATTTTAGTGAGTAGTGAATAGTGAATAGTGAGTAGTTGGATTTCCATACTAAGCACTATTCTCTATTCACTACTTTTTTATATAATTTAAAACTAATCATTCACAACTCTCTATTTACTATACAACACTAAACCGTATCCATAAAAGTCTTCTGCGTCTTGTTAAAAACCAAGACTCCAATTGCTAAAATAACAATTGAAAATATCGATGGATAAACTAAATCTAAAATCGTAAACTCACCAACACCTAAATAGGCAAATCGCATGTAATCAAACAAACCTACTAAGGGGTTTAATTCAACCACCCATTGATAATCTAAAGGCACCGTTGAACTTGGATAGATAACTGGAGTAGCATACATAAACAACTGCACTCCAAAACCAATCAACTGATTCAAATCTTTATATTTTGTAGTCATGGAAGATAAAATTAATCCTATTCCCATAGAAATTAACGCCATTAAAATAATTACAATTGGTGTTGCTGCAATCCATGTATTTGGTCTAATTTCATTTTGAGAATAATAATAACCCACAAAACAGAGAAATAATAAAAATTGAACACCAAACTTCATTAAGTTGGAAATTACAATAGTTAACGGCATAATCAAACGAGGAAAATATACTTTCCCAAAAATAGATGCATTAACATTAAATACTCCAGAAACACTTGTTAAACAAGTTGAAAAGTAATTCCAAAGCGTAATACCCGCCATATAAAAAACCAACTTAGGAGCTCCATCTGTGGACAATTGGGCAACATTCCCAAAAATAATGGTAAACGTAATTGTTGTTAAAATCGGTTGAATAAAAAACCAAAGTGGTCCTAAAATGGTCTGTTTGTATACCGTTACAAAATCTCTTCTTACAAACAAAACCAACAAATCACGATAGTGCCACAATTCTTTTAAATTAAGATCCAAAAGACTGTGTCTTGATTCTATTACCGCATCCCATTGCTCGGTATTTTCTGTTTCTTGTGTAGAAGAAAACTTATTGCTTAAATTACTTTCCTCTTCTGAAAATTCGGTTTTATTCATGTATACGGGGGACTTTCATTTTTACCATATCAAAAATACACTATTTTAAACAGCAGACAAATTAATTCAAGAAATATGACACCATCACTACTAAAAAATAAAAAAACTGCACTAAAATAACAATTCCCTAATTTAAATTTTACAAATCATTCTTCTCTCAGGTAAGCATAAGTAATTTTATACCGACTTTTACCTCTATCAAAATAACATATAAGAAAATAATACTTATGTAACTAGGAAGATACTCCATAGATACTCCATAGATAGTGTATAGATAGTGCATAGATAATAAATACCTAAAAATGCATTTTATAAGCCATCTAAAAATACCAGAACAACTATATCAAAAGATACTATTCACAAAAAAAACTATCTTTGCAACAAATTCCAAATCATGTTATCGCTTTTCAAATCTAAGCCTAAATTAGCCGAATTAATTCCTTTAGGATATGTAGATATTCATTCTCATGTTTTACCAGGAATAGACGATGGCGCACAAAAAATTAAAGATGCTGAATTTTTATTAGAATCGATGATTGATTTTGGTTTTTCAAAAGTGATTACTACACCTCATACTATGAAAAACGTATGGGATAATACAACTGAAACTATAAAAAATGCGCATTATTTAGTTCAAGATGAATTACCTGAACTTTCTAAAAAAGCAGCTCTTAATTGTGCTTCGGAATATTTTTTAGATGAAAATTTAATGCAATTAGTTCAACAAGAAAAACTACTTACACTGAAAGATAATTTTATTCTAATTGAAATGTCGTATTTGAATGCACCCATTCAGTTATATGATTTTCTTTTTGAGTTGCAACTTAAAGGATATCAGTTGGTTTTAGCGCATCCAGAGCGTTACAATTACTTTCATTCCAACAAAAAAGAATTTGCAAAACTAAAAAAAGCAGGGTGTTTATTTCAGTTAAATTTGTTAGCGACTGTAGGTTATTATGGGAAAAATGTTGCCGAAACAGCCGATTATCTTTTAAAAGAAAACTTGTATGATTTTGTGGGTTCTGATATTCATCATAAAAATCACGTAGCGGCTTTTCAAAATAAGGTGATAATTAAAAATCACAAAACCTTAGAGGAAACCATGACTAAAAATGTGTTTTTTAAATAAAAAAAGCAAGTTCAAGAACAATAGGTAATTATTTTCGCTTCGTTCAAATGTTGACCTACTTTGTAGGAGATTCCTACTTTCGCGGAATGACAAAAAAGTGCCCTAAAACCTGAACCTATTTAAAAAAACGTTTCCAAAAAGATTTTTTTTCAACCTCAACTCCGTAGCCATATCCATATCCGTAGCCATATCCGTACCCTTTTGTAGAATCGGTATCATTAATTAAGATTGACATATTAGGCAGTTTCTTTTCTTGATATAATTTTTCTGGCAAAGTCAACATTCGTTTGTCTAAGTAATTTGCTCTGGTAACATATACAAAAGCATCTGCATATTTTGATATCAATAAAGTATCGGTTACTAAACTTACTGGTGCAGTATCTACGATGATGTAATCAAACTCTTGCTTTAATTTTTCAAACAATTCACCTACTTTTTTACCCATAAGCAATTCGGCAGGATTTGGAGGAATCACACCAGCAGGCATAACATAAAAATTAGAAAAACCTTCCACTTTTGTTAAAAAATCAGCACTATTTTTATGGTCTTTAGAAGCTAAATAATTAGTGACACCTACTTTAGGAACGTCTAAATATTCTTCTAATTTAGGATTTCTGATATCCAATCCTAATAACAAAACTTTCTTATCAGACAAGGCAATAGTGGAAGCCAAGTTTACCGAAATAAAGGTTTTTCCTTCTTTTGGAAAAGTTGATGTTAAGAAAATAGTCTTAGCAACTCCTTCTGGAACTTCATTAAGTAAGAACTCTAAATTTGTTCGTACAATTCGAAGTGCTTCTGCCGTACTTGTTCTGCTGCTGCTTGAAATGATAGCTTCATTTGAAACTGATTTTGGAACATCTCCAATGAATGGCATCGTAGTGGCTTGTTCAATATCTAATCGCGATTTAACTTTTGTATCTAATAATCTTCTGATATAAAGAATTGCAAAAGGAATTAACAATCCTAAAAACAAACTTCCCAAATAAATAACTTGGCGATTAGGCGAAACCGGATTTTTTGAAGCAATTGCGGCATCAATTACTTTAGCATTGGGTGCTGTTACAGCAAGAGAAATTTGAGTTTCTTCTCTTTTTTGCAGCAAGTATAAATACAAAGCTTCTTTGATATTTTGCTTTCTATCGATATCTCTAAAAATCTTTTCTTGAGTAGGAATTTGAGAAATTTTTCCACCCAAAATTGCATTTTGACGTGCAATATCTTTCTTCTTAATTTTTAAATTGCTTTGCAACTGAAGCAAACTAGAAGCAACACTACTTTTTAACGTGTTGATTTTTGCTTCTAAATTTAAAACCAAACTGTTTTTTGGCCCAGCTGTTTTCAACAATTTATTGCGCTCTAAAACCAATTGATTGTATTGCGCTATGGAAGCACTCGCACCTTCCTCGGCAGGTAAAATATTAGCAGGAATCAATTCTGAAGAAGTATTCGAGTTTAAGTACTCTAAAATACTACTTACAACTTTTAATTGTGTTTCGGTTTCAATTTCTTTCTTTTCAAACTCGGTAGCATTTTCTAAAAACAATCCTGCCTCTGAAACAATATCCGTTACTTTATTTTCTTTCTTAAACGACTCTACATCAGCCTCAACACCTTTTAATTCATCACTGATGATACTTAGTCGTTGTTCTATAAACTTTGACGTGTTTTCAGCAATATATTTTTTGTCAGAAATAGCATCTTGGTTATAGTTTTTTACCAAAGTATTTAAAAAATCTTCGGCTTTAGGACGTACAGGATCAACAAGGGTTAATTCGATAACACTAGTATTTTTTCCAAACGAACTCACTGTTAATCTCGTTTTAAAACTTTCAACTAACGATTTTATTGGATAAACTTGAATAGCAATATTAAACTCCTCTTTCCATAAATCAGCACCAGATTTCATTACGATAGCTTCAACTGCATCAACTTTAAACTTGGTTCCATACGAAAAGGTTCCTATTTTAACCCCAGAAGCATCATAAAAATCAAATCGGTTAGCATCTACAGAAGAAATTCGGAAATTATGAAATGAATTTAAAAAAGTTTCATTTGTTTTAGAAAAGAAAATTTGAATGGGACTTCCTTTATATAATTCTTCCGATTTTACTCTTCCCAAATTCAAATAAGCGGTAGTAAGTTCTAAATCTTTAATAGTTGATGCAATTAAAGTTCTTGATTTGATTACTTCAATTTCATTATCAACATTACTTTTTACACCCGAGAGCAATCCCAAATCTGAAAAAGCAGATAATTCAGAAGCCATACTTCCTTTTCGATCATCTTTCACTAAAATAGTAGACGTAGCTTTATATTTTGGAATTGTATATCGCAAATACAAATAAGCAACAGTAAAGCAAACAAATACACCTACAACAAACCATTTCCAATGCGAAATGTAATTTTCAATTTCTTCTTTTAAGTTAAAATTGCTGGATAAAGTTGGAGTATGTAATTCGCGTTTTTGCATCTTATTTTACGGTTAAAGCTATAATGGTAACAATTAGAGAAAGGGCTGAAATTCCTACAGTTAAATTAGGTCCGATAGCTGAAGAATTGATTCTGGTTTTATTTGGTTCAACATAAACCACATCGTTTTGAGATAAATAATAAGCAGAAGAATTCAAAAAATCAGATTTTGTTAAATCGATTCGTTCCATAGTTTTGGTTCCATTCTTTTCACGAATTAATAAAACATTGGTTCTATTTCCGTAAATGGTTAAATCTCCCGACATTCCGATAGCCTCTAGCAATGTAATTCTTTCACTCGCAACCGAATAAGTTCCTGGTTTTTGAACTTCTCCTAAAACCGTAACTTTAAAATTTAAAATTCTAAAATTGATTACTGCATCACTAACATGATCTTTTAATAGCTCCTTTAATTTAGCTACTGCTTGCGTTTTTGTTAATCCACCAAGAGCAATAGAACCTAGTAATGGGAATTCAATTTTTCCTTCCTTATCCAAAATATAGGTTTGCATTCTTTGTGTTCCAATGGTATTCTCTGAATCACCTTGAACGGTTATGACTTTCAAATTATAAGGTGCTGCAACTTCTGGATTTTCAGAAGAAACTACAATCATTACTACATCATCAGGTTGCAAAACAGGCTCATAAGAAACCAACTCTTTTGCATTAGAACCGCCTTGTAAATACACCAAATCTTTTCTTGAAGCACAAGAAGTGGTTAAAAACAAAACGAATAACAACGATAAAAGAGTGATTTTTACAAATTTCATAATCTAAATTTTATGCAAATATAAGGGACTTTACTAATAAGCAAAGAAATTAGTGGTCAAGACGCTCAAATTCAGAATTTTTACTCTTAAATTCGGGCACAATTTTCTTCATTAGCACAACGGTTTCCTCAGATTTCATTTCTTTAGCACTTTGAACTAATCGTTGCAATTGATTAAGAAAATCATCAAAATTGGCAACACTTACTTCTTGTGCTATCATAATTTTTTCGTGATGTGTTGGTAGTGTTTTAGCTACATCATTTAACAATTCTTCATATAATTTTTCACCAGGTCGTAAGCCTACTACTTCAATTTTAATATCTTCTTCTGGAGTAAATCCAGCTAAACGAATCATTTTATAAGCCAAATCAATTATACGAACAGGTTCACCCATATCAAAAATATAAATTTCACCTCCGTTACCCATAGAACCTGCTTCTAATACTAATTGACAAGCTTCAGGAATTGTCATAAAATAACGAATTATGTCGGGATGCGTTATGGTTATTGGACCTCCTTCTTGAATTTGCTTAGTAAACAACGGAACCACAGAACCATTAGAACCTAGTACATTTCCAAAACGAGTAGTAATAAATTTAGTTGATTCTAACTGCTTTGCTTGCGCATTCATCGACAAAGACTGCACGTACATTTCCGCAATTCTCTTACTAGCTCCCATTACATTACTTGGGTTTACGGCTTTATCGGTGGAAACCATCACAAAAGAAGACACTTTGTATTTTAAAGCTAAATCGGCAATGATTTTGGTTCCATAAACGTTAGTTAAAACCGCCTGATACGGATTTAATTCCATCAACGGCACATGTTTATAAGCGGCTGCATGATAAATAACATCGGGTTGATGTGTTCCTATGATTTGCTCCATCATAAAAGCGTCTTTTATATCAGCAACAAAAGACAAATAGGGAATATTTTTTATTATAGGCTCAATCAACAATCCTAATTGATGCAAAGGCGTTTCTGCTTGATCAACAACTATTAATTTTGATGGTTTAAAATCTAAAACTTGTTGTACAATTTCACTTCCAATAGAACCTGCTGCACCCGTAACCATAATGGTTTTTCCGCTAATTTGACCCGAAATAATTTGATTGTGAAGCTCAATAGGTTGACGCTCTAACAAATCTTTAATATCAAATTGCTTAATGCTTTTAGTGATGTTTTTTTGATCTTCCCAATTTTTTACCGTTTGAGTTGATAGTACTTGATATTGGTGTTCTAAACAATCATCAACAATTTTCAACTGCTCACTTTTAGTTAAAGAAGAATCACTTAAAATAATTCCCGAAGCATTAAACTTTCTAATGATAACAGCCGCATTACCTTTAAAACCTACAATTGGCAAACCTAGAACTTGTTTGGTCTTATTTGCCGATGTTTTTTCGATAAAAGCAACTACTTTGTATCGCTTTGGTTGTTCAGAATTTAAAGCTTTAGCTAAAGCAAAGGCATTGGCATCTACTCCAAAAACTACAATTTTTTTAATTTTATCTATATTTTCTAATTCGATATAGGTTTCAAATAAAAACTTGACCACTATTCGGAAAAGAAATAAAAGTACAAACGAAATTACACTGTGAATAAATAATTCGGGCAGCAAGAAAATCTTAGTACCATGAATAAAATAATGGGTATAATTTAAAACTACTAATGAGAAAAAAGCAAATGAAGTAGCCAATAATAATCGCATACCATCAATAAAACTAGAATGTCTTATAATTCCTGCATAGGTTCTAAAAGCGAAGAAAAAAAAGGCGTAAGTAAAAATGGTAATTACATAACGAATAGAAACCGAATAAGTATCAAAGTACTTATATGTTAAATTAGTTACAATAAAATAGGTAACCAAGCTAGCAAATAAAACAATAATAATATCAATACAAAAGATAACCCATCTTGGTAAATAGGCTAAATTACTAAATCGATTTTCAAAAAAATCTTGGGTTATGTTTTGTATAACCGATTTTTTTGAAGAATTATTCTGATTATTTGACACTTAAAAATTGTTTAACAGATTGGGGGCTACAAAAATACAACAACTTATTAAAGTTAGAATCGTTTATTTAGTTTCTTTTTTGTTATTTAAAAAAATCTTCAAGAACCAAAATTATTCTTCCCCATTGATTATCAGACAAGTTAGACCCTGAAGGCAAGCACAATCCTTTCTCAAATAAATCGGCTGCAACCGAACGACCATAATATGGATAAGATGCGAAAACAGGTTGTAAATGCATAGGCTTCCATAAAGGGCGTGTTTCTATATTTTGAGATTCAAACTTTAATCGTAAGGCTTCTCTTTCTTCAAAAGAATCTAACAGAATAGCCGTTAACCAATGATTAGAAATGAAATCAGCAGTTGGTTCTTTAAAAACAGTTACACTTGAAATTGCTTTAAAAAAATCTTGATAACGTTGATTCCATTTTCTTCTTAAAGTTACATGATTTTCTAAAACTTCCATTTGACCACGACCAATTCCAGCAGCAATATTACTTAATCGATAGTTATAACCAATTTCACTATGTTGATAATGTGGAGCGGCGTCTCTTGCTTGAGTGGCTAAAAATATGGCTTTCTCTTTTAAAACATCTGATTTTGTTACCAAAGCACCACCACCAGAAGTAGTTATAATTTTATTTCCATTAAACGATAAGGCAGCCATCGTTCCAAACGTGCCACACTTTTGTCCTTTGTATGAACTACCTAAAGCTTCGGCACTATCTTCTAAAATAGGAATTTCATAACGATTAGCAATGGCTAACATTTCATCCATTTTGGCTGGCATTCCATACAAATGAACAGGAATAATTGCTTTTGGCTTCTTCCCTTTTGCAATTCTATCTTGAATAGCTTCTTCTAATGCAATAGAACACATATTCCAAGTATCCAATTCACTATCTATAAAAACAGGAGTTGCACCTAAATAAACAATTGGATTAGCAGAAGCAGAAAAAGTCATCGATTGACAAATAACCTCATCACCTGCATGTACTCCTAACAAAATAAGACCTAAATGCAAAGCAGCAGTTCCAGAGCTCAAAGCAGCAACTTGAACATTGTTGCCCAAGAAATGAACCAAATCATTTTCAAAACCCGTTACATTGGGTCCTAAAGGCGCTACCCAGTTGCTATCAAAAGCCTCTTGCACATATTTTTGTTCCGTTCCTCCCATGTGTGGAGAGGAAAGCCAAATTTTCTCTTCCATTTTAATTCTCTTGATATTTAATAATTCGTGCTGGTACACCAACTACAACAGCATTGTCTGGTACATCTTGCAAAACTACTGTTCCTGCTCCAATACTTACATTTTTTCCAATTTTAACATTGGGTATAATAGTGGCTCCAATACCTACTAATGTTTTTTCTCCCACTGTAACATTTCCACCCAAACAAGCATTTGGCGCTACATGAACATAATCTTCTAATTTACAATCATGCTCTACAATTGCTCCTGTATTGATGATACAATGATTTCCAATTACAGCAGCTGGATTTACAACTGCAGCTGCCATAATTTGAGTTCCAGGTCCAATCTTGGCAAATTTGGACACAATAGCATTGGGATGAATGGTCATAATAAAATTGGTATCTAATGTGGTAACTATTCTTTTTCGAATGGCATTATCGCCAATAGCAACAATACAATTTCGAGCTTGTAATTTTTTTCTATTAAAATTTTTCTTGATAGGAATTTCAAACAACGAATCCGATTGGGGTGCATCATCTAAAATTCCTTTGACAACATATTTATTTTCCGATAAAAGCACGTCTAAAACCACCTTTCCGTGACCTCCAGCTCCAAAAACATAAACTGAAGTAGTGCCACTAAAAGGTTCTATGGTTGCCGAATTTTGAGCATTTATTCCTTCTTTAATTAAAATCTTTTTTACTGTTTTCAAAAGAATTTTTAAATCCAAACCAAAAGAAATATGTTCTACATAAAACACGTCCAATTCAAATTTGGTTTCCCAATCAATTGCATTTCGTCCATTGATTTGTGCCCAACCTGTAATCCCCGGTTTTACTTCGTGACGACGATTTTGATAAGGCGAATACAAATGCATGTACTGCGTTAATAAAGGTCTTGGACCCACCAAACTCATATCGCCTTTTAGAACATTGAGCAACTGCGGAATTTCGTCCAATGATGTTTTTCTAACAAAACGTCCAACAGCAGTTAATCGTTCTGCATCGGATAACAAATTCCCTTTTTTATCTTTTCTATCATTCATAGTTTTAAACTTAATGATGCTAAAAATGGCACCATTAAATCCTGGTCGTCTTTGAATAAAAAAAGGCTTCCCTTGATTAGCAAAAAACAACAAAATGGTAATGCATAAAAACACAGGCAGAAGCAGGATAAATCCAACCAATGCCAGAATAAAATCTAATATGGGTTTTACTATGTTTTTATACATTATTTTAAAATATCTTTATAAAAAGTAAGCCATTGCAACGAAATTTCATCTGCTGAAAAATGTTCCAATACATATTGTCTTCCGTTTTTACCTAAAACTGTTCTTGTCTCTTCGTTTTGAACCAACAATTTCATTTGATCATAAAGTTGGTCTACATTTTTAACTTCATGACGTAACCCTGTTTTATTTTCGATAATAGTTTCTGCTAAACCATAGGTATCACTACAAATTATTGGTAATTCTAACAACGAAGCTTCTATAACACTTGTCCCAAAACCTTCTCTATAACTTGGTAAACAAAACACATCTGCAGCTTGTAAAACTTCTTGTGACTTTGGAGTAGGACCAAAATAAATGATGTTTTCTGTTTGAATTTGACGAATTTTCTCTTGCATCTGTTCTTCATCAAATCCAATTAAAAGCAATTTCACATTCGGAAAATCTGCATGTAATTTTTGAAATGCTTTTGCTAAATCTAAAATACCCTTATCGGTATTCATTCTACCTAGAAAAGCAAATACAACATCATTATTTTGAAAGTTCAATTGAGTGCGATACAAATTTCTAATTTCTGAAGAAGGATTGAACTTTTGCACATCTACTCCACTAATGGAACCTTTTCCTAAAACCTTAGAATTTTTATCGGTTATAATTTTATTAGCAATTAAAAATTGACGTTGCGACTGACCATCGACCAAAATATGAGTGGTAAACCAAACCAACAGTCGGTCTAAAAACTTTAAAAATTGTTTTTTTAAACCTGATTGTGTGTGCCAAACTTGTCCAGTAAAAATATGAATTCGAACTGGAATTCTAGACAACCAAGCAGCCATCATAGCCAACAAACCTGCTTTTGGCGTAACGGAATGAACCACATGAAACGATTCTTTTTTAAAGAAAAAATACAACTGAATTAAAGCTAAGAAATCTTTCAAAGGATTGATGCTTCTGTGAATTGCAATATGTTTGGTGTTTTTTACAAACGGAACTTCAAAATCAGCCTGTGTTTCAAAATTAGCTACTAAAGTAATATCAAACTCTTTTGAAAGGTATTCAAAATGCTTAATTAAAAATGCTTTGGCAGTAATGGGTGCCGAAACTACAAAACAGATTTTTTTCTTCATTAACTTTTTCTATTCAAAAATCGGTACAAAGGTAAAGCTAATTTTAAAAGTATAGAATGCTTTAACAATAAGATTCGAAATAGATTTTTAGAACGATCAAACAGTTTGTGATTTACAAAAAACAACTTTTTAGCTTTTAAATATTCAATTTTTAAAAGAATAGTTTTATAATCTGATTGGTTCTTAATCATTTGAACAACTAAAGTAGCTGTTAAAAAACCCAAACGCTCTTTAAAAAAAGCATCTTGATTGGCCGATTTTGAATACAATTGATTGGTAATCACCATAACGCGTTCAATATCGTTTTGCATTTTTTCTTTTTTAGCCAGACTAACATTTCGAGTAATCGAATTGGGTGTTTGCAAAAATTGCCCAACAATGGTTTCAACTGCTAACATTCGTTTCGCTTGAAGAAAAACACGAGTGTTAAATTCAAAATCTTCGATATAAAGCTGTTCTTCAAAAAAAAGTTGATTGTTTCGCAAAAAATCTGTGCTATATAATTTATTACAAGCCGAATTAGCATAACGAACCTTTTGATAATAGTCCATTCCATCAAAAATCAAATTGTTTGAAGAATTAGAAAGGGTATAACAAACGACTCCATTTTCTAAAACGCCATGAGCTCCAAATTCTAAAACCTCAACTTGAGTTGCAATTGCTTGATTTACAATTTGACTTAACGTATTAGGAACTAAATAATCATCTGCATCTAAGAAAAGTAAATAAGTTCCTTTAGCCTTTGAGATTCCTGTATTTCTTGCACCGCCAAGTCCTTTGTTTTTTTGGGATATAACTTTTAAATTAGCAACATCTTTAAAGTACGACTTTATGGTTTTCACACTATCATCGGGTGATTCATCATCAACAATAATAATTTCATAAGCTGACGATTCCAAATCATTTTGAATGACAGAATTAATGCAACGAATTACATATTTTTCAACATTATAAACCGGGATAATGACACTTAATTTCATTTTACTTAACTAGAATTACGTTAAAAATATAAGTAAACATAAAATACAGCAATAATACGGTACCAACCATTCGATGATGTTGTTTAAAAAGTTGTTCTTTTAATATGGGATAAAAAATGATAATAGCTAGCATGAACCATGACAAATATGCAAATCTATTGGTAAAATTAGCTCTAATAACCAAAACCCAAAACGCATTAGTTATCAAATACATATTAAAAAGTTGTTCGTACAGCTTATCTGAAAAGTTCTTTTTGAACAGGTAATACCAACCTGCGAAAACTCCAGTGGCACTATAAATTAAGAAATCCCAACGAAATCCTGTTTTTGTTATGGCTTCATCTATTTCATCTGTAAAATACTGCTCAAATCTTCTATCGTTTATTCCTAACGATTCTATATATTCCACAAAAAAGTTACCTACTGCTAGTGAAACTAAAATGGTAGTTAACCAAATAAAAATATAGGTTTGCGATTTGGTATAAAAACTTGAAACTATAAATGCAAAAACGGGTAAAACCATAGTTTTATGAAAAGAAATTGCAACTAGTAACAAGGCATATAAAACTATTTTCTTGTCTTTAAAAGCTAATGCTAATAAAAAAAGAGACGTTGCCAAACCGTTTCTGATTCCATTTGTACCATAAGCCCAAAAAGAAAAGGAAACCACTAAAGCAAAAAACGCATAAAACCAATAGGCTTTAAACCATTTAACAGAAAGAATATAAAGCGGAATGATATAAATTAAAGCACAAGTAAAAAAGAAAGCCTCAACAGACATAACTTTAGTGCAAAACTCTAAAAACCAATAAAAACCATAATCTTCGGTCACTTCTAAGGGATTTCCATCTAAATATCGCTCAAAGGAATAGGCATACATGGTCATATCTACAAAAACACTATGAATAGGCCTAAAACCCATGTAAAGCAGAACAAAAACCAGAGACAAATAACCAAAAACTTTTAAAAATCGTGTATTTCTTAAGTCATCAATTTCTAAAATAACAGCGTGTAGCAAAATGCCTATCAAAAAAACCAATAAAGTTTGATAGTAAAAAAAAGTATAATGTTCTATTGGTATGAAATCAAACATTTAAGACAATAGCTGTTGTTTCAAAGGTAAATATTTTTCCATCAAATTTTTATATGCACTTGTATTTGATGAATTTAAGTTTTCAAAAGCTTCGTTAATACTTTCTAAATCGAAATTCTTAATTAAAATTATTGGCGCTTGCTCTTTGATCCATTCGTATGAAGCACTAATTTTATGGTTGTTATTTAAAAAAACCAAACAAGGTGTATTCGTTATGTAAGAAAAAATCATTCCGTGTAATCTATCTGTAATTACAAGCTCTGAAGATTTGTATTGATTCCAAATTTTGTTTAATTCTTCATCTAATTGTTGCTCAGATAAATTCCCTTTATTAATATGAGTATCATAAAATGAAACATTAGAAAAAGTTTCTTTTGCCCAATTAATTAGCGATTCATTCTGTTCAGAAGTTAATAATTTTTCGTCATCTGCTCTTAAACTTATTGTAACGCCATTGCGTATCATTTGAGGTTGCGATTTATCTAAACTCAACACAATATCTGGTGTTAAAAACACTTTCACTTTTGGAAAATGACGTTGCATTAATTCAAAAGATTGCTGTTCTCTAACAAAAAAACTCAAGTTAGAAAGTTTACTGTACACAGAAATTGCTTTTGCTAGACTTTTTTTCCCTTTAGGAGAATTTGAAAAATCAAAAGTTTGTGGAAACGAAATAATTTTATTGTTTGGAAAGGACGCAATAACTAACTGACGTAAAGTTTCTATTTGATCATACAAATCTCCGAAATTTCCGCCACCAACAGTTGTAATACAATCTGACGGATTCAAAATAGATTTTGCAAAGCTGATTCCTTCAATAGTTTTATTTATTGGAATAAGAACTACTTTATGATTGGGCAACGTGTTTTGAATAAATTTTTCTTGTGCATAAGTAATGGCTACATCGCCAAGATTACTATAATTTGCTGCTAAAAAAATAAAAACTTTTGAATCTTCTTTTTTTAAGTTTTGAGACGAGAAAATGGTCGCACTTTTAAACTTTTGTAAAAAAAGAAGTATTCTAATTTTTAAATAGTAAGGAATGTATTTCTTCAAAAACATTTATTTGATGATTTTTAAAATCAGGTACAAAAGTAAAGCTCTTTTTTGTGAAATAATAGTTTTATAAACAGAATCCAATTTACTATTTGGCTTGTAAAACGGTATTAATCTTTGCGTTTCGGGATGTACAATCATGGTTTTTAAATGATTGTATTTTTGATTTTTAGTTAAATTATTTTTAAATGCAAACAAATTATTAGCACAATATCGAATTCCTAAAAGCAAACTATTCGCCAGTAATTCATCAGAATGATTAATTTTCCACTTATTAAAGAACTTTTTTAAACATTCATTCTTTTTCAAATACAAGTCAAATGAATTGGCATGAAATGTTTTTATCAACGTTGTCGTTGGCCGGTTTGCGTAATGATACAGTGGTTTATTTATAAAATGAATGCTATTTACTGAAGAAAAAACGGGAACATTAAACAAAATATCTTCAACAAGTGAAACCCCTTTTTCAAATTTAAAATTATGTTGCTTTAAAAAATCGATTGCGTAAAATTTATTCCAAGCATAACCTAATAATCCAATAGTATTATTGGTTACAGTTGTATTTTTATTTTCAATATTTATTACTTCACTTTCATGAATAATTGATTCAGAAGAAATAAGATTTCCACTTTTATCTTCTGTATCTAAAAAATAACCAAAAACAACAACAGGTGCATTTTCTTTCTCTATTTTATCAATACACAAAGCCAATAAATCTGATTCAATGAAATCATCGCTATCCATAAAATACACATAATCGCCTTGCGCTCTTTCTAATCCAAAATTACGAGCATCAGACAAACCTCCATTTTCTTTATGAAAAATTTTCAATCTGGAATCTGAAGTATATTTTTCAATTTTTTGAATGCTGTTATCTTTTGTTCCATCATTAATGATTAACAATTCGAAATTTGCATAGGTTTGCTGAAGAACACTCAAAACCGCCTTTTCAATGTAAATTTCTACATTGTAAACGGGTAAAATAATGGAAATTAATTTCGTGTTCATGATTAAATCGTATCGAATAAATGTTCAACAGAACGTGTTGAATTTTGAGCCTTTAAATAAATAGCTCTCTCTTTTGCCTTTAGTTTTAACTGATTTAATTCCTCAGATTTGGTTATAAGTTCTATTAATCCTTCGTATAAATCTTCTGTTGCATTGGGAACTATTTTACCAAACTTTCCATTGTCTAAAATTTCGTTCATTCCTGGACAATCGGTTGTTAAAACTGGAATTTCTAACGCTAATGCTTCAATTATTGCAGAGTTATATCCTTCGGTTAAAGACGAGCAAACGTACAAATCTGCTTTAGCCAAATAAGGGTACGGATTTTCTTTAAACCCTAACAACTGTACATAATTCTCAAGATTTTCTTTTTTAATTGTTGCATTTAATTTTGAAGCTAATTCTCCATCACCAATTATATATAATTTGAAATTAATATCTGTTGAAGAAGCTATTCGTTTTACAATTTGAATCAATCGCTCGTAACCTTTCACTTCAATAAGTCGGCCAATAGAAACAATATTTAGGGTTTTACTATCAAATTCAATATCAAAACTCACTTCTTGCGATTTTTGCTGAATAAAACTAAAATCTATCGTATTTTCAATAACAAGTGTTTTATTTTCTAATTGAGGAAAAATATGCAACAAAGAATTTTTAACCTCTTGAGAAACGCAAACAATCTGATTAAATGACTGATACGCATTTTTAGTTTCTTCAAAAGTTCTAAAAGTTCTGGATAGTAATTCGGGAGTTGCTTTCGTGTGTAACCAAGCTATTTTTTTAACTTTTGGATTTGTGATTCCTGATAAAATTCGGGTAGGAACATGTTCTAAATAAGCAACTACAATATCATAATCATTGACTTTTAATCTATTTGCCAAAAACGAAGCAGGAATTATTTTTTGCAAAACAGAATAACCTCTAAACACTTTTGAGAACCAATAAAAATGGTTGATGACTGGATGTAATAGCTTTTTATTAATTCCTTCTTTAAAAATAGTGAATAAAGTTACCTGGTATTTATCTTTAGGTAAAGCATTAACGAGATGAACCAAAACACGTTCGGCTCCTCCACCTTTTAAGTCGGGATGAATAAATAATATTTTTTTTAACGCATCCATTTCTTCAAATACTTATTGTAAACTATTTGTAATTCTGATTGTAACAAAAAATAACTGATTACAAGTGCTACTAAAGGTAGCCAAAAAATTCCGTAGGGTAATTCCAAAAACATAATTACAGATAAAACCATAAAAACACCAAATAAAACAAAAAATGTAGCAAATGGAAATACTATTTTAATATACTTTTTGGTCTCAAAAAATCGGAAAAGAAATAAGAAAAAATAACCAAAAAATATTGCTATTGCTGCTCCTAACAATTCTAAAACTGGTATAAGAAAATACGAAAGTAATAATACAATTATTCCACTTATTAGGCTGCTTAAAAAAATACTTTTTGTTTTTTTTGCACCTAAATAAATGGTTCCATAAAAACCACTTAATGCGTTAAATAAGATAGCCAACAATAAAACAGAGGTGTAGCGCCATGAATCATAAAACGTTATATCAACAAAATAAGTCAAGAACAGCTGATTAATGCACAATAAGTTAATCGAAATTACAAATAAATATTTTATGTACTTTTTAAAAATGGTACTGTAATAATCATCTTTATCTTCTCTATTATAATTTTCAATTGCTTTTTCTTGCCATGCCAAATAAAACACATTTACAAGTAACAAAACAATAGTAGGAAACTTAAATGCAATGGCAAAAATTCCGTTTGAAGCCACCCCTAAAAAAAGAACAATCAAATAGCGATTTGCTGAAGATATTGCCCACCAAGACAAACTATTTGGTACTAACGGAATAGAATAATAGAGTAATTCTTTTGCTACTTGAAAACTATAATATTTACTATGAATGTAGCCAAACACTTTATTTCTAAATAAAATAAATACTGTTGAAAAAAAAGCCGCAATAATATTAGAATAAAGCAATCCTTCTATTTTTTTATCGTAAAAAACCAAAAAAAGAATGGCAAGAAATACATATAAAAAAGTGTAAAAAACACTAGACAAAACATATCCTTTATTGTCTGCAATAGCCCTTTGAAATTGTTGAAATAACAAGAAAAAAGACTGAAATCCTAATAAAAACAAAAGCTCTTTATAAAATAAAAAAGGATAGAAGCTCTGGAAAATTAAAACCCCAACAATCGCTATAAAAATAGAAATTAGCAAAATAAAACTCGAAGTTGTTAATACCCTTGCTTTATTTTCAAACTGATTATTTTCTATTAACCATCTTAAAACAGCATCCGTTAATTGAAGTGTTACTATAGGAGTTAATAAACTAATGGTTGTTAAAAACAAATCAAAAACACCTACATCTTCTCTTGAAAGATAAAATGTAGTAAAAAAAACCAAAATGAAGCTAAGCCCTTTTGAGGCTAAATTCCCAATGGAGTATAACAGAGTGTTTTTTAATAAACTATTTGATTTGGTTTCCAAAATTAGATTTTTACAATCTTCCGTCTACTTTTCCAGTTAAAAAACCTTTAACATCATATACTACATTAGCTGTTTTAGTTAAAGAAGTAACATCTAAAGCTGCAAATTCTTTGTGAGCAACGCCTAATACAACCGCATCAAATTTAGAGTCAGGTAATTTTTGAGTAGTTTCGATGCCATATTCATGTTGTACTTCTTCTGGTTTTGCCCAAGGGTCATAAATCGTGATATTTATTCCATATTCTTTTAATGCATGAACAATATCTACAATTTTAGTATTACGAACATCTGGGCAATTTTCTTTAAAAGTAACTCCTAAAAGCAATAATTCAGCTTCATGTAAAACAATTTCCTTTTTAATCATCAGCTTCACAACTTGTGAAGCTACATATTCGCCCATACTATCATTCATACGACGACCCGCCAAAATAATTTCGGGATGATAACCAGCTTCTAATGCTTTTTGAGCCAAATAATAAGGGTCAACACCAATACAATGACCGCCCACTAAACCCGGTTTAAAGGGAAGGAAATTCCATTTGGTTCCTGCTGCTTCTAATACTGCTTTAGTATCAATATCTAAAATATTAAAAATTTTAGCTAATTCGTTTACAAAAGCAATATTGATATCACGTTGTGAGTTTTCAATCACTTTTGCAGCTTCTGCTACTTTGATTGTTGGTGCTAAATGCGTTCCTGCAGTTACCACACTGTTATATAGAGCGTCTACTTTTTTACCAATTTCCGGTGTAGAACCTGCTGTTACTTTTAATATTTTTTCAACCGTATGCTCTTTATCACCTGGATTAATTCGTTCTGGTGAATAGCCTGCAAAAAAATCTACATTGAATTTTAATCCAGATATTTTTTCTAATACCGGTACACATTCTTCTTCTGTAACTCCTGGATAAACTGTTGATTCGTAAATTACAATATCGCCCTTCTTTAGCACTTTACCAACAGTTTCACTTGCTTTGTAAAGTGGTGTTAAATCGGGTTTATTATGTTTATCTACAGGTGTTGGAACCGTAACAATAAAATAATTGCAATCGGCAATATCAGTTAATTGATTAGAACAGTATAAGCCGATTTCATTTGAAGATTTAGCAACTAAAACTGATTTTAATAACTCTTCTTCCACTTCTAACGTTAAGTCAATCCCATTATTTAGTTCGGAAATACGTTGTTGATTAATATCAAATCCTACTACTGAAAATTTGGTAGCAAAAAGTCGTGCCAATGGCAAGCCAACATATCCTAATCCTATAATTGCAATTTTTTCGCTCATTATCTTGATCCAATTCCTTGGTAAATAAATCCTATTTTTTCTAACTCTTCTTTATTCAATATATTTCTTCCGTCGAAAACAAAAGCTGGTTTTAACATATTGTCATATATTTTTTGCCAATCGTATGTTTTAAATTCGTCCCATTCAGTTAACACAGCAATTGCATGTGCATTATTGCAAGCATCGTAAGCGTTAATTGCTACTTGAACACCTTTTGCATTATCTATTTCTGAACGAGATTCTAAATAATTCAAATCAAATTGAATTTGTTCTTCTCCTACTTTAGGGTCATATACAACTACTGTTGCTTGCTCACTTAATAAATCATCTGCCACATAAATTGCTGCTGATTCGCGCGTATCATTAGTGTCTTTTTTGAAAGCCCAACCTAAAAATGCTATTTTCTTACCAGAAACGGTGTTGTATAAGGTTTTGATTATATTTTTTGCGAAGCGACGTTTTTGATGATCGTTCATAATGATTACTTGTTCCCAATAATCGGCCACTTCATTTAAACCATATGATTTAGCGATATAAACCAAATTTAAAATGTCTTTTTGGAAACAAGAACCTCCAAAACCTACAGATGCTTTTAAAAACTTAGGTCCAATTCTACTATCTAAACCAATTGCTTTTGCAACTTCGTTAACATCTGCACCTGTTTTTTCACACAATTCACTCAAGGCATTAATTGAAGAAACACGTTGTGCTAAAAAAGCATTTGCTGTTAATTTTGATAATTCTGAAGACCAAACATTTGTAGTTAAAATTTTGTCATTTGGAACCCAATTAGCGTAAATATCTACTAATTGTTGAATTGCTTTTTGACCTTCTGGAGTTGTGTCTCCACCTATTAAAACTCGGTCTGGTGCAAATAAATCTTCAACTGCTGTTCCTTCAGCTAAAAATTCTGGATTAGATAAAATTTGAAAATTAACTCCATTTCCTGTATTATCTAAAATATCTTTAATGGCACTTGCAGTTCTTACAGGTAAAGTTGATTTTTCAACTACAATTTTATCATTTTTAGCTACTCGGGCAATCTGACGCGCACATAATTCGATATATTTCAAATCGGCAGCCATACCTTTTCCAACACCATACGTTTTAGTTGGTGTATTTACCGATATAAAAATCATATCTGCTTCATCGATTGCTTTATCTACATCGGTTGAAAAGAATAAATTTCTTCCACGAGCTTCTGACACAACATCACTTAATCCTGGCTCATAAATAGGAATATTATTCACGTCTTTATCGTTCCAAGCCGCAATTCTTTTTTCATTTAAGTCAACAACCGTAACTTTAATATGCGGACACTTTTGAGCAATAACCGCCATTGTTGGCCCGCCAACATATCCTGCACCGATACAACAGATATTTTTAATCATTGTATTATCTTTTATTTTTTTAAATTATTCCAATACCATTTTACCGCTTCTTTTAAACCCTCTCTCATAGAAAATTTTGGTTGGTAATTTAGTAGTTTGCTTGCTTTTTCTATACTTGCTAATGAGTGTGGAATATCTCCTATTCTATTTTCTCCATAAATAATGGGAACATTAGCTATTTCATTATCATAGGTTGACAAAAACTCTCTCAAAGAATTGACCAACTCATTTAAAGTGGTTCTTTCGCCAAAAGCAGTATTGTAAACCGTGTTAATAGCTTCTTTATTTTCGGTTAACATTGCCAACTCATTCATTTGAATCACGTTATCAATATATGTAAAATCGCGAGAAAAATTTCCATCTCCATTAATTACTGGACTTTCATGATTTAGGAATTGGGCTACAAATTTAGGAATTACTGCTGCATAAGCACCATTTGGATCTTGATTTCTTCCAAAAACATTAAAATAGCGCAATCCAATAGTTTCAATTCCATAAGTTTTACTGAATACATCTGCATACAATTCGTTAACATATTTTGTAACAGCATATGGCGACAGTGGTTTTCCAATAACTTCTTCTATTTTTGGCAACTTTTCTGAATCACCATAAGTTGACGAACTTGCAGCATAAATGAATCTTTTTACATTAGCATTCCTTGCAACTGTTAACATATTTAAAAATCCAGCAACGTTTACTTCATTTGAAGTAATTGGATCATTTATGGAACGGGGCACACTTCCTAATGCTGCTTGATGCAATACATAATCAACTCCTAAAATAGCATTTTCACAAATTTGAAAATTTCGAATATCACCTTCTATTAATGTAAAATTTGGATTTGAAAGAAAAGATTGAATATTATGATGGTATCCTGTTGAAAAATTATCCAAACAAACGACTTCATTATGTTTTAAAAAATATTCGCAAAGATTGGAACCGATAAAACCCGCTCCGCCTGTAATTAATATTTTTTTATTTACAATTTTTGACATTAGAAACTTTTCTGAAAAAATTATTTTTTGAACTTTTCAAGGATTTTTCTCCAACCCTTTGGTTCCACTTTATCATCGTGATATCCTTCTCCATAAGCTCCGTATCCATAACCATAGCCGTAACCATATCCATAACCATATTTTGCTTTATTTTGAAAACCATTAAACAAAATGCTAATATTATGTAATTCACCTCGTTTGTGTTTTTCATTTACCACGCTCAACATTCCTTTTTTGGTAAAACTTTGTCTTGTTACATATAAAGTTGCATCACAAAAATGTGCCAATTCTAATGCATCAGATACCAATCCAACTGGTGGTGTATCTAAAATGATGTAATCGTATTTTTGTTTTAATTCTTCAATCATTTCTGCCATAGCTTCACCCATTAATAATTCTGCTGGATTTGGCGGAATTGGCCCTGAAGGAATTACATCTAAAAATGGTATATGCGTTTTTTGAACTACTTCATCAATTGTTTTTTGACCAATTAAATAATTTACAACACCTGTAATGTTGTCAATATTAAAATCTCCAAATATTCTTGGCTTTCTTAAATCTAAACCAACAATTACCGTTTTCTTTTCACTTAAAGCAAAAACTGTTGCTAAATTAATGGAACAAAATGTTTTTCCTTCACCACTTACAGAAGAAGTCAACATTAAAATTTTAGCACCTTCTTTTTGCTGTTTTTTATACAAAAACTGAAGTGAAGAACGTATTGCTCTAAATGATTCTGCTAAAGGCGATTTTGGCTTTTCAAAAACTGATAAATTATTATCTGTATTCTTTTTACCAATAACTCCGATTACAGGAATTTTTGTTAGCTTTTGAATATCTTCGACACTATTAATATTGTTATCTAAAAGTGTAATGATAAATACAATAATAAGTGGAATTAAAAAACCTAATAAAGCGGCTAAAATATAATTGACACTGGTTTTTGGTCCTCTTAAGCCTCCTCCAACATCTTTTGCTCTGTCTAAAAAGTTAATATCCGAAATATTAGAAGCTTTTACAATCTCAGCTTCACTCCTTTTTTCTAAAAATGTACTGTATATTTTGTCTTTTAAATTGTATTTTCTTGTTATTTTTAAATGCTCTTGTTTTTGTTCTGGTAATAGGCTTGCTTGCCCTTCTGCAATTCCAATGTTTTTATTTACAATCGAAAGATCAATACTTAATGCTGATTTAGAGCTAGATATATTTTCTAACAATACACTTTTAACAGCTGCCATTTCTCTATCAAAATCAGAGAACATGTCTTTATTTTTTACTGTGTAAGCCATTCTTGATCGCTCTGCTGATAATCCAATTAATTTTGAAACATTGGTAATAATATTTGGATCTTCAATTCCTGCAACTGTTGGTGCTGGTAATTTTGAATAATCTGTACTTTTTTCTAAATAAGATTTTAATAAATTTAAATAAGCAATTTTTCTACTAATTGCGTCTTTTTCAATATCGTAAGTAGATAATTTTTCAGTTAAAATTCCACCACCACCTTCTTCTAATTCATATATATTTTTGCCTTTTCTGAATTCTCTTAATTCTCCTTCAGCATCTTTAATTTGGTCTTCCATTTGAACCAAAGTGCTATCAATAAATCGAATAGTGTTGATGGCAAATAAATTTTTACTGGCCAATTCATTTTTACGCAACACATCAACAGTTGAATTCAAATATTCAACCAATCTATTTTTATTAGAGCCCTCTAATTGTAATCTAACTACAGAAAGCGCTTTTGCATCAGCAGAAACATCAATTCCTTTGTAAGCAGCAACTGTTTGATTAAAATCATCAAAGCGAATAAAATATTCTGAATTTACATATTCAATTGCATTTGGTTTTATTAATAATTTTAAATTCAAGAACGGAAGTTCAACACTTTCATTAATTTTAAAAACTTTTTTAAATTGTTTTTCTCTTACATTATATTCAGAAACAGATAAATCAGAATAGTGCATTAATGACATAGTAGTTGCTTCATCAAAATCAACACTTAATTCATATTGTGTTGGACTAACAAATTTTATCTTAATTAATTGTCCAAATAATTGTCCTTTTGTTTTATCAATTTCTACAACAAATGGTGTTTCACCATATGCGTCTTGAAAAAAATATTCTCCTTGTTTTAAATATTTTATATAATACTGTAATTTATCAACAACAATTTCATTGTGAGAACGAGATTTTAAAGCTGTAATTATAGTTTGTACTTTGTCGGAAGTTCCTCCCCAATTAAAAATTAGACTTGTATTTGAAGTAAACAATGGATTATTTTGATCTTCAACTACAATCAAAGATTCCATTCCGTAAATTTTTTCTTTTCTAATATTAACGTTGTAAGCAATAAAAAAAGTAATTGCCAATGACAAAACAAACCATTTCCAATAGCTTAAAATTTTTAAAAGAAACCCTTTAAAATCAAAACTATTTTGTGATTCAAAAAAATTAAAATCTTTTGTATCTAACATATTGTTTTATAGATTTTTACTTAATAAAAGAGCGGTGGTAACAATAGACAACGCAGAAATAATTGTTGTAACCGTTTGAAAACCAGTAGTTCCTGTTCCCCAAGATTTTTGTTTTAGTGGTTTAACAACAATATAGTCGTTTGGTTGAATGTAAAAATAAGGTGAGTTCATTGCTTTTGCATCAGTTAAATCTAAAGAATATGACTCAAAACCATGAGGGAATTTTCTTATAATTTGCACATCTTTTCTGTTTCCAGTTATCGTAATATCACCAGAATTTGCTATAGCTTCCATAATTGTAACCTTATCTTGAAACAAAACATTAGTTCCAGGTGAACCAATTTCACCATTTATGGTATATCGAAGTCCTGCTAACTTAACCGTTACAAAAATATTTGCCTCAACTTTAAAATAATCGTCAAGTAATTGCTTTTCAACTTTAAGTCTAATTTCATCTAAAGTATAACCAAGCACGTTTATTTCTCCTAAAACTGGCACACGAATATTTCCATGATCATTTACAGTAAATCCAGAAAAATAAAGACCCTCTTGAGTTGTTTCTTGTCCAACACTTTGAGAAGGGTTAAACATTTCAACCAATTTTTGATCCAATGATTTTATTGAGATTGAAATAATATCATTGGTTTGAACTCTATAAGGTTTCGAAGCTTCTTGAGCTACTTCAATAGAATTGGTTTTATTATCTTTATTTTGAAGATATATTAAATCCTTATTTGGAATACACGAAACAAACAAAGAGGCAATTATTGCTATAAAAAATATTTTTTTCATCGGATAAATAACATAAAAGTTAGTAAGATTATCTTATAAAACTTATAAAAATAAAAACTAACCTATTTTAGGAAACAAATATAGTTTTTACAATTAAAAAAACGAAGTTATTCATCTAATTTGATGTAAATTTCATCTTTTATTGCTTGATTGAAGTCTCAAAAGGAATTCTATTTAGTAAACTTCTGCCTAAAGTAACTTCATCAGCATATTCTAATTCGTCGCCAACTGCAATTCCACGAGCAATTGTAGAAGTTTTTATTTGATACTCTTTTATTTGTTTATAGATGTAAAAATTAGTGGTGTCGCCTTCCATGGTGGAACTTAACGCAAAAATTATTTCAGAAATAGTCCCTTTTTTTACTTTTTCAACTAATGAAGTAATTTTTAATTGACTTGGCCCAATTCCTTCAATAGGCGAAATTTTCCCACCAAGTACGTGATAAACACCTTTAAACATATTGGTATTTTCAATTGCCATTACATCACGCACATCTTCCACCACACAGATAATTGATTTATCTCGCGACGAATTGGAACAAATAGTGCAAATTTCAGCATCTGAAATCGTATGGCAAGTAGCGCAAAACTGAATATCTTTTCGCATTGAAGCCAAAGCAGTTGCTAATTCTTCTGTTTGTTCAAGTGGTTGTTTTAACAAATGCAAAACCAAACGTAATGCAGTACGTTTACCAATTCCTGGCAGCTGGGACATTTCGTTTACAGCATTTTCAACTAATTTTGAAGGCAATTCCATTTGACAAAATTACAAAACAAACTCTAATTCTATATTCATTTAAGATTTCTTTTATCTTTGCGATTAAAGAATATATTTATGGAGCCATCTTCGATACTATTATTAATTTTAGGTTATTTCTCAATGCTTATCTTATTTTCTTACTTTATTGGAAGAAAAGACGATAATTCAAACGAATCTTTTTTTAAAGCCAACAAGCAAGCTCCTTGGTATTTAGTGGCTTTTGGAATGATTGGCGCTTCGTTATCTGGTGTAACTTTTATTTCAGTTCCTGGAAAAGTTGAAGGCTCACAATTTGTATATTTTCAATTGGTCTTAGGCTATATTGTTGGTTATTTAGTTATTGGAACTGTTTTATTGCCATTATATTATAAATTGAATTTAACGTCGATTTATAGTTATTTGGGTGACCGATTTGGACGCTATTCTTATAAAACAGGTGCTTGGTTTTTTATTCTTTCAAGAACTGTTGGCTCAAATTTACGATTGCTTTTGGTTGCTGATGTGTTACAAACTTTAGTTTTTCAACCACTAGGAATTCCGTATTGGGTTACTGTTTCGGTTACCATTTTATTAATTTGGGTGTATACTTTTAAATCGGGAATTAAAACTATTATTTGGACCGATACATTACAAACATTCTTCATGCTTTTATCGGTTGGAATTTGCATTGTGATTGTTTCGCAAGATTTAGGCTTAAACATCAATACAATTTCTGGTTTTATTGCTGATAGTGATTTTTCAAAAACCTTCTTTTTTGAAGATGCTAGTTTGCCAAGTTATTTTTGGAAACAATTTATTTCAGGAGCTTTTATTGCGATTGTAATGACAGGTTTAGACCAAGATATGATGCAAAAAAACCTAACATGTAGAAGTTTAAAAGATGCGCAGAAAAACATGTTTTGGTTTACCGTCGTTTTAACTTTTGTGAATTTTATGTTTTTAGTTCTTGGGCTTTTATTTACAGAATATGCTTTGAAACACAATATCGACGCACATCAAGATAAATTATTTCCCATTTTAGCCAATGAACATTTAGGAATTTTTGTTGCTTTCAGTTTTCTTCTTGGCTTAATCGCTGCGGCTTATTCAAGTGCTGATAGTGCTTTAACATCATTAACCACATCATTTAGCATTGATATTTTAGAAATTGAAAAAAAATATGATGTTGCCAAACAAGTTGCTGTTCGAAAACGAATTCATTTGAGTTTTGTTTTTGTTTCAATTTTAGTAATACTTTTCTTTAAGTACGCATTCAACGACTCAAGTATTATTGATAAAGTATTAAAATTTGCTGGATTTACCTATGGACCATTATTAGGATTGTATAGTTTTGGATTGTTTACAAAATGGCAAATAAAAGACAAATTCACTCCAATTGTAGCGATATTATCTGTTATTACCTCTATTATTTTAAACCTAAAAAGCGAAGCCTGGTTTGGTTTCGCCTTTGGATTTGAAATTTTAATCGTAAACGGATTACTAACTTTTATTGGTTTAGTATTGATTCGTCGCAAGTAAAACTAGCGTACAAGCCACTTCATATTTGATATTATTTACTTGTAATATTTTATAAAGTTCAGGATTTTCTGTTCCAGGATTAAAAATTACTCGTCTTGGTTTCAACGATAAAATATAATCGTAATACTCTTGTTGGGCATTTGGATTTAGATATAAAGTAACTGTATCAATTGCATGAAAATCTGTTTTTTCAGTTTCGATTGGAATATCAAATGCCATTCCTTTTTTTGCTCCAATGGCTACAACTTGATGACTTTTATCTACTAAACTATGAATAGCTTTATACGAATAACGTTCTTTATTGGTTGAAGCGCCTATGACTAATGTTTTCATGTGAATAATATTTTCTATAAATTTAGTAAATTAAAATAATAAGTATAACTTTGAGTTTACATTATTTTAATGTATTTAAAGAAAAGCTCAAATACCTTTGTAAAAAAACATGGAATTATTTATTTATCTATTCGCAGCCTTATTTTCTGTACTAAATCCTATTGGAACAGTTCCTATTTTTGTTGGGCTAACCCAAGGTTACTCAAAAGCTGAACGCTCAAAAGTATCGTTATTGACTTCTTTTAATGTATTTATCATTTTGATAATTTCGTTTTTTATTGGTCAATATGTGTTGCAATTTTTTGGAATTACAATTACTGCGTTACGAATTGCAGGAGGAATTATTATTACAAGTTCGGGCTTTGGGTTACTAAATGGAAACTTTAGCAAAAATAAAGGAATCAACAAAAAAGTACAAAAAGATGTTGAAAATCGTCATGATATTGCATTAACACCTTTAGCAATGCCTATGTTAGCTGGTCCAGGATCAATTTCGTTATTAATTGCTTTTTATCAGGATCACAACACTACTAATGAAATCATCATTTCTTCCATAGCTATTTTAGTGGTAGCTGCAACAATTTATCTAATTTTAAGAAGTGCGCATTATTTAGCTAATATTTTAGGAGCTTCGGGAATTGTAGCTATTTCGAGAATTATTGGCTTTTTAACGATTGCTATTGGTATTCAATATATTATTAGTGCAGTGTTGAGTATTATAAGAGGTATTTAATTTTGAATCTAAAAACATAAAAAATCCCAAATTCCAATTTGATTCGGAATTTGGGATTTCTATTTTATAGTTGTAAATTATTCTTTCGGCAAGAAAACTTCTGCCATCATACAACGTGCACTTCCACCACCGCAAGCTTCAATTGTATCTAAACTTGAACTTACAATGGTTACATGTTCTTCTAATTGTGCAATTTGCTTTTTAGTCAAACTTTGATGTGCCGATGCACTCATTATTAAATATCTTCTGTCATCAGTTCCTTTTACTTCTAACATATTTCCTGCAAAATTATTTACTTGGTCTTCAGTAATTAAAACAATCTCTTTTTCATCACCTTTTAGACTATCTAAGACCATTTTGCGTTCTTTTTTGTCGTCGATACAATCTGCGCAAATAACTGCAAATGTTTCGCCAACACACATAATTACATTGGTATGATAAATGTGTTTTCTTTCTCCGTTAACGGTTTGAAATGCTTCAAAAATTACAGGTGTAAATTCAAAATCTTCACAAAATTCAATGAATAATTCTTCGTCTGCTCTTGGCGATAAAGCACAATATGCTTTTCCATTAGCTCTATCTAAAACGATACTTCCTGTTCCTTCCAAGAAAACTTCGTCTTCTTCAGCTGAAGTGTAATCCATGATTTCGTTGATTACAAAACCTTCATCTTCTAATCGTTCTAAAACATCTTCTCTTCGTTCTAATCGGCGATTTTCGGCAAACATTGGATATAAAACTACATCACCATTTTCATGAAATGAAATCCAGTTGTTTGGAAAAATACTATCTGGTGTATCTGGACTTAATGTATCTTCTACCACCACAACATTTAATCCAATCATTCTTAACTTTTGAACGAAAGTATCAAATTCTTCTTGTGCTTTTGCATTAACCGAAGTTGGTGTTAAATTATCCAACACTTTTTGGTAGTAATTATTCACCGCTGTTTGTTCGTTCATACGGAATGCTACCGGACGAATCATCAATATGGAATTAGTTGTTTGGTTCATGTTTTATTTATGTTATCGGTTATCCGTTATTTGTTATCGGTTTTCAGCTCTGTGCTAATGGTTGTATGTAAATTATTGTTGTTAGGTTTGCCAATTCTTTTCAACATATTTTATAAAGTTAAAAATCTTAGCTCCTAAAACATCATAATCATTAATAAATCTTTCAATTTCTGGAATCAAACCAGCATATAAATTCTTTATTTTTAACAAATGTCCTTTCGTTTCTAAACAACTTGAATGTGAATAAACTAAAAACTTAATGAAATCTGCTTTATATCGTTTTCTTCCATAACCTTCTACTATATTAGAATTAACTGAATCTGACGACCTTCTTAATTGACTACCTAATTCATATAATTCATACTTTGGTAACAAAAGTGATGCAGGATGAACTTCATAAAACAAAGACAAACTCATCTTGTATATATCCAAATCTTCATAACTCTTCATAAGCAACTTTTTACACAACACTAAAAAACTGAAAACAGACAACTTTTTATTTAATCTCTAATTAATGGTAAAGTTGAACATCTCAACAATCCTTCTTGTTTTGCAATTTCAGCATACGGAATTTCTTCAACTGTAAATCCGTTTTCGCGAAGCCAATTATTTAATCTGGTAAAATTCTTTTCAGAAACTACAACATCAGGAGCAATTGAAAACACGTTTGAATTCATGTGATACATTTCTTCTCTTTCGATATGGAATAAATTTTCTTTTCCGAATAAATTCACTAAAAACATATAATCTGCTTCTTCACGAAAACCGCTTTTGTAAATAATCCCTTTATTGGTACCTATTGGTTGAAAACAGCAATCTAAATGCAAAGCGTTATCACGAGGCTCAATTTTCGATTTTACTAAATCAAATGCTTTCACAATCTTATTTGGGAACAAGTCTTTAATATAATCTACACCTTGCCAATTGGTTCTTGCAGTAATGTAATCTTTGTAATCTGAACCTTTGTATGTTCCAATGAAGATATAATCATTCCAAGGCATTACATCACCACCTTCAATGTGTACTTCTTCAGGCGGACGCACTACTTTTTTTGGGTCAATTTGATCGATTACGTATTGAATGGCGTCTAATTCGCGCTCTCTATCTGGTAAAATGTTGGCTTTGATAAAAATATCATCGATTACAAATCCAATGTCTCTTGCGAAAATTTGGTTGTAATTTTCAATGATTTCTGGTCTAAAAACTTTGACATCATACTTTTGAAAAACCGCATTAAATGCTTCCATTTCTTTTACCATATCTGCTTCCACAGGGTAAGTTCCAGCTTTTATGTGCTCCAATGATTTTGGATCATAAGCTTCTTCGATTGTAGGTGTTGGACCATTGCTAACAGCAGTTCCTAACACCACTGCCCTCAAACGTGCTGTTTCGTTTTTTACATTTAATTGCAACATAACTTTAGTTTTTATTTACGTTTATTGGTTTTATGCTATAAAGACAAATATAGCAAAAGCAAACGATATAGTAATTGCGTGGTGTCGTATAATTTATCAAATCCAACTATCTATTTCACAATATTTTACTACATTTGATAAAACTTAAAAATAAAATATCATGGGATTATCAAATTTTTTTAGCTCACTTTTTGGAAAAGCCAAACAAACTGCTGAAAATGCAAAAGAAAATTTAAGTGAAGTTGCTGATAATGCAATGGAAAAAGTAACAGAAGTTGCTACTGAAGTTAAAGAAACTGTAGAAAATGTTGCTGAAACGGCTTCTCAAAAATTAGATGAAATGGGCGTTTCTGAAAAAGTAGCTGATTTTGTTGAAACTGCAAAAGAAAAAGTAGCAGATGCAACAGAATGGGTTGAAGAAAAAGCACATCAAGCTAAAGAAGCTGTAGAAAATGTAGTTGAAAAAGCTGACGATAAAGTTGAGGATGTAGCTAATGACGAAGCTGCTGAAAAACCTGCTGAATAAATCGCGAATCAACAAAAAATAAAAATCCCACTAAAATTTAGTGGGATTTTTTTATGATTATCTGTCTTTAACTTCTTTAAAATCGCGTAAAGTATAACCTGTATACACTTGTCTTGGACGTCCTATTGGCTCTTTATTGATACGCATTTCTTTCCATTGCGCAATCCAACCTGGCAAACGACCAATAGCAAATAAAACGGTAAACATTTCAACCGGAATTCCCATCGCACGATAAATAATTCCTGAATAGAAATCTACGTTTGGATATAAATTTCTTGCTTTGAAATACTCGTCTTCTAAAGCTACTTTTTCTAATTGTTTTGCAATATCTAATAATGGATCATCAACACCTAAAGCTGCTAAAACATCATCAGCTGCTTTTTTAATGATTGTTGCTCTTGGATCAAAGTTTTTGTAAACTCTATGACCAAATCCCATTAAACGGAATGGATCGTCTTTGTCTTTTGCTTTTAAAACGAATTTAGCAACATCACCACCATTATCATGGATTTCTTGTAACATTTCTAAAACTGCTTGATTAGCACCTCCATGAAGTGGTCCCCATAGTGCAGAAACACCTGCAGAAATTGAAGCAAACAAACCTGCATGAGAAGAACCAACGATTCTTACCGTAGAAGTAGAACAGTTTTGTTCGTGATCGGCGTGAAGAATAAATAATTTATCCAATGCATCAATAACTTTTTTATCTGCTTTGTATGGCCCGGTAGGTAATTCAAACATTAAACGCATGAAATTTTCAACATACCCTTTTGTATTATCGTAATAGTTTAAAGGATAACCCATAGTTTTTCTGTAAGTCCATGTAGCAATTACTAAGAATTTACCCATAGTTTTACAAACTGCTTCATACATTTCTTTTTCGTTGTGAGGATTCACAGACTTAGGATTAAAAGCAGTTAAAGCACTTGTTAACGAAGCTAAAACGCCCATTGGGTGAGCTGTTTTTGGGAAACCATCAATGATGTTTTTCATTTCCTCATTAACCAATGTATATTTACGAATATCGTTTTCGAATTTTTCTAATTGTGCTGCTGTTGGAAGTTCTCCAAAAATCAACAAATAAGAAACTTCTAAGAAATCAGCTTTATCTGCTAAATCTTCGATTGAATATCCTCTGTAACGTAAAATTCCTTCTTCACCATCTAAAAAAGTAATTTCACTTTTACATGAACCCGAGTTTTTATATCCCGGATCAATTGTGATAGCGCCAGAAGCACTACGTAAGGCGTCGATGTCGATAGCAACCTCATTTTCAGTTCCTACGATAACTGGAAACTCATACTTTTTGCCATCAAGCTCTAATATTGCAGTTTTTGACATATTATTATAATGTATTTTTTGATAAATATTTATGTATTTTGCGAATTTAACAAATTATCCTTTAACAATAAAGAAATTTATTATAATTTATGGTTAAATAATATACATAAAAAAAACCCAAAAAATTTTACTTTTTTGAGTTTCTTCGCTTAAAAAAAATTATTTAACTTAATCTTTAACTATTTTTTCTATATGACTTCCAAAATCTGTACTAACTTTTACAAAATAAATTCCTGAATTATAAGTAGATACATCCAAAACAACTTCTTTAGAATCTGTTTTGTTAACTTGTATTACTCTTCCTTGCACATCGTATATTTCAATAGATTTCACTACATTTTCAGCTTTAATATTTATCAACAAAGAAGTTGGATTTGGATACAAACTAATTGCTAAATCTTTCGTTGGAATTGAATTACTTAACACTTGAAAAGTTGTATTGGCATCATTTGTTAAAATTGGAAAATTATAATCGAAATATATTTTTGCGTTTTTTGTAACAATATCATTAGTAACCAAATTTTCTTTAGACTTCACTTTCAAAAGTACATTACCATGACCGCCAGTATCCAACATAATGGTTTGAAAAATAATTTCTAAGATATTATTGGTAATTTTAATTGTAGCATTATGTGATGCTTCTAAAATGCGCAACGAATTAATATCGAAATCACTTGGATTTACTTCAATTTTAACTACAACATTTTCAGCTGGAGCTGTTCCTGTATTTTCAAAATTAATTACATAATGTAAAAAATCACCTATGTAACTTGGTGCAACTACATCGCCTTCAATACAAGTAATATCATTTGGATCATACGAACCTACAACGGTTTGATTTAATTGAAACAAATTATCAACTGTAGATTCATCGCCAGCCATTGGCATAATTGAAGAAGTAAATTGTAAAACATCACCAATATTTACAGGATTAGTATCGGTTGGAGCATTTATTTGCATTATCACGTTAATTGAACGACTTTCAAATGGCATTAAGTTTGCAAAATCCCAAGACATTCCTCCAGAAACAATACTACTTGGTACTTGTGTAGCAGAAACAAAAGACATTAAATTTTGATTATAGAAGAAGTTAACTCCATATAATTGGGACATTACTTGATTTCCTTTATTGCGATACACAATTTGATATTCCGCTGTAAAACCGGGTCTTGCTGGAACTATTGGAGCAATTACAATTTCTAAATCTGGATGCACTCCGTTTGCTGTAATGCAGAAGTTTTGAGTAGCTATATTGTTATTATTATCCGCAAAAGGAATTGTAGCCGATATAGGAGAAAAGTTAAACCAAGTAGGATTTTCAATATTAGGTGTTAATGTGAAATTACCAGCTTGAGTATAAAAAGAATAATTTCCAGTGGCGTTTGTAAAGGAAGCCCCAGTATTAGTTCCATCATTAATATCTACTCTGATATAATTTTGTGTTAAATCAAATGCATTACAACCATCATTTGCTTGGTCGTAAATTATTGCTCCTGTAATTGTATTATAATCTCCTCCTGGTGTGAAAGAGCAGTAATCTGTTACTTGAACACCTGGACCAACTAAAGAAAGTACATTGCTATACTGATTTTCATCAACACAAACATACTGAATACTTGGATTATTAAAAGGCATCCAGTTTTCTGTCCAACTTCCGTAATCCATATTCAAAGATTCATTACTCCCATTTTTAATTAAAACCGTATGCAGTAGAGGATTACCAATAAAATAAATTGCAGTTAAATTTGAATTTGCCATACAATCCAATATTTGCAAATTATTAAACGTACAATCTAAAAAATCTAAATTTAAAAAAGCTTCAATCCCAGTTAAATCTCCAATATTTGAATTCGAAATTGATAACGAATTTATAGCTATAGCTTCACTAAATTGTATATTCCCATCAGAATTTGTGTCAACTCCAAGATCAATTAATTTAGCTTTAAAATTTGCATCTGGAATATTTACAATTTGGGATTGAGCAATTGTTGATATAAATAACAATAGTAAAAATATTTTTTTCATAGTGTTTGTTTTTTGTTTTTCTTTAATACGATATAAAAGTAAAAAACTATTAATCTTAAATTTTCAGCAATTGAGTAAAGCTATATTCTAACTTAGAATTCGCTAAAAACTCTTTAATATTTCTTGTAATCTTTCCTTTTTTCTTTGCGAAATTGGCAAATGACTATCATCTGCCATTACTACATAACCTCCATCTTTCTTTATATAGGATTTTAAATAATTCAAATTAATCAAATGCGATTGATGAATGCGTTCAAAACCGTGTTCGGTTAACAATTCCTCATATTCTTTTAATGTTTTAGAAATCAAAATTGGTTTTGAGTTTTTGATAAAAAACTTGGTATAATTATCTTCACTTTCACATCTAATGATATCACTCACATCAAAAAGATGAATTCCATCTGAAGTTGATAATGCAATTCGTTTAAAATTATCTACCTTTTTTCTAATATTTTCTAACAATAAATCAATGTGCGATGAACTATCGTTTTTTTCAATCTCAGCTTTAATTTTCTGAATTACTTTCTGCAATTCATCAGGATCAACTGGCTTAAGCAAAAAATCCAAAGCACTAAATCGAAATGCTTTAATAGCATATTGCTCATGAGCTGTAATAAAAACAATGTGTGCTTTTGTAGTTCCGTTTAACGCTGTAATTTTTTCTAAAATATCAAATCCAGTTCCGTCATTCAATTGAATATCTAAAAAAACAACTTGCGGTTGTAATGATTCTATTGCTTCAACACCAGAAACCACGCTATCGGCTTCACCAATAATTGTAATTTGTGGCGCATACAATTGAAGCAAACCCTTCATGCCGTTTCTTAAATTTATATCGTCGTCTATTAGTATTGCTGAAATCATTATTGTATGTATTGAATTGGTAATTTTAAAACCACTTTTGTTCCCGAATTATTATTGTTTGCATTTATTTCTTCGATAGAAATTGTTGCATTTTTATGAGTTGATGAAGCAATCATTTCTAATCGCTTTTTAATAATATCTATCGCCATTGATTTGTGAACAGAAACCGAATTTTCCTTTACTTTTTTCGAAGTTTCACAACCTACTCCATCGTCTTCAATGGTACAAACTAAGCTCTCTTTATCAATTTGAAAATCTACTTTGATTTTGCCTTTTGTCTTTTTAGGAATCACCCCATGAATTATTGCATTTTCAACAAATGGTTGTAATAAAAGCGGTGGCAAAGCAACATCATCTTCAATTTCAGTACTTTTTGTAATCGAAAAATCAAAATTATTATTGAATCGCAATTGTTCTAATTCTAAATAGTTTTGCAAACTTTCGATTTCTTTATCAATCGGAATAAGAGATTCTTTTGAATATTCTAATGTTAGACGCATTAACTTTGAAAATTTTGCCAAATATTTAATCGCAGAATCGGTTCCGTTTTGCACGATAAAACTCGAAATTGAACCTAAACAGTTGAATACAAAATGTGGATTCATTTGTAAATGCAGCGCTTTTTGTTCGTACTCTGCTAATTCTTTTTGAAGTGTAAGCGTTTTTTTAAGTTGGTTTCGATTATAAATCAAGAAAATAATTCCTAAAACTAACAAACCAATTAAAGTTCCAAAAAGCATTTTGAGTTTAAAACTTTTTGCTTCTTCCTGAATTAGAAATTCTCTTTTTTCTTGCGCTTCTTTTTGAAGTAATTCTTTCTTTTCAAATTCATAATTCATAGAAGATTCAACAGATTTTCTGATATTTTCTTCATTAATCAATTTATCTTTTAACGCGCTATAATTTTGAAAGTGCAATAAAGCTTGTGATGCGTTTCCTTTCTTGTTGTAAATTTCACTAATTAATTTTTCGCATAACATTTGTTGCTCAACTACTTCAATTTGTTTTGCAATTTGCAATGCTTGATTTGTGCTTTCAAGTGCTTTATCTAAATTTTGCTGTTCAAAATACAACTGACCTAAATACAAATATGTATCGGCCAAACCAAATTTATCATCAATACTTTGAAACGTTATAATTGCATTTTGCCAATTTTCAATCGCTTCAACAATATTCTTTTCTGCTTTTTTCAACAAACCTTTGTTGTTGTACCATTCACCTAAAGCTCTTGGATTTGGATGTTTGTCTAAAACTTTTTTTGCTTCGTTATAGTAAAAATTAGCTTTTTCAAGATTGTTTTGATTCAAATAACAATTTGCAATATTGGTTAATGTTATCGAAATATTTTCATCTTTTAATTTAGATTGAATTTTTTCGGCTTTTACAAAAAACTCCAACGCTTTAAAGTCAGATTTTTGAGATTTGTAAATTACACCGATATTGTTATACAATTTTGCACAACGTACTTGGTCATCTAATTTTTCATAAATTTTTACCGATTTCAAATAAAACTGAAGTGCTTTTGCATAATTGCTTTGTTCCGATAAAACAATTCCGATACTTCCATACGATTTTGCTAAACCTGAGGCAATTTCGTCTTTTGTATTTGGCGTTGGGTTTTCATTTTCGAAAATTTCCTGAGCTTGCTGAAAATAATTGATTGCTGCTTTGTAATCTCCTTCAATAATTTTAGAGTTCCCAAGATTCAAATAAGCATTTCCTTGAGCAATAGTGTAGTTTATTTTCTTGGCTAAATCCAAAGCTTGATTACCAAAAACAAACATTTTTTTTGGATCAACAACTTTATAACTATCCGAAATAGCATTTAATAAGTTAGTTTTATCAATATCATTTTTGGTTTTACCCAAAACTTGCATCAAACTATCAGCAGATTTTTGTTGGGCAAAACCTAAAAAAGAGAGTAATACTATACTATACAGAAATCTGATTTTGTTCATTCTTTATAAATTGATAAACAAAAATAAGCTTTAGTTTTATTAAAATGAGATTGAATGAGAATTTGACGCTTTTGAATTAGAATTTATAGAAAACAGAAAACCCTTTCAAAATTTACATTCTGAAAGGGTTTTTTATCATTTTTATTGTAACTATTTTTTTACTTTAAAAGCATTTGCACCAGGAAAATAAGCTACATCTGCTAATTCTTCTTCAATTCTTAGTAATTGATTGTATTTTGCCATACGGTCTGAACGAGAAGCTGAACCTGTTTTAATTTGTCCACAATTTAAAGCCACAGCTAAATCAGCAATCGTATTGTCTTCTGTTTCTCCAGAACGGTGGGACATTACCGAAGTATATCCAGCGTTGTGCGCCATATTTACAGCAGCAATAGTTTCGGTTAAAGTTCCTATTTGGTTTACTTTAATCAAAATTGAATTTGCAATACCTTGGCTAATTCCACGAGATAATCTTTCTACATTGGTTACAAATAAATCATCACCAACTAATTGTACTTTATCTCCGATTTTCTCTGTTAATAATTTCCAACCTTCCCAATCGTCTTCGTACATTCCGTCTTCGATTGAAATAATTGGATAATTAGCTGCTAATTCTGCTAAATATTCCGCTTGCTCTTGGGAAGTTCTGATTTTTCCTGTTTCACCTTCAAATTTAGTATAATCGTATTTTCCGTTTACATAAAATTCAGAAGCAGCACAGTCTAAAGCAATCATTACATCTTCTCCAAAAACATAACCTGCATTTGTAACGGCTAATTTGATTGAATCTAAAGCATCTTCTGTTCCGCCTGCTAAATTTGGAGCAAATCCTCCTTCATCACCAACAGCAGTAGATAAATTTCTATCGTGTAATACTTTTTTCAAATTATGAAAGATTTCAGTACCCATCTGCATAGCATGAGTAAAATCTTTTGCCTTAACTGGCATAATCATAAACTCTTGAAAAGCAATTGGAGCATCTGAATGCGAACCTCCATTGATAATGTTCATCATTGGAACTGGTAACGTATTCGCAGAAACACCACCAACATAACGATACAATGGCATTCCTAATTCGTTAGCCGCAGCTTTTGCCACTGCTAAAGAAACTCCTAAAATAGCATTAGCACCTAAGTTCGATTTGTTTGCTGTTCCGTCTAATTCAATCATCATTTTGTCGATTAAATTTTGTTCGAAAACCGACATTCCTACAATCGCTTCAGCAATTTTTGTATTTACATTTTCGGCCGCTTTTAAAACACCTTTTCCCATGAAAGCTTTACCACCATCACGAAGCTCAACTGCTTCATGCTCGCCAGTAGAAGCACCACTTGGCACAGCTGCCCTTCCTAAAATACCGTTATCTGTAACTACATCAACTTCGATTGTTGGATTCCCACGCGAATCTAAAATTTGTCTTGCGTGAACTTTGATAATTATACTCATTTTATATTTTTTTAAGTTACTATCTTGTGAATAATAACAAATTTATAATTTAAACTATAATGATATTGAAAAACTCAAAAAATTTATAAACGATAACGTTTTAGTTGCTTGCCGTTTTTATGTTTTCGATAAATTGGTCAAATAAATAACTTGAATCGTGTGGCCCAGGACTTGCTTCTGGGTGATATTGAACTGAGAAACAGTTTTTAGATTTCATTCGCATTCCAGCCACAGTTCCATCATTTAAATGTTCGTGTGTTAATTCGAAATCTGGATGCTTGTCTAACTCTTCTCTTACGATAGCAAAACCATGATTTTGAGATGTAATTTCACCTTTACCTGTAATCACATTTTTAACTGGGTGATTTATTCCGCGGTGACCGTTGAACATTTTATAAGTTGAAATTCCGTTAGCTAAACCAATAATTTGGTGACCTAAACAGATTCCAAATAACGGCTTATTTTCATTAAGAATTTGTTTTGCTACTTCTTGAGCTGTTTCTAAAGGTTCTGGATCACCAGGACCATTTGATAAGAAATAACCGTCAGGATTGAATGCTTTCAAATCTTCAAATGAAGCGTTGTAAGGAAAAACTTTGATGTAACAATCTCTCTTTGCTAAGTTTCTAAGGATATTGGTTTTAATTCCTAAATCCAAAGCTGAAATTTTATATTTTGCTTTTTCTTCACCAAAGAAATAAGGTTCTTTTGTAGAAACTTTTGAAGCTAATTCCAAGCCATTCATATCTGGAACTTGCGCTAATCTTTCTTTTAATTCTTCGATTGGAGTTCCGTCCGTACAAATAACTGCATTCATTGCACCGTTATCTCTGATATAACTTACCAATGCTCTTGTATCTACATCCGAAATTACGATAAGATTTTGTTTACTTAAATAGTCAAACAAACTTTCAGTTGCATCTTCTCGCGAATAATTAAAGCTGAAATTTTTACAAACCAATCCTGAAATTTTAACTGAATCAGATTCAACTTCTTTATCATTTACACCATAGTTTCCTATGTGTGCATTGGTAGTAACCATGATTTGTCCGAAGTAAGAAGGGTCTGTAAAAATTTCTTGATAACCTGTTGTTCCCGTATTAAAAGCGACTTCTCCAAAAGTTACACCTTCAATTCCGATTGATTTTCCGTGAAAAATAGTACCGTCTTTAAGAAGTAAAACGGCTTTAGAACGATTGTTGTATTTCATTGCGTTGTGTTGTGTTGTTGTGGTTGCAAATTTAGTTATAAAAGTTGTTTTTTTCAACTGTTTGATTCGTAAAACCAAAAAAAAGGATAAACTTAAAAAAGTCTATCCTTATTATTTTTACATGAATGGTTTCATGATTATTCTGTAGCTTCAGTATTTTCAGAAGTTTCAGCTGCTGGAGCTTCAGGAGTACCTTCTGCTTTTTTAGCTTTTCCACGACGAGTCGTTTTCTTAACTTCTTTTTTACCACCGTTGTACAAGGTGTTGAAATCTACTAATTCAATCATTGCCATGTCAGCGTTATCTCCTAAACGATTACCTAACTTGATGATACGAGTGTATCCTCCTGGACGGTCACCAACTTTAGCAGCAACTTCTCTGAACAATTCAGTAACAGCATATTTATCTCTTAAATAAGCGAAAACTGTACGACGATTGTGAGTAGTATCTTCTTTTGATTTTGTTACTAACGGCTCAACAAATTGTTTTAAAGCTTTTGCTTTAGCAACAGTTGTATTGATACGCTTATGTTCGATTAAAGAACAAGCCATATTAGCTAACATAGCTCTTCTATGTCCTTTTTGTCTACTTAAATGATTGAATTTTTTTCCGTGTCTCATGACGTGTTTTATTTATCTTCATCTTGCATCAATCCATAAAATGGAGCGCAAAATATGAAGCAATTACTCTTTATCTAATTTATATTTAGTAAGATCCATTCCAAAAGTTAGGTTTTTATTAGCCACTAACTCATCTAATTCAGTTAATGATTTTTTACCAAAATTACGGAACTTCATTAAGTCGTTTTTGTTGAAAGAAACTAAATCACCAAGCGTATCAACTTCAGCTGCTTTTAAACAATTTAATGCTCTAACAGACAAGTCCATATCTACTAATTTAGTTTTTAATAACTGTCTCATGTGAAGAGATTCTTCATCGTAAGACTCAGTTTGAGCAATTTCATCTGCCTCAAGCGTGATTCTTTCATCAGAAAACAACATAAAGTGGTGAATCAACGTTTTAGCTGCCTCAGTTAATGCATCTTTAGGATGGATTGAACCATCTGTAATGATTTCAAAAACTAATTTTTCATAATCCGTTTTTTGTTCCACACGGAAATTCTCAATTGAATATTTCACATTCTTTACTGGTGTGTAAATAGAATCTGTGTAAATAGTACCAATTGGAGCATTTGATTTTTTGTTCTCTTCTGCAGGAACATAACCTCTACCCTTTTCGATAGAAAGTTCCATGTTTAAAGTTGTTTTGCTATCTAAATTACAGATAACTAAATCTGGATTTAAAACTTGAAAACCAGAGATGAATTTTTGAAAATCACCTGCAGTAATCTTATCTTTTCCTGAAAGAGAGATAGAAACAGATTCATTATCAATATCTTCAATTTGACGTTTGAAACGCACTTGTTTAAGATTTAAGATAATTTCTGTAACATCTTCAACCACACCAGAAATTGTAGAGAACTCATGTTCTACACCTTCAATTCTTACTGATGTAATTGCGTATCCTTCAAGAGAAGAAAGCAAAACTCTTCTAAGTGCATTACCAACAGTCAATCCGTAACCAGGTTCTAAAGGTCTAAATTCAAATTTACCTTCAAAATCGGTTGAATCGATCATGATAACTTTATCGGGCTTTTGAAAATTAAATATTGCCATACTTTCGACTAAAGTCAATTATTATTTGTTATACAACTCAACGATTAGTTGTTCTTTAATATTTTCTGGAATCTGAAGTCTTTGAGGTACAGAAACGAAAGTACCTTCTTTAGTATCATTGTTCCAAGTAATCCACTCATAAACCTGAGAAGCACTAGATAAAGAACGGTCGATAGCTTCAAGAGATTTAGATTTTTCACGAACAGCTACTTTATCACCAGCTTTTAAGTGATAAGAAGGAACGTTTACTAATTCACCGTTTACAGTGATGTGTCTGTGAACAACGATTTGACGTGCTGCTCTACGAGAAGGAGCAATACCCATTCTGTAAACAACATTATCTAAACGAGCTTCACATAATTGAAGTAAAATTTCACCTGTTACTCCAGAAGCAGCAGATGCTTTTTTAAATAAATTTCTGAATTGTTTTTCAAGAATTCCGTAAGTGTACTTCGCTTTTTGCTTTTCCATTAACTGAACTGCATATTCAGATTTTTTACCTCTCTTTTTAGCTAAACCATGTTGCCCTGGAGGGTAATTTCTTTTTTCGAAGGCTTTGTCTTCTCCGAATATTGCTTCGCCAAATTTACGAGCAATCTTAGTTTTTGGACCAGTATATCTTGCCATTTTAAAAAATTAAAAAAGGTAGGAATTATGAATTCAGGTCTATATCCTTCGATAATTTTAAACCTACCTGTGTTATACTTAAATTATACTCTTCTTCTTTTCGGAGGACGACATCCGTTATGTGGCATTGGAGTTACATCAATAATTTCTGTAACTTCAACTCCAGAATTGTGAATAGATCTGATTGCAGACTCTCTTCCGTTTCCTGGTCCTTTCACATAAACTTTTACTTTCTTTAGTCCAGCTTCAAGAGCTACTTTACTACAATCTTCTGCTGCCATTTGAGCTGCATAAGGAGTATTCTTTTTAGAACCTCTAAAGCCCATTTTACCAGCTGAAGACCAAGAAATTACTTCACCTTTCTTATTGGTTAAAGAAATGATGATGTTGTTAAAAGTAGCATTAATATGCGCTTCACCCGAAGATTCAACGATAACTTTACGTTTTTTTGCAGTTGCTTTAGCCATATTATTACTTATTATTTAGTTGCTTTTTTCTTGTTAGCAACAGTTTTTCTCTTACCTTTTCTAGTTCTAGAATTGTTTTTAGTTCTTTGACCTCTTAATGGAAGTCCAGCTCTGTGACGAATACCTCTTTGACATCCGATGTCCATTAAACGTTTGATGTTTAATTGAACTTCTGAACGCAATTCTCCTTCAATTTTAAAGTATGACACCGCTTCACGAATTGCTCCGATCTCGTCATCATTCCAATCTTGAACTTTCTTGTCTTCGCTCACTTGAGCTTTAGCTAATATATCTTTAGCTCTGCTTCTACCTATACCAAATATGTATGTTAAAGCAATGATTCCTCTTTTTTGTTTAGGTATATCTACCCCTGCAATTCTTGCCATAATTATCCTTGTCTTTGTTTAAATCTAGGATTCTTTTTGTTAATAACGTATAATCTTCCTTTTCTACGTACAATAATGCACTCGGCACTTCTCTTTTTAACTGATGCTCTTACTTTCATTTTAATAGCTTTAGTATCTATAAGTAATTCTTGCTTTAGACAAATCATAAGGGCTCATTTCAAGTTTTACCTTGTCTCCTGGTAACAATTTAATGTAATGCATACGCATTTTTCCAGAAATATGAGCAATTACAACGTGTCCGTTCTCTAACTCCACACGAAACATAGCATTTGATAATGCTTCTATAATTGTTCCGTCTTGTTCTATTGCTGATTGTTTTGCCATAAAAATTAAGCTACCGCTTTTCTATTTTTACCACTTTTCATCAAACCATCATAGTGTTTATTCAATAAATAAGAATTTATTTGTTGAATAGTATCTATTGCAACTCCAACCATGATTAACAAAGAAGTACCACCATAAAAATAACCCCATGCACCTTGAACACCAAGTAAACTTACTGCTATAGCTGGGAACACAGCAATTAAAGCAAGAAATAACGAACCTGGGAAAGTTATTAATGACATTATTTTATCTAGGTAATCTCCTGTTTCAACTCCTGGCTTAACACCTGGAATAAAACCACCACTTCTTTTTAAATCATCGGCCATTTTATTAGTTGGTACAGTAATTGCGGTGTAAAAGTACGTAAAAATTACGATTAACAAAGCAAAAACTATATTATATACTAATCCAAATGGATCATTAAACATTGATGCTAATGATACTGCGCTATCAGATTTAGATAAACCTGAAACTGCAGCTGGAATAAACATAATCGCTTGAGCAAAAATGATCGGCATTACACCTGATGCATTTAACTTCAATGGTATAAACTGTCTGTTTGCACCATTCATGTCTTGTTCAAAATCTCCAGAAACTGTACGTCTTGCGTATTGTACTGGAATTTTTCTTACAGCCATTACTAATAAAATACATGCTATAATTACTAAGAACCATAAGATTAATTCAATTACAATCATCATAACACCACCATTTGCCTGTGCTGTTCTTGAAGAAAATTCTTGAATAAATGCTTGAGGCATTCTAGCAATAATACCAACCATAATCAATAATGAAATACCGTTACCGATACCTTTATCAGTGATTTTCTCTCCTAACCACATTGCAAAAATAGTCCCTGTAACTAAAATTAGAACAGAAGAAAATAAGAATGGAAAAGAACCAGCTCCTAACATAAACGCATCACTTGGTAATGTTTTATATAAGTTATAGATATAACCTGGACCTTGAACTAAGGTAATTAAGATTGTTAACCATCTTGTAATTTGGTTAATTTTCTTTCTACCACTTTCACCGTCTTTTTGCAGTTTTTGTAAATATGGCACCGCAATTCCCATTAATTGAACTACGATAGAAGCTGATATGTAAGGCATGATACCTAATGCAAATACAGAAGCCTGCGAAAACGCGCCTCCTGTAAATACATTAATTAACCATCCAATACCTTCATCAGTTTGGTTTGTAAGATTTGTCAATTTAGTAGCATCAATCCCTGGAAGGGTTACTTGAGCACCGAAACGGTACACTAATAATAATCCAAGAGTTAATAAAATTCTATTTTTTAACTCTTCGATTTTCCAAACGTTGATGAATGAATCTATAAATTTCTTCATTTTACTAAAAGATTATAAAGTTACAGCTTCTCCACCAGCAGCCTCTATAGCCGCTTTAGCAGATGCAGTAAATTTGTGAGCACTAACTTTAAGTTTTGTTTTTAGCTCACCTCTTCCTAAAATCTTTACTAAGCTATTTTTTGTAGCTAAACGAGTATCTACAAATACAGTAAAGTCTACTGTATCGGTAACTACACCGTTATCTACTAATAATTGTAACGAATCAAGATTGATACCTTGATATTCTACTCTATTAATGTTCTTGAAACCAAACTTAGGTACACGTCTTTGAAGTGGCATTTGACCACCTTCAAAACCAATTTTCTTAGAATAACCAGAACGAGATTTTGCTCCTTTGTGTCCACGTGCAGCGGTACCACCTTTTCCAGAACCTTCTCCTCTACCTACTCTTTTATTTTGATTGTGCGTAGAACCTTCAGCTGGTTGTAAGTTACTTAAATTCATAACTGTATAGTGTTATTTAGTTTCTTCTACAGAAACTAAGTGTTTAACTTTATTTACCATTCCAAGGATAGCAGGATTTGCATCATGCTCAACAACTTGTCCCATTTTACGAAGACCTAAAGCTTCCAAAGTTCTCTTTTGATCAAGAGGACAATTGATTTTACTTCTTACTTGTTTTACTTTTAATTTTGCCATGATTTCCTGTTGATTAACCTTTGAATACTTTTTCTAAAGATACTCCTCTTTGTTTAGCTACCGTTAAAGCGCTTCTCATTTGTAATAAAGCATCAAAAGTTGCTTTAACTACGTTATGAGGGTTTGAAGAACCTTGTGATTTAGATAATACATCGTGAACACCTACAGATTCTAATACCGCACGAACAGCACCACCAGCAATAACTCCAGTACCGTGTGAAGCAGGCATTAAAAATACTCTAGCACCACCAAATTTACCTTTTTGCTCATGAGGAACAGATTGTCCCTGTAAAGGAATTCTAACTAAGTTTTTCTTAGCATCTTCGACCGCTTTAGCGATTGCTTCAGAAACATCTTTAGATTTTCCTAATCCATGACCAACCACACCGTTTTCATCACCAACTACTACGATAGCAGAGAAACCAAATGCTCTACCTCCTTTAGTAACTTTAGTAACACGATTTACACTCACCAAACGGTCTTTTAATTCAAGACCTCCTGGTTTTACAATCTCTACGTTTTTATAATTATGATACATAATTTCTTAGAATTTAAGTCCAGCTTCTCTAGCTCCTTCAGCTAATGATTTCACACGTCCATGGTATAAATACCCACCTCTATCAAAAGAGATTGTTGAAATACCTGCTTTAAGTGCTTTTTCAGCAACTAATTTACCAACTGCTTTTGCAGTTTCAACAGCAGTTCCTTGAGCAACTTCTTTATCTCTCGATGAAGCAGCAACTAAAGTTGTACCGTTTACGTCGTCTATGATTTGCGCATAGATTTCTTTATTACTTCTGAATACAGAAAGTCTTGGTTGAGCAGCAGTTCCGCTTACAATCTTTCTGATTCTGAACTTAATTCTTTGTCTTCTTTCAGATTTCGTTAATGACATAGTCTTAATTTTTAAGCTGATTTACCTGCTTTTCTTCTTAGTTCTTCTCCTACAAACTTAACTCCTTTTCCTTTATATGGCTCAGGTTTGCGGAAACCTCTGATCTTCGCAGCTACTTGACCTAATAATTGTTTGTCGAATGATGATAATTTCACTATCGGATTTTTACCTTTTTCTGATACTGTTTCAACAGTAACTTCACTTACAACATCTAAAACAATGTTATGAGAGAATCCTAAAGCTAAATCAAGTTTTTGACCTTGATTAGATGCTCTATAACCTACTCCAACTAGTTCTAATTCTTTTGTAAAGCCTTCAGAAACACCAACAATCATATTGTTGATTAATGAACGATAAAGTCCGTGTTTCGCTCTCTCATCTTTATGATCTGATGAACGCTCAACGATAACTTGGTTATCTTCGATTTTAACGGTTACATCAGAAAATTCTTGAGTAAGCTCGCCTAATTTTCCTTTTACTGTAACTACAGCTTCTTTAACTTCTACAGTTACTCCTGCTGGAATTGCAATTGGATTTTTACCTATTCTTGACATTGTCTCGTCTTTATAATTAATATACGTAACAAACAACTTCGCCACCAACATTTAATTGCTTAGCTTGTTTTCCTGTCATCAATCCTTTTGATGTAGAAACAATAGCAATACCTAAACCATTTAAGATTCTAGGTAAGTCTGATGAACCAGCATATTTACGTAAACCTGGTTTACTAATTCTTTGGATATCTTTGATAACAGACTCTTTTGTGTCTTTATCATATTTAAGTGCAATTTTGATTGTTCCTTGAACAGAACTATCATCAAATTTATAACTTAAGATATATCCTTGATCGAATAAAATCTTTGTGATTTCTTTTTTCATGTTAGAAGCTGGAATTTCAACCACTTTGTGGTTAGCTCTCACTGCATTTCTAACTCTCGTAAGATAATCGGCAATTGGATCTGTATACATATGTATATATTTGCGGTTATGGTTTTCAATCCGCCCTCAGCGGATTGAACCTTTAACCAGTTAAATTATTTTTTGGATTGCAAAAGTAATAACTTTTTTTTAAATTACCAAGATGCTTTTTTAACACCTGGAATTAATCCTTGGTTAGCCATTTCACGGAATGTAACACGAGAAAGACCGAATTGACGCATATACCCTCTTGGTCTACCTGTCAATTTACAACGATTGTGTAAACGTACTGGTGATGCATTTTTTGGTAATTTTTGTAATGCTTCAAAATCTCCAGCAGCTTTAAGCGCTTTTCTTTTCTCTGCATATTTGTCAACAACTGCTTGTCTCTTTACCTCACGGGCTTTCATTGATTCTTTAGCCATATCTTAATTCTTTTTAAAAGGTAATCCTAATTCCGCTAATAATGCTTTTGCTTCTTTGTCTGTTTCTGCAGAAGTTACGAAGGTAATGTCAAATCCTGAGATTTTGTTTACTTTATCAATATCAATTTCTGGGAAAATGATTTGCTCAAGTACACCTAAGTTATAATTTCCTCTTCCGTCAAATCCAGTAGATTTAATTCCGCTGAAATCTCTAACACGTGGTAAAGATGAAGTAATCAATCTATCTAAGAATTCATACATTCTTTCTCCACGTAAAGTTACTTTAGCACCAATTGGCATACCTTTTCTCAATTTGAAAGACGCAACGTCTTTTTTAGAGATAGTAGCAACTGCTTTTTGCCCAGTAATTTTTGTCATTTCTTCAACAGCGTAGTCTACTAACTTTTTGTCAGATACTGCTGCACCAACTCCACGGCTTACAACGATTTTTTCAAGTTTTGGAACTTGCATTACGTTTTTGTAACCGAATTCTTCTGTAAGAGCAGCAATTACTCTGCTCTTATATTCTTCTTTTAGTCTAGGAATATATGCCATAACTATAGTACTTGATTAGATTTTTTTGAAAATCTCACTTTCTTGTCTCCTTCTTGTTTGAAACCAACTTTAGTTGCTTCTTTTGACTTTGGGTCAATTAAAGACAAGTTAGACACATGGATAGGAGCTTCTTTCTTAACGATTCCTCCTTGAGGGTTTTTTGCACTTGGTTTTGTATGTTTCGAAACCATGTTAACTCCTTCAACAATCGCTTTGTTTTTCTCACGAAGAACACGTACAATTTTACCTTCAGAACCTTTGTGGTCTCCAGCAATAACTCTTACGATATCTCCTGATTTTATTTTTAGCTTTATCATTTGTATAAGAATTAAAGCACTTCTGGTGCTAATGATACAATTTTCATGAATTGTTTTTCACGAAGTTCTCTGGCAACTGGACCAAAAACACGAGTTCCTCTCATTTCTCCTGCAGCGTTTAACAATACACATGCGTTATCGTCAAAACGGATGTAAGATCCATCAGCTCTTCTCACTTCTTTTTTGGTACGTACAACCACTGCAGTTGATACCGCTCCTTTTTTAACGTTTCCGTTTGGAGTTGCATCTTTAATTGAAACTACAATTTTGTCACCAACAGAGGCATAACGACGTTTCGTTCCTCCTAAAACACGGATAGTTAAAACTTCTTTAGCTCCCGTATTATCTGCTACTTTTAATCTTGACTCTTGTTGTACCATAATTACTTAGCTCTTTCAATGATTTCAACTAATCTCCAACATTTTGATTTAGATAAAGGTCTTGTTTCCATGATCTTTACTGTATCTCCAATGTTACAATCGTTTGTTTCGTCGTGTGCAACGTATTTTTTAGTTTTTAACACGAACTTACCGTATAATGGGTGTTTCACTTTTGTAGTTTGTGACACAACAATAGATTTCTCCATTTTGTTTGAAGTCACCACACCTATTCTCTCTTTTCTTAAATTTCTTTTTTCCATCTTTCAGCTAGTCTACAATTATTGTAACTCTCTTTTAGTTAACTCTGTATGTAATCTCGCAACTGATCTTCTTAAACCTCTTAATTGAAGAGGATTTTGGATTGGCGAAATTGCATGAGCATTTTTTAGGTCGGTATACGTTTTCTTTAACTGACTAAGTTGTTCTTGTAACTCAGCTGCAGATAGATTTTTAATTTCTGATTGTTTCATAATAAATTTTGATTATGCTTCGAAATCTCTAGCAACGATAAACTTAGTTTTAACAGGAAGTTTTTGAGCTGCTAAGCGTAAAGCTTCTTTTGCAACTGATAGAGGAACTCCTCCAACTTCAAACATAATTTTACCAGGTTTAACAACTGCAGCCCAATACTCAACTGCACCTTTACCTTTACCCATACGTACTTCTAATGGTTTCTTTGTAATAGGTTTATCTGGAAATATTTTGATCCATAATTGACCTTCTCTTTTCATGAAACGTGTTGCTGCAATACGAGCTGCTTCAATTTGACGAGAAGTAATAAATGAAGAATCTAAAGATTTGATACCAAACATTCCATTTGAAAGCTCGTGTCCTCTTTGAGAAACGCCTTTCATTCTACCTTTCTGTACCTTACGGTATTTTGTTCTTTTAGGCTGTAACATTTTTCTTTAGTTTAAATAATTACTTTCTTTTGCGTGCGTTTGGCTTATTTCCATCTCTTTTTGGAGCAGAAGATCCTGAAGGTTTAGACTTTTGTTTGTCCATTCCTACTAACGGAGAAAGATCTCTTTTTCCATAAACCTCACCTTTCATTATCCATACTTTGATACCCATTCTACCATAAGTAGTATGTGCTTCACCTAATGAATAATCAATATCAGCTCTGAAAGTTGATAAAGGAATTCTACCTTCTTTGAAGTTTTCTGAACGTGCCATTTCAGCTCCATTCAAACGACCAGAAATTTGTACTTTGATACCTTCTGCGTTCATACGCATTGCAGCAGCAATAGCCATTTTAATTGCACGTCTGTAAGAAATTCTACTTTCAATTTGACGAGCGATACTTGTAGCTACTAAATAAGCATCAAGTTCAGGTCTTTTAATTTCAAAGATGTTGATTTGAACTTCTTTGTCAGTAATTTTCTTAAGTTCTTCTTTTAACTTGTCTACCTCTTGTCCACCTTTTCCGATAATGATACCAGGTCTAGCAGTAGTGATAGTAACGGTTACAAGTTTTAAAGTTCTCTCGATAATTATTTTTGATACACTTGCTTTAGATAAACGAGCATGGATATACTTTCTGATTTTATAATCTTCAGCGATTTTATCACCGTAATCATTTCCACCATACCAGTTTGAGTCCCATCCTCTGATGATACCAAGTCTATTTCCTATTGGATTTGTCTTTTGTCCCATACTGTTTATTAATTGCTTTGTGTGTTATTATTTGATCCTAACACGATTGTTACGTGGTTAGAACGTTTTCTAATTCTGTGTGCACGACCTTGTGGTGCTGGACGAAGTCTTTTTAACATCATTCCGCCATCAACTGTAATCGTTTTTACAAATAAGCCTGCTTCTTCTAAATTAGCATCTTCGTTTTTCTGTACATAATTATTTATGGCAGATAACAACAATTTCTCTAATTTTCTTGAAGCTTCTTTTTGACTAAATCTTAAAATATTAAGAGCTAGTTCAACTTTCTGACCTCTTACTAAATCTGCAACTAAACGCATTTTTCTAGGTGAAGTTGGACAGTTATTTAATTTAGCAAATGCAATAGACTTATTAGCCTCTTTTCTTGCATCCGCAACTTCTCTTTTACGAACTCCCATTGCTTCTTATTTTTTACCTTTATTTTTAGCCCCAGCATGACCTCTAAAAGATCTTGTTGGTGAAAACTCTCCTAATTTGTGTCCTACCATGTTTTCTGTAACGTAAACTGGTACAAACTGACGACCATTGTGAACTGCGATAGTCTGTCCAACGAAATCTGGAGTAATCATAGATGCTCTAGACCAAGTCTTAACAACACCTTTATTACCACCTGCGATATTTTCTTGAACTTTCTTCTCTAATTTAAAGTGAACAAATGGTCCTTTTTTTAATGAACGTGCCATGTCTATCTAATTATTTCTTTCTACGTTCTACAATATACTTATTACTCGGGTTAACTTTAGAACGAGTTCTATAACCTTTAGCAGGTAAACCTTTTCTTGAACGCGGATGACCTCCAGATGAACGCCCTTCACCACCTCCCATAGGGTGATCAACTGGGTTCATTGCTACTGGTCTTGTTCTTGGTCTTCTACCTAACCATCTTGATCTACCAGCTTTACCTGATACGATTAATTGGTGATCAGAGTTAGAAACTGCTCCAATAGTAGCTGAACAAGTTAACAAGATTAATCTTGTTTCTCCTGAAGGCATTTTAATTGTTGCATATTTTCCATCTCTTGCCATCAACTGAGCGAAAGTTCCTGCAGAACGAGCGATTACAGCTCCTTGACCTGGTCTTAATTCGATACACGAAATAACAGTTCCTAGAGGAATTTTACTTAAAGGCATTGCATTTCCAATTTCTGGAGATGCATCTGGACCTGAAACTACAGTTTGTCCAACTTGTAATCCATTTTGTGCAATGATGTAAGTTTTAGCTCCATCAGCATAAAATAATAATGAAATAAAAGCTGAACGATTTGGATCATACTCGATAGTTTTAACTGTAGCCGGAATTCCAACTTTAGTTCTTTTAAAATCGATAATACGATACTTTTGTTTGTGACCACCGCCTGTGTAACGCATGGTCATTTTTCCTTGACTATTTCTACCTCCAGAGTTTTTTTTCGGTGCGATCAATGAACGCTCCGGCTTATCAGTTGTAATAGTGTCAAAGCTATTAACAACTCTAAATCGCTGACCCGGGGTAATAGGTTTTAATTTTCTAACTGACATTTTCTATTAGATATTAGTATAAAAATCTATTGTTTCTCCCTCTTGAACTTGTACAATTGCTTTTTTGTAAGCATTTGTTTTCCCACTGATTAAACCACTTTTAGTATATTTAACACTTCTATCAGCTCTATAGTTCATTGTATTAACTGCAACTACATTTACACCAAAAGCTGCTTCAATAGCATTTTTGATCTGAATTTTGTTAGCAGTTTTTGCAACTACAAAACCAAAACGGTTAAAAATTTCACCATCTTTAGTTATTTTCTCAGTTATAATAGGCTTAATTATGATACTCATAATCTTATTATTTACTTAAATTAGCTTCAATTCCGTCTACAGCACCTTCTAAAAGAACTAAACTTTTTGCATTTAAAATTGCATAAGTACTTAATTCTGAAGTAGTTACAACGCTAGACGCTTTTAAATTGCGTGACGACAAATATACATTTTTATTTGAATCGCCCAACACAAATAAAGATTTTTTATTATCTAACCCTAAAGACTTCAATACGTTAATGAAATTTTTAGTGCTTGGTGTGTCAAATGTAAAATCTTCAACTACTACTAAATTTGACTCATTTACTTTTAAAGATAAAGCTGATTTACGAGCTAATCTTTTTAAGTTTTTGTTCAATTTGAATGAGTAGCTTCTTGGTCTTGGTCCAAAAACTGTACCTCCACCTTTAAACAAAGGATTTTTTGCAGATCCTGCACGAGCAGTACCAGTTCCTTTTTGTTTTTTAATTTTACGAGTACTTCCTGCAACTTCAGCTCTTTCTTTAGCTTTGTGGTTTCCTTGTCTTTGATTAGCCAAATATTGCTTTACATCTAAATATACAGCATGTTTGTTTGGCTCGATTGCGAAAACTGAATCAGAAAGTTGAACTTTTCTTCCAGTTTCTTTTCCGTTGATATCTAAAACTTTTACTTCCATTACTTCTGAATGATTACATAAGAGTTTTTGTGACCTGGAACACAACCTTTTATTACTAAAAGATTTTTCTCACCTACCACTTTTAAAACTCTAAGGTTTTGTACTGTTACATTATCTCCTCCCATTCTTCCAGCCATACGCATTCCTTTGAATACTCTAGATGGATAAGATGACGCTCCTACAGATCCCGGTGCTCTTAAACGGTTGTGTTGACCGTGTGTCGCTTGTCCAACACCGCCAAAACCATGACGTTTAACAACCCCTTGGAATCCTTTTCCTTTAGAAACTCCTAATACATCAACAAATTCACCTTCAGCGAATAAGTCAACGGCGATTACATCGCCTAATTTGTACTCCTGTTCAAAACCTTTGAATTCAACGACTTTTTTCTTTGCAGCTGTTCCCGCTTTCTTAAAGTGACCTAACTCAGCTTTAATAGAACGTTTTTCAGCTTTGTCATCGAAACCTAACTGAATAGCAGAATATCCGTCTACTTCATTGGTTCTGACTTGGGTAACAACGCATGGACCACACTCGATTACAGTACAAGGAATATTTTTCCCGTTCTCATCAAAGATGCTAGTCATGCCAATTTTTCTTCCGATTAACCCAGACATATTAAACTAATTAATTAATTAAACTCTTATTTATACAATAAATAGTATTTGCACACTACTCATTTTGAGGGTGCAAATATATAAATTATTTTTTAATTATCGCAAAAATAAATAGTTAAGTGAAATTTCCTTCAAAAAAGGCAATTTCACTCACTAAATATGGTAAGAAAAAAACCGTAATGCTATTAACATTGACGGTTTTTTTATGGTTATTGCGATTGCAATCTAAATCAATTATACTTTGATTTCTACTTCAACACCACTAGGTAATTCTAATTTCATTAAAGCATCGATAGTTTTTGAAGAAGAACTATAGATATCTAATAGTCTCTTGTATGAACTTAATTCGAACTGCTCTCTTGATTTTTTGTTAACGTGTGGAGAACGTAATACAGTAAAAATCTTTTTGTGAGTTGGTAATGGAATTGGACCCGTTACTACTGCACCTGTACTTTTTACAGTTTTTACAATCTTCTCTGCTGATTTATCAACCAACATATGATCGTAAGATTTTAATTTTATTCTGATTTTTTGACTCATTTTCTTAAAAATTAAGCGTTACCTTTTGCTTTTTTGATTACAGCTTCTGAAATATTAGAAGGTGTTTCTGCATAATGTGAAAACTCCATTGTTGATGTAGCTCTACCTGATGATAATGTTCTTAATGTTGTTACATAACCAAACATTTCTGATAAAGGCACATCTGCTTTGATAGTTTTAGCACCATTTCTGTCACCCATATCATTTACTTGACCTCTACGACGGTTCAAGTCACCTACGATATCACCCATGTTTTCTTCTGGAGTAATAACTTCGATTTTCATGATTGGCTCAAGAATAACTGCACCAGCAGCACGACCAACTTCTTTATATCCCATTTTAGCTGCTAATTCAAAAGAAAGAGCATCAGAATCCACAGGGTGAAAAGATCCGTCTAATAAAGTTACTTTTAAACTATCTACTGCATATCCTGCTAAAGGACCTGCTTTCATAGCTTCTCTGAAACCTTTTTCAACAGCTGGAATATATTCTTTTGGTACGTTACCACCTTTAACTTCATTAACAAACTGTAATCCCATAGGAGCTTTACCGTCTACTAAATCAGCAGGTTCTAAACGGAATACGATATCACCAAATTTACCACGACCACCAGATTGCTTTTTGTAAGTTTCTCTGTGTTGTGCTGCTTTTGTGAACGCTTCTTTATATTCTACTTGTGGCTCACCTTGGTTTACCTCAACTTTAAACTCACGTTTCATACGATCTACAAGGATGTCTAAGTGTAACTCACCCATACCTGAAATAATCGTTTGACCTGAAGCCTCATCAGTTCTAACTGTAAACGTTGGATCTTCCTCAGCTAATTTAGCTAAAGCCATACCCATTTTGTCTACGTCAGCTTTTGTTTTTGGCTCAATTGCGATACCAATTACAGGATCAGGGAATTTCATTGACTCAAGAATAATTGGGTGTTTTTCATCACACATTGTATCTCCAGTCTTGATATCTTTAAATCCTACAGCAGCTCCAATATCTCCAGCCTCAATATATTCGATTGGATTTTGTTTGTTAGCGTGCATTTGGTAAATACGAGATATACGCTCTTTGTTTCCAGAACGAGTGTTCAAGATATAAGAACCAGCATCTAAACGACCTGAGTAAGCACGGAAGAAAGCTAAACGACCAACATAAGGGTCAGTAGCAATTTTAAATGCTAAAGCTGCGAACGGCTCTTTAGTGTCAGGACGACGTAAAATTTTCTTTTGATCTTCTTCTAATAAATCAGCATCATCAGGGTGAATTCCTTCGATACCTTCTTTATCTAATGGAGATGGCAAGTATTTACATACTGCATCTAACATGAACTGAACACCTTTATTTTTGAAAGAAGAACCAGCAATCATAGGAATGATAGCCATATCAATTGTAGCAGCTCTTAAAGCTGTATTGATTTCTTCCTCAGTAATAGAGTTTTCATCTTCCATGTATTTCTCCAACAAGTTTTCGTCGTAAGTAGCAATCTCTTCAATTAAAATTGAACGATACTCTTTTACTTCGTCAACCATATCAGCTGGAATAGGCACGATATCAAAAGTTGCCCCTTGAGTTTCGTCATGCCAAATAATAGCTTGGTTTTTTACTAAGTCAACAACTCCTTTGAAGTCATTTTCTTCACCAATTGGTAAAGTAATTGCAACAGCATTAGATTTTAACATCTCTCTTACTTGTTGGCAAACTGCTAAGAAGTTAGAACCTTGACGGTCCATTTTGTTTACGAATCCCATACGAGGAACTCTATATTGATCAGCTAATCTCCAGTTAGTTTCAGATTGAGGCTCAACACCATCAACTGCACTAAATAAAAATACTAAACCATCTAATACACGTAACGAACGGTTTACCTCAACTGTAAAGTCAACGTGTCCCGGTGTATCGATAATATTAAAGTGGTACGATTTTGATTCTGGCAATACTTTTCCTTGCTCTGTTGGGAAATTCCATTCACAAGTTGTAGCAGCTGAAGTAATTGTAATACCTCTTTCTTGCTCTTGCGCCATCCAGTCCATTGTTGCAGCACCATCGTGTACTTCACCAATTTTGTGTGATTTTCCTGTATAGAATAAGATACGCTCAGTTGTTGTTGTTTTACCAGCATCAATGTGAGCAGCAATTCCAATATTTCTTGTATATTTTAAATCTCTAGCCATTTCTGTACGAATTAAAATCTAAAGTGAGAGAATGCTTTATTAGCATCTGCCATTTTGTGAGTATCCATTCTTTTCTTAACAGCAGCACCTTCTTCTTTAGCCGCAGCTAAAATTTCAGAAGCTAATTTTCCTGCCATTGATTTTTCGTTTCTTCTTCTTGCATAAAGAATCATCCATTTGATAGCGTAAGAAATCTTTCTATCTGGACGAATTTGCATTGGAATTTGGAATGTAGCTCCACCCACTCTACGTGAACGAACTTCTACGTGAGGCATAACATTTGTCAATGCATCTTTCCAAATCTCTAAAGCAGATTTTTCTGCATCTTGCTTTTTAGTTTCAACGATTTCTAATGCATCATAGAAAACTTTAAAAGCTGTTGATTTTTTACCATCCCACATTAAGTTGTTTACAAAACGTGTTACTAACTGATCGTTAAATTTTGGATCTGGTAAAAGTGGTCTTTTTTTGGCCGCTCTTTTTCTCATGTCTTTTCTTTAAAAGATTTTAAATTACTTTTTCTTTCCAGTTGGTGCAGGTGCTTGTCCTGGTTTTGGACGTTTTGCTCCATACTTAGATCTACGTTGTGTTCTTCCTGCAACACCCGCAGTATCTAATGCTCCACGTACGATGTGGTAACGTACACCTGGTAAATCTTTTACTCTTCCACCTCTAACTAATACTATCGAGTGCTCTTGTAGATTGTGACCTTCTCCAGGAATGTATGCATTCACCTCGTTACCGTTTGTTAAACGAACCCTAGCTACCTTTCTCATTGCTGAGTTTGGTTTTTTAGGAGTTGTTGTGTAAACACGAGTACACACACCTCTTCTTTGAGGACAAGAATCTAAAGCAGCCGATTTACTCTTCTTAGTTATTTGGGTTCTCCCTGTTCTTACTAATTGTTGAATTGTTGGCATAATTAAATACTAAAAATTTTTACTGTTTAAAATTCCCGCTTTTTACGGGGTTGCAAATGTAGGAATTATTTTTTACTTTCCAAATCATAATTTATTAATTTTCAATGTGATTTGATTTTTGTAGTGTTTTGATTGGTATTGAGTTACAAAAAAGAAAGACAAAAAATCACATGAATTGTTTCTTTAGATTCTTAAACAAGCACAGAATGACAAAATAGATATAAAATTTATTTTACTTTTTTTCGTTTCTTTACTGCTATGAAATTACTCTTGGGTTTTATTCTGTTTTTTTGCTTCCAATTTTCATTGGGACAAAATTTCTATTTAAAGATGGAAGGAACTTCTGAAGCTGAAAACAAAACCATTGATAGTTTGCAATATGAATCCAAACACGCTTCCGTTGCCTTGATTTTAGAAGAGCAAAAACGTTTTGAAAACAAATTGATAAATCAAGGTTTTTTTGACTGGTTGCTGTTGGAACAAAAAAAGGTAAATGACAGTAGTTTTGTTTTTAGATACAGTTTAGGGAATTCGATAAAAAACAACACCATATATATAGGTAAACTTTCTGCTGAAGAAAAATCGCTTTTACAATTAGAAAATGATTCTTTGATTATCGCTACAAATGAAGTTGAGAATTTTATGAAAAGTAAAATTGCTTTGTTAGAAAAGAAAGGATATTCTCTAGCGAATTTGCAATTGACTAATCAGCGAAAAGTTGACAACAATTTATTTTCTGAATTGCAAGTGAAACTCAATTCGAAAAGAAATATTACTGATATTGTAATCGTAGGTTACGATAAATTCCCTGCAGGAATTAAAAAAGCAATTACGAAAAAAGCCAAAAAAGCGACTTTTAATCAGGATAATTTAAAGCAGATTAATGATGAGTTTGATAAATTGCAATTTGTGAGTCAGCTGAAATATCCTGAAATTTTATTTACAACCGATTCCACTAAAATTTTTGTGTATTTAGAAAAATCGAAACCTAATAAATTTGATGGTTTTATAGGGTTTTCAAACGATGACCAAAGCAAATTGACCTTTAACGGATATTTAGATTTGCAATTACAAAACATTTTGAATTCGGGCGAAAAATTTAATTTGTATTGGAAAAACGATGGCAACAGGCAAACTTCGTTTAATATTGGAACCGAATTACCTTATATTTTTAAAACTCCGGTTGGAATTAAAGCAAATTTGAGAATTTTTAAACAAGATTCTACATTTCAAAACACGATTACCGATTTAAATTTGGGCTACTATTTTTCGTACAACACCAAAGCTTATATTGGGTATCAAAAAACTACTTCGGTTGATATTCAAAATACAAATTCATTTAGTTTGAATGATTTTACGAATACTTTTTTAACATCGAGTTTTGAATATACCGATTTTGACAACGAAAATTTCATCTTCCCAGAAAAAGCAAAAGTCTTCATAAAAGCAGGAACAGGTAATCGAACCATTACATCCAAAAAAACAAGTCAGTTTTTCACTCAATTGGATTTGAATTACAACTTTAATCTGAATCAAAAAAACAGTATTTATTTAAGAAATCAGACTTTTTATTTACAGAGTGACGATTATGTAATTAACGAATTGTTTCGATTTGGTGGTATTAATTCGATTAGAGGTTTTAATGAAAATAGCTTACAAGCGAATGCTTACACTGGAATTATTGCCGAATATCGTTATTTAGTTGCTTCTAATTTATATCTACATTCGATTACCGATTTTGGTTATTTTCAAGATAAAACTTCCAATACAAAAGATCAATTATTAGGTTTAGGATTTGGATTTGGATTGTTTACCAAAAACGGATTATTAAATTTAGTTTACGCCAACGGAAGCACAAGCGACCAAGCGATAAAACTTTCCAATTCGATTGTGCATATTAGTTTTAAAACGAATTTTTAAGATGTAATTCGACCGCAGATTCGCAGATTGTAAAAAAAATTAAAATAACAATGAAAAATCCACGAATCTGTGATTAAAACATAATAATTAAAATTCAAACTAAAATCCTATCTTTGCACCATGGAAAAAGACAACCAAATATTCGGGATTAGAGCAATAATTGAAGCAATTAACGCTAAAAAGGAAATTGATAAAGTATTCGTTCAAAAAGATGCGCAGGGTGACTTGATGCAAGATTTGATGAAAACAATGAAAAGAAACAACATCAACTTTTCATACGTTCCTGTTGAAAAACTAAACCGATTAACTCCAAATAATCACCAAGGTGCGGTGGCAACCATTGCTCCTATTTCTTTTGTTTCATTAGAAACTTTAGTAGAAGGTGTTATCGAAAGTGGTAAAAAACCTTTATTCCTAATTTTAGACCAATTGTCTGATGCACGTAACTTTGGTGCTATCATCAGAACAGCAGAATGCACGGGTGTTGACGGAATCATTATCCAAAAACAAGGTTCGGCTCCTGTTAATGGTGATACGGTTAAAACTTCTGCTGGAGCAGTTTTTAATGTACCTATTTGTAAAGTAGACCATATTAAAGATGCTATTTTCTATTTACAAGGTTCTGGAATTAAAACTGTTGCTGCAACTGAAAAAACTGACCAACACATTTACGATATCAACTTCAACGAAGGCGTTGCCATTATTATGGGTAGCGAAGATAGAGGTGTGAACCCTTCTGTACTAAAAATTGTAGATGAAAAAGCAAAATTACCTATGTTTGGCACAATCGAATCATTAAATGTTTCAGTGGCTTGTGGTGCTTTTTTGTATGAAGCTTTGAGACAGAGAATATAATCAGTGTTCAGTGTTCAGTGTTCAGTGTTCAGTGTTCAGTGTTCAAAATTAATAATAGTTGAATGGGAGTAGCAAACAAATTTTTTAATTTTCTTTGGGGAATATTACTTTTTTGTTTTGCCTTTTTCTTCTTAGATTATTTTGAAGTTTTATTAATTAAGCATGAAAAATTCAAATCGCTCATATATTTTGGTTTTTTAATTTCAAGCTTGTTTTCTTTTTTATTACTTCACACCTCATCGTATTCCAAAAGTTCAAAAGTATTATTTTCTTTAATTCCTATAGCAAGTATTCTTATGATACTAAAAATCGGAATATTGAATTTTATCTTTTCAATTTCAACATGGAAAACTCAAACAATTTTGTATCAAAATAAAGAAAATAAAAATTTAAAAGTCGAGTTTCAAATGCTTGATATTGGATTTGCAGGATACGACAAAAGAGAAGTAGAAATTCATTATTTCACAGATTGGTTTTACACATTCAAACCTAGAAAAGAAAATTACGAACCAAGCAAATGGGATATAATTAACAAAGAAGTAAACGAATTAAATCTTGTATATTAATTCACTTCTTCCCTCCCAAAAACTCATACACCACTTTCATTGAAGAATTAAAGTATTCTTTAATCACTTCTTCTGGTTTTGGTGGCGGATTGAAATTTCCTTTTTCGTCGAAGTTTTTCATAAAGGGGTCGAGTTCTGGATTGAAATCAGGTTTTTGCCATTCGTAGAAAATTGTTTTTCCAAATTGTGGCGTTTTCAAAACCAATGCTAAAGCCAATCCAACGAGAAATCCGGCTAAATGTCCTTCCCACGAAACACCTTCTTTTACATTTGGGAACATATACCAAACGCTTCCGCCATACAAAATTACGATGGTGAATGATAAAGCTACTAATCGGTAATATTTGGTAAAAATACCTTTGAAGAAGATAAAACTCACCAAAGCATAAATTAATCCGCTGGCACCGATATGATAACTTGGTCTTCCCAATAACCACGTTCCTAATCCTGAGAAGAGAATTCCTAAAAATAAAACCACAAACGATTGTTCTTTGTAAAAATATCTCAAAATAGGCAACAAGACCAATAGTGCAATGGAATTATTCGCTAAATGTTCAATATCGCCATGCAAAAAAGGGCTAAAAAGAATTCCTTTTAAACCGAAAACTTCCCTTGGATAAACACCAAAATGCGACAAACTATGATGAAAATGCAATTCGTACCAAAAAACCGACCATAAAGTCAACACAAAAAATAACGGCAAATAAATGACCGCTTTTGTAAACTGAAAAGGATTATCGTGATGTTTTTCCATACTGAATCGAACTCAAAGATAAAGCCAAAAATATTTCTATGCACATTTGTCATAAAATTGTAATTTTACATCATGAATCAACCATTAGCCGAACGCATTCGCCCACAACAATTATCGGATTACATCAGCCAATTGCATTTAGTTGGACCTGAGGGTTCGTTAACACAACAAATTACCAAAGGATTAATTCCGAGTTTGATTTTATGGGGACCACCTGGAACTGGAAAAACTACCTTGGCGCAAATTATGGCACAAGAAAGTAAACGTCCGTTTTACCAACTGAGTGCGATACATTCTGGCGTTAAAGACATTCGTGAAGTCATTGAAAAGGCAAAACAAAGTAGTGGTTTATTCACAGCAAAAAATCCGATTTTATTTATTGATGAGATTCATCGTTTTTCAAAATCACAACAAGATTCTTTACTGGCTGCAGTTGAAAAAGGTTGGGTAACTTTGATTGGCGCTACCACTGAAAATCCGAGTTTTGAAGTTATTCCTGCTTTATTGTCAAGATGTCAGGTTTATGTTTTGAATGCGTTTACCAAAGACGATTTAGAAGCTTTATTGCATCGTGCAATGAAAACCGATGTGGAACTTCAAAAGAAAAACATCCAATTAATAGAAACCGAAGCATTGTTAAGACTTTCGGGTGGCGATGGTAGAAAATTGTTGAACATTTTCGAATTGGTTATTAATGCTACCGAAAACGACACTATTGAAATTACGAATGAAAAAGTAATGCAATTGGTACAAAAAAATACGGTATTGTATGACAAAACTGGCGAACAACATTATGATATTGTTTCCGCATTCATAAAATCGATTCGTGGAAGCGACCCAAATGGCGCGGTTTATTGGTTAGCTCGAATGATTGAAGGTGGCGAAGATGTAAAATTCATCGCCCGAAGAATGCTAATTTTAGCAAGTGAAGATATTGGAAATGCCAACCCAACAGCGTTTATCATGGCAAATAATGCTTTTCAAGCGGTGGCAACTATTGGTTATCCCGAAAGTCGCATTATTTTGAGTCAATGTGCAATTTATTTGGCAACTTCAGCAAAAAGTAATGCAAGTTATATGGCTATTGGGAAAGCCCAACAAATGGTAAAACAAACTGGCGATTTACCTGTTCCTATTCATTTACGAAATGCACCTACCAAATTGATGAAGGAATTAGGTTACGGAGAAGAATACAAATACTCACACGATTTCCCAAACAACTTTGCCGAACAAGAATTTTTACCTACCGAAATTTCGGAAACTAAATTTTTTGAACCTGGAGAAAATGCTCGCGAAAAAGAATTACGTCAGTTTTTAAAAAATCGTTGGAAAGATAAGTATGGATATTAAGTCTTAAAACTTAACCTCAACTTTTTCAGAATACACTTTTCCATCAAAGTCATATTCAAAAAACCATCCATTATTTTTCTTAAAAAGAACACCCTTGTATATATCCTTACTAGCAAGAAAAACAGTATCTAACGAAGTAGCATACAAATAAAAAACTTTGAATCCCGAATAATCAACTAAATTATATCCTGTTTCAGTAACTTCAGCTCGAAGTTCACTAGTGTTAATTATAGAATTTGATTTAAGCAATGGCTTTTCTTCAACTATTTTGTCAGTTATAATAGATGATTCAACCAAATTATTTTTGAAGTTTATTACACCTTTTAAACTATTTAGTGCAGATCTGAAAGCAATTGGATATGCTTTATCATAATCTTTTTCTCTTGTTGAACCTTGATCGCTAGTGTAAATTACTTTATTATAACAATCTTTAATTTCAATATTGATTTTCACAGAAAACATAGTGTTATTTTTTACAGCGTCAACAAACAGACCTAAACATCTATTTTTAGCCAACTCATCAGGAAAATAATCGGTATCATAAAACACTTGAAACCCTTCTTTCTCAAAGAAAGACTTCGTAATATAACTCGTGTTATATTTGTTCTCTTCTTTAAAAAATTCAAATTTTTTAGGAACAATAATATATTTATACTTTTCTTGCGCAAATGAAAAAGTGTAACTCACTAAAAGTAATAATAATGCTATTTTTTTCATGATCTATAATATTTTTTTTAATTCTAATAAATGATTCACCTGAAATACAGGATTTTCTACTTCTATGTTTTGTTCATTGAAAAACACCGCTTCAATGCCAGCTTCTTGTGCTCCAATGATATCCGCTTCGTAACTATCGCCTATCATGAGGCTTTCTTCTTTAGAAGCATTTGCCAAAGATAAGGCAAAATCAAATATGTTTTTATGTGGTTTTTTAACTCCAGCCATTTCTGAATTGGTAATCGTTTCAAAATAATGGTCAATATTGGAATTTTTCATTTTTTTGGTTTGAACCGATGCAAAACCATTGGTTATAATATGCAATTGATACTTAGGTTTTAGATAATCCAATAACTCGATTGCGCCATCAAACAAGTGATTATATTCGGGTAAGTATTTGATGTATTCTTCTGATAAGTGATGAATCATTTCGTCTGAAACTTCAAATTTTAAAGCATCAAAAACGTCTTTCAAACGATAATAACGTAAATCTTCGTGTGTGATTTGATTCACTTGATACAATTTCCAATAATGTTGGTTTCTTGGAATGTAAATATTTAAAAAATCCGATAATTCAATATCAAATCCTTGTTGTTTGAAAATCGTATCAAACGCAAATCCTGAATTTTTATCAAAATCCCAAAGCGTATGATCTAAATCAAAGAAAATGTGTTTTTTATGTTGGAATGATTGCAATGCTATGTATTTGAATGATTAAAAAAAGCCCAAACGAATGGACTTCTAAATTATTTACTTTGCGAGATAATTACAGCGTCTTCGATATGGTAAATCCAATCTTCTACGTCGGTTTCGTTATATCTAAAAGTTCCTTTTAAGGTTACATACGTATCGGTTTTTAACTTTGGAAAAGCGCCACCTTTAAACTTGATACCTGCAATTGTTTCTGGTCCTGATTTTCCACAGAAGAAACAAGCGGCAAAAACGTTTTTACTCAAAGCATAATTCTTATTGTCGATTGGCACTATGAAACCGCTCATGAAAACGGTTTTCTTTTGCATCATTTTCAATTTCATATTCACTTGTGGAAATTCTACTTCTCCATACGTTGCGTGTTTTTTACGAACGTATTTGATATCACCCAATAGTTTCCATGTTAAGGTATCCGCTGCTACTGATGTTTTAGTAGAAGCTTTTACAGTTGAAGTTGTACTATCTGAAAAGCTCATCATCGAAATAAAAACGACTAAAGCCAAACTTAATTTAATATAATTACGCATTTGCTAATGTTTTTGAAATATTTAAATTGTATGCTTTTACGGCAGGAATTAAAGCTGCAATAAAGCCCACAAATATAGTTAGTAAAAATAAAGTTCCTTCTTTCTCCCAAATAAATTCGTATGGATTAAAACTCATTTTGAAATCTTCTTCAGCTGAGTTGGATAACATACTTAACCCTACTCTTCCCAAAATCGTACCAAAGATAAATCCGACCACACATAAAAGCAAACTTTCAATCATCACGACTTTTAGAAGCTGTAGTCTTTTGGCTCCGTTGACACGCATTAAGGCAAATTCGTTTTCGCGTTCTTTCAATGTGTTGTAAAGTGCGATGAAAATCGAAATTCCTGAAATCAACATGATTCCGTATGCCAAATATTGTAAAGCTGAAATTCCAATTCCAAATAAAGAGAACAAACGATTCACTTCGATAGCTGGTGAAGCGACTTGCATTTTAGTATTTTGTGCGATGATTCTTGGCCAAGTTACAATTCCCATTTTGTTACGGAATTTTAGTAAAACGGCTGTGATTTCCATTCCAGGTTCATTTAAAGTCATATCAGTTTCTTCGTGATGTTCTTCACCTTCTACATGAACGTGACCTTCTTCACCATGTGCTGGATTTTCTGCTTCTTCATGTCCGCCGTGCATTTGCCAAACACTTGGAATCGTACACAAAATCAAATTATCGACTACTTTTCCTGTTGGTTTTGCAATTCCGACAACTTTGTATCCGTAATGATCGTGCACTTCCCCTTCAGCTGCATCACCGTGTGAACCGAAGAACTCATCTCCTATTTTTAAACTTAATTTTTGAGCGATATCACTTCCGATTACAACTTCAAAATTCTTTTCGAATAGTTTTCCTTCAGAAATTTTTGCTCCATATTTTTCTAAATAATCGGGTGTTGTTCCTAAAATTTTATAACCGCGATAATTATCTCCAAAAGCTAATGGAATGGCTTTTTGAACAAACGGATGTTGCATCCAAACTTTTGCCGAATCGTAACTAATATTTCCTGTAGGAGAATCCACTTGGTAAACTGAAGATAAAATCAATTGTAATGGACTTCCTTGCGCTCCCATTACTAAATCAACTCCGTCGATATTGCTTGAAAATTTTTCTTCAAATTGCTTTTCGACCAAAACCAAAGTCGTAATAATCGCAACACTTGAGGTTAGCAAAACAACACTCAAGATGGTATTTAATGGTTTGAACCATATATTTTTCCATGCTAATTTTGCTATCATATCAAGGTAATTTTATTGATAAATCTTTCTTTAATTCGGTTATCATGCGTAACGATTAACAAAGCGGCTTTATATTCTTTCGATAAAGAAGTAAGCAATTCGATTACTTTTTCCGCATTTTTATCATCTAAACTTGATGTCGGTTCATCTGCTAATAACACTTTTGGTTCGTTCATTAACGCACGTGCAATTGAAACACGTTGTTGTTGTCCAATACTCAAATGCGAAGGCAATTTAGACGCTTGATTTTCGATGCCTAATTGTTCTAATAATTTCTTAGCACGTTTGGTATGTTTTTTACCCGTTGCTAACCAACTTGCCATTTCTAAATTTTCCAAAACGGTCAACGCACCAATGAAATGCGATTTTTGAAAAACCACACCAATATGCTTTCCGCGAAATTTATCAGTTGCTTTTTCAGAAAGTGCTACAATATCGGTTTTATCGATTTCGATTTCGCCTTTAGCTGGTTTTAATAATCCCGCCAGAATATGTAAATAGGTAGTTTTTCCTTTACCTGAATCTCCTGTAATTAAAAGCGTGTTCCCAGCTTCGCAATACAAATCAGGAAAGATAAATTCTTGCTCTTTACTATAAGAAAATCGTATGTTTTTAGTGCTTATCATTAGTGTTTCAGCATTAATTTAATGTTGCAAGATAACAAATTCGTTTAAAAAATTTCTTAAATATTTTCTAATAAAAAACCTTGCGCATAGAGTAAGCACAAGGTTTTTCTGTTTTAATTAAAATACTATTCTTCATCATGTGTACACAATCCTACAATAGTATGAAAAGTATCGTGTAAACCATTTAAAGCTTTAGTGATTTTTGCATCTGACGCTTTTGATTTTACTAATTTATCTAATGCTTTACTGTCTTTAGCTAATTTATTAACCGAAGCTACAATTTCTTTTTTATTGAATTGAGCTGGAATTTTTGCCATTTTTAAAGCATTTGCTTTTTCAGCCATTTCAGCGCTTCTTTCTTTGATAGGTTGTAAGTTTCCTTCCTCACTTGGATGGAACGTTTGCGACATCACTTTGTGAAAGGTTTTGATTTCTGGCCAAGCTGCAAATGTATCTGGTTTTGGCATTGCTGCTTTGTATCTTTTGCTTACTTCTGTCCAGTTTACAACACTCCATAAAGCGGATAAATAGTCAGCTCTTTTGTTCTGATATTTTAAGTAATAAGCGTGTTCCCAAACATCGATTCCGAAGATTGGTGTTCCTTTTACTTCTGCAATATCCATTAATGGATTATCTTGATTTGGTGTTGAACTAACAACTAATTTTCCTTCTTTCGTCACAACCAACCAAGCCCAACCTGAACCAAAACGACTCGCTCCAGCCGCATTTAATTTTTCTTTCAACACATCAAAACTTCCAAAAGTTTCATTGACTGCTTTTTCTAATTCAGCAGACATTTTAGTGTTTTTCTCGGGTGTTAAAACCGACCAAAACAATTCGTGATTATAATGTCCTCCCGCGTTATTACGAACAGCTGGAGTCATTGTAGAAACTTTTGCAAAAATTTCGTTTAAACTTAATTTTTCATCAGCAGTTCCCGCTAAAGCCGTATTTAGATTTTTAACATAAGCTGCGTGGTGTTTGCTGTAATGTATTTCCATTGTTTGAGCATCTACAAATGGCTCCAAAGCATTATAAGCATAAGGCAATGCTTTTTGAGTAAACTGTGCCGAAGCTGTTATAGTTACCAAAAGAGTTGCAACTAAAAGTTTTATGTTTTTCATGGTTTAATAATTTTTGATAAAAATACGGCTTATTGATTAGATAAAAAATTAAGAATTCTTAAAATTTCTATAATTGTTGGGTTTAAAAACAAAGAGCGCAGAGTTTTTTTTGCAAAGTTCGTAATGAAATTAATTTTTAGAATTTCTTCAATCTGTGTTCCAAAAAAGCAAAGCGTCTCTGTGGATCTCTTTCAACATAAAGTTATTCAAAAAAAACTCAGTGAATCTCTGTGTAACTCTATTCAATGAAAAACTATGTGACTATGTGTTTAGTAAAAAATCAAAAAATCCCTTCATCCTGAAAACTCAAATATCCATTTTCGGTAATGATAAGATGATCTAAAACTTGGATTTCTAAAGTTAGTCCTGCTTCTTTTATGCGCTTTGTGATTTTTAAATCGGCTTCACTGGCAATTAATTTTCCTGAAGGGTGATTATGAGAAAGAATTAATCCTGTTGCATTTTGTTCGAATGCCATTTTAAAAATTAAACGAATATCAACAACTGTTCCGGTGATTCCGCCTTTTGAGAGTTGGGCTTTGTAGATGACTTTATTTGAATTATTAAGATACAATACCCAAAATTCCTCATGAGGTAATTCTCCAATAACGGGTTGCATGATATCAAAAACTGCTTTGCTGGAAGTGATTTTTTTGAGTTCAATAGCGTCTTCTGCTCTTCGTCTTCTTCCTAATTCTAATGCTGCGGCGATGGAAATAGCTTTGGCTTCTCCTATTCCTTTGAATTGCATGAGTTGTGAAACCGACATTTTTCCTAACGTATTCAGATTATTTTCTGAAGAAGCTAAAATGCGTTGACACAACTGCACCGCGCTCTCATTTCGAGAACCAGAACCAATTAAAATAGCAAGTAATTCGGAGTCTGATAAGGCAGATTTACCTTTTAGAAGAAATTTTTCACGTGGGCGATCGTCTTCAGCCCATTGGTTGATTGGCGTGTACATAAAAATTTATTTTGGCGTTTATAAGGACAAAAATAATTGAAAAAATCTAAATGTCAAAATTATTGATGGAAGATGGATGATGGAAGAATTTATACAAACTTTAGAATAATTAATACTAAATTCAACTGAAATTCCGTTTTCTTAAAAAAATATCATATGAAATTTACTGGAATTATTTTATTGTCTTTTTTATTTCTGAATTGTAAAAAAGAAACACTTAAAACTGAAGTTACGCAACAGATTGAATCAAAAACAGAAATCAAAGCAATTGAAAAACCAACTGATTTCTATCAAAAACTTTCCAATGCTGCGATTTCGATAATTGATCCTGAAGTGGTTTATACTCCGGATTATGTTGGGATAAAATATCCAAATGGTGATGTTCCTGCAAAAACTGGGGTTTGTACTGATGTGGTGATTCGTGCCTATCGAAAATTGGGAATTGATTTGCAAAAAGAAGTTCATGAAGACATGAAAGCTAACTTTTCTTTGTATCCGAATTTAGAAAAATGGGGTTTGAAAACTACAGATAAAAACATCGACCACAGAAGAGTTCCGAATTTAGAAGTTTTCTTTTCTCGTAAAGGAGCAACTTTACCGATAACGCAAAATCCTAAAGATTACAAAGCCGGTGATTTAGTCACTTGGATGATAGGCGATAAATTACCACATATTGGTATTGTAACGCACATAAAATCAAGCAATGGAAACCCAATGATTGTTCACAACGTAGGAAGCGGACAAGTTTTAGAAGATTGTTTATTGAGTTGGAAAATTGTGGGGCATTTTAGGTATGAAAAATGATTTGTAGAGTATTTAATTTGAAGATTTGAAAATTCAATAACATTTTCAAATCTTCAAATTCTCAAATTAATTTATCAACCCTTTCACCTCATCAAAATTCAATCCACCATAATTTCCTGAGCTCATTAATAATAAAGCGGAATTTTCTAAATTTTGGTTGAACAAAAAGTCTTTGAATTCTGTTGGATTGGTGTAAATAATTAAATCTTCTCTTTGGAACGATTGTGCTATTTGGTCATACGTTACTTCTTCCAAACGTTTGATTTTTACCGCATCTGGCGAGTAGAACACAACCGCAACATCGGCTGCATCTAAAGCACCTTGGTATTCTTTTAAGAACTCGGCATTCAAACTGCTGTAGGTGTGCAATTCTAAACAAGCGACTACTTTTCTATCTGGATATTGTGCTTTCACCGCTTTTGTAGTAGCTGAAACTTTACTTGGAGAATGTGCAAAATCTTTGTACGCGACTTTATTAGCACTTTCAGCAATTTTTTCTAAACGTTTTGAAGCTCCTTTGAAACTGGCAATTGCTTCGTAAAATTCGGCTTCATCAACGCCCATGCATTGGCAAATCCACTTGGCTCCTGCTAAATTGCTTAAATTGTGTGCACCGAAAACCTCAATTGGCATTGGTCCTTCTGGTGTGTCTAACAAAGTGGTTCCGTTTTCAACTGTGTAACTTGGTGTTTGATAAGCAATTTTTCGGATTGGATTTTCGGTTCCTTCAGCTACTGATTTTACTGCTTCGTCTTCTTCGTTGTACACTAAAATTCCACCACGCGTGATTTGGTTGGCAAAAATTCTAAATTGTTCTACATAATTATCAAAGGTTGGAAACACATTAATATGATCCCAAGCAATTCCTGATAACAACGCAATATTAGGTTGGTACAAATGGAATTTTGGTCGCAAATCAATTGGAGAAGTCAAATATTCATCGCCTTCCAGAACAATAAAATCGTTGTTTTCAGTTAAATGTACCATTGTGTCGAAACCTTCCAACTGCGCTCCTACCATGTAATCCACTTCGATATTGTGATAATGCATCACATGTAAAATCATCGAAGTAATTGTAGTTTTTCCGTGTGAACCACCAATAACTACTCGAGTTTTGTTTTTTGATTGTTCGTATAAAAATTCTGGATACGAATAAATTTTCAAGCCTAATTCTTGTGCTTTCAACAATTCAGGATTATCAGCTTTAGCGTGCATTCCCAAAATAATCGCTTCAATATCCGTTGTGATTTTTTCTGCATACCAACCTTCTTCGGCTGGCAACAAACCTTTTTTCTCCAAACGCGATTTGGAAGGTTCGAAAATAGCGTCATCGCTACCGGTTACGTGATATCCTTTGTTATGTAATGCTAATGCTAAATTGTGCATGGCTGCTCCGCCGATGGCTATGAAATGTGTTCTCATTTTTATAGTTTATGAGTTAAAAAGGTATATGAGTTTAAGAGTTTGGACACATTGCCTTTTAAACTATTAAACCTATACCCTTTTAACCTATTTTTCAAATTGTTCTTTTAATTTATTAGCTTTTGCTTTGTCTTTCAACTTGTTCAAATATAAGTCATATAATTTTTCGAAAGTGGTTTTTGAATTACCAATTTCGTGTGCTTTTTTATAATTTATTTCGGCTTTTGAATAGCGACTGAAATACACATCGATATAACCTTTTGCTAAATAACCATCGACTTTTGAAAGTGCTATTAATTCATCGGCATATTTTTGTGCCTTTTTTTCACTTCCACCTATCATAGCGGGTAATTCGATGTATAACATAACTAATGCCCAACGAGTTTCTATATGTTTACTATCTAATTTTGCAGCGGTTAAAAATGATTCTTCTACTTCGTCAATCATTCCTAAAGCTTTGAATTTATTGGATTCTTTGGCTTTCATTCCGAGTGCACCACCATATTTGTACCAATAATTAGCATTTTTCGGATAGCTAACTTTTAGTTTTTTATAATTAGTAATCGCAGCATCCCATTTTTTTTGATGTCCGGCAATATCGCCAAGATATTCAATAGTTTTGGTGTGATTGGGATGCGATTTCAAATGTTCTGAAAATAGTTTTTCGGCTTCGTTGTATTTTTTTTGAGCGTACAATTTCTCGGCCTTTTCCAAAGTAGATTGTGAGAAGACTGAAAACGAAAGTAATAGAAAAAAGATTTGAATGTTTTTCATTTCCCAAAAATAGTGAAATGATTTTAGTTAATTTTACTACAAATAATTTAATTTTAATCGTCCCAACCTTTTTATACTTTTTACACTCATTATAAAGAAACAGACTATTATGCGTAAAATATTATTCTTATTGTTATTTGTTAGTTCTTTCAGTTCATTTAGCCAATATGATGACAAATGGAAAGAAGTTTATAATTATGAATTAGATGGAAAAATTAAATCTGCAGAAGAAAAAGTGCAGGAAATATACAAAAAAGCTAAGCGCAAGAAAGACGAAGTGCAAATTGTAAAATGTTTTTTTTATTTATCAAAATTTGAACAAGTTTTTGATGAAAAAGCACAAACTACAATCATCACAAATCTTCAAGATGAAATTAGAACCGTTAAACCCGTTTCAAAAGCATTGCTGAATTATATCTATGCAACTATTTTAGAAAAATACTATCAAAAATTTTCATATCAAATTAGCAAATTAACTCCTCTAAAAAATCAAAAAAGTAAAGATTTTCTAATTTGGTCATCTTCAGATTTTGAAAAAGAAATTGAAAAAACATATTTTTTATGTTTAGAAGATGAAGAAATATTACGAGCTACTTTTTTAAATTCTTATAGAGACATCTTTGAAATTAGTCATGCAGTTGATGCTAAAAATTTTAGTATGTATGATTTTATTTCTCAAAAATGTATTGCTTATTATAAAACAAAATTAAACAATAAGTATTGGAATAAAACACTAGTTTACCCAACAAATATTACTCCTTTTTATGAAGAATCAGATGTTTTTTTACTTCAAAATGCAGATGCAATTAATGAAAAAGAACTAAAAAATTTAGTAAGAATTTTACAAAAAAACGAAAAGTACTATGCTACAAACCAAGACAAAATTGACGAAAAACATTATGAACGTTTAAAAATATTCAATGGTGTTTTTGCTGATTATAATCTTTTTTATGGTAAAATAAACGAATTAGAAAAAGAGACAAACAACTTGTTTTTAAAACAATATTTAAGACTTGATCGCGTAAAACACTATCAAAGTCGTTCGTTTAAAAATGATGATAAAAATTTAAACGAAAAAGCACTGAAGTTAATTGACACGATTCTTGAAACTAAAGTAAACTTAGATGCTTTGGCTACAGCAGAAAATATAAAAATTGAAATCCATAAAAAATCGATTTATTTAGAATTGCCAAAAATCACTTATCCAAATCAAAACAACAGAGTATATATAAGATATAAAAATGTTGACACAATCTCTATTTCATATTATCCATTACCTCATAAATTAAATCATCTTTTTGAAGAAAATTATTATAGAAATAACATGTTTTATAAAGATTCTATCGTAAATGATTTGATAAATAAAAACAAAGCCTTAAAAAAACAAATCGTTAAACTACCTAATAGAAATGATTATTATGAAACTTCAACCGAGTTTTTATTAGACAAATTAGAAGTTGGAAATTATTTGGTATATGTTGAAGCATCAAATCATAGTAATTTAGAAAAAAATGCATTTGCTTACCAAAAATTACAAGTAACTGATCTATTTGTTTTTGAAGACGATGAAGAAAACAAGGATGTTTTTTATACCTACAACAGAAAAACAGGCAAACCCATTGAAAATATAAAATTCAAAAATGAAGTTGAAAGTACTTTAAGCAACTCCATTGGAAAAGCGTCTTTAAATCCAACAAAACATGAAAAAGATGTATCGTATAACTATAATGTAGAGATAACGCATCAAAAAGACACTATTTTAAAAAGCTACAATCGAAATTTTATATATAGTAATGATACAAAAAATGAAAATTTTGAAGCAAAAGCTATGGTTTATTTTGATCGAGCTATTTATCGTCCTGGACAAAAAATGTATTACAAAGGCATCATTATTCAAAATATAAACGATGAAAAAAGTGTTGTTCCTTTTGTAAGTGTTCGTGTAACAATAGAAGATGAAAATAATTCGGTTTTAAAAGAATTTGATGTACAAACCAACGAGTTTGGAAGCTTCTCGGGCGAATTTGACATTCCAAAAAATGTATTAACAGGAGAATTTGGTATTGAAATTGATGAACCAGAAAATTATAAAATAGATGAAAAATATTATGACAAAGATGAAGAGGAACATAGATTTTGGGACAATGTAGATTTTAATTCTTATGAAAGTTTTCGTTTTAAAGTTGAAGAATATAAACGACCAACATTTGAAGTGAGCTTTGATGAAATAAAAGAAAATTACACAATTGGCGATACATTAAAAATTAAAGGAAATGCAAAAGCGTTGGCAGGAAATAATCTTACTAATGCAAAAGTATCTTATTCGATTACAAAACATATTTCATCAAATAAACATGTACCCTATCAAAAAAATTATATCAATAAAGAAATTACAACCGATGAAAATGGGAATTTTTTAATAGAATTTACCGCAACAGATTCTATTTTATCAATCGAAGAAATAAATGCTTTAAATTTCAATATTGAAGCAGTGGTTACTGATACAAATGGAGAAACTCGTTCAGCTTTTCAAGAAGTTATTGTTGGAAAAAAAATGCTGCAATTAAATTTAAAATTTAAAAATTACTTAGTTGTTGAAGAAAATAACGTTTTAAAAATTAATGCTACAACGTTAAATAATTATCCAATTGATACTAAAGGAACTATAAAAATCTATGAAATTCAGCAAAAAAAGTTTTTAAAAAATATAGCATTTAATTTTCCTGAAATTAGAGCGTTTACTCGTGAAGAATTTGAGCGCTTATTTCCGCACGAAGCCTACGATGAATCAGATTATAAAACTAATGATGTATTAGTTAAAACAATTTTATTCGACACAAAAAACAGCAAAGAAATTAACTTAGACTTTTTAAGAAATTATAAAACTTCAAAATTTAAAATAATAACAGAAGCTTATGATGCAAAAAATAATTTAATTACTATTGAGAATGAACTTAATGTAATATCAAAAAAAGAACCTTTTTCAGATGAAAAACTTTTTACAATAAAAGATATTTCAGAACAAAATTCAAATTTTTATACCATTGAAGTTCAATCTATTATCCCAGATTTACATATTACTTCGCGATTTTATATTGATGAAAAATTAGCAAATAACGTTCAAACCATCCAACTTAATAATGGAAAAGCAATTTTCAAATTCCCTAAAACAAACGATTATAAAGACAAACTCACTTTTTACTTTGTATCGGTTTGGGAAAATTTAATGCATCAAGAATTTCATAGAATAAAACAAGAAACAGCTGAAAACAAACTAAATATTGAAATTGAAAGTTATCGAAATAAAATTGAACCAGGAAGTGTTGAAAATTGGTCTTTCAAAATATTAAATCAAAAACTGGAAGCAGAAGTTTTAGCCAGTATGTATGACCAATCATTAGATCAATTTGTAACAGAGGGTTGGAAAAATATTCTCTTTAACGATAAAAATTATTATACAATAACACCAACTACTGAAAATGAATATCCATACACATCTGTAAAATTAAATAACTTTATCGATGTAAAAAAACGTTATTTTAATACCAGAACAAATACCGATCTAAATTGGTTTGGGTTTGACTTTACAAATCCTAAAAATGAGTATGTAATTAATAATTATTACAATAACATTAAAACAAAAACACGCATTCCAAAAGACGCAAAATTTATAATTGGAATTGTAGTTGATGATCTTGGACCAGTCGCTGGAGCAAATGTTAATGTACATGGAACAGATAGAGGAACGGTTACCAATTTTGATGGAGAATTTGAAATTGAAGCCGCTAAAGGTGAAACACTGTTAGTTTCTTACGCGGGAAGCAGTGAAATGGTTTTAGTTGATAATAGAAAAGATTATACAATTACTCTAAAAGCAGTTATGCTTGATGAGTCAATTGTTATTGGTGCAATGGGAATAAGAAGAAAAGTAGATGCAGTAACTTCTTCTAATCAAATTGTTAATAGTGCAGAGCTAACACAATCTGGAAATCAAAACGTATTGCAGTCATTAGCAGGAAAAGTTTCTGGTTTACAAATTGAAACTAACAATAATGGTATTAACGCTTCTACAAAAATTGTTTTAAGAGGAAATAGATCAGTTTCTGGAAAAAACGAAGCATTAGTAGTTATTGATGGCGTAATTTCTAACGCTAATACACTTCAAAGTATGCAAGCTGAACTTATTCAAGATATTCAAATTTTAAAAGGAGCTCAAGGTGCTGCACTTTATGGTGAACAAGGTGTAAACGGAGTAATTATAGTTACGACCAAAAACGCCTTAAAAGAACTAACTCAAGTAAAAACCAGAACCAATTTTAATGAAACTGCTTTCTTTTATCCGAATTTAAAAACAGATAACAATGGAAAAGTTTCTTTTAATTTTACAACACCAGAATCATTAACACAATGGAAATTGCGATTATATGCACATAACAAAAAAGCAGAAACGGGTTACTTTGAATCGAGTGTTATTTCGCAAAAGGATGTAATGATACAAACCAATATGCCACGATTTGTAAGAGAAAACGACACCATAAACATCTCGGCAAAAGTGGTAAACATGACTAACGAAACTAAATCTGGAATTGCTATGCTACTGCTTTATGATGCTTCAACAATGAAACCAGTTGATAATATTACATTAAACACAAACAACGCCAGAAATTTCAGTTGTAAACCAAAAGAAAGTGTTCCGGTAAATTGGAAAATTACCATTCCTGAAGGATTACAAGGATTGCAATATAAAATTGTAGCAAAATCTGGTAATTTTAGTGATGGCGAAGAAAATATTCTGCCTGTTTTGAGCAATAAAATTCTAATAACAGAAAGTATTCCAATTTGGGTAAAAGGAAATTCTAAAAAAGAATATGCATTTGAAAATCTTAAAAATAACGATTCTAAAACCTTGAAAAATCATTTATTCACGTTAGAATACACCTCTAATCCGATTTGGTTTGCGTTGCAATCACTTCCGTATTTGATGGAATATGAACATGAGTGTGCAGAACAAACTTTTTCAAGATATTATGCCAATTTTATTGCCACCGAAATAATCAACATTAATCCAAAAGTTGCTTCGTTATTTGAATCTTGGAAAAATAATCCAAAAGCAGTTTCAAAACTTACACAAAATGATGAACTAAAATCAATTGTATTAAATGAAACACCATGGTTACTTGATGCCGAAAACGATGACCTAAAAAACAAGCGTTTGGCATTACTGATGGATTTGAATACCATGAAAGAATCGCAAGAAAAAACACTAAAAAAATTAGAAGAAAAACAAAAATCTTCTGGTGGATTTGCTTGGTTTGATGGCGGAAACGAAAATAATTACATCACGCAACACATCGTTGCTGGTTTAGGACATTTAGAAAAAATGTTCCCTCAAGATAGTTCAAAATTTAAGGGAATTATTTCAAAGGCAATTCCGTATTTAGATGCCAATTTTATAAAAACTAACTCTTCTAAAAATGAACGTGTAAGTTATTTTTATTACTCTAATCTGCACTTTTTATATGCAAGAAGTTTTCATTTAGATAAAATGCCCATATCTAAAAAAATGGATTCAATTATAAACATTCAAAAAAAGGAATACAAAGCCAATTGGTTAAACTATTCGTTATACAAAAAAGGACTTTTAGCATTAACCATGTATCGATTTGGCGATGTAGCATTTGCTCAAAAAATCATATCAAGTCTAAAAGAAACTGCCGCTCGAAATGATGAATATGGAATGTATTGGATTGAAAACAAAAACGGGTATTATTGGTATCAATCGCCAATTGAAACGCAAGCATTATTAATAGAAGCTTTTGCCGAAATTGAAAAAGATAAAAAATATGTTGATGAAATGAAAGTTTGGTTATTAAAGAACAAACAAGTCAATCGATGGTCAACTACAAAGGCAACTTCTGAAGCAATTTATGCCTTATTATTACAAGGAACTGACTGGACAAGTATAAAAGACAACACCAAATTTAAAATTGGAAATGAAAAAGTATTGACAAAAAAACTTTCTGAAAAAGACAAAGAAGCAACAACAGGTTATATTAAAATAAATTGGTCTGCAGCAGAAATTTCTAAAGAAATGGGAACAATTTCAGTAGAAAACAAAACCGATATTCCTAATTATGGTAGTGTATATTGGCAATATTTTGAGAATTTAGAAAACATAAAATCGGATAGTACTAAAGTTTTGTCAATTACTAAAAATGTTTACAAAAAAATTAAAACTACATCAAGAAATGAATTAGTAGAATTATTAAAAGAAAATCTAAAACCTGGCGATTTAGTAACCATTCAGTTAATCATAAAAACTGAAAACGATTTAGAATTTGTACATTTAAAAGATTTACGCGCATCGTGTTTTGAACCTGTAGATGTAATTTCAGAATATAAATGGAAAAATGGCTTGGGCTACTACCAAAGTACAAAAGACATTGCTACACATTTCTTTTTTGATACAATTAAAACCGGAACTTATGTATTAGAATATGATGTTCGTATTAATAATTCGGGAAGTTTTAATGATGGAATTGCAACATTGCAAAGCATGTATGCTCCAGAATTCACAGCACATTCAACAAGTACAAAATTGAAAATTAACTAATTTATGAAATATCTTATTCTTATATTTTTTTCAATTAATGGTTTTGCACAAGTACTTTTTGAAGGCGTGGTAAAAAGCGCCAACACTAAAGAAAGTTTAGCGGGTGCAGCTATATACATTCCAAATTCAACCTATGGAACATATAGTGATGAAAATGGAAAATTTAGCATACAATTACCATTATCCACAAAAGAAATTGTTATAAGTTTTATAGGATATCATCCAATAAATGCTCAACTCAATATTTCTGATGGAAAGAATATTAATAAAACAATTTATTTAAGAGAAAACAATAGTCAATTAAATGAAGTAGTTGTTATTAAACAAAAACAAGATAAAGAATGGTATAAAAAGTATGAAATATTTAAAAGTCATTTTATAGGCGATAGCGAAATAGCAAAAAATGCAGAAATCTTAAATCCTGAAGATTTAATTTTAATTGAGGAAAAAGATTCAATACGATACAAATTAACAGCTAATGCCTATAAACCTTTACTGATTAAAAATAAAACTACAGGTTATATTATAACTTATGAATTAATACAATTTAACTATATAAATTATGGACACCGCCAACTATACACATTTTATTTAGGTTATGCATTTTTTAAAGACATAACAAGTGAAGAAAAATTAAATTCTGAAAAAGTAGCAAAAAAAAGATTAGAGGCATATTCGGGTTCGTCAATGCATTTTATTAGAGCATTATATCAAAATAAATTATTTGATGAGGGTTTTAGTGTTAGAGAGCTAACTAGAATGAAAAATCCAGAATTTCCAGATGAAAAAACAATAAAAAACATATATCGATTAGCAAAAGAAACCAATGATTATTCTGAAGTACGCAAAATACCAAAACACGAAACAATTAAACTTAGTGAAACTATAATCCCTTCCTCTAAATTTATGATAAATGAGTCAAACAAAAAAATATTGAAATTTGAAAACTATTTGAATGTAACTTATACTAAATCCAAACCTGATAAAAAATATTTACTCTACGGAAATAATACTGAATCCGAATTTCAAATTTCTCAATTAAAAATCGAAAATGAACCCGTAGAAATTTTTGCAGACGGAAATTATTATAGCCCAAATAACTTATTCATTTATGGCTATATGGGTTGGAAAAAAGTTGGTGACATGCTACCGTTTGACTATCAACCATAAAAAAACGTCCCGATAAATCGGGACGTTTCTATTTATATTGATTTGAAAATTACTTCACAATTGTCATTTCGTCAACTATATGTTTAGCTCCTGAGAAATTCTCGATTACCCATAACACGTAACGAATATCAACGTTGATTGTTCTTTGTAATTTTTTGTCAAAGATTACGTCACCTGCCATAGCTTCGATGTTTCCGTCGAATGCTAAACCGATTAATTCTCCTTTTCCATTTAATACTGGCGAACCTGAGTTTCCTCCTGTAATATCGTTATCTGTTAAGAAATTTACGTGTAAAGAACCGTCTTTATCTGCATAACGACCGAAATCTTTAGCTGCGTTCATTTGTAATACTCTTTCTGGTAAATCAAATTCTAAATCACCTTTTTTGTATTTTTTAACTTGACCTGCTAACGTAGTATAGTTGTTAATTGTAGCATCATTACGCTTGTCTGCTGGTAAAGAACGAACTTTTCCATAAGTTAAACGTAAAGTTGAATTTGCATCTGGATATTTGATTTCTCCAATTTTAGATTCTCTTAAACCTTCCACTAATAAACGGAAAGAAGCACCAAAATCATTTTGAGATTTGATTAATTCTTCACTTCTAAAGCTGTAATGAGTCAATAAGTCATTTGTTAACACATAAAGTGGATCGTTTTTAAGTAATTCTTCAGATGGTAAATCTAAGAAAGCTTTTACTCTATCAACAGAAGTAAAAATACTTAAATCGAATGCTGCATTTACATATTTTGTAAAATCTCCATTGTTTTCTTTAGCTAGTTTTTCAACCATTGGAGCTAAAGTATAACCTGCTTTTTTAGCGTATAAGTTTAATTGAGCCGCTAAAATGTCTTTTTCTGCAGGAATATGTAATTCACTGTGCATTCCTTGAGCCATTTCTAAAATAGCTGGAGCCATTTGCGCTCTCTTAGTTGCATCTGCTTTAGCATAATTTTCTAATTGTCTTCCTAAACCTCTGCTCACTGTTCCAAAAGCAGAAGTTCTGAACAATTGCATCATATAGTTATCATGACGCGATTTTTCATTTGTTAAAGCATAATATTTGTTGATTGTAGGAACAACATTACCGTATTTTGCTTTATTCTCAGGTTTATTTGCCCACTTGTGGAATTTAGCTTCTTGAGCTGCTTTTGTTTTTGCCGTACCAAATTTTGATAACGCATCAATCATTCCTTGACGGTTTTTCCAGTAGTTAGCAACTCCTGCAAATTTAGAAGCATAAATAAGGTTTAAAGCATCAGACTGAACCATGTATTTTTTCATGTTGTCCATTCCGGTTTTAGAACCTTCCACCCAAGCTGGATAAGCAAATTTTACGTTTTGCTCAATTCCACCTGCTGGCATCCAACGGTTAGTTCTACCTGGATAACCTAAAATCATTGCGAAGTCATTTTCTTTAACTCCACCAATGTTTACTGGTAAATAATGTTTTGGTTTTAAAGGAACGTTATTTGTAGAGTATTCAGCTGGATTACCGTTTGCATCAGCATACACTCTAAACATAGAGAAATCTGCTGTATGACGTGGCCATTCCCAGTTGTCTGTATCACCACCAAATTTTCCTAAACTTTCTGGAGGAGTTCCTACTAAACGAACGTCTTTATAATCTTGGTAAACGAAATAGTAATATTCATTTCCTTGAAAAAATGGACGAACAGAAACGGTATATTTTCCGCCTTCGTTGTTTTCTTTTTCAATTTTAGCGATTTCAGCATTGATAGCTTTTTCTCTATCTGCTTCGCTCATTGTTGGATTTACAACAGACAAAATTCTTTTTGTACAATCGTCCATACGAACAAAGAAACGTACATATAAACTTGAAGGTTTTAATTCATCTGCTCTGTTTTTTGCCCAATACCCATTTTTTAAATAATTTTTTTCTGCTGATGATAATTCTGCAATAGCATCATATCCACAGTGGTGATTGGTTAAAACTAATCCGTCTTTTGAAATCATTTCAGCAGTACATCCACCGTTAAATTGAACGATAGCATCTTTTAAACTGTGGTTGTTGATACTGTAAATTTCTTCGGCTGTTAATTGCAAGCCCATTTTTTGCATGTCGCGGTGATTTAAACGCTCAATGAACATTAAAAACCACATTCCCTCATCTGCTTTTACCGAAGCTGGCACAAGCATTATAGCAGAAACGACAAATAATAATAATTTTTTCATAATAAATCTGTGTTCTTTTGATTTGTGTGGCGAATATACTTAAAAATACGATTTCGTTAAAATTATCACTTCAAAATCAGATTAGATTGAAGCAATTTTAACTTTTTATTATAAAAACTGGATTAAAAACAAAAAAGCATCTCCAAATTGAAGATGCTTTTTCTTACTTTTTATACTATTTTATTTTTCTTCTACGTTTAACATTTGCCACAATTTGTCTTTCAACTCTTGTAAACCTTGTTGGGCAACCGAAGAAATAAACAAATAAGGAGTTCCTTTAAATTCTTTGTCCAATTGTTTTTTCAATTCTGCTTTTAATTCATCGTCTAACATATCGCATTTTGAAATCACAATCAAACGATCTTTGTCTAACATTTCTGGGTTGTAACGACGTAATTCATCTAACAGAATTTCGTATTCTTTCTTAATATCATCTGCATCAGCTGGAACTAAAAACAACAAAGTTGAATTACGTTCAATATGACGCAAAAAGTAATGTCCTAATCCTTTTCCTTCCGCTGCACCTTCAATAATTCCAGGAATATCAGCCATTACAAACGATTGAAAATCTCTGTAAGCTACAATTCCTAAATTAGGTTTTAAAGTTGTAAACGGATAATCTGCAATTTTTGGCTTAGCCGAAGTTAACACAGAAAGTAACGTTGATTTTCCTGCATTTGGGAAACCTACTAAACCTACATCTGCCAATACTTTTAATTCTAAAGTTACATCTACTTCCTTTACAGGCATTCCTGGTTGTGCATAACGAGGCGTTTGATTTGTTGAACTCCTAAAATGCCAGTTTCCTAAACCACCTTTTCCTCCTTCTGCTAAGATTCTCACCTCATCGTGTTCTGTAATTTCGAACAAAACGTCACCTGTTTCTTGGTCTTTTACAACTGTTCCTAATGGTACTTCAATGTATTTGTCTTCTCCATCATGACCTGTACTTCTTGAACTTCCTCCATCGCCTCCGTGACCAGCACGCATGTGTTTCAAAAATTTCAAGTGAAATAATGTCCAAAGATTTTTGTTTCCTTTTATGTATACGTGTCCACCGCGACCACCATCACCACCATCTGGCCCACCTTTTTCAATAAATTTTTCTCTGTGTAAATGCGACGAACCTTTCCCTCCTTTTCCGGAAGAAACGTATATTTTTACGTAGTCTACAAAATTTCCTTCTGTCATTGTTTCAATTTTCAGTTTTCAGTTTTCAGTCATCAATTATTTAAAACTGAAGCTTTGACTATAAACTATTTTTATTCTTTATATTGTTTGATAAGCACCTTATCTATTTTGGCGCCGTCCATTGTTAAGGCTTCTAAATCTAATTTATTCCAAATTATCTTATCGCCTTGATTTGGAATATTTCCAAGTTCTGTGATAAAAAATCCACTTACTGTAGTTACTTCATAATCATTAATCAATTCGTCTAAATCGAAAAAAGTTAAGAAATCATGCAATGAATATTGTCCATCAACTAACCACGTTCCATCTTCATTTGCTACTAATTTGTACTCATCTTCGTCAAAATCTGAAGCATCGCCTACCAGAGCTTCTAAAATGTCATTTAATGTAATTACACCTTGAAAAATAGCATGTTCATCTACCACAAAGGCATAATGCATCTTTGAAGTTTTAAAGTTTTCTAATGCTTTATAGGCAGAAGTCTGCTCAATTAAATATACAGCATCTCTAGTGATAGATTTTAAATCAAAAGTACCCGATTCAAAGCTTACAAATAAATCTTTAAGCAAGACTAAACCAATTACATTATCTAAATTATCTTCACAAACTGGATAAACAGAGTGTAATTCATCTATAACTTTTGCCTTGATTTCTTCTTTTGTATCTTCAAGTGATAAATAAACAATATCACTTCGATGTGTCATTAACGAATTAACTTTTCGATCTCCAATGTGAAAAACACGTTCTACTATATCTTGCTCAATTTCTTGAACTTCACCTACTTCTGTTCCTTCTTTAATAATAGCTTTAATTTCTTCTTCAGTTACTTTACCATCTGCTGTTGGTTTAATTTGTAACATCTTCAATAAAAAATCTGTTGAAGTTGTAAGTAACCAAATAAACGGCATGGTAACAGTAGAGACAATTTTCATTGGTAAAGCCACCGCTTTTGCAATACTTTCTGGGTAATTTAGGCCAATACGCTTTGGCAATAACTCTCCTAAAACTAAAGAGAAAAAAGTTAATGTTACAACTACAATTCCAACAGCAATTGAATTTGCATAAGGACTTAATGCTTCAAATGTTGCTACAAAATTTTGAACATCGGTAGTGATTTTGTCTCCAGAGTAAATACCTGTAAGAATTCCAATTAACGTAATTCCGATTTGAACTGTAGATAGAAATTCATTTGGAGAATTGGCTAAATCTAAAGCTGCTTTTGCATTTTTATTTCCTTTTTTTGCAGCGGTTTCTAAACGATTTTTTCTGGCAGAAATCAATGCGATTTCAGACATTGAGAAGATACCATTTAACAGAATTAAAAAAAGTATTATTAAAATTTCCATAGTTAAAATTATAAAAAAGGAGCTAGAATTCCAAATCTCGGAAATAGCTCCTTTTCTGTGTGCAAATATCTAAAAAAAAATTGAATGCTCGAAATTTATCTTAGTGTATTGATTTTTAATCTACAATTGATCTAAAACCAAGCTTAATCTTTCAGTAACTTCTTGAATAGATCCAATACCATCAACTGCATAAAACTTGTTTTGCGCTTTGTAATAATCCATTAATGGCGCAGTTTTTTCATTGTATTCTTGGTAACGATTTCTGATTTTTTCTTCGTCTTGATCGTCTGGTCTACCTGAAGTTTTTCCTCTTTCTAACAAACGTTGCACTAAGATTTCATCATTCGCTTCCAAAGCTACTGTAGCTGTAATTTCTTGATTTTTACCTTCTAAAAACTTATCTAAAGCTTCAGCTTGAGCAATTGTTCTTGGAAAACCATCAAATAAAAATCCTGCCGCTTGTGGATTTTTATCTACTTCACTTTGCAACATTTTAATAGTTACTTCATCCGGAACCAAATCGCCTTTATCCATAAAAGTTTTAGCTAATCTTCCTAATTCAGTATCATTTTTAATGTTGAATCTAAAAATATCTCCTGTAGATAAATGAACTAAATTGTATTTGTGCTTTAAAAAATCGGCTTGTGTTCCTTTTCCTGCTCCTGGTTTACCAAATAATACGATATTGATCATTGTTTTGTTATGTTAAGTTGTAATAGTTAGTTATTCTGATAATTGATAAATGTCTTTTAAATTTCTTCCTAAACCATCGTAGTCTAAACCATATCCTACTATAAATTTATTTGGAATTCGAATGCCTACATAATCTAGTTTAATGTCTTTTGTATAGGCTTCTGGTTTTAAGAATAAAGTAGCAATTTTGAAATGTTTCACATTGTGTTGTTTCATAATAGCTTTTAATTCCTCAATCGTATTTCCAGTATCTACAATATCTTCCACGATAATTACAGAACGACCTTCTAAACTTTGGTTCAAACCAATTAGTTCTTTTACTTCGTTTGTGGTTTGTGTTCCTTCGTATGATGTCATTTTTACAAATGAAACTTCGCAATTGTGACTGTATTTTTTCAATAAATCGGCCACGACCATGAAAGCGCCATTCAAAACTCCAATAAAAACAGGGACGTCATCGCAAAAATCGTCTTCAATTTGTTTTGCCATGTTTTCAATGGCGAAGTTAATTTCCTCTCCCGAAATAAAAACTTCAAATTTCTTATCGTGTAGTTGTATCACTTTGGTTAGATTTAGAAATAAACAACAAATTTAAGAAAGTCAAATGAATAGCTACAAAGTATTTCAACTTTTTTGCAAATTTGATATATTTACCGAATGAAAAGTCAAATGTATCAGAAAATCGAAGAAAGCACTTGCCATGTTGCCAGCCGGAAAATGGTTAGTAATTTTGCTATGAAAGATGAAAATCATCTAAAAGAAATGATACAACTTGCTTTTGATACAAAAGATGAATTACATGTAAAAGCATTTTGGAGTTTGGATTTGGTTTGCGAAAAGAAACTGAAACAATTTGTTCCTTATATTGAAGATTTTTGTAGCGTTCTTCCAAAAATAAACGATGATTCTGCATTACGACCAGTGACTAAAATCGCTTTCTTTTTAGTGAAAAGCAATCACAGAAAAAACGGAATTTCTCTCACACAACAACAAGAACACAATTTAATAGAAGCCTTAATTGACCGATTGATTCAAGACGAAAAAGTAGCAGCAAAAGTGTATGCTATGAAAGCCCTTTTTGTCTTGGGAAAGAAATACGATTGGGTTCACGAAGAATTAAAAACCATCATCGAGCAAGATTATTCCAATCATTCCGCAGCTTACCAAGCGGCAACTCGAAATCTTTTGAAAAAACTCAACAAGTAACAAATTGTTAATTATCAATTGTTAATTATCAATTGTCTGAGTATCTTTGCGACACAAACAACAACACTACAAAATGAATTATTTTTCTTCTGATTTTAAATTAGGAATTTTAGGAGGAGGTCAATTAGGAAAAATGCTTTTGACCGAAACTCGAAAATTCGATATCCAAACTTTAGTTTTAGAACCAAGCGAAGAAGCTCCAGCACGATACAGTTGCAACGGATTTTACAAAGGCAGTTTAATGGATTTTGATACGGTTTACCAATTTGGTAAAATGGTCGATTTGTTAACCATCGAAATTGAGAATGTAAATTTAGACGCTTTAGATAAATTGGAAGAAGAAGGATTACCCATTTACCCTTCGCCAAAAACCTTACGTTTGATTCAAAACAAAGGAAAACAAAAAGATTATTACGTTTCAAACGATATTCCAACATCACCACATCAACGATTTGTTGACTTAAACGATTTGAGAAACGCTTTAGCGAAAGACGAATTAGAATTTCCTTTTGTATGGAAATGTGCGCAATTTGGTTACGACGGAAATGGCGTTAAAATTTGTCGTTCTGCATTAGACTTGGTAAAATTACCTGATGTAGAATGCATTGCTGAAGAAATGGTTCCGTTTAAAAACGAATTAGCAGTAATTGTAGCGCGTTCGGTTTCTGGTGAAGTGAAAACCTATCCTGTAGTAGAAATGGAATTTCATCCCGAAGCCAATCAAGTAGAATACGTAATTTGCCCGGCGCGGATTGATGAAAAAGTAGCGCAAAAAGCTACTGAAGTTGCCTTAAAAGTTTCGGAAGCTTTCAATCATGTTGGTTTGTTGGCAGTTGAAATGTTCCAAACAGCAGATGATGAAATTTTGGTAAACGAAGTCGCTCCTCGCCCACATAACTCTGGACATTATTCGATTGAAGCGAGTTATACTTCTCAATTTGAAAACCATTTACGTGCGATTTTAAACTTCCCTTTAGGAAATACCGACAGCAAAGTTGCCGGAATTATGGTAAATTTGGTTGGTGAAGAAGGTTATTCTGGACAAGTAGTTTACGAAAACATAGAAAAAATCATGGCAATCGACGGAGTAACGCCACACATTTACGGAAAAAGAGAAACACGACCTTTCCGAAAAATGGGTCACGTTACGATTGTAAATGAAGATATGACAGAAGCTAGAAGAATTGCGGAAGAAGTAAAAAATAGTATTAGAGTGATTAGTACAACAATTGAATAATTAAAAGATTTAATGATTGAAAGATTTTTGTCAAAACGAATTTTCAATCTTTAAATTTTTCAATCTTTAAATAAAATTTATGAGCAAAGTAGCCATCATAATGGGAAGCATTTCGGATATGCCAGTAATGCAAGAAGCCATCGACATATTAAAAGGATTTGATATTCAAACCGAAGTAGATATTGTTTCAGCACACAGAACACCTGAAAAATTATTTGATTTCAGTAAAAACGCACACGAAAGAGGTATTTCAGTAATTATTGCTGGTGCTGGTGGCGCGGCTCATTTACCTGGAATGGTTGCTTCTATGTCGCCACTTCCTGTAATTGGAGTTCCTGTAAAATCAAGCAATTCTATTGATGGATGGGATTCGGTTTTATCGATTTTGCAAATGCCAGGTGGAGTTCCTGTAGCAACTGTTGCATTAAATGGAGCAAAAAATGCGGGAATCTTAGCTGCACAAATTATCGGAAGTTCTGATAAATCCGTTTTAGATAAAATGATCGCTTACAAAGAAGGATTGAAACAAGCCGTTTTAAAAGCTTCTGAAGGATTGAAATAAAAATAGAAAATCCCGAGTTATTGCTAATTCGGGATTTCTACTCACAATTAAGTGACAACTATAAAAAAATTCTACTCTCTCTCTGTTTGGGGCAAAAAGGATGTTTCTACATCATTTCATCGACAAAATTATACACTTTATCGATAAAAACAAATTTTTATGACACTTTTTTTAAAAAAATTTACAACAAAGTACAATACAGCACCTTTTAGTAAGATTAATCTTTCAGACTATAAGGAAGCTTTTGAAAAAACTATTGAACTTGCTCGTGCTGAAATCGATAACATCGTAAAAAACACAGAAGCACCTACTTTTTCAAATACAATTGAAGCTTTGGATTATTCGGGTGAGCAATTAGATAGATTATCTAATATTTTCTTCAATCTGAATTCGGCCGAAACTTGTGATGAAATGCAAAAAATTGCACAAGAAGTTTCTCCTTTACTTACGGCTTTTAGTAATGATATTGCTTTGAATGAAGACTTATTCAAACGCGTAAAAGCTGTTTATGATCAAAAAGATACTTTGACATTAACTACCGAACAAGCGACTTTATTGGATAAAAAATTCAAAGGTTTTTCTAGAAATGGTGCATTACTTAATGAAGAAGATAAATTAAAACTACGCGAAATTGATACCGAATTAGCCAAACTAAAACTAACTTTCGGAGAAAATGTTTTAGCAGAAACCAATAATTATCAATTACATATTACCAACGAAGCCGATTTAAAAGGTTTGCCTGATGGCGCTAAAGAAATGGCGGCAAGTTTGGCAAAATCGAAAAATTTGGAAGGTTGGGTTTTTACTTTAGATTTCCCAAGCTATTTGCCTTTTGTAACGTATGTTGAAAATCGTGAATTGCGAAAAGAAATCGCCATCGCTGCTGGAAAAAAATCGTTTCAGGATGATGAATTAGATAACAAAGAAAATGTAAAACGAATTGTCGAATTACGTCATAAACGTGCTAATTTATTGGGTTATCAATCGCATTCGCATTTTGTTTTGGAAGAACGAATGGCGCAAAATCCAGAAAAAGTACAATCGTTTTTGAATGATTTGTTGGAAAAAGCAAAACCCGCAGCTCAAAAAGAATTTGCTGAATTAACAGCTTTCGCTAAAGAACTTGACGGAATTGACCAATTAGAAAAATGGGATGGCGCATATTATTCAGAAAAATTGAAACAAAAATTATTCAGTTTAGATGATGAGTTGTTGAAACCCTATTTCAAATTGGAAAATGTATTGAACGGCGCTTTCACTATCGCTGAAAAGTTATTCGGAATCACGTTCAAAGAAGTTTTTGATATTGATAAATACCACGAAGACGTTCAAACTTTTGAAGTTTTAGATTTCGATGGACAATTAGTAGCTGTTTTCTATTCCGATTTCTTTCCGAGAAAAGGAAAACGAAACGGCGCTTGGATGACATCCTACAAACCACAATATATTAAGGACGGAATCAACGAAAGACCACATGTTTCTATCGTTTGTAATTTCACACCACCAACCGAAACGAAACCATCGTTATTAACTTTTAACGAAGTAACGACATTGTTTCACGAATTTGGGCACGCATTACACGGCATGTTAGCTAATACGACTTATCCAAGTTTATCAGGGACTTCTGTTTACTGGGATTTTGTGGAATTACCAAGTCAAGTGATGGAAAACTGGTGTTACGAACCCGAAGCGTTGGCATTATTCGCCAAACATTACGAAACAGGTGAAATTATTCCGCAACAATACGTTGAAAAAATCAAAGAAAGTGCGAGTTTCTTAGAAGGAATGGCGACATTACGTCAATTAAGTTTCGGGATTTTAGACATGACGTATCATGGAAAATCGCAAACTATTGACGATGTAAAAGCTTTTGAAAAACAAGCTATGGAAGGCACAAGTTTATATCCAGACGTAGCAGAAAATTGTATGAGTACTTCGTTTTCGCATATTTTTCAAGGCGGATATTCTTCGGGATATTACAGTTACAAATGGGCGGAAGTTTTAGATGCTGATGCGTTTGCGTATTTCCAAGAAAAAGGTATTTTCAATACAGAAGTCGCAACCAAATTCAAAGAAAACGTACTTTCAAAAGGAGGTACCGAATTACCAATGGAATTGTATAAAAAATTCAGAGGTCAGGAACCGAAAGTAGAGGCGTTGTTGAAAAGGGCTGGGTTGATTTAGATTGTCAGAATTTTAGATATTTAGAAACCGAAGCACAAATGCTTCGGTTTTTTAATTATCTTTATTCTTAAATTTACTTATCAAACTTTCATATTCGGTTTCTTTGTCAACTTTTAAGAAATTAATAATTTTTTTTAAAGAATTATTTTGAAAATCAATTTTATCAATCCCTGCACCTTTAGATTTATACAAAATTTCAACAATTTCTCTAGCTTTATAAACCAATATTTCAATTTCCGCAATATTCTTCAAATACATTCTAACACTAGTACCTGTTGATGAGTCTTTATGAGCTAACTCTTTATCCCTTTCTTGACTTATTAATTTAACCTCATTAACCAATGATGAAAGAATATCGTCGATTACATAAAAAAAAACATCTAACTCATTTTTATATGTATAAATTGTAAAATAGAAATTATTATTTTGAGAATTCCCTTTATAAATATCCTTTGCTTTCGGATTTAAATTTGGAGTAATGTATAGTTTACATAAATCAATAATTATGGATTTCCTATAAACATGCATTGTTTCAATTATAAAACTATTAAATGTTCCTTTATTATCGTTTTGATATTCATCATATATAAACTTCAAAACTGAAAATCTTTTTTCAATAACAGTCAATATCGTATACTGAGTTGACAAAATATTTTGAAATTTTTGATTTAAAACATCACTCATAATTATTTTTTTCAAATGTACAATTATTTAAAAAAATAAACTTTCATTTTTTTTTGAAACTTTAAAAACTTTGTTGTACATTTGTCTCATGGAATTCAAAGAAGCAAAAAATAAATTCGTACAAACCTGGGGAGCTTTAGGTTCACAATGGGGCATTAACAAAACCATGGCACAGATTCATGCGTTGTTGATGGTTTCGCACGAACCTGTTTCTATGGAAGACATTATGGAAGAATTACAAATTTCACGCGGTAATGCTTCTATGAATTTAAGAGCATTAATGGATTGGGGAATTGTGTACAAAGAATACAAAGCGGGCGAAAGACGTGAATTTTTTACAGCCGAAAAAGATTTAGACGAATTAGCCGTAAAAATTTCAAGAGAACGAAGCAAACGTGAAATCAAACCAGCCTTGAAAGTTTTAAAAGAAGTTTCTTCTATTCAATCAGACAACACAGAAGCCGAAAAACATTTCGTAGATCAAACCACCAAATTGTACGACTTCGTTTTAAAAGCCGATAACGTTTTGGATAAAATTACAGAATACAAAGACAATTGGTTAGCTAAATTGGTTGTTAAAATCATGAAATAAAAAAATTTAATCAAAACTTTCAATTATTTCTGAAAGTTTAAAATAATAGATAATATGAGAATAATTAATAAAATCAATAAAGCTCTATTAATAATAACAATAATATTAGACTTTACAATTCTATTTGGTTTATATGTGCAGATTTTACTTGGGTTCACTCAACTGTGTATTGCTCTATATATTTTATTCAACTTTAAAAGACTTGAGAAAAAACTCAAATATCAAATTATAAATTATTGGATTTATGTCTTCTTATATTTTTCCTTTTCCACTTACCTGTTTTTAGAAGAGAAAAGTATTTTAGACAATTACACAATATTGATTACAACTATAATGATCATACCAATGACAATTGCAATATATTTTACAATCACATTAAATAAAATAGCAAAACAAAATGAAAAATAAACTAATCATCGCAGCAGGAACCGGGTTCTTAGGAAACGTTTTAATCCAACATTTCAATAATAAATTTGAAGAAATTGTAATCTTAACTCGAGGAAAATCTGAAATTAAGAGCAAAATCAAATATGTAAATTGGGATGCTAAATCATTTTCAGGTTGGGAAAAAGAAGTGGAAAACGCAGATGTAGTTATAAACTTAGCTGGAAAATCAGTTGATTGTAGATATAACAAAAAAAATAAAGCCGAAATTTTAGCTTCCAGAATTGATAGTACCAAAATTTTAAACGATGCCATTTTACAATGTGAAAATCCACCAAAACATTTTATCAACTCATCAACTGCAACTATTTATCGTCATTCAGAAGATACAGAAATGGATGAATATACAGGAGAAATTGGCAATGATTTTTCTATGAACGTTGCCAAAACTTGGGAAAAAACATTTTACGAAGTTGAAACACCAAAAACATTGAAAACTGCAATAAGGACTTCAATTGTATTAGGTAAAAATGGAGGAGCTTTTATTCCTTTAAAAAAACTAACACAATTTGGTTTAGGTGGAAAAAACGGAAATGGAAGTCAATTTGTTAGTTGGATTCATGAAAAAGATTTTGCAAGAGCTATCGAATTTATAATCGAAAAAAAACTTTCTGGAAGCATCAATGTTGTTTCTCCAAAACCGATTCGAAATTATGAATTTATGAAAAAACTTCAAAAAGCAATTGGAATTCCGTTTGGATTACCTATCTCAAAATCACTACTTGAATTTGGGGCAAAAATCATCAAAACTGAAACTGAATTGGTTTTAAAAAGTAGAAATGTCATCCCAAAACGATTAACAGAAAACGGCTTTGAGTTTGAATTTGGTGATTTAGATAAAACGTTTAAAAACTTATTATCATGAACCTCAACATCATCGCCTACCTAATTTATTTTAGCATCACAGGCATTATCATTGTAAAAGTTGGAAGAATATGCTACAACAACGGAAACATCTTCATTTCGCAATTAATTCCAAATCATGAAGACTTGTGTCATAAAATAAATCAAGTGCTTTTGGTGGGATATTATCTACTAAACATTGGCTATTGTGCGATGACAATAATTTCTTGGGAACAAATTGAAAGTATCACACAACTCATCGAAGTGATTACCTCAAAATCGGCTTTCATTATTATTGCGATTGCCGTGATGCATTACATCAACATCATTTTATTAACGAATTACATCAAAAAATTAATTTAAACACTCGTATTATGGAAACTACAAAAATTTTAATCGGTTATGCAATTTATCTTCCCATTGCTTTATTTTTAACCTACTATGTTTCAAAAACGCTTTTTAAAAACAGTAAAATTTATATGTTGGATATTTTTAAAGGTCGAGAAGAAATTGCCAACGCCACCAACAAACTATTCGAAACCGGATTTTATTTACTGAATTTTGGTTTTGCGCTTATGATATTAGAAATGAATATGTATGACAATAGTTATCAAGTTTTAATTGAAAAACTGAGTTACAAAATTGGCGGATTTTCAATTTATTTGGGATTAATGTTGTTCTTAAACTTATATTTCTTCTTTAGAGGAAAACGAAAAGCAAGTCAAGCACAAGTAGAACAACGAATTGTGATTAATGGATAAATTCACAATCCTGACAGGTTTTTGAAAACTGTCAGGATTAACACCAACCACCACAAAATCGGCACACTTTCTAACCAAAATGAAGCGTAATATCTCGAACGGTTCTCATTGGCAAAAAAGAGAAAAACAGCAATAGTTCCACAGACCAAAAGTTTGAAAAAGAACGGTAAAAAATGATGATTATTAGTATAGAAAAATTCTAAAAGCAATAATAAAAGTAATAATAAATAACCAAGCCTTTTCGTCATCTTTACTCCTATTTTCTGCGGAACAGTTTGTAAGTGAATATCATCGAGTTTTACATCCACAATATCAAAAACCAAAACAATCGAAAACACTAATAAAAATCGTTGAAAAGCCATTAAAAAAACATCTATTGAAAACGGAATTTCAGCTTCTACCAAAGGCAAAATCACAGTTACTCCAACCCAAGTAATTCCAACGATGTAGATTTTTACGCCTTTCCAATTTCGAGCGTTTAGTTTGTTTGGGAAAAAAGGTAATGTGTATAAAAGTGTTAGTCCAAAAAAAGCAACAGCACTTAGTTTTGATTCCCAACTCAATTGCAAGAAAAAATAAAAACAAGCCAACAACGAAATAAAACTCAAAAAAACGATGGCTTTGAGTTCTTTTTTGATTTCGGTTTTGTTTAACCTTGCTATAGCATCATACTTCACAAAATTATAGCCAACTACTGTTCCAAAAAAAGCAAAGAAAGCTACCGATGAATCACTTTCAACACCGAAGAAATAGTGCGTCATAGACACTAAAGCAAAAGCTGATAATGCGACATGCAAACTACTATTGATGTAAAAATCGAGAATTTTCTTTAAAACCACCATTCAACAAAAATAATCAATCTGTTAATAAGACTCGATTTTAGTTGATAAAATCACAAAATTTCACATTTTAAAAACAAATTATTACAAGATTAATAATTACTTTTGTTGTCCAAAACAACACATAATAACATACATACACATTTTTAATAAATGAGAACAGATGCATTCGCTTTGAGACATTTAGGGCCACGTGAAAGTGACTTAAATCACATGTTTAAAACGGTTGGTGTAGAATCTTTAGACCAATTAATTTTCGAAACAATTCCAGATGATATTCGTTTAAAAAACGACTTAAATTTAGATGCTCCCATGACTGAGTATGAGTATTTAACTCACATTCAAGAATTAGGAAAGAAAAATAAAGTATTCAAATCATACATTGGTTTAGGATATCACCCAGCAATCGTTCCGGCGGTTATTCAAAGAAATATTTTTGAAAACCCAGGATGGTACACGGCTTACACACCTTATCAAGCAGAAATTGCTCAAGGTCGTTTAGAAGCAATTTTAAATTTCCAAACTACGGTTATCGAATTAACAGGAATGGAAATCGCAAATGCATCTTTACTAGACGAAGGAACAGCTGCTGCAGAAGCAATGGCGTTATTGTTTGATGTAAGAACTCGCGACCAAAAGAAAAATAATGTGAAGAAATTCTTCGTTTCGGAAGAAATTTTACCACAAACCTTATCAGTTTTACAAACACGTTCAACTCCACTAAACATTGAATTAGTAGTTGGAAATCATGAAACTTTCGATTTTTCAACAGAATTTTTTGGTGCGATTTTACAATATCCAGGAAAATATGGTCAAGTTTATGACTATGCAGGATTCATCGCAAAAGCAGCAGAAAACGAAATCAAAGTAGCAGTTGCTGCTGATATTTTATCATTAGCTAAATTAACTTCTCCAGGTGAAATGGGAGCTGCAGTTGTTGTAGGAACTACTCAACGTTTTGGTATTCCAATGGGTTACGGTGGACCACACGCTGGATATTTCGCAACGAAAGAAGAATACAAACGTTCAATGCCAGGAAGAATCATTGGTGTTTCTATCGATGTAAACGGAAACCGCGCATTACGTATGGCTTTAGGTACTCGTGAACAACATATCAAACGTGAAAAAGCAACTTCAAACATTTGTACAGCACAAGTTTTATTAGCTGTTATGGCCGGAATGTATGCGGTTTATCACGGACCAAAAGGTTTACAATATATTGCTAACAAAGTACACGCTTCTGCGGTTACCACTGCGGACGCTTTAAATAAATTAGGTGTTTACCAAACGAATACTGCTTTCTTCGATACAATTTTAGTAAAAGCTGATGCTGCTAAAGTAAAAACTATAGCTGAGAAAAACGAAGTAAATTTCTTCTATCCTGATGCTGAATCGATTTCGATTTCATTCAACGAAACAACTTCAATTGCGGACATTAATCAAATCATTGCGATTTTCGCTGAAGCGACTGGAAAAGAGTATGTTCCTGTAAAAATTCTTTTACCTTCAGGTAGAATTGCAGATGGATTAGAAAGAACATCAACTTTCTTACAACACGAAGTGTTCAACAACCATCATTCAGAATCGCAATTGATGCGTTATATCAAAAAATTAGAACGTAAAGATTTATCGTTGAATCACTCAATGATTTCGTTAGGTTCTTGTACGATGAAATTAAATGCTGCTGCAGAAATGTTGCCTTTATCAATGGCAAATTGGAACAGCATTCACCCTTTTGCTCCTGTTGAACAAGCAGAAGGTTACCAAATCATGTTGAAAAAATTAGAGCAACAATTGAATGTAGTAACTGGTTTCCAAGGAACAACGTTACAACCAAATTCGGGTGCTCAAGGTGAATACGCAGGTTTAATGGCTATTCGTGCTTACCATTTATCAAGAGGCGACAACCACAGAAATGTGTGTTTGATTCCAGCTTCTGCTCACGGAACGAATCCAGCTTCTGCTGCTATGGCAGGAATGGAAATCATCGTAACCAAAACTATGGAGAATGGAAATATCGATGTAGAAGATTTGAGAGCAAAAGCAATCTTACACAAAGACAACTTATCAGCTTTGATGGTAACCTATCCATCAACACATGGTGTTTTTGAAAGCGCTATTATAGAAATTACTAAAATTATTCACGATAATGGTGGATTAGTTTATATGGATGGTGCAAACATGAATGCACAAGTTGGATTAACAAATCCTGCAACTATTGGCGCTGATGTTTGTCACTTAAACCTACACAAAACCTTCGCTATTCCTCACGGTGGTGGTGGACCAGGTGTTGGACCAATTTGTGTGAACGAAAAATTAGTTCCATTCTTACCAACGAATCCAGTTATTCCAACAGGAGGAAGTCAAGCAATTACTGCTATTTCGTCTGCACCTTATGGTTCGGCTTTAGTTTGTTTAATTTCTTACGGCTACATTACCATGTTAGGTGCTGAAGGCTTAACCAATGCTACTAAATATGCTATCTTAAATGCAAATTACATGAAAGCACGTTTAGACGAACATTATCCAGTTTTATATTCTGGAGAAATGGGAAGAGCGGCTCACGAAATGATTTTAGATTGTAGAGCTTTCGAAGAAAAAGGAATCAAAGTAACCGATATTGCAAAACGTTTAATGGATTATGGTTTCCACGCGCCAACGGTTTCTTTCCCAGTAGCTGGAACTTTAATGATTGAACCTACAGAATCTGAAGATTTAGCGGAATTAGATCGTTTTTGTGATGCCATGATTTCAATTCGTAAAGAAATTGAGGCTTCTTCAAAAGATGATGCGAATAATATTTTAAGAAATGCACCTCATACTTTAGCAATGGTTACGGCTAACGAATGGGTTTTTCCTTACACAAGAGAACAAGCGGCGTTTGCTTTAGATTATATTGCTGAGAATAAATTCTGGCCAACGGTTCGTCGTGTTGATGAAGCGTATGGAGATAGAAATTTAGTTTGTTCATGTGCTCCAATTGAAGCATATATGTAAAAAGTAAATTTCGAACATTTAAAATCCCAAATTCCAATTCAGGTTTTTGGGATTTTTTTTAAACATGACAAAAGTTACTTGCTTCAAGAAGTATTGTTGTAAATTTGTACGATTATAAAATTTGGAAATGAAAGACATTGAAACTCGAGAAGACATTCTATTCATCATGCGAAAGTTCTATGACAAGCTATTAGTTGATGAATCAATCAATTTTTTCTTCACCAAAGTTACATCGGTAGACCAACATTTGGAAGCGCATTTTGAGATTTTGGCAACTTTTTGGGAACAATCGTTGTTTTTAAAAGGTGGTTATTACAACAATATGTTTTCCATTCATAAAGAGGTTCATGAAAAACATGCATTTACAAAAGAACATTTTGATACTTGGTTGCATCATTTTAATTCAACGATTGATGAACATTTTGAAGGCAAATATGCCGAACAAATGAAAACACAAGCGTTAAGCATGGCGACAATCATGCAGATAAAATTTTCGTAAATACCCCTAAAAAAAGTCAATTTCATATTATTTTGAGCTTAAATTGACAATTCGATAATTAGCGCAAAAAAACACACGTTTTTATTTTATGTTAAAAAATAATTGATAATTTCGTTACATTAACAATAACTATTATGAATATTAAAATAACAGGTTCAGGAAGCTATATTCCAACTAAAAAAGTTACGAATTCTGATTTTGCTCAACATGATTTTTTGAATGAAGACGGCACTGCTTTTAATATGACGAATGATATTATTGCAGAAAAATTTGTTGAAATTACCGGAATTCTAGAAAGACGTTATGCAGATGACAATATGGTTAATTCTGACATGGCTTTCATGGCTGCAAAAAAAGCAATTGAAAAATCAGGTGTTGACCCTGAAACTATCGACTACATAATACTTGCTCACAATTATGGAGATATTAAAGCGAACACAATTCAGTCTGACACCGTTCCTAGTTTAGCCACGCGAGTTAAATATTTACTACAAATTAAAAATCCAAAATGTGTCGCTTATGATATTCTTTTTGGTTGCCCAGGTTGGATAGAAGCTGTTATTCAAGCACAAGCCTATATTAAAGCAGGAATGGCTAAAAAATGTTTGGTTATTGGTTCTGAAACTTTATCAAGAGTAGTAGACAAACACGACCGCGATAGCATGATTTACTCTGATGGTGCAGGAGCAACAATTATTGAAGCTACAGATGAGGAAGGCGGAATTTTAGCTCATGAATCCGCTACTTTTTCTTTTGACGAAGCTAAGTTTTTATATTTTGGAAATTCATTCAATAAAAATGAAGACCCTAACATTCGCTACATCAAAATGTATGGCAGAAAAATTTACGAATTTGCTTTATCCAATGTTCCAAAAGCAATGGCTTCTTGCTTAGAGAAAAGTGGAATTGCCATTACCGATGTAAAGAAAATTTTAATTCATCAGGCAAATGAAAAAATGGACGAAGCCATCATTAATCGCTTTTACAAATTATTCAAGATGGAAACACCAGCTGGAATTATGCCTATGAGTATTCATAAATTAGGAAATTCTAGTGTTGCAACGGTTCCAACCTTATATGATTTAATTGTAAACGGAGAATTAGAAGGACAAAGTTTAAACAAAGGTGATGTTATTATTTTTGCATCTGTAGGTGCCGGAATGAATATTAATGCAATTGTATATCAAATGTAATTTTTTTGTTTCAAGTTTCAGGTTTCAAGTTTCAAGTTAAATTGCTAATTTTACCAACTGTTTCCAACTTGAAACCTGAAACTTGACTCAAGGCAATGCCGAACTGAGCGAAGCTAAACAAACTTTATAATGTACGAAAAAACATATCCGAGTAAACGATTCAATATCACTTTAGATTTTCTAAAAAAACATATAAAAACTTCTGAAACCATTTTTGATTTAGGCGTTCCAAACCCTTTTTCAAAAATTATGGTTGATAATGGTTATACTGTTATCAATACTAAAGGAGAAGATATTGACAATGATCAATCGGCGCTTCAAAATGAGAACTATGATGTGTTTACGGCGTTTGAAATTTTCGAACATTTACTAAATCCTTACACGGTTTTACAAAACGTAAAAGCGGATAAAATTTTAATTTCGATTCCATTACGTTTGTGGTTTTCTCCAGCTTATAGAAGTAAAACCGACATGTGGGACAGACATTATCACGAATTTGAAGATTGGCAATTGGATTGGCTTCTTGAAAAGGCAGGTTTTAAAATTGTTGACCGAGTGAAGTTTACGCATCCAGTTAAAAAACTTGGTTTTAGACCTTTATTAAGATGGTTTACTCCAAGATATTATTTGGTTTATGCCGAAAGAGTGAAAAGTGATAAGTAAAAAGCAACAAACCAAATGAAATATTACATTATCATTCCCGCTTACAACGAAGAGGCTTTTATGAGCTTGACTTTGCAATCGTTAGTAGAACAAACCGTTTTACCAACAAAAATTGTAGTTGTGAATGATAATTCTACCGATAAAACTCCGGAAATTGTTTCTGAATTTGCTTCTAAATATCCATTTATTACTTTAGTGAATAAAAAATCCGATGCAATGCATTTACCTGGAAGTAAAGTGATTCAGGCTTTTCATGAAGGAGAAAAAAACATCGATGACAATTACGACATCATTGTAAAAGTAGATGCCGATTTAATTTTTCCAAACAACTATTTTGAAACGATTATCAAACATTTTCAATCGGATGACAAAATTGGAATGGTGGGCGGATTTTGCTATGTAGAAAAAAATGGAGATTGGGTTTTAGAAAATCTAACCGATAAAGATCACATACGCGGAGCATTAAAAGCCTACCGAAAAGAGACATACAAACAAATTGGTGGGTTAAAACCTGCAATGGGTTGGGACACAGTTGACGAATTACTATGTAAATTCTACAATTGGAAAGTCGTAACCGATGAAAGCCTACATGTAAAACACTTAAAACCAACTGGCGCAAGCTACAACAAAGCAGCTCGATACAAACAAGGAGAAGCTTTTTACAGCTTGGGTTACGGATTTATCATCACCGCTATTTCATCATTGAAATTGGTAATTCGAAAAGGCAAACCTCTTTTATTCATCGATTATTTAATGGGATTTTGGAAAGCAAAATCATCTGGAAAACCTTTGTTTGTAACTGCTGAACAAGCCAAATTTTTCAGAAACTACCGTTGGAAAAAAATGAGAGAGAAATTGTTTTAATCTTTTACAATAAAATATAGTATTTTTACTGAATACAAAATTGAACACTTAATAAAATGATGCTCATTCGCTACTTATCGCAAATAGGAAAATACTTTATTATGTTGAAAGAAATTTTCAACAAGCCTACTAAATGGTCGGTAATGAAACAATTAATCCTTAAAGAAGTTGATGATTTAATCATTGGTTCACTTGGAATTGTGGCATTTATTTCTTTTTTCGTTGGTGGTGTTGTGGCAATTCAAACCGCATTAAACTTGACAAATCCTTTAATTCCAAAATATTTAATTGGATTTGCAACCCGTCAATCGGTTGTATTAGAATTTGCACCTACGTTTATTTCCATCATTATGGCTGGAAAAATGGGTTCATTCATTACATCAAGTATTGGAACCATGCGTGTTACCGAACAAATTGATGCTTTGGAAGTTATGGGTGTTAATTCTTTAAACTATTTGGTTTTTCCGAAAATCATTGCATTACTTTTATATCCTTTCGTAATTGGATTGAGTATGTTTTTAGGCATTTTTGGCGGTTGGATGGCTGCGGTTTATGGTGGTTTTACCAGCAGTCCAGAATTTATTACAGGTTTACAAACAGAATTCATTCCATTTCACATTGCGTATGCATTTATAAAAACATTCACTTTTGCTTTGTTATTGGCAACTATCCCATCATTTCATGGTTATTATATGAAAGGTGGCGCACTTGAAGTGGGTCAAGCGAGTACAGTTTCCTTCGTTTGGACATCAGTTGTAATTATTTTAATGAACTTTATATTAACCCAACTCCTCTTAAGCTAATGATTGAAGTAAAAAACATCGTAAAACAATTTGGAGAACAAACCGTTTTAAAAGGCGTTTCTACTCGTTTTGAAGCAGGAATGACCAATTTAATTATTGGACAAAGTGGTTCGGGTAAAACAGTTTTTTTAAAATCATTATTAGGAATTCACACACCAGATAGCGGAACTATTTCATTTGACGGCAGAATTTACTCTGAACTTTCAAATGACGAAAAAAGAGCTTTACGAACAGAAATTGGAATGGTTTTTCAAGGAAGCGCTTTGTTTGATAGTATGACTGTGGAAGAAAATATTGGTTTTCCGCTGAAAATGTTTACCAATAAAACGCCTGCAGAAATTAAAGAACGTGTTGATTTTGTTATTGACAGAGTCCATTTGGTAAATGCGCATCACAAACGTCCTTCTGAGATTTCAGGAGGAATGCAAAAGCGTGTTGCCATTGCTCGTGCCATCGTAAATAATCCAAAATACCTTTTTTGTGATGAACCAAATTCGGGTTTAGACCCAAAAACAGCCATTGTAATTGATAATTTGATTCAAGAAATTACGCAAGAATACAACATTACCACTGTGATTAATACGCACGACATGAACTCGGTAATGGAAATTGGAGAGAAAATTGTCTTCTTAAAAAATGGTTTATTAGAATGGGAAGGTTCAAACAAAGAAATTTTCAAAACCGATAACGCAGCGGTTACCGATTTTGTATATTCTTCAGAATTATTCAAGCGTGTACGAAAAATGTACTTGGAAGATGATGTAAAATAGTCCTATTTTAATTTAGAAACTATTTGCTTAATGTCTTGTTCTTTATTTTTTGGATAAATCAACAACACATCGTCTTTGTCTACAATTATATAGTCGGTTAAACCATCAATTACAACCAATTTTTTACCTTCGGTTCTAATGATGTTATTAGTTGCATTTTCCAAATAAACAGTAGCATTTACAACTGCATTTTCTTGTTCGTCTTTTGGCAATTTATCATATAATGAACCCCAAGTTCCTAAATCGTTCCAATCGAAAGTTGCAGGTAATACAAAAACGTTTTGCGCTTTTTCTAAAATGGCATAATCGACAGAAATATTTTGTGCTAACGGATAATTATCTTTGATAAATGCCGCTTCTTTCTCTGTATTTAAAGCTTCGTAACCACTCATAAAATGGTCATACATCACTGGCTGAAACTCTTCATAGGCTTTTAAAACGGTTTTGGCACTCCATACGAAAATCCCAGCATTCCAGAGATAATTCCTGCTTTGAATAAACTTTCTTGCAGTAGCATAATCTGGTTTTTCACGAAACTGCTTCACTTTTTTAATTGGACGAGAATCTAATTTATCAAATTCGATATAGCCGTAACCTGTGTTGGCAAATGTTGGTAAAATTCCTAATGTCATTAAATTTTCATCACACTCACAGAAATCGAAAGCGTGTTGCAAATTAGAACAAAACTGCATTTCATCTTCAATCCAGTGGTCAGAAGGCGCTACAACCATTATAGCATTCGGATTTTGTTTTTTAATTTTTAAAGAAGCATACAAAATACAAGGCGCAGTGTTTCTCATTACAGGTTCAAGAATAATTTGCTCTTGTTTTACCATTGGTAATTGCTCTAAAACAATACTATTGTAATCCTCATGTGTTAGAATTAAGATATTTTCTTTAGGAATAATTTGAGACAAGCGAGTAAACGTTTTTTGAATTAGTGTTTCACCAGTTCCTAACATGTCGTGAAATTGCTTAGGAAACTCGGCTGTACTCACTGGCCAAAAACGTGAACCAACTCCACCAGCCATCAATATTGCGTAATAATTTTTGTTCATAATGTGTGTTACTGAGTAACTATATTTTTAATTTTTATAAAAAATCCTATAATAAAATGGGTAACAAAAATAATAAATGAAAAAACGAAAAGTATTCCAAAAATTGTAATAATCAAATTTACATCAAATGAATCTTGATACAATTCATTTTCATCATAAAAAATCATGTATGGAAATACAATTCCCAAAACTGAAATAATCAATGTATAAATATGTGAATTTTTAAAAAATGAATTTGTTGGAAATTTTATCCAAATAAATATCAAATAGAAAAAATAAAACAACAAAAAAAGTAAAGAGAAAAACCAATAAACATGTACATGATGAATAACAAAATAAGTATCGTGAACATTAATATCTAAAGTATTATTTTCATTACTTGTTGTTAAAATCCCAAACAACAAGAATAATACAGCAAAAATTGCTAATAAAAAATGAGGTTTTTCTTTTAAAACTTTAAAAATCATTGTACTTATTTAATTCGGCAACAATTCCACTTCAGCATTGGGTTGAAACAGATATAATCGTCCAGAACTTATTTCTAAACATTCATATCGCTTAACTCTTAATGCTATTTTCTTAAAAATTTTCCCATTGTGAATTCTAAAATGACTTCCCATTGGAATTTCAAAGATATAATTTTTATCGGTTTCTTTTTGGTCAAATTGTTTTAATGCGATAGCTAATTTTGCATCTGTATCACTACTGGCTTTCGGATTTCTAAAATGTTTGGCAAGCAATGGCAACAATTGATGGGGAAATATTTCAGGACGAATAAACGGCACCATCATTCTTTGAAAAGTGAGTTTCCATTCATCGCCATGAGGTTTTATGTATCGTCCATACTTTTCGAAAGCTACCAAATGAGCAATTTCGTGAATTAGTGTAATTAAAAATCGGTATTTATTCAAACTAGCATTTACCGTAATCAAATGATAACCTTGCGCATCTTTTCGATAATCGCCATGACGGGTTTGACGTTCATTAACGATTTTAAGATGCACATGATTGGCTTTGATTAACTCAAAACAATGATGAACTGCGTGTTCAGGAAGATATTTTTGTAAAACTTCGCTCAATTATTTATCAATCTTTTTATTAGCATCACGCAAAGATTTTGCATTTAGCGAACTGACTACTTTTTTTCCTGTTTTAGCTTCTAATTCTTTGAGTGCTACTTTAGCAACATTTCCGCCTTGTTTTGCAACTTTTTTGCTTTCTTCAAACGATTCAGGGTTTACAGCTTGTGAAATATCTTTGGTTGAAGCTTCGGCTAACATATTCAAAATCAATTCGGTATTAGTCATATTGTCTCGAAGATTTTCTTTTTTCAACCCTTTTATAATTTTATATTCTTTCGTTGTTTTTCCTGACCAAGACTTTGAAATAATATCGGTTAAAGTGGCAAACTGTTGTCCTTCTTTTAATCCTCTATTTTTCCATTCGTCTGTTAATTCTTTACGAATTTCTATGCTTTTTAATCTTTGATTAATCCAACTTTCGGAATATCCTAATTGCATATATTGGTTCAGAGCTCTATCGATTGAAATTTCAGGATCTTGTAATTCGTCTAAACGTTCTGCAGCAATTTGAGCTAACCACAATTTAAAAGGTTCCGCTTTTGGTGAAGGAATGGATTGAATTAATCGAAAAAGTTGTTCAGTATCCGCAACATCGGTTAGTCGCATTTTACCATCAGGAGCTTGCATTTTCAACTGTCCGATTTTATCGGACACTTCACTTCCTTCTTTAATCAACTTTGATTTTAAATCACTCCAATACTTTCTTGGACGATCACTATCGATTAAAACTTCAATTACATCTATAATTGAAACATACCACTTCTCTTGATTGGAATCCCAAGTGGTTCTTACTTTTTTGTTTTCAAATAATTGAATGGCGTTTACTTTTGTCATGGTTATATAAATTTAAATGAAATTACAATTTACAAAAATTATGGTGTAGTTGATGAAACTTGCAATACTTTTCCATTATAAAATTTGTTTCCAGTTAATGCGAAATTGAAGATGTAATCTGCCATTTCTTTTGCTGAAAGTGGCGCTTCGTAACCTGGAAAAGCTTCTTGTAACATTTCGGTATTTACAGCTCCAAGTGCTAAAACATTGAAGGCAATTCCTTCTTCTTTATATTCTTCAGCTAATAATTCAGACAACGTAATCACGGCTCCTTTGCTTGACGAATATGCAGCTAAACCAGCGAATTTCATGCTTCCTTGTATGCCGCCCATAGAACTAATCGTCACGACATGACTTCCTTTTTCCATGAAAGGAATACAGATTTTTGTTAATTCAGCAACCGCAAAAACATTGACTTTATAAATATCTTGAAATTCTTCTGAAGTAATTTGCGTGAATTGTTTATGCAACAAACTTCCTGCATTATGAATTAAAATATCAACTTTTTTCCAAGTTTGATTGATGAAATTCTCCACTTGAAGTAATTCATCTGGATTTGAAATATCAATTGACAAACACGTAATATTTGGATTTTCAATTAAAGCCTGAGGAGTTTTACGAGAAATGGCAAGAACCTGATGACCCTCATTTGCAAATTGCAAGGCTAATTCGTAACCAATTCCGCGAGAAGTTCCCGTTATGATGATGTTTTTATTTTTCATTTAACTTGATTTCTTTTTTAGGAGCATTTATCATTTTTTCTAAAACTGGAATTGTCTTAGAAATTACATTAGTCATGTGTTTCGTATCCATCAATTCAAACTCATCATCAGGTTGGTGATAAAATTCGAAATTTTCAAAATCAAATGTAGAAACGGTTTGAGCTGGAACATTAAATTCGGTAAAAAATGGATAATTATCAGATGCTCTAAACAACATATATTTGGTTTCAATTGGCAAATACCCAACTAATTTTTCTCCTGCATATTCGTTCATTGTCGTCGCCATGTTCGATTTTCCAAAACCAGTTAAATAAAAATCCATTCCTTTGTCTTTCATTGGAACTCCAATCATTTCAAAATTGAACATGAAATACAAATCCATTTTTTGTTCTTTCAATTTAGCTGCTAAATGTTTCGAACCTAAAAGACCTTTTTCCTCAGCAGAGAAGAACACAAAAAGAATACTTCGTTTGTTATTTTTGAATTTTGCGAAATATTTAGCTACTTCGGTTACCGCAGTGGTTCCGGAAGCATTGTCGTTTGCTCCGTTTCCAATATCATCGCCATTTACGGCTGCAATTTTTCCAATATGATCATAATGCGCTCCAATGATTACAAATTCATTTTTTAATTTTTTATCTGTTCCTTCAATGTAACCTACAATATTGAAAGCAGGTTTGTCAAAATTTGATAACGTATCACGATAGGTTTTAAAATATGGTTTGATTCCGTTTTCTTTCAATAAATTTTCAAGATAAACTGAAGCTTTTTCAATTCCTTCACTACCTGAATCTCTTCCTTCTAGTTCATCGGAAGCTAAATAAGACAGTGTTTTAATAACATTTTCTTCAGAAACTTTATAGGAAACAGAATTGGTTTGATTCGTTTTTTCCGGTTGTGGCTTTGTTGCACATGAAAACAATACAAATACTAATAAAAAGATATAATAGCGCATAAATTTAGTTTTAAGTAAAAATAAAAAAATCCCGAGTAAATCGGGATTTTGTATGATAAATTTAACACTTATTATGCTAACATCGTTACTGGATTTTCCATAAACGCTTTAAACGTTTGTAAGAATTGAGCTCCTGTTGCTCCGTCCACTGTTCTGTGATCGCAAGCCAAAGTAACTGTCATTGTGTTTCCAACTACGATTTGACCGTTTTTAACTACTGGTTTTTCAACAATAGCACCAACAGATAAAATAGCTGAATTTGGTTGATTGATAATCGATGTAAATGATTGAATTCCGAACATTCCTAAATTAGAAATTGTGAATGTACTTCCTTCCATTTCAGCTGGTTGAATTTTTTTAGATTTTGCTTTTCCAGCCAAGTCTTTTACGTTTGCACCAATTTGAGTTAAGCTCATTTGGTCTGTAAATTTCAATACTGGAACCATTAAACCGTCTTCAACAGCAACTGCAACACCAATATTCACGTGGTGATTGATTACCATTGCATCTTCTCTCCATTGTGAATTTACTTGTGGATGTTTTTTTAATGCCATCGCACTCGCTTTGATTACCATATCATTGAAAGAAACTTTTGTATCTGGTAATCCATTGATCATATTTCTTGAAGCAATTGCATTGTCCATATCCAACTCGATAGTTAAATAATAATGCGGTGCTGTAAATTTAGATTCTGATAATCTTCTCGCAATGGTTTTACGCATTTGCGAATTTTTGATTTCTTCTTGGAAAACTTCTCCTGCTGGAACAAATGGTTTCACAGCTGCAACTGCACTTGTAGCTTCTGCAACGGCTTGAGTTGGAGTTGCAACTGCTGATGGAGAGAAATTCTCTACATCAGATTTTACAATTCTTCCATTTTCACCTGAACCTTTTACTTGAGACAAGTTGATTCCTTTATCTTGAGCAATTTTTTTAGCTAATGGAGAAGCAAAAACTCTACCTTCAGAGTTAGAAGTTGGAAGTTGGGAGTTGGAAGTAGCTTCCGTTTGTGTAACTGCTTTTACTTCAGATTTTGAAGTTTCAACAACTGCACCAACTTTGTAATTAGCCGCAATTCCTGAAACATCAGTTCCTGCTGGTCCTAAAATGGCTAAAATAGTATCAACTGGAGCAGAATCACCTTCTTGCACTCCGATATATAACAAAGTTCCTGCATTAAAAGATTCGAATTCCATAGTAGCTTTATCCGTTTCGATTTCAGCTAAAATGTCACCTTCTTTTACAGCATCACCCACTTTTTTCAACCAAGTTGCTACTGTTCCTGTTGTCATCGTGTCAGACAAACGAGGCATTGTTACTACTTTTACACCAGCTGGAATTTCAACTGCAACAGAAGTTGGTTTTGCTTCTTCAACTACTTTTTCTTCTTTAGTTTCAGTAGCATTTCCTCCACTTAATAAAGCTGAAATATCTTCGCCTGCTGCACCAATAATAGCTAATAAAGAATCTACTGGAGCCGATTGTCCTTCTTGAATTCCGATGTGTAATAAAACACCATCATAGAAAGATTCGAATTCCATTGTAGCTTTATCCGTTTCAATTTCGGCTAAAATATCACCTGTTTTGATTGTATCACCCACTTTTTTTAACCAAGTTGCTACAACTCCTTCGGTCATCGTATCACTCAAACGGGGCATTGTTATAATTTGTGCCATAGTTCTTATAATTTATGTGGAATGAAAGGATAATTTTCTTGTTCATACACTACATCATATAACTGTTGTGCTTCTGGGAATGGAGATTCTTCAGCGAATTTCTCACATTCAGCCACTAAATCAGCTACTCTTTGATCGATTGCTTCTATTTCAACTTCTGTAGCGTAGTTATTTTCTTTAATAATATCAAGAACTTGAGTAATTGGGTCGATTTTTTTGTATTCTTCCACTTCCTCTTTTGTTCTGTATAATTGTGCATCAGACATTGAGTGTCCTCTGTAACGGTATGTTTTCATTTCTAAGAAAGTTGGTCCATCACCACGACGTGCTCTTTCCATTGCTTCATGCATTGCTTCAGCTACTTTAACTGGATTCATTCCGTCAACTGGTCCACAAGGCATTTCGTATCCTAAACCAAGTTTCCAAATATCGGTATGATTTGCGGTTCTTTCTACAGAAGTTCCCATTGCATATCCATTATTTTCAACGATGAATACTACTGGTAATTTCCATAACATTGCCATGTTGAAAGCTTCGTGCAAAGAACCTTGACGCGCCGCACCATCACCAAAATAAGTTAAGGTAACACCGCCAGTATTGAAATATTTATCAGCAAAAGCAATACCTGCTCCTACTGGAATTTGTGCTCCTACAATTCCGTGACCTCCATAAAAACCATGTTCTTTAGAGAAAATATGCATAGATCCACCCATTCCTTTTGAAGTACCTGTAGCTTTTCCGTATAATTCTGCCATAACTTTTCTTGGGTCAACACCCATTCCAATTGGCTGAACATGGTTACGGTAAGCGGTAATCATTTTGTCTTTTGACAAATCCATAGCGTGCAATGCTCCAGCTAAAACTGCTTCTTGACCGTTATATAAATGTAAAAATCCTCTAACTTTTTGTTGGATATAAACAGCAGCTAATTTGTCTTCAAATTTTCTCCAAAACTGCATGTCTTCATACCATTTAAGGTAAACTTCTTTGGTTATTGGCTTCATTATGTTTGTTTTTAATTCAATTATATTGCGAAACACATAAATTGCTAGTTCACAATTTTACGAAAAGCAAAAATACTACATAGAACCTTACTGAAAAAATTAAATTCTATGATTTTTTCGTTTTTTTGTATGAAATCGTTAAAAAAACCTACGAAATCGTTATAGATGATTTTTATCGAAAACTAATGGCAAAATATTTTTCAAAGAATCCGTTTTATAAATTGGTCCTTTTGCTCCCATGAAAAATATTTCTATAGGAATATCTTGCTTAAATTCGTACTCAGCAATAGCTTGACGACAACTACCACAAGGAGGAATTGGCTCGTCTAAATCTCTATCTTGAGGCGATGCTGTGATAAACATTTTCACAATTTTAGCATCTGGATAAGTAGCTCCCGCATAATAAATAGCTACTCTTTCTGCACACAAACCTGATGGATAGGCTGCATTTTCTTGGTTTGAACCTTGTACAACAATTCCGTTGTCTAATAAAATTGCTGCTCCAACTGTAAATTTTGAATAAGGTGCGTATGCCTTACTTCTTGCATCAAAAGCTTGTATCATCAAATTGATTTCTTGTTGCGATAATTCTTCTTTTGAAAGTACCGAAATGGTAGTGTTTATAATAATTTGCTTCATATGTGAGGAAAAAAAATCCAAACTCAACTAAGAATTTGGATGATTTATTAATTTATATTTTTATCTAAAGTTCATCGTAATTATCTCCAAAACTAAATGTTAGTGAAAAACGCAATGTGTTTTCAAGCGGATTTCTAACTTTTGAAGCAGAGAACAAATAAGAGACATCTACTTTAACAACATTATATTTGAAACCTGCTCCTAATGAGAAGAACTTTCTTGCTCCTTTTAATTCGTTTTCGTTAAAATAACCTAAACGCAATGCAAATGAATCTTGATATGAATATTCTGCCCCTAAAGCCCATGTAAATTCTTTCAATTCTTCAGAAAAACCGTCGGGTGCATCATTGAATGATTTGAAAATTCCTTCTGTCCAACCAATTTTTCTGTAATCAGAAATTGCTAAATTATTCATATCATCAACTTCATCTTGTTCTGCACCAGTTATTGTACCGTCTTCATCAATATCATAATACTCAATTCTTGCTGGAGGTGTTGGAACTAAAAGTTTTGTAACTTCTGCGGTTACACCTATTTTATTGTATTCATCAAAAATGAAGTCAAACCCTCCACCTAAACGCATATTTGCAGGTAAAAAATTTGAGCTAGTATCTAAATTATCATTATCATAATTGATTTTTGGCCCCAAGTTTTGAAAATTAAAACCTAATCTCCATCTACCATTAAAATCTTCGTAAGCAACTTCCTCAGATTGATAATAACCTGAAATGTCTACTGCAAAAGAAGAAGCAGGCGAAGCATCACCATTGTCAGTTGCAATTTTTAAATTTGAACGAATGTATCTTGCTCCAATACCCATTGCGAAACGTTCGCTTAGTTTTAGGGAATATGATCCGTCTATCGCAAATTCATTAGGACTTACTGTTGTTAAAGGCGTTCCAACAGCATCAGTTAACTGAATATCTCCTAATCCAAAATAACGAAGAGAACCTGCAAAGGCACTACGTTCATTAATTCTATTATAGTAAGTGATTTGCCCTAAAGAAATATCGTTTGCAATACTGGTTAAATAAGGCGTGTAACTTACTGAAAATCCTTGTTTTTGCAATGAAAATGCATATTTTGAAGGATTATACTGTTGTGAGAATGCGTCAGCAGATGTTGCTACACCCATGTCAGCCATACCTGCAGAACGAGCATCAGCAGCAATAAGCAAAAACGGAACACCAGTAGTAATTACACGGTTTTCTTGAGCTTTTGCAAATTGACTCACCATCAAAACAGTTAAAATTAAAGCAATTTTCTTCATCGTATTCATAGTAATTAATTTGACAAATATAGTATTTTATTATAGGATAACAAGTTTCTCGTATTTTTCTGCCGATTTACCAGTTGCAACTGACTTAACCGTTAATTTATAGACATAAACGCCTTTACCAATTCTATCACCAAAATCATCTCGACCATCCCAAGTAACCTCTCTACACAAGAATCCTTCTGTAACTACTTGCTGATTGATTGTTTTTACTAATTTTCCAGAAATAGTCAAAATTTGAACTTGTACATCTAATTGTTCAAATGGCATATTATGGTTGAACCAAAACTCCGTATAACTTACAAATGGATTAGGATAGTTTAATACTTTTTCAATTCGCAAACCTTCATCTGAACAAATGGCATTAAATTGAATTTCGGCTGTAATTAAATTATTATATACATCCCAAGCCTTAAACAAAACCGTGTGTAATCCTGGTGATAAATCTCTAAACGGAAAACGTACAAATCCTTTTGTATAATCGTCATTCTCTGTTTCATAATATTCGTTTAAAATATACGGATTGGTTTCGTCTCCATCTAAAATTGCAACAATATCATGTCCAATTCCGCTTGCTGTATTGATTCCGTTTTCGTCTTCTAAAAATGCCAGTAAAATTGGAGAACAGTTGGTAATTCCTCCCGAGACAAAACCTTCGTCATTCATATGTAATCGAACTGTTGGCGGATTTGTATCGCTAACTGCATTTACGTTAACGCCTCCAATTTGGATTGTTTTATCATAACCTGTTTGATCTTCTAAATTTGGCACATCCCTTTTGGCATAAAAACTAATTTTACCATTGCCAACAGGAATTCGAATATCTTGAGGAACCACAAAACTAAACTCAAATTGCCCATTAACAACTGAAGCATTTCCTCTAAAAACAGTTTCTCCTAAAGTAGTAAAATTCATAGTAATTAAACCTCCAGAATCTGAGGTTCCGTTATTACCTAAAGTAGTTCTATTAATATCTTTATCAAAAATTTGAACTGCTAAATCACCATTATAATTTGACAGCAAAACATCACTCTCATTTCTAACTTCACCAGAAATTTTCACCAAACTCAACGCTTGAAGTACTGGTAATGGTTGATCTACAGGAATATCATTTACTTTTGTTAAAACAACTTTTGGTTTTGGAATTGCTAATTTCAAAGCTGGATCGCCAATATAAAAAACAACTCTTCTATTATCTGATCCTGTAGACAATTTAGTTGTTCGCAATGCTTCTGCAATTGTTGGATAGTTGGTTGACCCAAAAGCATACAAATCCTCGCTTAACAAATTATTCATTGTAAAACCAGTTGAAACATCAATTTGTCTTGTAGTTGCAATCAATCCAATAGCACCTCCCGATTTATTCCAATACATGTATTCACCACCCGTAAAACGATTTGGGTCATCAAAACGAGTAAATTCACATGTTATGGTAACAAATAAAGGATATCTGTAACGATTAGTTAAATTTTGTGCGTCTAATTTTTCAAATAACCGTTCTCTTGCTAAAGCTTCTTCATTTCCGTGACCAAAATAATTAAACACTAAAGCTCCTAATTCTAATGCATCTAAAAAATCATTTTTAGCATCAGGATAACGTTCGCCACCAGCAGCAACTTGCTGAACATAAGCATCAGAATGAATTTTTTTAACATTTACAAAAGGCTTTTGTGTCGTTAAAACATCTGCTAAATTATTTAAACCAAATTGCAAATCAGCATCAGTTGTATTATCTGCATCATCTGAATAAATTACGAAATTATTACGCCATCTGCCATATGATTTTTCATCATGATATTCGATGACTTTGTTTACCATTTCCTGCGCTTGAGAAGTTGTAGTAACTAACATTCTTCCAACCGCAACGTCAATTCCATCAAAACCAGTTGTCATTGGCCCTTCTCCATCATCCATCATACCATAAAAATCGTCTGACATAAATGAAGAATACAATGAAAAATTTGTAGTATTATTTGTTTCGGATGCTAATGGATTAAACCCATGAAACACTGGAACTATGTTGTTATTATTAGGAATTCTATTTTTATAATCGTAAGAAGCATCACCAAAAAGATTTACATATTTTACTCTTTTATCTGGAGATGATGCATTCCAATATACATATTTAACCAAGTTACGAATGGCAGCTATATCTTGCTTTCCAGATGAAAACTCTTGATACAAACGTTCTAAAGGAACAACACGCACACTCATGCCAGAATTTGTGCGATGAAAATTTGCTAAAGTTTCCGCTTGGTTTACTAAAAATTGTGGTGTGAAAATTAAGTAATCAATATCTTGAAAATTACCAGAAGCATCATTAAATATAGTTCCTTTAATATTTTGGTTTACTACAGTTGAAGATGACTCTTTTGAGGGCAAAAAAACATCACCTAAATCTACCGCAACATATTTTCTTGCTGTTCCAAGATTTACCTTAAAAGAAAAATTTGCTCCCGAAGTGTTGACATATTTTGAAACATTGTAAATATCTGTTACATCCCAAACTTGAGAAATAGCACTTGCTGAAGTTAAATTGTATTGCCCAATACCTATATTTGTTTGTTCAGCATCGTTGAAAAACATAAACTGCTTTCCAAAACCAATTAAATTTCTTTTAGTTTTTAAACGGATAAAATCTAAATAGCCATTTGAATTTGGAACTCCTCCATTATCATATGTTAAACGTATTGAAACAGAAGAAGAAGTTGCGTTAAATGTAGTATTCAAAGTAGACTCATAACCTTCAATTCCACTAAAAGCAACCAACGGTGGAAAAGTAATAGTTCCTAAATTAGTCGTATTTACATTAAAGTTAAAGGAAGAAATTCCAAAAGATTTAGAAGCTGTATTTATTTTTAATTCAACAGGAACAGAAATATCTATGTTAGGAATTGTAAAACTAAACTCTTGACTATCATCAATATTAAATTGTTCACCAAACCACCTTCTACCTACTTTTCCACCATTCACTAAATCTTTTTCATAGTACAAAACATCATCAAATTGATTAAATTGCATACTTGGTGCTGCAGAAGGCTCAATTGCATTTACAATACGTTTTCCTGTTCCAGCATTAGCGGTTACATAATAATAGGTCTTATCTGCAAATAAATTAACACTGGTTAAGCTTTCATCATTCCATGTATCAACCCCTTCAGCATAAAACAAAATATAATCTGATGCATCAAAAACACCATCTTCTTCACCTATAAACTGAATTGCGTTTTCCTCCAAATCCATAGGATATGGTGTGTCATTTAATAAAGGTAGCATTTTACCACCATTTCCATATAGTTTTATAGTTCTTGGATCAACATTTACATTTAATCCCAAACTTTGTAAAAAAGATTTTGAAATTCGATAAACACCTGATTTTTCAATATAAAACTTATACCAATTTCCAGTAGCTAAAACAGAGTTTGAAACAGCTGATACCGAAAAAGTATTTCTATTATTGTTTCGATTAGAAATCGAATTATTACTTATTGTATAGGTAAATGAAACTACCTTTTTATAACCTGAAGCATCCTTTATAATTGGATTAATAGATATAAACCCTTTAAAAACACCTCTGGCATTTACAGATTCAAATTTAGCATTAATTGTTGGTGTAATTTTTGATTTATCTAAATCATATAAATCATTTTCAGTTATACTTTTATAGGATACATTACTAATTTGCAGCGCATTTTTATCCAACAAGTTAGAAATATCAACAACTTTTTTGTAAATGATTGATTTACTATCCACATTGTACTCAAAATTTTCGCTTTGAAATTGTGGTATTTTTACAGTTAACTCACCTAAATTATAATCAACTTGTGAATTCCAATTTAAAGTTATTGTTTCTGATTGTTGAGCAAAGGTTTTGCCAATTATAAAAACAAGTATATATAGGAGTATCTTTTTCATCTGTTTAAAAACGTATATTTGGAAAATATATTACAAAGAGAAAAAAATATTTTATTTTAATCTAATTTTTACAATAAAATATACATAAATTCGTTGTAAGAAAAAGGATTTTAACACAAGATTAATTTTTTTTTACAAATTTTTAAAAACGTGTTGCATATTAATACATAATTATTATCTTGCGACACTAAATTTATTACCTACTAAAGTATGAAAATTAAGAAAATTATGGCTTTAAAATTGTTAGTTGTAGTAGCTCTAACAATAGGTTTTACTGGTTGTTCTAAGAAAGGAAGCACTAAAGGTGGTTCTTCAGCAACTGGCTGGAAAATCAATGACAAAAAAGGTGGATTTCAGTTTAACGACAAGTTCAAAAAACAAGAAACTCCTCCAGGAATGGTTCCTGTTGAAGGCGGAACGTTTACTATGGGTAAAGTTCAAGATGATGTGATGCATGATTGGAACAACTCTCCAAATCAACAACACGTTCAATCATTCTTCATGGATGAAACAGAAGTAACTAATAAAATGTATTCAGAATACTTATATTGGGTAAAGACTGTTTTCCCTCCAACAGAAGAAAACTACAAAAACATCTATAATGGTGCAATTCCAGATACTTTAGTATGGAGAAACCGTTTAGGATATAACGAAACCATGACAAATAATTATTTGAGACATCCTGCTTATGCAGATTATCCAGTAGTTGGTGTTAATTGGATTCAAGCCACAGAATTTAGCAAATGGAGAACTGATCGTGTAAACGAAAACATTTTAGAGCGTGAAGGTTACTTGAAAAAAGACAATAAAATTAAGTTAGGTACTGATGTAACTGCTGAAAAGTCTTTTAGTACAGAATCTTACATCAATACGCCGTCTACTTCTTTTGGCGGTAACGAAGAAGTAGTTCTAAAAAAAGAAATGGGTGGAGGAAGAAGACCTGCTGCTGATACTGCTAAAAACGTATATGCTCAAAGAAGTTCAGGATTGATTTTACCAGAATACAGACTTCCAACTGAAGCTGAATGGGAATATGCTGCACTTGCTTTAGTAGGAAACAGAGAATACAACATCTACAAAGGTCAGAAAAAATATCCTTGGAGTGGTCAATATACTCGTTCTGGTAAAAGAAAAGAAAGAGGTGATCAATTGGCAAATTTCAAACAAGGAAAAGGAGATTACGGCGGAATTGCAGGTTGGTCTGATGATGGTGCTGATATCACAAATAAAGTAAAAAGCTATAGTCCAAACGATTTCGGCTTATATGATATGGCTGGTAACGTTGCAGAATGGGTACAAGATGTTTACAGACCAATGGTTGATGATGAAGCAAATGATTTCAACTACTTTAGAGGTAACGTTTATACTAAGAATAAAATTGGTGAAGACGGAACGGTTGAATTAGTAACTTCAGACAATATTACTTACGACACTTTAAGTAATGGTAGAATCATGGCAAGAAATTTCCCTGGTCAAATTGCTCAAGTTCCAGTTGACGAAAATGAGACTTATTTAAGAACACAATTCTCAACTTCTGACAACAGAAACTACAGAGATGGTGATAGACAATCAACTCGATTCTTCAAATTTGGTTCATCTGATGAAGAAGGTGGAGAAGGTGAAGAAGAAAAATTCAGAATGTATGAAGCGCCAAAACATAAAATTTCAACTTCTGTAGATTCTACAGGAACTGAAAAGAAAATGGTGAAACAATTTGATAAATCTGACAAAAGAACATCTTTAATTGACGATAACGTAAGAGTATACAAAGGTGGTTCATGGAGAGATAGAGCATATTGGTTAGATCCAGCTTCAAGAAGATTCTTCCCTCAAGATATGGCAACTGATTACATTGGATTTAGATGTGCAATGTCTAAAGTTGGTCCTAAGTCTAACAAAAAGACTTCAAGAGGAAATCCAAAACAATAATTTTCTACAAAATACTTTAAAAAGCCCTTTTTTACAAAAGGGCTTTTTTTTATCTTCGTTAATCAAAACAAAACCTTTCAAATGAATATAAACACAATTCATTCACTATTCTTAGAATGCACAAAAGTATCAACTGACACAAGAAAAATTGAAAAAGATTGCTTATTTGTAGCTTTAAAAGGAGATAATTTTGATGCAAACACATTTGCAAAAGAAGCTTTAGATAAAGGTGCTAAATTTGTAATTATAGATAACAATGAGTACTACATTAACGAGAAAACAATTCTTGTAAATGATTCGCTCGAAACCCTACAACAACTTGCAAAATTTCATAGAACATATCTTGGATTACCAATTATTGCACTAACTGGTAGCAACGGAAAAACCACAACAAAAGAATTAATTCATGCGGTTTTATCAAAAAAATATAACACAATTGCAACCATTGGAAACTTAAACAACCATATTGGAGTTCCTTTAACATTATTACGTTTTACAAAAGATACGGAAATAGGAATTGTTGAAATGGGAGCAAATCACCAAAAAGAAATTGAATTTTTATGTAAAATTGCGCAACCTGATTATGGATATATAACAAATTTTGGAAAAGCACATTTAGAAGGATTTGGAGGTGTTGAAGGAGTAATTAAAGGAAAAAGTGAAATGTATAATTTTCTGCAAGAAAATAATAAGATGGCTTTTGTTAACCTTGATGATGCTATCCAAAACGAAAAAACAACACAGCTAAAAAGATTTACTTTCTCTACATCCAACAAAAATACAGATGTCAGAATTGGTCATATAGAAGCCAATCCAATGGTCAAAATCAACTACAACAATTTATCCATACATTCGCATCTAATTGGAATATATAATGCAAACAACATAAACGCTGCAATTACTATTGGAAACTATTTTAAGGTAACAGATAATTTAATCAAAGAAGCAATAGAAAATTACATTCCAGAAAATAATCGCTCACAATTAATTCAAAAAAACGGAAATGAAATAATATTAGACGCCTATAACGCAAATCCAAGCAGCATGACGGCGGCGATTATGAATTTCATTCAACTTGACAAAGCGAATAAAATTGCAATCCTTGGAGACATGTTTGAATTAGGTAACGAAAGCTTATCAGAACATAAAAAAGTAATTGAATTGTTAGAAAACCAATCAGAAATAAAAACTTATTTCATAGGAAAAGACTTTTATGCAAATAAATTAAATAGTAATCATATTACTTTTTTTGAAGATTTCAATTCATTTGCAAATTTTCTACGAGAGAGAAAACCTACAAATAGTCTACTCTTAATCAAAGGCTCAAGAGGAATGGCATTAGAAAAAAGTTTGGAACTATTGTAAAACAAAAAAGCACTTCAGTTGAAGTGCTTTTTTGTTTTGTGGGCGATGAGGGGTTCGAACCCCCGACCCCCTCGGTGTAAACGAGGTGCTCTGAACCAGCTGAGCTAATCGCCCCAATAAATTGCTTTACTTTCTTAATGCGAGTGCAAATATACACTGAATATTTGTTTTTGCAAGTCTTTTCTAAAAAAAATTACACAATTTCTGCTACTACAAATGTGCTTCCTCCAATATAAA
>NZ_JAMKFA010000013.1 GCF_025499515.1 Flavobacterium odoriferum
TTCTTAATGCGAGTGCAAATATACACTGAATATTTGTTTTTGCAAGTCTTTTCTAAAAAAAATTACACAATTTCTGCTACTACAAATGTGCTTCCTCCAATATAAATAAAATCATTAGTATTAGCTTTTCTAAACGATTCTCGATAAGCATCTGTAACAGAATTATATACTTCACCTTTCAATCCGAAATCAAATGCTTTTTGTTGTAAAATTTTCGCTTCCAATCCTCTTGGAATATTTGGTTTACAAAAATAATATTTTGCCTTTTTTGGAAATAAAGGTAAAATCCCATCCAAATCTTTATCATTCACCACTCCTAAAACAATATGCAACGAATCAAATTTATGCTTTTGAACTTGATTCAATACAATTTTTAATCCATGACTGTTATGAGCTGTGTCGCAAACTACAAATGGATTCTTATTCAAAATTTGCCATCTACCTAACAATCCTGTGTTTTGAATTACATGCAGTAAACCCAACTTAATATGTTCTTCTTCAATTTTAAATTCAGTTGATAATAATTCAATTGTTTGAAGAACAGTTTTCTTATTCTGTTCTTGGTAATCGCCAACTAATGCGCATTCGTAAGTAACTTCAGGATTATCTTGTGCAAAATAAATAGACGCATTTTCTGATTTCGCTTTAGCAACAAAAACAGCTTTTGTTTCTTCTGAATATTCTCCAATTACAACTGGAATATTAGATTTGATAATTCCAGCCTTCTCAAATGCAATTTTTGACAATGTTTCACCTAAAAACTGTGTGTGATCAAAACCAATATTGGTAATTACAGAAACTAATGGAGTAATTACATTCGTAGAATCTAATCTTCCTCCCATTCCTACTTCAATTACAGCAACATCTACCGCTACTTTTGCAAAAAAATCAAATGCCAAGCCAACTGTCATTTCAAAAAAACTCAACTGATTTTCTTCAAAAAAAGATTTGTTTTGAGCTATAAAATCTACTACAAAATCTTCGGAAATCATTTCGCCATTAATACGAATGCGTTCGCGAAATTCTTTTAAATGGGGCGAAGTATATAGCCCAACTTTATAACCCGCTTCTTGCAAAATTGAAGCTATCATAGAAGAAGTCGAACCTTTTCCATTGGTTCCCGCCACATGTATAGATTTGAATTTTTGTTCTGGATGATTGAGCTGATTTACTAACAAATGTGTATTCGTTAAATCTTTTTTATACGCCGAAGCTCCTTGCGTTTGAAACATGGGCAACTGACTAAACATCCAATCTGTGGTTTCTTTGTAAGTCATTTAAAAATTATTTAAAACGAAAGGTTTAGTCTTTCTTGTTAACCTCACGATAGCAATCGAGCTCCCGTTTTCGTTACAATCCAGTTAAGAATCGGAATGAGCTCTTTATCGGGGTTAAAGTAAATTTTAAGGCATTATAATGGCAAAAACAAAAACAATATAACCAATTTGAGTATCTGGAGCATTTGTATCTGCTTTCCAAGTAAAGGATTTAGCTTTTTCAATACACGGTTTAACCAAACAGGCTGAACTGTTTGTTGTTCCTCTTGACATTGCAGCACTTATTACTCTTCCTTGCTTATTTACCACCACTTTTACGACAACTTTGCCTACTTCATCACAATCAATATCCGATAAATCAAAATCTGATTTCTCTATAGTTCGCCCGTTTAAATGAAGATTCTTTGGAGCTGTACCATTTCCATAAAAACTATTCGCATAGGTTGGTCTTTCAGGCGCACCTTTTCCATAGCCATCATTATCTGTATGTTGCCCAAAAGACACAATTGAAAATAAAAAAAGTAAATAAAAAGCTTTCATATTTTACTCTCCAACTTGAAAATTAACCACAACAAAACCGATTTGAGTATCTGGTGCATTGGCATCGGGTTGCCATTTAAAAGTTTTTGCGGTTGCAATTGCAGGATTTACTAAACATGGGTCAGAATTTGTAGTTCCTTTATCGCGTTCGGCACGAACAACAGTTCCTTGCTTGTTTACCCATATTTTTACTACAACTTTCCCAGATTCATTACAATCTTGTACTTTTTTAGAATTTCCAGCTAACTTTCTACCAGCTAAACCCCAACCAGTTCCTTTACCAGTACCAGTTCCATCACCTGTGCCATTTCCGTAAAAACTATTGGCATATAAACTACCGTTTGGATTTCCTTTATCGCCATCACCATCTTTATCATCGCCATGGCTAGTTTCACCATTACCATCTGATTTTTTGGCATTTTTGATTTTATCTAAAGCAGAATTCACCTTCTTTTTAGGTGTTTCTGTTGGTTTGTTTTCCGTAGGTTTTGTAACTGGTTTTTTCTTTTCCGTTTTTGGAAGCGTTACAGGTGCATCGGCATCTTGAGTAAGTGTTTGCTCTTCTGATTCTTCGGGTTCACTTTGTGCTTCTGCTTCGGTAGTTTTTGGTGGATCAGTTGGCTGAATGTCGCCACTTCCTGTATCACTTGTTCCAAAATTTACCGCAATTCCGTTTTCAGGCGGTGGATCCATATATGTCAATCCGAAAAAGGCAAACAAGATGAACAACACCACAAAAACGGCAGTTGTGATGCCAAATGATTTTTTTTCTTCGGGTGTTTCTAAAAGTTTCATATATCTGTAATTTGACTACTGAAAACTGGTTGCCCTAGCCCAGACGGAAGCGACATCCTTTTTTTGCTTTCTTTAAGCAAGAAAAGATATAGCGAACAGCTGGAATAGCTTCTAATTATTTTGGACTCACTGCAATTACCATTTTTATTTGATTTCTGTAGGCTATTTCCATAACCTGAACCACTTTTTCGTGTGGCACTGATTTTTCGGCACGTAACACGATTGCTTTTTCTGGTGAATTTCCAAGAAGTGCTAATAATTGGGTTTCCAAATCAGCTTCGTTTACTTGATCTTTATCAATGAAAAAATTCAAATCTTTATCAATACTCACCGAAGTACTTTTATTACTATCAGTTTTTCCTTTTGCTTTTGGCAACACTAAATCTAATGCGTTAGTGGTTACCATAGTAGAAGTTAGCATGAAAAAGATAAGCAACAAAAACACAATGTCGGTCATTGACGACATGTTAAATTCTGTTGATACTTTATTTCTTGTTTTTCCTAACTTCATTATACTGGCTCATTTAATAAATCTAAGAAATCAACCGCATTGGCTTCCATTTGATTAACCACTTTATTCGTTTTAACTACCAAGTGATTATATCCAACATAAGCAATAATTCCAACTACTAAACCAACAACCGTAGTTGTCATAGCTGTGTAAATTCCTTCAGCTAATGCACCTACTTCGATTTGTCCGCCACCACTTGCCATTTTATGGAAGGCAAGAATCATACCAACAACCGTCCCTAAGAAACCAACCATTGGTCCGGCTCCTGAAATAGTTGCTAACATACTAGTGTTTTTCTCCAACTTGTACAACTCCAAATTACCGGCATTTTCAATTGCTGTATTAATATCTTCTAATGGTTTTCCAATACGAGAAATTCCTTTTTCGATTAATCTTGCTACAGGTGAATTGGTTTGTGCACATAACATTTTGGCTGCATCAATTTTTCCTGACATAATATTCATTTTAATATTATTCATAAAACTAGCATCTATTTTAGAAGCTTTGTTGATTGCCATTAATCGCTCAAAATATAAAAATAGAGCAAAAAACAACTGAATAAACAGAACTAACATAATCAATTGGCCTCCTATTCCACCGCTAGTTAATAAGCTCCACATTGACAAAGTTTGCTCTGTTGGCTGAGCTTCTGCTGCCACTTGACTGGCTACTGCTAAACTATCTACTTGAAGAAATATATTCATAGTAATTACTTAATTTGTATTAAAAACGTATATATAATTTTATTATTGTTTATCTAATATAATGTTCAATAAATAAGAAAACAAGAGCTCCAGCCATAAAACCTGCAAATGCTAACCATGTAATTTTTTTCAAATACCAAATAAAATCAATTTTTTCCATTCCCATTGCTGCAACACCAGCTGCAGAACCGATAATTAGCATACTCCCACCTGTTCCTGCTGAATAAGCAATAAAATGCCAAATTGGATTATCTAATTCATAAGTATACATTCCCATTGAAGCAGCAACTAAAGGTACATTATCAATAACAGCTGATAAAACGCCTAATAATATTACCACAATATCCATATTTGGAATAGCATTAGAAATACTTTCTGCAGCATATCTTAGTGTTCCTACCTCTTGCCCATTGATTGCTCCAAAGACTAAACTTTCAAGAGCTGCAACTGACATTAAAATTCCTAAAAAGAATAAAATACTTGAAATTTCTATACGCGATAATGCTTTATGTGCTGAATATAAGTGTTTTTTACTTTTATCGAAATTATCCTCTGGATGAATATATTCTGAAACCAACCATACAAAACCTAAACTCAACATCATTCCAACATAAGGGGGTAAATGTGTAATTGTTTTAAAAATTGGCACAAAAACAATTGCTCCTAATCCTAACCAAAGCATGGTTTTACTACTCAATAATTTATGTGTTTCTTCGCTGCTTTTGGTTTCGACTTCTTCAATATTTCCTTTAAATATTTTCATTCTTGATGCTAAAGCAAAAGGCACTACGAAGCATAAAATTGCTGGAATAATGATATATTCTGACAACCCACCTGCAGAAACTTTTTTGGCAATCCAAAGCATTGTAGTAGTAACATCACCAATTGGAGACCATGCTCCACCTGCGTTTGCAGCAATAACTATTAAAGATGCGTACCAAATTCGTTCTTCTCTATTTTGAACTAATTTTCTTAAAAGAGAAATTAATACAATTGTTGCTGTTAAGTTATCAATAACTGCCGATAAAATAAATCCAATAATTCCTGTTATCCACAACAATCTGATTTTACTTTTGGTTTTAACCATATCTTTCAAGACATCAAAACCTCGGTGCAAGTCAATTAACTCTACAATTGTCATTGCACCAATAAGGAAAATTAAAATTTCTGCAACTTTACCTACATGATGTAATAATAGTCCTTCGAAACCATGTTCTTGAGCATGAATATCCCCAGAATTAATATTAAAAACGGAACCATGACCATCTACAACCGAAAACCAACCTTGATGAAAACCAATTGCTAATAATGCCCACATCAAAGAGGCCATTAAAAGTGCTGGAACTGTTTTGTCTAATTTAAGAGGATGTTCTAATGTAATTGATAAATAACCAATTACAAACAGTAAAATAAGTAATGCTTCCATTTTAAAAATTTATTATACGAGTTGTTTTAAAGCAATTTCAAAAGCTGTTGCGCTAATATTCTTTTTGTCAGAATTGATAGCATGTGCTTTTTGAATTGCATTTTTGATTCTGTTTGAAGTATCTGAGAAAATAGCTTCATCTGTCATTTGTACTTTTTTCTCCATGAAATAAGCAAAAACCCTTGCCATTCCACAATTTGCAATGAAGTCAGGAATTAAACTTACTTTTTTGTCTGTTTCTTCCATAATAGGACCGAAGAAAATTTCTTTATCAGCAAACGGAACATTTGCACCACTTGAAATTACTTCCAATCCAGAAGCAATCATGCTATCTACTTGGTCTTTAGTAACCAATCTTGAAGCTGCACATGGAGCAAATACTTGAGCACCCATTGACCAAATCTTCTCATTGATTTCAGCAAAAGGAATCATGTTGTCTGCTACTAATTTATTTCCGTCTTTGTTTAAGAATAATGTTGTAATTTCTTCGAAAGAATAACCATTTTCATTGATAATTCCACCATCTCTATCAATGATTCCAACAACTTTTGCTCCCATTTGAGCTAAATAAAAAGCAGCTGCAGAACCTACATTTCCGAAACCTTGAACGATCGCTTTTTTACCAACGACTGTTCCTCCATAAATATCATAGTAATGACGAGCCGCTTCGGCAACACCATAACCTGTAATCATGTCGGCAACTGTATATTTTCTATTTACATCTGGAGAGAAATTTGGATTTTCAATCACTTTAATTACACCTTGACGTAATTGTCCTATTCTGTTGATTTTATCAGCTTCTGTTGGTTTAAAGTGACCGTTGAAAACACCTTCTTGTGGATGCCAAACACCACAATCTTCTGTCATTGGAATAACTTCGTGAATTTCATCTACATTCAAATCGCCACCAGTTCCGTAGTAATTTTTTAATAATGGAGAAACTGCTTTATACCATCTTTCTAAAACACCTTTTTTTCTTGGATCGTTTGGGTCAAAATTAATTCCTGATTTAGCACCACCAATTGCTGGTCCTGAAACTGAAAACTTAACTTCCATCGTTTTTGCTAATGAAAGTACTTCATTCATATCTAATCCCTTACGCATACGAGTTCCTCCACCTGCAGCACCACCTCTTAACGAGTTGATTACTGTCCATCCTTCTGCATCTGTTTCAGGGTCTTTCCAATTAAATACTATTTCTGGTTCTTTGTTTTCAAATTTTTGTAATAAATCTTTCATTGTGTTGGTTAAAATTTTTGGTTTTACAAATATACATATTCTGTTTAAGCACCGAAGCCTAAACTACATTTTTTAGTTTTTTATAACATTTACAAATACACCTCTCCTGAAGAATGATTTTTATTAGCTCCTGTTACTGAGGATAATACATTAATTTCATTTCTTAATCGCAACACACCTAAAAATGCAAAAATCAATGCTTCCTTAAACTGAATGGTTTTATCATCTGGAATTATAACTTCAGTTGTAGGTAAATAATTACGTAATCTCTCAATTAAAAATCGATTATAGGCTCCTCCTCCTGTTATGAATAATTTTGAATTTGGTTTTGAACAAATGTTTGCAATTTGAAGAGCAATATGTTCTGCAAAAGTTCGAAGTTTATCTTTCTCATCTATTGAAAAAGAATGCATAAGTGGAAAAATTTCAGCATTTACGAATTCCATTCCGAGAGATTTTGGATAAGGTGCTTTATAAAAATCCAAACCATTCAATTGTTGCAATAAATCCTGATTCACATTTCCAGATTTTGCCAAATTCCCAGCATCGTCATATGGAAAACCTAATTCATTCGCATAAAAATTCAAAACAGTATTCACTGGCGAAATATCAAAAGCTATACGATTACCATTTTCATTAAAAGAAACATTTGAAAATCCGCCTAAATTCAGACAATAATCATATTGAGAAAAAAGCAGTTCATCTCCAATTGGAACCAATGGCGCACCTTGACCTCCTAATTGCACATCTTGTACTCTAAAATCACAAACAATTGTTTGTTTCACCAAATCGCGAATTATGGGAAGATTCCCAATTTGAAGCGTAAAACCGTTTTGAGGTTGGTGCAAAATCGTGTGCCCATGACTACAAACGGCATCAATCTCGGTCAGTTGATGTTTTGAGATAAATTCAGAAATTATCGAAGCTAAAAGTTTTGTATAACTACTATTCAATTCCTCTAATTCTGAATGGCTGAAACGAATCGCATTTTTCAATTTGTTAAGCCATTCTTCAGAATAAGAAACGGTTTCTGATTGATAAATTTCAAACGTCCAATTCTCTGAATGATTGAATTTTATGTAAGCTAAATCGACACCATCTAACGATGTGCCCGACATAACTCCGATAACGTTATAGTTTTCTTTAAACATGGGTTAAAATTACAAATTGTTATTGAAAATTTGGTAATTAATCTTTACATTTGGTTCCTGAAATTACAAAATAATCAAACATTACATCTAAATAATATGGATTTTAAATTAACCGAAGAGCATTTAATGATTCAGCAAGCTGCTAGAGATTTTGCTCAAACAGAATTATTACCTGGAGTTATTGAAAGAGACGAACATTCAAAATTCCCAACAGAACAAGTAAAAATGATGGGGGAACTTGGGTTCTTAGGAATGATGGTTGATCCAAAATACGGTGGCGCTGGATTAGATAGTTTATCATATGTTTTAGCAATGGAAGAAATTGCTAAAGTTGATGCTTCTGCAGCGGTTATCATGTCAGTAAATAACTCATTAGTTTGTGCTGGTTTAGAAAAATATGGTTCAGAAGAACAAAAAGTAAAATACTTAACGCCGTTAGCGAAAGGTGAAGTAATTGGAGCTTTCTGTTTATCTGAGCCAGAAGCAGGTTCAGATGCAACATCACAAAGAACAACTGCTATTGACATGGGCGACCATTATTTAGTAAATGGAACTAAAAACTGGATTACTAATGGTGGAACAGCTTCTACTTATTTAGTAATTGCACAAACTGATGCTTCAAAAGGACATAAAGGAATTAACGTTCTTATTGTGGAAAAAGGAATGCCAGGTTTTGAAGTAGGTCCAAAAGAAAAGAAAATGGGAATCCGTGGTTCTGATACACATACTTTATTATTTAATGATGTAAAAGTTCCTAAAGAAAACAGAATTGGTGCAGACGGATTTGGTTTTGCTTTCGCGATGTCAACATTAAACGGAGGAAGAATTGGAATTGCATCTCAAGCTTTAGGTATTGCGCAAGGAGCTTATGAATTAGCATTGAAATATTCTCAAGAGCGTGTAGCTTTTGGAAAACCAATTTTTAATCACCAAGCAATTGCTTTCAAATTAGCCGATATGCATGTTAAAATTACATGTGCTAGATTGTTAATTCATAAAGCAGCAACTGAAAAAGATAATGGTGAAGATATTGCACATTCTGGTGCTATGGCGAAATTATATGCTTCTGAAATCGCTTTAGAGGTAGCAAATGAAGCTGTTCAAATTCACGGCGGAAATGGTTACGTAAGCGAGTACCACGTAGAAAGAATGATGCGTGATTCAAAAATTACACAGATTTATGAAGGAACTTCAGAAATTCAAAGAATTGTTATTTCAAGAGGTTTAGTAAAATAGTTAAAACCTTAATTAAATAGAAATCCGACTTCAAAAGAGTCGGATTTTTTTATGGGCGTTCCCCAAGGGTCGGGCTATCCGCACTCGCTTTACTTAAAATCCTTAGGTATTTTAAGTAAGAGCTCAAACAAATGCTTTTATCCCTAACGCGGAAATAGTTTTCAGTTGAATTTAATTAGAAAATTATTTATAAATTGCTTAAAATTCACAAAAAACGCAAAAGGATTCGCTCGTGAACTGGGAAAACCACCCACTGATTTTATTAAAAAAAATGACATGAGAAAACTTAGAATTATATATTTTCTTGCAATATTATCCATAGGTTGCGCAGGAAATAAAAAACTTGATTTAGAGAGAGAAAATTGTAATGAGAACCTTATTTTTAAGAAAGAGTTTTTTAGTAATTTATCAATATTGGATGATTATTATAAAAATAAATCAAAAAGTACTAATATTGCTAATGACGTACAACTTAATTTTGAAGAAAAATTAGAGAAATTGGATAAAATTAAATCTGATTATTACAAAGCCATAAGATTTTTTTCAAAATATTCAAAAACTAATAGCGAATATGCAGGAAATTACATAAATCAAATTCCATATAATAAATATTTAAATTATAGAAATGTCTGGATTAATTGGTATGAAAAAAATAAATGCAAAAATTTAGAACTTATTGAGTAATGGATAATGTTTCAGATTTAAAACCACAACCTTTCAAAACCCTAAATTAAAATAGGATTAGTTAACTAGTTCCCCGTCGCTGGCGCGAGCGTCCCGCTCGTGTCCACAAATCCACGAGCGAGACGCTCGCGTTAGCCTTTCATGAGGTAGAAAAACAACAAAACCACCTCAATTCAGGTGGTTTTATATATTTAGAATCCCATCGGGAGATATATTTATAACAAAAAAGCCCTATCATTACTGATAGGGCTTTTCAAAAGAAA
>NZ_JAMKFA010000014.1 GCF_025499515.1 Flavobacterium odoriferum
TTAGACGGAGCAACAGGTCCAATGGGTCCACAAGGTCCAGCAGGAACTCCAGGTGCTAATGGACAAGGTGTGCCAGCTGGTGGAACAACAGGTCAAGTTTTAGCTAAAGTAAATGGAACTGATTATAATACACAATGGGTTACACCAAGTGCTGGTGGAAGTGGAGCTTCAGTTCAACTATTTGCTAATAAAGTAGGTGGTTCATCAGAAACTTTACCTGTAGCAACTTCTACAAGTCCTACAACTATTGTGTTTAATAATGTGCTCAATTCACCAACTTTAGGTACTTACAACAATACCACTGGAGTTTTTACAGTTGGTATAACAGGTGCTGGGACTTATCTAATTCAAGTAAAACTATTATGTAATGACGCAAGTCCTGCAAGTAGCACAGTCCCACCTTACCTTACATTAATTAAAAACAATGCAACTTATGGGTCTAATGGTGCAGATGTGTTTTATGGTGATTATCCACCTATACATAATGTATTGCCTACAGGTGTTAAAGGACAAGGTTCTTTGACTAAAGTTGTTCAGTTGGCTGCTGGTGATACATTTAGAATTGTGGCAGTAAGTGCTAATAGTTCAACAGTTGCTCAACCCACTTCAACAGTAGCTGGATCAAATATTACTATTATGAAATTATAAAAGAATAATGTTTTATAAGGATTACATGTTTCTCAAATATTCTTAAATTTGTAAGACATTTATTAAACGAGTCAGCAATGGCTCGTTTTTGTTTTTATAACAAAGGCATTCGTAAGCATTGAAATTTCCCCCATTTTTGTCATGTTGATCTCGACACTTCGGGGAAACATCACACCAGTAACTCACACATTGCTAAAAACGCGCACTATCGAAACCCTACAATTTTTAAAGCTCCTGCTTGTAAATCATAATCCACAGCATTAACACGCTGAAAAAACTCTAAATACAACAAACCAAATACATTAGGACTTTCAGGAAGAGCACAATTAAATTCTAAATCAGCTTCAGTAGCATCTTGTAAGGATATAGTAATTTTATTACTACAGTTTTGTACAAATGAACTTTGGTGTTCAAAATCGAAACCAGCAACTATAAACTGCAGGTTAACATGAGTAGCGCTTGTTACTTTCTTCAAAAGGCTTGAAGAAAAATTAGGAACAGTCAAGTTTCCTTCCAACAAATCTACGGCATACGTAAAAGGAAAAACGGTATCAAAAGATTGGTTTTTATCAAATTCAAAACGCTCAATAATCCCTTTTGCCTCAACCGATTGAAGCCCATTAATCACAGAACGTTTTCCCCGAGCACTAACCAAATCCAATCGACTAATCTCCTGAAACAAACCCAAAACCCGATTGTGAACATAAGGAATATGCAGTTGCTTCAAATAGGGTTGAAGGCTGTTTCTAAAATATTTACCCATTTCCGCACAATGAGCAAATTCACTACTATTTTCACGAACACGTACATAATTCGTATCATTTTTGATTTTTTCACCATCAAAGCCACCCGTTTTCCGAACAATAATTTTGCCATTCATTTCATAAAATGATAAACCATCAATTTGCCCCGTAAATTGTAAAATTCCTTTTAACTTACCCATAAACCATTGTTTTAATATAGTAACTATATAGATATAGCACTAATTCAGCACTGATATAGCACAAATATAGTATAGAATATAAATAAATCAAATAGTAATGACAAGGAGGTTCTAAATCATTTCTTCAATAACCTGCTTTTCATTTTACTAAAAAATTCAGGTGTAACACCAATGTAAGAAGCAATATGTTTTTGAGGAACTTTCTGAATTAAAGTAGGATATTTAGAACAGAATTTTTCAAAGCGTTCTTCGGCTGTTAAACTTAAATTATCCATTAAGCGTTCTTGATGAGAAACCAAGGAGTTTTCGGCTAAAATTCTGAAAAAGCGTTCTAATTTTGGAATTTCTTGATAAAGTTGTTGTTGGTTTTCTTTGGAAATAATCACTACTTCGGCATCTTCTAAAACTTCTAAAAAAAGATTACCTGGTTTTCCAGAAATGTAACTGTACATATCACCAATCCACCAACCTTCACAAGCAAAATGCAATACGTGTTCAATAATATTGTCATTAATATTGAAACTTCTCAAAATACCAGAATTCACAAAATAAGTGCAAGTTGCCACTTCGCCAGCGCTTAATAAAATAGTTTTGGCTTTGAATTGTTTGGTTTCTGTTTTAGATAAAAATAAGGTTTCTTCTTCTGGAGTTAAAGAAATGTGCTTGGCTATATTTTGAAGAATGGATTGCATAAGTTCAAATTTACAATTTTTAACTAGTTATTTTGGATTACACATTTAAGAAATTTGACGGATTATTAAAATTTCTATGATTTCTCCAAATCTGTGTTCCAAAAAAGATATTTTTGTATTGATCATTTATATTTAAAAAATGAAAACTGAAAAGGAAAAAATGCTCGATGGCGAAATTTATTTTGCTAACGACAAAGTTTTAATGGCAGAGCGATTACGAGTAAAAAAGTTTCTTCACAGATTGAATGTAACCGAATATGTTGTGAATGGAAATTCAAGGAATATTCTTCGTGAACTTTTACCTAACGCACATAAAAAATTATACATTGAGCCGCCATTTCATTGTGATTATGGGTATAACATTTATTCAGGTGAGAATGTGTTTTTTAATGTGAATTGTGTGGTTTTGGATACAATGAAAATTGAAATTGGTAACAATGTTTTCTTTGGACCTAATGTTCATATTTACACGGCCACGCATCCACTTAACGCTATTGAAAGAAGAACCGTTGAATTTTCAAAACCAGTTTTTATAGGTAACGATTGTTGGATTGGAGGAAACACCGTTATTTGTCCAGGTGTTACAATTGGTGATGGTTGTACAATTGGCGCTGGTTCAGTCGTGACTAAAGACATCCCGGCCAATTCATTAGCTGTTGGAAATCCGGCTAAAGTGATTCGAAAATTGAATGAATAAAAAAACCGATGCGTTATACATCGGTTTCTATATTAATGAAAGTGATCTTCTTCAATTTCAAATTCGGCATCTTTTTCCCAAATTTCCATTTCGCAAGGTTTGCAATTGAATTTTAGTTTGTATTCCAATTCGCCTTGTTTTAAAACTAAAGGTTCTTTTAGTTTTTTGTCCATGTTTTCACGATGGTATTTTGGACAACGTTCTAATTCGTATTTGATGCAATATTTAGTTGTCATTACACGAGATTTTCCTGGATCCCATTGTAATTCAAATGCTTTTTCAATTTCGGTTACACCATGACGTTCGTAAAATTTACGAGCCGTTTTATTGGCAACATTGTACATGAAATCCAATTTCGTTTCTGGATAAGGGTGCGATGTTTTTACCAATTGGTGTTCCTTACGGACATAATTTTTTAAACGAATTTCCGATAATTGTTCGTACACAGTTCTTCGCATTTCATTGATTTTTGAAATAGGAAGAAACCAATTTCCAGAAAATTCAATTGTAATTTCATCAGCAGTGTAAGGTGTAAATCCTGTTTTTGCTAAGTTGATTTTGAAATTTTCAGCTAAAGATTCGTTGTTTTTTGTTTGCTCTTTTGGGTGAACCAAATTCACAATACTTACATTTCCATCTTCGTCAGTTGCGATTAATTCAAAGCCATTTTCGTTTTCTTTTAATACTAAAGTTGTACTGATTTTACGAACCGCACTGTCTTCTCTTTCTACTAATTTAATGAAAGCGGCATCATTATTTCTGTAAATGAAAGTACCTTCTTTGATTTCTTTCAATACGTTTGGATAAACGATTCCGTTTTCGGCACGGTTTACGTAAATTCCTTCGGCTTCGTTGTTTTCATTAATGAAACACAATCCGTCACCATTATTTAATAATTCGCCATTTTCAATTACGTATGAATTTCCAACCGTTTTGATTAGTTTTCCAATATATTGTCCTTTTGATTTTGGACTTTCCCAAGAACCGATAGATTGATGTCTTTCGTTAACGAAATAATCGGTATAACCACGATTGAATGTTCTATCTAATGAAGAATCAAATAAATACGTGCATTTTCCAGAAGAAGCTTTGGTGTATTTATCGCTGTTTTCGTTCAAGAAAGCATCTAATTTCTGACGCAAATACGAAACGTTATTTTTTACATAAACCATGTCTTTCAAACGACCTTCGATTTTGAACGAAACGATTCCGGCTCCCACTAAATTTGGAATTTGGTTGGAAACATCAAAATCTTTAATCGAAAGTAAGTGACTATTTTTAATTAAAGTATCTCCATTTCCATCAATTAAATTATAAGGTAAACGACAATTTTGTGCACAAGAACCACGGTTTGCCGAACGTTCGCCATTGGCAACACTCATATAGCAATTTCCGCTAAAGGAAACACATAAAGCACCGGTTACGAAGAATTCTAATTCCACATCCGAAGCTTCGCTGATTTCTTTAATTTGACTTAAATTCAATTCACGCGCTAAAACCACACGTTTGATTCCGGCATCGGCTAAGAATTTGATTTTATCGGCATCACGATTATTGGTTTGCGTACTGGCATGCAATACGATAGGAGGTAACTCCATTTCCATAATCGCCATATCTTGAATGATTAAAGCATCTACGCCAATATCATACAATTTCCAAATTAATTGACGACAAGGTTCTAATTCGTTATCGTATAAAATCGTATTGATAACCACAAAAACCTGAGCGTTAAACAAGTGCGCATATTTTACCAATTCGGCAATATCTTCCACAGAATTGGTAGCGTTTGAACGAGCACCATATAAAGGAGCACCAATATAAACCGCATCGGCACCACTATTTATGGCAGCAATTCCTTGCACTAAGTTTTTTGCAGGCGCTAAAATTTCAATCTTCTTTTTCATATGTTCTGATTATAATTTTTCAGATGTAACATATGGAATCGCTTTTTTTAATTTGTGATTGCTTACGCAATATTTTTTAGTGGCGATTTCATGTGTAAATCTTTAATCTTTCGGGATTTGCCGAAAAAAAGTGTGCAAAGTTCTTATAAAAAATCCAAGATTTCTAATTCGAGTTCGATTTTTTTGAATTTGGAGCATAAAAAAACACGAATTGGTTTAATTTAATAAATCAATTCGTGCTAATATATTTGTTTGTGATTTAAGAAACCGCTTCTTTGATTCTTCTCATAGCTTCTGTTAATAAAGCTTCGCTTGTAGCGTAAGAGAAACGAATACAATTTGGATTTCCAAAAGCGTCACCTGTTACGGTTGCTACGTTTGCTTCTGCTAATAAGAACATTGAGAAATCAGTTGCGTTTTTGATTTCGGTTCCTTTAATAGTTTTGCCAAAATAGTACGATACATCAGGAAAAACATAAAACGCTCCTTCTGGAACATTTAATTTGAATCCCGGAATTTGGTTTACTAATCCAACAACTAAATCTCTACGATTTTTGAATGCTGAAACCATTTCGTTTAATACGCTTGGATCTGCTTCAACAGCAGTAATTGTAGCTCTTTGTGCAATAGAATTTGCTCCCGAAGTTACTTGGCCTTGAATTTTTGTACACGCTTTTGCGATAAATTCTGGAGCTCCAATATATCCAATTCTCCAACCTGTCATTGCAAATGCTTTCGCAACACCATTAACTGTTATTGTTCTTTCTAACATTCCTGGAATCGATGCAATACTGCAAAATGTTCCCGAAAAGTTGATATGTTCGTAGATTTCGTCAGAAACTACATATACGTGTGGATGTTTTTCTAAAACCTTAGCTAAAGCTGTTAACTCTTCACGATTGTAAACCGAACCACTTGGATTACAAGGTGAACTGAACCACATCATTTTTGTTTTTGGTGTGATAGCTGCTTCTAATTGTTCTGGTGTGATTTTGAAATCGCTTTCAACAGAAGTTGGAACTTCAACAGGAACTCCGCCAGAAAGTTTGATAATTTCGAAATACGAAACCCAATATGGAGCAGGAAGAATTACTTCGTCTCCATCGTTTAACATTACTTGTGCAATGTTGTATAATGATTGTTTTGCTCCAGTTGAAACTACAATTTGTGATGGTTTGTAGTCTAAATTATTATCTCTTTTGAATTTTTTACAAATCGCTTCTTTCAATTCTAAGTAACCTTCCACTGGTGTGTACGTACTGTAGTTTTCGTCGATAGCTTTTTTTGCAGCTTCTTTAATAAATTCAGGAGTGTTGAAATCGGGTTCTCCTAAACTAAGGCTGATAATGTCTTTTCCTTGTGCTTTTAATTCTCTTGCCAAAGCTGCCATTGCTAATGTTTGTGAAACAGCTAAGTTGTTGATTCTGTCCGATAACGGGTTCATTGTGTGTTAGTTATTATAGTTAATACAAAAGACGCGATTCCTCGCGTCTCTCTGTTTATTATGCTAATTGTGGTTTTCTTCCTAGTTCTCTCAAATGCTTGAAGTGAGATGCGATTGCCGCTCGAGTAGTTTTGAACTCGTGATACGGTAAGTTACACTCAGCTGCTGTTTGTTTTACAATTTCAGCAATTTTGTTGTAATGAATGTGACTGATGTTTGGGAAAATATGGTGTTCAATTTGGTGATTTAATCCACCAGTGTAATAATTTACAATCCAGTTTTTTGGAGCAAAGTTGGCAGTTGTGAATAACTGGTGAATTGCCCAAGTATTTTCAATTTCTCCATTTTCATCTGGCATTGGATTTACAGTATCTTCCACTACGTGTGCTAATTGGAATACTACACTTAAAATTAATCCTGCGGTATAATGCATTACAGCGAAACCTAAAATAACTTTCCACCAAGTAACTCCTAAAACCATTGGTAAAACTAACCAAATTGAAAAGTAGATTATTTTTGTAATCACTAATGTTGTCCAAAGAATGGTTGGTTTTTTGAATTCACCATATGATAAGTTTCTTTTTAAGTAACGTTTCATTTGAAGGAAATCAGTTGTGATAGCCCAGTTGAAAGTTAATAATCCGTATAAGAAAACAGAATAATAATGTTGAAATCTGTGGTGACTGTACCATTTAGCCGTTTTTGAAAAACGCAAAATTCTTCCCGCTTCTAAATCTTCATCGTGACCAATGATGTTGGTATACGTGTGGTGTAAAACATTGTGTTGTACTTGCCAGTTGTAAACATTTCCAGCTAAGATGTAGATACTTCCGCCCATTAATTTGTTTACCCAAGACTTGTTTGAATAAGCACCGTGATTACCATCGTGCATTACATTCATTCCAACTCCTGCCATTCCAATCCCAATTACCACGTTTAACAATAAATAAGTCCAAAAAGGCATGTCCATTGCAAGTAAAAAGAAGTATGGTGTTAGGAATAGACCAAACATCACAATAGTTTTCAAGTGAAGTTTCCAGTTTCCTGTTTTGTCAATTTTATTTTCTTTAAAATAATCGTTTACTCTTTTATTTAATGTTCTGAAAAATTTCAGATTATCTTCTTTTGAGAAAATCGGGGTTGTCGTACTCATAAATATTCTATTCAAATTTCGTCAAAGATAATTATTATAATTTTTTCATTTATGATATTCGTCATTTTTTATTCACCAAAAAGCGTATTTTTGTGCAAAATTTAACTAATGGAAGAGATTTTAAAGCAATTTCCTGATTTATCTGATAATCAAATACTTCAGTTTCAAAAATTGCAATCGTTATATGAGGATTGGAATGCGAAAATTAATGTGATTTCAAGAAAAGATATCGACGAATTATATACACGTCACGTTTTGCATTCGTTAGGAATTGCAAAAATTATAGAATTTCGTCCAGGTTCCAAAATTATGGATGTAGGAACAGGCGGTGGTTTTCCTGGAATTCCATTGGCAATTTTGCATCCAGAAGTTGATTTTTACTTGATTGATGTGATCGCGAAAAAAATCAAAGTAGTAAATGAAGTAGCTGCAGGTTTAGGATTAAAAAACGTAAAAGCTGAACAAAAACGTGCCGAATTAGTAAAACAAGAATTCGATTTCATCGTAAGTCGTGCGGTAACCAATATGCCTGATTTTGTAAATTGGGTAGATGATAAAGTTTCAAAAAAACAAAACCACGAATTAGCCAACGGAATCTTATATTTAAAAGGTGGCGATTTAACCGAAGAATTAAAAGCTTTCCCAAAAGCCGCAGAATATAATTTATCGGATTTCTTCAAAGAAGAGTTTTTTGAAACGAAGAAAGTGGTGCATTTGCCGTTGAAGTATAAGAAGTAAGTGATTAGTGAAAAGTAATTAGTGATTAGCTACAAAATAACAAAACCCGATTTTCAACTGAAAATCGGGTTTTTTATTTTTATATATATTTTTTTAAAAAATCACTTTCTTTTGAACTTTTACATTGTTTTCGTCAACTATTGTTAACAGTAAAACATTATTGGTTGGTTTTAAATTTGGAATTACAAATTCGTTATTTTGAATAGTATTTCCTTCAAATAAAACTCTTCCTAAAACATCAAAAGCTGTAACTGATTTTAAATTTGCTTTTGAACTTTTAATCGTTAGAATATTATTTGCATTGAAAGCTATTATCTCATTTCCAGAAATTTCAGAATCATTGTTTGATAAAGTGGTTTTAAAAATAATTTCAAAACGATTGTTGATGGTTTCTGCATTTGCCATAAACGTATGATTATTTTGAGTTAAATCAATTAGGCTGTTAGTAACCTTGTCTTTCAAATAAATCGATTGATTAGTAAATAATCCGTCTTTTTCGCCTAATGAAATGGTGAATAATCCACTGTTTTGCGAAGTAAATCCTAACGGGATTACATCATCATCAGTAAAAGGTAATCCTTTTCCTTGAATTACTAATTCGTTGTTGTTTACTAATGAATAAATCGCACTATCTCCGTTATTTAATAATTTTCCATCATAGCCAAAATCTAAATCATTTGTTGCATTTTCAATATAACCCAATAAAATTTGATTGTGATTGTTATTTCCTTCCGAAAGGTTTAACCAAAAACGGTGTTTTTCAGTTGTTATAGAAGTACTAACATTCGCATTTCTATTGATAAATTGATTATTACTTGTAGCATTTCGCATACTGTTCGTAAAATACATTGGACCAGTTGCTAAAGCGTTTACATAAAATCCTTGTCCTGTTTGAATAAATGTATCAGGAATTAATGAGCCATTCATTGCTGCTGTTCCACCTGTTAAATTTCTTGATGCAAAGTTGTTTGCAACATAAGTTCCGCTTAATGCGGCATTTGTATTGGTCCAAAAATGTAATGTTCCATCAATTTTAGATAAATTTCCAATAATAAACTCATGAATATTGATAGGTGAAGGATATGGATTTCCAACTAAATTAAATCCTAAACCAACTGAACCTCCATAAATAACATTCGGATTAATTCTACCGTTATTTGGTGTTCCAGTAAATTTTCCATTCCAAGAAGTTGTTGTGCTTGGCATTGTATTTTCGGCTCTAATTAAATATCCTTTTCCAGTTGCAAAGCTATTTGTAGAAGGATTTACACTGTTATAAGCTGTTGGAGTTGTTGTTCCCGTTGGAATATATTCATAAAAACGATTGGTTAACGTGTTTGGCGAAAACGCTAATAAATTTTGATTTGTAACAGGCGCTGACCAACCTACATAGTCTAATCTTTTTAACGAAGTTTCTCTATTTACTTCAATATTTCCAGAATTTGAAATTTCTTCGATTTGATAAACATTTGAGTTTGATGCAAATTTTAATTGAGCTGTTGTTGCTACAGTAATTCCTCCTCTAACATTCAAATCATGGTTGGCTAAGAAATTTACAATGGCTGTACCTGAAACGGAAATCGAACATGCATCAATAGAAGATGAAGAAGTGTAATTTCCTGTAAAAGCTACTTGTTTATCCTTTGCTGGTAATCCATTGCTCCATGAAGTTCCATTCCAAGTAGTCGAGGTTGGACATTTCAATTGAATATTGTTTACAATTTCATTCATTGCAAAAGTAACGTTTGAAGGTGTCAGTGTAACGTGATCTTCGTTAACTGTTGGTACAGAATATGCATCAAATGCACTTGTACTACTTGCGTTTATGTTTGCATACCAGTTATTTGTACTTGTAATTGCTAATGAACTTTGAGCAGGAATAAAGTCAAATTTTTTAATTGTCATTGCATTTAAAAAGCGAGTTAATGTAGGGTTTGGACCTGCATCAGCTGCCAAACTTTCTAAATTAAATAACCCGCCAGGAGCAGAATCTAATCCGGCAGTGTATGAAAATGAACGTGCATTTGTTTGTCCTGTTCCTATTGTTAACCAAAAAAATGTCCAAGCTTGTTTTCTTACTCTACTTACTCTAATATTACCATTTGCAGTTGGTGTAAAGTTTAAATCTAATAATGCTCTTGTGAAACCATCGCTATTAGGAACATCTAAATTTGTTAAAACTGCCATTCCAGGTGTTCCTGTCATTGCACCATTACTAGCCCCATTTGAGATTGCTATTTTTCTACAATTTTGAGGAAATCCCATGGTATTTAACTCATTTTGAAAAGCATTTCTATGAGTTGGATGACCTGTTGGAAGTAATGAAGCTGTTGTAGTGTTAAATTCTGTAAGACTTGTTCCTAATAAATGCCCTTCAAAATGATCAATAAGCATTTGTCTTGCAGCTGGACTTTTTAACATAGAATCTACAATTGCTCTTACGGTTAAATCGGCAATATCGCCATCATAAGCAATATAATTGAACATGTGTTGCATTCCAATTGGAACATTTGCACCAAGATGAGGTGAATCAAAAGATAACCATAAACGTGTTTTATGATCCATTCCATTCATTTCCATATAGCGCAGTGCCATTCTGGTTATTAATCCTCCCATACTTGGTCCGATAACAACAAGTTCTTGATTTCCTACTTTATTTGCGTTAATGTAATTGATTAACTCAATCATTACGCGAGCATTTCTTTGAATATAGTCTACACCACCATCGATATTGGTGATGCCATCTGGTCTTGTGTAAATCGGAAAGTTTAAAACCACAACATCATAACCTAAATTTCTAACATTGTCTCCTAGGTTTTGTGTTGGAGTACCATAATTTAATAAGTTATAAATTGAACCTGTATCTCTACCGTCTGCTGGGTCAAATCCATCACAAACAATAATTACTTTGTCTAATAAGCCAGCTTCGTTGTCATAAAATATTTGGAATTCACCTTTGCCAGCGTGAGCAGCCGTTTCGTTTGTTCCTTGATAAGTTAATGAAGATGTTATTTCTGTTAAAGGGCTAACAGCTAAAGGAGTTTGTTGTGCAACTCTATTTAGTTGATTAATGCTTTGCGCTTTCTCTTTTAAAGTAAATTTTGATTCGTTTGTAAAAACAGTTCCATCGTTTAAAGTAATTTTGAAAGAAATTGTTTTTGTTCCAAGATTACTAAAATCAGCAGTGAAACTTTGATTAGTAGAAATTTTTTGAAAGCCTTTCCCAGTATTAAGGTTTACTTCAATTTTGCTAATAGTTTGATTAGTCGTATTGAAAATTAATTCGTCTAAAAGTTTGAAAGTAATTTGTGTCCCTTTTAATTGTTTAATTAATGGGGAAGCAAATCCAATTTTATGTGTATTGAAATAATCTATTGATGAATCTGTTATCTCATATTGATTGTTTGCATTAAGCTGTAATTGATTTTGCTCTCTTACGCTTGGTTTAATCGCATCAAATTCAGAAATCAAAATAGAAATTGGAATGATGTTTTCTGCAAATCCTTTTTCGGTTTTCGCCTCTAAAAAATCAATTTTAGGAAGTCTTTCCAAAAAATCTGCTCTTTGGATTTCATGAAATGCTTGTTTAAAGTCTAATGATGATAATGGTTCGGTTTTGGTCTCTGTTAGTTTAGCAACAGTTCCTACTTTATCATACAGAATTTTTGTTTGCGTATGTGGTTTCAATAAATCGAAAGTTTTTGACTTTTTTTCTATTTCTTGTCCAAACGAAAACGAAATCGAAAATATAACGATTAGGGGTAGAATTTTTTTCATCATGTTTTTTGCTTTATTATTAAAAATACTATGCTTGCATAATATATTTCGGATACAATTTATAAAAAAAATAATAAAAAGTTAAATATTTTTATAAATCCGATAAAAAGCATTAAAATATCGATAAAACATCAAAAAATAAAAAAGCTTGCCATTTCTGACAAGCTTGAAAATAAATATTTTTATAAGTTTATCCTAAGAAAGGATATTTATAATCTTCTGGTGTTACGAAAGTTTCTTTAATCGTTCTAACAGAAGCCCAACGCAATAAGTTTTGAGATGAACCTGCTTTATCGTTAGTTCCTGAACCTCTTGCTCCTCCAAATGGTTGCATTCCTACAACAGCACCGGTTGGTTTGTCGTTGATGTAGAAGTTTCCTGCTGCATTTTGTAACGCAACGGTTGCTTCTTCCACCGCATAACGACATTGGCTAAATACCGCACCTGTTAAAGCATATTCTGAAGTTTCGTCAACTAATTTCAATGTTTCAGACCATTTTGTGTCTTCATAAATATAAATCGTAACTACTGGTCCGAATAATTCAGTTTCCATAGTTGAATATTTTGGATTTGAAGTTAAGATAACCGTAGGTTCAATGAAATAACCTTTTGATTTGTCATAGTTTCCACCCATGATTACTTCTGCATCGCTATCTTTTTTAGCTTGATCAATGTAACGTGCTAATTTGTCAAATGAAGCTTCTGAAATTACAGCTGTAATGAAATTACTCATGTCTTCTGGCGAACCCATTTTCATCGATTTTAAATCCGCTTCTAATTTTGCTTGAACTGCTGGCCATAAACTTTGTGGTACATAAACACGAGATGCAGCACTACATTTTTGCCCTTGGAATTCAAAAGCACCACGAGCAATTCCTACTGCAACTTGTGCTGGATTTGCTGATGGATGTGCAATGATGAAATCTTTTCCACCTGTTTCTCCAACGATTCTTGGGTATGTTTTGTATGTAGCGATATTGTTTCCGATGGTTTTCCAAATGTCATTGAAAACGCCAGTTGAACCTGTAAAGTGAACTCCAGCTAAATGTGGGTTAGATAAAACTACGTCAGAAACCATTCCAGAGTCACCCATTACCATATTGATAACACCATCTGGCAAACCTGCTTCTTTGAAAACTTGCATAATTACATTAGCAGAATATACTTGTGTTGCAGCTGGTTTCCAAACCACAACATTCCCCATTAATGCAGCACTTGAAGGTAAATTTCCTGCAATTGCCGTAAAGTTGAAAGGTGTAATTGCATAAACAAAACCTTCTAATGGTCTGTATTCAACACGGTTCCACATGTCTGATGTTGATGCTGGTTGGTCTGCATAAATTTTAGTCATGAATTCTACGTTGTAACGTAAGAAGTCAATCAACTCACAAGCCGAATCAATTTCTGCTTGGTGAATGGTTTTTGATTGTGCAATCATAGTCGCTGCATTTATTTTAGCACGGTATGGGCCAGCTAATAATTCAGCTGCTTTTAAGAAAATCCCAGCTCTGTTTTCCCAAGCCATTGCTGCCCATTTTTTACGAGCTTCTAATGCTTCGGTAATTGCTTTTTCAACTAAGGCTCTGTCTGCTTGATGATAAACACCTACAATATGTTGGTGATCGTGTGGAGCCGACATTTTTTTGGTATCGCCTGTTTTAATTTCTTCGCTACCAATATATAAAGGAACTTCTACTTGAGAATTCCACATTTTTGTATAAGTTGTTGCAACGGCTGCTCTTTCAGGAGAACCTGGTGCGTACGATTTTACGGGTTCGTTAACCGCTTTTGGGACATTAAAAAATCCTTTTAACATGGTGTTGAATTTTAGCTTCGCTCAGTTCGGACAAAGTCCTCGAGTGAAAATTAGACAATTTTGTGTGTTGATTTACTGGTTTTTCGTAAACGAATACAAAAATACAAAGTATATTTTGAATAATCGATAACAAAAGTTACTTAAGATAAAGATTCTTACATTGGAATTTATAATTGTTTTTTTGCTAATTAATAGCAAAAGGAGCACTCAATTTAAAAGCTGGGATTTCAACTTTAAAGCTACGTGTAGTTGTAAAATTCACCATATTAAAATGACCTTTCATGGCGCCAATTGGTGAAGAAAGCAAACAGCCAGATGAATATGTGTAGTTTTCACCAGGTTTAATAACTGGTTTTTTACCAATCACACCTTCGCCATCAACCGTTTCTGTGTTGTTTAGTGCGTCATAAATTTCCCAATGACGAGAATTTAGTTGTACAGAATCTTTGCTTTGGTTTTCAATAGAGACATGATAAGTAAAGGCAAAATGAATCTTATAGTTTTTGAAGTAAGTTCCTTCAAAACTAGTTAAAACTGAAATTTTTATGCCTCTTGTAATTTGACTTACCATAAATTAAAATAAAAGTATTCCTAAAAACATCATTACTAAAGCACAAATGACTAAGAATAAAAAGAATAACGGATTCAAAAGTATGAATTTTAAAATAGTTATCCAACGACTTTGTTGATAAAAATTTCTTAAAGATTTGTAGAAATAAAAAGGTAATAAGAATAAAAAATAAATAAATGTAGTTGTTTCAAAAAGAGTTTCAGAAATCACACCTATAAAATTGAATATTATTATGCTAATAAAAAAGAATGTAAAATATGTATAAGAAAATACTAAATGTTCAGTGTAATTCATTCTTTTTGAATAGAAAACAATCCAAAACATAAGTGTTAGTATAGGTAACGATAGAAAAATCAGAAATGGGAGTTTTTCATAAAAGTAATCAATCAGTTCTGAGTTTATGTTGTTCGTTTTTAATTTTTTACACTTATTATACATTGATTTATGTATGAAACTGTTTTTGAATCCTAATTCTTTTAACGCTGTTTCTTCTGATTTTTCAGGATATTTTTTGTAAAAATTTCTAAATGATGCAAAAGTGTATTCATACCCTAATGAGATTGAATCTAGTTGTTTTTTTGTGTAGATAGAATCTTTGCTATATTCGATTTTGCTATTTCTATATTTTTTTAAAAGATTGTTTTTTGTTTGACCAGAAGTCAATGCTTCAATAGCAATGCTGTCTTGTTTTTGTTCTTCTTTAAGTTGCTCTTTAGTTAACTCTTTTTCTGCTTTATCATTTGCTGCTGTTGGATTTTCTTCCGTCAAATTAAATGTAATAAACAAAATAATTGAAACACTCAAAAACAGACGAAACGGGTTTGCATACGTGTGTCTTTTCCCTTCGTTGAATTCGCGAGCTAAAACACCGGGTTTTGTAAAAATAGAAACAATTGAATTTCGTAATCTTGAATCGTAAGCATAAAAATTTGCAAAAAACTCTTCAATAAAATCTCTAATCGTAAGTTTTTTCGTCGAGTTTAATTGACCACAAGCATGACAAAATTTTTCGCTAACATCTAGTTGTGTTTCACAATTTAAGCATTGTGTGCCTCTGTATTTTTTATCTTTTCTATTCATATTTAATTACGAATAACCTCGCTGTTTGTGTTGGCAATTCCTATTACTCTGTCGTATCTGTCGTTGTTTCCTTTGTAGTATACGATTGCGGTGTAATTGTTTTCGGTTTGAAAATAATTGCCATCAATTGCGTTTTCAAAATCAATTGCTCCTTTTTTATTGGTAAGAATGTATTGATAGTTTGTGAAACCTTGCTTTATTAAAAGTGCTTTTTCATACAACCCCGCTTTCTTATTTAGTTCCATTTTATAATCATCAGTCAATGCATAATTGTTAAACATACCAGAGATATAAATATTACCTTCTAAAAATTCTGGAGCATCTAATGCAAAATAAACCCATGAATAATCGGCTTCAATTCCAGAATTTGAACCATTAGCATTTTGTACAAAAAAGTTTCCATTAATATCTGGGAAATAGGTGTAAGGTTGATTTTTTCTTGGCGTATTGGTATATAAATAGGTGTTGTAAATATTGTCACCAGATGTTACTCTTGCAATAGTATTATTTGTTGCTCTAATAATTTTGTTGTCAATTGTATATCCTTCGTTTCCGCCCCAAAATTGTGTTTCTTTGTTGTATCTGTAAATTAATTCAGAACCCAAAGTATATTGTGGTTTTAAATTTGAAATACTGGTTTTCCAATTCCCATTTTGAAATAAGGTGACTTTTACATTTTGAATTGGGTTTTGTAAAATTTTGTCGCCATAATTGATAGACATTTCGATGTTTTGTTTTCCGTCTAAGCCTTCAAAATCTCTTGAACGACGAACTAATAACCCAACATTTACTTCTTCTTCATAAATAATTACTCTTCTCGAAAACACAATTTCATTTTCATCATTTAAAATAGTGAATAAGTAGTTTCCGCTTTTTGTGATCTGATTGAATTTATTTGGAAAAACTTGTCTGTAATGTGAATATAATTGTAAAGTATTGAACGAATTTTCATAGGTAATAATGCGCTGATTGTCCATTCCGTTTAAATATTCTGCTTTAGATAAATTTGTTGGCGCAGACCAATCGTAATTATATTGGGTAATTGTATAATAATAATCTGCTTCGTCACTATATAAATCGTCAAATTGTAATTGAAATGATTCTCCGAGTTTGAAAAACGGAATCACATTTGTATTATTTGAAACAAACGAAATGGTTTTGATGTTAAAAGGTGGTTCTTGTTCAATTCCTTCTTGCGAGAAGCTGAAATTAAAAAAAAGTAAGGCAATTGCACTTATTATTCTGTTCATGTCTTGATGTTATGAATGGTAAAAATAATTAAAACTTTAATAAAACACGAATAATTGTACCAAAGATTTTTATTTAATTTAGAATAATTATAAATAAATAAATTCACTGAGTTAAATTTTGGTTAGGTTGGTTGTAATTGATTAAATTTGCACGTTTTATAGTAAATTTTTAACAATCATATCTTCAAAAATATGTCAAAAGACATTCGAATTAAAAAAGGTTTAGACCTTAAGTTGAAGGGTGAAGCAGCTCACAAGATAGCTGATGCCACTCGCTCGAAAGTCTATGCTGTTAAACCTTCTGACTTCCACGGAGTAACTCCGAAGATGGTAGTAAAAGAAGGAGATAACGTTAAAGCGGGAGAAGTAATTTTCTATTCTAAATCAGATGAGAAAGTTAAGTTTGTTGCTCCTGTAAGCGGAAAAATTCAAGAAATCAAACGTGGTGAAAAAAGAGTCATTTTAGAGATTCTTATTGCTGCAGATTCTCAAGATGTTTTCGTTGAGCATAGCAAGAAAAATCCTAACGATTTATCAACAGAAGAAGTAAAAGCACATTTGTTAGCTTCAGGTTGTTGGCCATTTATCAATCAACGTCCGTATGATGTGATTGCTAATTCAGCTGATACGCCTAAAGCTATTTTTATTTCAGCTTATGCAACTGCTCCTTTGGCTGCAGATGTGGAGTTTGTTTTAGAAAACAAGTTGCAAGCTTTTCAAGCTGGTATCGATGCTTTAGCAAAATTGACAACTGGGAAAGTTCATTTATCTGTAAAGGGTAAAGGAAAATCAATTTTCAAAGATGTTAAAGGAGTTTCTTTACACCAAGTGTATGGACCACATCCTGCTGGAAATGTTGGTGTTCAAATTGGAAAAATTTCGCCTATTAATGCAGGTGAGAGAGTTTGGACAGTAACGCCTCAAGATGTTGCAACTATTGGTGAATTATTTTTAACTGGAAAATTCAATGCTACAAGAACTGTGGCTTTGGTAGGTTCTGAAGTTAAAGATGCTCAATACTATAATGTAATTTCTGGTGCTGCTATTACTGACTTAGTTGCTGGTAAAATTGAAGGAGATAACGTGAGAGTTATTTCTGGAGATGTTTTAACTGGAACCAAAGTAAAAATGGACGGAAATTTAGGTTTCTTAAGCAATGCCGTAACTGTTATTCCTGAAGGAAATACATATAGAATGTTTGGTTGGATGCCATTTGCTTCGCCAAGTGTTCACAGTGCATCAAGAACAGGATTATCATGGTTAATGCCAGGTAAAAAATATGCACCTAACACCAATTTAAACGGTGAAGAAAGAGCTTTAGTTGTAACAGGAGAAATGGAAGCAGTTATGCCTCTTGATATTTTTCCAATGCAATTATTAAAAGCTTGTTTGGCAAGTGATATCGATAAAATGGAAAGCTTAGGAATTTACGAAGTAGCTCCAGAAGATTTTGCTTTAATTGATTATACTAACACATCTAAATTAGAAGCGCAACAAATCATTCGTGAAGCTCTTGATTTAATGATTAAAGAAGTAGGATAATAGCTATGAAGTTTTTAAGAGATAAAATAGACCAAATTAAAAAGCCTTTTGAGAAAGGGCAAAAATTTGAAAAATTTGCACCTGCAATTAATGCGTTAGACACATTTTTATATGTGCCTAATCATACTACAAAGCATGGAGCTCATATTAGAGATGCTGTAGATTTAAAGAGAACCATGATTACTGTGGTTTTAGCTTTAGTTCCAGCATTATTATTCGGAATTTATAATGCAGGTTATCAACACTTCATTCAATTGAACGAAGGTGTTTTACCTTCATTTATGGATATCTTTTTACACGGATTGTGGAAAGTGTTACCAATGATTATTGTATCGTATGCAGTAGGATTAGGTATTGAATTTGCTTTCGCAATTTTTAGAGGTCACGAAGTTAACGAAGGATATTTAGTGTCTGGTTTGTTAATTCCAATGGTTATGCCAGTTGACTTACCTTTATGGATGTTAGCTATTTCAGTAGCTTTTGCAGTTATAATTGGTAAAGAAGCTTTTGGAGGAACAGGAATGAATATTTTCAACCCAGCTTTATTAGCGCGTGCGTTTGCATTCTTTGCTTATCCTACATTTATGTCGGGAGATAAAATTTGGGTTAGCGATGCTACTACTATTGATGGTGTATCAGGTGAAACTATTTTAGGTTCATTAGCACAAGGAAAAGAAGTAGCGTATTCGACTATGGATATGTTCTTAGGATTTATTCCAGGTTCGATTGGAGAAACTTCGGTTTTAGCTATTTTAATTGGTGCATTTATTTTAATTGCAACAGGAGTAGGTAGTTGGAAAATTATGGTTTCTGGAGTAATTGGAGCAGCATTAACAGCAATGATGTTCAACGCTGTTGGTTTAACAGCTTTAATGAACTTTGATTGGATCAATCACTTGGTAGTTGGAGGTTTTGCTTTTGGTATTGTATTCATGGCAACTGATCCAGTTTCTGCAGCTCAAACCGATAAAGGAAAAATCATCTACGGTTTATTAATAGGATTCTTTAGTATTATGATTAGAGTTTTCAACCCAGCTTATCCAGAAGGAGTAATGTTGGCTATCTTATTAATGAACACTTTAGCGCCAACAATTGATTATTTCGTAGTAAATGGAAACATTTCTAAGAGAAAGAAAAGATTGGCTAAGTCTAAACAATTAAAATCTGCATAGTCATGAATAGAGAAAGTAACGGATATACGTTTTTGTTTGCGACTGTAATGGTAGTGTTAGTAGCTTCTGCATTAGCTTTTGCTGCAACAGCACTTAAGCCAGACCAAGAAGCAAACATTAAGAAAGAGAAAATGCAGTACATTCTAAAATCGTTTGGAGTAGCTGTAGAAAGAGACGCTTCTGAGGAAGCATATAAAAAACACATCATTAGTGAAGTGGTTTTTGACGAGAACGGAACAGAAATTAGTAAAGACGCTTTTACAGTTGATATAGCTAAAGAAAAAGGGAAATTTCCAATTTTTAACGCAGAGAAAGATGGTAAAAAATTCTATGTTATTCCGGTAAGAGGGATGGGATTATGGGATGCTATCTGGGGTTATGTTTCGGTTGACGAAAACTTAAAAGTTGACGGTATTGTATTTGACCATAAAGCTGAAACTCCTGGTTTAGGAGGTGAAATTACTCAAGATTATTTCCAAAAAAGTTTTATTGGAGAGAGTGTTTTTGACGCTAATGGGAACTTACAAGGTTTAAAAGTAGTTAAAGGATATACAGGAATAGACAACAAAGCTGATGGTGAAGTTGATGCAATTTCTGGGGCTACTTTAACTGGTAATGGTGTAACCGAAATGTTAGTTAGAGGTTTAAAACCATATGAAAAATATTTAAAATCTAATAAAAAATAATCGTCATGGCAGAAAACAACAAAGAAGGATTATTTTCAAAAAGTAATATTAAATTAATTACAAATCCATTTAATGACGATAACCCAGTAACGGTTCAGGTATTAGGTATTTGTTCAGCTTTAGCGGTAACAGTTCAAATGAAAAATGCTTTTGTAATGGCACTTTCAGTAACTGCGGTTGTAGCTTTTGGTAACGTAATTGTATCATTATTAAGAAATTTAATTCCAAGTAGAATCCGTATCATTGTTCAGTTGGTTGTAGCAGCAGCTTTAGTAATCTTGGTTGACCAGGTTTTAAAAGCGTATGCTTATGATATCAGTAAACAATTATCAGTATTCGTAGGATTAATTATTACAAACTGTATCTTAATGGGGCGTTTTGAAGCATTTGCTTTAGGAAACAAACCATGGCCTTCTTTCTTAGATGGTTTAGGAAACGGTTTAGGATATGGAATCATTTTATTAGTAGTTGCATTTTTTAGAGAATTGTTCGGTTCAGGAAAATTATTCGGAATCGAAATTCTTGGAAACTCTGTTGAAAAAACAGGTTTGTATGCTACAGGATATGTTAATAATGGATTCATGTTATTAGCTCCAATGGCCTTAGTTATGGTAGGTATTGTAATTTGGGTACAAAGAGGAATTAACAAGAAATTAATCGAGAAAAAATAATAGCTATGTTTGAATATATCAATATATTTTTAAAATCAGTTTTCATTGATAACATGATTTTTGCATACTTCTTAGGAATGTGTTCATTTTTGGCAGTTTCTAAAAAAGTATCAACAGCTATAGGTCTTGGAATTGCTGTAATATTTGTACAAGTAATAACTGTTCCTTTAAACTATTTGATTTATCATTATGTTTTAGGTGCTGGTGCATTAGCTTGGTTAGATCCATCGTTAGCTGAATTAGATTTGAGCTTTTTAACTTTCATTTTATTTATTGCTTCTGTAGCAACAATGGTACAGTTAGTAGAAATGATTGTTGAGAAATTTGCACCTTCATTATACAACTCATTAGGTATCTTTTTACCACTTATTGCAGTAAACTGTGCTATCTTAGGAGGTTCGTTATTCATGCAACAAAGAGTTGATGGTGGAACATATTCTTCATTAGGTCATGTAGTAACTTTCGGTTTTGCATCGGGTTTTGGTTGGTTAATTGCCATTGTTGCATTAGCTGCTATCCGTGAAAAAATGGAATATTCTAACGTATTAGCTCCTTTAAGAGGTTTAGGGATTACATTTATCTTAACAGGTCTAATGGCTATTGGATTTATGAGTTTTGGTGGAATTGACCTTAATGCATTAAACAAAAAGCCAGAAGCTAAAGTTGAAACTCCAGCTCCAGCAGTTGTTGAAACTCCTGTAGTTGATTCAGTTCAAGTAGCTGTAGATTCTGTAAAAGTTGATTCAACTCAAGTAGTTAAATAATAGTATAACATTAAAAATTGAAATTATGTTTGAATTAATTACATATTCGATTTTAGCTTTCTTAGCGCTTATTTTACTAATGGTGTTTATGCTATTATATGCAAAATCAAAGTTAGTAAACTCGGGTGCAGTAAAGATTAAAATTAATGGTGAAAACGAAATTGAAGTAGGTGGAGGTAGTACACTTCTTACGACTTTAGGAAATAATAAAATCTTCTTACCATCAGCTTGTGGTGGAGGCGGTTCTTGTTTACAATGTAAATGTAAAGTGTTAGATGGTGGTGGAGAACCATTGCCAACTGAAATACCTAACTTTTCACGTAAAGAATTAGCGGACGGATGGCGTTTAGGATGTCAAGTTAAAGTAAAACAAGACATGATAATCGAAGTGCCAGAAGAAATTTTTGGTATCAAAAAATTCGAAGCAAAAGTATATTCTAACTACAACGTAGCTTCTTTTATTAAAGAATTTATTGTTGAGTTACCAGATGATATGCACTACGAAGCTGGTGGATATATCCAAATTGAAATCCCTAAATGTGAAGTTAAATTCTCAGATATGGATATTATGGCGCACCCAGAAGAACATCCTGGTGATCCTGAAAAATTCAAGGCAGAATGGGATAAGTTTAAATTATGGCCATTAGTCATGAAAAATGATGAATTGGTTGAAAGAGCTTACTCTATGGCTTCTTATCCAGCAGAAGGAAGAAAAATTATGTTGAACGTTCGTATTGCAACTCCTCCTTTTGATAGAGCTACAAACGATTGGATGAAAGTAAACCCAGGTATTGCTTCTTCATACGTTTTCTCAAGAAAAGCGGGTGATCCAGTAGTAGTTTCTGGACCTTACGGAGAATTCTTCATCAACGAATCTGAAGCAGAAATGTTGTATGTAGGTGGTGGAGCAGGTATGGCGCCAATGCGTTCACACTTATATCACTTATTCCGTACAGTTAAAACAGGAAGAAAAGTTACATATTGGTATGGAGGTCGTTCTAAACGTGAATTGTTCTATACAGACCATTTCAGAGCGTTAGAGAAAGATTTTCCAAACTTTAAATTCTATTTGGCTTTATCAGAACCACAACCAGAAGATAACTGGAAAGTAAAAGAAGGAATCGACGGAGAAGGTGACGGATTCGTAGGATTTATTCACAATGTGGTAATTGATAATTATTTATCAAAACACGATAATCCAGAAGATATTGAATTGTATTTCTGTGGCCCACCAATGATGAACAAAGCAGTTCAAAAAATGGGTGAAGACTTCGGTTTAGATCCAGAAAATATTAGATTTGACGATTTTGGAGGTTAATCCAAATTTTAAATACCAAAACCGATTCAGAAATGAGTCGGTTTTTTTGTTATTTTTGTAAATATATTAAATTAATGTTTAATTTTTTTTGGATCTAGGATGGCATACGGACATGTTAAAATAGTTGGAGGTATTGTGTATTGTATCTTTAAAAAATTTAAAAAACCAATTAACGAATGTGTAAATTACAAACATTCCTTTATTATAGGGTGTTTGTTTATTGTGTTTGTATTTTATGCAACACTATATATTTTGTATTTAATTGATTAGTTAATATTGTTTTAAGAAAAATTCTGAATAAAGGTGTTTCTATATTCATTCAATAAGAAATAACTACCTTTGCATCATGGAAGCATTATCACTACAAGACTTACATCATTTGGCCATGAATCACGTGGGAAAAGAACTCGAAAAACAAGGATTTGAGTTCATTGCTATTAACAGCCAATTGAAAAAACATCCGCAATTTGTTTGTGTTGATAAACCTACGAATACTTTACATTTTGTGATGGTGCAAGCCGTTACTTATCCTGATAATCCTGCCGAATACGATGTGTTGTTTATGGAAACCTTCATCAATCACGCCAAAGGGAAAAAGGCAAAAGTATTGTATGCCGGAGTTGGTTTTGCCAATGCAGAAGATTTCGAAAAACCTGTTTTTAAAAATCAAGATTATATTTTAAATTATGAAGGAATTAAAGAGATTTTATAGTTTTCTGTTTGTAGCTGTGTTATTTGTTTCATGTGATAAAACCACAGATTTTTATACCATTCAAGGTGAAGCACAAGGAAGCACCTATTCTGTAAAATACATTTCAACCGAAGAAAAAATAACTAAAAATCAAATCGATTCGTTGTTAACTGCTTTCGATATATCGCTTTCTACGTATCGTCCAGATTCTAAAATTTCTAAAATTAATTCAGGAGATTCAACAGTTGTAGTAGATGATTTTTTTACAGAAACGTTCCAACTTTCAAATCAAATTTATAAAGAAACGAATGGTTTGTTTGACCCAACAATTGGTGTTTTAGTAAATGCATACGGTTTTGGCCCGAATAAAAAGCAAGAAAATCTTTCTCAAAAACAAATAGATAGTTTGTTGCAATTTGTAGGTTTTGATAAGATTGCATTAAATTCAAATAAAACCATTTCAAAAAAACATCAAGAAACTTTTATCGATTTTAATGCAATTGCACAAGGTTATTCAGTTGATGTTGTTGTAAATTATTTAAAATCGAAAGGAATTGAAAATGCGATTGTTGAAATTGGTGGTGAATTATTCGCTTTAGGAAAAAACACGATTGAAAATAAAAATTGGGTAGTTGGCATTGATGATCCATTACAAAAGCCAGAAGAACGTACTTTAATTGCCAAAGTAAATTTAGAAAACTTAGGAATGGCAACTTCAGGCAATTATCGTAAAGTAATGATTGATGAAAAAACGGGTAAAAAATTTGTGCATATCATCAATCCAAAAACTGGTTTAGCACAAAAAAATAATGTGTTAAGCGCAACTGTTTTATCAAAATCATCGGGTTTGTCTGATGGTTATGCAACAGCTTTTATGTTAATGAGTTTGGAAGAAAGTAAAGCATTTTTACAAAAACATCCAGAATTGTTTGTAATGCTTTTGTACTCGGATTCGGACAATAAAATGCAGCAATTTACTACTGATAATTTTAATTCTTTAATTATAGACTAATTCCAAATAAGAAATTAATTGTTAAAACTTGCATAATAAACTTTTGATTTTGTAGTTATAAAGATAATTTTATCCAAACAAAATCAAATTTTATGAAGAAATTTCACTTTTCCATTTCTTTATTGCTTTTAGCTCCAGCGTTTCTTTTTGCGCAGGATTTCAAGCTTGAAGATCCAATTCCGACTGATCCAAATGTGAAAATCGGAAAACTTTCAAACGGATTAACCTATTATATCCGTAAAAATGCAAAACCAGAAGATAAGGTAGATTTACGTTTAGTTGTTAATGCAGGTTCTATTCAAGAAACAGATGAACAACAAGGTTTAGCGCACTTTATGGAACACATGTGTTTCAATGGAACAAAACGATTCCCAAAAAATGAATTGGTAAATTACCTTCAAAGTATCGGAGTAAAATTTGGCCAACACTTAAATGCTTACACGAGTTTTGATGAAACGGTTTACTTTTTACCAATTCCTTCAGATGATAAAGAAAAAGTAGAAAAAGGGTTTCAAATTATCGAAGATTGGGCGTTCAATACCACTTTAACTCCAGAAGAAATCGATAAAGAAAGAGGGGTTGTTTTAGAAGAATATCGTTTAGGTTTAGGTGCTGACAAAAGAATGATGGGACGTTTTATGCCTAAAATGATGTACAATTCGTTATATGCAAAACGTCTTCCTATTGGTCAAAAAGAAATTTTAGAAAACTTCACGTATGATAAATTAACGAGTTTTTATAAAGATTGGTATCGCCCAAATTTAATGGCTGTTATTGTTGTTGGAGATATCGATGTTGCTGAAATGGAGCAAAAAATTATCGCTCATTTTGGAAAATATAAAAATCCTAAGAAACAAAAAGAAAGAAAATTTTATGATGTTCCTAATCATAAAGAAACTTTCGTAGCTGTAGAATCAGATAAAGAAGCAGCATTTGCTCAGGTACAATTATTGTATAAAGATTATGCAGAACCTAAGAAAATTACAACTCTTGGTGATTTTAAAGAATATCTTGCCAAAGGACTTTTTTCTACGATGTTAAATAACAGATTAGAAGAGTTACAAAACAGTCCAAATCCACCGTTTAATTTTGGATATACGTATCATGGTGGTACATGGGCAAGAACTAAAGAAGCATTTCAATCTTTTGCAATGGTAGCTCAGGACAAGCAATTAGAAGCTTTAAAAGTGTTAGTAAAAGAGAATGAAAGAGTAAAACAATTTGGGTTTACCCAAGGCGAATTAGATCGCGCAAAAGCAGAATTTTTATCGCAAATTGAAAGACAATATAACGAAAGAGAGAAAAGTGAATCTGAAAATTTCGTATCAGAATATCAAGCAAATTTCTTAGAAAAAGAACCAATTCCAAGTATCGAATGGACGTTTGATATCTTTAAAAAGATGTTGCCAACCATTTCTGTTGAAGATACAAATGGTTTAATTGCTAAATATTTGAAAGAAGATAATAGAGTAGTTATTTTAACTGGTCCAGAAAAAGATGGTTTAGTGAAACCAACAGAACAAGAAGTTTTAAATTCATTAACCGTAAATAAAAATGAATTAACTGCTTACACGGAAACAAAAGTTTCTGAAAGTTTATTGAGAAATTCGGTTAAAGAAGGAAGTGTAGTTTCAAAAGAAAGCAATGCTAAGCTTGGAACTACTACTTTAAAACTTTCAAACGGAGCAACAGTTGTTTACAAAAAGACCGATTTTAAAAACGACCAAGTAATGTTTGAAGCAATCAGTTTTGGAGGTTCAAATTTATTTTCAAATGATGAAATGGCAAAAGTTTCATTAGCAATGGGTGGTTTATCTGAAGCAGGTTTTTCTGGAATGTCTAAAAACGATATCAATAAATTCATGACTGGAAAAATCGCAAGAGTAAATCCTTATGTTGGTGGAGTTTATGAAGGATTAAATGGTTCTTCTACTCCAAAAGATTTAGAGTATTTATTCCAAATGACATACGCTTATTTCACTGATTTGAATTTAGATAAAGATGCTTTTGCTGGTTTCATCTCAAAACAAAAAGGGTTTATGGCAAACATGATGTCGCAACCGGCAACTTATTTTTCGAATGAATTTTACACGTATTTGAATAAAGAAAATCCAAGATATAAAGGTTTTCCAAAAGAAGAAGATTTTGATAAAGCAGATTACGAATTAGCGTATAAAAAATACAAAGAGCGTTTTGCAAATGCAGCTGATTTTAATTTCTACTTTGTTGGGAATTTTGATGAAGCGCAAATGGAAGCTTTTGCAGCGAAATATATCGCATCATTACCTTCTGATAAAAATATCAAAGAAAGTGCTAAAGATTTAGGTTACAGAATGCTTAAAGGTTCGCACAAAAAAGTAGTAAACAAAGGAAAAGATCCAAAAAGTACAGTTAACATCATGATTTATGGTGATACAAAATACGATGCTAAAGAAGCATTTGCTTTCAAAGCATTAGGTGAAGTATTAACCATTAAATTAGTTGAAGAATTAAGAGAAAACGAAAGTGGTGTGTATGGAGTAGGAGCAAGAGGAAGCATGAGTAAAGTGCCTTATGGAAGTTATAATTTCTCAATTTCTTTCCCTTGCGGACCAGAAAATGCAGAAAAACTTACTGAATCTGCTTTAAGAGAATTAAACAAAATGGTTACTAATGGTCCAGAGCAAAAAGATTTAGATAAATTTAAAGAAGCCTCAAGATTAGAATACAAAGAAAGTTTGAAAGATAACAGATATTGGATGGCAGTTTTAAAACGTCAATATACAGATGGAGTAAATCCGGAAGAAGTATTTGATTTTGAAGCTAAATTGAATGCTTTAACCGTTAAAGAACTTCAAGATGTAGCTAAGAAATATTTAGCTAAAGATAAAGTAATTGGTATGTTAATGCCAGAAGAATAAATAGGTTTTTATTAAATTCAAAATCCCGCAATTGTAATGATTGCGGGATTTTTTTATTTATAAAAAGTATGGATTTTTTTGTCATGCTGAATTCATTTCAGCATCTAAGTAAAGTTTATTTATAACAAACCGGAATAATTTCCCCTTTTGCTAAACAATATTTTTCTACTAATTCAGGAGCAATTGTTTTGGTATAATCTACTTCGTCAACCTTAAAACCAATGCTTCTTAGTTTGTCAAAGTAATCTCTTCCATAAACTCTAACGTGGTCATATTGTCCAAAGATTTTTGCGCGCTCTTTTTCATCGGTAATAGAATCGTCAGAAAAAGTAACTTCACGAGACAAATCTTGTGGAATTTGGAAAATACCCATTCCACCTGGTTTTAAAACACGATATAATTCTTGCATTGCCTTTGTATCATCAGGAATGTGTTCCAAAACGTGATTACACAATATAATGTCATACGAATTATCTTCAAAAGGTAAATTACAAATATCTGCTTTTACATCTGCCAAAGGCGAAAATAAATCGGTAGTTGTATAATCTATATTCGATTGTTTCTTGAAACGCTTGTAAAATTCTTGTTCAGGAGCAAAGTGTAATACTTTTTTTGGTGCCGTAAAAAAATCCGTTTCGTTTTGTAAATACAACCACAACAAACGGTGTCTTTCTAAAGATAACGTGCTTGGCGATAAAACATTATTTCGCTGTGTTCCATATCCGTAAGGTAAAAACATACGAAAGCTTTTTCCATCAATAGGATCTGTAAAACGACTACCTTTTAATAAAAAAGCTAAAATTGGTCGAACTACAATACTTAAACGAATTAAGATAGGACGAGGAATGGTATTAAGAATAAGTTTGAATAATTTTTTCATTACAGTACTAATGGTTTTTGTCTCAATCCATCTTCTTCATTGCTCACAATTCCTAAAGCATCATAGATGTAAGCAAATGTTGATAACAACTCTGGTTTTCCGTTTACAATGGCTACATCGTGTTCAAAGTGTGCACTTGGTTTTCCGTCGGCAGTTGTAATTGTCCAGCCGTCTTTATGTTGTTTGATGTTTTTGGTTCCCATGTTAATCATTGGTTCGATTGCAATTACCATTCCGTTGACTAATTTTTTTCCGCGACCTCGTTTACCATAATTAGGAACTTCTGGATCTTCATGCATTTTTCTACCTAAACCGTGTCCACATAATTCACGAACTACACCATAACCATGACTTTCACAGTATTGTTGAATTGCATGTCCGATATCTTCTACACGATTGCCTACCTTAGTTTCACGAATTCCAACGTAAAGCGATTCTTTGGTAACTTGAAGTAGTTTTTTTGTTTCTGGAGCTACTTCGCCCACTTCAAAAGTATACGCATGATCGCCATAAAAACCATTTTTAAAAGCACCACAATCTACCGAAATAATATCGCCATCTTGCAACGGAACATTATTCGGAATACCATGAACCACTTGCGTATTTGGACTCATACAAAGCGAGTTTGGGAATCCGTACATTCCTAAAAATGCAGGCTCAGCTCCGTGCGAACGAAGAAAATCTTCTGCTAATTTATCTAAATACAAAGTAGTTACGCCAGGTTTAATTTCCTTAGCAATCATTCCTAATGTTTTTGAAACAATCAAAGCACTTTCGCGCATCAATTCAATTTCTTCTAAGGTTTTAATTACGATCATAATACAAAATTTCGAGGCAAAAATACAAATTCAAGTTCAATTACAAGTTCAATTTCAAAATTCAATTTTATTTTCCTTTAACCTTAAATCTAAAACCCTTAACTAAATATGAGTAATGTCATATTTTATGCTTAAATTCCAACATAAATTTGCAGTATAAATTTCATTAGGTATGGGAAAATATGTAACCGCAGCAGAAGCTGTACAAGTAGTAAAAAGTGGTGATAGGGTTTATGTTCAAGCCGCCGCCGCTACACCAACAATCTTAACAAAAGCATTAACCGATAGAGCATCAGAATTAAGAAATGTAGAAATTTGCCATTTGCACACCGAAGGTGATGCGCCTTATGCTAATCCTGAATTAGCAGAAAGTTTTCATGTTAATTCTTTTTTTATTGGAGCTAATGTGCGTCACACATTAAAAGCTGGGAATGGTTCTTATACACCCGTTTTTTTAAGCGAATTGCCGTTATTATTTCGTAAAAATGTGCTAAAATTAGATGTGACTTTCATTCATGTTTCACCACCAGATTCGCATGGATATTGTTCGTTAGGCGTTTCTGTAGAAGCAACTGTAGCAGCGATTGAAAATGCAAAAACGGTTATAGCACAAGTGAATCCAAACATGCCAAGAACGTTTGGTGATGGAATTATGCACGTTTCAGAAATTGATTATTTGGTGGAAGTAAATGTGCCAATTTTTGCACACGATGTAACCCCATTCACAACAGAAGAAGAAAAAATCGGAACTTATGTGGCTTCTTTGATAGAAAATAAAAGTACGCTTCAAATGGGAATTGGTTCAATTCCTAATGCGGCTTTGAGTAAATTAACAAATCACAAAGATTTAGGTTTGCATACCGAAATGTTTTCTGATGGTGTTATTGATTTAATTGAAAACGATGTGATCAATTGTAATTACAAAGGAACATTACGCGGAAGAGCTTTGGCAACCTTTTTAATTGGATCTAAGCGCTTGTACGATTTTGTAGATGATAATCCATTTATCGAAATGAAAGAATCTTCTATGGTTAATGATACGGCTCGCATTCGTAAAAACCCAAGAATGGTTTCTATAAATTCTGCAATTGAAGTGGATGTTACAGGACAAGTTTGTGCTGATTCTATAGGAAGTTCCATGTATTCTGGAGTAGGAGGTCAAATGGATTTTATTCGAGGTGCATCATTAAGTGAAGGTGGAAAAGCAATTATTGCATTGCCTTCAATTACTAAAAGAGGCGAAAGTAGAATAGTACCCTATTTAAAACAAGGTGCTGGTGTGGTAACCACAAGAGCACACGTACATTATATTATAACCGAAAACGGAATTGCCGATTTATATGGTAAAACTTTAAAACAACGTGTTACTGAATTGGTAAAAATTGCGCATCCAACGCATCAAGAAGCAGTGGAACGCGCTTACTATGAAATGACGGGTTGTAAATAAATAAGAACTGAACTATAGAAAAGGGACAATCGAAAGGTTGTCCTTTTTTGTTGAAAAGATTCTAAAAAATTAAAAACTTCTCAAAAAACTAACTTTTTGATTTTGAATTTTTTAGCTAAAAAGGCTTGTTTTTGAAAATAAACCAAACTTTAACCTTTTCACAACATTAAATAGTCTACCTTTGTAAGGAATTAAATTTTTCATAGATGAACATTTTTGTAGGAAGTCTTCCTTTCAGTGTAGAGGAAGCAGATTTAAGAGGTTATTTTGAAGAGTATGGAGCTGTTGAATCAGTTAAAATTATCTCTGACAAATTTACCGGAAGAAGTAAAGGATTTGGATTTGTTGAAATGGCTAATGATGCTGAGGCTCAAAAAGCAATCGACGAATTAAACGGTGGAACTATCGAAGGTAGAAAAATCGTTGTTAACAAATCTGAACCAAAACCAGAAGGCGAAAGAAGAAGCTTCGATCGTAATTCAGGTGGAAGTAGAGGCGGTTACTCTAACAATAGAGAAAACTCAACAAGAAGTCGTTACTAATATTTTTGGATATAAAACGAAAAAAAACCTCCACATTGTGGAGGTTTTTTAGTTTATTGTGGGTTTGCAATGGTTTTATACAAACCAATTATCGCATTCAAATAACGGTTTTCTAAAGCAATTTCATTGAGTTGGGAACTAACTAAAGAATTCTCTCTTGAGTTAATTACAAACAACGAACTTTCTCCCATTTCAAATAATCGGTCTTCAGCGTTTAGCAATGTTGAAAAGTCTTTAACCAGTTTGTTATTGTAATCTTGTTGTTTTTCAAGTGAAACTATTTCTTGTTGTTGTGCTTTGATTTTGTTTTCTAAATTTTTTCGTTCAAATTGCAAACCAAATTCTGAATCCTGAATTTTTAAATCGGCTAATTTTAAACTTCCGCGTTCTTTTCGTAAAAATATTGGAAACGCAAAATTTACTCCTATTTTATAATCTTCAAAGCGATAATTGTCAATATAACTTGGCTCTGATAAATAATTGTAACTCAAATCTAACTTGGGCAAAAGTGCATTTGCTTTTAGTTTTCGATCCACTTTTAACATTGCAATTTTAGCATCTAAAGCTTGAATTTTTGGATGATTGTCTAAATCAATTGTTCCTAATTCATTTATCTGTAAAACCTCTTTGATTGTTTTGGATAACGTTGTTTCAGGATATAAATTGTCATTCAGTTCTAAAGGAATATTATTTTCTAACCACAAATAGTTTGACAATTCTAATTTTGCTTTGGTTAATTTTAACTTCGCATCTTCTAAATTTAATCTTCGAGTTTTTACTGCAATTCCTGCTTCTACACTATCAATTGCTGGTTTGTCACCTTCTTCGATTAATTTTGAAACACCGTTGTAACGAATTAAAGCATTTTCTAAATAAGTTTCATATAATTTTACTTCATCAAAACTTCTTTTCCAATTCATGTAGCTCACAGAAGCTTCATAAATTACTTCAACTGCTTGTAAATTTCTTTCAGCAACGTTTAAATTTCTGGCAATTTTGGCTTTTCTCAAATCAGCCATTCGTTGATTAATGAACAAACCTTGTCCTACAGGAACTGAAATTCCAAACGAAGTTAATCCGCTATTTGGTAACGTATTTTCTGGATTTACATAAATTCCTTCAGAGTTATCAAATCCTGCTTTTAGTTCGATTCCGTACCAAGTTGGAATTTTAAAACTGCTGTTTAAAATCGAATAATATTCACTGTCTTTGAATTGCTTTTCGCTAAAATCAACTTCAATTTTTGGATCAAAAGCACCACGAGCTTGCATTAAATTGGCTTGGGCTTCGTTGAGTTTTAAATCGGCTTGTTTTACTAAAGGATGGTATTTTTTTACATATCCTAAAAATTCATTGTAGGTGAATTCGGTTGGTGAATTTTGTCCAAACAAACTCATCCAACTACAAATGAAAAGGAAGATATAAAATAGTTTCGGTTTCATTATTTCTTAGTGTTTTCGGTGGTTGTTGGTTGATAAAAATTAGGTGGAAAACCATTTAGAGTTCGCCAAATTTCAAACCAAATAGGCACATTGTCTAACAAAGCTAAAGATTGTGTTCCGGCACCAATGCTTAATTGTTCTGGCCATTTTTTATCGTTTGGATCTGGTGCAATTAGCACACGATATTTTCCGTTTGGACTAATGAAATTTTCTTTGGCAACAATTATACCGCCAAAAGTTCCGTAGGAAACACCAGGCCAACCACTAAAAACAATTGTAGGCCAACCATCAAACCAAACTCTAACTTTTTCGCCTTTGTTAATCAATGGGAAATCCATTGGTTCGATATAAGTTTCTACGGCAATATCATATTTAGCTGGCATAATGCTCACAACAGCAGTTCCTTCCTTAATTGTTTCGCCAATTCCCGATTGCAAAGCTCGGTTTACATAACCATCTTGTGGAGCGGTGATATAATACAAACCATTTCTAATTTGATAGTTTTTGTACTGATTTTTCAGCTTGTTTACTTGTGCTTCGGTATCAAATTGTGAACTCAAAGCCGTTTGTTTATCACTACTTGCTTTGGCGTTTTTTTCGGCATATTCAGCACTAATTCTGTTGAGTTCCATTGTAGCATTCAATACTTCATTTTTGCTCGCAATGTATTTGTTTTCTTGTGTAATAATTTTTGCTTCAGTTTCTTGTAACTTCATGCGTTTTTCTTCCACATCGGTCATTGGTTTTAAACCTTCTTTGTTTAAATTTACTGAACGATTGTATTGTGTTTTAGCAATTTTAAGTTGGGTTTTTGTAGCTTCAAAATCAATACTATCACTTTGTACTTTTAAATACGATTGTTTTAGTTTGTTTTGTGCTTGTTTAAATTTTAGATTTTTTTCATTCTGAATAGCACCCATTTGAGCTTCAAGCGCTTTTACTTTATCGGCATAAGAAGTTACTGCATTTTCTTTTGCTTTTACTTGATTACCTGTGTTTTCAACTAAATTCGGATCTAAATAATCTTCTTTTATTTCAGATATGAATAAAATAGTATCGCCTTTTTTTACAAAGTCACCTTCGTTTACATACCATTTTTCAATTCTACCACCAATAATAGTTTGAATGGTTTGCGGACGTTGATTTGGTTTCAAAGTGGTTACATTTCCAGCGCCTTGAATGTTTTGTGTCCAAGGAAGAAAAAGAAACAAAATGCAAATGATGACAAATGCCCAAATAATCTTGCGAATTACTTTGTAATGCTTTTGTTCTTTAAATATTTGTCCCGATTTGAATTGCTCTAACTTAACAAATTGATCAATTCTATTTTTTGTGATGTTTAACATAGTTAATTTGCTTTAATTTCTCCTTTTTCTAGAAGAATAGTTTGTTTACAAATTTGTTTCCAATAACTATTTTTACTTACAACGATTAACGTCCAAGGATGTTTTTCATCGCTTAAAAAATCTAAAATTTCTCTGCAACTTTGTTCGTCTGATTTGTCTAAAGGATTTTCTAAAAACAGTAATTTGGGTTGGTTGATGATACAACGTGCCAAAACAATTTTTTGAATGGTTGATGAATTAATTTGTTTGCCTTCCGATGAAATTTGCGTGTCTAATCCTTTTGGAAGAGCCTTGATGGCTTCGGTAAGTTTTAATTTTTCAATTAAATCAAAAACCGTTTCCATTTTAATTTCTGGATTGTTACACGTAATATTTTCTAAAATTGTGCCTTCAAATGGCATTTCGTGTGCTGTGATAATTCCAATTTTTGAGCGATATTCGTCTGAAGAATATTTTTTGTAATTGGTATTATTGATGAAAATACTTCCAGAAGATGGTTCAATTAATCTTGCTAATAAACGAATTAGAGTTGTTTTCCCAGAACCATTTTCGCCTAAAATTAAGGTGTGCTGTTTTGGTTCAATTGATAAATTGATGTTTTTTAGTATTTCTTTGTCGGATTTTGGATATGAAAAAGAAACGTTTTCTGTTTCAATCGTTATTTTGTTTTTATCGACTAAATAGTTAGAATTTTGAACATCTTCTTCTAATTCCATATCCACAACCGAACCTAATTTTTCTAAAGAAGTCAATACATCATAAAACAATTCTAATCCAGAAAATAGTTTTTCAACGGCTGCAATGATACTTAAAATGATAATTTCAGCCGCAACGAATTGCCCGATGTTCATTTGCTGATTGATTACTAGTAATCCTCCAATTATTAATAAACCAGCAGTAATTAAGATTTTAAATCCAGTTAACTGAATGAATTGTTTCATCAAGACCTGAAAATGACTTTCACGTTGTTTTAGATATTCATTAACTAATTTGTCGTTTTTGTGTAATGAAAAATTAAAAATAGAATTGCTTTTAAAACTCAAGTGATTTCTTGCAATTTCTTGTAACCAATGTGCGATTTTATATTTGTATTTCGATTCTTTTAAGCTAGTTTCTAATCCTAAATTAAAGTTGATTTTGAAAATTAAGTATAACAAAATCAAAAGTACTAATCCGAAAAAGATAAAAAAGGAATGATACAAAGACAGCAAGATAATTCCGAAAATGATTTGTAAAGCAGCTCCAGAAATATCCAATAAAAGTTTAGAAAATCCTTTTTGAACGGTTAATGTATCAAAAAAGCGATTCGCTAATTCTGGCGGATATTGATTGTGTAATTCGTTGAATTTTATTTTTGGAAATCGATAAGCAAATTCAAAAGACGAGCGCACAAATATTTTTTGTTGTAAGTTTTCGGTGATTCTGAATTGCATAATTTTTAACAATCCTACAAAAGCTACTCCAACCACAACAATAACTACTAAGATTATCCAAGAAGTACTAACTTTTCCCGCCTGAATAAAGTTGATGATTGATTGAATTCCCAAAGGCAAAGACAAACTAATTAATCCTGCAATAATGGAATACAAGAAGATTTGGTAAATATCTTGTTTGTCGATTAAGATGAGGTTTTTAAATCTTTTTAATGGTGTCATAGTAGAATTTTTTTAGCCATATCTGTATAGAAATCTGTAGCGCATTCTTTTTCAGATAAGTTAGTAATAGTTTTTAAATGATTTTTTAAAAAATGTTGATGCAGTGAACCTTCTACAATGTTTGAAGCTAAACTTTTTGCGTAAGGATAATCTGGATTCACTTCTTTTATGATGTCAATTATTCGATTAACAACTCTTTTGTACACTAAGAAAAAGCCGTCTTTATTTTCGTTATCAACTTCTTTTGTCATTAAAGTTTTAGTGAATTCTTCAACGATTATTCGACTTAGAATTTCTTCATTAATGTGTGGTGTTGCATGGTCATCAGTTACATTTTCTGTTACCAATTTAATTGCTTTTTCTAATTTTTCAATTGGATTTGTAACATTTGTAGTGGCAAAAGCCATACGATATTCCATCCAAGACCAATACCACGAAGTAAGGTAAACCAATAGTTTGTGCTTGTTTTCAAAATAGCGATAAATAGAACTTTCATTTGATTGAATTTTCTCGCCTAATTTTTTGAAAGTAAACGCTTCAAAGCCAATTTCATCGATTAGTAAGATGCTGTTTTTTAAAATATTACGTCCTAATTCAGAAGTCTCTGGATCTTTAACGTATAATTTTTCGTTGATGGTTATTTTTAGATTTGATAGTAAATTTTGCATGATTCAATATTTTACAATGCAAATATAATAGTAATACTATTGATATATAAAAGTTTAACTTTTATTTTAGAATTGTTCAAAAAAAATCCCGACGAATCGGGATTAATAAACTTATACTTTTATGCCTATTGTTGTGTTTTTACTTTGTCCATTTTTGCCATCTTCACCATCTTCACCTTTTTGTTCAGTTCCAGGTTTACCGTCTTCTCCTGGTTTTCCATCCTCACCATTTGATGTTTTGAAAGTTGTTGTACATCCAAAAAATGATAAACAGATTAATAATAATAATATATTTTTCATTATAATAGAGATTTACAAGTCATTACTGCGGGTTTTTCAATTCCCATTAAATCTAAAATAGTAGGAGCAATATCGCCCAAAACACCATCATGAATCGTTTTCAACTCTTTATCTACTAAAATAATTGGCACAGGATTGGTTGTATGTGCTGTGTTTGGCGAACCGTCAGGATTAATCATCGTTTCACAATTTCCGTGATCGGCGATGATTATTGTTGTGTAATTATTTTCTAAAGCTGTTTCAACCACTTCTTTTACGCAAACATCAACAGCTTCGCACGCTTTAATAGCAGCCGACATAACACCAGTATGACCCACCATATCGCCATTGGCGAAATTTAAACAAACAAAATCAACTTCACCTTTTTTCAATTCAGAGACTAAAGCATCTTTTAGTTCAAAAGCACTCATTTCGGGTTGTAAATCGTAAGTGGCTACTTTTGGCGAATTTTTTAAAATACGCGTTTCTCCTACAAAAGGTTCTTCTCTTCCGCCAGAAAAGAAAAAGGTTACGTGCGGATATTTCTCAGTTTCTGCAATACGAATTTGTTTTTTATTGGCTTTTTCTAAAACCTCGCCAAGTGTTTCAGTAATATTATCTTTGTCGTAAATTACGTGAACATTTTTATAGGTGTCATCGTAATTGGTCATCGTAACATAATACAAATTCAGTTTGTGCATATTGAATTCGTGAAAGTCTTTTTGCGATAAAACTTCGGTTAATTCTCTTCCTCTATCTGTTCTAAAATTAAAGAAAATTACCACATCATCATTTTCGATTTTTGTTAATGGTTCGTTATTTTCATCGACCTTAATCAAGGGTTGAATAAACTCGTCTGTTACATTTTCATCATAACTTTTTTGTATGCTTTCTACAAAATTTGTAGTGTGATGTCCAATTGAATTTACCAGCAAATCATAGGCTAATTTAACGCGTTCCCAACGTTTATCTCGATCCATTGCATAATATCTACCGATTACAGTTGCAATTTTCGCATTAGAATCTTTTACATATTCTTCTAAATTTGCGATGTCTAATAAAGCCGATTTTGGATCTACATCACGACCATCGGTAAAGGCATGAACAAATATTTTTTCTAAACCATATTCTTTAGCTGCGTCCAATAATCCGTATAAATGTGAGGTATGAGAATGTACGCCACCATTAGAAACTAATCCTAAAAAATGTAATTTTTTATTGTTTTCTAACGCATATTTGAAGGCATCAATAAGTGGTTTTTCTTGATTTACGTTTTTGTTTTGAACAGCTAAATTTATTTTTGCTAAATCTTGATACACAATTCGACCAGCGCCTAAATTCATGTGACCAACTTCTGAATTTCCCATTTGACCTTCTGGCAAACCTACGTTTAAACCATCGGTTCTTAGTTGCGCATTCGGGTATTTGGTGTATAAACTATCAATAAAAGGTGTGTTGGCGTTATCAATTGCAGAAACTCTCGGATCGGGCGATTTTCCCCAACCGTCCAATATCATTAAAATTACTTTTTTGTTCATTTTTGTGTGTTTGTACAAAGATAAACAATTGATAAATTTCTAAATGAAAAAGCGACTTAAAATTACGAAAACGATTAAGTGATTTATCCTTTTTTAATCCAGTTTTTGGCTTGGTTGTAGTCAATAAAATAACGAACACTTACCGATAAAACATGATTCAAATTGTCTTCAAATAAGTTAGAGAAATTAGAACCAAAATCTTTATTTATAGTTCTATCAAAAGTACCTGCGTTGTTTCGGTACAAAATCGACATTTGACTTCCTGGAGCAAACCACCAAGAATAGGATAAATCTAAATTCCAAGTACTGAAGTTTGAGTTTCGGTTACCTGTATAAGTATTGTTAATTGATAAACTTCCATCTTCGTTCAGATTATTGATTTTATTGTTTTCGGCTAATGACCAATAATGTCTCACCGACAAATTGAAATTCATTACACTACTAATCGAAAATTTACTTGTAATAGAATTGGTGTAAGTATCTCTATCTCTTCGAGCAAAAATGATATTTGAATCTTCGAAATCAATAAAACCAATATCGTTTTTTTGTTTAAAATAATTGAAGCCGTAAACCAATGAAAACTTATCGCTAAAACGATATCTTGGACTAATATTTACTCCAGCTTCGTATCTATTTTCGTTGATTACGTGCGTTATGAAAGGCTCAAAATCGATAGCGAATTTGTTGTTATAGTTTGAAGAAAAGTAAAGCCATCCTCCAGCGGTTTCTGGTTTTACAAAAAATCTATTCGTAACACGAGGTTCATAATAATCGTAATTTTTAAACGGATTAAAGTCAATTCCTCCACCAAAAAAATGATTTTTCTTGTTAGTAGAATTTAAGTTTACATTAAAATTACTTGCTTGAATTTGGTTTGTTGGCGTATAAAATTCAAAGTAAGAATTTAAGTTGATTCTAAAGGTATTGAAGGTTTTGTTTGGATTTAAAATTCGATAGTTTGTGTTTCCTGAAAACGAATAATAATTGGTTCTGAAATTAATTCCTAAATCGTTGATTTCGAAATCTTTTGACATATATTCGCTTCCAAAGCTATATCTAAATTTTCCGTTTGTTTCTGCAAAATATAACGATGCGTTATAACCGTTTTTATTTTCAACATCATTAATACTGCTCGATTTTAATCCTCCAGAAAGGTTGTATGTATTGGTTTTGTTGTTCAAATCAAACAATAATCCTGTTACGTTTGCATCTCTAAAACTTCCGTTTCTTGTAACATTTGTGTTAATAAAAGTTATCGAAGAATTTTGATTAAAGCGTTGATCAAAAACCATTACATTGTAATTTGTTAATGGAGAAATTTCCACTTGTCGAGTAGAATTATCATCAGAATTTGTTGCTGTTGCTATTGTTTTTTCGGTAATAGCATTTAAGAATCCAATGCCTAATCCATCTTTATCACGACCAGAAATTTTTAATGCATTTACTAAGTTGATTGCTCCTGGATATTCGTTTATTGATTCATTTTCAGTTAAGTTTAAATTCAAATCTGGAGTTTGTCCAATTCTTCTCGAATACAATAAATTTCCTTTGCTAAATAAGTCGGTTCCTTCGGTAAAAAATGGTCGGTTTTCGTTGAATTGTTGTTCGAATGGACCTAAATTCAAAACCACATTATCAAATTTGGTTTGACCAAAATCGGGAACCAAAATCGCATCTAAAGTAAAAGCATCGTTGATTCCGTATTTGATATCTAAGCCGCCTTTTAATTCGCCTTTGGTTTTTTGTGTTTCGCTTCCGGAAAGGTAAAACGAAGAATAAGGAATTAAGAACAATCGAGTAGGAGTTTTAATGTTTTCAATTCCAGTTAAGAGTCCAGCTTGCTGCGAAATGGCTCCGATTTTATTGTCAATAGGACTCCAAGTATATTTTTGGCGCTCTCTTCGTACTTCTCTAAAAAAGTTAAGTCCCCAAATTTGTTTGTCTTTTTCAGGAAAACGAAGTGCAGCATAAGGGATTTTCATTTCAATGACATAACCAAAATCAGTAATTTTTGCATTACTTTCCCAAATGGCGTTCCACGAACCATCTTCACCTTCTGATGAAGTAAAATTTGTGTCGACTTGTCCATTGGCCGCGGTTACAAAAAATCTAAATTCTTGCTGACCATCGTTGTATCCATTAATAAAAATACCAAAAAAATCAGAAGTACCAATTTCATCTCTTTCAACAAGTTCTTTTAAAATTTTTTCAGGATTTGGGTCATACAATTTTGCTCCTATATAAATAGCATCATTAGAGTACAAGATTTTTACTTCGGTTTTAAATTCTTCAGGAATTGGCGTTCCGTTTTTTGGTTCTAAAGAGACAAAGTCGGTTGCAATTTCTGCATCTTTCCAAGAAGCTTCATTTAGTTCAGCATCAATTGAAATGTTTTCTGTTGTTTTTTTTGTTGAAACACTTTTTTTAGTTTGTGAAAACGAAAAAAAGAAACCTGCAATGCAAAAAAGTAATGTGATGCTGGATTTATTTACCATATAAAATAAAATTAACGAACAAATTTATGCGATTATCATATAGGTCTACTTTTTTTATATAATGTTTAACTTTTTTTAAAATAATCGATGAAATACTTAAAATTTCGATAAAAAACATTTTTTTATTTGTTTATTAAAAAATAATAAATATATTTGGCACTTTCAACAACAATATAACTACAAGATTAACAATGATTTACAAGTTTTTGCCCCTGATTTTATTTTGTGCTTTTTCGTTCAAGCCTTTAAATACAGCTGATTTAGAAAAAAATGTAATTTCAAATACAGATCCAAAATTAATAGCTTCAAATGCAAAAGTAGCATTAGAAACTAAGTGCAAAACATTTTACACTACTATTGATGCAAATAATTTATCATTACCAAAATTCGATAGTTTTTTTGCTGCTTTTCAAGGATATGAGCAATTAAAAGCTCAAGGTAAAATTACAAATGAGATTTTAACTGTAATTGACTTTAGCTTGTCTTCGATTGAAGAAAGAATGTGGGTTATTGACATGAAAACTCAAAAAGTAATTTTGAAATCATTAGTTGCGCATGGAAGAAATTCGGGTGTTGAATTTGCTACAAATTTTTCTAACGAAAACGAATCGTATAAAAGTAGTTTAGGTTTTTATTTAACTGGAGAGGTTTACCAAGGAAAACATGGGTTATCATTACGATTAGACGGAATGGAATATGGTATTAATGATAAGGCTCGTGATAGAGCAGTGGTTATTCATGGAGCTGATTATGTGAGTAAAAAGCTAGCAAGAGCGCAAGGTTATATTGGAAGAAGTCAAGGTTGTCCTGCAGTTCCTTATGAAGTACACAAAAAATTAATCGAAACTATCAAAGATAAATCGTGTATTTTTATTTATCATCCTTCAAGAAATTATGTAGCTAAATCGAAGTTAGTTTCTTAATTACTTCTGAGTTTTTCAAATAATTCTTTATCTAAGTTATAGATGTCATCTCTAAATTGAAGTTGATTGTTTTCTAACCAACTTGTCCAATAAAAAATATAAATATTTACAGTGTCTTTAACAGACACTGTTTTTGTTTTTTCTCGTTTTATAATGGAATCAATTTCTGAAGATTCCCATTTTTTTGCATTTTCTTTGACTAAAATTTGTTTTGCTAAAATTAACGGATTTTCAACACGAACGCAACCCGAACTTAATGAACGAAAGTTTTTTGCAAAGTAGTCTCTGTGATTTGTATCATGTAAATAAACCAAGTGATTGTTAGGGAAATTAAATTTCACTAATCCTAACGAATTATTGTAACCTGGTTTTTGAACATATCGATAACTGTTTGCTCTTGCTGGATTCCATGCATAAGGGCTTACTTCTTGCCCTTTATTATTGTAAATAGTAAGTTTTCTAGATGGAAAATAATTTCTATTTTTTGAAGCAGATGGTGTTAAATCTTCTTTTATAATTGTTGGAGGAATGGTCCAGGTAGGATTAAAAACAAAGTTAGAAAGTTTTGAAGTTAATATTGGTGTTTTTCTTTTTGCTGTTCCTACTACTGTTTTGTGTGTAGCCACAGTGTCATTATCCACAACATAATTCAATATATATTGCGGAAGATTTACAATTAGGTATTGTTTTCCTAAATTGTTTGGATACCAACGCCATCTTTCTAAATTAGCAAAAATTTGTTCTCTTCTTTCATTTTTTGTAACGTTTAAAGCATTTAAGGTTCCTTTTCCAATAACTCCATCTTGAAGTAACCCATGACGAGCCTGAAATCTTTTGACAGCTTTAAAAGTTAATGTATCATAAGCCCAAGATATAATACTATCTTTATTTTTATAATCGTTCCAATAGGCTAATCGTTTTTTAATTTTTACCATTTCTGGCAAAGTGTCGTTCAAAACAATTTTATCTTTTTTAATTTCGATTTTAGAAAATGTTGTATTTGGAAATTTATCTAATTCAATCAAACTTTTTTTAAGTAATTGATATACAATATGATTTGGTTTTATTTCTTTGAAGGTCGAAGCTACTTTTTTCTCTTTAATAGCTGTTTCCAATAAAGGAGAAAGAGCAATTTCTTTAGGTTTTAAATCCCAATCAGTATACAATTCTTTCGGATTTAATTTGCCTTTGTGTAAATGAAGTGCTAATTTTTCAAACGATTCTGTAAGTAAAATATCATATTTTACAATGTCTTCATCAGATAACTCAGCTCTTTTTGCTTCTAAAATATCAATAAATTCAACGGAATAGTCTCTTGGATTTAAACCTTCTTGATAGCAAAATTTGATTTCATTGATTAAGTCTTTTCGGTTTTCATCTAAATACCAAATTTCGTGAAAATTCAATTTTTGGTAATATAATTTTAAGCTATCCGATTTGTCTTTAAGAAGTTCTGGATTAACAGGTCGAATAATTACATCATGAACAGTATCTTTGATAATACTATCATCAAAAGCAATAGTTTTTTCTTCTTTTTTACAAGAAATAAATAAGGTCAGTAATAATAGAGAAGTAATTATTTTCATAGTGAAAATCCATTTGGACATATAAATGTAATAAAAATCTTTTTAATTTTTCTTAAACATCACAAAATGAATGCCAACATTTGGAATATCAAAGGCATTACCAATTATTTTATAACCAGATTTTTGATAAAATGGAATTGCCTTTTCACGAGCATTAAACCAAATTAAATCGGCTTTCTCTTCAAAACAAAAGTTTTCTGCAGCTTTTAAAAGTTGTTCACCATATCCTTTGCTTTGAAAATCTTCTAAAACTGCCATACCTCTAATTTGAAATTGTATCTTCTCTGTAAAAAGAGGTGAATTTGTTTTATAAACAGAAACAGCTCCAATCATATTTTCGTTTTCAAATAATCCAAAATGAGTTGTTGTGGTAGCATCATCTCCGATAAAATGACAAGTTTCGATTGGTTTTCCTTTTCTTAATACTTCTTGGCGAACGGTATAAGTTTCTAAAGCAGTAATTTTTTTGACAACAGGCATTTCTAACTATTTATATTTTAACGAATTAACGAATATTGATAATGCGTCAACAAATTTATAACAAAGGAATTGAAAAAATATGCTTAAAAATTTGCAATTAAAAAAACTTTTAAAGTATATTTGCACCCACAAAATAAGTATTTATTTGCTTTTTTGAATTGCGGAAGTAGCTCAGTTGGTAGAGCTCCAGCCTTCCAAGCTGGTTGTCGCGAGTTCGAGCCTCGTCTTCCGCTCCAAAACAAGAGAAAGTTTTAAAAATTATCACCTGCGGTAGTAGCTCAGATGGTAGAGCTCCAGCCTTCCAAGCTGGTTGTCGCGAGTTCGAGCCTCGTCTTCCGCTCCAAAACAAGATAAAGTTTTAAAAATTATCACCTGCGGAAGTAGCTCAGTTGGTAGAGCTCCAGCCTTCCAAGCTGGTAGTCGCGAGTTCGAGCCTCGTCTTCCGCTCCAAAACAAGATAAAGTATTAAAAATTATCACCTGCGGACGTAGCTCAGTTGGTAGAGCTCCAGCCTTCCAAGCTGGTTGTCGCGAGTTCGAGCCTCGTCTTCCGCTCCATAAAAAAGCCTTGCATTTGCAAGGCTTTTTTTATTTCAATTCATTTAGCTCAGTTTCTGGCACAACTTCTATTGGCGTTTCGCCTCTTTTGAAAATTCGTGCGGTTAAAGTTCCTTTTAATTTAATAGAATCACCATTTACAGCTAACCAACTTCCTTCTCTCAATCCAACTACAGGTTGCGGATTAAATTGATGAAATTCATTAATTCTAGTTTCGCGCGTTTCACCCATGTGGGTTGAACCTTCAATTGGATCTAAATAATGCGGATTAATATTAAACGAAACAAAACCTAATGTTCTAAAACTCGGCGGATACACAATCGGCATATCGTTTGTAGTGCTCATGGTTAAACCGCAAATGTTACTTCCAGCGCTTGTTCCAAGATATGGTGTTCCGTTTTTAACTACTTTTTCTAAAGTATCAATTACGTTATTTTTGTATAATTGACTTACTAATAAAAAAGTGTTTCCTCCGCCAGTAAAAATTCCTTTGGCATTTTCAAGTGCAGTTATCGGATTTTCAAACTCGTGAATTCCTTTGATAGAAATATTAATTTTTGCAAAAGCATCACTTACTTTCTTAGTATATTCTTCATGCGAAATACCACTTGGGCGTGCATAAGGAATAAAGAGAATTTCATTACAATTGGTAAAAAACACTTGTAATTCAGGTAATAAATAGTCTAAATAACTTCCGTTGTGCAAGGTTGAGGTGCTGGCAATAAGTATATTTTTCATTGATTTTTTTTACAAATTTAAACCATTCTATTAACATAAGTTTATCATCTTGTTAGGATTTCGTTTTGAGGTGTATTTGGTACATTTACAAAAATATTCAAATTTAATTCATGCTAAAAAAACTACTTTTCTTCTTTTTCATCTTTCCAATGTTCATTTTTTCTCAAAATGACACACTAATTAAAGGGAAAGTAGTTTCTGAGTCTAATAGTTTAGAAGGAATTCATATTTTTAATATTTCTCAAAAGACTGGAGAAATTACGGATGCTCGCGGTTATTTTAATATAAAAGTAAAGATTAGCGATACACTTCAATTTAGCGCGGTTCATTTAAAAGCAACACAATACATTATTAAGCAAAATGATTTAAAAGAAGAATTAATTTTCGTTCAAATGAAATCATTAATTAGTGAGCTTGATGAAATTACATTAACGAAATATAAAAATATTAATGCGGTTTCATTAGGAATTGTCCCAGCGAATCAAAAAACATATACACCTGCTGAGCGAAAAGTTAGAACTGCAACAACTGGACTTTTGGATCCATTAATTAATTGGGCTTCAGGTAGGACAAAGATGCTTAAAAATCAAGTTGTTGTTGAAGGAAAAGAGCAATTACAAGCCAAAACTTCAGATTATTTTGAAAGAAAATATTTCCTAGAAACCTTAAACATTCCAGAAGAATATGTTGATGGTTTTTTGTTTTATATTGTTGATAATGAAAGGTATGCAAGGGCTATGAAAGATAAAAACAAAACAATGGCAACGTTTATTTTATCAGAATTAGCAGTTGAATATTTAAAACTGAAAGAAATAGAAATAGAAAAATCACCAAAAGATGAGAAATAACATTTTACTTTTTTTTATTTTAGTAATAACCCAAATTGGTTTCTCGCAAGGGATAGAACGAAAGGTGTTGCGCGGAAAAATAGTTGCCGACTCTTTAGAAGTTGAAAATTTAACTGTCTATAATATTACTTCAAATGTTGGAGCAATTACTGATGTTGACGGAAAATTTTCAATAAACGCTAGAGCAACGGATACATTATTTATTCAAGGACTTTCTTATGATTCAAAACGATATGTATTGACAGATAAAGATTTTTGGTTGCCAGTTTTAGAAATAAAGTTGCATGTGAAAATTACTGAATTAAATGAAATTATAATTACACCTTATACTTTAACGGGAGACTTAAAAGAAGATACCAAACGAATTCAAGTATATGGAGAAGGTTTTTCTAAAATAGATATGAGAATAAAGCACTATGAAGATGATGTTAGAATGGGAACGCCTATAAATACTGCACTGCCTAATCAGTTTGCTCCAACAGGGATTAGTTTCTTGCCATTAATAAATGGATTGTCAAGTTTATTAGGGGTAAAAGGTGACCCCAAAAAGAATTCAGAACGTGTTTTTGAAGAAAGAAGAATACGAGATTTACAATCAAAATCATTTTCAGAACACATGCTGGAACGATTTTCGCACAATTTTTTTGTGGAAACCTTAAAAATTAAAAACGAAGATATTCCAATGTTTATGAGTTTTGCCGAATTAAACGTTTACGAACTTTCGCCTCTTTTAAAAGCCGAAAATGAGCTAAAATTAATTGAATATTTAATTAACAAATCGGAAGAATTCAAATTGCAAAAAGCAAAAGAATAATTCCTATTTTTACCACATGAAAAAACAATTGTTACTTTTATTTGCCGTTTTATTTTTAAGCTCATTTAGTGCGCATAAATTTTATGTTTCGGTTACCCAAATTGATTATGTGCCATCAAAAAAGAGAGTAGAAATAACATCACGAATTTTTATTGACGATTTAGAAAAAGGACTTACTAAAAAGTATAACAAAAAAGTAAACTTAACATCTACTAAAGAATTACCTGAAGCGGAAGAATTAATTAAAAGCTATCTAAAAGAAAAAATAAAAGTATCGATTAATAAAAAACCTCAAAACATAGAGTTTTTAGCAAGAGAAGTAGAAGGCGATGTGTTAATTTTATACACAAAAATTGCTGTCTCAAAAAAAATAAATACCTTCGAAATTTATAATTCATTGTTAACAGAAGTATATGCAGATCAACAAAATATCGTGCATACAAATATAAATAGTAACAAAAAAAGCATTTTGTTGACTAATACAGAATTACAAGGAAAAATTGACTATTAAACTACCCATTATATTATGAAAAATTCTATTGTTTTCAGTGCATTTTTATCTTTAGCAGTAGCTTTTGGCGCAACTGCCCAAGAAGTAAAACCAGAAGAAAAAAAGCAAGTACAAGGACATTATAATGAGAATAAATTTCGCCAAATGTATGATGAAATGGCAACTCCTAATATGTTCAGAACGGCTTCAGGTGCTCCCGGACCAGCTTATTATCAGCAAAAAGCAGATTACAAAATGAATCTGGAATTAGATGATAAAAACAAAAAATTATATGGTTCAGAAACCATTACATATCACAATAATTCGCCCGAAAATTTAGAATATTTATGGGTGCAATTAGAACAAAATATTGAAAGACCAGATTCTAAAACTCCTTTGGTAGAAAATGAAACACTTCCAAAAAGTATTACCACTGACGGATTTGTAAAAAAATTCGTTGAAAATCCTTTTCCTGGTGGATTTAATATTGACTATGTAAAAGATGCTAAAGGAAACGCAATGAAATACACAGTGAATCAAACTATGATGCGTATAGATTTGGCTAAACCATTAAAAAGCGGTGAAAAAATTACATTTTCAATCAAATGGTGGTACAATATTGTAAATTATCAAGAGCAAGCAAACAATGGTCGTTCTGGTTATGAACAATTTAAAGACGGAAATCGCTTGTATGTTATGGCACAGTTTTTCCCAAGAATGGCAGTTTATAATGATGTTGAAGGTTGGCAAAATATGCAATTTTGGGGAAGAGGCGAATTTGCTTTAGTTTTTGGTGATTATGAAGTAAATATTACAGTTCCTGCTGACCACGTAATGGAAGCTACAGGAGTATTACAAAACAGAAGCGAAGTTTTTACACCAGCTCAAGTAAAACGATGGGAATTAGCTGAAAAAACATTTGATAAACCAGTTATTATTGTAACACAAGAAGAAGCAGTTGCAAAAGAAAGCAGTTTTTCTGACCAAAAGAAGACATGGAAATTTAAAGCACAAAATGTACGTGATTTTGGGTTTTCAACTTCAAGAAAATTTATAATTGATGCAATGGCAGTTGATTTACCGACAAATAAACCATTGGCTATTTCTATTTATCCAAAAGAAGCAAATCCACTTTGGGGAGATTTATCAACAAAAGCAGTTGCTCACACCTTAAAAACATATTCTCATTATACATTTGATTATCCGTATACAAAAGCAGTTTCAGTTTCTGCAGAAGACCAAGGAATGGAATATCCAATGATTTGTTGGAACTACGGTCGTCCAGATGAAACGGGATTTGTAAGCGACAGAATTAAATATGGAATGTTAGGTGTAATTATCCACGAAGTTGGGCATAATTTCTTTCCAATGATTGTAAATTCAGACGAAAGACAATGGACTTGGATGGACGAAGGACTAAACACTTTCCTGGAGTATTTAACTGAAACATCATTTGATCCAAACTTTCCTGCAACGCGTGGACCAGCAAAAAATATTGTTCCTTATATGAAAGGAAACCAACAATATTTAGAGCCAATTATGTCAAACTCTGAAAATATTTATAATTTTGGAGCCAACGCATACGGAAAACCAGCTACAGGTTTAAATATTTTAAGAGAAACCATTATGGGTCACGAATTGTTTGACCACGCTTTCAAAACCTATGCAAACCGTTGGAAATTTAAGCATCCTACACCAGAAGATTTCTTTAGAACAATGGAAGATGCATCTGCGGTAGATTTAGATTGGTTTTGGAGAGGTTGGTTCTATTCAACAGACGTTACTGATATTGCAGTGAAAGATGTGAAACAATATTATGTTATTGAGCAAGATCCAAAAGAAGCAAAAGCACAATTCAATAGAAGAGGAAGAAAAATTGGTGATGAAAATCAACCGATGTTGAAAATGGTTTTAGAAAGTTCTACAGAATTTAAACCAGAATTAAAAAATGGTTTTGATTATTCTAAAGTTCAAGCATTAAATGATTATTTGAATAAAAACTATACTGCAGAAGAAATCAGTAAACTAAGTGCTCCTAAGTTTTTCTACGAAGTAGAATTTGCAAAACCTGGAGGATTGATTATGCCAATTATCGTAGAACTTCAGTTTGAAGATGGAACTTCAGAAACTCAAAAATTTCCAGCTCAAATTTGGAGAAAAAATAATGAAACGGCTAAACGAGTTTTCGCTACAGAAAAGAAAGTAGTAAAAATTCAATTGGATCCAAAATTAGAAACAGCTGATGTGGATGTAACCAATAACTTTTGGCCAAATGAAGTAGTCGAATCAAAATTTGATACTTTGGAGAAAAAATAAGAATTAAAGACTATCCTCGGATAGTCTTTTTTTTGATTACTTTAAGATAAATAGGTCTAAAAACTTTGTAACTTTGCGAAGTTAACTTTCAAAATTAAATTATGTTTGGAATAGGTGGCGGTGAATTATTTTTCATCATTTTAGTTGTTTTAATGCTATTTGGATCTGATAAGATTCCAGATATTGCTCGTGCTTTAGGAAAAGGTATGGCACAATTAAAAAACGCTACTAACGAAATTAAAAGCGAAATTCAAAACGGAGCAAAAGACAGCGGTTTAGATATGAATACCTTAACAGGTGGAATTTCAGAGGAAATCAACAAAGCCAAAGAAGGTATTAATAAAATGGTAAATCCAGTTGAAAATATTGATTTAAGCATCGAAAATCCGATAGAAAAAGTACAAGAAGATATTGAAACCATTACTGGACCTATTAAAAGACAATTGTAATTTTGGAACAGTTAGTTAATTTAGATAAAGAATTATTTGTTTTCCTAAACGGATTAGGTGCAACACCTTTTGATGCTTTTTGGCAAATTATTACTAAACAAATTAATTGGGCTCCATTTTTTATTGCGGTTTTCTATTTATTACAACGAAAAATAGGATGGAAAAATTTAGGAATCATCATTCTTTTTTTAGCTGTTTTAATCACATTTACCGACCAAATTACAAATTTATTCAAAAACACTTTTGAACGTTTACGACCTTGTAATGATATAGATGTCAATCAAATTGCACGAATAGTTGAAGAAAGAAGTTCGTTTAGTTTTTTCTCTGGTCATGCCGCCAATTCAATGGCTTCCACTATGTTTGTTTTTTTAATTATTAGAAAATTTTATAAGCACACTTATTTATTATTCTTGTTTCCACTAATATTTGCATATAGTAGGATTTATCTTGGATTGCACTTTCCAGGCGATATTTTAACAGGGTATTTATTTGGAGGAACTTTTGGTTTTATGTTTTATAAATCGTACATGTTTTTTGGAAAAAAGTACAATTTTATTAAATAACACGACTAACAGTCAAACCATCACGAATAGGTAACAAAACCGTTTCTACTCTGGGATCTTCTTTTAAAAGCTTATTGTATTCTAATAAAACTTGTGTGCTCGTATCGTTTGCTTTTACTTCTTCCAATACTTTTCCGCTCCACAACACATTATCGGATAAAATAATACCACCTTTATTCATCATCGGCACAATCAAATGAAAATAATTCACATAATTTTCTTTATCGGCATCAATGAAAACCAAATCAAATTTTTTATTTAATGTTGGAATAATTTCAATGGCATCTCCTAAATGTTGGATAATTTGTGTACTCCATGGCGAAGCATCAAAATATTTTTTCTGAAAATCAACTAATTCTTCTTCGATATCAATAGTGTCTAAAGTGCCTTTTTCAGGCAAACCTTCTGCCAAACACAAAGCTGCATAACCTGTATATGTTCCAATTTCAAGAATATGTGTTGGACGAATAATTTTGGATAACATACTCAAAACTCTACCTTGAAAATGACCGCTCAACATTCTTGGTTGCAGAATTTTCTGATGCGTTTCTTTATTAAGTTTTGCTAATAATTCAGGCTCATTTTCTGAATGATTGGCAACATAATCTTCTAAATCTTCTGATATAAAATGCATGATGAAATCAAATTTCGACAAAAATACGAATTAAGAATTAAACGAATTAACATTTTAACCTAACTTTGCACCATGCAAATCGAGAAAAAAGACATACGAGCACTTACAAAAGAACAATTGCGTAACTTTTTTGTTTCTAACGGAGACAAAGCGTTTCGCGGCAATCAAGTTTACGAATGGTTGTGGCAAAAACGCGCTCATACTTTCGAGGATATGACTAATGTTTCTAAAGAAACGCGCGCTATGTTAGAAGCTAATTTTGTAATCAATCACATAAAAGTGGATACCTTACAACGTAGTGAAGATGGTACTGTTAAAAATGCCGTTCGTTTGCACGATGACTTAATTGTAGAATCGGTTTTGATTCCTACTGAAACTCGAACGACAGCTTGTGTTTCTTCGCAAGTAGGTTGTAGTTTAGATTGTAATTTTTGTGCAACCGCTCGATTAAAACGAATGCGTAACTTGGAACCAGGAGAAATTTACGACCAAGTGGCTGCAATTGATAACGAAAGCCGTTTATATTACGACCGACCTTTATCGAATATTGTTTTTATGGGAATGGGTGAGCCTTTAATGAATTATCCAAACGTAATGAAAGCGATTGATATGATTACGTCTAGCGAAGGTTTGGGAATGTCACCAAAAAGAATCACAGTTTCCACTTCTGGAATTCCGAAAATGATTAAAAAAATGGCAGATGATGAAGTGAAATTCAAATTAGCTGTTTCATTGCATTCTGCTGTGGAGGAAATTCGTAACGAAATTATGCCATTTACCAAAAATTTTCCTTTAACTGATTTGCGTGAAAGTTTAGAATATTGGTACAGAAAAACCAAAAGCAAAGTTACCTACGAATACGTAGTTTGGAAAGGAATCAATGACGATAAAAAGTCGATTGACGCTTTGGTAAAATTCTGTAAATATGTTCCTTGTAAAGTTAATCTTATCGAGTATAATCCTATAGATGACGGCATGTTTCAACAAGCCTCTGAAGAAGCTACAAACGCTTACATAACTGCTCTAGCAAAAAGTAATATTGTAGCAAAAGTGAGAAGAAGTCGTGGAAAAGATATTGATGCGGCTTGTGGACAATTAGCGAATAAATCTTAATTTTTTCTTTTTTTGTCATTCTGAACTTGTTTCAGAATCTAAATCTTTGGCTTTAGCAATTGTTTTCGTACTTTTGATACCTCAATGAAAATAACCGAACAAATAAAGCTACCTATCGCAAATGAAATGGAACTCTTTGAAGAGAAGTTTCGCGATTCCATGTCTTCAAAAGTGGCTTTATTAAACAGAATTACCCATTACATAGTAAATCGAAAGGGAAAACAAATGCGACCAATGTTTGTTTTCTTAACGGCTAAAATGGTTTCGGGCGGTTCCATTAACGAGCGAACATATCGTGGTGCTTCGGTTATTGAACTAATTCATACCGCAACTTTAGTGCATGATGATGTTGTAGATGACAGCAACAAACGTCGTGGATTTTTCTCTTTAAATGCCCTTTGGAAAAATAAAATCGCGGTTTTAGTTGGCGATTATTTATTATCAAAAGGCTTATTGCTTTCTATTGATAATAACGATTTTGATTTGTTAAAAATAATTTCAGTAGCCGTTCGTGAAATGAGTGAAGGTGAATTACTTCAAATCGAAAAAGCTAGAAGATTAGACATTACCGAAGATATTTACTACGAAATCATCCGACAAAAAACTGCGACTTTAATTGCAGCTTGCTGTTCACTCGGAGCTTGTTCTGTGGCTCCAGAAGATAAAGATGTGGTCGAGAAAATGCGAAAATTTGGAGAGCTTATCGGAATGGCGTTCCAAATCAAAGATGATTTATTCGATTACACCGATGATGCCATTGGAAAACCAACAGGAATCGACATCAAAGAACAAAAAATGACATTGCCTTTGATTTATGCTTTGAATAATTGTTCGCCTAAAGAAAAAAGTTGGGTAATCAATTCGGTAAAAAACTACAATAAAGACAAAAAGCGCGTCAAAGAAGTTATCCAATTTGTAAAAGACAAAAACGGATTAACGTACGCCGAAGAAAAAATGGTGCAATTTCAACAAGAAGCACTTTCATTATTACAAGATTTTCCAACATCTACTTATAAAGATTCTCTTATTTTAATGGTAAATTACGTTATTGAAAGAAAAAAATAATTTTTTTCTCATTTCATACAACCATTTTAAACGCATTCTCGTCTATGTTTATAGAAGAGTATTTTACTGAACACTAAAAACTGAACACTGAACACTTTTTATGAAAGTTATCCAGTTACATCAAGAAGAAAAACAACTTATTATGTTGGCTGTCGAAAACAATCGACAAGCACAACAGCAGATTTATGCTAAGTTTTCTTCCAAAATGTTAAGTGTGTGTCGCCAATACATAAAAGACATTCACCATGCAGAAGATGTAATGATTACCGGATTTATGAAAGTGTTTACGAATCTGAAAAATTTTGAACACAAAGGTAGTTTTGAAGGTTGGATTCGCAGAATTATGATTTATGAATGCATCGATTTTCTTCGGGTGAAAAAGAATAATTTCAATCACCAAGATATAGATGATGTTACGGTAAGTGAGAATGAATCGGTTTATGAAATGGAAGATTTTTCGGTAGATGACATTCAAAATATGATTGATAATTTGCCCGATGGTTATAAAATGGTGTTTAATTTATATGCGATTGAAGGCTACAAACATCAGGAAATAGCCGAAATGCTCAAAATAAGTGAAGGAACATCAAAATCACAATTATCACACGCCCGAAAGTTATTGCAACAACAAATCACCGACTTAAAAAACAAATTAAATGGAACCAAATAAAATAGATAATCAAATAAGAGAAAAGCTGAATGCAAGAGAAGTTCAGCCATCAGCTCAAGCTTGGGATCGATTGGATGCGATGCTTACGGTTTCAGAAGAAAAAAAGCCAAAAAAAGGTTACGGATGGTTTTTTGTAGCTGCTTCTACGATACTTTTTTTTGGATTGGGATTTTTCCTTTTCAATTCAAACGAAACAACAGAAATTAATAATTCAACACCAATTGTAACAACTATTAACGAAGAAATTGATTCAGCTAAAACGACTAAAATAAATCAGATTTCTGTTGAAAAAGAGCAGCCTGTTTTAGTTCAAAATGAAACAAATTTTTCAAAAACGGAAAAAAATAAAAAATCAGAAGTAAGTAAGGAATTGATAAAAGGAGAAAATGTAACAGATGAAAAGATTGCTTCCAACTCCCAACTCCCAACTCCCAACTCATACAAATACGTTTTGCCAGAAAATTTATTAGCCGAAGTTCAAACAGGAGAAAAAGTGATTACTTCAGATAAAAAAATAAGTCCAAAAGCTAAAATGAAAGTAGATGCTAATTCATTGTTAACAACCGTTGAAAAAGAATTAGACGAAAATCACAGAGAAACTACTTTAGATAAATTAAATAGAAAGTTTAAAGATGCTAAATCAGCTTTAGCGAATAGAAATTACGAATAATAAATCATCATTAATTAAAAATCAAACAGTCATGCAAAAAATTATTTTGTACACCATCGTTATGGTGTTTAGTTTACTAACGAAAGCAGTTGCGCAGGAAAAAACTTTTGAACACCAAGCCAAGGAAATTGCGAATAACATTGAAATGATTACCACTGAAGAGAAAAACGCTTTAAAAAAAGAAGTTGAAGCTATCGATTTACAGGTAAAAGAAGGAAAAATTCCTACCGAAAAAGCACAAGAATTAAAATTGAAAATTGCAGAAGAGCGCGCAAAAAATATCGAAACTAAAGTAGCTATTGAAGAAGCTAAATTAGCACAATTGGTTCAAGACAAAGTAGACGGAAAAGTTTTAAATTCTGATGAAAAACCAAAAAGAGGAGGCACAATGATTGTTTTGGGTAGTAATTCAAAGGATTCAATTGGAGAAAATAGAACCGAAATCAACTTAGGTTCCATGAAAATTTACAATGGTGAAAAAGATAAAGCCGAAAGAAGATCAAAAAGAACTACATCACAATTTGTTTTTGCATTTGGTTTAAATAATGTAATTACCGATGGTGAAAACTTAGAAGATTCTGATTATAGAGTTTGGGGTTCGCATTTTTACGAATGGGGAGTTACTTATAATTCAAGAATTTTCAAAAACAATAATTTGCTTCACGCTAAGTACGGACTTTCATTAATGTATAACAATCTTCGTCCAACGGATAATCGTTATTTCGTAAAAAATGGTAATCAAACAGATTTAGTTACATCAACTATAAAATTGGATGATTCTCGTTTTAGAAATGTGTATTTAACAGCGCCATTACATTTAGAATTCGATTTTACACCAAAAAAACTTTCAAAAGACGGAACAAAAACATACTTCAGAACACACGAGTCAGTTCGATTAGGAATTGGAGGTTATGGAGGCGTTCGCATCAAGTCAAAACAAATTTTAAAATACGAAGCAGACGACATTAAAGTAAAAGAAAAACAAAAAGGAGATTTCAATGTTTCTGACCTTACATACGGGTTAAGCGCTTATTTAGGATATGGTCAAACTAGTCTATATGTTAAATATGACTTAAATCCGATGTTCAAGAACAATAATATAGATCAAAACAACGTTTCATTAGGATTACGCTTTGATTTTAATTAAATTTAGGGTTAAGTTAAGTTCTCTGTTTAAAAAAGCACTTCAGCTATATGAAGTGCTTTTTTTGTTTTCATAAGTTTTTTTGCGGATTAACTTTACAACTTTGTATCTTTGAAACTTTCCAAAATAAAACTGCAATTTGATATCAAAAGACACCATAGAAAAAGTATTTGAAACCGCCCGAGTTGAGGAGGTTATTGGTGATTTTGTACAACTCAAACGTGCAGGAAGTAATTTGAAAGGATTAAGTCCGTTTGTGAACGAGAAATCGCCTTCGTTTATGGTTTCTCCAGTAAAGCAAATTTGGAAAGATTTCTCCTCCGGAAAAGGCGGAAATGCAGTGACTTTCTTAATGGAACACGAACATTTCACCTATCCAGAAGCCATTAAATATTTAGCGGTAAAATACAATATCGAGATTGAAGAAACAGTTCAGTCAGATGAGGATGTTGCGCAAGCGAATGAAAAGGAAAGTATGTATTTGGTTTCCGAATTCGCGCAAAAATATTTTCATCACACTTTATTGGAAACCGAAGAAGGAAAAGCCATCGGATTATCGTATTTTAAAGAACGTGGTTTTACTTCTGAAACAATTAAGAAATTCGGATTAGGATATTCGCCAGAAACTTGGGATGCTTTTACCAAAGAAGCACTCGGAAAAGGCTATAAATTGGAATATTTAGACAAAACCGGACTTTCCATTGTTAAGGAAGACAAACAATTCGACCGTTTTAAAGGTCGAGTGATGTTTCCAATTCAAAGTATGAGTGGTCGTGTTTTGGGTTTTGGAGGTCGTATTTTGACCAATGATAAAAAAGCTGCAAAATACCTGAATTCGCCCGAAAGTGATATTTACCACAAGAGTAAAGTTTTATACGGAATTTTCCATGCGAAGCAATCCATCGCTAAGCTGAATAATTGTTATTTAGTAGAAGGTTATACTGATGTTATCCAAATGCATCAAGCCGGAATTGAAAACGTAGTTGCTTCTTCTGGAACTGCTTTAACTCCTGATCAAATTCGTTTAATTAATCGCTTAACGCCAAATATTACCGTGCTTTTTGATGGTGATGCAGCCGGACTTCGTGCTTCTATTCGTGGAATTGATTTGATTTTGGAAGCTGGAATGAACGTAAAAGTGTGTACGTTTCCTGATGGCGATGACCCAGATAGTTTTGCTCGAAAAACGTCTTATGAAGATTTATTGCACTATTTCGATGAAAACGCCAAAGATTTCATTCAGTTCAAAGCGTCTTTATTGATGCAAGAAGCTAAGAATGATCCAATTAAAAAAGCAGATTTGATTCGCGATATGGTCATCAGTATTTCAAAAATTCCAGACCGAATTAAAAGAGAAGTATATATTAAGGAATGTTCTAGAATCATGGATATTTCCGAAGATGTGCTTTTTAATACGTTAGCGCAATTAGTCAAAAAGGATTTATCGGAAGCTAATAAACAATACAAAGAGGAACAAAAAGCTTTTGAAGTTGTTAAGAATGATATTGCTGAAGTCCAAAAAATTGATAATTTATATGAGATAGAGAGAAGATTAATAAAAATTCTTATCAAGTATGGTAATCATTCTATTGAAATTCAAGATTTGATATTAGTTGATGATATTGAAGATGGAAAAACAGAAGTAGAAGTACTCAATAAATATTTGGTTTTTCAGAAGATTTACATGAGTTTAATAGAAGATGAGCTTGAGTTTTCAAATGAGTTATTTAAAAGAATATATAGCTTGTTTATAAGTCATATACAGATAAATTATGAAAGTTTTGAAATTGATAGTTTTTTAAAGGAAGTTGAAGAAGATTTGATAAATGAAATCGTGGGCTTGTCATTAGAAGATGAGGTGGAACATTTACATAAGTGGGATACTCAACAAATACATGTAAAACAAAAAATTGAATCTTTGAGTGACTATGTAAATGAAACCTTGATGGATTATAGATGGTTAATTTTGGGTAGACTTATTGAGGACTTAAAGTATAAAACAAGTATAGAATCTGATAATACCGAAATAATTAGAGAAGTTATGGACTATATTGGTCTAATTGAAAAAATTTCTCTGAAATTAAATAGAATCAGAGTTAATTTTAATTAAGATTAGACCAATATTTTTGATTGGTTTTAAATCACATCTAAATCCTTCGCTTTTTTCAATAAATCTACTAAGTTAGTCACACCTAATTTAGCTAAAAGGCGTAATTTGTAAGTGCTAATTGTTTTTTCGTCTAAACCTAAAATTTGAGCCACTTCTTTGTTTTTTTTGCCATCATTTAAATAGCGAAGCACTTCAATTTCTCTGGTAGATAATTTTTTGAACAAGCGTTCTGATTTTTTTCCTTTGCTAAGAAGTTCAATACTTTTTTTAACAACATCACTAAAAACAACTGAACCATCAACAACTCTTGAGAGTGTGTTTTCGACTTCTTTTAATTCAGAATTTTTAGAAATATAGGCCGAAACACCAGCCTTTATAGCTGTAGGAGCATACATTTGTTCAGAAACAGAAGTAAATAAAACAATTTTTGTTTCTGGAAAATCCTTTAATAAACTTTTAATATCTCTAATGCTCGAAAGACCATTCAGTTCTACATCAAGCAAAAGAATGTTGATTTTTTTAGAATTCAATTCACTTAAAAGAGATTCTAAATTTTTAGCAACAGACGTAACTTCAAATTTAGAGTTTCCTTGGAAATAAGCTTGTAAGCCTTTGGTTACAACTGGTAAACTATCTGCTATACATATCTTAGTCATAATTTTAAAAATTATATTTGGGGTAGTTAATTTAACAAAGTTAATTAAAAAATATAATTTCTTGTTAATTATTTGATATTTATTTTAAATTTTTAGGAATTTCGCAAACTGGTATTGGATTCATTTTGTGTTGATTGATGGTGTTAAGTCTTTTGTAAATTGAAAAAACATGGGCATCTCTTCCTGAAAAATCTTCCACTTTTTTGCCGTTTTCCATTTGCAACATTGCCCATTCTAACTCATCGTAATTCGCACCAATTTGATCTTCATCGCTTCGGTCGTCTCCAAATAAACCATCAGTGGGTTTCGCCTTTAAAATGCTTTCGGGAACTTTTAAAAATGTAGCAAGTTGTCGCACTTCACTTTTCATTAGATCAGCAATTGGGCTAATATCTACACCACCGTCGCCATATTTTGTGAAAAAACCTACGCCAAAATCTTCTACTTTATTTCCGGTTCCTGCAACTAAAAATCCGTGTAGGCCTGCAAAATAATATAAAGTCGTCATCCGTAAACGCGCACGAGTATTAGCCAAAGACAAATTTAAAATCGCTTCATTTTCTGAAGAAGGAACTTGATTTTTGAACGTTTCGAAAACGGGAGTTAAATCGGCTCTTTCGTTAAAAACATTTTGAAAACGATTTTTTAATTGGTCAATATGTTCGTTGGCTCTATTTACATGACTTTCCGCTTGATGAATAGGCATTTCTACACATAAAGTAGGTAAACCAGTTTGTGCACAAAGCGTTGAGGTTAATGCGCTGTCAATTCCTCCTGAAATTCCCACAACAAAACCCTTTACTTTTGCGTTAGTAGCATAATCAAGCAACCATTTAACAATATGTTGATTTATTTTTTCGGACTGAAATGTAGTAGAATTTGTCATTTTTTTATGAAAATTTATGAGTCGATAACTGTATATTTGCAACCAATTTTAGTTTTGATAAAAATATAAAAAATACCTCAAATGAAGCAATTATTAACCATACTTATTGCAGTTTCTTTATTTTCATGTAGAGATGAAAGTAAAGTTGAAGAAGCAGTAGCACAAATTCCTGTAGAATTCAAAGTTGAGCGTTTTGATCAAGTTTTCTGGGGTTCAAAACCAGAGGAATTGCCTTCAATTAAAGCAAAATATCCATTCTTTTTCCCAGAAGGAAATCCTGATTCGGTTTGGGTCAACAAATTAAAAAACCCATTATTGAAAGAACTTTATCAAGAAGTTCAAATGAAATATCCAAAATTAGGAAAAATCGAAACCGACATGGAAAAGTTGTTTGCGCATGTACAATATTATTTTCCAAAATACAAAACCCCTCGTGTAATTACTCTAATTAATGAAGTAGATACAGATGGGCGAGTTTTTTATGTAGATACGTTGGCTTTGGTTTCGCTAGATTGTTATTTGGGGAAAGATCACCGTTTTTATGTCGATTTTCCTGAATTTAAGAAATTTGAATTTGAAGAAAATCAGATTTTACCAAATTTAGTTTCTAGTTTTTGTTATGGAAAAATAGCGGCTCCAACAGATAGGACATTACTTTCTGCAATGATTTATTATGGAAAAGAATTGTACATGAAAGATAAATTAATTCCAGAATATTCTGACGCAGATAAAATGGGCTACACCGATTTGCAACTAAAATTTTGTCAGGAAAACGAATATTACATGTGGAGTAATTTAGTAGAAAATAAATTATTATACGATTCCAATCCTAAAAATGAGCAACGTTTTATAAATCCAGCTCCGTTTTCTAAATTTTATTTAGAAATGGATAATCAAATTCCAGGAAGAGTTGGGCAATGGTTAGGTTGGCAAATTGTTAGAAGTTACATGGAAAATAACGATGATGTAACTTTACAAGAATTATTAGCAATGGATGCAAAAACGATTTTCGATAACTCAAAATACAAACCAAAGAAGCAATAAATATGAAAACATCAGATATAAAAATTACCGTAGGTTTAGACGAAAATAACGTTCCTGATAAATTGTTATGGACAGCTCAAGATGGCGGAATTGAGCAAGAAGAAGCAAAAGCGTTATTATTATCAGTTTGGGATAGCAAAGCAAAAGAAACGCTTCGTATTGATTTATGGACAAAAGATATGCCAGTAGATGAAATGAAGCAATTTTTTCATCAAACATTAGTAGCAATGGCAGATACCTTTCAACGCGCTACTGCCGATGAAAAAATGTCGGATACCATGCGCGATTTCTGTGATTATTTCGCCGAAAAAATGGAATTAAAAGCATAATAAAAAAGCCACTAACGTTTAATTAGTGGCTTTTTTATTTGGTATCTGTTTTTAAACAAATCCATTATCTTTAAAAATATCTTCATTAATTTGATTGATATATTCTAAAATTCCTTCTCTTCCAATTGCTTCCAATGATGAAGTTACAAAATAAGGAGGCATTTCGGCCCAATCGCCAGCTAACAATTGTTTCTTATATGCTTCCACGTGATTGTTGACTTTGTTTTTCCCAAGTTTATCCGATTTGGTAAAAATAATCGCAAACGGAATTTCGCTTTCGCCTAAATATTCCATGAATTCCAAATCAATTTTTTGAGCTTCTAATCGGATGTCTATTAAAACAAAGGCACAAACTAATTGCTCTCTTTGTTCAAAATAATCCATAATAAATTGCTGGAAAACGGCTTTAGTTTTCTTAGAAACTCGTGCATAACCATAACCAGGTAAATCCACTAAAAACCAATTATTATTGATTTTAAAGTGATTGATTAATTGCGTTTTTCCTGGTTTTGATGATGTCTTTGCCAAATTTTTATGGTTCGTCAACATGTTAATCAATGATGATTTTCCTACATTGGAACGACCAATAAAAGCGTATTCAGGTAAGCGGTCTTTCGGGCACTTATCTACTTCTGAATTACTAATTACGAATTCGGCGGTATTAATTTTCATATGCTATAAAATAAAATTCCCCAAAAAGGGGAACTATTATAAATTCTTCTTTTGTAACCAATCAAACAAAATTTGATTGAATTCATCTGGATGCTCCATCATAGCAGCGTGTCCACATTTATCAATCCAAAATAATTCCGAATTTGGTAATAATTTATCAAACTCTTCGGCTACATTTGGTGGTGTTACTTTATCATTTCTTCCCCAAATAATACAAGTTGGAGTAGTCATTTTTGGTAAATCTTTTGCCATGTTATGACGAATAGCACTCTTTGCAATTGTTAAAGTTTTAATCAACTTAATTCTGTCGTTAACCGTTGCAAAAACTTCATCAACAATTTCTTTAGTTGCTATTTCTGGATTATAAAAAACGTCTTCGGCTTTCTTTTTAATGTATTCATAATCACCACGTTTTGGGTAACTTTCACCCATTCCGCTTTCATATAAACCTGAACTTCCTGTAATCACTAATGCTTTTACAAGTTCTGGATACATTTTAGTGAAATACAATCCAATGTGTCCGCCTAACGAGTTTCCCACAAGAATAACTTGATCAAATCCTTTATGAACAAAAAAGTCTTTAACAAATTTTGAAAAGGCTTTAACGTTGGTTTTTAAAATGTTTTGCGTGTAAATTGGTAATTCAGGAATCACCACTTTGTATCCTTTAGGAGGAAAAAAATTAGCCACACCATCAAAATTACTTAGGCCGCCCATTAAACCATGAAGAATGATTATTGGGGTTCCTTCGCCAGCTTCAAAATAGGTGTATTTTTTTTCTTTTCTTAACATAAATTCCACTTAAGGTATTAGTTCTAATGATTGACAAATATACTATTTTATTAAAGAATGAAAAGAAAAATTTAACAGAGTTGTTTTTAAATTTTTGAAGCTTGTAAAATGTTAGTTATCAACAATTTTAATGGTTTTTTACTGGAAAAGGATGAAATATTAGATTTTCATTTTTCTGCTGAAATTCTCCTTAATTATTGATTTTGCAAATATTCTTTTGTTAAAAGTGGTAAAGTGACTTTTGAAATCTAAAAACTTATTAACAAAGTGGTAGTTTGTGGTAAAAAGTGGTAAAATTTTTCTAAATTTGTCCTTATTCTAATCGAAATAAAAAATTGAAAACACTAATCGGAACATACGAATGTAAAGTGGATGCCAAAGGAAGGCTGATGCTACCTACGTCGCTAAAGAAACAATTGGGTTCTTTGGAGGAAGGTTTCGTGTTGAAGCGTTCGGTTTTTCAGCCTTGTTTGGAGTTGTTTCCAATGAGCGAATGGAATAAAATGATGTTGAAAATCAATAAGCTAAATCGTTTTGTGAAAAAGAACAACGATTTTATCAGAAGATTTACAGCGGGAGTTAAAATGGTAGAGATTGATGCAACAGGACGGCTTTTAATTCCGAAAGATTTAGTGGTTTTTGCTCAAATTGATAAAGATATTGTGTTGAATTCAGTGATTAATATCATCGAAATTTGGGATAAAGATAAATATGAAAATGCGATTGAAAACGCTGTTGGTGATTTCGCAGATTTGGCAGAAGAAGTAATGGGTAATTTTAATGACGACGAAGATGGAATATCATAATCCAGTATTGTTAAAAGAAACAGTTGATGGATTGAATATTCGTCCTGATGGTGTGTATGTGGATGTTACTTTTGGTGGTGGCGGTCACTCTAGAGAAATTATGAGTCGTTTAGGTGAAAACGGAAAATTATTCGCTTTTGACCAAGATTTAGATGCTTTGAAAAACGCTATTGATGACGAGCGATTTACTTTAATCAATGAAAATTTCAGATTCATAAAACGTTTTTTACGTTTCCATGGAATCAAGCAAGTAGATGGGATTTTAGCTGATTTAGGAGTTTCATCGCACCAATTTGATGTAGCAGAAAGAGGTTTTTCTACCCGTTTTGATGCCGAATTGGATATGCGAATGAATCAAAAAGGCGACATCAGTGCGTATCATGTAGTAAACGAATACGACGAACAAGATATTGCTAGAGTTTTGTTTGATTACGGTGAATTAAAAAATGCTAGAGCTATGGCAAACGTAATTGTAACGGCTCGAAAAGATAAAGAAATCAGGAATTCTGACGAATTAAAAAAAGTACTGGCTAAGTTTTTACCAGGACATAAAAGCAATAAAATTTTAGCTCAAATATACCAAGCCATTCGTATTGAAGTCAATCAGGAAATGGATGTATTGAAAGAATTCCTAGAACAATCATTAGAAATTCTTAAGCCAGGCGGAAGATTGAGTGTTATCTCATATCACTCATTAGAAGATAGATTGGTAAAACGCTTTGTAAAAAATGGCATGTTTGAAGGAGAACCTGAACGTGATTTCTTCGGAAATTTTGAAGTTCCTTTTAAAACTATCGAAAAACTAATCGTACCATCAGAAGAAGAAATTGCGATCAACAATAGAGCAAGAAGCGCAAAATTAAGAGTAGCAGAAAAAATATAACAGAATGAAAGACGGAATTTACAGTTTATTAAAAGCCAAGTTTCTTATTAGTGATGACGCTCTTAAGAACTGGAAGTTCATTGTTTTTCTTGTGGTTCTTGGAATGTTTGCTATTGCAAATAATCACCAATACGATGCAAAAAATTACCGAATCACCGAATTAAATAATCAAGTTAAAGAATTGCGTTCCGAATTTGTAGACCGCCGTTCTGAATTGATGAAACTAAAAATGGAATCTACGGTAGCTAAGAAAATGGAAACACGTCAAATTTTACCATCAGAAGTGCCTCCAGTAAAAGTTGTTGTTGAAAATAAAGAAAATAAAAAGAGTTTTTGGGATAAATTAAAAATATGGCAATAGAAGATAAAAAAATATCGTATCGCATGTATTTTGTAGCTGTTATGTTTTTCATAATGGCTGTATTTATTTTGATTAAACTGAATAATATTCAATGGGTTGAAGGGAATTATTACCGAAAATTAGGGAAAGAAAGAACGGTTAAAAATTTTCCAATTCCAGCCAACAAAGGAAATGTATATTCGGCTGATGGAAGTTTATTAGCAACATCAATTCCAGAATACACGATTTATTTTGATGCAGTAGCGCCTACTTCAGAATTGTTTAAAGAGAATATTCAAGCGCTTTCCGATTCGCTATCGGTTATGTTTGGAAAATCATCTGGGCATTATCAAGCGAAACTACAAAAAGCAAGAGCTAATAAAAGTCGTTACGTTTTCATTGCAAAAAAGTTGAGCTATACCGAGCATATGCGTTTGAAAACTTTTCCAATGTTCAATAAAGGAGCGAACAAAGGCGGATTGATTATCGAGCAAAAAATTGTGAGAGAACATCCAATTGGTTTGGTGGCAAAAAGAACCATTGGTTACGAACGTTCAAACGAAGATGGAAAAGGTTTAGAATATGCTTTTCGCGATTACTTAAACGGGAAGAACGGTCATCGTATGATGCAAAAAATCGCTAAAAATCAATGGAAACCAATTAGCGATATCAACGAGAAAGATCCTCAAGATGGTTACGATATTATTTCAACGATTGATGTTTACATTCAAGATATTGCACACCACGCTTTATTAAAACAATTAGAGCATTACAGTGCTGATCATGGTTGTGTGGTAGTTATGGAAACCAAAACTGGTCACATCAAAGCGATTTCTAATTTAGGAAGAGCAAATGATGGTTCATATTATGAAACACAAAATTACGCTATCACTGAATCTCACGAACCAGGTTCTACTTTTAAACTAGTAGATTTAATTGCAGTTTTAGATGATAAAAAAGCAGATACGAGTACTGTTTATGATTCTAAAGGCGGTAGAATTGAATATTATGGAAGATCAGTCAAAGATTCTAATGGAAAAGGTTACGGAAAAATCTCTCTAGCAAGAGGATTTGAATTGTCATCGAATACAGTTTTAGTACAATCGGTTTATGATAGTTATAAAAACAATCCAAAACAATTTGTAGATAGAATTAACAGCTACGGATTAAATAAACCTTTGGGCTTGCCAATAAAAGGTGAAGGAAAACCAGTTATTCCACAACCAGGAACTAATCGTTGGTCGGGAGTAGCATTGCCTTGGATGGCGTTTGGTTACGGATTATCAGTAACACCATTGCAAACACTGACATTATATAATGCAGTTGCAAATGATGGAGTAATGGTAAAACCAATTTTCGTTAGCGAAATAAAAGAATGGAATAAAACCATCAAAAAATACAATACAGAAGTTATCAATCCAAAAATCTGTTCACAAGAAACGTTGGATAAAGTGCAAGCCGTTTTAGAAAATGTAGTAAAAAGAGGAACAGGTTCTAAATTGTATTCGAAAGATTTTTCAATGGCAGGAAAAACAGGAACTGCTCAAGTAAACTATAAAGACAAATCGAAATTATATTATGCTTCATCTTTTGTAGGGTATTTCCCTGCGGATGAACCTAAATATTCTTGTATCATCGTGGTTCATAAACCAAATGTTGCAGCAGGATATTACGGAGCCGATGTTGCTGGGCCAGTTTTCAAAAGAATCGCACAAAAAATATTTACAGATTCTCCATCAACAAATCATGTAAAAAATATCGATGCTAAAGTAGTTTCTCAAGAAAAAAGTTACGCAGAATATTATAAAAAAGTAGAAAAAGAAGAGCGAATTGTGCCAAATGTAAAAGGTATGGAAGGAATGGACGCAGTCGCCTTATTAGAAAATTTAGGATTAAAAGTAAAAGTTATTGGTGTTGGAAGAGTGAAAAAACAATCGCTAACATCAGGACAAGCTTTTAACAAAAATCAAACTATCATAATCGAATTATCGTGAAGCAATTAAAAGACATATTATATAAAGTAGGAATTGAGGCAGTTCATGGAGCTACTGATATTACTGTTTCAAAAATTGAATTCGATTCGAGAAAAGTTGAATTGAACGATGTTTTTGTGGCAATCAGAGGAACGCTTTCTGATGGTCATGATTATATTGAAAAAGCATTAAGTCTAGGTGCTGTTGCGGTAATTTGTGAAGAATTTCCAAGTGTAATTGTAAACGGTGTTACTTATATTAAAGTAAAAGATTCTAACGAAGCGTTAGCTTTTTTAGCAGCTAATTACTACGAAAATCCTTCAGAAAATATTAGATTAGTTGGTGTAACAGGAACAAATGGTAAAACAACTATTGCTTCATTATTATACCAATTATTCAAAAAAGCAGGTTATAAAGTAGGATTGTTATCAACCGTTAAAATTATGGTTGACGAACAAGAATTTAAAGCCACACATACAACTCCAGATTCTTTAACTATTAACAAGTTTTTAGATTTAATGGTTCAAGAAGGTTGCGAATTTTGTTTTATGGAAGTTTCTTCGCACGGTGTTCATCAAAAAAGAACAGAAGCCTTACGTTTTGAAGGTGGCGTTTTTACCAATTTATCACATGATCATTTAGATTACCACAATACGTTTGCTGAATATCGCGATGTAAAAAAATCGTTCTTCGATAATTTACCAAAATCAGCTTTTGCAATTACTAACATCGATGACAAAAACGGATTGGTAATGCTTCAAAATACTAAGGCTAAGAAATTGACTTACGCTTTAAAATCGTATGCTGATTACAAAGCGCAAATTTTAGAAAACCAATTATCAGGATTGTTATTAAAAATCAATGATAACGAAGTTTGGGTAAAATTAATAGGTTCGTTCAATGCTTATAATTTATTAGCCATTTACGGTGTAGCAGTCGAATTAGGAATCGAAAAAGTAGAAGCATTGCGTTTACTTTCAGAATTAGAAAGTGTTTCAGGACGTTTTCAATTTATTGTTTCTGATTCTAAAATTACAGCTATTGTAGATTATGCTCACACACCAGATGCATTAGAAAATGTATTAAAAACGATAGAAGATATTCGTACAAAAAACGAACAATTGATTACAGTTGTAGGTTGTGGTGGCGATAGAGATAAAACCAAAAGACCAATTATGGCTAACATTGCTTCAACAATGAGCGATAAAGCCATTTTTACATCAGATAATCCAAGAACCGAAAATCCAGAAACGATTATTGAAGAAATGGAAAAAGGGGTAGAACCTCAAAATTTCAAAAAAACGGTTTCCATTTTAGATAGAAAGCAAGCCATTAAAACCGCTTGTCAATTAGCAAATCCAAATGATATTATTCTAATCGCTGGAAAAGGTCATGAAACGTATCAAGAAATAAATGGAGTCCGTCACGATTTTGACGATTTAAAAATAGTAACCGAGTTATTACAGCAATTAAACAAATAAAAGAGTAGCATTAAAGTTTTCAAGAGCCAACTTTTAAACTTTTAAACTCATAAACTTTTAAACTGATTATATGTTATACTACATCTTTCAATACTTAGACAAAGCCTTTGATGTTCCTGGAGCAGGAGTTTTTCAATATATTACTTTTCGCTCGGCATTAGCTTTTATTTTGTCATTGTTAATTGCTACGATTTACGGAAAAAAAATCATCAACTATTTGAGAAACCAACAAGTGGGTGAAACGGTTCGTGAACTTGGTTTAGATGGGCAAACTGCAAAAGCTGGAACGCCAACAATGGGTGGAATCATCATTATTTTGGCGACTTTAATTCCGGTTTTGTTGTTGGCGAAGTTGAATAACATTTACATCATTTTATTGATTGTAACCACGCTTTGGATGGGAACCATCGGTTTTATTGATGATTATATCAAAATTTTCAAAAAAGACAAACAAGGTTTAAAAGGAATTTTCAAAGTAATTGGACAAGTTGGTCTAGGTTTAATCGTTGGAACGGTTTTATATTTTAGTCCAGATGTTACGGTTAGAAAAGATACTTTAACAGAAAGAGTAAAAATAGAAAACAATATCAAACCAGCAGATTTAGAAGAAAAATCTACCGCAACAACGATTCCGTTTATGAAAAATAACGAATTCGACTATGCAGAAGTGCTTTCATTTATGGGAGATGATTATAAAAATTACGCTTGGTTGATTTTCATTCCAATGGTAATTTTAATTATCACAGCAGTTTCAAACGGAGCAAATTTAACAGATGGAATCGATGGTTTAGCCGCAGGAACTTCCGCAATTTCGGTACTAACGCTTGGATTGTTCACGTTCGTTTCGGGTAATATCATTTTCTCTGATTATTTGAATATCATGTACATTCCAAATTCAGGAGAAATGACGGTTTACATTGCCGCTTTCGTTGGTGCTTTAGTTGGATTTCTTTGGTACAACGCTTATCCAGCATCAGTATTTATGGGAGATACTGGAAGTTTAACTATTGGTGGAATCATCGCTGTAATTGCCATTTCTATTCGTAAAGAATTAATGATTCCAGTAGTTTGCGGAATTTTCTTAGCCGAAAATTTATCGGTAATTCTACAAGTGAGTTATTTCAAATACACGAAAAAGAAATATGGCGAAGGAAGACGAATTTTCCTAATGTCACCATTGCATCATCATTATCAGAAAAAAGGGTATCACGAAAGTAGAATTGTAACACGCTTTTGGATTGTCGGAATTCTGTTAGCGATTTTCTCACTTGTTTCTTTAAAATTAAGATAAGATGCGACTGGTAGTTTTAGGCGGAGGCGAAAGTGGAGTAGGAACCGCCATTTTAGGAAAGAAAAAAGGATATGACGTTTTTGTATCGGATTTTGGAAAAATAAAAGAGAATTATAAAGAAGTTCTTACTATTAATGGAATCGCTTGGGAAGATGAAAAGCATACAGAAGAATTAATTCTGAATGCCGATGTAGTAATGAAAAGCCCGGGAATTCCCGAAAAAGCGCCAATTGTAAAAAAGCTAATTGAAAAAGGAATTTCTGTAATTTCTGAAATAGAATTTGCGATTCAGTTTACTGACGCTACAACAGTTGGAATTACAGGAAGTAATGGAAAAACAACCACAACACTTTTGACATATCATTTGTTAAAACAAGGTGGTTTAAATGTTGGATTAGCAGGAAATATTGGAAAAAGCTTCGCTTGGCAAGTAGCCGAAAACAAGCATGATATTTATGTATTGGAATTGAGCAGTTTTCAATTAGACGGAATCATAAACTACAAGCCACACATTGCAATTATTACGAATATTAGTCCAGATCATTTAGATAGATACAATTACGATTACAGTTTATACATCGATTCTAAATTTAGAATTACAAAAAATCAAACAGAAACCGATTATTTGATATATGATAATGAAGACGAAGCGATTCAAAATTGGTTAAAGAACAATACGATTAAAGCAAATAAAGTTCCTTTTTCACTGGTTACAAAACCAGAAAACGAAGGAGGATTTTTAGAAGAAAATAACATGAATATCACAATTAAAAACGACACATTTACTATGCCAATCAACGAACTTGCATTAGAGGGAAAACACAACATAAAAAACGCAATGGCAGCAACTGCTGTAGCGCAATTGTTGAATATTAGAAAACAAACCATCAGAGAGAGTTTGACTAATTTCCAAGGTGCTGAACACCGATTAGAAAAGGTATTGAAAATTCAAGGGGTGCAGTATATCAACGATTCTAAGGCTACGAATGTAAATTCGGTTTTTTATGCTTTAGATAGTATGACAACGCCAACGGTTTGGATTGTAGGTGGTGTTGATAAAGGAAATGATTACGATGAATTAATGCCGTTAGTTCGCGAGAAAGTAAAAGCTATCGTTTGCTTAGGTGTCGATAATACAAAAATCAGCAACGCATTTAATAATGTGGTTGATGTTATGGTGGAAACTACTTCAATGTCAGAAGCAGTTCAAATCGCTCAACGTCTAGCTGAAAAAGGAGATAGCGTTTTGTTATCGCCAGCTTGTGCAAGTTTCGATTTATTTGAAAACTACGAAGACAGAGGAAAACAATTCAAACAAGCCATTTATAATTTATAATAACAGATAGAAATGTTTGATATCATTGGTAAAATAAGAGGAGATAAAACCATTTGGGCTATAGTTTTTCTATTGTCCTTAATCTCGTTTTTGCCAGTGTATAGTGCTAGTACTAATTTAGTTTATGTTATTGGAAAAGGTACTACAATTGGTTATTTGTTCAAACATTTTATACATGTAATGTTAGGTTTTGGAATTATATTTTTCATTCACAAAACACCTTATCATTACTTTAAAGCACTTTCCATTTTCGGAATTCCGTTAGTAATATTGTTATTAGTTTACACCTTATTCAAAGGAACAGTCATTGATGGTGCAAATGCAAGCCGTTGGATACAAATTCCATTTATAGGTATTGGTTTTCAGACTTCTACATTGGCATTTATCGTATTGATGATATATGTAGCAAGATATTTAGCTAAGGTTAGCGATAAAGAATATTCGTTTAAAGATTCCTTATTAGAATTGTGGGCGCCAGTTTTTGCTGTTTTAGCATTAGTGCTTCCAGCAAACTTTTCAACAACTGCTTTGATTTTTTCAATGGTATGTATGTTGGTTTTCATCGGACAATATCCAATGCGATATCTCGGAATTATCATTGGAGCTGGAATTGTGAGTTTAACGATGTTTATATTGGTAGCAAAAGCTTTTCCAGATGCAATGCCAAACCGTGTTGATACATGGATGAGTCGTATTGATAGCTTCTTTGATGACAAACCAAATGAAGACGAATACCAAATTGAGAAAGCAAAAATAGCCATCGCATCCGGTGGAATAAAAGGATTAGGTCCAGGAAAAAGTGTGCAAAAAAACTTCTTACCTCAATCTTCTTCCGATTTTATTTTCGCCATTATTGTGGAAGAATATGGCCTAGTAGGTGCAGTCGGAATCATCTTTTTGTATTTGCTTTTATTTATCCGCTTTATTATTGATGCGCAAAAAGCAACTACCTTATTCGGAAAATTGCTCATCATCGGACTCGGATTTCCAATCATATTTCAGGCGTTTATCAATATGGGAGTTGCGGTAGAATTGCTTCCTGTTACAGGACAACCTTTGCCGTTGATTAGTAGCGGAGGAACTTCTATTTGGATGACCTGTATTGCGATTGGAATTATTTTAAGTGTGACGAAGAAAGAAGAAGAAGTAGCGTTAGATTTAGAAGAAAAACGCAAACGTGATGAAGCGTTACAACAAATTATTGATGCTCAAGTAGCATTAAACGAAGATAAAGAAGCGGATGAAAATCAGCAAAAAATAAATGATATTAAAAGTTCTATTAGAGAGTCTTTAATTGAAGATGAAAACGGAGATGTGTTAGTAAACGGACAAAATCCGATGAACGCTGTTTTAAATAAAAGATAGATGAAAAATCCAAGATTCATAATTAGCGGAGGCGGAACAGGCGGACATATTTATCCGGCAGTTGCTATTGCAAACGAATTAAAATCTCGTTTTCCTGAGGCTGAGTTTCTTTTTGTAGGCGCCAAAGATAAAATGGAAATGCAAAAAGTGCCTCACGCAGGTTATGCAATCAAAGGATTGTGGATTTCAGGAATTCAACGAAAAATAACTTTTGATAACGTGATGTTTCCATTAAAGTTAGCTTCGAGCATGTGGAATTCATTCAAAATCATCAAAAGTTTTAAGCCTGATGTGGTAATTGGAACAGGTGGTTTTGCAAGTGGTGCAGTGCTGAAAGCAGCGTCAATGTTGAATATTCCAACGGTAATTCAAGAACAAAATTCGTATCCTGGAATTACCAATAAATTATTAGCAAAAAGAGCGAATAAGATTTGTGTGGCTTACGAAAATTTGGAACGATTTTTTCCAAAAGATAAAATGATTTTAACTGGAAATCCAGTGCGTCAAGATTTAATTGAAGCTGCTGATAAAAGTGAAGCAATTGCTTATTTTAATTTAGATGCGAATAAAAAAACACTATTGGTTTTAGGTGGAAGTTTAGGTGCCAGAAGAATCAATCAATTAATTGAAAAAGAATTGGATTTTCTATTGAGTCAGAACATTCAAATCATTTGGCAATGTGGGAAATTATATTTGAACGAATATAAAAAGTATAACGATAAAAGCCCCTCTGTTGGAGGGGTTGGGGAGGCTGTTCAAGTTGTAGCTTTTATTGACAGAATGGATTTGGTTTACGCTGCTGCAGATGTAGTGATTTCTCGTTCTGGAGCATCATCCGTTTCGGAATTGTGTATTGTGGGAAAACCAACGATTTTTATTCCGTCACCAAACGTAGCCGAAGATCATCAAACTAAAAACGCTAAAGCAATTTCAGATAAAAACGGAGCTATTTTAATCAAAGAATCTGAACTAGAAACGCAATTTGAAACGATTTTTTCCGATTTAATTTCAAACGAAAGTAAGAAATCAGAATTAAGTCAAAATATAAAAAAATTAGCTAAGCCAAACGCAACAAAAGATATTGTTGAAGAGATAATAAAGCTAATAAAATAATATTTCAAGGGCAAGTTCAATTACAAGAACAAGCTCAATAAAAAAGTAAGTAATAAAAGTTTGAAATTGAATTTTGAACTTGAAATTGAATTTGAAAAATGAATCTAAATCAAATACATAACGTTTATTTCATCGGAATCGGAGGCATCGGAATGAGTGCTTTAGCGCGCTATTTTCAATACATTGGAAAAAAAGTAGTGGGTTACGACAAAACACCAACGCAGTTAACAGATGAATTGCAAGAAATAGGTTTAGAAATTCATTTTGAAGATAATATAAGCTTAATTCCAACCGATTTCTACGTTGAAAATACCTTAGTAATCGTAACACCAGCGGTTCCTGTTTCACATTCCGAATGGAATTATTTCATCGAAAGAGGATTTACAATTAAAAAACGTGCTGAAGTTTTAGGAATCATTACCAAAGACACCTATTGTTTCGCTGTCGCAGGAACGCATGGAAAAACAACAACTTCTAGTATTTTAGGTCACGTTTTATATGAAAGTGGCGTAGATGTTACCGCTTTTTTAGGCGGAATTGTTGAAAACTATAATTCGAATTTAATTGGTTCAGGAAAAACAGTAACGGTTGTCGAAGCGGATGAATTTGATCGTTCGTTCTTGCACTTACATCCAAATGTTTCTTGTGTAACGTCAATGGATGCGGACCATTTAGATATTTACGGCGATGCAGCAAGTATTGAAGAATCATTCAGAGAATTCGCAGCCAAAACGTCTAGTGAAAATTTATACGTGATTAAAGGATTACCATTAGAAGGAAATACAATCGGAGTAAATAACGATGCTGATTTTTCTGCACAAAACATCCGAATCGAAAACGGATTTTATGTGTTTGATGTAAAAACACCAAATGAAGTTGTTCAAAATGTGAAATTTGGATTGCCTGGCCATCATAATTTGACTAACGCATTATTAGCTTTTGCCATGGCGAAATCTTATGGTGTTTCAAATGAAAAAATCATTGCAGCATTAGCAAGTTTTAAAGGAGTAAGAAGACGTTTTTCATTCCAAATTAGAGAAGAAAAATTAGTGTATATAGATGATTATGCACATCATCCAACTGAAATTAACGCGGTGCATCAAGCGGTTCGAGAATTATATCCGGGTAAAAAAATCATTGCAGCTTTTCAACCACATTTGTTCAGTAGAACGAAAGATTTTGTAGATGGTTTTGCAGAAAGTTTAAGTCAATTCGACGAGATTTTATTATTGGAAATTTATCCCGCTCGCGAGTTGCCAATGGAAGGTGTAAATTCGACTTGGTTGTTGAATAAAATTGACAATCCAAATAAGAAATTAGTGAGTAAAGACGAATTGTTCACGGCTTTTGAAAATTCAGATGCTGATGTGTTTGTAACTATTGGTGCGGGCGACATTGGTGAGCTTGTGAAAGATTTAAAAAAAGCGCTTCATGAAAAGAATTAATTGGCATACTATTCGCTTGGTGTTAATCATTTTTACAATGATTTTCCTTTATTCTTTCTCTTCAAAGAGGAATAGTGAGCGTAAAATCAGTAAGATAGACATCAAATTCGAGTCGAATGAAAATATGTTTTTAACACATGAAATGGTTAATAACTTGTTAATACAAAATTTGGGAGGTACATCAAGAATACAAAAAGATAAAGTAGATTTGAATACTTTAGAAACTGTTCTCGATGATCACGAGATGATTGAAAAAGCACAAGTTTTTTCAACAATAGACGGGCTTCTAAATACGCGTATTACTCAAAAGACCCCAATCGTAAGAGTTATTACTGATAATGAAAGCTATTATCTTGATTCAAAAGGATATAGAATGTCGTTGTCGGAGAATTTTTCAGCACGAGTTCCGCTAGTTACTGGCGAAATAAGTGAAGAAAATTGCAAGCCGTTTTTGTTCTTATTTAACGAAATCAAAAAAGATGATTTCTTAAGTAAAAATATTACTGGCGCACAGGTTATGGCTTCAGGAAATGTGGTGTTAACCAATAGAAGTTATGATTATAAAATAGCATTTGGGAAACCAATAAATGTTGAAAAGAAGCTTAAGAATTATAAAGCGTTTTTTCATCATGCTATAAAAGATACATTGATTAAAAGTTATAAAGAGGTAAACGTTATGTTTACACAACAAGTGGTTTGTAAGAAATAGTTAGAGTTATGAACAAAGACAACATTGCAGTAGGATTAGACATTGGTACAACTAAAATTGTAGCAATGATAGGGAAGAAGAATGAATACGGTAAGCTGGAAATCCTAGGAGTAGGAAAATCTAAAAGCTTAGGTGTTCATAGAGGTGTTGTAAATAATATTACACAAACCATACAATCAATTCAGCAAGCAGTTGCAGAGGCTGAAAATGATTCAGGTTATAAAATTAATGATGTTGTGGTAGGAATTGCTGGGCAACACATTAGAAGTATTCAACATAGCGATTACATCAGTCGTCCAAATGCAGAAGAAGTAATTGGAGATGCCGATATCGATGCATTGATTGGTCAGGTTCATAAATTAGCGATGTTACCAGGTGAAGAAATTATTCACGTGTTACCACAAGAATTTAAAATCGACGGTCAAGCCGAAATTAAAGAACCTATCGGAATGTACGGTGGAAGATTAGAATCTAGCTTCCACGTAGTAGTAGGGCAAGCGGCTTCGATTCGTAATTTAGGAAGATGTATCAAAAGTGCCGGATTAGAATTATCTGGATTAACATTAGAACCGTTAGCTTCGGCTGATGCAGTATTGAGTCAAGAAGAAAAAGAAGCAGGAGTTGCTTTGATAGATATAGGTGGTGGAACAACCGATTTAGCCATTTTTAAAGATGGAATCATTCGTCATACAGCTGTTATTCCTTTTGGAGGAAACGTGATAACGGAAGATATTAAAGAAGGATGTTCAATCATTGAAAAACAAGCAGAGTTATTAAAAACTCGTTTTGGTTCAGCTTGGCCAGGTGAAAATAAAGACAATGAAATTGTTTCTATTCCGGGTTTAAGAGGCAGAGAGCCAAAAGAAATTTCGCTAAAAAACTTGTCAAAAATTATTCACGCTAGAGTTGTGGAAATTATTGAGCAAGTATATGCGGAAGTAAAATTATACGGACACGAAGATCCTAAGAAAAAACTAATTGCTGGAATTGTATTGACAGGTGGTGGTGCTCAATTGCAACACATCAAACAACTGGTAGAATACATTACTGGAATGGATACAAGAATTGGTTATCCAAACGAGCATTTAGCAGGGGATTCAGACGAGGAATTGTCAAGTCCATTATATGCTACAGCAGTTGGTTTAGTAATGAATAGTATTAGAAACAATACAAAAAGTGCTACACCATTTGTCGAAATGAAAAAAGACGAACCAGTAGCAGTTCGCCCTCAAGTTGTGGTTGAAGAACCAATTGTTGAGGAAGAAAAAGAGGAGCCAAAAGCAACTCAAAACACAAAACAAGAAACAACAGATGACAGAATCAAACGTTCGTTTTTTGATAAGTATATAGATAAGATTAAAGAATTTTTAGATAACGCAGAATAAAAGGAGATACTATGTCAGAATTTGGAAACATTTCATTCGATTTACCTAAAAACCAATCTAACGTAATTAAAGTAATTGGCGTTGGAGGTGGAGGTAGTAATGCCATAAACCACATGTTTAAACAAGGCATTAAAGGTGTTGATTTTATAGTTTGTAATACTGATTCTCAAGCATTGCAAAATAGTCCAGTACCAAATAAAATTCAGTTAGGTGTTAACCTTACCGAAGGATTAGGTGCGGGTGCAAACCCTGAAGTAGGTCAACAATCTGCAATAGAAAGTATCGCCGAAATTGAGAAAATGTTGGACAGCAACACCAAAATGGTTTTCATCACTGCAGGAATGGGTGGAGGAACTGGAACGGGTGCAGCTCCTGTAATTGCGCAATTGGCAAAAGAGCGTGACATTTTAACAGTAGGTATTGTTACGATTCCTTTTCAATTTGAAGGGAAAGTTCGCTCTGAGCAAGCGTTAGCTGGAGTAGAGCGTTTACGTAAACAAGTAGATTCTTTAGTGGTTATAAATAATAATAAATTACGTGAAGTATACGGAAACTTAGGTTTCAAAGCTGGCTTCTCTAAGGCTGACGAAGTGTTAGCTACTGCGTCAAGAGGAATTGCTGAAGTTATTACACATCACTATACTCAAAATATCGACCTTAAAGATGCTAAAACCGTGTTGTCAAACAGCGGAACAGCAATTATGGGTTCTGCAACAGCAGCTGGTTCAGATAGAGCAAAACAAGCGATTTCAAGCGCATTAGATTCTCCATTATTGAATGATAATAAGATTACAGGTGCTAAAAACGTATTGTTGTTAATCGTTTCTGGAACTGATGAAGCGAATGAAATTACAATCGATGAAATCGGAGAAATCAATGATTTTATTCAATCTGAAGCAGGTTACAACGCAAACATCATTATGGGTGTTGGTGAAGAAGAAGCTTTAGGTGAAGCAATTTCGGTAACGGTAATTGCTACAGGTTTTAACATTGAGCAACAAGCTGAAATCGTTAATACAGAGCCTAAGAAAATTATTCATTCTTTAGAAGACGAACAAAAAATTGTTCACGAATTGTTGAATAAAACAATTGCTAGTCTTCCGGTTAATGAGCCAATTTTCGAATCTCCAATAGAAACAGAAATTAAAGCGGATATCATCAATCCTATTTGTGACGAAGTAGTAGAACAAAAAGTGATTTTTACTTTGGAAGAAGAAGTAGAAGAGCCAGTTTTCGAAATTCATACACCAGTAGCGGTAATTGATTTAGTTCCTACAACGGAGTTTTTAAAGAATATCGATGTAACTTTTGAAGTGGTTAGCCCAAATGTAGCGCCAACTTTCGAAATCATTACACCTCAAATCAGAGAAATCGAAGTAAAAGATCCAGAATTTGTTGTAGCAGCTGAAGAAGTGAGTTTTTCATTGGATTTATTCGCAACAAAAGAAGAAGTAAAAGAAAGTACTATTGTTTTTGATTTATCTGCTGAAACACGTGCCATGGAAGTAAAAGATCCAATTAACGTTGTTCCAGTTACTGAAGTTAATCAAAACGGAATTATCAAATATTCGTTAGAAGATTATTTAGAGAAAGAAAACGAATTAGTAGCTTCTAAGCCAGTAGAAATTGTAGCTGAACCTGTTGACGAAGAATTAAACTTCACCATGAAAAAAGAAGTTGAAAAATTAGAAAACAACATTCAGTTTGATGCGGTTTCTCCTTTAGAAATGTCAATCGAAGATACATTAAAACTTAGAGCCGACGAACGTAAAAGAAAAATGAAAGAATTCAATCATAAATTCAACAATAGCGCTTCGCAAATTGATGAGTTTGAAAGAATTCCTGCGTATAAAAGAATGGGTTTTGATGTAACATCTACACCAAACACTGCTAGTAATCAATCTAGAATGTCTTTAGGAACTGATAGTAACGACGATATCCAATTGCGTTCAAACAATTCATTCCTTCATGATAATGTGGATTAAATCTACAACAAACTAACCTACCCTAAGAAACCCGAAGAGCAATTTTCGGGTTTTTTTATTACATTTGCACCATGTTTGTAAAACCTGTTTCTAGGGTTTGGACATAAATCAACTACAATAAATAAAAAATACAATATGAGTTTAGAAGCAAAAATCATGGATCACATGAAAGAAGCCATGAAGGCAAAAGATAGTGTAGCTTTAGAAGCATTGAGAGCTATTAAATCGGCAATTATTTTAGCAAAAACAGAAGCTGGTGCAGGAGATGGTTTGTCAGAAGATCAAGAAATTAAAATGTTACAACGCTTAGTTAAAATGCGTAAGGATAGTGCTGAAATCTTCACGACACAAAATCGTCCTGATTTAGCTGAACCAGAATTGGCTCAAATCGCCGTAATTGAGAAGTTTTTACCAGCTCAGTTATCAGAAGAAGAAGTAGAAGCGGTAATCGCTAAAATTATATCAGAAACAGGTGCTTCAGGTATTGCTTCTATGGGAAAAGTTATGGGATTAGCTTCAGCTCAAATAGGAGGACAAGCAGAAGGAAAAGTAATTTCAGGAATTGTAAAGAAATTATTAGTATAATAGTAACTAGTGAATAGTAATTAGCTAATCACTAGTTACTATTCACCAATCACTAAAATGGCTTCGTAGTTCAACTGGATAGAATATCAGATTTCGGCTCTGAGGGTTGCAGGTTCGAACCCTGCCGAGGTCACAAATAAACGTCAAGATTTCTTGGCGTTTATTTTTTTTAAACACATAATTTTTACGTTATTTGTAAAATAGTCCCAAATAAATGAATCCACCACCTATAGAACACGAATTATTTTTAGCTGATTACATTGCTATGTTTGTTGTGGTGACTCCTTTTATAGCTATCTTTTTTGCCTTTGCCTTTTACATAACAGAAATTGTTTATCTGCGTAATTATAAGAAACCTTTAGTGGTGTTTGCTAATGTAAATTTTTTAAAGTTAAATGATTCTCGAAAGCATATCTTAACAACAAATTTTCATTTTTACAATCGATTAAAACCTAAGTATAAAAGATATTTCGAACATAGAGTAGCTAAGTTAATTTTGCATTATAATTTTGAAGGTAGAGATATAGAAATTACCGAAGAAATGAAAGTAACTATATCGGCAACCTATGTAATGTTAACTTTTGGAATGCGTGAATATTTAAATCCATTGTTCAAACGAATTGTTGTTTATCCTGATGTTTATTATTCATCTCAAAATGATAATTACCACAAAGGAGAGTTTAATCCAAGGATGGAATGCATTGTTTTTTCTTGGAAGCATTTTAAAGAAGGAATTGATATTACAAATGATAATTTGAATTTAGGATTACATGAGTTTACCCATGCTTTTCATATTTATGCATTAAAAAGTGATAAAGCAACTTTTGTTTTGTTTAACGAATCGTTGCAGAATTTATTTCGTGTAGTTTCAAAGCCAGAAGTAAAGCAACGTCTAATTGAGTCTGGATTTTTACGTGATTATGCTTACGAAAATCAATTTGAATTTGTTGCTGTTTTATTAGAGTATTTCTTTGAGTCTCCAGACGAGTTTAAGTTGAAATTTCCTTCTATATTTCTGAAGGTTAAGCATATGATTAATTATAATGAAAGATATTTTATTAACTAATAAGAGTTGAATATCTGACATAAATCATGTTTTGATGTTTGAATATTGAGTAACTTTATGTCAATAAATATTCAAGGTCATGAAACAAAAGGTTCCTGTGTCAACAATAATGACAAAAAATGTAGTAAAGTTAAATTTATCAGATGATTTAACTAAAGCTGAAATGCTATTCAAAAAGCATCATATACGACACATTCCGGTTGTTTATAGCAATAAGATTGTTGGGATGTTGAGTTATACAGATTTACTCCGTATTTCCTTTGCAGATGCAATCGACGACGACGAAGATGTAGTAGATACTACGGTATATAATATGTTTACCGTTGAGCAAGTAATGGCAAAAAAAATAGTTGCTATTTCTCCTGATACTACAATTAAGGAAGCAGCCGAGATTTTAGCTAAAAAAGAATTTCATGCGCTTCCTGTTTGTGAAGGAGAGTTGTTGGTAGGGATAGTCACAACAACCGATTTAATAAAATACTTAATTGATCAATATTAATAAAAAAGCCTAACAGATAAATGTTAGGCTTTTTTGAATTATTTTGTTATTTGCTTTAAATCTGCAATGGTTGCAATTGGGTCTTGCGCATTAAAAACATAACTTCCAGCCACTAATACATCAGCACCAGCATCAACTAATTGTTTTGTGTTTTTATTGGTTACACCGCCGTCAATTTCGATTATTGTGGCCGTATTTTTTTTATTAATTAGAGCTTTTAGTTTTTCAACTTTAGCATAAGTGTTTTCAATGAATGATTGTCCTCCAAAACCTGGATTTACACTCATAATACAAACCAAATCTATATACTGAATAACATCTTCTAATAAATCAACATTTGTATGAGGATTTAAAGCTACTCCAGCCTTCATTCCTTCTGCTTTGATTGCTTGAAGTGTTCTGTGTAAATGTGTGCAAGCTTCGTAATGAACTGTCAAAACATCAGCACCTAATTTTTTGAATGTTGTAATATATCTATCAGGATCAACAATCATCAAGTGAACATCGATTGTTTTTTTAGCGTGTTTGTTTATCGCATCTAAAACAGGCATTCCAAAAGAAATATTCGGAACAAAAACGCCATCCATAATGTCGATGTGAAACCAATCCGCTTCACTAGCATTAATCATTTCGATGTCGCGTTGTAAATTAGCAAAATCAGCGGCAAGAACTGATGGAGCAATAAGTGTGTTTTTCATGTTGTAGTTATGTTGTTTGTTGCAGATTTCAAAATTCTTTGTTCAACATTGAATGTTCAATCTTTTTGCAAATGTACAAATTATAAACTTTTATTTTTTGAATTTTGAATATTCAACTTGGAATGTTGAATTTTGAAGTTTTAAAAAAAAAAATAAAACCTCGGTAATCAGCCGAGGTTTCAATCATCAATCAAAAAACGAACAGTCTTAGACTGTTGTTACTATAATTTAGGGATTAGCCTAAATAAGTTTTTAATATTTTACTTCTAGAAGTATGTTTTAATCTTCTAATTGCTTTTTCTTTAATCTGACGAACACGCTCACGAGTTAAATCGAAAGTTTCTCCAATTTCTTCTAAAGTCATTGGGTGTTGGTCACCTAAACCAAAGTACAAACGCACTACATCAGCCTCTCTTGGAGTTAATGTTTCTAATGCTCTTTCGATTTCAGTTTGTAATGATTCGTGAATTAATTCTCTATCTGGATTTGGAGATTCACCTGAACGTAAAACGTCGTATAAGTTAGAATCTTCTCCTTCCACTAAAGGAGCATCCATTGATAAATGACGACCAGAGTTTTTCATAGACTCTTTTACATCATTCACAGTCATATCTAATTCTTTTGCAATTTCTTCAGCAGAAGGTGGGCGCTCATTAGATTGCTCTAATAAGGCATACATTTTGTTGATTTTATTGATAGAACCAATTTTGTTTAATGGTAAACGAACGATACGAGATTGTTCTGCCAAAGCTTGAAGGATCGATTGACGAATCCACCATACAGCATATGAAATGAATTTGAATCCACGCGTTTCATCAAAACGTTGTGCAGCTTTAATTAATCCTAAATTTCCTTCGTTAATTAAATCAGGAAGTGTAAGTCCTTGATTTTGATATTGTTTTGCTACTGAAACTACGAAACGTAAATTAGCTTTTGTTAATTTTTCTAAAGCGCGTTGATCTCCGGCTTTAATTCTTTGTGCTAATTCTACTTCTTCATCAGCAGTAATAAGGTCAACTTTTCCAATTTCTTGTAGGTATTTGTCTAAGGAAGCAGTTTCACGATTGGTAACCTGCTTGGTAATTTTAAGTTGTCTCATTTATATTTTCTCCTTACTTTTTAAAAGTTCTGGTAGTTATACGTAAGAGGTTTCAAAAAAGTTACAAAAAGTTTAGAAAAAAACTAATTCAACGAAATCAATTTATTTATTCAACCGAAAAATATTCTTTTAGAACTATGTGTTTACCGTTATCTGTAAAGCCTTCTAATGTTATTTCAAAATTACCTTTAATGTCAGAAGAATAGAATTCTATAGATTTATTTTCATTATTAATTTCTAAATTTGGCTTCCACAATAATTGATATCTGTAGTCTGGTATTCTTTCTAAATCAGTGTTGTTATAATTTGGTTGATTATATTTGGTTGATGTACTATATCTTTCAATTGTAATTGGTGTTACTTCTTTTGGAATTAATGAATAATTTTTATCAAATGTAATTATTGAAATTACTCCACTAAATATTCTTGAACCATAAACATAAGGTTTGTTTATAACGCTAATTTTATAGATGTTTTTTGTGTTGTAATTAAATAGTTCATTTAGGTTCTGAATCAATAAGCCATCAACTAAGACCATAGCTTTTCCATACGAATCGCCACTTGTAACATAATCTCTAATGTGTAAGCTGTATTGTTCTTTATTTTGTTTAAAATAAACAGAAGGAATAATTTCAATTATAGTTTCTTTAAATGATGGAAACCTTTTATAATCGTCTAAGATATAATCGGTTTGATTTGGGTTATAAAATGGAAAAAAAGTTTTGTCATTTTTAAAAATATCTTGTGTATCGTATGTGTTTTGAATTTGGCATGAAATTAGTCTTTCTTCAATTTGATTTACAAAATTTGGATTAATGTAAATTTCATCATTCGTATTTGTTCCAATTAATTTAGTAGTTGTTGGATTATCTAAGATGATTTTATAATCGTTTGATTCATCATCAAGTACTTGTATAAATGCATTGTTATTAGTAATATTTTTATCCAAAATGAAATTAAAAGTTCCGTTAGAATTGGTTCTGAAAACTTTTAAATCAAATTTTTCGCCGGTAAATGAAAGTGCAACATCATTATTTTCAAGTTTTTTACTTGGATTTTCAGTTGTAATCTTACCAGATAATAATTCGCCTCTTAATTCAGGTAAATAGGAAATTGTACTGATTTTTTCACTAGATTTTTGTGAAATCACATTATTTGAATTATCAAAATTTAAGCTATCAATTTTTCTTACCGAAATTGAAAAATTATTTGAAGTGCTTTTTAACTCTTTGTTTTCTATTTGTAATGTTATCTTTTCTCTTGAAGAAAATGTTTTTTTGTTTAACGATAGCAATAAATCATGATTTGAGTCATTTTTGCTATTTTTTTGAAATTTGTTAAATGATTTTTTTTCTTCTTTATTTTGAAAAGGTTTGAAAGGATTAATGATGGTAATTTCGGTTTCAAAATATTTATTTGAAGAATTATTTTGCATCCAACTTGTATAACCAACAAGTTTGTATTTGCCAGTTTCATAATTTGTTGAAATAAAGATTTCATTGTTTCCAATTCCATCTGTTAGCTCAATTTTGTTTCGTGTTAAGCTAATTCCTTTACTATTGAAAAGTTCAACATAGGCAATTTTACTGATTTTGCTTAAATTGTTGTTTGAGTTTTCAAAACAGTATACTTTGTATAATAATGATTCGCCAGATATAAAAGTTTCTGAATTTGTATGAATATAAATAGATTCTGTAGGAAAACTATTTTCTTGAGACAAAGCAATAGCGTTAAATGTAAAAACAGCTATTATTAAATATATAAATTTTCTCATTCCCAAAAAGCTGGTATTACGTTAGATGAAAAAGTTGTGCAATCTCCACATACTGGTTTTACCATTTTAAAAATAACTCCTTCGCTTGCATAATATACTAATTTACCAGACATGTAATTAGATTTTAATGAATAGAAGCCATTTGCGGCACAACTTGGACCAAAGCAACTGCTGTCAAATTCTTTTATATCACAGGTGTCTAAATAATCTGGGAATAATTCACCTGGAAATATTTCTTCATAATTAAAAAATATTCTTTTTGATGAAACCGAAGCAACATTAAAAATTCCAATTACTTTTTCATTTGGATTGTTTGTACATTGTATATTGCCATAAATAAATCCTGGTTGAATTTGAGACAATACGTTTTCTGAGTTTGAAAAACTTTTTAAGATTCTGTAAAAATTGTACGAATTAAAACTTTCAACATACTGTTTAACCAGTATGCTGTATCGATTAGCAATACTATAGTTATTTTGAGGTATAAATTTTACAGGAAAATTTGTTACTCGATCTTCAGTCATTTCAATTGTTGATGCAAGAATGATATTATTTGATTTATTTGTGGTGTAACAAGTTCTTGTTTGTGGATCATCTCTTAAAGATATAATTATTTCATTATCACTTGTAAATGTTAATTTATTTGGTGACCATCTTGGGACTATTACTTTATAAGTTTCTTCATAAGTATAACGATAATATTTTGAAGTATTTAAAGGGTCATAGCTGTTAGCTGCAATTTCAACACCACGCACTCCGTTATTTGTTACTGCAGACGCAGTAATTTCTTCAAGAGGCGTAACAGTTGTTAATGTTTCAAGATTTGAAACATAATTATTTCCATTTGAAGTTTCGATGGTTAATTTATACTTAACACCTGCAATGGCTTGAAAAATATTTGTTGATTTATAAATTCCGTCAATTTCCTCAAAATCTTGAACAGATCCATCATCGCCATAAATTTTTACAACGGCTCCAGTTTCTACTTCATTTTCATTTTCTTCAAGACGATAGGTTTTTGTGAGTTTTACTTCATGTTGTTTTGCTTCATTTGTTAGAACTGCCTCTACAACTAAAGCACTCTCATAAGTATTTGATTGGAGAGCATAAGGCTCTGTACAACTTACTATTGAAAATATCATAAGTAATTGTAAAATGGATTTAATTGAAATATTTTTTTTCATAACTAAAATTTAAAGTTATAGGTTATAGTAGGTACTGGAATTGAAAATATAGTTGTTTTATATCCTTTTATTTTGCCATCTTCTGTTACAAAATAGATAGAATATGGATTGTTTCTTCCTAATACATTATAGATTGAGATGTTCCAAAAACTATGAGCTAGTTTTTTTATTTTATGGTTCCCTTCAATATTAAATCCAATATCTAATCTGTAATAATCTGGTATTCTAAATTGGTTTCTATCACTATATAATGTGTATTGCGCTCCACCATACTCATAACTTCCAATAGGATATGTTATTGGTCGTCCTGTTTGATATATAAAGTTTGAAGAAATACTATATCTTTTTGTGAATTTGTAATTTAGTATAAGACTTAAATCATGAGGTTTGTCAAAGTTTGCAGGAAAATATTTTCCATTATTTACTACTTCTTCAGGAAATTGACTATCTAATTTTACTAAAGTTCTTGAATAAGTGTATCCTAGCCAACCATTTAATCGACCACTTGTTTTCTTTAATAAAAATTCAATTCCATATGCTTTTCCTTCACCTTGAATAACTTCAGTTTCGATGTAATCATTTAGAATAAGTTCGGCTCCAGTTTTATAATCTAAAAAGTTTGATGATTTTTTATAGTAAGTTTCTAAACTCACTTCGTATGGTGTGCCTTTAAAATTTTTGTACAAACCTATTGTTGCTTGTTGTCCAAAAGTAGGTTTTATATTTAAGTCAGAAAGTTTCCACGTATCTGTTGGCGATTGTGTTGTATTTGTTGATAATTTATGTAAATATTGATAATTAGTATCATAGCTCATTTTTAACGATAACGTTTCATTTAATAGATATCTTAATGCAAGCCTATATTCTAAACCATTATAGGTTTTTATTGTTTCATTATTTTTGTACTCAATTACGTTGTTTACATTTTCATCATTAATTGGTGCATTATCATTATATTGTCTTTGTGTTCCTTCTCCAAGCGCAAGGAAATTTGAAAAACGAAGTCCAGCAGTTAATGATAATTTGTCGTTTAAAGTAAAGTTGTTTGATAAAAACACTGCATTTTCTAATCCTTTTTCTTTATTTACTGATTTATAAGCTAAAATTGAATTTTCGTCATTTGGTTGAAATGTTCCAGGATTGATATTGTAAAGTGTTGAATTAATCCCATAACTAATTTTATGTTTTTTCTTCAAATTATATGAACCTTTAAAAAACAATTTTGTTTCATTGACTTTGTAATCAAAATCAAATGAGTTTAAATTATTTCCGTTATAACCAATGTTAAATTTATATTCAGAATTTGTAATACCTAGATCGGCATTGCTATTCTCGTTGAAATAATGTTTTATCTTAAATCCAAGAACTCGATTGCTGTAATTATATGTGGAATCAATACTTAGATTGAATTTATCATCACTATAATATGCAATAGCTTCAATATCTGTTTTTTGGGTAATCTTGTGATTGTATTTTAAAAATAAATCATAAAAGGATGCGCCACTATTTTTTATTTTTTCATTATCAACTAATTTTAATACCCAATCAGAATATGTTGCTCTTCCTCCAACTAATAAACTTGATTTGTTTTTAACAATTGGAATGCTTAAAGTAATATTACTTGTGACAGGACCAATTCCTCCTTCTCCAGTAATTTTTTCTGTATTGCCTTTTTTTGTTTGAATATCAAATACAGAGGCAATTCTGCCACCAAATTCTACAGGAATGCTGGCTTTGTAAATTTCGGCATTATTGATTACATATGGATTTATGGATGAAAAAAAGCCAAAAAAGTGTGTTGGATTATAAATTGTTGCATTATCTAATAAAAATAGATTTTGGTCTTCTTTACCACCTCTAACATTGACGCCAGAGGATCCTTCACCTGTTGTTTTTATTCCTGGTAAAGTAGTTGCAACTTTAAGAATGTCACGTTCTCCAAGTACCATAGGAACATTTTTAACTTCTTCCATATTAAAAGAAGTTACCCCAGTAGTCGTGTTTTTAATATTTTTATCGCTTTTTGCTTCTACAATTATTTCATTTAATTCCGTGATTGATTCATTGATAGTAAAGTCAACTATGCCATTATTAAAAACCATTATATTGTGTCTAGTTTTTTTATATCCCATTGAAACAATCTCAACAGAATATTTTCCATAAGGTAATTTTACTTTGTAAAAGCCGTTGTTATCGGTGGTTATTACAATATTTTTTTGAGGTATTCTAATTACTGCATTAGCAATTGGCTCTCCACTAATTTTATTACTTACAAGACCATTAATTTCATAAAGTGTTCCTTTTTTTTCTTTGGATTCTTTTCCAATGATTTTAAGCGATTTGTTTTCTTCACTATTTTCAGCAACATTATTTTTTGCAAAAAATAATTCTGGAGTAACTTCTTCATTATTTTTATTTATCTCATTTTCTTTATTTAAAAAAGAAGACGAGACTTTATTGTGAATTACATTGTTTTTTGAAAGAATTACTTTTTTTCCACTTATTAAGAAATTAATATCTGTTTCTTTAAAAATTGAAGTTAGAACTTCGTCAATTGTGGCAGATTCAATTGCTATTTTTATTTTATTGTTAGAACTAATCCATTCATTTTTAAAATAGAAAAAATAATTTGTTTTACTTTCAATTTCTTGAATGCATTGTTGAATTGTTAAATCATTAAATTCTATTTTAATTTTTTCTTCTTGTGAAAAAATGGAACAAGAGCAAAAAAGCAATAATAGTATAAATTTTAATTTCATTTTAAAGTCTTATTTATTGAATTAATGCGCTTATTTTTTTTATCATTTTTTCAAAAAAAGCATCTTTGTTTTCTTTTAATAATGAATTGTTTTCATCGTTAAACTGTTTGATGTCATTTTTTAGGTCTGGAAATATTTTCATTAAGTCTTTTGCGCTTTTTATTTCATAATAATTATTGTTAAATGAAAGCACATATTTGTTGTAATTTAAAAAGCTATTAAAGATTCTTTGATTGTTAATAAATTCTTTAGTTTCTTTTTTGTGTTTGATATAGAAACTTAATTTTTCGCTTTTATAATTTTCTTCAAAGAAACCTTTTATAAATTCTATACTATCTTTTGTGCGATTTCCCAAATTAACAAACTGTTTGTTTTTTATAGTAAATGAATCTACGTTCTTAGTTATTAGTTCAACACCAAAGTTTTCTGATTCCCCATAAGGTTTAAATATTAATATATCTCTAAAAATATCGTATTTTAAATTAATATTTCTATAGGTTTCGTTTTTATAGGAAAGAGTTTCAGATAAATATTTGTTATTGTAAAATTGGTCAGTTTCTGTTGTCTTGTAATTATTTACAAATAATTTACCATTGCTAATTGTTAAATTTTCTTTTCTTAAAATTTCATCAAAATAGGATTCAATATTTTTTTGAGAATAAGACAAAAAACTGAAAAATATGAAGTAGGTAAAAAATAAAATAGAGATAATTGTTTTTTTCATTCTTTTTTAAAATTTTAAGCAAGTTAACTCTTTTTTGTTAATGAAAAAGTTAAAATTATTCTTACAGTAATTTTAACATTTTTGTCGTAAAAAAAAACTCCAATTCAAATTTTGAATTGGAGTTTTTATATGAATTAATAATAAAATATTAACCCTGTGGGGTATCCTTTTTTTCAATAGGTCTTTCTTCTCTTGGAGGTCTAGGTAAAAGTGCTTTTCTAGAAACTTTTTCTTTTCTAGTTTTAGGATCAACTCCTAAGTATTTTACCATAAATACATCCCCCATGTTTACGACGTCAGTAACATTTTCTGTTCTTTCCCAAGCCAATTCAGATACGTGTAATAAAACTTCATTTCCTGGCGCTTGTGTATATTCTACAACGGCTCCAAAATCTAACATTTTAATTACTTTTACTTCGTAAGCTTCTCCCATTACTGGTTTGAAAATGATAGAATCAATTTTAGCTAATACTGCAGCAATACCATCAGGATTAGTTCCTAAAATTTCAACTACACCTTGCTCATCTACTTCATTAATTACGATAGTTGTTCCAGTAGCTTTTTGTAATTCTTGAATTACTTTTCCACCAGGTCCAATTAACGCTCCAATGAAAGCTCCAGGGATTGTTCTTGTAATAATTTTTGGTGCTTTTGGTTTTACTTCAGCTCTTGGAGTTGCAATAGTTTCAGTGATTTTTCCTAAAATATGCATACGACCATCTCTTGCTTGACCTAAAGCTTGTTCCATGATGTCATAACGTAAACCATCAATTTTGATGTCCATTTGACATGCTGTAATACCGTCAGCTGTTCCAGTTACTTTAAAGTCCATATCTCCTAAGTGATCTTCATCTCCTAAAATATCAGACAATACAGCAAATTTTTCACCATCAGTAATTAATCCCATAGCAATACCAGATACTGGTTTTACCATTTGAACTCCAGCATCCATTAACGCCATTGTACCAGCGCAAACCGTTGCCATTGAAGAAGAACCGTTAGATTCTAATACTTCAGAAACGATACGAATTGTATATGGACAATCAGCAGGAATCATGTTTTTTAACGCTCTTTGAGCTAAGTTTCCGTGACCTACTTCTCTTCTTGAAGTTCCTCTTAAAGGTTTTGCTTCACCAGTTGAGAAAGGAGGGAAGTTATAATGTAAATAAAATTTTTCTTCACCTTGTTCTGATGGAGAATCTATTTGGTTAGCTTCTCTTGAAGTTCCTAAAGTTACTGTAGCTAAAGCTTGAGTTTCTCCACGTGTAAATAAAGCCGAACCATGAACAGAAGGTAAATAATCTGTTTCACACCAAATTGGTCTGATTTCAGTTGTTTTTCTTCCGTCTAAACGCAACCCTTTTTCTAAGATTACATTACGAACAGCTTCTTTGTTAGTTTTGTAGAAATATTTCCCTACTAAATCTCCGTTTTCAGCTAATTCTTCTTCTGTAAATAAAGCTTTTACTTCTTCTTTTACAGCTGCGAATTTTTCGCCTCTTTCACTTTTTCCTGAAGCTTCTTGAGCAATTGCATAACATTTGTCGTATGCAGCTGCTTTTACTTTTTTATAAATAGCTTCATCTTCTTTTTCACCTTCATATTCTCTGTAAGCAGGAGAACCAATAGCGGCTCTTAAACGCTCTTGTGCTTGAATTTGAATTTTGATAGCTTCGTGAGCAAATTTGATAGCTTCTACCATTTCTGCTTCTGAAATTTCTTTCATTTCTCCTTCTACCATGGCAACAGAATCCATAGAAGCACCAATCATCATATCGATGTCTGATTGTGCTAATTCTTCTCTGCTTGGATTGATAACGAATTTTCCGTCGATACGTGCTACACGAACTTCAGAAATTAAGTTATAAAAAGGAATGTCTGAAACTGCTAATGCAGCTGAAGCCGCTAATCCAGCTAATGCATCTGGCATAACGTTTTCGTCGTGCGACATTAATTGAATCATTACTTGTGTTTCAGCATGGTAATCGTCTGGGAAAAGTGGACGCAATACACGGTCTACTAATCTCATTGTTAATACTTCGCTGTCGCTTGGACGAGCTTCTCTTTTGAAGAAACCACCAGGAAAACGACCTGCTGCTGCAAATTTTTCACGATAATCAACCGTTAACGGTAAAAAATCAACACCAGGATTTGATGTTCTTGCAGAAACTGCTGTTGCTAATAACATGGCATCGCCCATACGAACAACAACAGATCCATCTGCTTGTTTGGCTAATTTTCCAGTTTCGATTGTGATGCTTCTTCCGTCACCTAAATCGATAACTTCTTGGAATACTTTTGGAATCATAAAATTTTAATTCTTAATTAAACAATGGGTAGTTGTGTTGTTGTTGTGTGTGTAGTTGTTTGTAACCCAATGAAAAACCAAACTTTTTCTGTCAATATAAATAAAACAAAAAGGGGCACAAAGCCCCTTTAGTTGATTATTTTCTAATACCTAATTCTTTAATAATCTCACGATATCTGTTGATATCTTTCTTTTTTAAGTAGTCAAGAAGACTTCTTCTTTTACCTACTAAAAGGACTAACGAACGCTCAGTGTTAAAATCATGACGATTTTTTTTCAAGTGCTCAGTTAAGTGAGAAATTCTAAATGTAAATAATGCGATTTGCCCTTCAGCAGATCCAGTGTTTTCAGCTTTTCCTCCGTGTTTAGCGAAGATTTCAGCTTTAGTTTCTTTTGTCAAGTACATGCCAATATTATTTTAAATGATTTTTATGTATGAATTGTATGGTTGCAATTCGGGTGCAAAGATAGGAATAATTGTGAATTATGAATTATAAATTATGAATTATTTTTCTTAATTTTAAAACTAAGCAGTTTTATCAATCGATTTAAAGGCTCTTTTTAATAAAAACGGAGTTGCTAATGTGGTAATAAGCCCCATAATAACTAACATCGAGAAAATTTCGGTATTGATAATTCCTGCTTTGTAAGCAATGTTAGCGATTACTAATTCCATGATTCCTCTTGCATTTAAACCAAATCCAAGTGCAAGTGATACATTGTGGTTTAGACGGGCAAATCGACCACCAACATATCCACCAATAATTTTCGATAAGAATGAAACGGCAATTATGGCAAATAATAAAGGATAATTTTGAATAGATGAAAACTGAAATTCCAATCCTATTCCTGCAAAGAAAATTGGAGCTAAGAATCCCATTGCCATACTATTTGTGGTATTGTGAAATGTGTTTAAATGTTTTTCGCCAACCAATTCTTTAGAAATTAGCATCGAAGCAAAAAATGATCCAATGATAAAATGAAGTCCTATACTTTCTGTAATTGTTGCAAAAATCAAAATAAAGACAAAGAAAACAGCAAATAAAGATTCTTTACCTTTTAATACTTCTAATATTTTATTCAACTTGTTCTCGATGAAGTTTTCTTCGCGAGATAATTTTTTAATTAATTTATAGGTTGCAATTACCAAGATTAAAAAGCAACTTAATTTTAATATAGTAATAAGCGTTGCTTTTGTAATGTTTGCAAAAGTAGGTTCAACATCTTTAATGTCTAATAAAATTCCTAAAATTGTTAAAGCAATTACATCATCAAAAATGGCTACCGAAATAATTTTTTGACCTACAGGCGAATTTAGTTTTCCTAAATCCATTAAAATCCGAATGCTTACTGGCAAAGCCGTAATTGCTACACAGAGTCCAATAAAAATAGTAGACATTACATCCTGTCCAAAATAACTTCCTACTAAGTAACCAGAAATAATTGGGATAAAAAAGGCAAGTATTGAAATGACAATATTTCTTCCTTTCATGGATTTAACAATTTCATCTAAATGAATTTCTAATCCAGCAATAATAACCAATAAAAATACGCCTAACTCCGAAATAACTTTTAGCTCCTCGGTTCTGTGGATAAAATTTAAAATAGTTGGTCCAAGTAAAACACCTGCTAAAATTTCTCCAATCATAGCGGGTTGCTTAAAACGCTCCATTATTTCGCCAAAAAGTCTCGCTAAGACTAATAAAATTAAAAGATTAGCAAAAAAAGGAAGTTCTAAACTTTGTACACCAAACTGCATAAAATATGTAAATCTAACTCTGTTAAAAATCAGACAAATATATTAAAAAGAGTGAGATGTTATTGAGTGATTAAAATAATTTTGAAACTTCTTGATTTACAAATTCTAAAAAGCGCTCATCTGCTGCTGTAAAAGGGTCTAAAACATGCGAATCAATATCAATTTGACCGATATTAACCCCATTTACAAACAATGGAACTACAATTTCAGATTTCACTGTAAAACTACAAGCGATATAATTGTCTTGTGCGGCAACATCAGGAACCACAAAATTATTGTTTGATAAAGCAACTTGCCCGCAAATTCCTTTTCCAAACGGAATCACAGTATGATCAGTTTCAGCACCAACATAAGGGCCTAAATGCAATGTTTGTGTGTCATGATTGGCAAAATAATACCCCACCCAATTATAATATTCGATAGAATTTGTTAATAATTGACAAATAGCTAAAAGCTTTTCATCTCTTGTAGTGTTTTCTTTAGCAACAATGGCAGCAACTAGTGGTTTTAAATTTTCAAAAGTCATTTTTTTATTTTTTTTACAAAAGTATTTATTCCTTCGTATTAAAAAATCTATATTTTTGTTAAAAATACACATTTTGAGAAACAATTTTTTACAATATAAACCCTTCTTTACTTTTTTATCAAAGTTTCTATTGTTTTACGTATTTTTTACTTTTATGTATAAAATGTATTTAAATCAATATGATGTCGTAAATAACGAAGTGGATTATTTTACAGAAGTTGTTGCTAACCAGACAAAAAAATTGATGAGTTTTTTTGTTGATAATACAAGATCATTTCCGCATGATTTTGAACCTTCAATAAAGATTTTTTATAAAGATAAGTATGTTGCTCGTGTAATTGAAGGTTGTAATGCAATAAGTGTGATGATTTTGTTTGCGGCTTTTATTTTTGCATTTTCTACCCAATGGAAGAAAACAGGTTTGTACATTGTTTCTGGAGTTATTTTAATTCATATTTTGAATATTATTAGAATTGCATTATTGTCTTTTGCACTATATTATTACCCAGAATATGAAGAAATTTTGCATGGAACTATTTTTCCATTATTCATTTACGGGGTTGTTTTTCTTTTATGGATTTTGTGGGTAACCAAATTTTCAGGCTATGCTAAAAGAAATTCGTAAAAACAAGAAAAGTGTTCTGCTTCTAATTTTATCTGTTTTAGGATTGGTGTTAATTCGTGCTTTTGAAGACCAACTTTTTTACGATCCTTTTTTGCAATTTTTCAAATATGATTATCAAAACAAACCATTACCTGTTTTTGATACTACAAAACTAGTAATTGGGCTTTTATTTCGTTATGCATTGAATATGTTTCTTTCTTTAGGAATTATTTATCTGCTTTTTAAACAATTGCAATTGGTCAAATTTTCAGCAATGTTATTTATTGTTTTGTTTGTAATACTAATGATTTTATTTTTTGGAACATTGCATTTTTTGGAACAACCAGATTATTTGGTTTTGTTTTATTTGAGACGATTTTTAATCCAGCCTTTATTTTTAGTGCTTTTTATTCCGGCTTTTTATTATCAGCAGTTAACTCGCTAATTTTTTGTATCTTTATGTAATAATCTTTTTGATTATGAAAGTTACAAAATACTCAGGTGAATTAGTTCATTACGATGAACAGAAACTAATTAATTCACTCCGAAAATCAGGAGCCGACCAAGCTGTGGCAGAAACCATTGTTAAGGAAATTGAAAGCGAAATGTATGAGGGCATTTCCTCGAAAAGAATTTATAAACGTGCTTATCAATTACTAAAAAACATTTCTAATGTTCATGCCGCTCGATACAATCTAAGAACTGCCTTGTTAGGACTTGGTCCTGCTGGATTTTTCTTTGAGAAATTTATTGCTAAAGTCATGAAAGAACAAGGTTTTCAAACTAAAGTTAGCATTACACTAAATGGGAAATGTATTTCTCATGAAATTGATGTTTTACTTCTCAAAAACGATATAGTTTCCATGATTGAATGCAAATTTCATTCCGGTCAAGATGCAAAAAGTGATGTAAAAGTTCCAATGTATATCCTCTCTCGATTTAATGATTTGAAAGATAAAAAGTACGATTTGTTTTCGGCGAAGCGAAGTATTTCAAAATGTATCATTGTAACCAACAACAAGTTTACCACTGATGCTATTCAGTTTGGAGAATGTTCGGGTTTGAGCATGTTGAGTTGGGATTATCCTCAAAAAAACGGAATCAAAGATTTGGTTGATCGTTTTCGAGTTTATCCAGTAACTTGTTTAACCACTCTAACCAAAGCAGAAAAAGACCAATTGTTGATTTTAGATTGTATTACCATTAAAGATTTAATTCAGAATCCCGATTATTTAAAAACCATCGAGTTAAGTCATAATCGAACTATAAATGTTTTAAAAGAAGCGAATCAATTAACAAATTAAAGCAAAAATCATGAAAATTCATTTTTTAGGAGGAGCAGGAACTGTTACAGGTTCCAAAACGTTAATCGAACACAATAATCTTCGAATTTTGATTGATTGCGGAATGTTTCAAGGAATAAAATCATTGCGCGAATTAAATCGAGAGCCACTTTCCATTTTACCTGAAACGATTGATTTTGTATTGCTTACTCACGGACATTTAGATCATTGTGGTTGGTTGCCAAAACTGGTTAACGAAGGTTTCAATGGAAAAATTTTCTGTACAAGACCAACGAAAGAAATTTCACGATTGATTTTATATGATAGTGCAAAAATTCAGGAAGAAGAAGCTAAAAAAGCGAATGAAGAACATTTCTCAAAACACAATCCGGCCGAACCTTTATATACAGAATCCGAAGTAGATGCTGTAATTCCGAAGTTTCGAGTGGTAGATAAAGATTTAGATGTGAAATTAGATGATGATATTTCATTCAAATTCTTTTATGCGAGTCACATTTTAGGCGCTTGTTCAATTGAATTAACTATCGATGGAAAAGTTTTGGTTTTCTCTGGCGACATCGGTCAAGACGATGACGTACTAATGTTTCCACCTCAAAAACCGAAAAAAGCAGATTATGTTTTCTTAGAAAGTACCTACGGAAATCGTCTTCATCCACAAACCGACGCTTTGTTTGAATTGGAAACCATCATCAATAATACATTCAACAAAGGCGGAACAGTTATAATTCCAAGTTTTGCGGTAGAACGTGTGCAAACTATGATGTATTTAATTTGGCAATTAAAAAAAGAAGAACGTATTCCAAATATGCCTTACATCATCGATACACCAATGGGAATTAGCGTTTTAGATGTTTTTAAAGACAATCGCACTTGGCACAAACTTTCCTTTGAAGATTGCGACGAAATGTGCAAAGTTTTTACGCTAATCTCCGATTATAAAGACAGCATGAATGCCGTTTACGATAAACAACCCAAAGTAGTCATCGCAGCAAGTGGAATGATTACAGGAGGAAGGGTTTTGTCGTATTTGGAAAGATTAATCGATAAACCAGAAACTACTGTAACATTGGTAGGTTATCAAGCTGAGGGAACTCGCGGTAGAAAATTATTAGAAGGCGCACAAGAAATTAAAATTTACGGGAAATATTATCCAGTGCAAGCAAATATTATGATAATCGAAAGTTTATCCGCTCATGGTGACCAAAAAGATTTACTGAATTGGTTATCCGAATTGGAAACCAAACCTAAAAAAGTATTCTTAGTTCATGGCGAAAATGAAGCCGCTGATGAATTGCGATTAAAAGTACAAGAACAATATGGTTTTGAAGCTCAAGTGCCATTTTTAGGACAAGTGATTGAAATTTAGAATAAAATTAACGCAAATTAAAATTCAATTTCCTATTTTTGCTTCGATGAATTTCAGAAAACACATAAGTATTGTATTAGCTTCCTTAGTATTGCTTGCCAATTTAGGGTTGAGTTTTGCTGTGCATTATTGTAAAGATGAAATTGCATCGGTTTCTTTTCAATATCAAGAAGACAAACCTTGTGTTGAAGATATAAAATCATGTTGTGCTACAGCAGATTCTCACGATTCTTGTTGTTCCAACAAACTAATCAAAGTTGAAAAAAAGACCGATGATATATTGGTTAAAACCCTTCAATTAGATTTAGAACCAACTGTTTTTGTTGCTGATTGGAAACCAAATTTTGTTGCATTTGAATCAGATAATATCGTTTCAAATGAAGTGGCTTTTTACTGCGATTCTCATGCGCCGCCACTCTACAAACTTTACTGTCAATTGGTTTTTTACGCATAATTTTATTGTTTTTTATTCTGTAAATCAAAGAATTAATAACAATAAATAATCTTATTATGTTTAAAAATATAGCGTTTTTGCTATTCTTTGTTTCTCAATTTATTTATTCTCAAGAAACCATAAAAGGAATAGTAACAGACGAAAATAATCAACCTTTATTAGGTGCTAATGTGTTTTGGTTCAATACTGCAATTGGAACTACAACAGATGAAAATGGGAATTTTACCATAAAAAAATCTCCCGAAACTACTTTTTTAGTAATCAGTTACATTGGATTTGAAACTAAAAAAATAGAAATTACTTCAACTACGATTTCTGTTGTATTAAAAGAAGTAAATACCTTAAAAGAAGTCGTGGTTTCTAAAACCAAAAAAGGAACAGAACATTCCTTATACAAAGTTCAAAATGTCCAAGTAATGGGGCAAAAAGAGTTGCTTAAAGCGGCTTGTTGTAATTTGTCTGAAAGTTTTAGTACAAACCCATCCATCGATGTTAATTTTTCGGATGCTGTAACAGGAAATCGTCAGATTAAAATGTTAGGATTAACAAGTCCATATATTTTAATAGCGGAAGAAAATATTCCTTCTGTTCGTGGCGCTTCGCAAGCTTACGGATTGTCTTTTGTGCCGGGAACTTGGGTAGAAAGTATTCAAATTACCAAAGGTGCAGGAAGCGTAATTAATGGTTACGAAAGTATTTCAGGCCAAATTAATTATGAAGTTTTGAAACCTTCTAATGACATTCCGTTTTTCTTAAATGCGTATGCTTCGCAGGATGAACGTTATGAAATTAACACACATTTCAATAACAAATTTTCTGATAAATTGAGTTCGACTTTGTTTTTACACGGAAATACACGTGTTGGGAAAAATGATATGAATGATGATGGATTTTTAGATGGTCCAATCGGAAAACAAGTCAATATTTTAAACCGTTGGCAATATAACGATGCCGAAAATGGAATCGTAAGTTTTTTAAATGTTCGCTACATGAATGATGAAAAACAAGCGGGAGAAATGGATTTCAATCCAGATACTGATAAGTTAACAACAAATGCTTGGGGAAGCGAAATTAATACTGAAAAAATAGAAATTTCAAACAAAACAGGTTACGTTTTTCCAGAAATGCCTTATCAAAGTTTTGGATTTCAAAATTCGTTTCAATCGCACAAACAAGATTCGTATTTTGGGTTAAATCAGTATGATATTCATCAAAAAAGTTTTTATTCGAATTTATTATTCAATTCGATTATCAATAACACTAAGAATAAATTTACAACGGGTTTAAACTTCACTTACGATGATTATAACGAATTCGTAGCGGTGAATTTTAGCCGTGATTTTTCAAGAATTGATAACTCAGTTGGTGCTTTTTTTGAATATACCTATGACAATACCGATAATTTCAGTTTGATTGCTGGAGCACGAGTTGACAATCACAATCGTTTAGGAACTTTTATCACGCCGAGATTGCATCTTCGTTATAATCCTTGGAAAGAAGCCGTAATTAGAGCTTCAGCAGGAAGAGGAAAACGCGCTGCTAATATTTTTGCTGAAAACCAACAATTATTCGCATCTAACAGAAATTTCTCAATCTTGAATACGGATGGAAAATTATACGGATTAAACCCAGAAATTGCATGGAATTACGGTTTAAGTTTTATCCAAAAATTCAAATTAGCAGGAAAAGATGCCGAAGTAATTTTAGATTATTATAGAACGGATTTCCAGAATCAAGCGGTGGTTGATGTTGATGCTTCTCCGCAAGATGTTTTATTTTATAATTTAGATGGGAATAGTTTTGCTAATTCATTTCAAGCGGAATTTTCTATTGATTTGATGACGCATTTGACTTTTAAAACAGCTTACAAATATTACGACGTGCAAACGCAATTCACAAGAGGACAATTGGAAAAGGCATTGCAAGCAAAACACCGAGTTTTTGGAAATTTAGCTTATGAAACACATATTAAAGACAAAGGACAACAATGGAAGTTTGATTTAACTTACAATTGGTTAGGAGGGCAACGTTTACCTTATACACAATCAAATCCTACGCAATATCGTTTGGATGAATATGCACCAGCTTTCGGAACATTAAATGCTCAAATTACTAGAACGTTTTCAAGCGTTTTTGAAGTGTATGTTGGAGGAGAAAATATGACGAATTACAAACAAACCAACGGAATTATTCAAAATGAAAACCCTTTTGGTACTTATTTTGATAGTAGTATGATATACGGACCCACTTTTGGTTCTATGTATTATGCTGGATTGCGATTTAAAATTAAAGAAAAGAAAAAAGACCAAGATGACCACATTCACATCGAAGGCGAACAACATAATCATTAATTAAACTGAAAATAAAATGAAAAAAATAGTAGTAATAATTATATCGAGTCTTTTTTCGCTAACAATGGTAGCTCAAGAAAAGAAAAGCAAAAACAAAAAAGTGGAATTCAAAGTAGCAGGAAATTGTGAAATGTGTGAAAAACGTGTTGAAAAGGCTGCTTTTTCTGTAAAAGGAGTAAAAAGTGCAGAATGGCACGCTGATCATGGAGATATTCATTTGATTATTGATGAAACAAAATGTTCAGCCGTAGATGTAGCAAAAGCAATTGCTGCTGTGGGTCACGACACCGAATTTGTAAAAGCAAAAGATGAAGATTATGATAAACTTCATGGTTGTTGTAACTACGAAAGAATAGAGTAACAAAAAATCCGATTAGAAATTTCTAATCGGATTTTTTGTTAAAATTATTTGTAATTTAAATTGCTGAATCAAAATATACTATACATTTGTACTTTCTTTTAGGTAGAAAGTGAAACCAATTTTGAGTAATAGTAAACGACTATTTTTTATTTTTCCATTACTCGCAATATCAATGTGGGTTTTTGGTATTGGTCAAAATTTAAATTCGATTCCAGAATTTTCGTATTCTAAGTTTTCACAAGAGCATAAAAACAAAGAAATTACCAAGGTTACACATTCAAGTTTTGAAGAAGGTGAAATTATTATAATTGAATTAGAACCTGAAATTGAAACCGATATTGAATGGTTTGGATTTGAAAACACTACCTATAATTTCAATTTAACACTTAAAGAAAAGAAAGTTCAATTTCAAGAATTTTCTAATTTTTACTCAAAAAAAATAATTCCACTTTACGATTTATATTGTAATTGGAAATTTCATTTGTCTTAATACGATAATTGTTTTTTTTAGATTTCAAACCCTTTGAAATCAATGATTTATTTGTATTAATTCAATTTCATTATAAAATGAAAACACAAAATGTTGGTTTTGATGAACACAAAGTGCTTCATCACTTAACCCATTATTTACCAGCACAAAATCCGTTGAAAGACTTTGTGCATCACAATACATTACACGCATTTCAACATAAAGAGTTTCACGAAGCTTTAGCAAAAGCCAATACAATTTTTGGTTATAAAACTTATCTTTCTTTGGTAGAGTTTAGAAGCAGATTTGCTAAAAATGAGATTAAGGAAAACGTTTTAGACTATATTATTTCGAAAAATAAAGGAATTGAAAATATAGAATCTTGGAAGCATAAATTATTACATCAATCGTATGATGAATCCGTTCAATCAAGAATAGGAAATTTACGCGCCAATTGGAAAAAAGAATATGCTATAAATCTTGAGAAATCAACACATAGTTTGTTGTTTAGAGTTTTGTGTAGCTATTTAGACCAGGGAATTGCCATGTGGACTTTTCCTGAAAACGAGAATGGTTTTCTTAACTCAATAATTGCTTTAGAAAAAAATGCAGCAACTGGAATTTTTACTTCAAAACGAGTAAAAGAATTGCTATTCAATAAGGCTTCAATAACACAATTGTTAGAAATTGTTGTAGGAAAAGAAGAATTGTACGAACATTATTTGTTTGATCAACAATTTTCTCACCCAGGATGGAGTGGCATGATTGCTACTATTGAATCCAACCCAAGTTCACTTTTAGATAGCAAACCCATTACTTTTGAAGAACTAGTACAATTTGAATTACTATTAGAGATTGATGTTTTAGATAAAAAATTCAATAGTAACTGGTCGCCACTAGGTCTTAAGGTCAGAGCAGAAGAATATCATTTGTTTGATGCTATAAAATATAACGAGCTATTTGATGTATTATCACTTTGGCAACAAGCTTTTGAATTTAGCTTTTATGATGAGGTATTATCTGGAGTAAAAGAAGTAAACGAGATTACTATTGCCGAGAAACCAAGTTTTCAAGGAATGTTTTGTATGGACGATAGAGAATGTTCGTTTAGAAGACATATCGAACATATCGACAAACAAGCAGTAACTTTTGGAACAGCAGCTTTTTTTAATTTTGAATTTTATTTTCAGCCTGTTGGTGGAAAATTTCACACAAAATTATGTCCTGCACCAGTAACGCCTAAATATTTAATTAAAGAAGAACATAGGAAGAAAAAACAAGCTAAAGATTTGCATTATCACAAGCAATCTCATTCGTTGTTATTTGGTTGCATAATTAGTCAAACTTTAGGGTTTTCTTCGGCATTCAAGTTGTTTTTGAATATTTTCAAACCTTCGATGTCACCAGCAACTACAGCTTCTTTCAAGCATTTGCATAAAAAATCAAAATTGGTTATTGAAAACAATAACAATGAAAAAGTTGACGATTTGCAAGTTGGTTTTACCATCGAAGAAATGGCAAATAGGATAGAAGGATTACTAAAAAGCATTGGCTTGGTACAAAATTTCGCCCCAATTGTTTATGTGGTAGGTCATGGAGCAACAAGTGTAAATAATACACATTATGCAGGTTACGATTGTGGTGCTTGTTGTGGTAGACCAAGTTCGGTAAACGCAAAAGTGGCATCTTATGCGGCTAATCATCCAAGTGTGAGGGATATATTGAAAGAGAGAGGAATTAATATTCCAGCAGAAACTCAATTTTTACCAGCTTTACATGATACTACACGCGACGAAATTGCATTTTATGATGAAGACATTTTGAACGATGTCAATAAAAAGTTACATCATGAAAATGCAATCACCTTTGAAATAGCTTTAGCAAATAACGCCAAAGAACGTTCCAGAAGATTTGATACGATTGATTCGACCGAAACGATTGAAAAAATTCATGAAAACGTTAAAAAAAGAGCTTTTTCTTTATTTGAACCTCGACCAGAATTAAATCATGCTACCAATGCCATGTGTGTAGTTGGTAGAAGAAGTTTGTCGAAACAATTATTTTTAGACAGACGTTCTTTTTTAAATTCTTATGATTATCAAATTGATGCTTCGGGGGATTATTTAGCCGTAATTCTGGGTCAAGTAGCGCCAGTTGCTGGAGGAATTAATTTGGAATATTATTTTTCGAGAGTAGACAATCAAAAATTAGGTGCAGGTTCAAAATTACCTCATAACGTAATGGGATTAATTGGTGTTGCCAACGGAATTGATGGCGATTTGCGCCCAGGTTTACCCAGTCAAATGATAGAAGTCCATGATCCAATACGATTATTAGCGGTTGTTGAGCATTATCCTGAAGTAGTTAAAAAAGCGATTTCAAAAAACCCAGCTACTTATGAATGGTATAAAAACGAGTGGTTACGATTAGCGGTTGTTCATCCAGAAACGAAACAGATTTTTGTTTTTGAACAAGAAGAATTCATCGAATATCATCCAATTCAAAAAGCTAGTCTTATTGAAAATGAGTTAGCATTAGCTGAAAAAACAAAGGAAAATCTTCCAGTAGGAATTCTAACAAACGCTTAATATCATGGAACATATACTTCAATATTTTTTATTAGTACCTTTTTTAGGGTTTGTCGTAAGTATCTTTTTACCAGAGAAAAACGAAAAATTAATATCTGGAATTGCTTTCGGAACGGTTTTTATTCAATTTTTGGGATTGGTATTGTTTATCGGTTTTTGGATTTTTAATGGTTCAGAAGATTTGAATTTAAAAGAAATAACACTTTTAAAAACAGATCATTATGAGTTTTTTATAGATTTTTATTTTGATAAAATTGGTGCGGTTTATTTGTTTGTTGGGGCTTTGTTAACCTCAATGATAACAACTTATAGCCGTTATTATTTGCACAGAGAAAAAGGATATAAACGTTTTTTTAATACCGTTTTGTTTTTCTTTTTTGGTTATAATTTGGCCATTTTAGCAGGTAATTTCGAAACCTTATTTATTGGTTGGGAAATCATCGGAATTTCATCATTTTTATTAATCGCATTTTATAGAGAACGTTATTTGCCAGTAAAAAACGCATTTAAAGTGTTTTCAATTTACAGAATTGGCGATGTCGGATTACTACTAACCATGTGGGCAAGCCATCATTTATTTCATGAAAATATTACGTTCATGAAGTTGAATAATTATGAGTTGGTTAACGAACATTTACAAAGTCATTCATTTATTGGTGTTTTTATAGCACTTTGTTTGGCTTGTGCGGCTGCGGCAAAATCGGCTCAAATTCCGTTCTCATCATGGTTGCCAAGAGCAATGGAAGGACCAACGCCATCAAGTGCAATTTTCTATGGTTCATTATCCGTGCATTTAGGCGTTTTCTTAATGTTAAGAACCTATCCATTTTGGGAACATCAAACCACTATGCGAATTGCTATTGGTTTAATGGGATTTACAACCAGTATTGCTGCATCATTAATGGCGAGAGTTCAATCTTCGGTAAAAAGTCAGGTCGCTTATAGTTCCATATCTCAAATTGGTATTATTTTCATCGAAATTGCATTAGGATTTGAAACGTTGGCTTTAATTCACTTTGCAGGAAATGCATTTTTAAGAACGTACCAACTGTTAGTTTCGCCATCTGTGGTGAGTTATTTGATTCGAGACCAATTTTACAATTTCCAGCCAAAAAGTAAAAAAGCTAATTTATTTTTTCCAAAACGAATTGAAAACTCTTTGTATATTCTTGCTTTAAAGGAATTTAATTTGGAAGGCTTCTTGAATTTGGTACTTTGGAAACCCTTAAAAACAATCGGAAAGTTATTAGATTTTTTAGATATCAAAAGAGTGTATTCCTTTTTTATTCCGCTTTTTGTATTGGGCTTTTTAGCTTATAAATTCAAAGTAGATTTGCCACAACAACTTATTTCGGTTTTACCTGAAGTCTTCGCGTTTATTGGATTGGTATTTGTTTTTAAATCCTTTTCAGAACGAAAAAGTCCGTTTCTAGCCTGGATATTAATCGTATTAAATCATTTTTGGATTGCTTTAGCCATTGTGTTTAATGACAAAGTTAGCGTAAGCGAGATTGCCTTTTATTTAGCAGGAATTATTCTGGCAGGAGGCATAGGTTATATTGCTTTGCTTCAGCTGAAAAAAATAGAAATGCGGATTTTAATTAGTCAATATTTAGGACATGTTTACGAACATCCAAAATTTGCTTTCTTTTTCTTGTTGGCAACACTTGGAATTACTGGATTTCCAATCACTTCAACATTTATTGGCGAAGATTTGATTTTTAGTCATATTGGTAGTAATCAAGTTATTCTTGCCTTTTTCGTAGCATCAAGTTTTGTGGTTTCAGGTATTGCTGGAATCCGAATTTATGCACGTTTATTTCTTGGACCTCATGTAAAAACATACCATGAGTTGCCTTACAAATCATCATAAAATTGTTAAAAATGAATTCAAAAATTAAAAAATATATACCTGCTGATGGATTGGCGGGTCTAAAGGAGAATTTTAAATCGGATGCAATTTCTGGTTTCATTGTGTTTTTATTAGCATTGCCTTTAAGTTTAGGAATTGCAAAAGCTTCTGATTTTCCTCCAATTATGGGATTAATTACTGCAATTATTGGTGGTTTAGTCGTTTCGTTTTTCATGGGTTCTCGTTTAACGATTAAAGGACCTGCTGCTGGTTTAATTGTTATTGTTGCAGGCGCTGTTGCCGAGTTTGGGCAAGGAAACAACGATTTAGGTTGGAAATTAGCCCTTGGAGCAATGGTTGTGGCAGGAATTATCCAAATTCTTTTCGGAGTTTTAAAATTAGGAAAATTAGCCGATTTCTTCCCGCTTTCTACTATTCACGGAATGTTAGCAGCTATTGGAATTATTATTATTGCTAAACAAATTCCAGTTTTATTAAATGATAATCCTGCTTTAGCAAAAGGAATGGGACCAATCGAATTGTTATTAAACATTCCCAAATTCATCATCAATTTAGATACAAAAGCTTCGATTATTGGAGTGGTGAGTTTGGTAATTATGTTGGGTTGGCCATACATCAAAAACAAATCTATTAAGATGATTCCGGCGCCCTTGGTTGTGTTGTTATTTGCTATTCCATGTGAATTATTTATGGATTTCGCACACACAGAACCACCGTATGCTTTGGTAAAAATCGGAAATTTAGTAGATAATATCAACTGGAATGTCGATTTTTCAGGAATTAATCAAACCGGATTATTCATTAAATATGTGATTATGTTTGCTTTGGTTGGAACGTTAGAATCGTTACTAACCGTAAAAGCCATCGATTTGTTAGATCCATTCAAAAGAAAATCCAACACAAATAAAGATTTAATCGCAGTTGGAATTGGAAATACGCTAGCTGCTGTTTTAGGTGGTTTGCCAATGATTTCTGAAGTAGCTCGTAGTTCTTCTAATGTTAATAATGGTGCTAAAACGCGTTGGGCAAATTTCTTTCACGGATTTTTTATTTTACTTTTTGTTTTATTAGCAGCTCCGTTACTAGAAATGATTCCTAACGCAGCTTTAGCCGCTATGTTAATTAGTGTGGGAATAAAATTAGCGCATCCAAAAGAATTCATGCACATGTTACATATTGGAAAAGAACAATTATTCATTTTCACGGTTACTGTTTTGGTAACTTTATTTGAAGATTTATTACTTGGAATTGCTGCAGGAATGTTGGTTAAAATGATTATTCATGTTGTAAATGGCACACCGATTTCTTCTTTCTTTAAAGCGCCTACTGTGGTTTCCTTCGTGGATAATGAGTACAAAGTTGAAATTAATAAAGCCGCTATTTTTTCTAATTATTTAGGAATCAAAAGAAAATTAGAGGAAATTCCGCCTGGATATCAAGTAAGTATTTGTTTGAAAAAAACAAAATTAGTAGACCATTCGGTAATGGAAAATTTGGAGCATTTTAAACATGATTATGAAGCACATGATGATGGAGGAACAGTAACTATCATTGGTTTAGAAAATCATAAACCCTTATCTTTGCACCCAAAAGCTTCAAGAAAAAATCTAATTGCAGAATAAGGATGAAAAATATAAAAATGCGCTTGCTGTTCTTTATCGGAATAGCGAGCTTATTTACTGTGAATATTAGTTATGCACAAGTAAAAGAAAGTAATAACGATATTTGGTTGCATTATTTTGGAAAGAATATGATTACAGAAAAGTTTTCATTTTCGTTTGAAGCCACAATGCGATATGCTAACGGATTTTCTGAAAAACAGCAATATTTTATTCGTCCTTCGGTAGATTATCAATTTACTAAAAAGTTTATGGGAAGTGTTGGGTTTAGTCATTATAATACGTATTCCTACGGAAATCCTGCGATGAATAAAATTAGTATTCCTGAAAATCATTTTTGGATTCAAGGAACGTTTGTTCACAATAGTGGAAAATTAAAAATCACACATCGATTACGAGATGAATTTCGATATGTTGGTGTTCCTGTTCTGCAATCAAATGGTGATTTAGAAATAGATTATTACGACTATAGAAACCGAATGCGTTATATGCTTTTATTCAATTATCCTTTGATAAAAAAGGAAGAGGTTACGAAGTTATTTGCTTTGTTTGGTGATGAGGTTTTTATGAATATTGGTTCGAATGCAGGAAAGACATTTTTAAATCAGAATCGATTGATTGGTGGAGTTGGATATAATTTTGATAAAAACCATCAAATTCAATTGAGTTATATTCATCAAAATATTTGGAATTATACGAATACATTTCAAGAAAATAATCCGACAGTAAGATTGTCCTATATGTCAAATTTCGACTGGTCTAAGTAATAAAAAAATCCGATTAGAATTTCTCTAATCGGATTTTTTTATTTGATTTCAAGTTCAATATCTTGGTTGTATAATTGACCCTTATCATCAATGCCTTGAACATTTAATATAATCTTTTTTTGATTGTTAAGTGGAATTTGGTACTCAAAAATACCATTTGTATTGGATTGAATAGTTCTTGTAAAGTCTAGTGTTCCGTATTCTTTAAAAACTGCTTCAGACTGATTTGATAATTTCTCAGAAGTTACGAATGGTAAAACATTTTTAAATCCATTGGTAATATAAAAGAAATTACTGTTTTTAGTTTCTGGCAAAGGATTAAAAGTTGGTTGTTTTTTTGTAAAAATACTTATTACCCCATTCATCCCTTCTTGTCCCATTCCTGCTCCTCTATTATTAATGTATATTTCATCTACGTTTATTAATCTAAAGTTCACTAGGTCATTAATATTGTAAATTCGTCCGTTGTCTAATAAAACAATAGGATATCGATTTCCTAAAAATGAACGTTTGTTTCTTGTTACGATTACTGTATTTCCAATGCTGTCACGTATTACATCATATTGGTGAGATGCAATAAATGATAAAACATCTTTATATGTGTCTGATACTACTTCTGTAATTTTATATGCTTGAGCGCTCCTCGTTGATGGAAAATTTGTATATAGAAGTTTTTGTTTTACGTTTTGCACAACTTCTACATTTTTTAATTCTGTTGTTTTTATTTCAGAATTGTTGTAATCATAATCATTGCTGTTGTCTGAATAACTTAATTCACAATTTGAAACTAAATCAATTGTATTTAGTTTATTGAATTTTGATTTATTCTTTTTTAATGTGTGTAAAATAGTTGTTTTATTAGCTAAATCTGGTTTTTTGGGAAAATTGTAATGAATAGATATTGAATCAAGTGCCAAAATATTTTTAAAAACAAAATCAGAATCTGGATTCATGGTAGTTGTTTCGCTAATTCCATTAGTTGAAAAAATTTTAAGTTGCTTGGTCGCTTTTGATGAATTAGAATTATTTAATCTGATTGTCAAATCAATACCTGTTTCAAATTCGTACTTTATATTTGGAATTATGTTAAGAATTGATTGCCAATTATATTTTGATGTATTTGAAATTAAAAATAAGTCAAAATCCGCTGAGGTAGTTTTAGAATTCAACAATTCAGGATTAATTTTGTTGGTCAAATAATTGTCAAAAGCCAATGTTTTTAATATTGAATTTGAATAGATGCTTTTACTTGTTGAGAAAGGTAATGCACTAATGCTTAATTGTGAATTGAGATTGTTTAATTTTCCAATTATTTTAATGCTGTCATTAGTCTTTGTGTGACTTATTATGGATACTGCATTAGTAGAATTTTCTTTTTTGTAGATTATTCTTTCAGAGATTTGATTTAAATTCTTATCGATTAATCGAAGTATATTTACTCCTTCAAAGAAGTTTTTCTTATCTAAAGTAAATTTTGAAATAACGTTTTTTTGAATTTTAAAAGTTATAAAACGAGTAGCTCTGTCTTTTTGAATGAGAAGGAATAATTCTTCATTTTCATACTTTTTCAGCGTATTTGGATTAGCTCTAATTTCTAAAGTATAAGAGTCACCAATGATACCTTCTAATAGTAAATTAAAATTATCTGATGAAGGTTTTTTTAATTTTTCGGAAAAATTTATAAAATTATTATTGCTTACAATTGAATAAATTTCATCTTTAACTTTTGGGAGAATAAATTTTCCATACCCCAATTTATTGGTAGAAAAAGTGGTAATTACATTTTGTTTTTCATCTAAAACTTTAATGTTTTCAATCTTAATACCTTTATTTAAGCAATCCGATATTTTTACAACAACATTATTATCACAATCGGTAATTAAATTTCCTCCTTCATAATTTATGCTAACAGTAACATTGTTTTTGTCATATGATTTTGTGGCATTAATTTGTTTTGGAACTATAATTTCAATTTCTTGATAAGTTGATTCATCTTCCTCAAAATTATTCATGAAATTGGTATACACATGAAGATAATACATTCCAGATTCTAATTCTTTAGGTAAATTTATTTGCCCATCAATAGTTCCATTAGAAGCAAAAAACAGATTATTTGAAAGTTCTTTTCTTTTAGAATTGTACAAACTCACATAAACATTTGTAGTCCCAATGTTAAGCGAGTTTGTTTTTTTATCATAAATGTATCCTTTAAACCAAATAGTTTCATTAGAAAGAAAAACAGTTTTATTTAAATGCAAATGAATGTTTTCTCTTTCAAATTGATAATAGTTATCTATTGACTGAGCAATTTTTTCTTTATTCACGGTTTGTGAAAAGCTGAAAAAATGAAATAAGCATACTAAGAAAACTGTTTTTTGCATAATAGTTTTATTTTATATCAATTTCAAAATTATTGTAATACAGTTGCCCAAAATTATCAATTCCTTGAATGTTAATTTTTAATTTTTCTTGGTTAAAGTGCGGAATTGTAAACTCGAAATTTCCGGTCTCATCTGTATAAACATTTGGAATCCAATCAATTGTTCCGTATTTCAAAAATGATTCATTACTATAAGATACATATTTTGGATTTTCATACTCTAATAAAGGTTGAAAGCCTCCTTTTATTATTAAAGATTTTGATTTTATCAGATTTGGACTTTGTTTAGCTACATATGTTTTTTTTGTATAAATTCTAATTGATCCATTTGTTCCACCACTACCACCCATTCCATACCCGTGTTTGTTAATGTAAATTTCATCAATGTCTATAAGTAATAAATTTAATAAGTAAGTAAAATCTGTTAGTGGTGCATTATCTAAAAAAACAGCAGGTTCTCTATTTCCTAAGAACGATTTAGTGATTCTGGAACGAATAGTTATATTTCCACCTTCTCTACTTACATCATAACCATGAGATGCAATAAATGACAGAACATCTCTAAATGAAGTTATATCACTATCGTTGATTTTATACCCTTTAGCCATTGAATTATTATATTCTCGTTCTTTTTCAAGCTTTTCTTTTTTTACTTCGGCAACTTCAACATCTTTAAGAATAGTTACATTTTCTAATTTTGGGAATTCTAGGTTTGTATCAAAATCATTCTTAATAAATTTTTCTGATGGACATAAAGTCTTAATTATTAGTGGTTTTTTATTAAATTTTTTATTGTTATTTGTTACTCTTGAATAAATATTAAGCGACTGAAGTTTATCATCTTTTTTAATTAATGAAAAATGAAAATTTGTTGAGTCAATGGCTAATATGTTTTTGAATTCAAATTCGTTTTTTTCATTTAATGTAGTAGTCTCATTAATTCCATTTATTGAAAACAATCTTAATTTTTCTTTAGAACCTACATTTTGATTTACCTTGCCATCAATATTTAAACCAATATCAAATGAATAGGTTTCTTTAGGAGTTTCGTTTAAGATAGCACTCCACTTGTAATTCGTTTTTGAATGTAGAAGAACTAAGTCTAATTCGTATTTTTTTCTTTTGTTAAAATTTTCAAAATAATAATCTGTATTTAACTTCTCTGTAGAGCAATAATTTTTAAAAACTAAATTAGAGATTATATTGTTTGTGTTGTTGTTTGCATCACCAGTAGGTAATGTACTCACACTAAAATTTCCTATTCGGTTATTAATTTTTCCACTAACTTTAATACTATCTTTTGTTTTAATTGTTGTTAGTGAGATTTTGTTTTGAATTAAATTGTGATAAATTACTCTTTCAGATATTGATTCTAAGTCACTATTAATTAATCGAATTGCACTAATTCCGTTAGGAATATCCGATTGATTTATGACAAAGTTTTTTTGAGTCGCGTCTAAAATAAAATCAACTACATTACCTTGATCATTTTTTTGAATAATTATTGAAAAAGGTTTGTTTTTGTATTTTTTAAAACTTTCTTCATTAGTTTTAATTGTTATTAGAAGTTTGTTGTCATCACTATAATTAACGGCTGTAACATTTATTCCTTCTAAAACAGGGAAGTCTAGTTTTTTAGAAATTGCTTTGGCGTTATGTTCAAATTCAATTGTATAAATTTCTAAATTGGTTTTAAAAAGGTCAAATTTACCATAACCTTCGCTGTTGGTTGCAAATGTATTTATGACTTCTCCTTTGTTATTTTTCACCTTAATATTGCCTATTTTTAAACCATTTCCATAACAATCTTGAATACTAACACCAACAGTGTTGTCGCAATTTGCTAATAAACTTCCGCCTTCATATGATGTAATTATTGAAGGGCTTGTTGTTTCTTCAGATTTTGTTGGAATAACCTTATCTTGAATATTGATTATTTTTAAAGGCTGAATTGTTGATTCGTTTTCTTTAAAATTATTCATGTAATTGGTGTAAACATGAATGTAATAATTTCCAGAAGGTAATGATTCGTTAATTTTAATTTGTCCTAAAATAACTCCGTTTGAAGCATAAAAAAGTTGATTTGAAATTTCTAAATTATTTTCATCTAATATCGAAACATAAACATTTGTAGTTTCAAAATTAAGTTTTGACTCTTTTTTTTCAATTATATAACCTTTAAACCAAATAGTTTCGTTTGTTAAATAGACAGATTTGTTAAGGTGTAAAAAGATGTTTTCACGATCTAATTTATAATAATTAATTAATGTTTCATCAATTTTATTTTTATCCAAATTTTGAGAAAATAATTGTAAACAGAAAAAAAGAGTAATAATTAAAAAATTGTTTTTCATGGCTTTAAGATTTTTATATTTTGTAAATATAAAAAAAACTGCTTGAGATTATCAAGCAGTTTCTAATTTTTTTTAAGAAAAATATTACATCATTCCTGGCATTCCACCGCCCATTGGCATACTTGATGATTCTTCTTTTATGTCAATTAAAGCACATTCTGTAGTTAAAATCATTCCAGCTACAGAAGCTGCGTTTTCTAAAGCTACACGTGTTACTTTTTTAGGATCGATAATTCCAGCAGCTAACATTTGAACATATTCTCCTGTTTTTGCATTGAATCCGAAATCGGCTGTTCCTTCAGTAACTTTTGCAATTACTACAGAACCTTCGCCACCAGCATTTTCAACAATAGTTCTCAAAGGAGATTCTACCGCTTTATTAATGATTTGAATTCCTGTTGCTTCGTCTGCGTTTTCTGCTTTGATATTTGCTAAAGCGGCTTTTGCTCTTACTAAAGCAACACCACCACCAGCAACAATTCCTTCTTCAACAGCTGCACGAGTTGCGTGTAAAGCATCGTCAACACGATCTTTTTTCTCTTTCATTTCTACTTCAGAAGCCGCTCCAACATATAAAACAGCAACACCACCCGCTAATTTAGCTAAACGCTCTTGTAATTTTTCTCTATCGTAATCAGAAGTTGTAGTTTCAATTTGCGATTTGATTTGGTTTACTCTTGCTTTAATGTTTTCTGCATCGCCTGAACCATTTACAATTGTTGTATTGTCTTTGTCAATTGTAATGTTTTCTGCTGTTCCAAGCATATCTAAGGTAGTGTTCTCTAATGAATAACCACTTTCTTCAGCAATTACAGTTCCACCAGTTAAAATTGCGATGTCTTCTAACATAGCTTTTCTTCTGTCTCCAAAACCTGGTGCTTTTACAGCAGCAATTTTTAAACCACCACGTAATTTATTAACTACTAAAGTTGCTAACGCTTGTCCGTCTACATCTTCAGCGATAATTAATAATGGTCTTCCAGATTGTGCAACTGGTTCTAAAACCGGTAACAATTCTTGTAAATTTGATATTTTTTTGTCGTATAATAAAACGTATGGATTGCTTAATTCAGCCACCATTTTATCTGCATCAGTTACGAAATAGGGTGATAAATAGCCTCTGTCGAATTGCATTCCTTCTACCACATCAACGTAAGTGTCCATTCCTTTTGCTTCTTCTACAGTAATAACACCTTCTTTTCCAACTTTTGAAAAAGCGGTTGCAATTAAATCACCAATCGTATCATCGTTGTTGGCCGAAATAGAAGCCACTTGTTTGATTTTTTCTGAAGAATCACCCACAGCTACCGATTGTTTTCCTAATTCAGTAACAATAGTATCAACAGCTTTGTCAATTCCTCTTTTTAAATCCATTGGGTTTGCTCCAGCAGCAACGTTTTTCAAACCTTCTTTAACGATAGCTTGTGCTAAAACTGTTGCAGTTGTTGTCCCGTCACCAGCTAAATCATTGGTTTTAGAAGCTACTTCTTTCACCATTTGAGCACCCATGTTTTCTAATGGATCTTGTAATTCGATTTCTTTTGCAACAGAAACACCGTCTTTAGTTACAGTTGGTCCACCAAACGATTTCGAAATAATTACATTTCTTCCTTTTGGTCCTAAAGTTACTTTTACTGCATTTGCTAATGCGTCAACGCCACGTTTTAAACCATCGCGCGCTTCAATGTCGAATTTTATATCTTTTGCCATTTTAATTTTTTGTTTAAATGTTTAACGTTTAAATGTTTAAAAGTTGTAGTTCAATCTATGATTAAAGAATTGCGTAAATTTCGTCTTCTCTCATAATCAGGTAATCTTTACCTTCATATTTGAACTCTGTTCCCGAATATTTACCATACAAAACGGTATCTCCAACTTTTACAGTCATGGTATAGTCTTTTTTGCCATTTCCCACGGCTACTACAGTACCTTTTTGTGGTTTTTCTTTTGCAGTGTCTGGAATAATAATTCCCGAAGCTGTTGTAGTTTCTGCTGCCAATGGAGCAATTACTACACGATCTGAAATAGGTTTAATGTTTAATGACATAGTTGTATATTTTGGTTATTAAAATTAATTTGTTGATTGTTGTTTTTCAGAAATTATGCCAAACCAATTTTCTGACATTTTTACTGAAATAAAAAAGCCAGCACTGACAGGCTGGCATTTTTATATGTTTTTTGTATGTTTTTATTTTTTTTCTGCAGGTGCAGGTGTAGCAGGTGCAGTTTGTTTTGCAGCTTCAGGTGTAGTTGGAACTGTAGTTGTTGGTACAGCCATTTCTTCTTCTCCTAAAATTTTTGAACCAGTTGCTCCACCACCATTAAAACTCAAACTTGAAAGTAAGATTAATGCAATTAGAATTCCTCCTAATGTCCATGTACTTTTATCTAAAAAGTCTGTTGTTTTTTGAACTCCACCTAATTGTTGAGAACCACCAAATGAAGAAGATAAACCTCCACCTTTAGGGTTTTGAACCATAATAGCTAAGATTAATAAAAAACAAACAATTGTTATCGCAATTAAAAAACCTGTAAATCCCATAATTAATTATTATTTTGTTGTAAATTTTTGATTTCATTTATTCGGTCTGCAAAGAAACTACTTTTTTCTGGATATTTCAAAATTAATATTTCATAAGCTTGTATTGCTTTGTTATATTTTTTTTGTTCTAAGTATACTTTTGCTAATGTCTCAGTCATTAAGTGTGTTGGCTCTTCAACACTTTTAGTAATATTTGCAGGTGTTTTCGTTAGATCTTTTACTGGAGCAATTTTTGGATTGGCTTCAATAAATTTATCTATTATATCTATTTTTTTTTGCTTTTCAGCTTCAATTTGAGGGTTGATTGCCTCATTTTCACGATCAATTGGACTAAATTTTGTCAATTGTAACCATTCTTGAAACGAATGTCTTTCAGTAGGAGTAAAAGGTAAAGGTTTACCAATTTCTAATTTTTCTTCTGAAGTTTTTTCTATTACTTCAAGCTCAACTTTTTCTTCTTCAGTGGCAATAGTTTCTATTTGAGGAAGCACAATTACTTCTTCCATATGATGTACTTCAATATTTAACAAAGATTTTTGAATTTCATCTATCTTTTCCTGTTGAATCGCTGTGAAATTATCCGAAGTAATAAATTCAAATAATATTGTTCTATCTGTTGTGTAAGCAGCTGTTTTTTTTAATTCATAATTATATCTAAAACTTTCCTGATTGAACAATCCTTTTAAATGCAAGGCACGCACTGCTTGAAAGTACGGAAATTGCAAGACAATATTTTCTAAAGCTATCGTTTGTTTTTCGTTGGTAGCTTCAGGTTTGTTTAAAAGATATGTTAAATCAGATGTGTTCAAAAGTTTATAAATTAATTACCATTTTGCTAATGATTCGTTAAAAACATCTTGAGTGATTCGTTCAAAAATCACATCTAATGCTGCAGTTAATTGTGAACCAACCAATTGCTCATTGGCATCGAAGTCATAGAAAAATGAAAAACGTTTTTCAAAATTGTCATCTTCTTTTTTTCTATTTACAAAACGAACCATTACAGCAATCGTAAGTCTGTTTTGTGCAGCTCTTTGATCAGCTGTAGCAGTCATTGGTGTAATGCGATATTCAACAATTTCACCTTCATAAAGCAAATCACCTCCTTGTGAAGTTAGATTTAAATTAGTCTGGTTTTGAATGATGTCTTGTAATTCTAAAGTGAATGTTCTTTCAATTCCTGGTTCAATTAATTCAGCATTATTTTGAAAATAATTTACTTGAAAAGTTTCGGCATCTATTTTTCCAGTTCCAGTGAAATTATAAACTCCGCAACCATTCAATAGAAAGGAAAAAGTTACAGTTATTGCTATGATGAAATATCTCATTATAAGTCGTATTGTTTTATTTTTCTATAAAGTGTTCGTTCCGAAATCCCTAATTCGTCTGCTGCTGCTTTTCTTTTTCCTTTGTTTCGGTCTAAAGATTTTTTGATTAACTCAATTTCTTTTGCTTCTAAACTCAAGGTTTCTTCTTCGTCAACTGTTTCAGCAAATAGATAATTCTCATCGTCATCGTCTTCAAACTCTTCTTGCATTAGATTATTTTGATTCGGAAGCATTTCAACTCTTGGTTCTTCTTCAAAAATAGCATTTTCTTCGGGTTTACCGTAAATTTTCTGAATTAATCCTTTGTTCGCTTCTTGTACTTTTGAACTTCCGTTTTGCATTAATTCCATCGTAAGCTTTTTCAAATCATTCAAATCGCTTTTCATATCAAAAAGGACTTTGTACAAAATTTCTCTTTCGTTGCTAAAATCACTCTCCGATTTTTTACTTCCAATTACCGAAGGTAAATTTGCATTTTCTTGAGGTAAATAGGAGTGAAGCGTTTGCAAAGAAATCTCACGTTTGGTTTCTAGAACTGAAATTTGTTCAGCAACATTTCGTAACTGACGAATATTTCCGCTCCATCTGTATTTTATCAACAATTGAATGGCATCGTCATCCAATTTAATAGGAGGCATTTTGTATTTATGCGCAAAATCGGCAGCAAATTTTCTAAACAACAAATGAATGTCGTCTTTGCGTTCGCGAAGTGGTGGCAACATAATGTCAACCGTACTCAATCGATAAAATAAATCTTCACGGAATTTGCCTTTTTCAATCGCATCAAACATATTCACGTTGGTAGCAGCTACAATTCTCACATTTGTTTTTTGTACTTGCGAAGAACCCACTTTGATGAATTCTCCATTTTCCAAAACACGTAATAAACGCACTTGAGTCGTTAAAGGTAATTCGCCTACTTCATCTAAGAAAATAGTTCCACCATCAGCTACTTCAAAGTAACCTTCACGCGTATTGGTTGCTCCGGTAAACGAGCCTTTTTCGTGACCAAAAAGTTCACTATCAATTGTTCCTTCTGGAATTGCACCACAGTTTACAGCAATGTATTTTCCATGTTTTCTGTGCGAAAGTGAGTGAATAATTTTTGGAATACTTTCTTTTCCAACACCACTTTCACCTGTTACCAATACCGAAATATCCGTTGGAGCAACCTGAATGGCTTTCTCCACGGCACGATTGAGTTTTGGGTCGTTCCCAATAATTTCAAATCGTTGTTTTATAGCTTGTACTGATTCCATTTTTTTTATTTTTTTGCCACGGATTAAAGGATTTTCACTGATTAATTAAAATACTAATCTTTTATGTTGTAATGATTTGTTTTGAAAATTTACCAATAAGCCAATTTCTGAATCTGAAAGTTTCATATAATTCAATACTTGTGCAGTATGTTCCCCTGAAAATTCTTTTATAGCTTTTACCTCTAAAACAATATCTTCATTTACTATGAAATCAGCATAAAATTTATGCGGTAATATTACTCCTTTATATTCGATTGAAAATTCTTTTTCTCTCTCAAAAGGAATATTATTTGCTTTAAATTCTATCTCTAACGCATCTTTATATACTACTTCAAGTAATCCTGGACCAAGATTCCTGTGAACTTCCATACAAATCCCAATAATTTTAAAAGTTTCTTCTTCCCTATAAAGTCCCATATCGAAATCCGTGTTAATCCTTTAATCCGTGGCTTATATTTTTAGTTCATTATTTCAGAATATCCAACCGCTTCTCCAATTAAAGTTGCAGCGGTACAATCTGTGATTTTTACTAGTACGAATTCGCCTACTTTGTAATTTTCTTTTGGAAAAACTACTACTGTATTTTGAGAATTTCTTCCGCTCCAATGAACGTCAGAACGTTTTGATTCTTTTTCAATCAATACTTCTACCTCTTGTCCAATGAAGCGTTGCGTTCTTTCTAATCCGTGTTTTTGTTGTAAATCTACAATTTCGGTTAATCTACGTTTTTTAACTTCTTCTGGAACGTCATCTTCCATTTTTCTGGCAGCTAATGTTCCAGGACGTTCTGAATACGCAAACATAAATCCGAAATCGTATTTTACATATTCCATCAAACTCAAAGTATCTTGATGGTCTTCTTCTGTTTCTGTTGGAAAACCAGCAATCATATCTTGTGACAATGAAATATCTGGAATAATCGAGTATATTTTATCAATCAACGCCATGTATTCTTCACGGGTGTGTTGACGATTCATTTCTTTTAGAATTCTAGTACTTCCACTTTGAACCGGTAAGTGAATGTAGTTACAAATATTATGGTGTTTCGCAATAACATGCAATACTTCTTCATGCATATCTTGCGGATTCGAAGTAGAAAATCTAAAACGCATTTTCGGAAACAACATCGCACATTTGTCTAACAATTGCGCAAAATCCATAGCCGTAGCTTTTTGCATTTCAGTGGCTTTGTCGTAGTCTTTTTTCAAACCACCACCATACCAAAGGTAACTGTCAACATTTTGTCCTAACAAGGTTACTTCTTTGAAACCTCTATCGTATAAATCTTGAATTTCGTCAATAATACTTTGTGGTTCACGACTACGCTCACGACCACGTGTAAAAGGAACAACGCAAAACGTACACATATTATCGCAACCTCTTGTAATTGAAACGAAAGCATTCACTCCATTACTATTTAAACGAACAGGTGAAATGTCTCCATAAGTTTCTTCTTTAGAAAGAATTACGTTGATAGCATCTCTTCCTTCTTCAACTTCAGCTAATAAATTCGGTAAATCCTTGTAAGCATCTGGTCCAACCACCATGTCTACAATTTTTTCTTCCTCTAAAAACTGACTTTTCAAACGTTCCGCCATACAACCTAAAACCCCAACTTTCATGGTTGGATTGATTTTCTTTACAGCGTTGTATTTTTCTAAACGTTTACGAATGGTTTGCTCCGCTTTATCGCGAATAGAACAAGTGTTTACCAAAACTAAATCGGCATCTTCTAAGTTTTGAGTTGTATTATATCCGTTTTCATAAAGAATAGACGCCACAATTTCGCTGTCCGAAAAGTTCATTTGGCAACCATAACTCTCTATAAAAAGTTTTTTTGTATTTCCTTCTTTTTGGTCAAGCACTAAACTTTGACCTTGTTTTTTCTCGTCAATTTCCTTTTCCATATAAAGATTTCCTTTAAATCAGTCTGCAAAGATAATACTAAATTATAAAATCTGACAAGATGGCAGAAAAGGTTTAACATGAAATTTTTAAATTATTTTTTGTTCTAATTCTAAGTAGCCGTTTTTCGTGGTTTTTACACCTATATATATAGGAGTAATTTGACTGATATTTTGGTTAATTGTAGGTAAAAAAATACTCGGGATGTTAAAATTTAAAAAAAACCTATACTTTTGCGATTCAAAAAAATGTGAAATGGCAAAGAATTTAGTAATCGTTGAGTCACCAGCTAAGGCAAAAACCATCGAGAAATTTCTAGGAAGTGAGTATCAAGTAGAGTCAAGTTATGGACATATTGCCGACTTGCCTTCGAGAGAAATTGGTGTAGATGTAGAAAATGGTTTTAAACCTAAATATGAAGTTTCGGCGGATAAAAAAGCATTAGTGACCAAATTAAAAGGATTAGCTAAAAATGCCGAAATGGTTTGGTTGGCTTCCGATGAGGACCGTGAGGGAGAAGCAATTTCTTGGCACTTATCTGAAGAATTAAATTTAAAGCCAGAAAAAACAAAACGTATCGTTTTTCACGAAATTACGAAAACAGCAATTCAAAAAGCAATCGAAAATCCAAGAGGAATTGATTACAATTTAGTAAATGCACAACAAGCTCGTAGAGTTTTAGATAGATTAGTAGGTTATGAATTGTCGCCAGTACTTTGGAAAAAAGTAAAAGGTGGATTATCAGCTGGTCGTGTGCAATCAGTTTCTGTTCGTTTGATTGTTGAGAGAGAAAGAGAAATTCAAAATTTCAATCCAGAAGCTTCTTATAGTATTACAGCTGAATTCACTAATGAAGCTGGAAAAACATTCAAAGCAAAATTGCCTAAGAACTTCGCTACTAAAAAAGAAGCTGAAGATTTCTTAACTAAAAATATTGGTTCGTCTTACAAAGTTGGAGATTTAGAAACCAAACCCACAAAAAAATCACCAGCAGCACCTTTTACCACTTCAACGTTGCAACAAGAAGCAGCAAGAAAATTGTATTTGCCTGTTGGAATTACCATGCAAATTGCACAACGCTTGTACGAAGCCGGACTTATAACTTATATGAGAACGGATAGTGTAAACTTATCGCAAGAAGCAATGGCAGCCGCTCAAGCTGAAATTACAAGTTACTACGGAAAAGAATTTTCTAAACCGAGAAATTTCAATACCAAATCAAAAGGAGCTCAAGAAGCGCATGAGGCAATTCGTCCAACGGATATGTCACGTCATACGGTTGATATTGATAGAGACCAAGCACGTTTGTATGATTTAATTTGGAAAAGAACATTAGCGTCTCAAATGAGTGATGCTGAATTAGAAAGGACCAATGTAAAAATCGAAGCGAGCAATCATTCAGAAACCTTTACAGCAACTGGAGAAGTTATCAAATTTGAAGGTTTCTTAAAAGTGTATTTAGAAGGAAACGATGACGATGATGAAGAACAAGAAGGAATGTTACCAGCGTTAAAAGTAAACGAAAAACTTACTAATAATTATATTACGGCTACGGAGCGTTTTTCGCGTCCGCCAAGTCGTTATACCGAAGCTTCTTTGGTGAAAAAATTAGAAGAATTAGGAATTGGTCGTCCGTCTACGTATGCACCAACTATTTCTACGATTATTGCCAGAACCTATGTAGAAAAAGGAAGTTTCGAAGGGCAAGAACGAAAATACACGCAAATAGTATTAAAAAATAGCGAAGTAAAAGCGCAAGTTTTAACCGAAAATGTAGGTTCAGACAAAGGGAAGTTAGTTCCAACAGATATCGGAATTATTGTAAATGATTTCTTAGTAAAAAACTTCGGAACTATTTTAGATTATAATTTCACAGCAAAAGTAGAGCAAGATTTTGACGAAATTGCAGAAGGAAAAGTGGATTGGGCTAAAATGATGAATGATTTCTATAAGCATTTCCATCCAAATGTAGTTGATGTTGAAAAAAATGCGGATAGAGAAAGCGGTGAACGTATTTTAGGAGTGCATCCTGTTTCTGGAAAACAAGTTTCGGTTCGTTTAGGGAAATATGGAGCAATGGCTCAAATTGGAGATATTGACGAAGAAAATAAGCAATTTGCAAGTTTACGTCAAGACCAAAACATCGGAAACATCACGTTAGAAGAAGTATTGAATTTATTTTTACTTCCAAAACAATTAGGAACATACAAAGGAGAAGAAATAGAGGTAAATAATGGTCGTTTTGGTCCTTATGTGAAATTTGGTTCACAGTTTATTTCGTTGCCAAAAGGGATGGATCCGATGGATGTAACCATGGAAACTGCTCAAGGTTTAATTAATGAGAAAGTTCAGGCTGATGCACCAATTGGAACTTATGATGGCTTGCCAATTCAAAAAGGTGTTGGTCGTTTTGGTCCTTTTATCAAATGGAACGGTATGTTTATCAATGTGAATAAAAAGTATAATTTCGATAATTTATCTCAGTCAGATTTAAATGAGTTAATCGAAGAAAAACAACAAAAAGATATTGATAAAGTACTTCACGATTGGAAAGAAGAAGGTATCAAGGTAGAAAAAGCACGTTGGGGTCGTTCTGTAATTACAAAAGGAAAAATCAAAATTGAATTAAGTAAAGATGTTGATGCTTCTAAATTAACATTGGCGCAAGTTCAAGAAATGATTGAGAAGAAAGCTCCAGCTAAAAAAACGGCAGCTAAAAAAGCATCTGCAAAGAAAACAACTGCAAAAAAGAAATAGTAAATGGTTTTTGATTTTTTACAACCCGTTTCAGCTTCAGTTGAAGAATTTATTTCAAAATTATCTAATCAAACATTAGGTAAAAAAGTTGCGTTGCATACTCAAACGGATTTCCCTGTTTTAGAAAATGTTTCATTGGCTATTATTACGGTTAACGAAAATAGAGGAGCAAATAAAGTAAATGAAGATTTTGCTTTTGAAAATTTTAGAAAACAATTATATAGTTTATATCCAGGTAATTGGAATGTTTCTATTGCAGATTTAGGAAATATTGAAGCTGGAGCAAGTATTGAAGATACTTATTTTGTTGTAAAAAAACTTGTTGAAGAACTTGTTAAGAAAAAAATTACACCTATTATAATAGGAGGAAGCCAAGATTTAACATATGCAATGTATCGTGCGTATGATAATTTAGATCAAATGGTAAATTTAGTTGCTGTTGATAATCAATTTGATTTTGCCAAAGAAGATTCATTGGTTTCTAATTCGTATTTGTCAAAAATTATTGTTGAAGAACCAAATAATCTTTTCAATTACTCCAATTTAGGATATCAAACCTACTATAATTCACAAGAAGAGATTGATTTAATCGAAAAATTATATTTTGAAGCGTATCGTTTAGGAGAAGTTTCAAATAATATTGCAGTAGCTGAACCCGTTCTAAGAGATGCGGATTTAGTAATTATAGATGTCTCGGCTGTACAATCAGCTTTTTCTGGAAATTTCTTACAATTTAGTCCAAATGGCTTCAATGGAAAAGAAATTTGTGCTTTAACACGTTATGCTGGAATCAGTGATAAAGTTTCATCATTAGGAATTTTTAATTTTAACGAAACTGTTCAAGAGAATATTTTAATTGCACAAATGATTTGGTACTTTATAGAAGGCTATAGCTTTCGTTCTAATGAATATCCATTTGGAACAAAAGACAGTTATATTAAATATATTGTGCCAATTGAAGATGAAGAATTAGTATTTTATAAGAGCGATAAAACAGCTCGTTGGTGGATAGAAATACCTTTTTTGACAAATGTTAATAATAAATTAAAAAGAAATACGTTATTACCTTGCACAAATGAAGATTATTTAGCAGCTTGCGAGCAAGAAATACCCGAAAGATGGTGGAAAGCTCAAAGACGAAATGTATTGTAAATCAGTTTGTTTTCAAGTGCTAAAGCGTTTAATTGTGTAGGAGTAATATTAAATTTCAATATTTTTTGTACGTTTTTTAAAAAAAAATTGTTTTTTTCAAAATTATTGAATAGGTTTACGCCCTTAAAAAGAAGTTACATTTAACCCAAATTTATATGAAGAAGTTTGTTGCATTTTCAGCAATTTTGTCATTATTTATCAGTTGTGGTAAAGGCGATAAAGGAGAAGTAGTAGGAGTTAAAGGAAGAAAATGGCACCCAGAGAAGCCTTATGGGATGACATTAGTTCCTGGAGGAGCCTTTATTATGGGTAAATCAGATGATGATTTAGCTAATATTCAGGACGCACCTACTAAAACAGTTACTGTTCGTTCATTTTATATGGATGAAACAGAAATCACGAACAGTGAGTATCGTCAATTTGTTGAATGGGTAAAAGACTCAACAATAATGACTCGTTTAGCTATTTTAGCAGACGAACAAGGTAAAAAACCTGGTGATGGTATTGGTGATTTTGCCTTTGCTGATGTTGATCCAGCAAAAATGACTCCTTATGATAAATATATGTATGAAAATTATTACAGTCTTGGTACTGATGATGATATTTATGCAGGGAGAAAATTGAACAGAAAAGTAAAATTGATAAAAGAACCTTCTAAATATCCTGATGAGTTTTATGTAGAAGTAATGGATTCAATGTATTTACCTGAATCTGAATCATATAATGGTTTAAAGACTATCGATGCTTCTAAATTAAAATTCAAATACAATCAAGTTGATTTAAATAAAGCAGTAAAGAAAAAAGGTCGTAAAAACTTCTATGAAGATGCGCCGCCAATTGAAATTTATCCTGATACAACAGCTTGGATTAAAGATTTCGCATACTCTTACAATGAGCCAATGCATAATGATTATTTTTGGCATCAAGCTTATGGAGATTATCCAGTAGTGGGTGTGTCTTGGAATCAAGCTAAAGCATTTTGTGCTTGGAGAACAATGTATAAAAACGCATACGTTAAAAAGAAAAAAGGAAGAGACCAAGTAAATTCATTCCGTTTACCTACTGAAGCAGAATGGGAATATGCTGCAAGAGGTGGTATTTCTGGAGCAACTTATCCATGGGGAGGTCCTTATGCTAAAAATGACAGGGGTTGTTTCATGGCTAACTTTAAACCTAATAGAGGAGATTATGCAGCAGATGGTGCTTTATATACTGTAGAAGCAAAATCATATGAGCCTAATGAGTATAACCTATACAATATGGCGGGTAACGTTTCTGAGTGGACAGAGTCATCTTACTTCGCAGAAGCTTATGAATTCGTTTCAACTATGAATCCTCATGTAGCAGACAAATCAAACCAACGTAAAGTTGTTCGTGGAGGTTCTTGGAAAGATGTAGGTTACATGTTACAAGTTTCAACGCGTGATTTCGAATATGCTGATTCAGCTAGAAGTTACATTGGATTCAGAACTGTTCAAGATTATATGGGAACAGCTTCAACTGGAAACAGACCAAAATAGTATTTAACCAATTTTTATATAATTAACTTAACTAACTAAAATTTATTTATTATGGCATTATTATCACCAAAAGTTATGAACTTCGCCTATGGTATGGGAGCAGCGATTGTTATTATTGGAGCATTATTTAAAATTGCTCACTTTGAAATTGGACCTTTAACAGGTACTGTGATGTTAACTATTGGGCTTGTAACGGAAGCATTAATTTTTGCAATTTCTGCTTTTGAAGAACCAGCTAAAGAATTAGATTGGGCATTGGTTTATCCTGAATTAGCAGGTGGTGAAGCTACACCAAAAAAAGCTAAAGCTGAAAACCCAGCTGAAGCACAAGGATTATTATCTCAAAAATTAGATAATATGTTAAAAGAAGCTAAAATTGATGGAGAATTAATGGCTAGCTTAGGAAATAGTATTAAAAACTTCGAAGGTGCTGCTAAATCAATTTCTCCAACTGTTGATGCTATGGCCGGTCAAAAGAAATATGCTGAAGAAATGTCTACAGCTGCAGCGCAAATGGAAGCTTTAAATAACTTATATAAATTACAATTAGATAGCGCTTCTAGAAACGCAGCTGCAAATCAAGAAATTGCTGACAATGCGGCTAAATTGAAAGAGCAAATGCAATCTATGACTTCTAATATTGCATCTTTAAATGCGGTTTATGGAGGTATGCTTTCTGCTATGAGTAACAGATAATTAGTTTTATCAAATAAAGAATTATTAATTAAAACTAATTTAAAGAAAAAATGGCAGGAGGAAAATTAACCCCTAGACAGAAGATGATCAACCTAATGTATTTGGTTTTCATCGCAATGTTGGCAATGAATATGTCAAAAGAAGTGCTTTCGGCTTTCGGATTGATGAACGAAAAGTTTGAGGCATCAAACTCTTCTTCAGCTAAATCTAATGAGCAAAGTTTGGCTGCTTTGGATTTAAAAGCAGCAGAATCAAAAGGAGAATTTATTAAAGCTTCTGAAACTGCTCATAAAGTTTTTGATGCAAGTAAAAAGTTCTATAATTTCCTTGAAACATTAAAAGCTGAGAATTTAAAAGGGACAGAGCCTGAAGATGGTAAATTACCATATGAAGCGATGGATAAAGCTGATAATTTAGATCACAGTTGGTTTACTGGAGATGGTTATACCAAGAGAGGTAATGATGTTATGGCTGCAATCGAGGCATATAAATCTGAAATGAAAGTTGCCTTAAGTGACCCTAAATATGCTACTATTTTGAAGCAAGTTAATGATGCTTTTAATACAGCTGATGTTAAAAATAAGGAAGGTGTAAGTGTTAAATTTTTAGATTATCATTTTAAAGGTTTTCCTCAAATTGCTTCTCTTGCAAAATTGTCAGCATGGCAGAGCGATGTTAGAAAAATAGAAACAGATGTAATAAACTCAGCATTAGGTAAAGCGGCCGTTGATGAATCTTCTTACAGTAAATTTGAAGCGATTGTAGTTTTAGAAAAAAATGCTTATTTTTCTGGAGAGCAAGTTAAAGGTAAAGTTGTTTTAGGAAAGTATGATCCTAATGCTAAATTCGAAGGTTTTGTTGGGCCTGGTAGACTTGAAAATGGTCAAGCTGTAATTTCTACTACTGCAGGTGGTATTGGTGAACAGAACTTATCAGGTTCTTTTAATTTTAAAGAAAATGGAAAACCTATTAATCTACCTTTTAAAGGTTCTTATGTAGTTGTTCCACGTCCTAACCAAGCAATTATTTCTGCTGATAAAATGAATGTTGTTTATCGTGGAGTTCCTAACCCTATTTCAATTTCTGTTCCTGGTATTGCTTCTAACAAAGTTAATGCAAGTGCTCCAGGAATGTCAAAAGTAGGTGATGGTAAATTCATGCTAAAACCAGGTTCAGGTAGTGAAGTAAAAATTAATGTGACTGCTACAATGCCTGATGGTAAAGCAATGTCAAGTGCTCAAGTATTTAGAATTAAAGGTTTACCTGCTCCAACTGGTAAGGTTGGTGGTTCTGAAAAGAATTCTGGACCTAAAAATAACCTTGAGGTTTGTACAGTTACTGCAACGATGGAAGATTTCGATTTTCCAGTAAACGTAAATGTAACACAATTCAACATTAAAGTACCTGGTCAACCTACAATTGTTGTGTCTGGTAATAAAATGGACTCAAGAGCTAGAGCCGCTATAGCAAAAGCTTCAAGAGGTGATATTGTTATCATTTCTGAGATCAAAGCAAGTTTCCAAGGTATTGATCAGGTTGCAAAACGTGTATCGCCTTGTACTTACGAAATAAAATAAAAAATTATATTTTGCGTTTATAAAGTAAACCAAATTAAAATGAATAAGATGAATTGGAGAAATAGTATTGCAATTTTAGCATTAGGTTTAAGTTCAACTTTTACTTTTGCTCAGTCTAATCTTTTAAATGCTAAAACGCCTGATCAAATCGGGAAGAAAACGGAAGCAGAATTAAGTGCAGACAATGACAAACCTTTACCTTACGGTTATGTTCATGATAGAGATATCTTGATGGGTAAGCGTATGTGGGAAATCATCGATTTAGATGAAAGAGTTAACTTTCCACTTTATTTTCCTGTAGATGGTGATGTTATGTCTTCTCCAGATAGAAGACCATTGTACAATGTTTTGGTTTCTGCTATCAAAGAAGGTAAGATTTCTGAGGTATACGATTCAAGTTATTTTACAACTAAAAAGACTTTGAAAGATATTGAAGCTTCTTTATTCAAAATTGACACTTCAGATGTTGGTAGAGAACAAATGAATGAGGATATTGATGCTTACAGAAAGGGAACTAAAAAGATTTCTGAAGAGTATATCAGAAAAACTGAAATTCAAGCTTATGATGTAGATGCCTATAAGGTTGTTGGATATTGGTATTTTGATAAACGCCAAGGAGAGTTAAAATATCGTATGTTAGGAATTTGCCCTGTTGTACCAGACGTTTATACGATGGGTGATGATAGTGCACAAAAAGAATACATTGAATTATTTTGGGTTTATTTTCCATCTTCAAGAGATGTTCTTCATGCTGCAAAAGCATTCAACAACAGAAACTCTGCAATGTCATTTACATTTGATCATTTGTTAAATGCAAGACGTTTCAGTGGTGTAGTTTATTTAGAAGAAAATGTGTATGGAGATCGTTTAATCAAAGATTATATGAAAGAAAATGCACAAATGCAATTACTAGAATCTGAGCGCGTAAAAGAAAAAATTCGTGACTTCGAACAAGATATGTGGAATTATTAATAATATTTCTCCAATTTCATTTAAAAAAACTCTTACCATTGGTAAGAGTTTTTTAATTTTACAGCATGATAGATTTTATAATCGTAGGAAATGGTTTAGCCGGTATTTCATTTGCGGAAATAGCTTTGCAAAGCAATAAATCAATTTTTGTTTTTGATAATAATTCGCAACCTTCATCACGTGTGGCCGGAGGATTATATAATCCTGTGGTGTTAAAACGTTTCAGTGAAGTTTGGAAAGCAAAGGAACAAATTGATTTTGCTTTTCCTTTGTATCATAAAATTCAATCAAAGTTGAATGTCGTTTTCGATTTTGAATTGCCAATACTTCGTAAATTATATTCATTTGAAGAACAAAACAATTGGTTCCAAGCTGCTGATAAACCAAATTTAGCCCCTTTTTTAGATGCTAAATTAGTTAAAAGTTCTTATGAAAGCATTCAATCTCCATTTCACTATGGAAAAGTGAATAATACCGGTTATTTAGAAATTTCAACTTTGATTGAAGCCTATTCTAATTATCTGAAATCACTAAATAGTTTTTCAAATGAAGGTTTCAATTATAATGAAATTGAATTTTTAGATAATGGTATCCAATATAAAAACATTAAAGCTAAGCACATCATCTTTGCCGAAGGTTTTGGATTACACGCTAATCCTTATTTTAATGATTTGCCATTAGATGGTACAAAAGGCGAATTGCTAATCATCAAAGCTCCTAATTTAGATTTGGATGTCGTGATAAAGTCAAGTGTGTTTATACTTCCAATTGGTAACGATTTGTATAAAGTAGGAGCTACTTATGATTGGAAAGACAAAACAAATACTCCAACTGAGGAAGGAAAACAAGAGTTGGTTGACAAGTTAAAAGAAATTATTTCTTGTGATTTTGAAATTGTAAAGCACTTTGGTGGCGTGAGACCTACAGTTAAGGACAGAAGACCATTAGTTGGAACGCATCCTGAGTTCAAACAGCTACATGTATTAAATGGCTTAGGAACACGAGGTGTAATGCTTGGGCCCTATTTGGCCAATCAATTATTTCAGCATATTGAAAACAATATTCCCTTGGAAAAAGAAATAGATATAATAAGATGTTATAAAAAAAACCGAAACTAATTTGTTTCGGTTTTTTGTTTATCTAAGTGTGGCTTTCTTTTCGCCTTTATGTTGTTTCCAATCCTTGTCGTAACTCATAAACATATTGATCCATATGTTTCTTGATAATCTCATGATTACGGGCATAAAAACAATTAGAGTAATGATTATAGCAATAAAATTGTTTACCAAATTCTTTTCTCCAACAAAGAAATAGGTGATGATAAAAGCCGCTACGCCAAATGCAATTCCTAAGGCATAACTCACATACATAGCGCCATAAAAAAATGAAGGTTCAATTTTATATTTGGTTCCACAATGGCTACAATTTTCGTGCATTTTGTACACATTTAGAACATTATACGGATTTTTGTCTAAATACATGCTTTCTTCATTGCAAGTTGGACAACTTCCTGTTAAAATGCTATTTAATTTGGATCCTTTTTTTAACATTTGCAAAATATTTTACACAAAGGTACAATAACTAACTATTCCTAGTGTAACAATTGTAACATTCAATATGCTAAACATACATAATTTATCGGTTTCATTTGGTGGAACATATCTTTTTGAAGAAGTAACTTTTAGATTGGGTTCTGGCGATAGAGTTGGACTTGTCGGAAAAAATGGTGCTGGAAAATCAACCATGTTGAAAATTTTAGCCAAAGATTTTGCTCCAGATTTAGGTCAAATTGCGACAGAAAAGGAAGTGAAAATGGGTTTTCTTCGTCAGGATATCGATTTTGTAAAAGGAAGAACCGTTTTGGAAGAAGCATACCAAGCTTTTGAAGAAATCAAACGTGCTGAATTCCGAATTGATGAAATCAATCATCAATTAGTTACTAGAACCGATTATGAAAGTCAAGAATATTCGGATTTGATTGAAGAATTGAGTGATGTTACGCATCATTATGAAGTTCTTGGAGGATATAACTATGTTGGAGATACTGAGAAAATCCTTTTAGGTCTTGGATTTAAAAGAGAAGATTTTGACAATCAAACTGATACTTTTTCAGGAGGATGGAGAATGCGTATTGAATTAGCAAAATTATTATTGCAATCCAATGATATTTTACTTTTAGATGAGCCTACGAATCACTTGGATATTGAAAGTATCATTTGGTTAGAAGGTTTTCTACGAAATTTCCCAGGCGTAGTCGTAATTGTTTCTCACGATAAAATGTTTTTAGATAATGTGACGAATCGTACTATCGAAATTTCATTAGGTAAAGCTTACGATTTCAACAAACCATATTCTGAATATTTAGTATTGCGTCAGGAAATTCGCGAAAAGCAATTGGCAACGCAAAAAAATCAAGCTAAGAAAATTGAAGAGACTGAAAAGTTAATTGAAAAGTTTAGAGCAAAAGCTTCTAAAGCATCGATGGCGCAATCTTTGATTAAAAAATTAGATAAAGTAGAACGAATTGAAGTGGATGAAGACGACAATTCGGTAATGAACATTTCGTTTCCAGTTTCGCAAACTCCAGGAAGAGTAGTTATAGAAGCAGAACATGTTACCAAAGCCTATGGTGATAAAACCATTTTAAAAGACATTTCACTTTTAGTAGAAAGAGGAAGTAAAGTAGCTTTCGTTGGTCAAAATGGCCAAGGAAAATCAACGTTTATGAAAGCAATCGTAAACGAATTTGAGTACGAAGGTTCTATTAAATTAGGTCATAACGTGCAATTGGGATATTTTGCTCAAAATCAAGCGGAATATTTAGATGGCGAAATTACGCTACTACAAACTATGGAAGAAGCTGCAACAGATACTAACCGTTCTAAAGTTCGCGATATGTTGGGTTCGTTTTTATTCCGTGGTGATGATGTGGAGAAAAAAGTAAAAGTACTTTCGGGTGGTGAAAGAAATCGTTTGGCACTTTGTAAATTGCTTTTACAACCGATAAACGTTTTGGTAATGGACGAACCAACCAATCACTTGGATATTAAGTCTAAAAACGTTTTAAAAGCCGCTTTAAAGCAGTTTGAAGGAACTTTGTTGTTGGTATCTCACGACCGTGATTTCTTGCAAGGGATGTCAAATATTGTGTACGAATTCAAAGATCAGAAAATCAGAGAATATTTAGGCGATATCAATTTCTTCTTAGAGCAAAAAAATGCCATGAATATGCGTGAAATTGAAAAGAAAGAGGTGGTTTCCAATGCAAACACAAATAAAGCAGTTAAAAACATTTCTTACGAAGACCAAAAGAAAGCCAAATCATTACAGAACAGATTGAGCAAAATTGAAAGTCAAATTCAGCAATTAGAAAAAGATATTCAATTAGACGATAAAGCATTAGCATCAAATTACGACAAACATATTGAAGATGCTACGTTTTTTGCAGCATACGAAAAAAAGAAAAAAGAGTTGGAACAATTATTAGAAGATTGGGAAAACGTGCAATTAGAAATTGAAGAGTTAAATAGTTAATTACAAAATAATAAATTATAACAATTCAAAAACAAGCAAGCAATCGCAATGATTATTATGATTATTGCGATTTTATTTTTTCTAAAATATTTTAAGTAGACTAACTTCATATTTTGAATTATTTATTGGGTAAATATCAAGTTATTTAGTTTTTGTTGAAATACGCTTTTTGTCGTATTCTATATTAGATTGTTTCTTTTGGCTTTTTGGACAGCCTCTAATTTATTGTGAACTTGTAGTTTGGTATAAATGTTTTCGATATGCTTTCTTACAGTTGAAGGTGATAAAAATAAATTTTCGGCAATAATGGTATAACTTAAACCTTGTGCTAATTGTTCTAATACGTCAATCTCTCTTGGAGATAATTTAATAATTTCTTCTTCTTTTTTGTTGTTTAAATCAATAGGGTTTCGAAGTAATTTAAGTGTTTTAAGCGCTATTGAAGGATTCATTGCCGCTCCACCATTTAATGTTTCAATTATTCCATTATATAGGTTTTTTGGTTCTACTTCTTTTAATAAATAACCATCAGCACCAGCTTTTATAGCACTAAAAATATTTTCATCGTTATCAAAAACCGTTAACATTATTACTTTTATATGTGGATATTTTTGTTTTACAATTTCTGTTGCTTCAATGCCGTTTAAAATAGGCATGTCAATATCCATTAAAATAACGTCTATGTTGTGATTTGTGTCAATTTTTGTTAATAATTCAGCACCATTTAAAGCAGTAGACTTGATTTTTATATCTTCAAAAAAAGATAGTTTTTCTTGTATTGCTTTAATGAGAAATGTATTGTCGTCTACTATTATGGTGTTGATTTTTTTTGACATTTTTTACATTTCTAAAATTATAAATTCAACTCTTCTGTTTTGTTGCTTGCCTTCTTCGGTGTCATTTTTTGCAATAAATTTTGATTCACCATAACCTTTTGCAGATAATCGATTTTGATTAATTCCTTTTTTAATCAAATAATTCATTACTGCATTTGCTCTATTGTTTGATAAAGTTACGTTATTTTCGTCAGAACCCACTGCATCTGTATGTCCTCCAATTTCAATAACTGTGTTTTTGTTTTCTGATAAGATAGTATAAAGCCTGTCTAATTCAGCAAAAGATTCGTTTAATAAGGTGTATTTTCCAGAATCAAAGAAAATATTATTTAATCGAATTGTTTGTCCTTTTTCGATTGGGTTTAGGTACAAATCCACCGTAATTTCTTTATATTCTTTTAAGTTTGATAAGTCTACATTTTCTGTTACTGCATAATACCCTTTTTTTTCGGACATAAAACTATAAGTTGTTCCATAAGGTAAAACAATTTTATAGCTCCCAGTTTTAGGATCAGAAATGGCAGTTCCTAATTCTTTGTTTGTTTTTAAATCGTTATAGATAACAGGAGCACTTAAAGTAGTTTTTGTTTTAGCATCATAAATTTTTCCTTTTACAAGTACAACAGGATCTTGTTTTACAGTATTTGCAATTTCCCAAATGTCTTTGTCTCTTGAGATAAAGGCTTTATCACCTTTTGCAGCAAGAAAAATACTTAACTCAGTTCCTGGTGTGTTGATGACTTTTCCTAAATTTTGTGGTGTTGTCCAATTGGTCCACGTATCGTCTAAACGTTTTGAAACAAATAAGTCAAAACCACCATATCCGTTATGTCCTCTACTTGCAAAATAAAGCGTTTTTCCGTCAGCAGCTAAAAAAGGATTCGCTTCTTCGTCAAAAGTATTGATAACATTTCCTAAGTTTTTTGCTTTGGTCCAAGTATTGTCTTCTTTTAGAAAACTAACATAAAGATCTTTTACACCATAACCTTCTGGTCTTTCAACAGATTGTAACAAGTGTTTGTTGTCTGAAGCCAAATAAAAACCTACAAATTCGTTGGTGTTTACAAAATCTTCAATTATAACGTCTGTTGGAATTTCCCAGCCATTTGAAGTTTTTATGGATAGCGAAACTCCGTTTCCATTTGTTGACCCATCATTTTTTTTGTAACGATTTCCTAATAATACAGAATTATTATCTGGCGAAGTTGAAATTACAAAGTTATAGCCATCATTGTTAATTGGTTTTCCCATGTTTTTTAATGGAGTCCAATTGCCATTAGCATCTTTTGTAGTATACCAAACATCATCTTTAGGGCTATCAACGTTTTGTGGGCAGTTTTTTCTATCTACATATAAAATTGTTCCGTCAGCAGAAATTACTGGATTAGTTTCTTCATATTCTTTAGATGAAACAAATTCTGGGAGTTTTGTAATTGTTAAATTGGGATCAAATGTTTCAACTACATTGATTGTTTTTTCAAATTTTGTAACTTTTATATTCTCAATTTCAATTTTCATTTTTGCATCAAGAATAAACCCAAATTTTGAACCAAAATAACTATGATCTCCGCTTTGATTTACAAGAACATCGTTGATGTAGAATTTTACAATATTTGCTCTTTTTATGATTTTTAATTTGTTTGAACCGTTATAGCCTTTAATTGATTTTTCAACTTTCCATTTTTTATTGTATGTAAAATTGCTGTTATAATATTCATACAATTGGTTTTGTTTATCGGGAGTAATTTGTGCAACTCTGTAGTATGAATTATCGTTATAGCAAGACCAAACTAATCCATAAGAATTAAAATCTTTTTCTGATTTTAATACAGACATTGTTGTTTCAATATCGAAATCATTTTGGTCGGCATTAAAATTCAAATTATACAAATGCCATTTTGTTTTTGTTGGATCATTATTTTCAATTATTAGCTTTCCGTTTTTTAGGTAGGAAACATAATTTTCGTTGTTTGATGTCCATTTGTTTTTATCATCATCAAAATTATCTTCAAAAATAATTTCTTGAGAAACAGCAGTTGTAGTAATAAGTAAAATACTTAAAAAATGTAAAAATTTTATCATCGGGAATGTTTTTATACTAATGTCAAAATTGCTTTTTATTTTGTTATGAAACTATACGTCAAATGCCGTATTTAACATTAAAATGTTACTTTTATTTTTGTGCCTTGTTCTAAAGATTCGATTTTTAGTTCGCCTTTTAGATCAAAAGCTCTTTTTTTGATAGAGTTTAAACCATTTCCAATTTCTATTTTTTCCATTGAAAATCCTGTTCCGTTATCAACTATTTCTAATATGATTTTGTTGTTTTTTTCTTCAAATGACACATAAATTTGTGATGCTTTTGCATGTTTTATGGCGTTATTTATTGCTTCTTGTGTAATTCTATAAATATTCATTCCAGCTTTTGAACTAAATGATTTATCTAAACTACAATTGAATTTAAAACTAAAGTTGATTCCATTTTGTGAAATCTGAGCATTTTCAATAAAGTTAGAAATTCGCGTTTTTAGATCTTCAATAGTAATTTCTTCTTTATTCATTGCCCAAATCGTATCTCTAAGTTCATAGATTGTTTCTTTAGTAAATGCACTAATTTTATTTAGTTTGCTTTCTAAAATGGTATTGTTTTCGGCAAAAGCATACTTTAACGAATCTATAGAAGAAATTATAAATGTGAGTTGAGCACCAATATTGTCATGCAAATCTCTTGAAATTTCAAGACGTTGTTCTTGCAATCTATTTTGAGTTTCAATTTTTAATAACGCATCTTTAAGTTCATTTTCTTTTTTAAGTTGAATCGTTTTGTTTTTTTGTGAATTATAGAAAATGTAACCAATTAGTATACTTAATAATAGTAATGAAATTATACTGATGATGATAGTGTTTTTTTCTGCGAGTTTTGCTTTTTGTAATAAAATTTCGCGTTCTTTTTTTTCTGTTTGATATTTTACTTCAATTTCTTGAGATGCTTTTAAAGTTTCAGATTTATATATTGAAGATAGTATTTCGTTATACTTTTTTTGATAAAAATTTAGACTGTCTTTGTTTTTTTCTGCGGCATAAATGTAGGATAAACCTAAGTAAATATCCTTTAGTTTTTCTTTTGCGATAATTTTTTCAAATACTTTTTTTACATTTAAGTATCTTCTTTTTGCTCCAGAAAAATCTCCAATTTTTAATTGATTGTTTGCTAACGATAATTTTGAGCTTTCTAAGTCGGCATCTAAACCTAATTTTTCTCTTATTGAGATAGATTGCTCAATTGATTTTACCGCTAAATCGAATTTGTTTTGAGCAGTATAAATACTTCCAATATTATTATAGCCTGAAGCAAGAGTTGAAAGATTGTTAGCTTGCAAAGCATATTCGATGGTTTTGTTATACGAATTAATTGCTCCAGTAGTATCTTTCAAAGCTAACTGCACATTTCCTAAGTTTAAAGTTGTGTTTGAAAGTTGAAAAAAATCTTTTTGCTTTTTGTAATACGATATCGCTTTTTCAAAATATTTCAGGGCTTTTTTGTGATTTCCCATTAAAAAATAAGTTGAACCAATATTAGATTCTAGGTTAATAAAAACGGCACTATCATTTACTTTTTCATAATATTTGTGTGATTTGGTATAATAATACATCGTACTATCATATTTACCTTGCTTATTGAACGCATTCCCTTTTTTAAAATATAGGGAAGCTACTCCTTTTTCATCTTTATTTTTTTGTCTAATTTTTAAAGATTGATTACAATACTCTAGTGATTTTGTGTAATTTCCTTTTACAAAAGTTGCTGTAGCCAAATCGTTTAAAGCTTGTGCAATCAAAGTTTCATCTTTAGATTTTTTTGCTAATTGCAATGCTATTTCTCCATAATGTAAAGAAGAATCAATTTCAATTTGTGCATAATACCAAGACAAATCTGCCGAAAGTTTTGATTTTAATTTTATATTTTTCTCCTTATTAAATTTTGCTTTGGTTTCTAGTATTAATGAGTTAATATCTTGTGAATAGCCTAATATACTTATACTTATTAATAACAGAGAAAATAGCTGCTTTTTCATATTTGATTAATTATAGTTATATGAAATGGATTGATTGTTTGAAAAATATTTCGATATTTCAAATATAATAATAATCCCCTAAATTATTGTAAACTATGAATCTGCATCGTAATTGTAACAGATTCATAGTTAAATTCACTATAATTTAAAAAAAATTACATGATTAGTTTTGCTGTATCCACTTGTAGTGATAAATCAAGTGCTAATTTATAAAGGCGTAATGAACCAATTAATGATTTTTGTGTAAATCCACCTTCCGTCCAGAAGTAATAGTAAAATGTGATTGTATTTGAACTTTCTGTATAAAAAGTTTTAACTAATGCAACATCGGTATTTAATTTGTTAATCAATTCTAAAGCATCTTTTTTAGAAGTTCCATTTACAAGTTTATATGTATTGCTGATTAAAATATATCTTTTGTCTTTGTCTATATCCAAATACGTTTTATACGTATTTTTGATTACGATATAATTTTCGGTTGTTTCTAATACATCAATAAATGCATTATTAAAAGTTTCTTTTAACAAATTAGTGTTTAATTCATTTGTTTCAATTATTCTTTGCGCAGTTGAATGTAAACTAAAGAATAAGATAAAAAGATAAAATAGTTTTGATGGTTTTAAATTTTTCATGATTTTGATTTTTAGGTTTTACAATGAAACAAAATTGAAAAATTTATGATTTTTATGAAATAAGGCAATTGCCCTATTTTACTAAAATTTAATAAAAGGATATTGATTTTTAATTAATTGCATTTTTTGAGTTAGACCATCTATAAACTTTTGATGGCTCTCCGTGTTTGGATTAAAAGGTCGATGATTTAACCCTTTTTGAATCGTACAAATTTCATTCATCAAACCAAATTCTGATTCCGAAATGTAATTTTGAAAGAATTGGATCCAAATATAATCAATAGCAGTTTGATTCGGATGCAACATGTCTTCACCATAAAAACGATAATCACGCAATTCATCCATCATTATTTCATATGCTGGAAAATAGGTATTGGGTAATGGGTGATGATTAATTATTTTGTGTATTGCTGAAATCAAATGCGCTTTACTCAGCGTATTTTCAATAAATCCATCTTTAATATGACGAACAGGAGAAACAGTAAAAATAAATTTGCAATTTGGGTTAACTGAATGTACTAAAGAAATAATATTTTCTATACTTTCATCAATCTGATGAATCGTTAATAATTCTTTTATAAACTGCTTTTGCGACACTTTATGACAATTGGCAACAATTTCGTTTGATTCTATATTTCGATACACCCACGACGTTCCTAATGTGATGATGATGTGAGTTGAATCGTTTAATTGTTGGTGTGTTACATCGATTAATTCGTTTAAAGAATTCAGAAAAGTGTTTTTATCCAAATTTGAGAGTTCAGAATGCACTTCAAAACAATGCCACAACTCGTTATGAAAGAAAATATCGTTTTCTGTAAATTGTCTATTTTCAACACAACGACGAATTAATTTTTCTAATGAAACCGGATTAAAAATAACTCCAAACGGATTTACTATCGTTTGAAACTTAAAATAGTCAAACTTCTCACCCATATTTTCAGCAAAACAGGAACCTAATAAAACTATATTAGAAGAATAGTCTATCGGGAAATTATTTTTTTGAATTGGAATTTTAGTGGTAAAGTTCATCTTTAATATTTCAATGATATTCAAAGGTAGTAATAAAAAAGAAATCCCGATAAGTTTTAAGCTTATCGGGATTTGAATTTATTTTTTCTTTTCTTCCTCTTTTTTCTTTTTTTCTTCGAGCTCCTTTTTAGAGGCTTCAACTCTTTTTTCGAGGTTTTCTATTTTCTTTTTAGAAATTTCTATTTTTTTGGAGTTTAAATTAATTTTAGATTGAGTGGCACTGATTTCCTTTTTAATTTTTGCGGTTTTTTTTGATTTTTCATCATTAGAAAGGTTTGAATCATTTTCAATCGTAGCTAATTCGTCATTAAGTTGATTTAATTTTGAATTTAACTCTTCATTATTTTTTATTGCACTTTCTTTTTTATTCGTTTCAGTAACTAATGTTTCTTCGTCTGCGGCTACTTTGTTTTGCAAAGTTTTCATCAAATGTTGATGTTGCATCAATTGGTTTTGTTGACTAAATAACTTATTGCTTACATTTACATTGTTTCTTGGTGGTGAAAATCCTTGTGATTGTCCTAAAAAAGGGAAAATCAATAATACAGTTATTATAAATTTCATTTTTTTATTTTAAAAATTCCACAACTTTCTCAATCGCCTCTTTAATTCCACCTACATTTTTTCCTTTTCCTGATGCAAAGAATGGTTGTCCACCACCATTTCCATCTATGAATTTTCCTAATTCTCTGATGACGTTTCCAGCGTTTAGTCCTTTTTCAGCAACCAATTCTTTAGAAATGTAGCAGTGAATATTTGGTGCATTATCTTCAATCGAAGCTAAGAATACAAATGCATTTGGTTTTGAAGTTCCAATAGCTTGAGCTAAATCTTTAGTCGAACTCATAGATAAATCCACTTGTTTGGCTAAAAATTGGATTCCGTTGATTTCTTGGAAATCGGCAACCAACGTATTTTTTAATCCTTCGATTTTTTCTTTTACTAATTGCTCTAATTGTTTTTTCAATTTTGCATTGTCATCTTGTAATGAAGCCACAGATTTTAAAACATCTTGTGGGTTTTTCAATACTTCTTTGATTTCCGCCAACGTATTTTCTTGGTTTTTGTAGAAATCCTTCACAGCATCACCAGTAATCGCCTCAATACGTCGAATTCCTGCGGCAACAGCTCCTTCTGAAACAATTTTGAAATGCCATATATCAGCGGTGTTTTTCACGTGAATTCCACCACATAATTCTTTGCTGTCTCCAAATTCAATCATACGAACATTATCGCCATATTTCTCTCCAAACAATGCCATCGCACCTTTGTCTAATGCTTCTTTGATTGGGATATTTCTGTGTTCTACTAATTGTAATTGTGCTTCAATTTGTTGATTTACACTTGCTTCAACTTGACGTAATTCATCCTCTGAAACTTTAGAGAAATGCGAAAAGTCAAAACGTAAGTAATTTGGATTTACTAACGAACCTTTTTGTTCTACATGTGTTCCTAAAATGCTTCTCAAAGCCAAATGCATCAAATGCGTAGCTGAGTGATTTTTAGAAGTCGAAGTTCTTAAATCAGTATTTACTTTAGCTACAAATCCAGCTTCAATATTTTCTGGAAGTTGTTTTGCGAAATGTAATATTAAGTTGTTCTCTTTTTTAGTATCAATAATTTCAATGGTTTCATTTGCCGAAACTAGTGTTCCTTTATCACCCACTTGTCCACCACCTTCTGGATAGAACGGCGTGTTGTCTAAAACAATTTGGTATAAAACACCATCTTTTTTAGAATCTACTTTACGAATACGCGTGATTTTTACTTCATTTTCGGTTTTATCATAACCCACAAACGTTTCCACATTTCCTGGAATTAAAACATTCCAATCTTCAGTAGAAACCTCAGAAGCGGCACGCGAACGCGCTTTTTGTTCTTGCATTGCCACATTGAAACCTGCTTCGTCTAAATCGTATCCTTTTTCACGAAGAATTAAAGCCGTTAAGTCAATTGGAAAACCAAAAGTATCATACAATTCAAATGCTTTTGCACCAGAAACTTTTTTTCCGGAGGTTTCAGCCATTACGTTTTCTAATAATTGTAATCCTTGTTCTAAAGTTCTTAAGAAAGACGATTCTTCTTCACGAATTACATTGGTAACCAATTGTTGTTGCGACTTAATCTCAGGGAAAAATTCGCCCATTTGATTCGCTAAAACTTCTACCAATTTATTAATGAAAGGTTCTTTTGTGCCTAAAAATGTAAATCCGTAACGAATCGCACGACGTAAAATTCTACGAATTACGTAACCTGCACCAGTATTCGAAGGTAATTGTCCATCAGCAATTGCAAAAGCTACCGCACGAACGTGGTCTACAATTACACGAATCGCAATGTTGGTTTTGTTTTGTTCTTCTGAAATGTTTTTAACTTCGTTAGAAGTGTATTTTAATCCTGTAATTTGTTCTACTTTTTCAATAAGCGGTGTAAAAACATCGGTATCATAGTTTGATGTTTTTCCTTGTAATGCCATACACAAACGCTCAAATCCCATTCCGGTATCTACGTGTTGTGCTGGTAATTTTTCTAACGAACCATCAGCTTTTCGGTTGAATTCCATGAATACGTTGTTCCAAATTTCCACTACTTGTGGATGGTCGTTATTCACTAAACTTTTTCCAGAAACTAAAGCCTTTTCAGCTTCCGTACGTAAATCAACGTGGATTTCAGAACAAGGTCCACATGGTCCTTGGTCACCCATTTCCCAGAAATTATCTTTTTTGTTTCCTAAAATAATGCGGTCTTCGCTAATTAATTCCTTCCAAATATCCCATGCTTCTTGATCAAACGGCACATTCTCATCAGGATTTCCTTCAAAAACAGAAACATATAGATTTTCTTTTGGAATTTTATAGACTTCCGTTAATAATTGCCAAGCCCAGTTGATGGCTTCTTTTTTGAAATAATCGCCAAAAGACCAGTTGCCCAACATTTCGAACATGGTGTGATGATAAGTATCAAAACCTACATCTTCTAAATCATTATGCTTTCCTGAAACACGAAGACATTTTTGCGTATCGGCTATTCTTGGGCTTTTTGGAGTTCCATTGCCTAAGAAATATTCTTTGAATTGGGCCATCCCCGAGTTGTTAAACATCAAAGTTGGGTCGTCTTTTAAAACGATTGGCGCAGAAGGAACAATTAAGTGCCCATTAGATTCGAAGAATTGTAAAAACTGTTTACGAATGTCTTGTGATTTCATTATCAATTATTTAGTTCTGGTTTTAATTATTGATTTTGATAAGAATATGAAATTAGATTTTCGAAAAACATCCCAACTAAAAAATAAAATAGCTTTAGAATGAAACATTTCTTAAATTTGTTCGTATAACCTATGTCAATCAATAAATTTGGCACAAAAATAGTATATTTTCATTTATGTCGAAGGTAAAATATTATTACGATTCAGAAAATTTAGCCTACAAGCGTATTCAGACTAAAAAAAGGAAGAAGTTTGGCTATATTGTATTGTTTTTAGTGTCTTCGGCTTTGTTTGGATTCTTGATTTTTTTGCTATTGATTAACACGAGTTATTTCGAAACACCAAAAGATAAAATTCAAGCAAGAGAAATTGAAGCTTTGGCTTTAAATTATAAGGTTTTGAATAAGAAATTGGATTTGATGAATGAAGTTTTAGAAGCGATTGAAAATAGAGATAACAATATTTATAGAATATATTTTAATACAACTCCTATTTCAGAAGAAGAACGAAAAGCAGGTTTTGGAGGTGTAAATAGATACAAAGATTTGCAAGGGTTTAATAATTCGGAGTTAATGGAAAACACGACAAAACGTGTGGATGTTTTAACGAAAGAATTGGTAATTCAATCGAAATCATTAGACGAAATTGTCGCATTGGCGAAACAGAAAGAAAAGTTGTTAGCGGCAATTCCGGCGATTCAACCAGTTAAGAATGAAGATTTAAAGCAAATGGCTTCGGGTTATGGTTATCGAAGTGATCCATTTACGAAAATTAGAAAGTTTCATTACGGAATGGATTTTACTGCTCGAACAGGAACGCCAATTTACGCTACTGGAGATGGAGTTGTTTACAAAGCAGATGCTTCGTTATCAGGATACGGAAATCATATAGAAGTGAATCATGGTTTTGGTTATAAAACGTTGTATGCGCATTTAAGTAAATACAATTGTCGTCCAGGACAGCGCGTAAAACGTGGCGATATTATTGGATATGTGGGAAGCACAGGAAGAAGTCAGGCACCACATTTACATTACGAAGTATTTAAAAATGGAGAACGTGTAAATCCGCTGAATTTCTATTACGGAAGTATTTCGGCAAAAGAATATATAGAGATTTCAAAATTAGCGAATCAAGAAAATCAATCGTTGGATTAACGATTTAAGATTGATGATTTTAGAAGTTTTGAACTTGTAATTGAATTTGAATTTGAACTTGAAAAATGCATTTAGAATTAGCACCAGACAAAAGATATTACAGCATTGGTGAAATAGCCAAAGCTTTTAACGTAAATGCCTCCTTAATTCGTTTTTGGGATAAAGAATTTGATATTCTAAAACCAAAGAAAAACGCCAAAGGAAATCGCATGTTTACACCAGAAGACGTGAAGAATTTGCAATTGATTTATCATTTGGTAAAAGAGCGCGGATTTACATTAGAAGGCGCCAAAACACATTTGAAAGAAGGTCAGAAAAAAACCTTAGATAAATTTGAAATTATCAGCAAATTAGAAACAATTAAAGCTCAATTGAACACAATTAAAAATCAACTATAAACAATTAATTAAACTTTTAAACTTAAAAAAATGATGAGAAAATTTTTGCCTTTTATTATCGGTGGTGGATTATTATTAATCCTTGTATTTTGGTTCTTCAGTATCAAAAACGGAGCCGTTCGTGTAAATCAAGAAGTAAATAAAGAATGGGGAAATGTAGAAACGTCGTACCAAAGAAGAAATGATCTTATTGGAAATTTAGTTAAAACCGTTCAAGGTTCGGCTGATTTTGAGAAATCTACTTTAGAAGCAGTAATCAAAGCACGTTCTGAAGCGACTTCTGTAAAAATTGACCCAACGAATATGACGCCAGAACAATTAACACAATTCAATCAAGCGCAAGGAAATTTAAATAGTTCTTTGTCAAGATTATTGGTAACTGTTGAGCAATATCCAGATTTAAAAGCAAATCAAAACTTCTTGAAATTACAAGATGAGTTAGCTAGTACAGAAAACCAAATCTTAACAGCAAGAACACGTTTCAACGAATCGGTTCAAAAATACAACAACTACATTTTAGTTTTCCCTAATTCTATTTTCTTAGGAAACTACAAAGAAAAACCATATTTCGATGCAGTTGCAGGTGCTGAAAAACCAGTTGATGTAGAATTTGATTTCAATAAAGAGAAAAAATAATGTCAAAAACCGAAGATTTCTTATCAAAAGCAGAAGAGCAAGAAATTGTTCTAGCTATTGTTGAAGCCGAAAAAAACACTTCGGGAGAAATTCGTGTGCACATTGAAGAACATACAGAAAAATCACCTCTTGACAGAGCTCAGGAGGTTTTTTTTGAATTGAAAATGGACGAAACACAAGATCGAAATGGCGTTTTGTTTTATGTGTGCGTTTCGGATAAAAAGTTTGCTATTATTGGCGATAAAGGAATCAACGAAGCTGTAGAATCTGATTTTTGGGATTGTACAAAAGATATAGTAATTGCTAATTTTAAGGAAGGCAACTTCAAGAAAGGCTTGGTAGAAGGAATTCTCAGAGCAGGCGAAAGATTGAAAAAATATTTCCCATATCAATCAGATGATACTAACGAATTGTCTAACGAAATCTCAAGAAGTTAATATGAAAAAGTTATTTTTATTTGTATTAGCTTTAAGCGGAATGATTGCTCATGCGCAGTTTGATATTCCAAAAAAACCTGGTTTTCAAACGAGTGTTTACGATTATGCCGATGTCTTAAATCCACAAGAAGAAAAAGAGTTAGAGAATAAATTGGTTCGTTATTCTGATTCTACTTCTACTCAAATTGTAGTAATTTCAGTTGAAGATTTAAAAGGAGAAGATATCGGGATTTTAACTCCAAAATGGGGACATGAATGGGGAATAGGTCAAGAAAAAGAAGACAACGGAATTTTAATTTTATTATCTAAAAACGATAGAAAAATTTGGATTGCGCCAGGTTATGGAGTAGAAGATAGGTTAACCGCTGGAATCAACGGAGAACTTATACGAAACATCATTATTCCAGAATTCAAAGCCGGAAGTTATTACAATGGTTTAGATAAGGGAGCCGATGCTATTTTTGATGTTTTAAAAGGAAAGTACAAAGGTTCTAGAAAAGAATCTAGTAATCCTTTACCATTTATCTTGATTGTTATTTTTATTATTATTCTGTTAGTTTTAGCTTCCAGAGGAAATAAAGGAGGTGGAAATTTTAGAGGTGGCGGCGGCTTAGATTTAGGCGACATTATTATTTTAAGCAGCCTAGGTAGAAGCGGTGGCGGTTTTGGTGGTGGCGGAAGCTTTGGCGGTGGCTCATCAGGAGGATTTGGCGGCGGCTTTGGCGGCGGTGGCTTCTCAGGTGGTGGCGCTGGCGGAAGTTGGTAAATTAAATCACGAAGTAATCATAAAAAAACTCGTTAGTGTTTGCTAACGAGTTTTTTATTTTTATTATTTCTGTCTGAAATAAATATCTATTGGAACACCACTAAAATTGTATTGTTCTCTTAATTTATTTTCAATAAAACGTTTGTATGGATCTTTTACATATTGTGGTAAGTTGGCAAAAAAGACAAACTGAGGTGTTGGTGTTGGCAACTGCATACAATATTTAATTTTCACATATTTTCCTTTTAAAGCAGGTGGTGGCGTTGCTTCAATAATTGGCAACATCAACTCATTGAATTTTGAAGTCGAAATACGTTGTTTTCTGTTTTCAAACACTTCAACTGCTGTTTCTAATGCTTTTAGTAAACGTTGTTTCGTTAAAGCCGAGATAAAAAGAATAGGCACATCGGTAAATGGTTGTAATTCTTCTCTAATCTTACGTTCGTAATCACGAGTACTCATGGTGTCTTTTTCAACCAAATCCCATTTGTTTACTAAAATGACAACTCCTTTACGGTTTTTCTCAGCCAACCAAAAAATACTTTGGTCTTGTCCTTCAAATCCACGAGTCGCATCAATTACTAACAAACAAACATCACTGTGCTCAATAGCTCTTACCGAACGCATTACCGAGTAAAATTCTAAATCTTCTTTTACTTTCGCTTTACGTCTAATACCAGCAGTATCGACCAAGTTGAATTCAAATCCAAAACGGTTGTATTTCGTATCAATTGCATCACGAGTAGTTCCTGCAATGTCGGTTACCACAAATCTATCTTCGCCAATTAATGCGTTAATGAATGATGATTTACCTGCGTTTGGTCTTCCTACAACACAAAATCTTGGTAATGGTTCTACTTCTTCTGTAACTTCTGGCATTTCAGGTAATACTTCGACTAATTTGTCTAAAAGTTCACCCGTTCCGCTTCCGCTCATTCCCGAAATCGTGTAATATTCTCCTAATCCTAAGTTGTAAAATTCAACAGCGTCTTTTTCACGCATGGCGTTATCAACTTTATTTACAACTAAAATAACTGGTTTTTTAACTTTACGAAGTAATTTCGCCACTTCGTCATCCATTGGTGTAATGCCTTCTTCCACATCAACCACAAAAACAATAGCATCTGCCTCGTCAATAGCTAATTCCACTTGTTTACGAATCTCTGCTTCAAAAATATCGTCCGAACCTTTGATATAACCTCCAGTATCAATTACAGAAAATTCCTTTCCGTTCCACTCACTTTTTCCATAATTTCTATCACGCGTAACACCGCTTACCGAGTCAACAATAGCTTCTCTTCGCTGAATTAAACGGTTAAAAAATGTGGATTTTCCAACATTTGGTCTTCCTACAATGGCAACAATATTATTCATAATCTTATTTTGAATCGGCAAAAGTACGATTTTTTTTGGAGCTTTTTCCAGCTATCCACTACAACTCCACAATTTTAGCTCTTTTTTTCTAATTTTATTAAGTCAGCTTCTAAGGTCGCTGCCCAAATAAAAAGAAAAAATAGATCAAAAATTTGCGGGGTTTCCGTTTTTATCTGGGCTAGAGCGTGAAATTTGTTCAACATTTGTTAAAAATTTATATATTAGCTTTAAAATCAGAACAAATGGATATTGAAAACAGCATTGTATTGCGTCCCAGATTTCAAAAAGATGTGTCAAAATCTATGGATGCCATTTTAGAAAATGCCAATAAACTAAAATCAGAAGTAAAAGAGGATTATCGAATAAAAGTTTCTGATCATCATATTTTCTTTTTCATCACATTGGCTAAACGAAAATATTATTCCCCACATTTACATGTTGAATTAATTGAAAACGAAGATAAAACCACACATGTAAAAGGGCTATTTGGCCCCGATCAAACGGTATGGACATTTTTTATGTTTATGCACTTTTTGGTTGGTGGTGTATTTTTGATTTTTATGATGATGGCTTATTCGCATTGGAGTTTAAAACAACCTTTTGTAATTGATTTAGCTGTAATGGGTTTTATGGTTATACTGTGGTTTTTGTTGTATTTTCAAGCCCGAATTAACCGAAAAAAATGTGCTCCACAAATGTATAAGTTAGAAGATTTAATGAATCGTGTTTTGGAATAAAAAAACCTGATGAATATTCACCAGGCATCTTTTATTTTTTTTCTTTCTTCTTACTTCTGGTTATACCCAAAACGTTTTAATTGGTAAGCACTGCTTCTCCAATCTTTGTTTACTTTAACGTAAGTTGCTAAGTGAATTTGTTTACCAAAGAACTTTTCTAAATCTTCTCTTGCTTGAATACCTACACGCTTTAAAGCTGCACCTTTGTGACCAATGATAATTCCTTTTTGCGTATCGCGTTCTACCATAATTACGGCACGAATTCTAATAATGTTATCGTCTTCAATGAATTCTTCCGTTTCAATTTCTACGGCATACGGAATTTCTTTGTCGTAATTCAATAAGATTTTCTCACGAATGGTTTCGTTTACAAAGAAACGCTCAGGTTTATCGGTTAACGCATCTTTAGGATAAAATGCTGGAGAAACTGGAAGTAATTCAATAATTCTATCAAAAACAGTTTGCACATTAAAGTTCTCTAAAGCCGAAATAGGAAAAAGTTCTGCATTAGGTACTTTTTCTTTCCAAGCTTGTACTTGTTCTTCTAATTGTTCTTGGTTCGATTTGTCAATTTTGTTCAATAATAACAAAACTGGGATTTTAGAATGGATAATTTTATTAAAAAACGCTTCGTCTTTTAACTCTTTTTCGCCAATCTCAACCATATACACTAAAATGTCAGCATCTTCAAAAGCCGATTTTACAAAATCCATCATCGAATTTTGCAATTCATACGCAGGTTTAATAATTCCTGGCGTATCTGAAAATAATACTTGAAAATCATCTCCATTTACAATTCCCAAAATACGGTGTCTTGTAGTTTGTGCTTTTGATGTGATAATAGAAAGACGCTCGCCTACAAACGCATTCATAAGTGTTGATTTTCCTACATTCGGATTTCCAATAATATTTACATAACCTGCTCTGTGCTCCATTTCAATATATTTATGGGTACAAAGGTAGTGATAACGCCTGAAATAGTAGAAAGAAAACATTATTTTTAAAAAAGTCTTGTAATTTTAAATAAAGATTGTACCTTTGCACTCACAAATCGCGGGATAGAGCAGTAGGCAGCTCGTCGGGCTCATAACCCGAAGGTCACAGGTACGAGTCCTGTTCCCGCTACTAAGAATTATTGAATTACAACCGTACATCGCGGGATAGAGCGGTAGGCAGCTCGTCGGGCTCATAACCCGAAGGTCACAGGTTCGAGTCCTGTTCCCGCTACTAAGAATTATTGAATTACAACCGTACATCGCGGGATAGAGCAGTAGGCAGCTCGTCGGGCTCATAACCCGAAGGCCACAGGTTCGAGTCCTGTTCCCGCTACTAAGAATTATTGAATTACAACCGTACATCGCGGGATAGAGCGGTAGGCAGCTCGTCGGGCTCATAACCCGAAGGTCACAGGTTCGAGTCCTGTTCCCGCTACTAAGAAGCTTCACAGAAATGTGGAGCTTTTTTTATGTCCAATACTCAAGGCTTTACAATACTGCAAAAAATTATTTATTTTAAAAATTAGAAAAATTAGGTACACATATAGGTACACATATTTTTTGTTTAGGTACACACTTGGGTACACATTTAGGTACACATTTTAATAATTCTAGGTACACATTAAAATATCTTCATTTTATGAATTCAAACATTTTAAAAATTTTATTCTTGTTGAATAAAACAAGAATAAATACAAGGGCAAAAGCTCCTATTAGATGTAGAATTACATTTAATGGGATAAGGAAAGTTTTTTCTACTGGATTATTTATTAATCCAGATAATTGGAACAGCACCCTACAAAAAGCTTATCCCCCTGATGTAGAAAACACTCAAATAAACACTCAACTGAGCCTGATTAAACAAGAAATTAATCAGGCTTTTTTATTTCTACAAGTTCAGAATGATGATTTTGATGTAGATGATATTTACCTAAAGTATAAGGGTGAAGATGTAAAACCAGCCAAGTCTTTGATGGAAGTTTTTGAATTACATAATTCAAGAATGGAAAAGTTGATAGGTAAAGAGTATTCAAAATCTACACATTCAAAATTTATTGAAGCCAAACAGCACACTGAGGATTTTCTGTATTACACAACTAAAAAGCGTAATATACAGCTAGAGGATATAAGTTTAAAGTTTTTACAGGATTTTGATTTTTATCTTAAAACACAAAAAAACTTCAAACAAATAACCATCAACAAAAGCATACAGAGAATATCTAAAATTATTAAACTTGCTTTAGCTGAGGGGTTTTTAGTAACAAATCCCTTTATTTTGTATAAGCCAAAAAAGGTAATCAATAACATTACTTATCTTACCCCTGAAGAATTATCTAGCTTAGAAAATCACAAGTTTTCACAAAAGAGATTAGAACAAGTGAGAGATATGTTTGTGTTTTGTTGTTATACAGGTTTACCCTATCAAGAAATGGCTAGTTTAAAAGCTAAGCATATTGTAAAGAAGTTTGATAATAAACTTTGGATTGATATGTACAGGCAAAAAACAAAGAAACAATTTGCTTTGCCATTACTCCCAAAAGCATTAGAGATTCTTGATAAATACAAATCAGATAAAGAGCTGTTACCAATAATTTCTAATCAAAAATTTAACTCTTACATTAAAGAAGTAGCTGAGATAATTGGTATCGAAAAGAAGCTTACTCATCATATAGCCCGTAAGACATTTGCAACAACTGTACTACTCTATAATGATGTCCCAATGGAAATTGTAAGTGAACTACTAGGGCATTCAAAGCTATCTACTACACAAGAGCATTATGCTAAAGTGGTTCAGAGAAAAGTTAGTGAACAAGTAGCAAACCTGTCTGATAGACTAAACAAATAGATTTGATAAATAATTGTGTTGTAGTATATTTACAGCACAATTATTTATTACTGATGGCTTTACCAAACATACACTTTCAAGATTTCCCAATAGAATTTAAAGAAATAAATCCTCAAGATTTTCCTTTATTTAATGTTGATGATAAAATAATTATTGAACCTAATAGATTAGGTTGGATTAATGAGCAATTACAATCTAACATAATTCTAGAAGAGAAAAATACTGTTGTTGTAAATGCAGCAGTAGGTCAAGGTAAAACCTATTCAATTATTGAGATTGCTAAAAGGTATTATTTTGATAAGAAGCAAGAATACCTAATCTTTATAGCTTCTCCATTTGTAAGTCTTGTTGAACAGTATTTTAATGAGATTTCATGTGAACAAATTCCAGAAAATAAAATTTACAGATATGAGTATATTGGTCAAGAAAACAGTATAACTTATATTGATAAAAAAATACATATTATCACAGTAAATGGTTTGTTAGGTAATCCGGGAGAAGATGCTTTTATTAATTCCCAAGCTAAAAGAAAATACCTTAATGATTTAGCTAGGCATTGTAAAGCAAAAAACAAAAAGGTAGTTTTTATTTATGATGAAATTCATGATGCAATTCACAACTTTAAAGAAGAGTTCATTTTCAATCTATGGAAATGGAAAGAAGTAATACACAAGAATTTTATCATAAGTGCTACATTCAATGAAGCTTCAAAGATTGTAATAGAATATCTAGCTGAATTAACAGATAAAAATATACAAATCATTGAGTCAAAAAGAACAAGGATTCCAAAAAATCAAAGTGCTTTGTATTTGCATTATAACCCTGCCAAATATTTTAAAAATGACAATGAGCAAATTGTAGCAGTTGTACAAGACGCATTGGAGAGAGGTAAAAAAGTTGATATTTTGTCATATTCAAAAAATCTAGCTGATGAAATGACCAATCCAAAAAATGATGGGGTTAGCAAAGAACTTTATAAATACAATACTAGAATTCAAAATTGTACTTCTGATTTAAACTCAAATCAAAGAATGGGTAAGCTAGAAGTAACAAATAGGTTTAGTAAGACAGATTGTAATGTTGGAACAAATTTCAAAACAGGTGTAAGTATAGAAAAAACCAATCATGCTTATATTATCATCATGCCTCACAGAGGAGAGGGAATGCCATTTAAAAATCTTAATGGAATTTTTAGTAATGGTATAATATCTGTAGTTCAAGCTTTAGCAAGACAAAGAAAAAGAGGTGGAGAAATACATATTATATTGCCTCCTCCAGAGAGTTTTGATTATCTTACATTACCATTTGATGATGAATTAAAACTTGAATTTGCCAAATTCTATGAAATTATTAAAGACCACTCAGCTACAAAAGAACTAGTAAAGTATGTCCCATTAAATACTCAAAATGAAATACTACATAAATTTTATGAAGAGGAGTACAGAGGGAATCTTCTTAATGAAATTGAAGAAGTAAAAAATTCAGAAAGAGATGAACTAGTTAGATTAATCTTCCCTGAGTTTAAATTATTCCAACTAGAATACGGAGAGGATTACCTTGCTAACAATTTTAAGTTTTTTGGTAAAGATTTATCTGCATATATTACCTATTGTGCTATTACTAATCAGTTTATTAATTGCAATTTAAAGGGAGTTACCTACAAACCCCTCATAATATTTGAGGAAAATAAAATCCAAAACAGGTTACAACATTTCTATAAAATGTATATGGATTCAGAAACTTATCAAATGACATATAGAGATAGTTCTGATTTATGGTTTTATCATGAATTTAGAAACAACTTATTCAAAAGCTATAGGTTAAAACTGAAAGTTAATGATGAAAGGTTTGATACAATAAAAGAGTATAAGAATAGAAAATTTGAAGTACAATTAATTGGTTTTATACAGAGGATTATTTATCCAAATGCTTATTTTTCTGCAATGAACTACACATCTTTAAGAGGATTTAGAGATTATGAATTTTCAAGAAAAGATTACTTTTCTTTTGGTATTGTACATGCAGAGAGATTAAATTTAAATGATTATATTTCAGATGAATTTACAACTAAAAGAATATATGCTTTTAGAACACTTAATCATTACAGAAATAAAATAATTCAAAGTATTCAAACAAGTTCTTCCTCAACTAGAGGAGATTACAGATATGTTTTAGCTACACCACCAAGAGGATTTGTTAATGAGCAAGAACAAGCTAGATTTGAGAGTATGATTGACTATTTTGTTACTCAGGATAGATTTATAAGAAATAATATTTTTGAATTTAAGCAGAGATTTAAACCAACACATACATTTAAACAAAAAGTAAAATCTTTTTATACTAAACTAATTGAAGATTTTTTTGAAACTGAAAATTACAAAAAATCAACTCCACCTAGAAGGATTGTAAAAGTAATTAACTCTATCTATGAATTGCCAAATTTTGAAGAGGTACTAGACTTTGTAAGTCCCGCAGATATTTCATTTTCTGATGAGTATTTGAACTATATCAATTATGAAATTGTTGATGGAAAATTAATACACACTCCATTATAATTTTAACTCGTCCAATTTTGATATTTATCTATATAGGATTGTGTCAAAAGTGGACGTAATTAAACTTTCCTAAAAACCTGTCATTGGTAATAGACCTATAGAATACTCTATGGGTTTAGTACCAACTTTACAACTAATAGGGTTTCTTTTCAAATCTTCCCACCCTAGAAAAATCTTTGGATTTAACAACGCACGAACTTGGAGGAGGAAGCCTGCAAAGGACTTAGCTTTGACCCTACAAAGGTAAGGCTTTTTTCTGACATATTCCACTATTTCAACCCATTACAAAACATTTTAAAGCTAATAGCCAAAAGTAATTTTTGGCTATTTTTTTATATACAAATTAATCAACTTAAACATTTTATTACTATGCAATTAAAGCAATCAGAGAGAAAACAAGTTAAGCTTCGTTTAGGGATAAGTGGAGCAAGTGGCTTTGGTAAAACCAAGTCAGCATTATTATTAGCCTATGGAATGACTAATGATTGGAGTAAAATAGCAGTTATTGATACTGAAAATTCCTCTGCATCATTGTATTCAGATTTAGGAAATTTCTATGTTATAGATATTTCTGCTCCTTACACACCTGAGAGGTATATTGAAGCAATTACACTATGTGAGAATTCGAATATATCAGTTATAATTATTGATTCTATTACCCATGAGTGGAATGGTTCAGGTGGATGTTTAGATATTCATGAAAAACTAGGTGGTAGATTTCAAGATTGGGCAATTGTGACACCAAGACACCAAGCTTTCATTGATAAAATTCTACAATCAAGTTGCCATGTTATTACTACAGCTAGGAGAAAAATTGAGTATGACATTGACAAAGATGCTAATGGTAGATTGAAAGTACAAAAATTTGGCACTAAAGAAATTACTAGAGAAGGCTTTGAATATGAGCTTACAGTCAATTTCGAGTTAATCAATGACAATCATTTAGCTAGAGCAAGTAAGGACAGAACAGGGCTATTTATGAATAAACCTGAATTTGTCATTAATTCTGCAACAGGTAAAAGGATTTTAGAATGGTGCAATTCTGGTACTAACTTACAAGATGCTAGAGAGAAAATTAAAGCTACTAAAACAGTTGAGGAATTGAAAGTCTTATACAATCAATACAGCAATTGGAGAGAGCTTTTAGAGTATGATTTTAAAATTCAAAAAGACACTATCAACTCAAAAGAATTATTGTTAAACCCTAAATCATTTTCTACAAATGGACACACAACTCATCACTGACAAATCTACTACCATAATAGAGAATAATGGTAGTACTACAGAAGGAACATTGGTATTACAAAGAGTAAATCCAAATGGTAGTAAAACTATATTGAATTATCCTAAAAGTGAAAATATTGATATAGATAATGAAGTTATGCTACCTAGCAAGATTAATGAGCTTATTGCTGTAGAAACCACTTCAAAACCTACAGAAACAAGCTTATTTATACCCAAACCATTTATTGAAGCTAACACTTCAGAAATTAGTTTGCATACCTTAAAAAGTGATTGTATTATACCAGTTTTTAGCAAGGATAATGAACGTACAATTTCTCATAATGAGTTTATTGAAATAGCTGAAAATTGTATTTCAAAAGTATTTCCACATCATCAAGTAGATGTTCCAGAAGTGCGTGTAAGCCATCAAATTAAGGGCAGGGTCCCAAGTGCCATAAATAAACAAGCTAAAGATTTGCTTGACCACGAAAGAACACAATACTTTGAAAGAATGGCATTCATAATTAGAATACCTAGTATTGTTGATACAATTAATGGTAATGAAATTGCTTTATGTATTGGTGGAGTAAGAAGCTATAATTTAGAGAACTTATACAACAAGAAGACTATTGAAAAGTTCAAGTTTTTTATTGGCTTCCAAGTGAAAGTATGTTGTAACCTAGCTGTATCAAGTGATGGATTTGTGGAAGAAATGCGTGTTAGTTCGTATCAAGAGTTACAAAGCAAGATTTTAGAAGTGTTGTACAATTTTAATGCAGAAAAGCAATTAGCTCAAATGAAGCAACTCTCTGAATACTCACTTACAGAACATCAGTTTGCTCAATTATTGGGTAGAACAAGACTATATCAGCACTTACCTAAAAAAGACAAGCTAAATATTCCTACACTAAACTTCAATGATGGACAGCTAAACTGCATAGCAAAAGACTATTACGAGGATGCTAGTTTTAGCAGAAATGAAAATGGGGATATTAACCTATGGAATGTATATAACCTCTTTACTCAAGCTAATAAATCAAGCTATATTGACACTTTTCTTGATAGAAATGTAAATGCCTTTGATTTCTCAAATGGCTTGTTAAAAACACTAAATGGTAGCTCTAACTATCATTGGTTTTTGAGTTGAGAAGAACCCAATCCCAATCAAGGGGTTGGGTTTATTTTTTTACAGTATAAAAATCTACAACTTCTTTTTCTGTTAAGAATCTTATTCTTTCAGCTGTTAATTGATATAACTCTCCTGTTTTTAAATCTTCAACTAATCCAATGAAATAATCACTACCATAATTTTTTTGTTGTACTCTCCATAAATGGAAATATCCAATTTTATTATTAGGATGATTTTTTAATACTTTCTCTGTATAATCAGCATTAGTTACATACTCAACTAATCTTAAATCTGGTTTTGTCATACTGAAATAAATTAAACAGGTTGTTCAGATATGTGTCCTATTATGTTTCCATCAAAATCAATAATATTACCATTTTTATCTGTAGCAGTTTTAAAATCATCACTTACATTAAATGGTAAATCATCATTATCATCTTCAAATATGAAATCTGATGACTCATTGACTTTAGAAACATTTTTTGAGATTGAATTTGGTATTAAATTTTCAACAACCTCTTTTGTAAATGAAAAGTTGGCTATTTGAATTTCTAATAAATTTCCTGTCTTTTCATCTTCTATAATCCCTAATACAATTTCAGAACCATTTTCAGCAATATTCTTTTTGAAAATATGGAAAAATCCAACTTTTGAAGTTTTGGAATTTTCTAACTTGTACTTTACTTTTCTTAATTGTGTCATTTTACTTCAAATTATTTAATACAACCATTCTTTAATCTTTTCTATCAGTTCTGACTTACTTATAGGTGCTACTTCATTAAAGAATTTCAATTTAATACCATTGTATTTTTCCCCAACTGAATCACCATTTAAGTAATTTCTGAGTATTGAATTATCTACAAACCAATAATTCTCACTATCCTCATTTCCTAATATCCAACGTAAATTTTTTTCAAAATAATCAGTCCTATCTTTTAATAATTCAGGTTGAAATCCACCACCTTTGCCATGACCAAAACCAAGTCTTCCATGACTTTTTTTGTGATACTTAATTTCTAAAAAATATAACTCTGGGTTAGCTCCATTTTTTGCAATCAATACATCAACTGCTTTTTTAAAATTGAAGAGTTTATAGCTTTGGTTTTCAGAAATAATATCATTCAAAATGTCTTTTCTGATATGATTTTCAAAAGCTGTTTCATTAATTATATCTCTCATCCAACTACTTCAGTTTTTTGTATTAATCTGTTTAATATGAAAATATAAATTAATTAAATCACAAATAATTGACCATATTCTTAAAAAATGACAAATGGTAATTTGATAATTTGAATTGTAATAAAGAGGTTGATTAAGTATTTTTATTAAAATGATATATTGTAATTTAGATTACATTATTAATTCAACCTCTGGCTCTTCATTCCATTCTTTACCTAATAGAATTCTTCCATTAGCTTTTTTACTTCTTTTAACACCATCTTCTCCCCAAGTTCCCCATTGTTTGAAGAAAAATGCAACACCTTGTTCATCGCATTGTCTTTGAATATCAATTGCCCATTCGGGTTTCATAGGTCTAGCTTTATGACCACTCTCACCACCAACTATTACCCAATGAATATTTTCTAAATTTAATTTACCAACATTTCCAATTAGAGGTTCAATGGATAAAAATCTAATCTCAGCATCAATATTTCTTAAAGCATCAATTCTGTTTTTAGTCTTTGAATTTTCCACTGTAACACCTAACCAAACATTTTTAGGGACTTTTCTAGTTCTAAAATATTCTTCTAAAATATTTTCTCTTTTAGTTAAAATTTGATATTGATGTATTGGTGTTTGTTCTATTGTTTGAAAAACTTCATCGAGAAAATCAAATGGCATTTTTTCATGAAATAAATCACTCATAGAGTTAACAAAAAATTTTGTTGGCTTTTTTATTTTTTTTGGTAGTTCCAACCTATCAGGCATTATTGTAAACTCAAAACCATTTTCATAGCCTGGTGTACCCATAGCTTGAAGTCTTTTAGCCATAGTTTCAGCATAACAATTTTTGCAACCTGATGTTACTTTGTTACAACCTGTGGAAGGATTCCATGTTGCATCAGTCCATTCTATCTTTGAATATTTCACTTTATTTGATTGTTATTTTAAAATCTTTTGGTGGTGCTAAGTTATGGATTTTTTCAGTTTTAGTTTTAACAGGTAGAATTTTATTTTCTTTTTCAAGTTTTCGTAACACTTCATTACAATGTTTTGGAAGACAACCAAATTCTAGTGTTTTTAGATAAACTTTGTATAATGAAGTTTCTTTATCGGATAAAATTTGACTTCTAATTTCAGAATCTAACAATCCTAATTTTTTTATTGTGTTATCTTCTTCAAATAATGATGGCTGCCCCTCTATTATCTTTTCTTCATCAATATTATAATTTGCATCACCCGTATGTGGATTTATTTTCCAACCTACTTTCAAAAACTTTTCTATTCCTAGAGTATGATTTGACCCAAAAATTAATCCATAAATATTAATCCCTTTTTTAATTGAAAAAGGAGCTAACATATAATTTGTATCAACCATTGATTTGTAATATTCGAATACAACTTTGTGTGAATGAAAGGGTTTTGTATCTTCAAAATTCTCCTTTGTAATTGATAAATAACTTTTAAACTCAGGTAATTCATTAAATCTTCTAACAAATGAAGAGGAGATAAAGAATATAAAGTCTGTTCTTTCAAAACTTATCAATTTCTTAAAAATCTCTGTTGTTATTTCCTTAATCCCAAATTGGTCAAGAATCATTAACCTTGGTAATTTAGAATTTTTAATCATCTTCGGATATATTTCTTTGAAAAAATCCTGAAATGATAAATTAAATAATTTGATTGCTACTTTTTCTTTGTTATAGTTAAATTCATTAATGTGATTTGATAATATATTAAATGTTTTTTCATCTTTTTCATTATAGATAACATTAATTTTAACTCTAGTAGTTGATACCAAATCACTGAACTCATTCAAGACATCTAAGATAATTAATGAGCTTCCTAATGTCCCATTTACATCTTTCCCTTCACCAGCAAAAAAATCATAAATAAAGATATTATCCCAATGTGTTTTTTCATAATTTGAAATAAAAACAGGAAGCCACTCTTTTAAATAATTTCTAAAAATCTCTAGTTTAGCTTTTGTGCCATCATCAAAAGGTGTATTAAAATGATTTTTTGCCATGTTATTGCTGTATTACATGATGATTCATTATATAAAATATTATATTATAGTTCTAAGAGGATTACTATCTTTTTTGAAGACAACTCCATCCCAAAAATCAGCAGGTAATGTCCCTGTTGATTTTTTATGCCAATTATCATAATCAGTTTTAAAAGAAATTAATTCATTCCCTTTTTTAAAAAATTCCCCATTTTTATAAATTGTAAAATTTACAATTCCCTTAGATAAATATACATCTCCATTTGGTGTTCTAATCAATCTAAAATCATCTTGAATTTCATACTCTTTAAGCCAAGTATTACCTTCATCATTATCAACCATTTCAAATAGTAAAATATCATCTTTTTCAAATACATTTTTTTTGAAGTCAAATAATTTAAGTTGTTTTAATGTACTCAAACATTCATAAACTTCACTATTAAATTTCGGAACATCATAACTATCATGACTAGTTGAATTTAAAACAAATTTTCTATGCTTATCAAGTTCCTCAAATAACGGAATATTAATCCCGCAATTCTTCATGTAATTTATAGATTGTTGTATTAATCCATTCAAATCCTGAATTGTAAAATCAGGTTTAAATTGTAAACGTAATGGTAAAAAATCTTTACAAAATGATTCTGCTTCCTTTCTTAGAAAATTCCCAGCTACCTCATACTCTTTTAAGACAAGATATTTTTCAGCCTTTTCAATGTAACTTAATGATTTGGTAATAAATGGTAATGGAATATCATTTTCAATATTAGAATACATTTCAAAATACTCCCAATTGTTTTGTTTTAATGATTTTATTTTATGCTTCGCCATTTCAAAAAACAACTTATCATGAGTCAGTATTATAAGTTGAAAATCTGTAGTTTTTTTCAAAATAATATCTAACACAATATTCCTGTGGCTCATATCAAGACTTAATAATAAATCATCTAGTACTAAAATGTTAGAAGTATCAGGAAATGTTGGTCTAGAGTCAAGCATTGCTAATCTAATAGCTAAAGCAATTGCAGTTAATCTAGCTTCATTTAAAAATGTATGTGGCTTATGTAATAACTTTTTAGGTTCAGGTAATTTGGAATGATTATATCTTAATTCTAATGGAATTCTTGGCTTATGAATTTTCCCATCTTTGGTTCTTTTACTTAAGTTTTTATTGAATTCACATTTAATTGATTCTACATTAAAACTAATAATGTAGTTTTCTTGAAATTCATTTTCCAAATAACTATTTGCAGATTCTGTAATTTCTAGAAGAAATTTTTTTAACAACTCAATGAATCTTGGTATAGTATTATTTTTAAATCTTCTGTACTCATCTGAACCTTCCTTAATGGTGTTCATACCACTATTTTTTGGTAATTTTTTTGGAGCTTCATTTATGAATTCCCACCAGTCAGATGCGTAAGTTTTTCCAGAAAGTGTATTTGACAAGTCATAATATTCTTCTTCAAAATCAATAAACATTAAAACTTCTTTTTCAAATAGTGGAAACAAATCAATAGGCTCACTATTTCTGAAATCATAAATTTTAGAAAGATATTTGTAATTGATAAAGTCACTAGAATCTAATGTTCTTTTAACAAAACTTCCAACACTTGTATTTGATGAATTAAATGAAATTTTTCTAATTTCGGGTACTTCATTATCATCTTCAAAATAAATTTCTACAGAACTATTATCATTATCTTCACAAAACCTATTTCTTAAGTTTTCAGGATGATTTGCTTGGAAGTACTTATTTATAGTGTTATTAGTTTTTAAACAACTCTGTAAAAAAGTATATAATGCCCAATATATGGAACTTTTACCACTACCATTTTCCCCAAAAAACAATACATTATTTTTATTGATTTCTAAGGTGTTTTGAGGATGAGAATTTCTATCTCCATAGAAAAATTTGAAATTTTCAAGGGTAATGGATTTTATTCTTTGCATAAATTTAAGCTGTAAGTATTGGCATTAATAAATCTCTTAACTCTATCTTCATTAACTTAATGTTATTTCTAATTTCATTATTCTTTTCTCTTAATTTTTGATAAGTTTCATGAATAATTTTTATTTGAGATTCTAAGTTACTGTTTTCAATAGATATAATATCTCTCTCTAAAAATTTAAGAAAATCAATTTTTTTTTCTTTAAAATCATTAGGAAAGTAAATTTGAAATATTATTGCATCTAATAACTCTTCGAAAACTTCAATTAAATGATTATTAGGGACATGAATATTTATTAAGTTTTTTTCTTTAGAAATAATTAAAATGTAGTCAATAATTGTTTCAATATATTTAGTGAATTCTTTTGATTCAACAATAGGTATTTCCGAAAGAGGTTTTTGATATAATTCAAGCATATCACCTTTTCTTTTACCTTTATTTAACAACCAATAATAATATAATTTCGAATTCAATAATGCTAAAATATATTTTAGGCTAATATGGAAAAAACGGTCAAATTGACCACCACTTTCCAGTCTAAATTGACCATCGATTTCGGTGCAAACTGACCACCCAATTCCAGTCCAAATTGACCACCTAAATTTTAGGGTAAATTAGACATTAAAAACAGTTACTTTTTTTCATGTTG
>NZ_JAMKFA010000015.1 GCF_025499515.1 Flavobacterium odoriferum
CCATCGATTTCGGTGCAAACTGACCACCCAATTCCAGTCCAAATTGACCACCTAAATTTTAGGGTAAATTAGACATTAAAAACAGTTACTTTTTTTCATGTTGTTAGCCCATACATTCGTACAAAAAATACGGATTATGGCAAACAAAGTAACAGACATGAGTAAGATTAGAAAAGTAATTAAATTTCACTGTAGTGGCAAGAGTAAATTGTTTATTAGCAATTACTTATCGCTTTCAAGAAATACGGTAAAGAAATATATTTCTTTATTTGAACTTCTAGGCTTAAGTTTTGAAGCTATTGATGCCAAAACAGATGCCGAACTTGAAGTTTTATTTTCACAGAATACGGTTGAAAACATAGATCCCAGACTGCAAAAACTCCATGATTTTTTTCCACAAATGGAACGTGAACTCAAGAAAGTTGGAGTTACTATCCAACTTATGTGGGAGCGATATATTGCCATACATCCTGATGGTTTTAAGAGTTCTCAATTTAGACATCACTTTAAAATATGGAGTAAACGCGTTAATCCAGTAATGCATATGAATCACAAAGCAGG
>NZ_JAMKFA010000016.1 GCF_025499515.1 Flavobacterium odoriferum
AGTAATTAGTGACTAGTGCAGCTTGAACCTTGTTCAAGATTAATCCTGCATAGCAGGAGATTTCTCGGCAAGCTCGAAATGACAGAATCATTTTTCGATTTGCAGGTGCAAACTTCACAAGTGCCGTTGCAGGTGTTTGTGTTTTCTTCCATATTACTTTTCTAGCATTTTTACGATGTCTTCGTAGTTGTAGTAGATGATACCACCTATACGTTTGTATTTTAGCGTTCCGTTGATGCGGAGGTTTTGTAGAGTTCCTGGGGAGATTTTTAGGATGTTGCGTACTTCGGCTGATTTTAGCCAAGGTTTGGGCAGTGTTTCTTGATTAGTTGAGCTTTTGATTTCGCGAAGTAATAAATTCCCGAAGTTTAGTAAATCTCTTTTGGTTACCACTTGGTGGTTTAGTAATTCGATGTTGTCTGTTTCTGGGAACAGGGCTTTGTGATTAAAATTCATAATGCTATGTTTTGAAGTTATTTGATACAAAACAATTGCATTTGAAAAAGAAAAGTTCCCAAGTTGGTACCAACTTGGGAACGATTTTTATACTTTTTGAGGAAAATTAGTTGTTTTTAGCTTAAATCGTTTTCGATTTTTGTCTCCAATGCATCTTGCAATTGATTTAAAAATCGGGTTTGATCCGATTTTCGGTTTT
>NZ_JAMKFA010000017.1 GCF_025499515.1 Flavobacterium odoriferum
CTTTTTGAGGAAAATTAGTTGTTTTTAGCTTAAATCGTTTTCGATTTTTGTCTCCAATGCATCTTGCAATTGATTTAAAAATCGGGTTTGATCCGATTTTCGGTTTTTGATATCAATGAAGCTTCTAGTGATGTTATCGCCTAAATCGATTTGAAAGGCTTTTTCAAAAACATGGGTAATCTCTTTGATGTCGGCTTGACCGTTATCGAAAACTTTAGATTCGTGTAAGGCGTATATGAGTTCTATTAAATCTACTTTTTTGGCTGTCCAATGAAGATTGGATTTGAATTGATTGTTGGAGATTGCACATGATTGATTTAAACTATCAATACGATTTTCGATGTGTAATACTAGTAATTCGAAAGCAATTACTTCAGCCAACAAATAATCATGTGATGTACATAATTTAGCATCATGAATAATCACGGAACAATCATTTAAAAATATGTCTTTGTACTTTTTCCTAGAAAAATACAATTCATCAAAATGAGTTGAGTGACTTTTTATGTATTTGATAAATTCTCTATTTTTCCTGTAAAAATGGTTGATTGCATCCAGCTTTTTCTCAAAGTGTTTTATCCTTTTGCTTTTGTCTAATGGAAGAGATGCCACTAAAGAAAGAATTTCTTTGTAAAAAATAAGTTTAGCTACAATATTGGGTTTAATTTCTTTGAAGAATTTGATTTCCTCTTGGATGGTTTCGAAGACATGATGTTTAAGCCAGTCTGTTAACTGCTTTAAAATGTCTTCAATGAAAATAATAATCTTTTTTGCTTTTTCTATTTCATCGGAATAGGTGTTAAGGATTAAACTTAATTCGTTTTCAAAATCTAATAGGGAGTTGTTTTTTATAGCTGTTATCATAAAAAAAATAGATTTTAGTTTGTCAAATTAAACTAAAATCTATTAATAATATTGCAAGAATTTTGTTAAAACTATAAAAGTTTTCCTATAAAGTAAAGCTTTGATTTACAATGTTTTCCTGTTTATGCAAACTTTTTAATTTATCCTTCAAAATTAGCATATCCTCACTAATTTTCTTGTCTAAAATCTTGGCATAGTGCTGTGTGGTTTTTAGATTGGTATGTCCTAACATTTTACTTACGGTTTCGATTGGAACACCATTACTCAATGTTACGGTTGTTGCAAAAGTATGACGTGCTATGTGGAAAGTTAGTTCTTTATTGATTCCGCATACATCGGCAATTTCTTTTAAGTAAGCATTCATTTTTTGGTTAGAGAGAATAGGGAGAATACTACCTGTGTTCAAACAAACTGGATTATCAGAATATTTATCAATAATCATTTCCGCAACTGGCAATAATGGAATTTTTGAAGCTATATCTGTCTTTTGACGATTTTTAAAAATCCATTTACTACCATCAATCCCAATGCTAATATTTTCCTTTTTAAGTTGCTGCACATCCACATAGGCTAAACCTGTAAAACAACTGAAAACAAAAATGTCTCTTACAAGTTCTAATCTTGGCACCACGAATTGTTTGTTCAACATACTTTCAATTTCATGCTCGGTTAAATATTCTCTCTCTACAACTTTGAGTTTGGCTTTGTAGTTAGATAGGGGGTCTTTTTCTATCCAACCATTATCAATACAAATATTTATAATCTTACCGACACTTTTTACATATTTAATAGTCGTATTGTTGTTACACTTCAAAGTAGATCTAAGATAAAAATCAAATCCGGTCATCATTGCAAAATCTATTTTCTTAACAGGAACATCAGAAACATTATAACTATCAACAAGATACTTTTCAAAATGAGACAATGTGGTTTTGAAATTCTTCCAAGTATTATAGGAATATTCAGTTCCAATAAGTTTATCCATTTTATCGTTGTGTTCTTTAAACACCTTTACAATGGTGATTGCTTTTTCTTCTTTACCAAATAATTTATTTCGTAATGTTTCAAATGTGATTACTTCATTCTCCAGAAGTAGTTGTTTTTGAGCTTCAAACAATTTGTTGCTTAACAATGTTAGATATTCATTCACTGAACGAGCTTCTTCTGAATTTCCTTTCATTTTGCGCATTTCAGTTGACCATTTGGATTTTTCTACTTGTTTTTGTGTAGAAATTTCGAATCGTTTTCCATCTACAGTAACTCTCATGTAAATTGGAATTAGTCCTTTTGAAGTCGTTTTAGCGGACTTCAAAATAAATGTTGAAGAGATTTTTGCATTCATAGTCTGGTAACCTTTTGATTAAATAATTTACTAATTTTTTAATATTTAGTCAAGATGTTTAATGATTGAACAGCCTTATTTTATTGGGCTTTTCGTCATTTTAGGGGACCCTTTTTTGAATTTCAAAATAGGTCACCTAATTGGACACCTTGCGAATGCTATTTCTCGAACAATTTGGATGGATTGAAAATGAAAAAACCCCTTAAATCGTGTGATTTAAGGGGTTTTGTATGATTTTGCAGTTAAAATCGTACCCGGAGTGGGAATCGAACCCACACACCTAAGTACACGAGTTTGAGTCGTGCGCGTCTACCAATTCCGCCATCCGGGCAATGGAAAATGATATTTGTATCATTAAGTGGGTGCAAATGTAAAAAATATTTCTGCAATTCATAAAAAAATAGTTAAAAATATCCTTTCAGAGTTCGATTTTATTTCTAAATTTGCACCTCGTTAACACGACACAACACTAACTAACTACTAAACAATAAATTAACATGCTGTATCAAGAACCAGAAGCAAAAATTTTTGCATGTTCTCAGAGTGTGTATTTAGCCGAACAAATTGCTGAAAAGTATGGCGTTCCGCTAGGTAAGATTACGTTCTCTAAATATAGTGATGGCGAATTTCAGCCTTCTTTTGAAGAATCAATAAGAGGATTGCGCGTTTTCCTAGTTTGTTCTACATTTCCAAGTGCAGACAATTTAATGGAATTATTATTGATGATAGATGCAGCAAAAAGAGCATCTGCTAGACATATTACCGCAGTTATTCCTTACTTTGGTTGGGCAAGACAAGACAGAAAAGACAAGCCAAGAGTGCCAATTGGAGCAAAATTAGTTGCAAAACTTTTAGAAACTGCCGGAGCAACCCGAATTATGACCATGGATTTACATGCTGATCAAATTCAAGGTTTCTTTGAAAAACCAGTAGATCATTTGTTTGCTTCTACAATCTTTTTGCCTTATGTGAGAAGTTTAAATTTAGAAAATTTAACTATCGCATCTCCAGACATGGGAGGTTCTAAAAGAGCATATGCGTATTCTAAATTTTTAGAATCTGATGTTGTGGTTTGTTACAAGCAAAGAAAAAAAGCGAATGTAATTGATACAATGGAGCTAATCGGAGACGTAAAAGGCAGAAATGTTATTTTAGTTGACGATATGATTGACACCGGAGGAACATTAGCAAAAGCTGCTGATGTTATGATGGAAAAAGGAGCATTAAGCGTAAGAGCAATCTGTACACACCCAATTTTATCAGGTGAGGCATATGAAAAAATAGAAAATTCTAAATTATTAGAATTAATTGTTACCGATTCAATTCCGTTACGAAAAGAATCAAAGAAAATAAGAGTGGTAAGTTGTGCTCCATTATTTGCAGAAGTAATGCACATGGTACAAAACAACAACTCTATTAGTGGTAAATTTTTGATGTAATCAAGAACAACCAACTTAATAAGTATTTATTAATTATATATATTTTACAATGAAATCAATTACGATTAAAGGATCAGAAAGAGAAAACGTAGGTAAAAAGGCAACTAAAGCCGTACGTGATGCTGGAATGGTTCCTTGCGTTATCTACGGAGGAAATCAGCCAGTTCATTTTGTTGCAGACGAAAGAGCATTTAAAGATTTGGTTTACACTCCAAACGCACACACAGTTGTAGTTGAGTTAAACGGAACGTCTTACAATGTAATTATGCAAGACATTCAGTTTCACCCAGTTTCTGACAAAATTTTACACATTGACTTCTTCCAATTAAGTGACGATAAAGAAATCATCATGGAAGTACCAGTTAAAATTACAGGAACTTCTCCAGGTGTATTATTAGGAGGTGTTTTACGTTTAAACCAACGTCGTTTAAAAGTTAAAGCTTTACCTAAAAACTTACCTGACTTTGTTGAAGCAAGTATTTCTGAATTACAAATGGGTAACAAATTGTATGTAACTAAATTGGAAACTAACAATTTTAAATTAATGCACCCAGACAACACTGTTGTTTGTCAAGTAAGAATTTCTCGTGCTGCAATGAAAGCTGCTCAAGAAGCTGCAAAAGCAGAAAAAGGAGCAAAAAAGAAAAAATAATTTCTTTACAAACTATACAAAAGAAGCATCAGTTTTTACTGGTGCTTTTTTTATGTTTTCAACTTTCTAAACTTTGCACTACTTTTACATCATGAATTGGTTTTTAACTTTATTTAAGAAAAACAAACAAGAAGATACTATTCCAATGAAGAAATTCTTAATTGTTGGGCTTGGAAACATTGGCTCAGAATACGCAAATACACGACACAATATCGGTTTTAAAATTTTAGATTACATTGCTAATCAGGAAGGGATTTCATTTCAAACAGTGAAATTGGGTGAAGTTGCCGAACTAAAAATAAAAGGAAGAACCATATTGTTACTGAAACCAAATACCTACATGAACTTAAGTGGTAAAGCGGTAAAATATTGGTTAGAGAAGGAAAACATTGAAAAAGAAAACATGTTGGTTATTACCGATGATTTGAATTTATCTTTTGGAACTATCCGAATTAAAACCAAAGGAAGTGATGGCGGTCATAACGGACTTAAAAACATCCAATTATTATTAAACTCAACGGAATACCCACGCTTTAGATTTGGTATCAGTGATTCCTTTAAAAAAGGGCAACAAGTCAACTACGTTCTAGGTGAATGGGACACAGAAGAAAAAGAAAAATTAAAAGAACGTCTTGAGATTAGTTCAAAAATTATAAAATCGTTTGCTTTAGCCGGATTAAATAATACCATGAATGAATTTAATGGAAAATAAAAAAGGGAAGCATCTAGCTTCCCTTTTTTTGTCTTAAAGATAATTGCTTATTGAACAACAATTTTCTTAACTTCTTTTTTAGATCCATCTTGAACAGTTACAAGATAAACCCCAGCTTGAGCATTATTTAATTGTAAAGATTCATTGAATAATCCATTATTTGTATAAGATTTATTATAAATAGATCTTCCTCTCATATCGTGTACTTCAACTGAAATCTCATTTCCAGAGTTTGAATTAAACTGAATATTGAAATTACCATTATTTGGATTTGGATATATTGCAAAGTTATCTAACCCAAATGATTCTGTGCTTAAAGTTGCAGTTTCAGAACATACAGTTAATGTGTATGATGCCACACTTCCTGTGTCGTCAGCGGCCACATCTCTGATTCCTATCAACCAATTTCCATTAGGATTCAATGAATTAAATACATTTAAAGGTGTGGCTGGCACAACATTTCCAGTAATAGTTGTAGCGCAAACGATTGCTGCTCCTTGATCATTGAATGTAGCATTAATATTATCATTACTACCGCAAGATCTATTGAATACTGTTGATTGTGTTGTTGTAGCCATTGGTCCTTGAAGTATGATTATTAAATCTGAAACCCATGTGTGTGTTAAATTAACTGCCAAATTAACATCTGTAATATTAGCTGTTGTTGGTACATTTATAGAGCTTACTGTAAAACTAGTTGCTCCATCTGGTATAGTAAATCCAGTATTCATTGTGTAATTGTTACATGCTGTAGTAACTGTATAGCCAACTGCAAAAACAGGTGAAATATTAAAGAAAATATTTGCACTTGCTTTTACCATAAATCTACAATATGGTGCAGCTACACCAGCTGGTAAAGTAACAGCTTGACTTCCATCATTTGGAGTTCCAGCTAATAATAATGTCCAAGTTGCTCCATTATCAGCAGAAAAAGAGATGTCAACATTTGCTCCTCCTGCAATAGTTTGATGTCCACTTGCTCCTGTTGCTCCAGTCCATACAACAGTCTGAGTTGTTCCAACAGGGTAGCTAGTACCAGCAGCCATAGTTACTGTTAATGCTGTTTTGTTTGCAACTGTAACAACCATGTTGTCAAAGTTTGTTTGACCTTGCCCTAAGACATTGTCTCTAGCAGTTAATCTAAAGTTTAATGTTCTATTAACAGAGCTTAATGCTTCTGCAGTTACATCTAAACCTGCAGTAGTTGTACTTCCAGCTAAAATTGAGGACATTGTTGGAAAATATCTAATTGGACTTGCTGAATCTTGGTAGTTAACCCAGTTTGGTCCTGAAGCTTTAGTTGCTGAAGCTGCACTTGCAGCATCAATATTTCCTGCTACATTGTCATTTTGCTCCCAAGTGTAGGTTATGGCCCCAGCTCCACCTGCATCTGTTGCAGAACCAGTTAACATAAACGGTGTGCTTCTAGGTATTGTCCAATCTGCACCAGCATTTACAACTGGAGCCGAATGTGAAATTGCAACTGTAGTTTGACAAGATTTTGTTGCCATATTTGCCTGAACTTGAGCAATACTCGCTGAGTGAAATACATCGATAGAATGTAAATGTGTGTCATATGGGGTGATACCCGCATATCCCATAACGGTTACACCTGAACCTACTTCTTTATTAACACCAGCTCCTTCATCACTAAAAGAAAATGTGTGATTTGCTCCAAATTGATGTCCAATTTCATGAGCCACAAAATCAATATCAAAAGCATCTCCTACTGGTGCAGTACTTGTAGTGTAACCACTCCCTTTGTAAATGTCTGGTGCAATTCCATCTCCGTCAACATCTGTTATTACATTACTACATACACAACCAATACATCCCGCATTACCGTTATTTCCCACATTACCCATTAAATGCCCTACATCATAATTTGCATTACCAACAACCGTATTTAATGTGTTAGCTAATTCACTATTATAATTAGCGTCTGTTGCTCCATATGGATCTGCAACGGAACCATCATAAATAATAGTCATGTTGTTAATTAAATTCATATGTATTGCAAAATCAGTTTCAAACACACCATTAACACGAGTTAAAGTAGTGTTGATTGCTGATAATGCACTTGTTTTAGGAGTTGCTAATGCTAAAGCAGTGTGGTGATAAGTAGTGTATTCTGGAGTAACTGACATTGCTAATCTAAAGTTTAATAACTGTCCTGTACTTGAGCGAGATACACTGCTTGCTTTATCTGTTAAATCATTAATTAAAGATTCATCAACAGGTGTTGAACAAGTAAAAGGAATTTTACCTTTTACTCTTTCAGAGCTATAAACTGCATGTATTTTTCCATCTAACGAATATGGCTCCATGTATTCTGTAGGTCTGTCAGCTCTAGATATCATTGTGTTAATACCTCTCGGATTTATTGATAATCTAAGTCTTGCATATTTATCATCTATTCCTTGACCAACATAAGAACGGATTTCTGGAAATTGAGCTTGCAAAGCTGGATCAAAATTTGAAGCTTCATAAACACGAAAACGCTCTAATTTTCCTTCAGAATTAGGAAGGGAAATAATTGCACTTGTTTTATTTTCTGCAAATCTATCTGTTGCAGTGTTTAATACTTGTTTTAAAGCAGCTAAGTCTAATTGCATTAAAGTGTAATCTTGTGGAAAAGATTGTCTTTCTGCGGTTAATGCTACTTTAACATCACCCCCATTGAAGGTCTTCCATGCTTTATCTGTTTGTGAATAGCCAAAACTAATCGACAAAAAAGTAAAAACAATTAGTAGTAAAGTTTTTTTCATTTTTGGTTAAATTATTGATTAATATACAAACTTATTAAAAAAATATGAAATTCGAAACATTGTTATTTTTTTTATAAACTTTCTTAGTTTTAAGATTATAGAATTTATCTTTGTAGACATTATATATTTAATTTTGAAAACATACAATTCAATTTTTAATTTTTCTTCACAAAAGAAAACCATTCTTACCTTAGGAACTTTTGACGGAGTCCATATTGGACATCAATCTATTTTAGATAAATTAAAAAAAGCAACACATCATGGTTATTATGAATCTGTTGTGCTTACCTTTTTTCCACATCCAAGAATGGTTTTAAATCAAGATATGAGTATTAAATTACTCAATACTATTGAAGAAAAAACTAGTTTATTGGCAAATTTCGGAATCGACACTTTAATAATTCATCCGTTTGATGAAACTTTCTCAAAATTAACTGCCGAAGATTTTGTAAAAACAATTTTGGTTGAAAAATTAAATATTCACAAGATAATTATTGGTTACGACCACCGATTTGGCATCAATAGAAGTGCAAATATTCATGATTTGGTTAACTTTGGTATTAAATATAACTTTGAAGTGGAGCAAATTTCTGCCAAAGAAATTGATGATATTTCAATAAGTTCAACAAAAATTAGAAAAGCGCTATTAGAAGGAGATGTAAAAACCGCAAACAATTATTTAGGATACAAGTACTCTTTTAATGGAAAAGTTGTTGAGGGCAAAAAAAACGGAAGAGCAATTGGTTATCCGACAGCAAACATTCAGATTGCTGAAAACTACAAGTTAATTCCAAAAAATGGAGTTTATATTGTTTCGAGTAAAATAGATGAAGTTGTTTTTTATGGAATGATGAATATTGGAACAAATCCAACGCTTGGAGAAAATGAGCAAACCATAGAAATTCATTTTTTTAATTTTAATTCCGATATTTACTCAAAAGAAATCAATATTTCTGTAATCGAGTACATTCGAGAAGAACAAAAATTCGAATCGTTACTAGCTTTGAAAGCTCAACTTGACAAAGATAAAGAATTTTCGATGCAATTTTTAACCGAATATGAATCAACTCTTTTTTAAAAACATAGACAATTCTCCTCTAATAGTTTTTCGGATTTTTTTCGGATTTTTAATCTCGTGCGAAAGTTTTGGTGCAATTATCACAGGTTGGGTTAAAAGAGTTTTGATTGAACCTAAATTCACCTTTTCATTTATTGGTCTTGAATGGTTGCAACCTTTACCTGGTTATGGAATGTATTTTTATTTCATAATTATGGGATTATTTGGAATTGCAATTATGTTGGGTTATCGTTACAGAGTTGCAATAATTGGATATACCATTTTATGGGCTGGCGTATATTTTATGCAAAAAACATCATACAATAATCATTATTATTTGTTACTGATTATTAGTTTTTATATGATTTTTCTTCCTGCTAATCAATATGCTTCCCTTGATGTTAAACAGCAAAGAATACATAAACAAAACACAATGCCTTATTGGATTAGTTTGCTTTTCATTGTTCAAGTTACTATTGTTTATTTTTATGCGGCAATTGCAAAGTTTTATCCCGATTGGCTTGATGGAACATTTACAAAACTTTTACTCAGCGGTACAACTTCAAATGAATTTCTTTTGAAAATATTTTTAAACAAGTATTTTTATCTTTTCATAGCATATGCCGGAATTTTATTTGATTTACTAATTGTTCCTCTATTGTTATTCAAAAAAACAAGAACAATTGCATTAGCCGCTTCCTTATCGTTTCATCTTTTTAATGCTATTTTTCTACAAATCGGAATTTTTCCATTTTTTGCATTGAGTTTTAGTCTATTCTTTTATCCTCCTGAAAAAATTAGAAAATTATTTTTTAAAAACAAGCTTTCAATTGAAGAACCTATAGCTTACAACTATTCTAGAAAACGAATTTTTTTGTATTTTTTAATTCCTTTTTTATTCATACAGTTCATTTTGCCTTTGCGTCATCATTTAATTGAAGGAGACGTGCTGTGGACCGAAGAAGGACATCGATTGAGTTGGCGAATGATGTTACGAAAAAGAGATGGTTTTATAAATTTCAAGATAAAAAACAATGATACAGGAGAAATTACTTCATATGATTACCATAAAAATCTTTCGCCTAAACAAGCTAACACTTTAGCCTCAAAACCCGATTTTATATGGCAATATTGTCAAAGAATCAAACAAGAATATAGTGGTAAAAATATCAGTATTTTTATCGACTGTAAAAACAACATCAATAACGGCGAATTCAAAACACTAATTGATCCAAAACAAGATTTTGCAAAGGCCAAATGGAATTATTTTTGGCACAACGAATGGGTTTTATTACACTAAATTTTTAATCAATTCTTCAATTTCACGTTTTTGTTCTTCATATTTTAATCGCAACGGATTGGCTTCCTTTTCAGAACGGTCGTAATACACCATCGCTTTTTCTGCAAAAAACTTTTGATGATAAGTAGATGCTTTTGGTATCAAAGGAAATTCTTTGTGAAATAACATTTCGTAATACGCTTGCCATTCGCGCTCGTTTTTGTCTTGCATGGCAACTTCTGGTGCTTTTTGTTTTACATGCATCATTTCATGAGCCAATAAATTCAACATCAAAACCAATGGGAATTCAAACGTATTTTCTGGAATGCGTATGATTTGTTTACCTCCAATTTCTCCTTCGGCAGTCATTAAAATAAAATCGGGTTTTGCAGCTTCTCTAAATTCAAAACCAGCAAAATTAGGATGTTCTAATTTATATACTTTTAAAAGCCATAGCGCTGCCTCCTTTGTTAAGTTGTGCTTATAAAAGGTTTTAATGGTGAGTTCTATGTCTTGGAATTGCATCATTTTCAAGGTTAAAAATCAAATTCAAGAGCAAGAACAATTTGAAAATTGAACTTGCTCTTGCCCTTGAACTTTTAAAGTGTTTCTTTCAACCAACCAAAAAATTCTCTTTGCCAAACTAAAGCATTTTGAGGTTTTAGTACCCAATGGTTTTCATCTGGGAACAATAAGAATTTACTTTTGATTCCTTTTAATTGTGCGGCTTGAAAAGCTTCTTGTCCTTGTCCAATTGGCACACGGTAATCTTTTCCACCTTGAATAATTAAAATCGGAGTATTCCAATTGTTGATTAACTTAATTGGATTGAATTCGTTATAGGTTTTTTGTGCTGTAGCATTATCTTTTTCCCAATACGCGCCACCAGAATCCCAATTCGTAAAGAAAACTTCTTCCGTAGTTCCGTACATACTTTCTGTATTGAAAATACCACAGTGCGAAATGAATGTTTTGAAACGATTTTTGTGAATTCCAGCTAACTGAAACACAGAATATCCACCGTAACTCGCACCCACAGCACCTAAACGTGTTTTGTCTACGTATGATTCTTTTGCTACATCATCAATTGCAGCTAAGTAATCATCCATAACTTGTCCGCCCCAATCGCCTGAAATTTGTTCGTTCCAAGCGGTTCCGTGTCCTGGCATTCCTCTACGATTTGGTGCCACAATTACATAGCCTTGCGAAGCCATTAATTGGAAATTCCAACGGAAAGAATACGATTGTGTCAACGCACTTTGTGGTCCACCTTGGCAGTATAAAAGTGCTGGATATTTTTTAGTTTTATCAAAGTTTGGTGGTAAAATTACCCAAACCAACATTTTTTTACCATCGGTAGTTGTAACCCAACGTTTTTCTGTTTTACAAGAACTGATTTTAGCGTAAGCGTTATCATTAACTTTGGTAATTTGTTTCCAAGTTTTCTTAACTAAATCATACGAATATACTTCTGGTGCGTGATTCATATCGTTTCTAGTTACTAAAACAGAAGTTCCTGAAAAACCAATAATCGCATTTACATCAAAATCACCATCAGTAATTTGATTTACCTCAAATGAAATCTTTTTATATCCTTGAAATTCAATAAAAAATAATTGTTTTGTTCCTTTTATCGGTGCAATGAAATACACTCTTTTTCCATCTTTACTCCAAGAAAAACTGTCAACTGTTCCGTCCCAATTTGAAGTGATATTTAAATCTTGACCTTTGTGACGAACAATAATGTCGTTTTTGTCCGCTTCAAAACCATCGCGTTTCATTTGTAGCCAAGACAAATCGCCTTTAGGAGAAAAAATAGGATGCGTATCGTAACCTAAATTACTTTCGGTAAGATTTTTTGTGGTTTTTGTAGCTAAATCGTATTCGTATAAATCGGTGTTGGTGCTGGTTGCATAAGCAGTTCCGGCTTTCTTTTTGCAAACATAGATGATTTTTGTTCCATCAGGAGACCAAATGTAATCTTCATCACCACCAAAAGGTTTTTGAGGTGCATCAAACGGTTCGTTTGGCATAATGTCAATTCCAACAGCATCTTTTTTATTTTCCGAATAGAAAACGTGGTTGTGTGTTCCATCGTTCCAAGTGTCCCAATGACGGTAATCTAAACCAGTATAAACTTGAGCCGTAGTTTTTGATAGTTCTGGATAAAGGTCTTTGCCTAATAATTTTTCTACTTTTATTTCTTTCGAAAACAATAAGTTTTTTCCATCAGGAGAAACATTTTTGTCAGCTAATAACGATTTGTAATCTTCCACCAAAGTGGCAGTACCACCTTGAACTGGAATTGTATAATATTTTGAGTTTATTTTATTTTCTTCTATAGAAGGAGTTCCCACTTTGTAAACTAAAAGTTTTCCATCTTTTGAAATTCCTAATGGTGTTACTCTTCCTAATTGCCATAAGGTTTCTGGAGTTAGATTTTGCTGTGCTAATGTACTCATACTTATCATGCTGAAAATGAGAAAAATGTAATTTTTCATATCTGTTATTTTTAAAACGAAGCTAAATGTAGCAATTTTTTCAAAAAATATCCCTATTTTCACAATCTTAAAAGCAAACTTGATAATGAAAAAATTAGCACTACACTGGCAAATATTACTTGGAATGGTTTTTGGAGTTTTATTCGCTTTTATATTGATTCAATTTACATGGGGAAAAGACTTTATTGTTGATTGGGTAAAACCATTCGGAACCATTTTTATTAATTTATTAAAATTGATTGCTGTTCCCTTGATTTTAGCTTCATTAATTAAAGGAATTTCCGACTTAAAAGACATTTCGAAATTATCTAAAATGGGAGGAAGAACTATTGGTTTATATGTTTTAACAACGGTTATTGCGGTTTCTATTGGATTAGTAATTGTTAATATTATTAAACCTGGAAGCTTTATCTCTGAACAAACTAGAACCGAATTAGTTTCAAGTTATACAGCTGATGCCAATTCAAAAATTGAAGCAGCAAATAAGCAAAGTGAAGTCGGACCATTACAATCATTGATTGATATTGTTCCTGATAATATTATTAAAGCTTCTGCTGATAACGGAAATATGTTGCAGGTAATTTTCTTTGCAGTAATTTTTGGAATTGCTATGATTTTATTGCCTGAAGATAAATCTAAGCCCGTTAAAGATTTTTTCGATAGTTTCAATGAAATTATTTTGAAAATGATTGATATTATCATGTTATTTTCGCCTATTGGTGTTTTTGCATTACTAGCTGCTATTGTAGCCGAATCACCAAGTTTAGATTTATTTAAAGCACTTGGGATGTATGGCTTAACCGTAATTATAGGATTAATTTTAGTGATGTCTTTCTATTTATTTTTGGTTAAAGTATTCGCTAAGAAAAGCCCAAAATTCTTTATCAATGGAATTTCTCCAGCTCAATTATTGGCTTTTTCAACGAGTTCAAGTGCGGCAACTTTACCAGTTACTATGGAAAGAACCGTAGATAATTTAGGAGTTGATGATGAAGTAGCTAGTTTTGTTTTACCTATTGGTGCCACAATTAATATGGATGGAACCAGTTTATATCAAGCGGTTGCAGCTGTTTTTATTGCACAATCTTTTGGTATGGATTTATCTTTAGCTACTCAATTAGGAATTATTGTAACCGCAACTTTAGCTTCTATCGGAAGTGCTGCTGTTCCTGGTGCCGGAATGGTAATGTTGGTAATTGTGTTAGCACAAGCTGGAATTCCTGAAGCAGGTTTAGCTTTAATTTTCGCCATCGATCGACCTTTAGATATGTGTAGAACTACTGTAAATGTTACAGGTGATGCTGCAGTTTCTATGATTGTAGCTAAATCTGTTAATAAATTGGCATAGTTATGAACGATTTTCACTGGACCAAACTTTTTAATCCTGAATTCTACATCACCATGGAAGTAGGTGGAATTCCTATTGGGATTTACATGGTATTGTTCATTGTTTTTGCTGAAACAGGTTTGTTTGCTGGGTTTTTTCTTCCTGGCGACAGTCTTTTGTTTTTGTCAGGAATTTACAGTCGTGAATTGGTAGAAACTTTTTTCATGATTCCAAGCGATTTGTCTAATGTTACCATTTTAGCTTTATTAATTGCTACAGCGGCAACTTTAGGAAATATTTTTGGCTATTGGTTTGGTTCAAAAAGTGGCCAATTTTTATATAATAAAGAAGATAGTTTCTTTTTCAAAAAGAAGTATTTATACGAATCACAAGCATTTTTTGAAAAACATGGTGGAAAAGCTATCATTTTTGCTCGTTTTTTACCGATTGTTAGAACATTCGTTCCTATTATAGCAGGAATTGTTCACATGGAAAAAAGCAAATTTATGTTTTACAATGTGTTGAGTTCGCTTTTATGGTCGTTTCTTTTGGTTTTTGCTGGACATTATTTGTACGGATTCTTTAACGAAGAATTTGGCATCGATTTAAAGAAACACATCGAAAAAATCATTCTAATTTTAATTGCAGTAACTACATTTCCATTGATTATGAAAGCAATTAAAGCAAGAAAAAATACTGAAAACACCGAAGAATAATGCAACTCAGTTATTGGGAAATAAAAAATTGGTTTTCAAACGTAGATTTTACTATCGTGGGTAGTGGAATTGTTGGTTTGCATACCGCGTTAGCTTTGCGCGAACGATTTCCTGCTGCTAAAATTTTAATTCTCGAAAAAGGAATTTTACCTCAAGGAGCGAGTACAAAAAATGCAGGTTTTGCTTGCTTTGGAAGCATTTCGGAAATCATAGACGATTTAAAAACCCATACAGAAGAAGAAGTTATTCAACTGATTCAAAAACGATACACTGGGTTACAATTACTTCGAAAAAATCTCGGAGATGCTGTAATTGATTTAAAACCTTATGGTGGTTATGAATTGTTTTTGAAAGAAGACGAATCGTTTTATAACGAATGTATTCAAAAAATACCGTTCATTAATGATATTATCAAACCGCTTTTTAAAACGGATGTTTTTTCGAAAGAAATAGATCGATTTAATTTTGGAGGTATTTTCGAAAATTTGATTTTCAATCCATTTGAAGCGCAAATCGACACTGGGAATATGATGCAAGCGTTGCTAAAAAAAGCATATCAAAACGACATCCTTATTTTAAACAATCAAACAGTAACAAGCTTTCAAGAACTAAATGATGGTGTTGAGGTTGAAACGAATGGAATTACATTCAAAACCAATAAATTATTATACACCACAAATGGTTTTGCATCGCAATTGACCAATAATCAAGTTAAGCCGGCAAGAGCGCAAGTTTTGATTACAAAACCGATTCCGAATTTAGACATTAAAGGAACTTTTCATTTAGATAAAGGCTATTTTTATTTTAGAAATATCAACGATAGAATTCTTTTTGGTGGCGGAAGAAATTTAGATTTTGCAGGTGAAACCACAACTTCACACGATACCACAGAATTGATTCAAAATAAATTGGAAGAGTTATTAAAAACAGTAATTTTGCCTCATCAAGCGTTCGAAATTGAACATCGATGGAGCGGCACAATGGGAGTAGGAACTCATAAAAAACCAATCGTAGAACAACTTTCAAATAATGTCTACTGCGGAGTTCGCATGGGTGGAATGGGTGTTGCGATTGGCAGTTTAGTCGGACAAGAATTAGCAGATTTAGTTTAAAATATGGCAAAAAAAACTACTCCAAGTAAAAAGACTTCAGCAAAAAAACCTGCAAAAAAAAGAACCACAGGTCAAAAGATTTTACGTTTCTTTTGGTTGCTTTTTCTATGGTTTAACATCATCAGTTTTTCAGTTGTTTTGTTATTCAAATTTGTTCCAGTTCCGTTTACACCATTAATGGGAATTCGTGCTTTGGAGCATAAAAAAGAAAATAAAGAAATGACTTGTAGTCATGATTGGGTTCCAATAGACGAAATTTCTTTAAATCTTCAAAAAGCTGTAATTGCTAGTGAAGATGGTCGTTTTTTAGAACATTGGGGTTTTGATTTTGAAGCGATGCAAAAAGCATACAAAAACAATTCTAAAGGTAAAAGACTCAAAGGCGGAAGCACCATTTCGCAGCAAACAGCAAAAAATGTTTTCTTATGGCAGGGAAGAAGCTATGTCCGTAAAGGCTTAGAAGCATATTATACGGTTTTAATTGAACTAATTTGGGGCAAAAAACGCATCATGGAAGTCTATTTGAATAGTATAGAAATGGGTGATGGTGTTTACGGAGCAGAAGCAGCTGCAAAACATTGGTTTCGAAAAGATGCTGCCAGTTTAACACGATATGAAGCTGCCGGAATAGCCGCAATTTTACCAAATCCAAGAAAATACAAAGCTTCAAATTCTTCTTCTTACATCAATCGTAGAAAAGGGAAAATTAGCAAAGAAATTGGTTACGTGAAATTGGATTATTAAAAATACAAATTTGAAAAAAACAATATTAATCACAGGTGCTTCAAGCGGAATTGGCAAAGAAACAACGTTGTATTTTGCAAAAAATAATTGGACAGTTATAGCTACTATGATTGCAATTGATTTGGCGGATGATTTAGCAACAACTCCAAATGTGTTTTGTTATGAATTAGATGTTACATCAACTGAAAGTATTGCAAAAGCAAAAAATATGATTTTAAACCAACACAAAACAATTGATGTTGTTTTAAATAATGCCGGCTTAGGTTACAGAAGTTTTGTAGAGTTGTCTGAAGATAATAAAATTGATAACATTGTTAATGTTAATTGGTTGGGCGCTGTTAAAGTGTGTAGAGCTTTTACACCTGTTTTTAGAAAACAAAATTTCGGTCAATTCATTACTATTTCTTCGATTGCAGGTTTGGTTAATTTACCGTTAGGGGGTTTTTATCACTCCACAAAACAAGCGGTTGAAAGTTTTTCGGAATGTATGGCGTATGAACTTTTAGATTTTAATATTAGTGTTAGTACTGTTCAATTTGGAAATGCACCTACCTCTTTTCAGGCTAATGTTACAAAATGTAATGCTACTCGGATTGATTCCTATAATAAATTAATGGATAAAGTGACCGCGATTTTACATAAAAAAACAAAAAAGAACATCAATCTAACACCAATAATCACTAAAACTTTATTCCATATAGCTGAAAATCCAAAGAAAAATTTCAAACGATACACCATTGGGTTTGATGCTAATTTTATGAGTTTTATTAGACGTTTATTAGGATATAAATTATTTAATTCGTTAATTCGAAAATCGGTTTTAGGACATTTTTAATTTTTAAATCAACAAGTAATTAATAATTTAAAACGTAATACTATGAAATTAGCCATTTTAGCTTTAAGCTTTGTAATGTTAACCGCTTTTGGAACAGTAGAAAAAGTAATTTTAGGAAAAACGTTAGGTACAGAAGTTGTTGTTGGAGAAAGCTTCTCGCTTATAAACGATTCCAAAGACAAAATTTCCATCCACACCGGAACTGGTTTTGTGTCTTTGAATAAAGGTTCTAAAACGAGTATTGGATGTAATGTTGGTAAAGAAGTTCGCTGGGCAAATGAAGGTAAAAAAGGAGATGTGATCTTTAAAATTACAGCCGATATGTGCGGAAAAACATTAAAATTATCCGAGTTGATGAAATAAGACATTTCTAATTATAAGTTAAAACCGAAAGCAAAATTGTTTTCGGTTTTTTGTTTTTAGAGTAACATTTTATTTGTCTGTTCGACTAATTAATAAAAATAAAAATTATGAGAGCACACGAAATAGATTACCATATTTATGGTGAAGAAATGCAATATGTTGAAATCGAATTAGATCCGCAAGAAGTAGTTGTTGCCGAAGCTGGAAGTTTCATGATGATGGAAAACGGCATCAAAATGGAAACTATTTTTGGAGACGGAAGCCAAGAACAACAGTCTGGTATTTTCGGCAAATTACTTTCAGCAGGAAAACGAGTTTTAACTGGAGAAAGTTTATTCATGACCGCTTACCAAAATCAAGACATGGGAAAACGTAAAGTTTCTTTTGCATCTCCATATCCAGGAAAAATTGTGCCTATTGATTTGCAACAATTTGGTGGAAAATTCATTTGTCAGAAAGATTCGTTCTTATGTGCCGCAAAAGGAGTTTCTGTTGGAATTGAATTTTCTAAAAAATTAGGAACAGGTTTATTTGGTGGAGAAGGTTTCATCATGCAAAAGATAGAAGGAGATGGAATGGCTTTCGTACATTCTGGCGGAACTTTAGCTAGAAAAGAATTACAATCAGGTGAATTGCTTCGTGTTGATACCGGTTGTTTAGTTGGGTTTACAAAAGATGTAGATTATGATATTGAATTTGTAGGCGGAATTAAAAACACCATTTTTGGAGGAGAAGGTGTTTTCTTTGCAACACTTCGTGGGCCTGGAATTGTTTACATTCAGTCGTTACCATTTACACGTTTAGCAGATAGAATTATTGCATCGGCACCAAAAGCAGGAGGAAGCAGTAGAGAAGAAGGAAGTTTGCTTGGTGGCTTAGGAAGAATGCTTGATGGTGATAACCGTTTTTAATTTAACTTATTTTTATGTATTGATTTTCAATAGTTTAGATTAAAAAGCGTAAATTTATTAATCTAAACTTTGAAAGTCATGAAAAATAAAACAGTATTACAAAATGCATTTCTAATCTTTTTAGGAATCGGGTTGTTTTTCCTACTAATGGATTTTTTAGGATTGGCAAGTAAGAATTATTTACGCTCATTAAATGCTTTTATCGTTTTATATGGAATTCATAGAACCATTAAGTATAATTACGATAAAGGAAAAATGGATTATTTTGAAAATCTATTTTCAGGATTTATAACCGGAATATTAGGCGTTTTTCTGGGAATAGTTGGTTTAATTGCTTTCATCTACATAAAAGGAGGAGAATGTTACTTAACAACATTATCGGATACTTTCTTTTTTGTTGGAAAAATTAATATCATACAATATTGTGGCGTTTTATTTTTTGAAGGCGTTGCTTCGAGCTTAATAGGTGCTTTTGTGTTGATGCAATTTTATGGTGATGTGGCAATTGCCAAAAATATTAAATAGGTCTAAGTGTATTACTATACGTAATGATAAATTGAAATTTTCCTTTAGTTACTTTTTTCATTACATAAATGTATTTGTGCTTGCTTGATTTTTTTGTTGGAATTAAAATTTCTTTTTTAGAATTCATATCTTTAATTACTAAATCTTGTTGGTTGTTAAAACTTAAATAAGAAGCAATTCTATTGTTTAAATTAGTGATGGGATATTCAGAGTAAATCGTTTTTCCGTTTTGCGAAATGATGATTTTTTCTCCTTTGTACACTTGAGTCAGAAATAAAATACTTTTGTTACTGTTTTTTGCATTGGCTTCTTTCTGAACTTTTTCGATTTCTGTTTTTGAAGCACTTCTAAAATCATCACGATACACACTTTTTACGGTTGAATTACAACTTTGCAATCCAATGGAAATAATTAAAACGAATATAAAAACTAGAATTCTCATAAATAGAAAACCCGTTTTTTGAAGTTTTATTGCATAAAAAAAGAGCCCGAAGGCTCTTTTATCAGTTTTTTAACTTTTCTATTTTAATTCTTTAACACCCATATTGTAAAGTGTAAAGACTTGCATATCCACATTTTCTTGAATGGTCGCCGCTACAGATTTTCCAGCTCCATGACCCGCATTTACATCAATACGAATTAAAACGGGATTGTCTCCTGCTTGCTTATCTTGTAATTCTGCAGCAAATTTGAAACTGTGTGCAGGAACTACTCGGTCATCATGATCTCCAGTTGTTACCATGGTAGCTGGGTATTTTACACCTGCTTTTACATTATGAACTGGTGAATATCCTTTAATGTATTCAAACATTTCTTTGCTTTGTTCAGATGTTCCATAATCGTAAGCCCAACCTGCTCCAGCGGTAAATGTATGATAACGCAACATATCTAAAACACCAACCGCTGGTAACGCTACTTTTACTAAATCTGGGCGTTGTGTCATCACCGCACCCACTAATAAACCTCCATTTGAACCACCTTTTATTGCTAAATAATCTGAAGAAGTGTATTTTTCTTTAATTAAATATTCAGCAGCGGCAATGAAATCATCAAAAACGTTTTGTTTTTTCAATTGCGTTCCAGCATCGTGCCATTTTTTACCATATTCTCCACCACCACGTAAATTCGCAACAGCGTAAACTCCGCCGTTTTCTAACCAAACCGCATTTGCAATACTAAAAGCTGGAGTTAAACTCACATTAAATCCGCCGTAACCGTATAAAACAGTTGGGTTTTGTCCGTTTAATTTAGTTCCTTTTTTATACGTGATAATCATCGGAACTTTTGTGCCATCTTTTGAAGTATAAAACACTTGTTTTGATTCGTAATCAGCAGAATTAAAATCAACTTTTGGTTTTTGATAGATTGCTGATTTTCCTGTTTTTGGATCAAAAGTGTAGATGGTTCCTGGCGTTACATAATTCGTAAACGAAAAATATAAAGTAGTTTCTTTTTCTTTTCCACCAAAACCACCAGCGGTTCCAACACCTGGCAATTGAATATCACGAACTAATTTTCCGTTATAGTCATATTGTTTAATGAATGAAACGGCATCTTTCATATAACTTGCGAAAATATAACCGCTTCCTGTATTTGGCGACAATACATTTTCAGTTTCAGCGATGCAATCTTTCCAATTTTCTTTGGTTGGATTTGATAAATCAAAAGTCACCACGCGTTTGTTTGGTGCTTTGTAATTCGTTACCAAATAAATTTTAGAGCCTTTGTTGTCTAAAACATCATTATCGTTTTCGTAATTGTCAATTAACGTTACGATTTTAGCATCAGGTTTTGATAAATCTAAATAGTATAATTCGTTTCCAGAAGTTGAATTCGCTGCCGAAATAAATAGATATTTCTCATCTTCCGAAACGCCACCACCAACATATCTTCTTTTTACATCGCCACCAAAAACCAATTTATCTGTTTTTTGAGCCGTATTTAATTTGTGATAATACAATTTATGTTGGTCTGTTTTTGCCGATAATTCGCTTCCAACAGGTTTGTCGTAGCTTGAATAATAGAAACCTTCGTTTTTGTACCAAGAAACGCCACTGAATTTTACGTCTACAATTGTATCACCGATGATTTTCTTAGTTTTAGCTTCCATTACAATTACTTTTCTCCAATCGCTTCCACCTTCTGAAATAGAATAAGCAACTAAACTTCCGTCTTTGCTGAAATTTAATCCGCCTAATGAAGTTGTTCCATCTTTTGAGAATGTATTTGGATCTAAAAAGATTTCTTCTTTACCTGCTTTATCTTTTCGATATAAAACCGACTGATTTTGAAGCCCATTGTTTTTATAGTAATACGTAAAATCACCTTCTTTGAACGGAGCCGAAATTTTTTCGTAGTTCCATAATTTTTCCATTCTGGATTTAAGTTGACTTCTGTATGGAATTTGCTCTAAATAACCATAAGTCACCACATTTTGTGCTTTTACCCAAGCTTCCGTTTCTGCGCTTCGGTCGTCTTCTAGCCAACGATATGGATCGTTAATTTTTTCGCCAAAATACGTGTCAACGTGGTCGATTTTTTTTGTTTCAGGATAATTGATTTTTGTTTGTGCGTTCATAAAAAGTGTACAAACAATAGCCGATATTGTTATTGTTTTTTTCATAAAAATTTTATTGTTGAATAACAAAGATATTCAAAAGGGTTTTAAAGATTTGTTAAAAAACAAAAACGACTGAAATTTCAGCCGTTTTGTAACAAATTTGATTTGTTTTTAGTTTACTGCAACTGAAAAGCTAACAGCTGCATCCGTATTTCCACCAGCATTTGTGATGTCACCACCCGAAACTCCAGAAGCGGTTTTATTTGGTAAATGTCTCAAGGTTACAGTTAAAGTTCCAGTAGAGCCAGAAGTTCCAGTAATTAAAGTGAAGTTTAATCCTATTGGTCTTCCATTAGCATCTGTATCGGTGTAAGTTACGGTTCCAATAGATGATGGAAGTTGGTAAAAAACCTGATGATCAGCTCCTTCTTCTTCAACTTCCACTGTAATATCTTCAGCCGGACTTTCTAATTCATTTAAAAATGTTGTTGAACCTGTGTAAGTTGTTCCTGCTGTTAAATTTCCTGAAACTGTTATAACTGGTGCATTTGGTCCGTCACCATCTAAATCTCTTGAAGTTAAAGTAATAGTTTGTCCACCTCCAACAAGCGTTGTTGTTACAGTTGTGATAACTTCTTCCTCGTTAACAGGAGCATCATCGTTAGAACAAGAAGTTGAAAATATTACTGGAATTACTAATAGCGCGATAAGTTTTAAATTTTTCATGTTTTGATTTTTTAATAATTAAATTTTAATTGAATTTGAATGTTTCTACCCATTTCGTCTACAAAAAAGCGTTGACGATTTAGGTAATCTCGATACGTTGTGTTTCCAATGTTTTGTACACTGAAAGAAGTGGTTAAGCTGTTTTTTTTATTGATTTTAAACGTCATTTCACTGTAAAAATGCATTAAATGATAGCCTTTTGGTGGCGAACTAATATCAACCAAAACCGGTGTTAGTGCATCATTTACAATAATATTGGTTTCAAAATTGTAATTCGGGAATTGATTTTGTCTGAAAACCACTTCACTTTTTAATTCGCTAACGAAATTGAACCAAGATTCATTTTTATATTGAATTTTATTGTTGATGACAAACGGCGGCATATCGATTAAATACTCGTCAGTACTTAGATTTTGCCCGTTTACATAAGCCAATCCCAATTCGTGTGAAAAATGATTGGAAATACTCCATTTGGTATTGACATCGAAACCTGTCAACAAAGCTTCTGTTTGTTTGAATTCCCAAACTGGAAAAGCCCCGCGAATAGTAGTTTCAAAACCAATAGGTTGCAAATAAATGAAATTTGAAATTCGATTAATAAACGGATTAAGTTGCACTTGAAACGATTTCCAATCTTTCTTAAAAGTTGTGTTGAATTTATAGGCTTGCTCTTTTTCCAAGCGCAAATCACCTAATTCAATTTGACCAGTTGAATGATGTAATCCATCGCTAAATAATTCAGACGGATTTGGATTTCGAGAAGCCAAACTCACATTTATTAACCATTCCATTTCATGATGAAATTGCTTTCTAAACCCAATGTTTGCTGTAAAATTATGATAATCAAAAGTAGGTTTGGTTAACCATTGATTGCCTTCTTCGCCCACAATAAAATGTGAAAATTCGGCATCATAACCACGTTCTGTCCATCTTGATTTCAAATAATATTTTGTTGCTTCAATAGTCGAAAAATCATAACGAATTCCCGATTCTAAAGAAGTCGCATTATCAAATTTATAAACGGCAATTCCGTACAAGCCAGCATCCAATTTCTCATAACTCGGAATTAGTGGACGAACACCTGTTTTTGGATTCGCAAAGTTATTTTGGTAACCTAAATTCAAACCCAATTTCAATCGCCAATTTCCAACATTCGTTTTATAATCGGCTAAAAAAGTATGCGTTGCCAATTGTAAATCCAAAGCAGCTTTGTTAGTATTTTCGTCGTTTCTCCTAACGTCAAATTCTAAACGATTGTTGAATTGGAACGCATATTGAAAATCAATCGAAGTGTTTTCGCTAAGCCATCTTTGGTAATTCACTTTTGCTAAATGATGTTGCACTTCTTGTTTTGGAGCATTAATCGAGTAGGTGAAAGGTTCAATTACGCTCGGTTGTTGGTTGTTGATGGAATTGTACAAATCGTTTACATTTCCAATATGAGATGCTTTGATGATTCCAATTTGCGCATTGTAAAAACTGTACATCGCATTGAAATTATACTTTTCTTTGGTAAAACGAATGCCGCCCGAAAAATTTTGTTCGCGATTTCCAGAATTGGACAACACATAATCAGGTGTTTCTCTATCACCTAAATATTTGAAAGTTCCCAAAGCATTCCAACTCCAACCATAGCGATTTCCTTTTTGAAGACTTGAGCTCAAGCTTCCGCCCAATCCGTTAGAGGCTAAGTTGAGAATTGTTTTTCCAACCAAAGTGTCTTTTTTAATCACTTCAGGTTCGATGACAACAATTCCGCCAATAGCATCACCACCATATTGCAAAGCCGAAGCGCCTTTAATCACCGTGATTTTTCCAGCAGCATTAATATCGAAATTAGGCGCGTGTTCGGTTCCCCACTGTTGGTCTTCTAATCGAACATTATTATTGATAATTGGCACACGATTACTATGCAAACCATTAATTACTGGTTTAACAATAGTACTTCCGGTTTTTAAAATAGAAACTCCAGAAACTTCTTTCAAGGCTTCACCCAAGGTTTGATTGCTAAATTTTTCAATAGTAGCACTTTTCAAGACTTGTTCGTTACTACTTTCGCTTTTTGAATTCGAAAGTTGTTGGATGGTGATATCGTCTAATTTGGTAACATCTAATTTCAATTGACGATTGATAGTTAAATCGGTTGAAATTTCGATAGTTTCCTCAATAGCATAATAGCCTATAAACGAAATATAGAGTTTCTGTTTCCCTTTTGGAATGCCTGATAAAACATAAGTTCCGTTTACATCGGTTGAAGTAGTTTTATTGGCAATGTGTACGTGAGCATCTCTCAGTGGTAAGCCATTTTCATCCGAAATAACACCAGTAATCGTAACTTGAGTATATCCGAAAAAGCCAACCAAAAAGAAAAATAATATCGATAAGAATCGCATTTCTTTTAGTTTAAATGTAACAACAACGTATCATTATTTTTGGTAATGATATCGAAATATATTTTTAAACTAAAGCAGGCGGACCGCGAAGGTAAAACGAATTCCCTTCAAACGTAACACAAGATTCTTTACTGTTAAATTGATACGGAATTTCGTAAAAAGAAGGAATAAAGTCAAAGTGAAAAACTTCTGGAGAGAGAAAAGCCGCAAATTTGAAATCACAAATGGGACAGTCTTCACTTTCAGTAAACGTTTTTTCAGAAGTTTTAAAACTCAAATGATGCGAATCATCACAACATTCTGTTTTTAAATGGTGATCGTGCGAAAAAGTGTGAATAGATTGATAACTCACAGCAAATAATACTGCAAGCATCAAAAACAAATTCATATGTAATAATTTCTTTTTCACCATCACAAATATACTGCTTTTAGAACAAAGCCAAAAAACAAACCACGAATTAACGAATTTTTATGTTTTGATGACTTATTCGCTAGTTCGTGGTTGTTTGTTTTTTTGCCACGGATTTATAGATTCAAAAGGATTCAATCCGTGTTAATCTGTGTAATCTGTGGCTAAAATTTATACTAGATGATTTGCAACTAAATATTCCGCAATTTGAATCGTATTCGTTGCTGCTCCTTTTCTTAAGTTATCGGCAACAATCCACATGTTGATGGTGTTGGGTTGGCTTTCATCTCTTCGAATTCTACCTACAAAAACATCGTCTTTTCCTTGTGCGTAAATTGGCATTGGATAGGTAAACGATTCTAAATTATCCTGAACCGTTACACCAGGCGTGTTTTGTAAAATTTGACGCACTTCGTTCACATCAAAATCATTTTCAAACTGAATGTTTACCGCTTCACTATGTCCACCAACAACAGGAATACGAATGGCTGTTGCAGTAACGGCAATAGTTTTGTCGTTTAAGATTTTTTGCGTTTCGCGAACCAATTTCATCTCTTCTTTGGTGTAACCGTTTACTTCAAAACTATCACATTGTGGAATCGCATTTCGGTGAATAGGGTATTTATATGCCATTTCATCTTGAATGCCTGCATATTCATTTTCTAACTGACGAACCGCTTTTACACCTGTTCCTGTAATAGACTGATAAGTAGAAACTACAATACGTTTGATGTCATATTTAGCATGTAAAGGCGCTAAAGCCATTACCATTTGAATTGTAGAACAGTTTGGATTCGCAATAATTTTGTCTTCTTTAGTTAAAATCGAAGCATTGATTTCTGGAACGACTAATTTCTTAGTAGCATCCATTCGCCAAGCAGAAGAATTGTCGATTACGGTTGTTCCTACAGCGGCAAATTTTGGAGCCCATTCTAAAGAAGTTTCTCCACCTGCCGAAAACAAAGCAATCTCAGGTTTCATATCTACAGCGGTTTGTAAACCTACTACTTTATAGGTTTTACCTTTCCATTCGATTTCTTTCCCAACTGATTTTTCAGAAGCAACTGGAATTAACTCGGTTACAGGAAAATTACGTTCTGCTAATACTTGAAGCATTATTTCGCCTACCATACCGGTAGCGCCAACTACGGCTACTTTCATATGTTTTGATTTTATTTTTTAGCGGAAACATATGGAATCGCCTTTTTATTTATGGATGTTTGCTTACGCAAACGAGTTTTTTGTAGCGATTTCATTGTGTGTGTTATTTAATGATGCAAAAATATAGAATATTCAAACGACTTAGCAAATATTGATGAAATTATAACAAAAGTTTTGATTTGTAACAGGATTTTGAAAGATGATTTTATTCGAAAGATTTTAATCAATACATTTAATTATTTTATATTCATGCCAGTTTTTTCTTCTAAAAAATCACAAAATTCATCATCTAAAAATTTTACTCTAAAAGTGTAAACTTCATTTTTGTCTTTTACTTTAAACCTTAAATTTGCTCCTAATCCAGAATCCCAAAGTGATTTTATTTCAATTATTTCGCTATATTCTACTTCTATTTTTTTAAATAGCAAATAAAAATCTATTTCTATTGTATCTTCATACATAGTCAAATTCACAGCATTATATCGTTGCAGAAAAATTAAGATTGCTGATACACTTATAATAATCACAAAGAAATTTAAAGCAATTCCTTTTGTTAATAATACAAAAATAATTAAAAAGACACTTATTGTAAATGGAAAAAAAGTATCAGTTTTTTTAACTTTTCGTATCAATTTTATTTCTCTCATACTTCGATTATTATTTTATCAAATGCCTAAAACAAAACTAATCAATTTCTATCAAAAAAATACCACGCCAAAGGCGTGGTTTAGTTAGAATATATAATGTAGCGGTATCGACTATTTTTTCAATAAATCTCTAATTTGTGTAAGCAATTCCTCTTGAGATGGTCCTGCTGGTGCCGCTGGTGCTGCTTCTTCTTTTTTCTTCATGTTGTTGATTCCTTTTACCATGATAAAAATAACAAAAGCAATTACTAAGAAACTAATAACAGCTGCTAAAAATTTACCATATAAAATACCACCATCGGTTTTTAAGTCAGCTAAATTTTCAACTTGAGCTGCTTTTAAAGCTGGGTTTAATAAAGCTGGAGTTATTACATCTGAAACCAAAGAGTTTACAATTGCTCCAAATGAAGCTCCAATAATTACTCCAACAGCCAAGTCCATTGCATTACCTTTTGCAATAAAATCTTTAAATTCTGAAATCATTCCCATAGTTTTAATTTTAAGAGTTAGTTTTTGTTTTTAATTGTAACGAATTTACAAAAATTTTAACACAATGTTAATTTTTGTAAAAAATTCTTTTAACACGTTGCGAAATCCCAGTCAGTATTTCATAAGGAATCGTACCAATAACATTTGCCATTTCGGTTACTTTTGGGTTTTTCCCAAAAACAATCACTTCATCTCCCGTTTTACAAGAAATATTTGTAACATCAACCATCATCATGTCCATACAAATCGAACCTAAAATGGTGGCTTTTTGATTATTGATGGTAACAAAACCTTTTTCATTGCCCCATGCTCTTCTTATTCCATCAGCATAACCAATCGGAATCGTAGCAACTTTCATTTTTTGCGTTACTCGAAATCTTCGACTATAACCAATACTTTCTTCGGGTAAGACTTCTCTTATTTGGGAAATAATCGTTTTTAAAGTGCTCACATTTTCTAAACTTTGTAATTCTTGTTCCGAATTTCCAATACCATATAAACCAATGCCTAAACGCACCATTTCCATTTGCTTTTCAGCATAATTGAAAATCCCAGACGTGTTTAAAATATGGCGAATCGGTTTTGAAGGCAATACTTTTTCTAATTCGGAATACATCGCATCAAAACGTTGAAATTGTAATTTCGTGAAATCATCAAATTGCAAATCATCACTTGCTGATAAATGTGAAAACACGCTTTTCACTTTAACGAAATTGTTGTTTTTTAGTAAGGAACACAATTCGGAAATCAAATGCGGTTCAAATCCTAAACGATGCATACCTGTATCCAATTTAATATGAATCGGATAGTGGGAAATATTTTGGTGTTGTGCAATTTTTAAAAACGCTTGTAAACCTGTAATCGAATAAATTTCGGGTTCTAAGTTGTAGGCAATCATGGCTCTAAAACTACTGTTTTCGGGATTTAAAACCATAATTGGAGTCGTAATTCCTGCTTTTCGCAATTCGATGCCTTCATCGGCAAATGCTACGCCTAAATAATCAACTTTATGATGTTCGAGCAATTTTGCAATTTCGTAACCGCCATTTCCATAACCAAATGCTTTCACCATTACCATAATTTTAGTTTCTGGTTTTAGTTTGGATTTGTAGAAATTTAAGTTGTGACTGATTGCATCGAGATTAATTTCTAAAATGGTTTCGTGATTTTTCTCTTCCAATACAACCACAATTTCATGAAAATTAAAACCACGCGCACCTTTCACTAAGATGGTTTCGTTTTGAAATGATTGCGTGTTGAATTGCTGTAAAAATTCTTGCGTAGTGGCAAACGAAATCACATTCGGTAAATCGTTTAATTGTTTTCCGATGGTTTCGCCAATGGTAATAATACGCTCGATTTTATTTTTCGAAAGCAGTTGTTTTACTTGGTTGTAAAGCGTTTCAACAGCAATGCCACTCGTAAAAATATCAGATAAAATAATTGTTTTTTTATCGTGTAATTTTTGTTGTTCTAAGAAATCTAACGCAATTTTCAACGATTGATAATCTACTGAATAACTATCATCAATAACCAAACAATTGTTGATGCCTTTTTTAGCTTGAAGTCTTAATTCGACTGGGTATAAATCGGCAACTCGGTTTTGTATAAAAGCAATTTCTTCGTCCAAAAACAGCATGAAATTCACGCAAGTAATTACGTTTTCAATCGAATTTTCATCGGAAAATGGAATTGTTACAGTAAAAGTACTGGTTGCGTTTTTGAAAGTTAATTCGGTTTTGCTATTTTCATTTTTCTTCGAAACGAAAAGATTAGCATTTTCATCTGAAAAACTCCATGTATGTTTTTGACTGTTTTCTGGAAGTAAAGCTTCAATTTCAGCATTCTTTTCCAAGAAAATATTAGAACAATTTTTAAAAAGTTTGATTTTCTCTTTGATTTTGGCTTCACGATTCGCAAAACCTTCATCATGAACAGAACCAATATTTGTTAAAATCCCATATTTCGGTTGAATTATCTGTTCTAAATTCGACATTTCATTCGGTAACGAAATTCCGGCTTCAAAAATTCCGAAATCATAATTGCCTTCAATGGCTAAAATCGATAAGGGAACTCCGACTTGCGAATTATAACTTTTCGGATTTCGAACAATCAAATGATTCGGACTCAATAAGAAATTCAGCCATTCTTTTACGATGGTTTTTCCGTTGCTTCCGGTAATTCCCACAAATGGAAAATAGAATTGTTTTCGATAGCCAATCGCAGTTTGTTGTAACGCTTTTAACGAATTTTCAACGATAATGAAATTCGCTTTTTCGTATAAATGTTCTGGAATATATTCGACCACAAAATAGCGAACGCCTTTTGCAATCAACTCTTCCAAATACAAATGCGCATCGTGATTTTGACCTTTGATGGCGAAAAACAAGGTGTTATTTCCATTTTGCAACGAACGGCTATCAATCGAAATGTGACTTGCCATAAACTCAGTCGAATTTCCGTGAAAAACGCCTTTACAAAACGAAATAATATGAGTAAGGTTGAGATTCAATTTATTGATTATCGTCTTTTTGCTTGTTTACAATTTCAACATCTTTCACTTCCATGTTTTCTCGTATAGCTTTAAAATAAGCAGCACGACTTAATGGTTCGTATTCTTCGGTTTCGCCAAGCATTACCAGTCTTTTATCATCCGATTTTCTAAAACTATAATGAGCTAAATTTCCAGTGCGTGTACAAACCGCATGTACTTTTGTAACATATTCGGCAGTAGCCATAAGCGCAGGCATTGGTCCGAAAGGATTTCCTTTAAAATCCATATCTAATCCCGCAACGATAACTCGGATTCCTGAATTGGCTAAATCATTACAAACGGCAACAATTTCTTCGTCGAAAAATTGGGCTTCGTCAATACCTACCACATCGCAACCTTGTGCCAAAATTCGAATATTTTCGGCAACAGGAACTGGCGTAGAACGAATTTCATTGGCGTCGTGCGAAACTACCATTTCGTCGTGATATCTTGTATCGACAGCCGGTTTAAAGATTTCCACTTTTTGTTTGGCAAACTGGGCGCGTTTTAAGCGGCGAATCAATTCTTCGGTTTTACCCGAAAACATGGAGCCACAAATTACTTCAATCCAGCCAAATTGTTCTTGTTGATTTACGGTATTTTCGAGAAACATTTTGTATCTTTCGTACGTTAAAAATTATTTTCTGCTACATTTGTAAGCAAAACAAAAATATTAAAAAACTATCGATATATTCAATTCCATCTAATAAAGTTATGAAGAAAAGAGTAACCGCTGAATTAATCAGTATTGCACACCGAATTTTAAAGTTAAAAAACCATTCAGAAACGGTTCAATTACAGCAAGAAGCTAAAAACTTGTACGATCAATTAACGATTTTGCGTTTTTATGAAGAAAATTTCGAATTGGTAAAAAACGAAATTTCGGAAGAAGTTTTAGAAGTAAAATTAGAAGGAAAACCAACCGAAGTTTTTGATGCACCAATTCAGGATAAAGTTGTTGAAACTCCGGAAGAAGTAAAAGTAGAAGTTGCTCCAGAAGAGGAAGAAACTCCTGCCGAATCAATTGCGGAAGAAAGAGTCGTAATCGCAGAATTAATTGTGGAAGATGATGAAGAAGAGGAAGAAGTTTTGATGACTCCAATAGAAGAAGAACCAATTGAGGAAGAAATAATCGAAGAAGAACCAGTTGCTGATTCCGAAGTTTCGGAACCAAAAGCAGAAGAACCAGCGAAACAAATTTCGTTTGAAGATTTATTGGTGCACGATTACAAAGAATTAGATTTTGTAAAAGTAGAAGATGTTCCTGCTGAGGTAGAAAAAGTATCAGAAACTATTTTTGAAGCCGTAACTCCAGTTGAAGAAGTTAAGGAAGAAATCCAACCAGAAACTGTAGTGGCTGAAACTCCAAAAGTATTGGAAGAAGAAGTAAAAGCAACTTTCGAAAAAGTAAGTCAAGAACCAAAAATAAGCTCATTAAACGACAGATTAAACAAAACGATTTCTTTTGGTTTGAACGATAGAATCGGATTTGAGAAGAAATTATTTGGCGGAAGTTCGGATGATTTCAACCGTGTGATTTCGCAATTGAATACGTTTGATAGTTTTGAAGAAGCAAAATCTTTTGTTTTGGATTTCGTAAAACCGGATTATAACAATTGGGAAGGCAACGAAGAATTTGAAGCGCGTTTCATGGAAATTGTTGAGAAAAAGTTTAGTTAATTACACAGAGATTCACAGAGTTTTTTTGGATTAGATTCTTTTTTAGTGAGAAACACAGAGCGTTTTAGTTCGTACAATCTTTTATGAACTTTTCATTTTCTGCAACTCACTTCAAACAACTTATATGACTTATATGTTTTTAAAATTTGTGCTAATTCGTGAAATCTGTGTTTATAAATAGTTTTAAATGAGTAAATTATATATTGTTCCAACGCCAATTGGCAATTTAGAAGACATGACTTTTCGTGCCATTAGAGTACTGAAAGAAGTCGATTTAATTTTAGCAGAAGACACGCGAACCAGCGGAAAATTGCTAAAACACTTCGAAATTGCTACGCACATGCACAGCCACCACATGCACAACGAACACAAAACCGTTGAAAATTTGGTAAAGCGTTTACAAGCAGGCGAAACCATTGCTTTAATTAGCGATGCGGGAACTCCAGCCATTTCCGATCCAGGATTTTTGCTTACACGCGCATGTGTGGAAAACGGAATTGCCGTGGAATGTTTGCCTGGAGCAACTGCTTTTGTGCCAGCATTGGTGAACAGTGGTTTGCCGAATGATAAATTTGTTTTCGAAGGCTTTTTACCTGATAAAAAAGGAAGACAAACCCGATTTTTAGCCTTACAAGAAGAATATCGCACGATGATTTTCTATGTATCGCCACACAAATTAAACAAAACCTTAGCCGAATTTGCACAATATTTCGGAGCCGACAGACCTGTTTCAGTATCTCGAGAATTATCCAAATTACACGAAGAAACCGTAAGAGGAACCGCCGAAGAAGTTCTAAAACACTTTGAAGCGAAACCCGCTAAAGGAGAGATTGTGGTTTGTGTTGGTGGGAAAAGTTTGAAGTGATTACATAAGAATGGTGTCAATTTCGTTGATTAAATCTCTTATTTTGCATGCTTCCTCATAATTTTCATCTTCAACTGCTGAGTTAAGTAAAATAATCAATTCTGTTTTATCAGTTGGTATTTTATGAATTAATAAAGTCAGTTTTGTGCCAGATTCATAATCGGATAAATCAGTTATTTTGATTTCATTGCTTGGATACTTTTTATTTCCTATTTCTTTTGTGTTAAGTCTGTAAATTTTGTTAGATTCTGAAATATATAAATACCAGTCTAAAGAATCATTGCCAAATGAATTTAGAAAATTTTTACAGTCATTACAGTTTGTAGAATGTGTTATTAAATTGAATTCTTTCATTTCAATTATAATATAAGGAATATCCTCGTATATTCTTGGTGTGAATTGTATCCAAGAAGCTTTTTCATCAATTAATATTTCTGAATTTTGTTTTTTGTTGAAAATTTTGATCATGTTTAATATTTTATGAGATTATATTATTAAAACTAAATCACTACTATTTTTGTTACAAGATTTTTAAAGTTTTTTTATTTAAATGATTAAAGCTTAACTTTGAATTTTAAAATATTATGGAAACACACAACATAACCACCACCTGGAAAGGTAACATGCAATTTGAGTCCACGAACCCAAGTGGCGATATTATTTCAATTGATGCTGGTCCTGAAAATGGAGGCGAAGGAAAAGGCTTGCGTCCAAAAGTGTTGATGTTATCAGCTTTGGCGGGTTGCACAGGTTTAGACGTAGCTTCTTTAATCGAAAAAATGAAGTTAGAAGTAGCCGATTTCAAAATAGAAACTTCAGGTGAACTAACCGAAGAACATCCAAAAACCTATCACACAGTAAAAGTAGATTACCATTTTTACGGCAACAATTTAGACGAGAAAAAGCTAGAAAAAGCAGTGAATTTATCCGTAGAAAAATATTGTGGTGTGATGGAAATGTTCCGTCAATTTGCAAAAGTTGAGGTGAAAATATTTTATCATAACAAGTAAAATTAAACCTGACAGGTTTCGAAAACCCGTCAGGTTTAAAAAATATTTATACCTTTGTGATTCAATTATATAAGCCAAAATAAAATAATTCATAATTTTTAATTCGTAATTAAACTATGCGTTGGAATCTAAAATCTAAGCCAAATCCAGAAAAAGTACAAGCCATTCAGAGCGCCCTTCAAGTCGATGAAATCATCGCAAAATTATTAGTTCAGCGAGGTGTTGAAACCTTCGAACAAGCCAAAACCTTTTTCCGTCCCACTTTAGCTGATTTGCACAATCCGTATCTGATGAAAGATATGGATAAAGCCGTGGCGCGAATTGAAAAAGCCATTGCTAACAACGAAAATATTTTAATTTTTGGTGATTATGATGTCGATGGAACAACCGCTGTTTCCTTAGTTTCGAGTTATTTACGTAGTTTTTATCCGAATGTTGCGACGTATATTCCTGATAGATATGCAGAAGGTTACGGCATTTCATACATGGGAATTGATTATGCAGAAGACAACGATATTTCCTTAATTATTGCGTTGGATTGTGGTATCAAATCGATTGATCACGTAAATTATGCCAAAGCAAAAAATATCGATTTCATTATTTGCGACCATCACCGACCGGGCGATATTTTGCCAGATGCGGTTGCGGTTTTAGATCCAAAACGAGAAGATTGTTCGTATCCGTATGATGAATTGTGTGGTTGTGGTGTTGGATTTAAATTGATTCAGGCTTTAGCCGAAAACAGAAACCAAACAATTGATGATTTGGTGTTGTATTTAGATTTAGTAGCAACAGCAATTGCAGCAGATATTGTTCCGATTACGGGTGAAAATAGAGTATTGGCAAAATTTGGTTTGGAAGTGATTAATTCGAATCCACGACCAGGAATTAAGGCTTTGATTCAAAATGTAAAGAAAAAAGTCTTGACGATTACTGATGTCGTTTTCATCGTCGCACCAAGAATCAACGCAGCAGGAAGAATCAAACACGGAAACGAAGCAGTTGCTTTATTAACCGAATACGATTTAGATCAAGCGGAGCAATTTGCCTCCGAAATCGAGCAACATAATTCAGACAGAAAAGAATTAGACAAACAAATTACCAAAGAAGCCTTACTTCAAATCGAAGAAAATAACGAGCAAAACCGATTTTCAACCGTTGTGTACCAAGAAAATTGGCACAAAGGTGTTATCGGAATTGTCGCTTCAAGACTTGTAGAGAATTATTATCGCCCAACGATCGTTTTTACGAAAAGTGGTGAAAAATTAGCAGCTTCAGCACGTTCTGTAAAAGATTTTGACGTTTATAATGCGTTGGAAGCTTGTGCGGAACATTTGGAGCAATTCGGCGGCCACATGTATGCAGCTGGAATGACACTTTTGGAAGAAAACTACGAAAATTTCAAAAATGCCTTCGAAAAAGTCGTTCAAGAAACCATTCATCCCGATTTGTTGACTCCAGAAATTTCTTACGATGCCGAAATCGAATTATCCGAAATTAATCCGAAGTTGATGCGTTTATTGAAGCAATTTGAACCATTCGGACCTGAAAATATGACACCTTTATTTTTAGCGAAAGAATTAATCGATTCAGGTTATGCTAAGACTTTAGGTTCCGATAATGAACATTTGAAGGCATTTGTAAAACAAGGAAATTCGGAATCTTTTGGTGCGATTGGTTTTGGATTAGGTAATAAATTAGACTTGGTTACCAAAAAAAATAAATTTGATGCAATTTTCTCCTTAGAAGAAAATGAATGGAAAGATACTGTAACTTTGCAACTGCAATTACGCGATATCAATGCTTCAAATGGTTAAAAAAGATCCATTTTCATCTTTACGAATACCCGAATTTCGCTGGTTTTTAGCCATGCGATTGTTTATTGTATTGGCTTGGTCGATGCAATTTGTATTGATTGAGTGGGAAGTGTATCGTATCACAAAAGACCCATTGTCATTAGGATTAATTGGTTTGATGGAAATAATTCCTGCAATTAGTATGGCATTGTTTGCCGGACACATTGTGGATCAAAACGAGAAAAAAGGTTTATTAATCAAATGTTTTTCAGGATTAGCAACAATTAGCGCTTTGTTATGTCTTTTAGTTCATCCAAATTTTATTGATTCCTTTTCCAAAAGCACGATTCTTTACGGAATTTACACTTTAGTTTTTGTAGGCGGCATCATTCGTGCCTTTCTAATTCCGTCTGTTTTTAGTTTATTAGGATTGATTATTCCTAAAAAAGAACAACCTAATGCAGCGACATGGAGCAGTTCTACTTGGCAAGTTGCAGCTGTAATTGGACCTGCTTTGGCGGGATTTGCTATTGGTTGGGTGGGTGCATTTTGGTCATTAGTTTTTGTGGTTTTTTGTGTGATTATGGCTTTAATCGTGCTAACACAAATTGAAAGAAAGCCGATTTTAAATCCAAAAATTGGCGAACCTATTTTTAAGAGTTTGAAAGAAGGTTTGTCTTTTGTGTTTCAAAATAAAACCATCTTAAATGCGATTTCGCTTGATATGTTCGCAGTTTTATTCGGAGGAGCTGTTGCTTTATTACCCATTTTTGCTCAAGATATTTTAAAAGTGGGTTCGGAAGGATTTGGAATTTTAAGAGCAGCGCCAGCTATTGGTGGATTAATAACAATGTTAGTGGCTACATCCATTCCGTTACATCAAAAAGCAGGTAAAAAGTTATTGTTAGCTGTTTTCGGATTTGGAATTTGTATTATTGTTTTTGGATTATCAACTAACTTTTGGTTATCTGTAGTAGCTTTGTTTTTAAGTGGAGTTACCGATGGAATTTCAGTAGTAATTCGACAAACCATTCTTCAAATTTACACACCTGATCATATGCGAGGACGCGTGTCTTCTGTAAATTCTGTTTTCGTGGGTTCGTCTAATGAACTAGGTGCTTTTGAAAGTGGCTTGGCTTCCAAAATCATGGGAGTTGTTCCAGCTGTGGTCTTTGGCGGCATGATGACTTTAGGAATTGTGGGCGTTACTGCCGTTGCATCACCAAAATTCAGAGAACTGGATATCGAAAAAGATTTGGAAACAATTTAGTTTTTGAATTCTTTTAATTCCAATTTTTCTCCGTCAAAGACACCGTAAGTGAAATAACCAATCCAATCGCCTAAATTCACATATTTTGAGTTTTCAGTCAATTCAATTTCTAATGGTAAATGACGATGACCAAAAACGAAGAAATTATATTTTTTAGTTTCTAACTTTCGTTTACAATATTGTACCAACCATTCGTTTTCTTCACCTAAATATTTTACATCTTCTGCTCCCGAAATCAATTTGTTTTTTACTGATAAATATTGGGCTAATTTCACACCAATATCAGGATGTAACCAACGAAATAACCATTTTGAAAACGGATTAGTAAAGACTTTTTTCATTCGTTTGTAACCCATGTCGCCTGGACCTTTTCCATCACCATGGCCAATTAAGAATGTTTTACCATTAAAAGTAAATTCTTGATTGTCGTGATAAACAGGAATGTTTAACTCTTTTTGGAAATAATCGCCCATCCATAAGTCGTGATTTCCTACAAAAAAATAGATTGGAATGCCAGAATCTTTAATTTCAGCTAATTTTCCTAAAACTCTTACAAAACCTTTTGGAACAACGGTTTTATATTCGAACCAAAAGTCGAATAAATCACCAAGTAAAAAAATCGCATCAGCATCTTTCTTTATTTCATCTAACCAAGCGACAAATTTTTGCTCTCTTTGAAAACTTAACTCAGTTGTTGGTGCTCCAAAATGTTGGTCTGATGCGAAATAGATTTTTGAATTTGATTTCAAGTTGTTGTTTTTATATTGTTTTTACAAAAATACGTAAAATATGCCGTGTTAAAAAACACATTTTGTCGGATATATGTTACATTTCATCGATAGATGTGTGCTAAATAATATTTATTGTTAACTTTGGGAAATTAATCAAACCATAACAAAATATTAACATAATGAAAAAACTATTACTTTTTTTCATGTCTATTTTTTCCGTTTTAAGTTACGGTCAGTTCCCTGAAGGATTTGAAGGGCCTACGTTTCCGCCGACTGGATGGATAAGATTTGACAATGGAATTGGAACGGCTCAACAATGGGATGAGACTACTACAACAGCTTTGGTATTCGCAGGAACAAAAGCTGCTTTCTTAAATAGAGAAAATGTCGTTTCTGGATTAGCAGAGGATTGGCTTGTTACTTCACAAGTTCTTGTGCCTGCAAATGGTCAGTTGCGTTTTTACACAAAATTAACTCAAGCTGGTGATCAAGGGAGTGTCTATACAATAAGAGTATCTACCGCTTCTCAAAATCTTCCTGCAGATTTTACAACTGTACGAACTTGGACTGAGCCTCAAATAATGGATGATGATGATATGGGGGATTCTGGCTCAACTTTAGCTCAACAATCTACATACTTACAAAAGAGTGTTAACTTGAGTGCTTATGCAGGTCAAAATGTTTATATTGCTTTTGTAATGTCAAATGACAACGGAGATAGATGGTGTGTTGATAATGTGAATGTTGATCAACAATGTTTAGTTAATACAGCATTGTCTGCTACTCCATTAGCAACATCTGCTTTGCTTTCGTGGACATCATCAAGTACAGGTCCATGGGAGATTGAATATGGTCCTGTTGGTTTCACTCAAGGAACTGGAACAATTGTTTCTGCTGCTACCAATGTGAATTTCAATTTATCTCCTTTAACACCTTTAACAGAATATACTTACTATGTAAGATCGTTGTGCGCTACAGATAATATTAGCCCATGGTCAACAGGTTTTGATTTTACTACTTCTGCATTGCCGCCAGGATGTGGTGGAAATTTCGTTGATGACGGAGGTGCGGCAGGAGATTATCCTAATAACCAAGATTATGTAATTACAATTTGTCCTGATAATCCAGGTGATTATGTAACTGTTAATTTTACTTCTTTTTATACAGAAGATTCTTATGACAAATTATATGTTTATGATGGTAACTCAACTGCTGCTCCACAAATTTCAAGTGGTAACCCAGGAGGTTTTGGTCCTGTTACTTTACCAGGAGGATTTTGGGGTAATTTGAATGCAGCACTTCCTGGTCCATTTGAAGGAACAAGTGCTTCAGGATGTATCACTTTTAGATTTGTTAGTGATGGAATTATCGACAATCCAGGATGGACTGCAAATATTGTTTGTCAGCCTTTCCCATCTTGTCCTAAACCAACTAATATAACAGCAAATTCAATTTCTTCTTCAAGTATAGTTGTAAACTGGACAAATAATGCGCCATCAGCTACACAGTGGGAAGTAATATGGGTGCCAGCGGGTTCTCCAGCTCCGCTTCCAACAGATACAGGTGCAATAACAACGGATCCTGCTACTTATACAATTACAGGATTACCTTCATCAACTACTTATGATATTTATGTGAGAGCAATATGTGCATCAGGTACTGATGTAGGACCATGGTCAACTGTTCATGCAACTGCAGCAACTAATCCTGATTATTGTGCAGGTGATCATTTCTATGATTTGGGTGGACCTTCTGGGAACTATCCTAATAATGCTAATTCAGTTGTAACAATTTGTCCAGAAAATCCTGGAGATGTTGTAACTGTATATTTTAATTCTTTTGAATTAATTAGTAGTATTGGAGATGCTTTAACGATTTATGATGGTGATAACACAACTGGTGCAATCGTTGGGACTTATTTTGGAACTAATATTATTTCTTCTTATACTTCAACATCTCCAACAGGGTGTTTAACTTTTTCTTTTGTATCTAATGCCTCACAAAATGCACCAGGTTGGGACGCAACAATTATTTGTGGACCACCATGTCCAGCAATTACATCGGTTTTAAACAGTACTGTTCCTGCAGCTGGTTCAGAAAATACTATTAGAATTTGTCCAGGAGCAAGTGTTGAGTTCAATGGTAGTGGAACATTTGCAGATCCATCTGGGGCTGCTGGAGCTACTTATGAATGGAATTTTGATGATGGTTCAACTGCTACAGGGACTACTGCTTCACATGTATTCGCAAACGAAGGTATTTATTTAGTAAATTTAACAATTGTTGATGCTAATGGTTGTAGAAATAATAATGCTTTAAACCAAAAAGTGTATGTTTCTACTACACCAGTATTTACAGGATCTGCTGCATTCGATGATGAGATTTGTTTAGGGCAAAGTACTACTATTACAGGAGTTTCAGCTCCTGTGCCTTTTGTTAGGGAATGTGCTCCACCAGTTAGTGGTACAACTTTCTTACCGGACGGTAGTGGTGTTTCTTATCAAACAACGGTGCCTGTTGATTGTTTCCCTTTTGGAAGTACTATTACATCGGCAAGTCAAATTACATCAGTTTGTTTAGATATGGAGCATTCATATCTTGGAGATTTAGAAATAAGATTGGTAAGTCCTAACGGACAGTCAATCATCTTAAAAGCCTATCCAGGTGGTGGTGGAACTTATTTAGGTTGTCCATTAGATGATCCTGCTGTAGGGCCTGGTACAGGAAGAACATATTGTTTTACTCCAACAGCTACTACATTATTAGTTAATGGGGCAACGACAAATTGTGGAACTCCTTCTGGTGCATCTATTAATGCAGGGAACTATATGCCTGTTCAACCATTTTCAAATTTAGTTGGAAGTCCTTTAAATGGAAACTGGTCTTTAATTGTAACTGATAATTTAGGAATTGATAATGGATATATATTCTCTTGGGGTATAAACTTTGATAGTTCTATTTTACCAACTGATTATGCATTTACTCCAACAATTGATTCTTCAAACTGGACTCCAGATCCAAGTATTGTTTCAACTACTGGAAGTACAATAACAGTAACTCCTACAGTTGTTGGAACTAATTGTTACACTTATAATGTAACAGATAATTTTGGATGTACATACTCAGAACAAGTTTGTATCGAAGTATTGCCAGGTGTCAGTTTAACGGATTTAACAGCTTCTGCTCCGCTTTGTGTTGGAGAAGATGGAAGTTTTACTTTTGAAGGATCACCTAATACATCGGTAACATACAACATTGATGGAGGTTCAGATCAAACAATTGTCTTAGATGCTGCAGGTAATGCTACAATTTCTTTGACAGGTTTAACAGCTTCAACAACATTAAATGCTACTTACATCACGGCTCCACCAATTCCAACTACTGGAAATGTAATTTCAACAGTAGGTGGTGTTAATCCAAATAATTCTATAGGTGCTATTTCAGCCGTTGGAACTACTGCAAATACAACAAATTCAACAACAGTAAATGCAGCTAACTCTTTAGTAACATTAACTCTTGCAAATGAGTTGCCTCCTGGAACTCCAATTATTGTGAGTATTGCAAGAAATAATAACGCAGGAAGTGTAACAATTTCTGATGGAGTTAATAGTTTAACATTTAATGGAACTACATATCCTGGAGCATTAAATATTTTACAACATGTTAGTTTTACCACGGGAACATTCACAGATGTTATAACAATAACTAGAAACAATGGTAATACATACGTAGATGGTATTTCTTACAGCTATAATGAATTAGGTTGTGATGCGCCATTATCAATGACAGAAACTATTGTTGTTAATCCTGTTCCAGCAGTTAATACAATAACACATGCAACAGCATTGTGTGATGGTAATAACGCAGTATTTACTATACAAGGAACATCTAATACGACAGTAACATACACTATTAATGGTGGAGCTCCTACGGCAATAACATTAGATGCTACTGGACAGGGTGTTGTAACAGTTTCATCTGTTTCTTCAGATGTAACATTATCAGTTTCTCAAGCGCAAATAGGTTCTTGTATAACTCCACTTTCATTATCTGAAGTTATTACAGTAAATGCATTGCCGTTTGTAACATCTTTAACTTCAAACACTCCAATTTGTGAAACTCAAGACGCAGTATTTACAATTGTAGGTACACCTAATGCAACTGTTACTTATTCAATAAATGGAGGAGCTTCTAGTACTGTGGTTTTAAACGCATCAGGAAATGCGACAGTAACACAAACTAATGCGTTAAGTAATGTTACAATTAGCTTATCAAGTATTAATGATGGTGTTTGTAATGCTGTATTGACAAATTCTGAAACAGTAATTGTTAATCCAAGTCCTTCTATTCCAACGTTAACTTCTATTTCAGAATCAGTTTGTATTGGAGAAGATGTTATTTTTAACGTTTCTGGTTCTGCAAATTCTACAATAACATATACAATCAATGGAGGTTCGAACCAAACACTTGTTCTTGACGGTGCTGGAAATGCTACAATTACTATTCCTGCAGCAACAATTACAACAATGGTTGAATTACAAGATGTTATGGAAGGTTCTTGTACGCTTACATTGTCAATTTCTGAAGACGTAATCGTAGAGACTTGTACTATTCAAAAAGGAATTTCTCCTAATAATGATGGTAGAAATGATAACTTCGATCTATCAGGTTATAATGTTAGTAAATTAGAGATTTTCAATAGATATGGTACAATAGTTTACAGTAAAAATAATTATGAAGACGAATGGTATGGTCAATCTGATAATGGGAATGAATTGCCAGATGGAACTTATTATTTTGTAATTAAGTTTACCGATATTGAAACTAAAACAGGTTGGATTTATATTAACAGAGAACAATAATAAAATGATTGGCTATCATTTTCTTGATAGCCAACTTTTTTAAAAATAAATAAAATGAAGAAACTATATTTAGTAGCTTTAGTTGTAATTGCCTCATGGGTAGATTTACACGCACAACAAGATCCACATTATACGCAATATATGTATAATATGAATGTTATTAATCCAGCTTATGCAGGTAGTAAAGAGAATCTATCAATAGGATTATTGTATAGAAAACAATGGGTTGAAATAGAAGATGCACCTACAACATTTACATTGTCTGGTCATTCACCAGTAGGTAAAAATGTTGGATTAGGATTATCTGTTATTTCTGATAAAATTGGTCCTGTTGAAGAAAATAATATTTATGGAGACTTTTCATATACACTTAATTTAGGTGGCGAGCATAAATTAGCTTTTGGTATTAAAGCTGGTATAACGCTACATCAAGTTGGATTATATAGTGATATCTATAATACTTTGCCAAACCCTAATGACCCTGCATTCTCTGCAGACACAAACAATAGTTATTTTAACTTAGGTTCTGGATTGTTTTACTACACAAACAAATATTATTTAGCATTTTCTGTTCCTAATATGATGAAATCAAAACATTTAGATTTTGATGGTCGTGAATTTGGATCAGAAACATCACATTACTTCTTAACAGGAGGATATGTGTTTGATGTTTCTCAAAATATTAAATTTAAGCCTTTCTTTATGTTAAAATCAGCATTTGATGCTCCTTCTTCTTTGGATGTTTCGACAAATTTTTTATTCAATGAAAAATTTGAAGCTGGCTTAACTTATCGTTTAGATGATAGTTTTGGTGCTATGGTAAACTATGCTATAACTCCAAATGTTAAGATTGGATATGCATACGATCACATTGTATCTGATTTGAATGTGACAACACCTTCATCTCATGAGTTTATCTTGTTGTTTGATTTGAACTTCCCGAAAAAGGTATCAAGTTCTCCAAGATTTTTCTAACCTAAAAGCGATAACGACATGAAAAAAATATATTTAACATTGAGTTTTGTAATCGCAAGTGGTTTACTTAGTGCACAAAACAAAGATACCAAGACAGCAGATAAATTATTCGACAGATATGAATATGTTGATGCTGCTAAAGAATATTTAAAATTAACAGAAAAAGGTAAAGCAGATAACTATGTTTATAAGCAATTAGCAGATAGTTATTATAATGTTTTTAATACCAAAGAAGCTGTTAAATGGTTTGCAAAAGCAACCGAAGAAAAGCAAGATGCTGAAACGTATTACAAATATGCTCAAATGTTAAAAGCTGAAGGTAATTACGCTGAAGCTGATAAACAAATGAAACAATTTGCAAGTTTAGCACCTAACGATCAAAGAGCTAAGACATTTAACTCAAATCCACAATATTTGCCAACTTTAAAAAGTCAAGCTAAATTATATGATGTGGTAAAATCTGATATCAGCAGTGATAAAACAGATTTTGGTGCAGTTTTAACTAATGATAATAACGTTTACTTTTCAAGTTCTAGAAATACTTCCAAGAAAAACAGTAATTGGAATGAAGAGCCGTATTTAGATTTATATAAAGCAACTTACAACGCTAATAAAACAATTAGTGAAGCTGTAGCTGTTGATAATTTGAATACAAGATGGCATGATGGTCCAGCGTCAGTTAGTTCTGATGGAAGTGTAATGTATTATGGAAGCGAAAGTTTCAACGAAAAAGAATACATAAAAGACAAAGAAAAGAAAGCAAAATTTGGTAAAATTTATCTTTACAAAGCTACTAACTCTGGAGGTTCTTGGTCTAATAGCAAACCATTACCTTTTAATAATGCTGCCTATGATGTAAGAAACCCAAGTATTAGCAAAGATGGAAAAACGTTATACTTTTCTTCAAATATGCCTGGTGGTATGGGTGGAGAAGACATATGGAAAGTATCTGTTAATGGTGACGAATATGGAACTCCTGAAAATTTGGGAGCAAAAATTAACACAGAAGCTAATGAAAGTTTCCCTTTTATTACAGATGACAATGTACTTTTCTTTTCATCAAACGGAAAGCAAGGATTCGGTGGTTTAGATGTTTTTAAAATTGATTTGAGCAAAGGCACTGATGCTGTAAATGTTGGAGCGCCTGTTAATACTGAAAAAGACGATTTCGCATTTACTTACAATACTGCTAAAAAAGTAGGATTCTTCTCAAGTAATAGAGGTGGAAATGACGATATATATATTGCTGATCCAGTTTGTAACTTTAAAGCTATTACAGTTGTTAAAGATAAGGTTACTGGAAAAGAAATAGATGGCGCTTTAGTTGTATTAACAGGTGAGAAACAAAAAACATTATCTAGTTTAACAACGGATTCCTCTGGAAAATCAATTTCTGAGTTTAATTGTATGACTTCATATTCAGGTCAAGTTTCTAAACAAGGATATGAAAGCGAAGTTTTTAATGTTGATATCCCAAATGATGCTGTTGGAACTGATTTTAAAGTTGATGTATTTTTAAATCCTATTTTACCAATCATCACAGAAAAAGAAGTTATTTTACAACCTATTTTCTTTGAGTTCAACAAAAGTAACATTACACAACAAGGTGCAGCAGAATTGGATAAGTTAGTCCAAGTTATGGTTGAGCACCCTAATATGGTAATTTTTGCAAAATCACATACTGATAGTAGAGGTAGTGATAAATACAATCTAAATTTATCTGACAGAAGAGCAAAATCTACAGTTCAGTATTTAGTTTCTAAAGGAATTGCTAAGGATAGAATTTCAGGACAAGGATTTGGAGAAAGTGAGCCAAAAGTAGCTTGTGACAATTGTACTGAAGAAGAACATGCACAAAACAGAAGAAGTGAATTCTTAATTGTTAAGAAATAATAATTAAGAAATTTTATAATAAAAAAAGGCAACTGAAAAGTTGCCTTTTTTTATTTATTTTAAAGTCCTTTGTTTGCCGTTCCAGAAGCAATCCAAGATGATACAATTCCTAATATAATAATTGTTGACAACACAATTAAAATGTTGCTCCACTCAAATAAAACAGGATAAGGCATTGTTGGAGTAATCATTATAAAAGAAAATTGTTGTTGTAATATAACAATTCCTATTGCTAATGCTAAGCCTATAAATAAGCCAAAAAGCGTAATAATAATGCCTTGTGTAAAGAAAATATTTCGAATCGAATTTTTAGTTACACCAATATTATAAAGTGTTTTCAAATTATCTCTTTTGTCAATAATAATCATCACAATTGCTCCTGCTAAACAAAACAAAGTCAAAATAACAACTAATGTACTAAAAAGATAAATGAACAAATTTTCAGATTGTAGCATTTTATAGAGCGAATCATTTAATTGTGCCCTATTTTTAATTTTAATGTTTTCACCAAAAATAGTTTCTAAATCATTTCTAATTTCTTCCTCATTACTATTTGGTGTGGTTTTGATTTCTAAATTCGTAAACTGATTAGATTGTAAACCCAATAAATTTTGAGCTAAAGCAACATCACAAAAAACATACTTTCCATCTAACTCCTCATTAATAGAGTAAATTCCCGAAGGAAAAAGTAACGATTTATTAAAAGCTTCATCTGGATTTTCAATATTTCCTTTTCCAGGTTTTGGAGCAAAAACTTCTAATGCATTATTGAAATCAAACAATCCTAAAGCTAATTTTCTACTGATTTCTGCTCCAACAACAACATCTTCAGAGTTTGGTTCAATCCAATCACCAGCATACAAATGATTTTTAAAGTCATTTACTTTTGTATAATTATTGTCAACACCTTTTATATGTGCAACAATTTCTTTTTCGCTGTATAAAAAATAAACGCGTTCTTCTGCAATTTTGCTAAAAGAGGAAATGTTTTTGTTTGATTTTAATTGTTCTTCTTGCGCCTTAGATATTGTAAAAAACTTTCCAGTTGTGGTTTCTAATCTTAAATCGGGATCAGTCGCATTTGCAAAGTTTAAAGTAAATTCTTTTAATCCGCTAAAAACAGATAAAAAAATAAATAATGCCATAGTACTTGCTATAATTCCAACAGAAGCAATGCCAGTAATAATATTTATGGCTTTGTTCTTGCTAAAACTAATAGCATAACGTTTGGCTATATAAAATGAAAGGTTCAAATTATGATTTCTTTCTTTTTTCTAACAAATCCGGATTTTCAATTGGGTTTTCTTCTCCAGTTAACGCTTTGTCAATTTTTTCAATGTAATCTAAACTGTCATCGATGTAAAAAATCAAATTTGGTACTTTACGCAATTGATTTTTAACACGTTGTGCTAAATCGTGTTTGATTAATGGAGCATTACTTTTAACTGCGGCTAAAATTTCCCCTGCTTTTTCTGTTGGAAAAACACTTAAATGCACCTTTGCAATAGATAAATCTGAAGTTACATTCACTTTAGAAACCGAAATCACTAAATTGTTAATATTATTTTTACGGATTTCACCTTGCAAAATTGATACCAAATCATTTTGCAAAAGCGCACCTATTTTTTTTTGTCTATTTGTTTCCATTTGGCAAAAATACGACTTTTCTATTAATAATTTAGAAGCGAAGGGCTTGTTCAGTTTTGTTATTCATTTTCCCGCTTTTAACTACAATCTTTTTTATAATTCAAAGTTTTTATAACCTTTGAATTATAAAAAGGATTTCCGCGACAATCAGGGCTATATAGCAAGACTTTTTGTTTTTTTGTTAACTTTGTATAACAAATTTAAACTAATGAGAAAAATAGAACATATTGGTATTGCTGTAAAAAGTTTAGAAACGTCAAATTTGCTTTTCGAAAAATTATTTGGTCAACCACCTTATAAACAAGAAGAAGTTGTTAGCGAAGGAGTGAAAACATCATTTTTTATGAATGGTCCAAACAAGATCGAATTGTTAGAAGCAACAAATCCGGATAGCCCAATTGCAAAATTTATCGATAAAAAGGGAGAGGGAATCCATCACATCGCTTTTGACGTATATGATATTGAAGAAGAGATGATGAGATTGAAAAACGAAGGTTTTATAGTGTTGAATGAAGTGCCCAAAAAAGGTGCAGATAATAAATTAGTTGCTTTTCTTCATCCTAAAGGAACAAATGGGGTTTTAATTGAGCTTTGTCAGGAAATAAAATAATCTTTTAAAAAAAGATTTGCGTGCAATAAAAATTAGTAGTAATATTGCAACCTCAAACTGGTCCTATAGCTCAGTTGGTTAGAGCACCTGACTCATAATCAGGTGGTCCCTGGTTCGAGCCCAGGTGGGACCACTTTAGTTTGAAAATTTGACAGAATATCGTTACAAAAACTAAATTTTAAGTTTTTTTTAAGTTTTTTTGTTAAAATAACTTGTAAAGTATAAAAATATTTATATTTTCGTATTATATAATTAAGTTAAACAATTGCAAATATTAACTTATTATTAAATAATAACCTTTCTTAATTGAAAAGCAAATATAATTAATACTTTTACGCCCAATAAAACAAAACTATGAATAAAATTTTAACCTTAATAGTGGTGCTTTTTAGCGTTCAAGCAGCAATTGCGGCTAATCCAACACCACCACCACCAACGCCACCCCCACCACCTGGTTTGCCTATAGATGGTAGTTTGGTTGTGCTATTTTTTATAGCATTAGTAACAGGTTATTATTTGTCTAAAAAATATATCTCAACAAAAAAAGGCTCTTTGTAAGAGCCTTTTTTATTTTCTTAATTCATTCAATCTACTTACGTATTTTCCAATTACATCGAATTCTAAATTTACTTTTGTGCCAATTTTAAAAGTATTAAAATTAGTATGATCATAAGTGTAAGGAATAATGGCAACACTAAAAGAGTTTAATTCTGAATTCACCACAGTCAAACTTGTTCCGTTTACAGTAATTGAGCCTTTTTCAATTGTAATATTGTTTAATGATGCATCGTATTCAAATGTAAAAACCCAACTTCCGTTTGCTTCTTTAATATTAGTGCAAGTTCCAGTTTGATCCACGTGTCCTTGAACAATATGTCCGTCAAGTCTGTCTCCTAGTTTCATGGCGCGTTCTAAATTTACAACATCACCTACACTCCAAGTCCTAATAGAAGTCTTGTCGATAGTTTCTTTAATAGCGGTTACCGTGTAATTTTTATTTTCAATTTTTACAACGGTTAAACAAATGCCATTATGGGCTACGCTTTGGTCAATTTTTAATTCATGTGTAATTTCAGATTCTACCGTTAAGTGCAGGTTTTCCTGATCTTTTTCGATTTCTTTTATAATTCCGAGGGTTTCTATAATTCCGGTAAACATAACTGATTTAATTTTACTAAATTTGCACATCAAAAGTAAGCAATAAATCACATTTGTCATGGTTAAAAAAGCAGAAAATATAATTGTTGGAATTTCGATTGGAGATTTAAATGGTATTGGAAGCGAGGTTATTTTAAAAACATTTGAAGATACTCGAATGTTAGAATTGTGTACGCCTGTAATTTTTGCGAATGTAAAAATCGTTTCTTTTTTAAAGAAAGAGCTAAAGTTAGATGTTGCTATTCATGGAATTGATAAATTAGAACAATTAGTTGTTGGGAAAATCAATGTATTGAATGTTTGGCGTGAAGGTGTAAATTTAGAATTCGGGAAAAATGATGATGTTGTAGGAAGTTATGCTATAAAATCTTTTGTTGCAGCTACTAAAGCGCTAAAAGAAGGATTGGTTGATGTTTTGGTAACAGCGCCTATTAATAAGTATAATATTCAATCAGAAGAATTCAAATTCCCAGGTCACACTGATTATTTAGATAAAGAGTTAGAAGGCGATGCGTTAATGTTAATGGTGCACGATGATTTACGTGTTGGATTACTTACTGATCATGTTCCAGTGAATGAAGTAGCGAAACATTTGAATGAAAAATTAATTTCGACTAAAATTAAAACCATCATTCAAACGTTGAAGCAAGATTTTGAAATTGAAAAACCAAAAGTGGCTGTTTTAGGATTGAATCCACATTCAGGAGATAATGGAGTTATTGGTCAAGAAGAGGAAAAAATCATCAAACCGGCCTTGAAAAAATTATTTGAAGCGGGAAATATGGTTTTCGGACCTTTTCCAGCGGACGGATTTTTTGGTTCAGCACAATATGAAAAATACGATGCGGTAATTGCAACTTATCATGATCAAGGATTGATTCCTTTCAAAACATTGTCGTTTGGTAACGGAGTAAATTACACAGCAGGATTAAATAAAATTAGAACTTCTCCCGATCACGGAACTGCATATGAAATTGCAGGTAAAGGAGTGGCTAATCACGAGTCATTTAAAGAGGCGGTTTATTTGGCAATTGATATTTATAACAAAAGAAATGACTATCAAGAGCTGATTAAAAACCCTTTAAAAACAAAAGAAAAACAGTTATAAACAAAAAAATGTTCACAACTGGTTTGAATTTATAAATATTTTATATCTTTGCACACCTTTTAAAAAGGTAAAACTGTTGTTATGAATGATTTAAAAGAATATTTAATACCATTCGTGGGATTAAAAATAGGGAAGCATCAGTTTGATTATCAAATAGATAATACGTTCTTTAAAAACTTTGATTACGACGAATACAATGCCGTTTCAGTCAAAGTTGATATTGTTTTAGAGAAGAAAAGCACTATGCTTGAACTCGATTTTAAGCACAAAGGAACAGTAAATGTACCTTGCGATGTGTCTGGAGAAGAGTTTGATTTGCCAATTAAAGGAAAATTAAAACTTTTAGTTAAGTTTGGAGATGCCTTTAATGATGAGAATGAGGAGTTGCTCATTTTGCCTCATGGTGAATTTCAAGTAAATGTAGCGCAATATATATATGAGTCTATTATATTGTCAGTTCCTTTACGAAGAGTACATCCGGGTGTTAAAGACGGTTCTTTAACGGATGTAATTGAAAAATTGGAATCGCTTTCTCCAAAAGAAAACAAAAAAGAAGAAGAACAAAATAATGATATTGACCCTAGATGGGAGAATTTAAAAAAACTATTAACGGATAAATAAAATAGAACAATGGCACATCCTAAGAGAAGACAGTCGTCTACAAGAAGAGATAAAAGAAGAACACATTACAAAGCGACAGTTGCTCAAATCGCAACATGTCCAATAACTGGTGAAGCACACTTATACCACAGAGCTTACTGGCATGAAGGTAAAATGTACTACAGAGGTCAAGTTGTAATTGATAAAAATGAAGCAGTAGCTTAATTGCATCAGAGAAAAAATAGAGAAAACTCTCACATTGTGAGAGTTTTTTTGTTAAGTACCTATTTCGTTTATAATTAACAAAAACGAATAGGATTCGTTTGAAATTTTTTTTGTAATTTCCACCACTTTTTGAACCTTAAAAATTCAGAAGGAAAAATTAATCGAAGATGAATAAAATAACAGCAGCAATTACGGCAGTAGGTTCTTATGTTCCCGACTTTGTTCTGTCGAATCAAGTATTGGAAACATTAGTAGATACTAATGACGAATGGATTACCACTCGTACCGGAATTAAAGAAAGAAGATTGTTAAAAGAAGAAGGCCAAGGTACTTCTTTCATGGCAATTAAAGCCGCTCAAAACTTATTAGAGAAAGCCAATTTAGATCCTAAAGATATCGATTTAGTGATTATGGCAACGGCAACACCAGATATGCCAGTAGCTTCAACTGGAGTTTATGTAGCTACACAAATTGGCGCAACAAATGCTTTTGCATTTGATTTACAAGCCGCTTGTTCGAGTTTCCTTTACGGAATGTCTGCAGCATCAGCTTATATTGCATCTGGAAAATACAAAAAAGTTTTATTAATTGGTGCCGATAAAATGTCATCAATTATTGATTATACAGACAGAGCTACTTGTATCATTTTTGGTGATGGAGCAGGAGCCGTATTGTTTGAACCAAATACAGAAGGATTAGGTCTTCAAGATGAAATTCTAAAAAGTGATGGAATCGGAAGAGAATTCTTAAAAATTGAAGCGGGTGGTTCTATTTTACCTCCTTCAGAAGAAACCGTTAAAAACAAACAACATTTTGTTTTCCAAGACGGAAAAACGGTTTTTAAATACGCAGTTTCTGGAATGGCTGATGTGAGTGAGAAAATCATGCAACGAAACAATTTATCTCACGACGATATCAATTGGTTAGTAGCGCATCAAGCAAACAGAAGAATTATCGATGCTACTGCAAATCGTATGGAGTTAGACGAATCTAAAGTTCTAATCAACATTCAAAAATACGGAAATACCACTTCGGCAACCCTACCTTTATTATTATCAGATTTCGAAAACCAATTGAAAAAAGGAGATAACATTATCTTTGCAGCTTTTGGTGGCGGATTCACATGGGGTGCTATCTATTTAAAATGGGCTTACACTAAATAAAAACAAACTAAACTAAATCAAATATTATGGATATTAGAGAGATTCAAAACCTAATCAAATTTGTAGCAAAATCAGGAGCTACAGAAGTAAAATTAGAAATGGACGATTTTAAAATCACCATAAAAACAACTGCTGAAGGAACAGAAAGCACAACTACTTATGTGCAACAAATGCCAATGCAAGCTACACCTCAAATGGTAGCACCTCAAGTAGTGGCACAACCAACTGTTTCTGACACAGTTGCTGCGCCAACATCAGACGATAACGCAAAATACATTACTGTTAAATCGCCAATTATAGGTACTTTTTATAGAAAACCAGCTCCAGATAAACCTATGTTTGTTGAAGTAGGGTCAACAATTGGAAAAGGAGATGTTCTTTGTGTAATAGAAGCAATGAAATTATTCAACGAAATTGAATCAGAAGTTTCTGGTAAAATTGTAAAAGTTTTGGTGGACGATTCTTCACCAGTTGAATTTGATCAACCTTTATTCTTAGTTGATCCATCTTAATAAAGTTAGAAGTTAGAAGTTGGAAGTTAGAAGTTTTCTTTCTTCATAATTGTCTAATTGACACATTGTCTAATTATCTAATTAAAAAAACATGTTTAAAAAAATATTAATTGCCAATAGAGGTGAAATTGCACTACGTGTAATTAGAACCTGTAGAGAAATGGGCATCAAAACGGTAGCGGTTTATTCAACAGCAGATGCTGATAGTTTGCATGTAAAATTTGCAGACGAGGCTGTTTGTATTGGGCCACCTCCAAGTAATTTATCGTACTTAAAAATGTCTAATATTATAGCTGCTGCAGAAATTACAAATGCAGACGCTATTCACCCAGGTTACGGATTTTTATCTGAAAACGCTAAATTTTCTAAGATTTGTCAAGAACATGGTATTAAATTTATTGGAGCTTCTCCAGAAATGATTGATCGTATGGGAGACAAAGCATCTGCAAAATCAACCATGATTGAAGCTGGTGTTCCATGTGTTCCAGGTTCTGAAGGTATTTTAGAAGATTTTGAACAAGCTAAAAAAGTAGCTAAAGAAATCGGTTATCCTGTAATGATGAAAGCTACTGCAGGTGGTGGTGGAAAAGGGATGAGAGCTATTTGGAAAGAAGACGAATTATTGAAAGCATGGGAAAGTGCTCGTCAAGAAGCAGCAGCAGCCTTCGGAAACGATGGAATGTATATGGAAAAGCTTATCGAAGAGCCTCGTCATATTGAAATTCAAGTAGTTGGTGATTCTTATGGAAAAGCGTGTCACCTTTCGGAAAGAGATTGTTCTGTACAACGTCGTCATCAAAAGTTAACAGAAGAAACTCCTTCACCTTTTATGACAGATGAATTACGTGAAAAAATGGGAACTGCTGCAGTTAAAGCAGCAGAATACATTAAATACGAAGGAGCTGGAACAGTAGAATTTTTGGTTGATAAACACAGAAATTTCTATTTCATGGAAATGAATACACGTATTCAAGTTGAACACCCAATTACGGAACAAGTTGTTGATTATGACTTAATTCGTGAACAAATAATGGTTGCGGCAGGAATTCCAATTTCAGGAAAAAACTATTATCCACAATTGCACTCAATAGAATGTCGTATTAATGCTGAAGATCCGTATAATGATTTTCGCCCTTCGCCTGGTAAAATTACGGTTTTACATGCGCCAGGAGGACACGGAGTGCGTTTAGATACGCATGTTTATGCAGGATATACAATTCCGCCTAATTATGACTCTATGATAGCTAAGTTGATTACAACCGCTCAAACCAGAGAAGAAGCAATTAACAAAATGAAGCGTGCGTTAGATGAATTCGTAATTGAAGGAATCAAAACTACAATTCCATTTCATAGACAATTAATGGATGAACCAGATTATGTAGCTGGGAATTATACCACAAAATTTATGGAATCTTTCGTAATGAAAGAACAAGAATAAAATAAAAAAAGCGATTTCAATTGAAATCGCTTTTTTTATTTAGTTATCTTCCGCATACCATTCGGCAAAAGAAGTTTCTGTTTCTTGAAGTTTTAATGAATGTAATTCGATGTTTTCGGGTAATAAGTTTTTAATTTTATTAGAAAAATCAATTACCATATTTTCACTTGTAGGTTGATAATCTACTAAAATTACATCGTGACCTCTCGATTGAAGCTCGTTGGCTAATTCTATATGTGGTGTGTTTTTGTTGAAAACTGTTGCGTGATCAAAGACGTCAACAATTTGTTCTTTTACGATTTTTTTTAAATCACCAAAATCGATTACCATTCCATATTTTACATTATTTGTATCTGTAATAGGTCTACCAATAACTGTTACAGAAAGTTTGTAACTATGACCGTGGACATTTTTGCATTTACCATCATAGCCATATAAAGCGTGACCGGTTTCAAAGTTAAATTGTTTTGTAATTCTAATTTTTGACATAATTTACAATTTATTGGTCAAGATTTTTTTCTTTTTTCTTAGCTCTATAATATAAAAAATAAGCTAAGCCAGCTAAAACGGCAACAGGTACAAATGAACCAATTAATACACCAATTTGATATGTTCCGTCGGGGTCATTTTTTATTTTTTCTTCTATGTTTACTTGCTGTAATGCGATAATTAAACTTTTCATTTCTTAAATTTTTCTAATGCTTGTTTGGTAAAGTTTGATAAAACTAATCGTCCAGAAATTGAAGCTCTTTCATATAATAAGCTGTCCCAGTGGTTTGTTCCTTCCCAAAAAACTTTTTTCATTTCAACTAAAGCTTCTGGATTATAGGATGAAAGTTCAAGGGTAAAGTTTCTTAAATTTTCGTCTAACAATTCTATTGTTTCAAAAACTTCGGTAAATAAACCTTTTTCATTTGCCCATTGAGCCGTTTTCCATAAAGTAGGTGTAAGTGTCATTTCGGTAAAAGCTGTTTTTCCGATTTTTCTACTTACGGCAGGTTCAATTACAAAAGGGCCAATTCCAATAGCAATTTCTGATAATTTTATGGCACTATTATTAGTTGCAAAAGTATGATCACATGCTGCAGCTAAACCTACACCACCACCAACTGCTTTACCATGAATTCTTCCAATAATTGGTTTTGTGCATTTTCGCATAGCGTTAATTACATTTGCAAATCCTGAAAAAAACAGATTTCCATCTTTTTCATTTGAAATTGAAAGCAGTTCATCGAAAGAGGCTCCTGCACAAAAGGCACCTGTTCCTTCGCTTTTTAAAATAATCACGGAAACGGTATCTAAACTACTTAAATAGTTAATTTCTGAAGTTAATTTTTGTAATAAATTACTCGGAAATGAATTGCTTGCTGGATGTGAAAAACATACCGTAGCAATTTTATTTTCATCAATTATAATTGAAAGATTTCCTAATTCCATTTTTATCTTTTTAAACTAAAGTGTGATTTAAACTCTTTTCTTTGGTTATTTTCAATGTATTCCACTTTAAACCAATAGTCGGTTGAAGGTAAAAGATTACCATTAAATGTTCCGTCCCATCCTTGACCTTGAGCACTGAGTTGTTTTAAAAGTTTGCCATATCTATCATAAATAGAAATTAAACCCTCATATTCATTTGGTAAACGAATGTTCCAAAAATCATTATATCCATCACCATTAGGTGTGAAGTAATTTGGATAAGTGATAGTTTGCAATTCTTCAGAAAACAATATTCCACATCCTTGAATATCTCGAACATAAACAATATAGCTTCCATTTTGTAAGTCAGAAAATATTGGACTTGACTGCCAATTAATAGCATCGATACTGTACTCATAAATGCCGAATCCACCTGTAGCAATAGCTTCAATCGTTGCCAAACCACTTGAAAATGCTGGTGTAATTAAATTGGCTTCAAATGTTTCTGGTTCAGATGAAAAAGTAGTAGTAATTGAATCGAAATTAACACAATTTGTGTCGGTATTTGTAACAATTACTGAGAATGTTCCGCCAGAAGTAATATCAAATAAAGGTGAATTTCCATTTGGATTTGTTGGTGTCCATTGATACGAATAATTGCCAGATGTTGCAGGTGTTGCATCTACAGTTTGTAAACCTAATCCTGTTATTGGATCAATGCATAAAACAAAATCTAAACCTAAATTAATGTCTGGTAATGGGTTTACAATTAATTGTATATACGGGCCAACACCAAAACACTCATTATTTAATTCACTATCTATTCTTGCCCAAACTATTTGAGAATTTGGTATAATATTTCTATAATTTGTAATGTTTGTAATTGCATTTATTTCGGCTAATGCATCGCTTTCATTTTCATAAAATGTTACCACTAAAGGTTGACTTGTTGAGAAAAATGATAATAAATTTTCTATTGCATTTTCAGCTAAAATAGGGCTGTCTAAATTAAAATAGTCATATCCATCAACATCAGTGTCTGTTGAACTAATATAATCGTCACATTCATAAATGGTAAAAAGATGTGTTGAAGGTATTGTGGTTGTAGAAACAATTAAATTTACTAAAGAAGTTCGTATACATCCATTCGGATTTGTAATTCTTGCCCAAACCTGTGTTCCATTAGGGGCATTAAAATTTAATTCATTTACAATTAAATCAGTGTTATTCTGTGCTCCAAATAGGGTATTATGATAGGTATAAGTATTTGTAGTTTCTGAGGATATGATTGTATTTGCTTCTGTTAAATTAAAATCTGTAACAGCATCATTGTCGGTATCACACTGTTTAAGAGTTATTGTTGAGCTTACTGTTGGAAGCGAATAAACAACTAAATTAAAATTAGTTATAGCAAAACAATTAGTAGTGTTATTTGTTAATCTAGCATAAATTATTCTATCATTAGTTAAAATTGTTGTTATTCCTCCAATTCCGTTTTCTGCATCAGTAATAGAAGTGTGATAGGTTACAGTTATTCCAGTTTGTCCATTTAATATTTCTGCGGTTTTAGATGTAAGATTAAAAGTTGCTATACCATTTGTATCATTTCCATCTAAATTGTTATCACAGATAGAATAGTTTGTGATAGCATATACTATTGGGGCAGGGTTATTAGTAACAGATATAGACGCCGATATTTCATTGCATGCATTTACTGCAGGAATAATATAGCTATAGGTGCCTCCTAAATCAACATTTGGATTGAAAACACCTGTTCCTGATGATAGTGCTGGAGACCAATAACCACCAACTTCAGCATTGCTTCCTAGAAGTGGAAATAAATCGAACGAAGAATTGTTATTACAAACAGTTATGCTATTATTATTTCCTGCATTATTGGCCTGTTGAATAGTTACACTTACATCAACGTCTACAATATCGCATGTTGAGATATAACTATAATTATATACTCCAGCTATATCAATATTTGGGTTAAATATATTGGTTCCACTAGCTAAAGGTGGATTCCAAGTACCTCCAGGCTCAGGATTACCTTCTATTTCATCCAATAAATCTATAGAATTATTTGAGCAAATAGTAACATCAGTATCTCTAGGGGTACTTCCAAATCCAGAATAGTATCCTCCAAATCCAGCAAATCCGCTAAACCCAAAAACACCAACGGCAAGTGGTCCTGTAGATTCTATTTTGGCATTACCTGTAATATCAGGAATACGATATGTTACCCAATCAGAATTTCCTACAACTGATTGCGGTAAAGCTGTTGTAGCTACATCATTAATAGTAACTGTAGCTCCTGTATATGTAACAGCTATGACATCACCAAAATACTCATTTGTTCCAATAAAATTAATTTTTGGGATTAAGTCTACTTTTCTTTGAAAAAAACAACTTAAAGGAGGTATGAAGTTTAATCCTGAGGTAGCATCACTAATATCTCCAGCAATAATTTGATATAAATAGATAGGTTTATCACTAGTGATATACATATTCTGATTATTTATCCCTTGATAGTTAGAAGTTGGAATTAAAAAATAGTCACCTGCATTAATTATTGTTATTGGAGTTGTGCTCCCATTTACGTATACTGAAGTGTTATCTTCTGTTGCTATTACTAATGGTAGTTCTGTATTTGAGCTTCCATTTCCTTTGACAACAATATATTCTGAACCAACCTCTGCAATTGGAACAATTTGATCGAGATTAAAATCTTGACCTTCTTCTTGAGTAGCCATTCCTGCCAATGCATTTCCAGTATTAACAGCAATGTTTTTATCCGATTCAACTAAAGCTCCTACAAAGCCTGATAAATTATTTCCAACATCTGTGTAGCCAGAAAGAATAACGGTTTCTCCTGCGTTTAGTGTGAAAGTTTGACTATCTAATGTTATTGGCCCAATTGAAGAGACAAACTCAACATTTATATCATAATCAGAAATTGTAACAGTTGTATTATTTTCAGTTGCCATAAAACTTGAAACAAAGTTTCTTGTTGAGCCAGGACTAGTTTGCGGTAAACTTCCTAATCTAAACTTTTTTCCAATTCCTGATTTTCCTTTTGAGACTAATGTTTCAGCGTGATTTTGTGACCTTACTCTAAAACTTACATAGAATTCGCCACTTCCTTCTAAGATAAGACCTCTGTCTACGTTAACTACATTGACATAACGTATTGGGCAGAACATCAAAGAATTTTGATCTTCACCAATTAAAATTTCCCTTGGATTTCCTTGAGAAATAGTAAAGGGTGATCCAGCAATAGGAACTCCAGCTCCATTTGTAATTTCAACTGAAAATGGAACAGGTTCAGGTGTTGATAAATATATGTATTGCACACCAACTACACTTGCATCACGAGCATGTAAAGGAGGTAACCAATGCTTATTACTTAATTGTGAATAAGTAATATTTGAAATTAAGATTAATAATAAAAATAATATTCTTTTTAACATAGTTCTTTTTATTGGGATAGCTTGTAAAATTAAGCAGAAATGTAGAATTAATCTAAATATTAACTAAAAAAACGCTCTTAATTGTATATTTCCTGTATGAATGGTTTTGCTGGTTTCGCTATTTCTGCCTTGGTAGTTGATGTTTACGTCTAAATATTGGGTCAAATTTTTCTGTAGAAGCAATCTCCAAGTTTGATTTTTTCCAGGTTGTAAGCCTTCTAACATTTGAAATCCTACTGCTGATAACGCATTTCCATCATACGAATTGTTATACATTGAAAATTCACCATTCATGCTAAATCCTTTTTCGCTGTTGAAAGTAAACGATGTTCCTAAACGAGTTTGTTTTAAAGTTTCAAAAGCTCCAATTTGATTTTCTTTTTGTTGAAATTCGTAAAATATATCCCAACTCGCGTTTTTGGAAAATAAGTACCCGATTTTTGGTTCAATTTGATAACCATCAATTTCAAAATTTCGATTTGGATAATTCTCGGAAGTAGATTCAGTTGAAGTGGTGCTTCCAGAAAAATTAAACAACCAACTTTTCTTTACCAAATGCTGATATTGCAATTGATGCGATTTATTTTTAGCCGAAACACTTCCCACAGAAAGTAAATTTTGACTTTCGTTTAACAAAAAAGAATAAGTAGTAGAATGATGTTGTTTTCCACGATTAAAAAATAGACTATTTCTAAAATTGGTATTCAAACCAATTAATTCATCTTCCTCTTTTGAAAACGGATTCAAATCGAAATTAGCACCATTCCTTTTAATTTTTCGATCAATTAAAAACGAAGTTTGATTATAAAAGTGCGAAGCAAATTTCTTAAAACCTTTTTCATTTTGCCATTGGTTAAAATTGAAATTCAACGCTTGCGAAAATTTATTTTGATGCGTTCGTACAAAAACCTGATTCGGTAAAAACACTCGAACATAAATCGCTAAATCAGAATACGGAGCAATTTCAAACTCTTGTAATTCCTGAATTCCGTTACCATTATAATCGTTCCACATGTAAACGCCTTGTCCAGGTTCTACTTGCAAATAGGTGAATTCTTGTTGGGCAATTGTTCCTGAACTAGTTTCATAAGCCGTTGTAGTCTGAATTAATTGCCCAAAAAATCTATCCGAATACAAAATTCGTGAATTCAACGATGGTTCGTCTTTTAAATTGGAATCTTCATATTTCAAAGTGCGATAATTCAAAAACATGCTCAAATTGCTTTTTTCGGTTTTAATTAATTGCGATTTTAAGTAGTACGAATTCGAATGATTTACACGTTCAATTCGGTTGTTTTGCAAACTATCATTTTGGCGTTGTAAAAATCCCAATTCCACAAAAACCTTCGTCGAATCGCCTCTTCCTACAAAAGCGCCATATTCTAAAAAACGTTGGCTCAAGGCCGAAAATGTATTGGTTGCTTTCAGTTTTTCCGAATTATTTTCCAAATTCACCGTGGCACCAACCCAATTTTTACCCAATTTATACGACGAACGATTTTCACTTCGAGCAAAAGACGAATTTGAAAGTTCGGAATCACTTTTCATTACACTCGAATTGCTCCAAATCATCCAATTTTTGGTAGCATATTTTCCTGAAAAAGTATGTTTATTTCCCGAAAATGCATCACCAAAAGTTAAGTTTTCAAACTGATAAAGCGCTTTTCCTTTGTTGTCGAAATTAAAATCCAATCCTGAAGTCAAAAAGCTTTGATTGCCTAACAAAGCAGAAGTAATGTTCCAATCTCTGTTAAATTCGATGTTGTACAAACGTTCAATCGTTTTGAAATTTTCTTGCACCAATTGATAATTCGCAAAGGCATCAATTTTGGTTTTTCCATCAAAAACACGTTGTTTTCCGTTGAATTTTCCAGCAAAACCTTTATTGTTATTGTCATCTAAATTCGAATATAAATTTTGGTCGCTGTTGCTTAATGCTACTTCAAAATCTAAAAGTGTTTTCTCGTTTGGATTGTACTTTCCTAAAATGGTTGCCATTTGAATTTTTGTTGGCGCAATCAAACGAACAATTGGTTCATAATTTCCTTGCGGAATTCCTGCAATTGGCGGTACATATTCATAAATTTTCCCAACCGCTTGATTGTTGATTAAAATATAATTTCCTTGATTATTTCCTACTAAAGAAAAACGAACATTATATAATTCGTCAGTAGGATTATTCGAATATTCAAAAACTTCTACAGCACCAATAATCACTTTTCTATACAAAATTTTATTTTCGGAATAGGAATCTAAATAAGCTGAAGGTCCGTTCATTTCCGAAATATCATCACCAGCGTTTTGCAAAATATCAATTTGTTCCGAAGATAAATTTTGTTGCAACGGCTGATTTTTTACATCACTTTCAGAATACACATAACCACCAATTTGCCAATTTTCTCGCTCGTGCGAAATGCCTCCATAGGTGATAAATCGGGTAAAATTTCTATCGGTGTATTGATATTCTACATTGATTCGCATTTCGGAAGTAATTGGAAATAAAGAAGTAAAAATGATTTCTCCAGCGTTGTAATCGATGATATAATCGTTGTTTTCTCCACGCGTTTTTAAAATTCCGTTTACATAAACCCGTTCCGAACCTGAAATGACTAAAACATATAATTCGTTATTATTCCCTCGTAATTTATAAGGACCTTGATTTCCTTCTTGACCAACGAAAGAACTTCGTGCATATTGTCCACGAACCAAAGCGCCAGAAGCAATGACTTCGGTTTTTTTATCAGGTGTTCCAAAAGTGAAGCGAGTGGCTAAACCTTGTACTTTTTTGTTGAAATTCAAGAAAGCTGATTTTCTATTTTCGAGAAATAAATCTCCAGCTCGAATGTTCCATTTATCCGAAAATAATTCGATGAAAATTTGGTCAAACTCATCTAATTTTTGCGAATATCCGCCTTCTTGCAAAGGAATATTACTGTCTTGAATGGAAGCACGCAAACTTACTTTGTCCGAAATTTTTCCTGTGATTTGCAAATCTAAATTCGAATTCACCACCGTATTTTGATTGTTTCCAACAGTAACGCCACGCGTGATACTTCCAGAGGTATTCAATCCGTCGAAAGGTTTGAATTTGGTGTTTTTGTCTTTTTTGAAAACGACTAATTTACCGGCTTCGTTGGAAACCACTTTATCGTCATCATAGATGGAATACGTTTTGGTTAAAAATTCAGGAAATTTAGAATAGCTAACTACTAACGAATCGGAAGTTGTGATTTCTTTTGTAAAAACTAACGTTCCTTTTTGGAAATTTACCTTGTAAAAACTGGTATCGATGACTTTTCCATTTTTGTCTTTAATTTCAAAAAAGGAATTGTTTAAACTAAATTTTTCTATTGAAATGGTGTCTTTTGAAAAGGTAATTTTTTTAGTTGGATACGATTGTAACGTTTCCTGAGCAAAACCGCCCAAAAAACAAAACAAAAATCCAGCTAAAAAAACAATTTTTTGCATAAATACTATAACTCCGAATCTTCAAAAGTAGTATTTATTGTTGGAAAGTTTTGAGTTAAACTCGAATTTGTTTCTTTAAAAAATAAATCAAAAAAGTTGAAAATTTAATATAAATTCCAGAAAAACTGTAGCAATTGTTTTATAAGTATGTTTTAATATTGTAGAATAAAACTTTACAATCTAAGACGTTTTATCCTTTTAAATTTAAATATATAATATGAAAAAATCAAATTACTTTCTTATTTCAGGCCTTTTCTTCTTTGCTGCTTCATGTGTTCTTTTAATTTTGAAAGCATATGATATTGCTAATGAAGAGAGCTATGAAATGAAGCAAATTTTATTAGTCATCTCTACGATTTTATATGTAGCTTCTTTGGTTATTTATATGGTGATGCGTTTTGGATTGAAAAAGTAAAATTTTATTTGAACCGCAGATTCACAGATTTTTTTAAATAATAATCTGCGAATCTGCGGTAATTTATTTTAAGACTACTCTTTCGTTATAATCTGCATTGTTTCTCTTGAAATTTGGCGTAGCAATATTGTTTTATTCGTTTCTACCACTTTTGAAGCGTTTTCATCAAAATGTCTAATAGTGTAAAGCGATACATTTTCGTTATAAGAAACTTTGAATTTTTTTGCTAATACTTTTCGTAACTCTTCAAAGTTGTTGTATTTGTCTTCGATACAAACTGAAAAACTAATTGCCGTGTTTTGGATTAAATTCACTTTTACTTTAAATTTCGCAAACAAAGCAAAGATTTCACTGATGTGATTTTCCATGATGAAATCAAAATCAATAGATGACAACGATAATAACAATTGGTTTTTCTTTACAATAAAACAAGGCGTGTGTGGTTCTAAATCGGCACCTTTTGAAACGCTAGTTCCTGCTAATGTTGGATTGATAAACGATTTTACAAACAACGGAATTTCCTTTTTCTGTAAAGGTTGTAACGTTTTTGGATGAATTACTGAAGCTCCATAAAAAGCTAACTCAATCGCTTCTCTGTATGAAATTTGGTTCAATAGAACTGCATTTTCAAAATATCTTGGATCGGCATTTAAAACTCCAGGAACGTCTTTCCAAATGGTAACGCTTTCCGCACCCAAACAATATGCGAAAATTGCAGCCGTATAATCTGAACCTTCGCGACCTAAAGTAGTCGTAAAATTATTCTCATCCGAACCTAAAAATCCTTGAGTAATGTTTAAGGTTTTCTTTTTAACGCCTTTTGAAATTAGTTTTTGAGTGGTTTCCCAATCTACTTGCGCATCGCGGTAATTATTGTCGGTTTTGATTAATGGGCGAACATCAATCCAATTGTTTTTTAAACCACTATGATTGAAATAATGACTTACAATCGTAGTAGAAACTAATTCTCCAGTGCTCACCACTTGGTCGTAAACAAAACTATAATTTGGCGACTTATTACTGCGAATGAAATATTCTAAATCATCAAAATGTGCGTTTACATCAAAAAACACATCGTGATCTTCGTCTTCAAATAAGTCTAATAAAATTTGGTTGTGGTACTTACGAACTTCTTGAAGCGATGCGTGTAATTCCTTCGATTTATCAAAGTAATTTTTGATTACCACTTCTAATGCATTCGTGGTTTTTCCCATTGCAGAAATTACCAATAAAACATCTTCGTGTCCTACCGTGTTTAAAACATGTAATACGTTTTTTACGCCTTCGGCATCTTTAACCGATGCACCTCCAAATTTAAAAATTTTCATTTTGAAGAATTATATAGTTGTGTTTAAAAATTGTTCAATTCCTTTGTCGTCCATGTGAACCACACGCCAATCGCCTAAAACTTTAGCACCCGATTTTTCATAGAAATCGATGGCAGGTGTGTTCCAGTCTAAAACATTCCATTCGATTCGGCGAACATTTTCTGCTTTTCCTTGTTTGATGATTTCTTTGTAAAGTGCAAATCCGGCTCCTGTTCCGCGTTTGTTTTCTTTTACAATTAAATCTTCTAAATGGATGGTTTTGCCTTTCCAAGTCGAAAAACGATAATAGTACAAAGCCATTCCGATAATCTCATTATCAACTTCGGCAACAAAACATTGAAAAAGTGGATTTTCTGAAAAACCATCACGAACCAAATCGTCTACGGTAACCATAACAGCATCAGGTTCTTTTTCAAAAGTAGCTAATTCTTGAATCAATTCTAAAACAGATGGCATGTCGTTTTTGGTGGCTTTTCTGATAATCATTTTTCGTAATTTTTTACAAAAGTAAAATTAACTTAAACATCTTTTCAAATAATTTATATGATTTCACAAAAAATACGATATTTGTGCCTTAAACACAACTACATCGTTTTCGAAATGGAAGAAAGAAATAGAACGTTAGGCGAATTCATTATTGAACATCAAAATTCGTTTCAGTACTCAACAGGAGAATTATCTCGTATTATTAACTCCATTCGTTTGGCAGCTAAAGTAGTAAACTATAAGGTAAACAAAGCCGGATTAGTGGATATCGTTGGCGCAGCTGGAGAACAAAACATTCAAGGAGAAGACCAACAAAAATTAGACGTTTACGCGAATGAAGTTTTTATTCAAACTTTAATCAATCGTGAAATTGTTTGTGGAATTGGTTCGGAAGAAAATGATGATTTTATTACCGTTGCAGGTTCAGATAATTCACACAACAACAAATATGTCGTTTTGATGGATCCGTTAGATGGTTCCTCGAATATTGATGTGAATGTTTCAGTAGGAACAATTTTCTCAGTTTTCAGAAGAATTACACCAGTTGGAACTCCAGTAACAATTGAAGATTTCTTGCAACCAGGAGTAAATCAAGTAGCGGCAGGTTATGTGATTTATGGAACTTCAACTATGTTGGTATACACAACAGGCGATGGCGTAAACGGATTCACTTTAAATCCAGCTATCGGAACATTCTATTTGTCGCATCCAAACATGAAATATTCGGAAGACGGAAAAATTTACTCGATTAACGAAGGAAATTACGTTCATTTTCCACAAGGTGTAAAAGATTACATCAAATATTGTCAGCTAGAAGAAGGAGACAGACCTTATACGTCAAGATATATCGGAAGTTTAGTTTCCGATTTCCATAGAAACATGATTAAAGGCGGAATTTACTTATATCCAACCACTTCAAAAACACCAAATGGTAAATTACGTTTGTTGTACGAATGTAATCCAATGGCTTTTATTGCTGAACAAGCAGGAGGAAAAGCTTCGGATGGTTTTGGAAGAATTATGGAAATTCAACCTACCGAATTACACCAACGAGTTCCTTTCTTCTGTGGAAGTAAAAACATGGTAGAAAAAGCAGAAGAATTTATGGCGAAAGCGAAGTAAATTTCTGAAATATTTAAAATACAAAAGCACAAATTCTAATGAGTTTGTGCTTTTGTGTTAAAACATCTAAATTAATCTTTAACCCACTTCAACGTAGTATTACTTTCAGAAACATGAACAAAGTAAATACCGCTCGCCAGTTTTGCAACGTCTAAGCTGTTTTCGTTTTGGTTGATTTCTTGTGTCATGATGGTTTGCCCGGCAACATTATAGATTACTACGGTTTGATTTTCAGAAAAATTATTTTTTACAATAATATAATCTTGTGCTGGATTTGGATAAAGACTCACACTGTTTTCAAAACTTGGAGTAGATAAAGGTTCCCAACCTATTTTCATGGCTTTTAAATTACCAGAACCAGAAACGGATGCATTATAATCTGTTCCTACTGCAATATAATCGCCTTCTGAGGTTTTTGTTAGATCATATATCCAGCCATCTGAGAATGAAACATCCCATTCAATTTCATTTGTTTCATTTACTTTGATTAATCTAAATTTTGAAGTTTCTCCATTAGAAGCTGTGATGATTGCAACCACATAGCCTCTACCTTCAATTATTATGTTCGAATAAGATTGTGCGCCATAGGGGGGTAATATTTTATGTCCTAATACATCGCCTGATGGATTAACAGTATACATCCAAGTGCCCTCAAAAAATTCATCGTCAATTAAGTTGTTTGAAAAACAAGCTGTTATGAAATTTCCATTTGATAATTCTGCTACAGTGTAAGCGGACTCAATTACATCAATACTATCACCAAAATTTCTTTGCCATAACATATTGCCAAGAGAGTCATATTTTGCCATATAACAACCGCCATTTGTATTGCCTAAAACAGTTGGATCTATACTGCCTACCGCAACAAAGTGGCCATCAGATGTTTCTATTATGTTAGATATAACACTATTAGGTGTGTGGTTAGCAGACCACTCTAAGATTTTAGAACTGTTAAATTTTTTTAATGTTGTTGTCGTGGAGATTAGTAATCCTCCATCATTTGTAGAAATTATATAATTAAAATTACTATTGTTTTCTGAATTCGTAAGACACCAATTACCCAGTATATTGCCATCATTGTCAAATTGTTGAATGCTATTTTGTACAGAACTAGGGCAATTTTCTGTAATGGTATAATACAAATTGTCTGATAATATTGCCACTCCTTTACCACCAATATTAGAAATATTCACAGGTGCACTTTGTTGCCATATTAAATTACCATCTGTGTCTATTTTAAAAAGAGTGTTTTCGGTATTGTAAATTGACGTAAGCACGTATTCATTACTGCTATGGGATTGTATGATAGAATTAAAAAATGAAACACCATTTGAAGATATTGTTGTTACATCATAAATTTGTTCCCATAGCATAACAGGTGGGGTGGTTTGCGAAAATAATAATAGTGGAAACATTATAAAAATAATTTTTTTCATAGTTAGCGAGCATTTTTAAAAATGAAACTATCTAAAAGTATAAAAACTTTATTATTCTAAATTTTGTTTCAAATTTATATAGTTTTAAAAGTAGTATTTTATGGAAGCGAAAACAATTATTTTAACAATATTGGAATTTTAGACAGCTTCTAATTGTCTGATTAGTTGTCTAATATAACAATTGTATATTCTACTAATGTCCCAGAAATAAAAACATCATAATATGCCGTAGTATCAATTAACACGACTTCATTTGAGCCTAAAGGAGTTGTTCCTATTATTCCAGACGCCGAACCATCATCATATTTTACACAATGAAAAATTTGAGCTTGAGATGAGTTGGTCTGGGTCAAAGTTGCAGCGCCAGCAGCTAATGAAGTAAAAGTTGTAGCACTTGTTATTCTATTCCAATTCGCAACTGCATCAACTTCTGAAAAAAACGGAAATCGATATGTTGGTATTGAGCTGTTAGATAATTCAAAATTTCCTGTAATTGCAGGGATTATAAAATTTGAAACATTGTCTTCAAATTTGGGATATTCACTAGTCACATGTTTTGTTAAAATATCAGAGACAGTTACGTCGTTACTTGATAGGTTATAAATGTATAATTTTTTCTGTGCTGTTGCAGTTGCTCCTAAAGCAATTGCAAATACTATAAAAAGATATTTTTTCATGATAATAAGTTTAAAAGTTAGTTTTTAGATGCGTTTAAAAAAGCACTGTATTTTTTTAAAGTAAAAGGAATTAAAGTGTTTACATTACTCTCGTTTTCTTTAATTTCACTTCCAGTTGTACCGATGGCAACTAATAGTTTTGTAGCATTTAAACGTAGTTCGTTTTCTGATTCTTCTTTTAATTTGGCATCATCAAAATAAGGTTTGTTTTGCATGTACTTTTTTAAAGCACTTTCAAAATTAATCATTTCTGTAGTTTTGGTAATACTACTTGTTTTGGCTTGGGTTTGGCTTGTTTTTGTAGTTTCAGAAATGCTTTCATCTGATGCAGAAGCACAAGAAAATAAAAAAACAGAAGCACATAAGGCACTTAATAATAATTTTTTCATTGTATAATTGGTTATAGTTATACTGGCTAAATAAAAAAAAAAAAAATGATTCAAGCAAGTAAAAATGTAACCATTTTCTTAATTATTGTGAAATTTAACAATTTAAACTTTTTGTAATTAAATGAAAAACAGGTATTTGTTAGGACAAACAAAAAAGCACAAACTCATTAGAATTTGTGCTTTTGTATTTTAAAACAGTTTGAATTATCTGTTCATGTGTTGCATTTCGTAAGTAAACGTGTCTAAATCCACATTCATATCTACTAATTTTAACGCTTTATCTACGATATAACCTACGTTTCCTGCTGTAAAGCCTAAAGCTAAAGCAAAACGTGTTAATAAATCTTGTTGTTTTTTTCCTAAAACATCATCAGCATATACCATTCTTGCTAAATCATATAAACGCTCTAAACGGTGCGCATGCATTAACGGTGGATTAACTGGGTATTTTAATGGATTTTCTAAAATTTCCTCATATTCTGCTTGAGAAATTTCTAATTTAATAGCTAATTTATCTAAGAATTTTTTTTCTTCAGTAGTAATTGTCCCGTCTGATAAGGCTACTCTTACAATTGCTGAAAAATGACCTTTGTTTCTATTTCTAAAACCGCTATCGAATAAATCTGAAATTGACATGTTGATTGTTTTAATTTTATGCAAAATTACACAAAAAATCTATTTTTTTGAAACAATTTCACAAGCTTTTCTGAAAGAATTTATTAACTTCTAAAAATAAATTGTAAGTTTGAATTCCCCAATAAATATATTATTATGTCAGAGTTTCTATTGTATTTCAATATTGGTCTCAAGCATGTTTTAGATGTTAATGCTTATGATCATGTGCTTTTTTTAATAGCACTTGTTATTCCTTATGCTTTTAAAGATTGGAAAAACGTCTTGGTATTGGTTTCACTTTTTACCATTGGGCACACATTAGCCTTGTTGCTTTCCGTTTATGGTGTAGTACAAATTCAAGCAAGTTTAGTGGAGTTTTTAATTCCAATAACTATTTTAATAACAGCGATTTTTCATCTATTTACAGCTGGGAAATCGTCTAAAAACGAAAGCATCACTTTTGTGGCTATTGTTACTTTGTTTTTCGGAATTATTCATGGACTCGGATTCTCTAATTATTTCAAAACTATTTTACCTGGCAATGCTTCCGATAAATTGTTGCCACTTTTAGAATTCGCATTAGGGATTGAAGCTGCACAGTTAATTGTTGTACTCGTGGTTTTAATTATTTCTTATATTGTTCAAACTTTTTTCCGTTTTTCAAAAAGAGATTGGGCTTTAGTGATGTCGGCATTCATAATTGGTGTAGTTTTGCCAATGCTAATTGAAAGCGAAATTTGGAATAGATAATGAAGAAAGAAAAAAAGGAAAAATACGATAAAGCTTATTTACGAATTGCTAAGGAATGGGGCAATTTGTCTTATTGTCAACGAAAAAAAGTTGGTGCAATTATTGTTAAAAACAAAATGATTATTTCTGATGGATATAATGGAACACCATCTGGGTTTGAAAATTGTTGTGAAGATGAAGATAATGTAACAAAGTGGTATGTGCTTCACGCAGAAGCGAATGCAATTTTAAAAGTTGCCCGATCAACACAATCTTGTGAAGATGCTACTTTGTATATTACGCTTTCACCTTGCAAGGATTGTAGTAAGTTAATTCATCAATCAGGAATCAAAAGAGTAGTGTATCATCAAGAATATAAAGATACTTCTGGAGTAGATTTTTTAAGAAAAGCTGGCGTTGAAGTAGAATTAATGGAAGATTTGAGTTAAAATGCGAATGAATAAAGTTTATTTTCCAATTGTTATTGCAGTAGCCATTGCGATAGGAATTCTTATGGGAAGTAAACTAAATCCTTCTACCGAAAACACTTTTTTTAGTAGAAACACCAATAAAAACAAACTGAACAAACTAATTGATTTCATCGAGAAAGAATACGTAGACAGTTTAAATACCGATTCAATTGTAGATTTAACCGTTAACGGAATTTTAGAAAAGCTCGATCCACATTCGGTTTATATTCCAAAAAGTGATTTAGCTCAAGTTGAACAAAGTATGCGCGGAGATTTTGTCGGAATTGGCGTTAATTTTTACATGTATAATGATTCACTAGCAGTTATAAAGCCAATTGCTTTAGGACCATCAGAAAAAGCTGGAATTAAAGCTGGCGACCGAATTCTTTTTGCTGATAAATTGCAGTTGTACAATAAAAAAATCGAAACCGATAGCTTGTTTTCAATTCTAAAAGGTGAGCAAGGCTCAACCATTAAACTAACAGTTTTTAGAAAATCCGAAAATAAAAAATTTGCAGTAAACATTAAACGAGATGTAATTCCTATTAAAAGTGTTGATGTGTCTACGATGGTTTCAAAAACAGCAGGTTATATTAAAATTAATCGCTTTGCGGAAACCACTTACGATGAATTTTTTAAAGGTTTAACCCAATTGAAAAAGCAAGGAGCCAATGAAATTATTATCGATTTACGAGATAACGGTGGTGGTTACTTAGAATCGGCGGTTGCTATTGCGGATGAATTCTTAAAAAACAAAGAACTTATCGTTAAAACAAAAAATAAAAAAGGAAAAATAGACCCCACATTTGCTACTGAAAAAGGCATTTTTGAAAACGGGAAAGTCACTATTCTAATCAACGAAAATAGCGCTTCGGCAAGTGAAATTTTAGCGGGTGCTATTCAAGATAACGATAGAGGAACCATTGTGGGAAGACGCTCTTTTGGAAAGGGTTTGGTACAACGCGAAATGCCACTTGGCGATGGTTCAGCGGTGCGATTAACAGTTGCAAGATATTACACACCTTCGGGTCGTTCCATTCAAAAACCATACGAAGACAAAGCAGAAAATTATTTTAACGAATTTGAAAAACGTTTTGAGAGTGGCGAATTATACGAACAAGATAAAACCAAAATCGCAGATAGTTTAAAATTCAAAACCAAAAAAGGACGAACGGTTTATGGCGGTGGTGGTATTATTCCTGATGTTTTTGTGCCTTTTGAAAGCAAACACGGTGAAGAATCGACGACTTTGTTTATGCAATCTGGATTGGTGAATTATTTTGTGTTTGAACAATTGGACAAAAACCGCAAAAAGTTTGAAAAAATCACTCTAGCTGAATTAGAAAAGGAAATCAAAACCAATCCATATTATTTTTCCGAATTTAAAAAACATCTTTCGCAAACCGGATTGATGTTCAATTTAGACGCGCAAAAAGAAAAAACATTACATTATTTACATGCCGAATTTGTACATCAATTATTTAGCGAAAAACAATATTACGATGTTTTATTGAAGAATGATGTAATGTTAAAAAAGGCACTAAATAAATAATTATTTTCCTAGAGCATCATGAACCATTGAATGGTTTCCTTCATTCCATAAGGTTAAAATGTCGGTTGCAACAGCAGCTCCACTTCCAGCAGCAATAGATAATTGACTTCGGTGACCAGCTAAAACGCCAGCTACATAAATTCCTTCCGTTACTAAATGATCGTCATTTTTGAGTTGAATTCTGTTTTTAACAGCAGGCATTTTCATGTGTGGCTCTACAAAATTTTCTAATCCTTCAATCGTAAAAGGATTTCCCGCACCTATCGCAATAACTACTATTTTAGCTTGATGTGAATGTTTATTGGTAGTAATAATAAAATTACCAGCTTCACCAGAAATTGAAAGCACTTTTTCGCCATCAATTTGCTTTACATGCGAATATGTTTTTGATAAATGAGCCAGACTTTCTTCTAATAGTTTGGTTCCTAATTTCCCCGCAGGAATTCCGTATGCATTATTAAAAATAGCATTTTGTAAAGAAGATGCTTTTTGATGTGCTACAATTGCAATTTTTTTATCCATTGCAAATGATTTGTTTTGAGCTGAACCCAAAATCAAAGCACACGAAACACCTGAAACACCAGCACCAATGATTAAAACATCAAGCATAATTACTCGTTTGTTTTATCTACAATAATTTTAGAAAAGCGCAGTAATAAAAGTAATAAAATAGCGCAAATTCCAGCAATTACACCAATAATTGCAATGGTGCTATCACCTTCAAACGGATTTGAAAAATCGATTTGTAAGATGTTAAAAACAATTAATCCTAAAGCAATAGCAATAGCTATGTAAGTAAAAATTTTCATTTGTATATGTTCTAAATAAATAATCCTTTAACATTTGCTGCAAAAAGTTTTACAGCAATGGCGAGTAAAATTACACCAAATATTTTACGAATTACACCTAATCCGTTATTTCCTAATAAACGTTCAATTTTTCCTGATGATTTTAAAACGCCGTACACCAAAATTACATTAATTAAAATTGCGATAATAATATTTATTTTGTCATAAACGGCTCGTAATGATAGTATTGTAGTCATGGTTCCTGCGCCTGCAATTAGTGGGAATGCAATCGGAACAATCGAAGCCGTACTTGGATTGTCTTCTTTATATAATTGAATTCCTAAAATCATTTCTAAAGCCAAAAAAAACAACACAAACGAACCCGCCACAGCAAATGAATTAGCGTCAATTCCAATTAATTTCAAAATTTCTTCGCCCACAAACAGAAAAGCTATCATTATAACAGCAGCAACAATAGTAGCTTTTTCCGATTGAATATGTCCCATCTTATTGCGTAAATTCACAATAATCGGAATACTTCCTACAATATCAATTACTGCAAAAAGTATCATACTTATCGTAAAAATGTCTTTCCAATTGATTCCTAAATCCATAAAACGCTTATTATTTATGCAAATATAAGCATATTGAACCAACAACTTTTTTAATTTAACGATACATTATCAATTGTAATTTTACTTTTCAACTTATAGTTTCTGAATTTTAACTTCAAAATTGTACCTTTGTTAGCTAAATTAGAATTTATGTTTCAGTTAAATAAAACCATCGTTTCCGAAGAAATCTTAGAAAAAGAATTCGTTTGTAATCTATCAGCTTGTCAAGGAGCTTGTTGTGTAGATGGAGATGCTGGTGCGCCTTTAGATGAAGCAGAAACAAAAATTTTAGCAGAAATTTACCCAAAAGTCAAAGCATTTCTTCGCCCTGAAGGAATAAAAGCCATTGAAGAACAAGGAACTCACGTAGTTTCCGATTTTGGAGAATTAGAAACACCACTTATCGACGGGAAAGATTGCGCTTACGTAATTTTTGATGGAAAAACAGCGCTTTGCGGAATTGAACAAGCTTATAATGAAGGAATTGTGGATTGGAAAAAACCAGTTTCGTGTCATTTATATCCTATTCGTGTGAAAGAATATTCTGATTTCTCTGCTGTAAATTATCACAAATGGCACATTTGTTCAGATGCTTGTGCTTTAGGTGAAGAATTAGGAGTTCCCGTTTATCAATTTGTTAAAGAAGCACTGATTAGAAAATTCGGACAACAATGGTATGAAGAGTTAGAAAAAGTTGCTAAAGATTTAAAAAAATAAACACTTTTTTATTGCCTAAAAATCGATGTGAATAGCTGATTTTTCAGTTGCTTGCAAGGTTTTAACTTTTGTTTTATGTGTTTTTAAGTAATTGAAAATCAGAAACTTAAAAACCTATATTAATTTACTGACAAAAATCATCTTTGTTAAAAACTTACTCCAATTGTGAATAAGTTTGCCTTTCTTTTTTCATTTCAAATGACAAACTTTGTAAACCTCAAATAAGTCAATTTAACCAATCGTTAACCCTATATAAATTAAACAACTATGCCAGTAGTGGAACCAATTTTGCAAGAAAATAAAGATCGATTTGTGATTTTTCCTATCAAACACCAAGATATTTGGGAATGGTACAAAAAACAAGAAGCCTGTATTTGGACAGCAGAAGAAATCGATTTACATACTGATTTGAATGATTGGAATAATAAATTAAGTGAAGATGAAAAATATTTCATTAAACATATTTTGGCTTTTTTTGCTGCTTCAGACGGAATCGTAAACGAAAACTTAGCTGAAAACTTTGTTAGTGAAGTACAATATCCAGAAGCTAAATTTTTCTACGGATTTCAATTAATGATGGAAAATATCCACAGTGAAACTTATTCGTTGTTGATTGATACTTATGTGAAAGATGAAGCGGAAAAACACCAATTGTTTCATGCTATTGAAACGTTTCCAGCGATTAAAGAAAAAGCTGAATGGGCATTGAAATGGATTGAATCGCCAAGTTTTGCAGAACGTTTAATTGCTTTTGCTGCGGTTGAGGGAATTTTCTTCTCGGGTTCGTTTTGTTCAATTTATTGGTTAAAAAAACGTGGATTAATGCCTGGATTGACTTTCTCAAACGAATTAATTTCGCGTGACGAAGGAATGCATTGTGATTTCGCCGTGCATTTACACACACATCACATCGTTAACAAAGTGCCAAAAGCAAGAATTACCGAAATTTTGACTAACGCTTTAGATATTGAAAGAAAATTCATTACAGAATCACTTCCAGTTAGTTTAATTGGTATGAACGCCACTTTAATGACCCAATATTTAGAATTTGTAACCGATAGATTATTAGTAGAATTAGGTTGCGAAAGAGTATATAATTCTTCAAACCCGTTTGATTTCATGGACATGATTTCATTACAAGGGAAAACAAATTTCTTTGAAAAACGTGTAGGTGAATATCAAAAAGCAGGAGTAATGAATTCGGATTCTGAATCAAGCAAAATTAGCTTCGACGCTGATTTCTAAAAAATAATAAAATATAGAGCGCTATAAAACGTCGGGAGACTCGCGCTTCAATTCAATAAATACTAACCGAAAACAGAGAAGGGATTGTCTGTTTTCAAAAAACTAAAAATGTATGTATGTAGTAAAAAGAGATGGCCATAAGGAGCCAGTAATGTTTGACAAAATCACGGACAGAATTAAAAAACTATGTTATGGATTAAATGACATGGTGGATGCTGTAAAAGTGGCAATGCGTGTAATTGAAGGATTATATGATGGCGTTACCACTTCTGAATTAGATAATTTAGCAGCAGAAACCGCAGCTTCCATGACGGTTACACACCCAGATTATGCTCAATTAGCGGCTCGTATTGCAATTTCTAATCTACACAAAAATACCAATAAATCATTCTCGGAAACGATGAGTGAAATGTACCACTATGTAAATCCAAGAACCAACCAAGAGGCGCCTTTGATTTCAGATGAGGTTTACGAAGTTATTCAAGCAAATGCAGAATTTTTAAATTCTCACATCATATACAACCGTGATTTTAATTACGATTACTTTGGTTTTAAAACCTTAGAGCGTTCGTATTTATTAAGAATCAATGGAAAAATTGTAGAGCGTCCGCAACACATGTTAATGCGTGTTTCGGTTGGAATTCACTTGAATGATTTAGAAGCAGTAATTGAAACTTACGAATTAATGTCGAAAAAGTTCTTTACGCACGCTACACCAACATTATTCAACGCAGGAACTCCAAAACCTCAAATGTCATCTTGTTTCTTATTAACAATGAAAGATGATAGTATTGACGGAATTTACGATACCTTAAAACAAACAGCAAAAATCTCGCAATCAGCGGGAGGAATCGGTTTAGCAATTCACAATGTAAGAGCAACAGGTTCATATATTCGTGGCACTAACGGAACTTCAAACGGAATTGTTCCAATGTTGCGTGTTTTCAATGATACCGCTCGTTACGTAGATCAAGGAGGAGGAAAACGTAAAGGAAGTTTCGCTATTTATTTAGAAACTTGGCATGCTGATATTTTCGAATTCTTAGATTTAAAAAAGAATACGGGTAAAGAAGAAATGCGCGCAAGAGATTTATTCTTTGCCATGTGGACTTCTGATTTATTCATGAAACGTGTAGAAGAAGATTCAACTTGGACGTTAATGTGTCCAAACGAATGTCCAGGTTTAGATCAAGTATATGGTGAAGAATTTGAAGCTTTATATATTTCGTACGAAGCACAAGGAAAAGGTAGAAAAACCATCAAAGCACGTGAACTTTGGGAAAAAATTCTTGAATCTCAAATTGAGACAGGAACGCCATACATGTTGTACAAAGATGCAGCGAACAGAAAATCGAACCAAAAGAATTTGGGAACGATTCGTTCGTCTAATTTATGTACCGAAATTATGGAATACACTTCTGCAGATGAAATTGCAGTGTGTAACTTGGCGTCTATTTCGTTACCAATGTTTGTGGAAAACGGAGCATTTAATCACAAATTGTTATATGATGTAACAAAACGTGTAACACGTAACTTAAACAAGGTAATCGATAGAAATTATTATCCTGTTATTGAGGCAGAAAACTCAAACATGCGTCACCGTCCAGTTGGATTAGGTGTGCAAGGTTTAGCTGATGCTTTTATCTTGTTGAGAATGCCTTTTACAAGTGATGAAGCTAAAAAATTAAACCAAGAAATTTTCGAAACCTTATATTTCGCAGCCGTAACCGCTTCTATGGAAATGGCTAAAGAAGAAGGTCCATATTCAACTTTTGAAGGTTCGCCAATTGCTAACGGAGAATTCCAACACAACCTTTGGGGATTAAAAGACGAAGAACTTTCTGGTCGTTGGGATTGGGCAAGTTTACGTAAAGAAGTAATGGCAAACGGAGTTAGAAATTCATTGTTAGTAGCGCCAATGCCAACTGCTTCAACGTCTCAAATTTTAGGAAACAACGAAGCTTTTGAACCATACACTTCTAATATTTATACAAGAAGAGTACTTTCGGGAGAATTCATCGTAGTAAACAAACACTTGTTGAACGATTTAGTAGAAAGAGGATTGTGGAACGAAACCTTGAAGCAAGAAATCATGCGTCACAATGGTTCGGTTCAAAACATTGAAAGAATTCCATCCGATTTAAAAGAATTGTACAAAACGGTTTGGGAAATGTCAATGAAAGATATTATCGATATGAGTCGTCAAAGAGGGTATTTTATTGATCAATCGCAATCGTTGAACTTGTTTATGCAAGATGCAAATTATGCTAAATTAACTTCGATGCATTTTTACGCTTGGAAATCAGGTTTAAAAACGGGGATGTACTATCTAAGAACTAAATCTGCAGTTGATGCGATTAAGTTTACTTTAAATAACGATAAAAAAGCAGAACCAATCGAAGTACAAGAACAAGCAGTTGCTCAAAAATTAGAAGCTATTGCGGTTTTAGAAGAACCAGCAGAAATGACAGCTGAAGAATACAGAGCAATGATTGAACTGGCAAAAAATGCTGGACCAGAAGATTGCGAAATGTGTGGTTCATAAGAAAAAACAATAACTATTTTATTTTTAATAGATTTTACTTATATTTGTTAAATAAAAAAAAATAGAATGGGAAGTATTATAGAAACACGCTTTGTGATTTCTGATTTATATGGTAATAGATTAGAAAGTTATTCCAATAAAGAAGAATTGATAAATGATTGCGTAGGAATTGTTGATTTAGAGTTTGGATGTGAAATTTTTAAGCAAGGAAGTATTTTGAAATGGAAGAACTCAGAGTTTAAAATTAATAGTGTAGAAGTAGAGTTCGAATCAATATTGATTAATGGTGATAGAATAGAAGATGATAACAATAGAATTAAGAAGACTAATATTATTGTATTAATTTATGTTGAAGATTAAAAAGCAAAACAGCCATCACCAAGATGGCTGTTTTTGTTTTAAAAAATTGCGTTTCAATTCGTACATTTGAAAAAAATAAACAGATTATGTCAAAAGATAAAAAAGGGGTTCACACAGGAATCATTGAAAAAGACGCAGACGGAAACTATTTCTGTGGAGAATATTTATTAGATTACCAATACACAGAAAAAAACTTCAAATTAGGAGACGAAATTAACATCAAATCGGTTATCGTAAATCCGAGTGATAAAAGTTACAATCAGTATCCAAAAAAATCGAGAAATTTCTTTTTAGCTAACGAAAAAGAATAGCGTTTTATGGAGTTAAGTAATAAAAGAAAGTTTGTTGTTACGAGTGATTTATTGGCATCACAAGGTCAACGATTTGGTAATTATTTTATTGATTTCATTTTTCAATATGTTTTAATTTTTTTAATTTCTATAATCGTAATAATAATTTCTGAGCTTTTTGATTCAGATTCTTTTGTTATTTGGATAGAAAATATTGGCAGATTTGAGGAATATATATTCGGAATTATCGTTATGGTCTTTTATTATGTAATAGCGGAGTCTTATTTTTCAAGAACAATTGGCAAATTAATTACAAAAACAGTTGTTGTAGATATTAATGGTGAAAAACCAGAAAGTGCAACAATTTTGAAAAGAACTTTATGTAGGTTAATTCCATTTAATCATTTTTCATTTTTTGGTGGAAACGCAAGAGGCTGGCATGATTCTATATCAAATACTTATGTGGTTAGTAAAGAATTATTTGATGCTAAGAAAAAGCAATTTTATGAATTGGATGAAATTGGAATATCACAAGAATAAAAAGTTAATCACAATATGATGCAATGGGAACAATTATTGTCTTTAAAAAGACAAGGCGACACCAGTAAACGTTTACGAAAAGAGCAAGACGACACACGATTAGGCTTTGAAGTAGATTATGATCGAATTATTTTTTCTTCGGCTTTTAGAAGTTTGCAAGACAAAACGCAAGTCATTCCACTTTCCAAAACTGATTTCGTTCACAACCGACTAACGCATAGTTTGGAGGTTTCCGTGGTGGGTCGTTCTTTGGGACGTTTAGTTGGAAAGCAAATCATTGCAAAATATCCACATTTGCAAGAAGTTCACGGTTATCAAGCGAATGATTTTGGTGCGATTGTGGCTGCGGCTGCGTTATCACACGATATTGGAAATCCACCATTCGGACATTCTGGAGAAAAAGCAATTGGCGAATATTTCAAAACCGGAAACGGATTTCAATACAAAGACCAATTAACCGAAAAACAATGGCAAGATTTAATCGATTTTGAAGGAAATGCCAACGGATTTTCAGTATTAGCGGCATCTCGTGAAGGAATTGAAGGCGGTTTGCGTATTTCGTATGCGACTTTGGGTGCTTTTATGAAGTATCCGAAAGAAAGTTTGCCTAAAAAACCAACACAAAAAATTTGCGATAAAAAATATGGTTTCTTTCAGCAAGACAAAGCGTTTTTTGCTGAGGTGGCAAACGATTTAGGTTTGATTTCAAATAAATCAGGAAGTGATATTGGTTTTGAACGTCATCCGTTAGCGTATTTGGTTGAAGCTGCTGATGATATTTGTTATACTATTATTGATTTTGAAGATGGAATCAACTTAGGTTGGATTTCGGAAGAATATGCATTAGAATATCTAATCAAACTAGTTAAAAACGGTATCGATACCAAAAAATACAACGAATTACTTACTAAAGAAGATAGAATCAGTTATTTGCGCGCATTAGCTATTGGAAGTTTAATCAATGATGCAGTAGCTGTTTTTATGGAAAATGAAAAAGCTATTTTGGCTGGAGATTTTCCATTTGCTTTGATGGATAAAAGTCAATACAAAGCCCAAATGAACGACATCATCCAAATCAGTATTAAAAACGTATATCAAAGTAAGGAAGTAATTCATAAAGAAGTGATGGGTTACAAAGTAATTAATAACCTATTAGATAGTTTTTGCACAGCGACCAATAAAAAAGAAAACGGAAGTGCTTCAAATTATGATGAACTTTTATTGAAATTATTGCCAGAGCGTTTTCAGTTTCAAAAAGAAAATTTATACGACAGATTATTACATATATGTCATTTCGTGTCACTATTAACTGATGGGAAAGCTGTTGAATTATATAAAACGATTCAGGCAAACAAAAGTTAAAAACGCAAAATAAGTAATAAAAAGTTTTGAAAATTAGTATAAAACGCTAATTTTGTTAGAATTATAGTAAAAATTAACCCATATTGAACCATGAAAAAAATATTACTTTTTTCTTTTTTATTCTTTTTTCTGTTTGGTTTTTCTCAACAAAATGAAAAACCAAACAAATCAGTTTCAAAAGTAAAACCAGACAAAGCTACTAAAGCTTTAAGAAAAAAACATGCTAAAAATTTAGCAAGTAGTCCTTTCAAAGAAGTTACTAAGCTAACAAAAAAAGAAAGAAAGGCATTAGGAATACCGCCTAATAAATATTACGAATCTGAGTGGGAATTGACTATGAATCCAGAGATTGGTAGGCCAAATCCTGAAAACTTGGAAGGCATCAAAAAAAATCTAAAGCAACAAAGAGAGGCTGCTTTACTTTCAGGAAGAACACCAGGGGATGGGAGTGATAATAATTGGATAGAAAGAGGGCCTAATAATGTAGGTGGAAGGGTAAGAGCAATCATGTTTGACCCTAATGACCCTACTTATAAAACGGTGTTTGCTGGTGGAGTAAGTGGAGGGTTATGGAAAAATTCTGACATAACAGCAAATACATTATGGACAAGAGTAAATATTCCTGATAACTTATCTATTTCTACTATTACCTATGATCCAAATAATACTAATGTTTTTTATGTTGGAACAGGAGAATCATATGTAGCTGGTGATGTTAATGGAAGCGGAGTATGGAAATCTGCTGATGGAGGATTAACATGGTCTAAAGTTTTTGGAGGTATAAGTGGAGCAACAACATTTCAGTCTGCAGCATCTTTGACTATTAATTCACCTGCAGGGATTGCAGGAAATTATTCTTGTTATCCAACTACAGCATTCGGGACAGCAGTTTCTACTCCAATAACAGAAAATGTAGTTTTAGTAATTGATGATGTTGCACCAACTTCTGATGGATGTGAAAATATAACTAATGCGGCAGCCTTAAATGGGAAAATTGCACTAATTAGAAGAGGAACTTGTAATTTTGTTATTAAAGTGAAATCGGCACAAGATGCTGGTGCGATAGCCGTAATTATGATGAATAATATTGATGGAACACCTGTGGCTATGGGTGGTGATGATACTACAATTACTATCCCTTCAATTATGATTTCTAAAGCAGATGGTGATTTACTAGAAGCTCAACTTGGATCAGGACCAGTGAGCGCAACTTTAAATCCTGTTGTAGCTGGAGCATTTACTGGTAATTTAGTTCCAGGTCAACAGCACATTAATGATATTAAAGTTAGAAATAATGGTGGTGTTTCAGAAATTTATGTAGCTGCGGGTGACACTTTTTATAGTGCTGCAAACCAAGCGACATATATGGGTGGTCCTGCCTTTGGATTATACAAATCAATAGATGGGGGATTAAACTGGATAGAAGTTAACCTGCCATTAACTAGTAATGGAAATAAACACTGTCCTAACGATATTGAAATTGGTTCAGATGGGAAAATATGGTTATCTACAACTGTAAGTCAAGTTTATGGAGATGGCGGAGGAAAAATATTTTCATCTGTTGATGGTTCAACTTTTACTCAAAGCTATCAAATTACAAATGGAAGAAGAACACAATTAGCTCTTTCTACTACTAATACAAATAAAATATATGTTTTAGTTGAAGATTCAACAAATGGAGAGGCAGACATTTATTTGACTAATAATGCTTTTTCAACTGCTGCAACTAAATTAAGTGAACCATTTGCAATACATGGAACAACAGATACAGATTTTTGTAGAGGGCAAGCTTTTTACGATTTAATGATTTCTGTAGATCCAGCTAATGATGCAATTGTTTATATTGGAGGAATTGATTTACATAGATCTACTAATAGTGGTGGTTCGTGGGCAACAATTTCTAAATGGACGGCTGGTTATGGAACTGGAGTATCTGTTGTTCATGCAGACCAACATGCAATGGTTTTTAGACCAGGAAATTCAAACCAAGCAATATTTGCACATGATGGAGGAGTAAGTTATGCGTCTAGTTTGTCAACGGCAGCTTCATCTACTACAGCAATTTCTACAAGAGTTAACGGATTAAATATTACTCAATTTTATAGTGTTGGTGTAGCTCCAACTTCAGCAGTAAGTGGTTTGCCAGGTAATGATTATTTCGCGGCTGGAGCACAAGACAACGGTACACAATATTTTGAAAATGCTTCTGCAGGAATTAATGCAAGTGTCCAATCGCAAGGAGGTGATGGTGCATATACATTATTTGATCAAGGTGCTGATAAGTATTACATTTCAAATTATGTATACAATGAAAGCATTAATTATAGATTAATGGTTTCTCCTTTTACAGTTAGAACATTAGATAATGACATTGATGGTAATAATGGAGCATTTATTGCGCCAATGACATTGGATTCTAATTTAGATGTTCTTTTTTCAGACTATTCAAATGGTACTACATATAGAGTAAGAAGATATACAAATCTTAAAGCAGGTGGTGTAGGAAGAACAAATTTGACAAATACACTACTAACTGCGCCAGCAACAGCTTTAAAAGTTTCACCATATACAACAACCTCTTCTACATTATTAGTTGGGACAAGGTTAGGTAAATTATTACGTGTAACAGGTGCTAACAATACCGCTGGAACATGGACAGATATAACAGGTCCTGGTTTTGTTGGAAGTATTTCAGATGTTGAGTTTGGTGCTAACAATAATGAAATATTTGTTACAATGCATAATTACAATGTTGTTAGTGTTTGGTATACCTCAAACGGAGGAACAACATGGCTTAATAAAGAAGGAAATCTCCCTGATTTACCAGTTAAAACAATACAAAGAAATCCATTAAATACTGAAGAAGTAATTATTGGAACTGAATTAGGCGTATGGTATACGAATAATTTTAGTGCAGCTTCACCTACCTGGAATCATTCATATAATGGAATGAGTAATGTAAAAGTTGTTGATTTAGTTTTAAGAAATGATAATACTGTATTTGCCGCAACCTATGGAAGAGGAATTTTTTCTGGGGTATTTACGGCTACATCACTTTCTTCTGATGATGTTACTAAAAATAAAGGAATTAAAATATATCCAAACCCATCTAATGGAGTTGTAAATGTTTCAATTGAAAACTATTCTGGTAATTTGAATGTAGAGATTTATGATATTAACGGAAGAAAAGTATTCTCTAATACTGGAAATTATTCAACTGACAAAGCCATAAGTTTACAAGGTTTACAAGCTGGAGTTTATGTATTAAAATTGGAAGGTGAAGATGGTTTATCGCATTCTGAGAAAATAGTTTTAAATTAGTAAAACTTCAATAAGAATAAAAAAAGGCTCTGAATTTTCAGAGCCTTTTTTTATTTATCTAAAACGCATAAACGATTCCAACTCCAAGAAGTTGTTTTAGCTGCACTTTAGGGCCTTTAGTTACTTGTACACCATTTTCTTCTTCTTTAGATTTAATATCATCATCATAAAGTATATGAGTGCCAATATTTGCTTTTACATATTTATTTACAACCATAGCTAATTGCAACTGCCAATCGACATCAATGTTGCCAAAATTATTAATGTAATCTGTATATAGACTAATTCTGTGTTCCAAAATAATATTTTGATACACTTCTTTTTTCCATTGATTAGTGATTAAAACACCAACTTCTGTCCTAGTGTTTTTTCCTTCTCTTATTAAATCACCGTTAATGTCATAAACTGCCTTATCAACTCCAAAAGCTCCTTGATTAGCTAATCGTTGATCAAAAACAAGTGTAGTTTTGTTAGTTAGAGGAGAAATATAAACATTTAAATTCAAGTCTTTTCTAGAATATTCAGCTCCAATTCCTAAAAAGATATAGGCTGGAGCAAAAGGTTTTGAAATTGCTAAATCTGTATTTGGATAAGCATAACCATTTGCAAATTGTGTGTTAAAATTGAATTTTCCAGCATAATACCAATTGGAAATAGTATCTCTTTTATAGCCAAATGTAGAATTTAGCTGTATTTGATCATCTGTTTTTCTAACATCTTGACCTTCTTGCTTATTTATTCCGTAACGAACAATTAATTCATTGTCCCAGAGAATGTTTGTTCTCTTATAGTTTCTTATGAATTGCCCGTTTATTAGTCCTGAAATCGAATTATTTCCGCCCGCGCTCCAATTTACAAAGGTAATTTGCGAGATATCTAATCCAACTTTATTTGTTTTCTTCCAATATGAAATAGAGTCGGGTAATTCGGTTCTAATAATTTGGGCAAAGTTATCTTGAATAACAAAAAGTAAAAACCCTAGTAGGAAGGCTTTTTTAATCATGGATAAAAGTTTTAAATAAGTGAATTAAATTTTGAACGTCGATTTTGCAAATTTGTTGTTGCTCAAAAACCGTACCTTGTTCAATAAATGTATCTGGAATTCCTAAATTAACAATAGGTTTCTTTAAATTTTTAGAGGCAATAATAGAATTAATTTGTTCACCAAAACCACCTAGAATCACTCCATCTTCAATAGTAATTATTTGGTTATGAGAGTTTATAATATTTTGAATGAAAGCAATATCTAATGGTTTTATAAATGGGAAATGATAATGAGAAAACAATTTTGAATTTTCAACTTCTTTTAAAGCTTTCGTAACGTTATTACCAATTGTTCCCGTAGATAAAATGGCAACTTTACTTCCTTTTTGAAGTTCTTTTATCTTTCCAATTTCAATTTTCTCAAAAAGTTGTTCCCAATTTACGTTTTCGCCTCTTCCTCTTGGATAACGAATTGCAATCGGATGATTTAAACCTTCTGAAGCAGTAAACATGATATTTCGCAATTCTATTTCGTCTTTTGGAGCAGCAATAATCATATTCGGAATGCAATTTAAATATGCAATATCAAAAACACCATGATGTGTTGCGCCATCTTCACCCACTAATCCACCTCTGTCTAAACAAAAAATAACAGGTAAATTTTGCAAAGCTACATCATGAATTACTTGATCGTAAGCACGTTGTAAAAAAGTGGAATAAATATTACAAAAAACCACCATACCTTGTGTTGCCATTCCTGCAGCCAACGTAACTGCATGTTGTTCAGCAATTCCAACATCAATAGCGCGTCTTGGAAAAGCTTCCATCATATATTTCATGGAACTTCCTGATGGCATTGCCGGAGTTATTCCAATTATTTTTTCGTTTTGTTTTGCTAATTCCACTAATGTATGTCCAAAAACATCCTGAAATTTGGGTGGTAAATGCGATTCATCTTTCGGATGAATTTTTCCTGTTTCGGCATCAAATTTTCCTGGCGCGTGATATTTTACTTGATCTTCTTCTGCCAATTGTAATCCTTTGCCTTTGGTGGTTATAACATGCAAGAATTTCGGGCCTGTTACTGATTTTAATCGTTCTAATTCCGAAATCAATTTTGGTAAATCGTGACCATCAATCGGACCCGAATAATCAAAATTTAAGGATTTGATAATGTTATTTTGTTTTGGATTTTTTCCTTCTTTAACCGCTGTCAAATAATTTTTCAAAGCACCAATACTCGGGTCAATTCCAATAGCATTATCGTTTAAAATTACTAATAAATTTGCATTGGTAACTCCTGCATGATTTAATCCTTCAAAAGCCATTCCGCTTGCAATCGAAGCATCGCCAATCACAGCAATGTGTTGTTTGTCAACTTCACCTTTTAATTGTGAAGCCAACGCCATTCCTAAAGCAGCCGATATCGAAGTCGAAGAATGTCCAACGCCAAATGTATCATAAACACTTTCACTTCGCTTCGGAAAACCTGAAATTCCGTTTAATTCTCTATTGGTATGGAAAATATCTCGTCTTTCAGTTAAAATTTTGTGTCCGTATGCTTGATGACCCACATCCCAAACCAATAAATCTTCTGGAGTATTTAAAACATAATGCAGTGCAATTGTTAATTCTACAACGCCTAAACTGGCTCCCAAATGCCCTTCTTTCTTCGAAACAATATCAATGATAAAATCTCTCAATTCTTTGGCTAATTGAGGTAGTTGATTTTCAGGAAGTTTCCTTAAATCGGTAGGATTGTTAATTTTTGAAAGCAAATTTTTCATCACAGCACAAAAGTAAGAATTGGTTATCGTATTTTTGTACTTATGGAGAATATTTTTACCGATACCTTTTTTATGAAGAAAGCTTTACAAGAAGCCGAAGTGGCTTTTGAAAAAGGCGAAATTCCCGTAGGAGCTGTTATTGTTATCGATAATAAAGTAATTGCTCGCACCCATAACTTAACCGAACTATTAAACGATGTTACCGCTCATGCCGAAATGCAAGCCATAACCAGTGCAGCGAATTTCATAGGTGGAAAATATTTAAAAGATTGCACTTTATATGTTACGTTAGAACCTTGCCAAATGTGTGCAGGCGCTTTGTATTGGTCACAAATTTCTAAAATTGTTTTTGGTGCTTCCGATGAAAATCGTGGATTTCAAAAAATGGGAACACAATTACATCCGAAAACCCAAGTAGTTTCAGGAGTTTTAGAAAAAGAATGTGCTGATTTAATGATTGCTTTTTTTAAAAGCAGAAGATAGTTTTCAAAGTGACTTAAAATTTTGTAACTTGGTATGCCTTTTGATGTTGCATTAGAAAACAAACTAATCTTTAAAAAGTATGGAAAGCAGATTAAAATCAACATTAATTATTGGAATTTCAATAATTATTACAGCATTTATTTTAGGTTCGGCATTTAAAAATCGTAATGAAAATTTAGACACTATTTCCGTAATTGGATTAGGAACAAAAGATTTCGTTTCAGATGAAATTTTATGGTCCGGAAGTTTTACAACCAAAAGTTTTGACATTAAAGAAGCGTACAACAAGATGATTTCTGATCAAAAAATTGTATCCGATTTCTTTTTGAGCAAAGGTTTCAAGAAAGAAGAATTTACGTTTGGAGCGGTGCAATTCAACAAACGTTTTAGAGAAGTTAGAACTGAAAATACAGAAGTTGCTTATCAAACCAAATATGAACAAGTTTTTGATGGTTATGAAGCTACACAAACCATTACTTTTTCAGCTAAGAAAAACCCTGAATTAATGAAACGAATTGAAGAAGTATCTAGTAAAACATCTGAATTAATTAATTCGGGAATTGAATTGTCTTCTAATTCTATTCAATATACTTATTCTGATTTACCAAGTTTAAAGCATAGCTTGATTCAAAACGCGTCAAAAGATGCTAGTGAACGTGCACAAAAAATTGTAAAAACGGCTGATGGAAGTTTAGGAAAATTAAAATCGGCAAGTATGGGTGTTTTCCAAATTACAGGTCAAGGTTCTACCGAAGAAGATAGCTACGGAGGAAATAACGACACCTACAGCAAAAATAAAACAGCAAGAATTACTGTGCGATTGGAATATATATTAGATTAAAACTTTAATTTCAAGATACAAAAAAACCGCCAATCTTTCGAAAGGCGGTTTTTTATTTTATAGGATACATCCCATATTATTTCACTATAATTTCATTACCTTCTTTGTCGAAGAAATGAAACTCTAGATACGTGTAAGCGTCACGAGGTATAATTTTCACCCATTTTTTATGTTCAAAAAACCATTTTGAACGTAATGATGGAAAACCTTTGGTAAGGTATGCTGCCACAAACGGATGCACGTTAAGTACAACTTTTTTATGGTCTTTTATAATGCGTTCAAGGTCAGTTGCAATTTTATCAACGATTAAAATTGGAGCTTCAATTTCCCCATGTTCATTATTGGGGTCTTCTTCTCTTGTTTTAATGTTTACTTCTGGTCTGACTCTTTGTCTAGTAATTTGAATTAATCCAAATTTGCTAGGAGGCAAGATTTTGTGCTTGGCCTTATCGTCACTCATTTCTTCTCTTAAGAAATCATATAAAACTTTGCGGTTTTCTGGATTTTGCATGTCAATGAAATCCACCACAATAATTCCGCCCATGTCTCTAAGTCTTAATTGTCGAGCAATTTCTGCTGCGGCAATCATGTTAACTTCAAGAGCAGTATCTTCTTGACTTAGTGCTTTGCTTGAACGGTTTCCGCTGTTTACATCAATAACGTGTAACGCTTCTGTGTGTTCAATAATTAAATAAGCACCTTTGCTCATGGAAACTGTTTTTCCAAAAGACGTTTTTATTTGTCGTTCAATATGATATTTCTCAAAAAGAGGTAAGTCTTTTGACTGATAGTGTTTTACGATAGACACTTTATCCGGAGCTATTTCTTGCAAATACTCCTTCGTTTCTAAATACAAATCTTCGTCGTCTACATGAATACAAGAAAATGTATCGTTAAATACATCTCTTAAAATAGAGGAAGCTTTGTTTAACTCTCCTAGAACTTTTGATGGATGATGTGCAGTTTGTAATCGTCTGCTCATCGATGACCATCTTTCTAAAAGGGTTTGTAGATCTTTATCAAGTTCGGCTACTTTTTTGCCTTCGGCTACTGTTCGCACAATAACGCCGAATCCTTTTGGTTTAATGGATTGAACCAGCCTTTTTAGTCTGTCTTTTTCTTCTTTAGAATCTATTTTTTGAGAAACAGAAACTCGGTCTGAAAAAGGAACTAAAACCACGTATCTTCCTGCTAAAGAAATCTCAGAACTAATTCTGGGACCTTTTGTAGAAATAGGTTCTTTAACCACTTGAACTAAAATCGACTGATTTGGACTTAAAATATCCATAATTGATCCGTCTTTGTTGATTTCAGCTTCAAAAGGAAAATTTTTGAGTGAATAATCTTTTAATTTACCTGCGCTTACAAGTTTAATAAATTTCATCAAAGAAGGAAGATTTGGACCTAAATCATGATAATGCAAAAAAGCATCTTTTTCATAACCTAAGTTTACAAAAGCGGCATTTAAGCCGGCAACGGGTTTACGTATTTTGGCAATAAAAATATCACCAACCGCAAAATCGCTTTGTTTTTCTTCTTCTTTGTGTAATTCAATTAGTTTACCATCTTTTAATAAGGCAAAATCTACAGCGTCTGAACCTGATCGAATAATTAATTCTTTGTTCATGCGGTACATTTTTATCCGTACTAATAAAGTTAGAAGTTAGAAATTAGAAGTTAGAAAAATTCTAAATTCTGAATTCTAAATTCTGAATTTTACCCGTACAGATGGATTAAATAATAATTTTACAGGATTTTTCCCGATAATCAATGTTGAATTGATTAATTTCAATGAACTTTTTTCTAAAAAAGAAAAAGTAGTTTTAAACTACTTTTTCTTTTTATGACGGTTTGCTCTCGCTCTTTTCTTACGTTTGTGAGTTGCTACCTTATGTCTTTTTCTTTTTTTACCACTTGGCATAACATGTTGGTGTTTAGATTAATAATTTATTTTTATACTGTAACTTCTGTTTTTTCTTTAACGCTTTCTACAAACACTTTAGCAGGTTTAAATGCTGGAATGTTGTGTGCAGGGATTTTAATTGTAGTGTTTTTAGAAATGTTTCTTCCTGTTTTTTCAGCTCTTGTTTTGATGATAAAACTACCAAAACCTCTTAAATAAACATTGTCACCAGTTTCTAATGAGTTTTTTACTTCTTCCATAAAAGTCTCAACAGTTGCTTGAACATCTCCTTTTTCAAGACCTAATTTTTCTGAAATTTTCGCTACGATATCTGCTTTCGTCATTTTCTTTCGTATTTAATATATTGTGTATTTTTTTGAGTTTGCAAATATAAGAATTAAAAAAACAATAAATCAATCATAATTGATTAAATTTTAATTACTAAAGATTTATTTTTGTTGTCCAATAAAAAAACATGGAATTTTCTAACTCTTTAATTCATTGGTATTTACAAAATAAGCGCGATTTACCTTGGCGAAACACTACAAATCCGTACTTAATTTGGCTCTCAGAAATCATGTTGCAACAAACGCGAGTTGCGCAAGGATTACCTTATTTTTTAGCTTTTACAGAAGCATTTCCAACAGTTTTTGACTTGGCAAATGCCAATGAAGAACAAGTTTTAAAATTATGGCAAGGATTAGGTTATTATTCTAGAGCCAGAAATTTACACGCTACTGCAAAATATATTGCTAACGAATTAAATGGGGAATTTCCCAACAACTACAAAGACCTCATTAGATTAAAGGGAGTAGGCGAGTACACGGCAGCTGCAATTGCTTCATTTTCTTATAACGAACCTGTTGCAGTTGTTGATGGAAATGTTTTTAGAGTATTGAGTCGCTATTTTAATATTGATAATGATATTTCGGATGGAAAAACAAAAAAAGAATTTCAAAAATTAGCGCAAGAAGTTTTACCAATTAATAATCCAGCGCTTTTTAATCAGTCAATCATGGAATTTGGTGCTTTGCAATGTGTTCCTAAAAATCCAGATTGCAATTCTTGTGTTTTAAATTCGAGTTGTGCGGCTCTTCAGTATAAAAAAGTTTCAGAATTACCTGTAAAGTCTAGGAAAACAAAAGTGACGAATCGCTATTTGAATTATTTGATTTTGAAAGATTCGGATTCCAATTATATTGTGCAAAAACGTGAAGGAAAAGGAATTTGGGAAAATTTATATGAGTTTCCGTTAATGGAAACAGATGAATTAGTTTCTGAGCTTGATTTTATGAATCAGTTAACTGAAATATATTTCTTCAATCAAAAACCTACTGATTTTTTTGTGTTGAATTCGCAAATAATTCAGCATAAGTTATCGCATCAAAATTTATATATTCGTTTTTTTCAACTCAATTTTGATGTAAAATTACCTGATTCAAAAACACTTACAGAAATAAAAAAATTGCCTTTTCCAATTGTGATTCATAATTTTATGGCTTCAAATTATTTTAATTCGTTATAAATTATTACTTTTGATTAACCCAATAAAATTACAAGCCATGAACGGTACATTAAACAAAGTCATTTTGATAGGACATCTTGGAGATGAAATTAAAATGCATTATTTCGAAGGAGGTAACTGCATAGGAAGGTTTCCATTAGCTACTAACGAAGTGTATATTAATAAAACAACAGGTGAAAAAATTACTTCTACAGAGTGGCACAACATTGTAGTTCGTAATAAAGCAGCCGAAATCTGCGAAAAATATCTTTCTAAAGGAGATAAAATTTACATTGAAGGACGAATCAAATCGCGTCAATGGCAAGCAGAAGATGGTGCTACAAAATACACAACAGAAATTCAAGTAACTGAATTTACGTTTTTAACTACCAAAAAAGAAACGGATTTAAGCAAATCGTCGCTTCCAACTGGAAGTATTCCAGATGATTCTCCTTATTAATAGATTTTTATTTAGTTTAAAGAAATAAAATCTATTACTATTCGTTAGCTTATTATGAAAGAAAAAATAACAAAATATTTTGCACTGATTATTGTATTCGGATTGTTTTCTTGTGGAGATGAATCTGTTCCAAAACCAAAAGGTCATTTAAGCTTAGAATATCCAAACGCAAAGTATGAAACTTTAAAAACAAATTGTGCTTATCAGTTTGATGTAAATAAATCGGGTCAAATTAAGGATAAAAATTGCTCGTTTGAAATCAATTATCCAAAAATGAAAGCCACCATTTATTTAACGCATAAATCAGTTGATAATAATATTAATGATTTGCTTAGAGATGCGCAAAAGCTCACTTATGAACACGTTATTAAAGCAGATGATATTTTAGAACAACCTTTTATTAATGACAAAAAGAAGGTTTATGGAATGTTTTATCAGGTTGGTGGAAATGCAGCAACAAATGCGCAATTTTATGCAACGGATAGCACTAAAAATTTTATAACTGGTAGCGTATATTTTTATGCAAAACCAAATTTTGATTCAATATTACCAGCTGCAAAATATCTTCAAGATGATATGCGACGAATTATGGAAACATTAGAATGGAAATAAAAAAATCCGCTGAATTTCAGCGGATTTTTTTATAATTCGTTTTGATAATTAAGCTTTATCAGTACTTTTTTCAGATTTTGTAACTTTATACAAATCACCACCACCTACTTTTTCAACTGTTTTAGTTAATGATTCGATGCTTTGTTTTGTTTTGTCGAATTTCACTGTGGCGATTTTTGTTTCAAAATCTACTTTAGCTTCACTAACACCATCAGTTCCTGCTAATTTACTTTCGATTGTTTTTGCGCAGCCAACTTCGCAAGTCATTCCTTCAATTGTAAAACTTGCAGTTTCTAAATTTTCTGCAGCAATTTCTGTTTTGGCTGTTGTAACTTCTTTAGGTTCTGGAGTTGTTTCTTTTTTACAACTTACAGCAAAAAGCGTAATTGTTATTGCAAAAGCTATGTTTTTGATGTTTTTCATGGAAATAAAATTTATAATATAACTCGTATTTAAGTTGTTGCAAATTTACAAAAAATCATAGTGCTATTTTAAAAATAAAGCCTGAATTTTGAAGAAGAAAATTATGCTATGGAAAACAATTCGACAAAGTGGTATTTATTAGGCTTTTTAGGCTGTGTTTGGGGAAGTTCTTTTATATTGATGCAATTGGGTTTGCAAGGTGTAAATTCAATACAATTAGGAAGTTTACGTATATTATTTGCTGCTTTATTTTTAATGATTGTAGGTTTTAAGCAAATTGCAAAAATTCCATTGTATAAATGGAAATATATTGCATTGACTTCTGTGTTTGGAACTTTTGTGCCAGCTTATTTGTTTGCTATTGCTTTATCCAAAATAGATGGTTCTGTGAGTGCTATACTAAACTCACTAACACCTTTGAATACGTTGCTTGTTGGTTTATTCTTTTTTGGATTAGATGTTCAACGAAGACAAATTTTTGGAGTAATAATTGGTTTTATTGGTTGTGTATTGTTGGTTTTATTTGGTGATGGTGAAAACACAACGGAAAATTATTATTATGCAATTTTGATTGTTATTGCGTCAATTTTTTATGGAATTAACGTAAATCTAATTAAAAAATATTTATCTGATTTAAAACCGTTAGCTATTAGTACTGGGAATTTTGTAGTGATGTTTGTTCCTGCTTTGTTAGTGCTTTATTTTTCTGGTTTTTTTGATATTGTACATCTAGAAAAAGTACAAACTTCGCTTGGCTTTATTGTTGTTTTAGGAATTGTTGGCACAGGATTTTCTAATATTTTATTCTTTAAATTAATTCAACTTTCATCGCCAGTTTTTGCTTCTTCTGTTACTTACATAATTCCGGTTGTGGCTATTATGTTAGGTTATTTATTTATGAATGAAACCTTGTCGATTGTTCAGGTAATTGGTGCTTTAGTTGTTTTAGTGGGGGTTTATTTTTCGAGTAGAAAATAAAAAAGCACCCAATTTCTTGAGTGCTTTTTAAAAATCAGTATCTGATATTATTTAAAATCTGCATCAGTAACACCTTCGTTAATTTTAACTTCAGACGTTGTTAATTCGATTTCTATACCAACATTCATAATAGTTTTGTATGGGAATTTTAATCCTTTTACATCTTTATAATCTTGGTAGTAAGTTGTTTGTGTCATTTTTTGACCACCTTGTTCAATATCTTTAGCTTCAGCAACTTTAAATCCTGTTTTTACATCATAATATAATGTTGATTTTCCGTTTTTGATAGCATAAGCATCTGCACCATTAATGTTTTCAATTCCAGTTAATGTTACATCTTTATCTGTTAGTAAAGCTAATTCTTTAAATGTTGTTGCATCAGCTTGCATGTCTTTTAAGTCATCTCCAGTAAAGTCTTTTCTTTGACCTTGTTGTACCATGTAAGCTTCTTTTTCGTTCACTACTTGTTTCATCATCACCATTCCCATGGCTTTCATTTCAACACCTAATTTTTTAGGAGCTGTTTTTACAACTAATTCTAACGGTGTTCCTTGAACTGTTCCAGAAGATAAAACAGCTAATGTTTTTACATTTTTAACTGCTTTTTCACCACCAATAGCTTTAATGTAATCATTAAGAACTGTTTGTACAGTTACTCCAGCTGGAACTGGTTTTTTAACTTCAGGTTTTTCTGTTGGATTACCATATTTATCAAAGTAGAAAATTGGTAATTTTTCTCTTTTACTCATTGCTTCTAATCCAGGTAAAACATCAGCGGCTTTTCCTACGATTACAACTCTTGTTTGATCTGCTAAGAAAAATTTATTTGCTGCATTTTTGATATCTTCTGCACTAACGGCATTAATATTTTTAATGTAGTTTTCGTAGAAATCATCTGGCAAACCTTGGGTTTCTTTGTTTAAAGCATAACTTGCAATAGTTGAAGGTTTTTCAATTTGCATTACAAAGTTTCCGATGTATTTAGCTTTTGCGTTTTTTAAATCTTCTTCAGAAACTAATTCGGTTCTAATTCTTTTTAATTCATTGAAAACTTCAACAACTGCACTATCAGTTACTGCATTTCTAACAGATGAACCTGAGCGGAATTTGTTAATGTATTTTCCTGAACCAATTGAAGAATATGCTCCGTATGTCCAACCATGTTTTTCACGTAAGTTTAAAAATAATCTACCTTCACCACCGCCACCTAAAATTTGGTTTGCTAATAAAGCTGCAAAATATTCTTTATCAGTCATTTTTAAATTTGACAAGTTTACCAAAGCAATTTCTGATTGTACTGCATTTGGCATATCAATAAAGTTAATTTGGCTGTATTGAACGTCTTTTGGATTTGAATAAGATAATTGCGGAGCAGTTGCTTTTTTCCATTTTCCAAAAAGTCTTTCAACTTCTTTTTTAACCTCTTTAAAATTAACATCTCCTACTATTACTAAATAAGCATTTCCTGGTGCAAAATAAGTATTGTAGTTTAAAATGACATCGTTTAATGTTACGTTGTTTAATGTTTCTTCACTTGTGAATTCACCTTTGTAATGTTCTTTTCCGAAGGTTAAAACGTTTTCAACTCTTCCAGCAATTGCTGTTACACTTTTTTCGTTAGATTTTAAACCTTCAATTAGTTTTGCTTTTTCTTTGTCGAATTCTTCTTGAACAAATAACGGATTTAAAGCTCCGTCAGCCATTAGTTCTAAGATTCTTTTAGAATATCTTGATAATCCATTTGCTGAAGCGCCTGAATCCCAAAAATTAATATTTGCTCCTAAAAAGTCAATTTCTTCATTGAAAGCATTTTTAGAAATGTTTTGCGTTCCATTTCCAATCATTGAACTTAATATATCAGAAACTCCTTTTTTAGTTCCTTCTGCATATGGAGGATTGTCTAATGTTAAGTTAAAAGAAACTCTTGGTAATTTATGATTTTCTACAACTAAAACTTTTAACCCATTTTTAAGCACAAAACTTTGCGGCTTGTTAATGTTAATTGTTGGAGCTGGACCTGATTTAGGTTGTGGTCTATCTTGTGCTTGCATAGTTATTGTTAAAAATAAACTGGCTGCGATGTATATAATTTTTTTCATATGTTTTCGATCTTAGTTTTGAGCTTTGTCTTTAGCAGGAACATAATCTAAAATCATTCTTTGGTTTGAGTTTAGATATTTTTTTGCTGTTTCTCTGATTTCTTCTCTTGTAATAGAACGATAAATATCAATTTCAGTATTAATCAAATTGATATCGCCATATAACATATAGTAAGTTGCTAAATTATCTGCAATTCCTTCTACTGAAGCATTGTTACTTACATAATTACTCTCAAATTTATTTTGAAGTTTTTGGAAATCGTTTTCAGAAATTAATTCGGTTTGCATTTTTGCAATTTCTTCGTCAATTTCTTTTAAGATTGATGCAGTAGTATTATCACCCATTGGTAAACCATAAATCAAATACATGCCATAATCTTCTTGACTGTAGTTGAAAGCTCCAATTTGTAAAGCCATTTTTTTATCGTCTACAATTTTTTTGTATAATTTAGAACTTTTACCATCTGATAAATAAGTCGATATCATATCTAAAACTCTTGCATCGCGTGATTTCATTGAAGGTGTTCTGTATGAAGCAACCAACATTGGAATTTGAATATTTGGATCTTCCCAAGACGCTTTGAATTCTTGTGTAATTGGTGCTTCTTCTACTTTTTGACGTGTAACAGGAGCTCCTTTAGGAATAGCGCTGAAGTACTTTTTAACCCATTCTTTAGCCTGTGCTTTGTCAAATTGACCTGCAATTACTAAAACAGCGTTATTTGGCACATAGAATTTTTTGTTAAATGCTTGAAACTCTTCTAAAGTTGCAGCATCTAAATGTTCCATTTCACCAATTGTTGTCCATTTATATGGATGTACTTTGAACATGTTTTGTTTAACCGCTTTGATTAAGTTTCCATAAGGTTGATTGTCTACGCGAAGTCTTTTTTCTTCTTTAACTACTTCGTTTTGTGTGTCAACGCCAATTTGATTAATTACAGGGTGCATTAATCGTTCAGATTCCATCCAAATGGCTAACTCTAAATTGTTTGAAGGGAAAACTTCGTAGTAATATGTTCTGTCGTCTGTAGTGTTAGCATTGTTGTTTCCTCCATTTGCTGTAACTAATTTAAACCATTCTCCACGAGCTATATTTTTTGTTCCTTCAAATAAAAGGTGTTCAAAAAAGTGTGCAAAACCTGTACGATTTGGTTGTTCGTCTTTTGCTCCTACATGATACATAACCGAAGTGATTACAACTGGAGCCGAATTGTCTTGATGAAGCACAACATGAAGGCCATTGTCTAAATCAAACTCTTCGAATGTTACTTTTTGAGCTGAAGCAGTTCCGCCAAGCATTAGTGCAGTTCCTAAAGCCATTAAAGATTTTTTCATACGTTATTAATTTGTTGATATAATTTTTATAAGTCGCAATTTTCTAATAATGTTACAAAAATCGTTATTTTTTATATAAAAATGCATCGAAATATTTTTTTTAGTATTTTATTACAATCATTAGTTGTTTGATTTATAAATTATTGTATATTTGCAACCTTAAAATTTTTAACTAAACTCATTGTTATGTACGCAATCGTAGAGATAGCAGGGCAACAATTCAAAGTAAGCAAAGACCAAAAGGTTTATGTTCACCGTTTAGCTTCAGAAGAAGGTTCGAAAGTTTCTTTCGATAAAGTTCTTTTGTTAGATGACAACGGTAGCGTAACTTTAGGCGCCCCAGCTGTAGAAGGAGCTTCAGTAGAAGCCAAAGTGTTACAACACTTAAAAGGTGATAAAGTAATTGTCTTCAAAAAGAAAAGAAGAAAAGGTTACAAAAAGAAAAACGGTCACAGACAATCATTTACTCAAATTTTAATTGAGGGAATTTTGGCAAGTGGTTCAACTAAAAAAGCAGCCGCTCCTAAAAAAGAAGCAGCACCAAAAGCTGAAAAATTAGTTGAAGCTGTAGAAGAGAAAGCTCCAAAAGCTAAAGCTTCTAAAAAAGGTGATGATTTAGCTATTGTAGAAGGTATTGGTCCAAAAGCTGCTGAAGCATTAGTAGCTGCAGGAATTGATACATTTGCAAAATTAGCTGCTGCATCTGCTGAAGAAGTAAAAGCAATTTTAGATGCATCTGCTTCTAAAGTACAACATTTAGATCCAACTACTTGGGCTCAACAAGCGCAATTAGCTGCTGATGGTAAAATGGACGAATTAAAAAAATTACAAGATGAGTTAAACGGTGGTAAAGCTGTTTAATTTTAGTATTAACTTATAAAACCAAAACATCATGGCTCACAAAAAAGGTGTCGGTAGTTCGAAGAATGGTAGAGAATCAGAATCGAAACGTTTAGGCGTAAAGATTTATGGTGGTCAAGCTGCTATTGCTGGAAACATCATTGTTAGACAAAGAGGTTCTAAGCACAACCCAGGTGAAAATGTTTACATGGGAAAAGACCATACTTTACATGCTAAAGTTGATGGAGTTGTAAAATTCCAGAAAAAAGCGGAAAACAAATCTTATGTATCTGTTATTCCATTTGAAGCTTAATAATTTTATTTAGCACATATAAAAAAGCCTTTCACATTGAAAGGCTTTTTTGTTTTTTACATTGTGTTGTTTATTTTGATTTGCTTTTATAATGCCATCCTTACTTAAGATTATATATTGATTCTTATGTTTTGAAATGGGAAGTGTTGTAGTTATTGTTGTTTTTAAGGGATTTTATTTATTGTTAGAGGTTTTAGATGTTAATTCAAAATCATTGTAAGTAATCGAATTAAAGACATTTAGTATATCTTTTTTTCATATATTAATTTGTTTTGATAATAAAAATTAAAAAGGGATTAACACAAAGTGTTAATCCCTTTTTTAATAGATGTGAGGTTGTCTTTTAGAAATTACCTCTATTGTCTTTAATTTCAGCTTTATCTTTTAATGCAGTGTATGCTTTTGAAACTGAATACGACTGGTTTTGAGTTCTGTCTTGATTAATGTATGTTGTGTAGCTTGGTAAATCAGCAGCTTTAATAACAGATTTCCCTTTAATCATATACATACCGGCATTTCCTTCAATAATTTCAGATGTTTTTCCAGAAGCTAAATTAAATGCTTTTCCAACTACTTTTGGTTCACTTCCAATATTAGGGATAACAGGTGTTTTTAAAGAAACTCCTATTGCAGGAAGAACAGATGCTCCAGATGATTTTGCAACCGATTCTAAAGTGTTACCATTCATTTTCTTTTTGATTAATTCTGCTTTCTTTTTGTTTTTTAATAATGGCTCAACAGATTGTTTTGCTAATTCGATAGGTAATAATCCTGTTTCGTTTTTATCTTTCAATTTTGCAATAACAAAACCTTGAGTTGTTTCAAAACGTTTTACACTATTAATATCTGTGTCACTACTAAATGACCATCTTACAATTTCTCTTTGTGAACCTAAACCTTGAACATACTCGTCAAAAGCTTTAATGTTATTTGCGTTAACAACTTCAACTCCTGATTTTTTTGCTAAAGCGGCAAAATCTTTGTTTTCTAATGCATCAGATTCAAATTGGCTTGCTTTTGTATAAGTAGCATCAATTGTTGCGTCTGAAGGTTGTATTTTTTGTGCTACTGTTCCCATTAAAACAGCATCGTTTTTTCCTGAAACTTTAATTACGTGGAATCCAAAGTCTGTTTCAACTACTCCAATTGAACCAACAGGATTGTTAAATACATAATCATTAAATTGTGGAACCATTTGCCCAGGAGTAATGTTGTCATACTCACCACCATTGTTTTTTGACCCTGGATCATCAGAATTTGTCATTGCTAACATTCCAAATCCGTCAGGATTTGCTTTTGCTTGAGCTAATAATGAATTTGCTAAAGCTTGCGCTTCTTCTTTAGTTCTTGTTGCAGCAGATTGAGGAGCCCCTTTGTAAGCTAATAATATATGACTTGCTTTTGCAGTTGCGTTTGCTTTTCTACCAATCATTCTTGATAAGCATTGGTGTCCGTTATGAACATATGGTCCAAAAACGCTACCAGCTGGAAGATTAAATAGTTGCTCTTGAAATTCTAATGGAAGATCTTTTTTGGCTAAGTAAGTAGAGTCAAATTTGATATCAGAATTTTCATTAACAAATTTACCAACATTTGATACTGAATCAAATTTTGTTTTTAATTCATTAATTTTTGACGACATTGCTAATTCATCTTCTTTTGAAGGTTTGTTTTCAAATAAAACAAAGTCAATAGATGTTGTATTGTCTGACTTGTATTTTTTAGGACTTTTTTTCATGAAGTCAATGATTTCAGCATCAGTTACTTTTACTTGGTCATCATTAATAGATGAAAAAGGAACCATAACATAATCAAAATCAACTTTATCAGCTTCTAATTTGTAAGCCAATTTACCTTCAGCTTTAGTTGTATAAACACCAGATTTAATCATAGTGTTGTACATTTGTTCTACAGTATATTTTTCAATATTTCCTTCAAAAGCTTTCCATTGTAACCATTGTTCTTGGTTTGGAGCGTTTTTGATTGATTTTAAAAATTCTTTAAATTTATTTTCATCAAATAAACCAGCAGCATTTAAAAACTGTGGATTTTGAGCAAAATTAGGATTTTGTTTAATTACGTTGATAAATTGTTCGTCACCAACTTTTAAACCTAATTTTTCAAACTCTTCAGAAAGGATAATGCTTCTAACTTCTTGTTCCCAAGTACTGTTAAAAGCTTGTGTATTGCTGATTCCTTGTCCTTGTTTTTCAGCCATTGCAACTTTTTGCAAAAACTCTTGTGTTGGAATATCAGTTCCGTTTACTGATCCAATTTCGTTAGCATCAGAACCAAATGTTCCGCTTTGAAAAGCATCACCAACTAAGAAAGCTAATAAACAAAACCCGATAACAATTATAAGTAATCCTGTGCGTTGTCTAATTTTAGATAAAACTGCCATTTTATTTGTGTTTAATTTTTTTATTCAGAGGGCGAAAATACAATTATCTATTTAATAATAAAATAGTAAGGACATATTTTTAGCCTAATTTTTAAAGAAATTTTACTTTTTTCTTTATTTGGTTGGAAATAAAAGTTTGCAATCTTTTTATTAGTGAATAAAAAGGATGCAATGAATACTTTTTTTAATAAATGTAATTGATTTTTAACACTTCTAAAGTGTGAGAAGTATTATTTTTTATTTTGATATTTATTGTAAAAATGTCTTCTAAAAAAGAACATTCCAATAGCAACTAATGCAATAATTAGGCTTAATCCGTATGATTCGTTGTTTTTAAATTTTGTTGCAGCGTCATAAAAAAAGAATGCTGCAAAAATTAAGTAAATGTATTGTATGAATTTTAAATAAGACATAATTGTTTAGTTTTTATCAAAAGTAATAATTTTATAGATAATTATGTAATTATTTTTCAATAGACATTACTTGCCCACTACTTTTTTGCATGTTAAAAATTTTGAAATCTTTGCTAAAATCTACACCAGGACCTTGAAGAAACCCGCCTTTTTCATCGGTATATTTAAAGTGTTTTTCTGTAAAAAACCATTCATTTTTTTGATCAAAATACAATTGCGAAGTTTCTAATTTTTTTCCATCATGAGATGTGATGGTTACATTGCCTTGTAGGTCAATAATATCTGTTTTTTTGTACGAAATTGCATAATCAGAAACTATTGTTGTTGTTTGACCAGCGTTGTCATACATGGTCACTTTTATACCTTTTGGGAATTCCGTAAATGGATTTTTAATATTGCTGTAATCCAGCATTTTTTGACTCACAAGTATTGATTTAATTTTTCCTGAATCGGTATATTTTAAATTCAATGAATCTGCTTCTCCAGTTGGAATAAAAGAAGTTTCGCTTAATTTTTTAACTTTTTGAATATCACTTTCGCATGAAAAAAACATAGTCACGATAGATATCGTGACCATGTTAATTATATTATTTTTTATGAATTTCTTCATTTTATAAATTTGGAACCATTACACTTTCACCAACCCAACAATTAAAAGCAATTCTCTGTCCCGCTTTTCCTGATTGGAAAATTTCAGTTTTAGATGGAGCTGCAGCTCTGTAACTTGCAGCAGTTTTACTTGCTAATCCTTTTATTGATGAATCTGCTGCACCAGCTTTGTCACAATATTGTGCTGCCAACCAATACATAGCTCTTTTTTCAAATTGATCATTTCCACAATCGTTAATACTGCTTCCATATAATTGGGCAATTAACAAATATGCTTTTCCATAAGAAGGTTTAACCGCTAAAGCTTTTCTTGCATAGTTACGCGCTTGTACTTTGTTGCTTTTGCTATAAATACTTGCCATTTTGTAGTATACATTAGCTTTTTTAGAGTTGTCTTTATATAAATCAGCTGCTTGATTAAAATAATCCATCGATTTGCTGATGTTTTTTCTTTGGTATTCTACTACTCCTAATTTTTCAGCAGCCTCTGCACTTGGGTTTAATTTGTATAATGCTTCAGAAATTTTAGAGAACAATGGATCTGTATCACAACCTTTAGCTTCTAAACGATTTGCAGCTCTTTTTAACCACTCTTCATTACCTTTGTTAGATTCAAATCCTTTTTGATAGAACGGAATTAACTTATCGCAAGTAGAAAGTTCTAAAATAATGTTGTCCATGTCATTTTTAACACCTGCAAAAATTTCTAAGTTGCTTTCAATTTTTTCTTTTCTTTTGATTTCTTTGTCAGCTAAGGTTTCTCCAGCTTCTTCTTTACTTAATAAACCGTCTTTTTCATTAGTAAGTTCATCTTCTTCCTCAACTAATTTTTGAGATAGGTCATCATATTTATCAAAGATTTGTTGTAACTCAACACCTTTATTTCCAGCTTTGAAGTCTTTAACTAAAATTTCAAAATATACATACATTGCTTTTGCATACTTGAAATTTGCATAGTCTGTTTTAAAAGCATTGTCTAACAAATCATATATTTCTTTGTCAGTACCTAATTTATTATCAAAAAGAACTAATCCTTTTTTCATTTTATTTCCTGCACCATTGTTAGGGAAATTCAAATCATGCTCATCATAAAATTTCATTAAATCACGAGCATATTTTTCTTTATCTTGTGGAGTTGTTGCTTTTTCAATTTTCAATTTAATTGCAGCCTCACCATAAGAGTAGATGCTTTTGTGAAAAGAAGGACAATCCTTTCTCAATAACGTTAAATAGTCATATGCTTCAACGTTTTTTTCTTTTACCAATTGTCCCATTAATTGAAGGTTTTCTGAACAAGCTTCTGTGTTTTGAGCTTGAGTGAATAAACCTGCTATTGCTATAAGTAATAAAGATAATTTAGTTTTCATTTTTTTACACTATAATTATTAATCAATTTTTCTCTTTTTAAACCAGATATCATTTAATGATAATCCCACACTTACGTTGAAGTAATTTTCTTCTATTAATCCGTTTGAAGTGGTTCCTTTTTTACCAAATTCAAAGCCTAAATTAATACTTGAAGCTCCAACTGGTAAACCTAAACCAAAATTCATGCCATAATCGTTAATACTTTCATTGTTTACTATCAAACCTGTATTTTCATATCTGAAACCAGCTCTATAAACAACTCTATTTAAGTAACTTGAGAAGGAATCATATTTTGGTATATAATAACCTCCAACTGAAATTTTTGTTGAATTTTCAAAATCAACATCTAAAATATCATCAAATCGATTAACCAATTTACTATTTTGTGAAAATGTCAATTCTGTTCCAACTAACCATTTTTTTGTGTTACCAATACCTGCACCAAAGCTAAATTTTGTAGGAACAATAAGTTTTGTGTCGTTTACATCGATATCTTCTTCGTCGGCAACTAATTCTGCACCATTAATGTTGTAAATTATTGTAGCAATGTTTCTAGAATTATCTGAATTTAGTTTTGATTCTGGGCTAAATGTAAAACTTGTGTAGAGATTTGTTTTAGTGTTTATAGGTGTGTTATACAACAATCCTATATTCGCTGATATTCCTTTAATATTTGAACTGTTTTTTTCTCTGGTACCTAATTGAATTGCTGGTTCAGATAAGAACTCTACAGCTTGACTGTTTAATTTTCCAAAGTTATATGAAAAGTCAAATCCAACGCTTAACGATTTATTTATGCTATAAGAAGTTCCAATGAATACTCTGTTAATGGTACCTTCTCCAGAAAATAATCTAGTTCTTTCTTCTCCATCAATAGCAGAAATATCTTGGTTTTTATATCCAACAGCTGAAAAAGGGGTAAGTCCAAATGAAACTCCAAACTTCCCTAATGGAAGTCCAACTGCGATGTAATCTAAAGTTGTTCTTTGTGCTTTTTCGTTATCTGAATCGGTTTTAAGCTTGTTGAAATTACTTGTTCCTCCAACAGCAAATGTGGTAAGTTTTAACTTTGAATATGAAGCTGGGTTTATTAAGTTTAAGTGAATGCTATCTCCTACAATATTCAATCCACCCATAGCTCTTGAATCTTGAGTACCCTTAAATTTGATTTCGCCTAATCCATAATAAGAATAAGGAGAAGAAGTGTTGTCTTGAGCCCAAGAAAATGTAGCCATGAAAATACTAACTACAACTATAATTTTTTTAATCATTTTCATTTAAATAAATTGATAAAGTATTCAAACTCTCTAATAAGAAATTTGAATTGGCAAATATGGTGCTTTTTAATCTTTTAGCCAAAAAATCTGTATCGCCTCCTGTTAAAATTATTGTTAAATCTTGATTTTTAAGAGAATATTGGGAAATAAACCCATCTATTTCATGACAAATACCATTGATTATTCCACTATGAATTGAGTTTTCGGTTGAGTTTCCAATGAAAAGCTCAATATTTTTTTTTTCTAACAGCGGAAGATTTGAAGTGTAATCGTTTAAACTTTTATAGCGTATTTTTATTCCTGGCGAAATGGCACCACCTAAATAGTTGTTATTTTCATCAATAAAATCATAAGTAATACATGTTCCAGCGTCGATTACTAATCTGTTTTGGTTGGGATATTTTAAAACAGCACCAGCAGAAACTACCATTCGGTCTATTCCTAATGTCTTTGGTGTAGCATATAAATTAGTAAACGGAAACTTCGTTTCGTGACTTATAATTTGAAGATTTGTATTTTTTTGAAGATAATTTAAAACAGAAGAATTGAGTTTTCCAACGCTAGAAATTACAGAATGGCTTGCATTTGGATATTTTTTTAAAATATTTTCAATTTTTTTTTGTGCTTCTTTCGGTTCAAATACAAACAACTCGATTTGTGTATTTTGTTCAAATACAGCGACTTTAATTCTTGAATTCCCGACATCGATAGTAATAAGCATGCTTTTATTTTAGATGGGACAAATATACAAATTGATTTTTTTTTATTATTTGTTTTGGAAAATATAAAAATCGTTCTATATTTGCACCCGCAATCAACAAGCAGTAATGCTCTAAATTGTAAAGGTACCTTAGCTCAGATGGTAGAGCAATGGACTGAAAATCCATGTGTCCCTGGTTCGATCCCTGGAGGTACCACTTTTAAAATCCGTAATACACTTGAAAATCAAGTAATTACGGATTTTTTATTTTGTTTTTGTACGGTTTTTGTACGGTGTTTTAAATATAGTTTTAGAAAATATTAATTATTGAATATAAACCTTTTTTGCTTGTCTTAGCTTGTAAATTCCATTCTTGATACAATGGAAGCATTTCACAGAAAACATCGTTATATGGCTTTGCATAGCCTTCTTTTATCATAATTTCGTTCAAAACTCTACCATCATTTAAAATAAGATAGCCTAAATGTCTTCCGTATTTATCAACTAAATTATTTTGCTCCTGTACTAATGTGCAATAATCACCCAAATTAACTTGATCTTTTAAAAAGTTAAATGATAAATAACCTAATTTGATTAATAGTGCAGCTGGAACTTGCAACTCTTTTTCATCTTGTTTTATCTTATTACAATAATTTATTTCGGGTGCATCTATACCCAAAAATCTAACTTCAAATTCCTTTTTTGAAATAATATCTTCTAAAATAATTCCATCACCATCAACAAACTTTACAATTTTGAGAAGGTTTTTTTTAATCGTGGTTTCTTTTGCGTTAAAATGCATTATTTTACTTTATTTAATACGTTGTAAATCAGTACTTTATGTTGTAAATTTAAATGAAATTTTTCACAAAACATAATTATTTTATTTAAGCTTATGGCTCAACAAAAAGGACATGTTAAATATGTCGGGACGTTAGGAGAAGTTCG
>NZ_JAMKFA010000018.1 GCF_025499515.1 Flavobacterium odoriferum
CGAACTTCTCCTAACGTCCCGACATATTTAACATGTCCTTTTTGTCTAGCCATAAGCTTAAAAAAAAATATTATGTTTTGTGAAAAATTTCATTTAAATTTACGATATAAAGTACTGATTTACAACGTATTAAATAAAGTAGAATGATGCATTTTAACGCAAAAGAAACCACGATTAAAAAAAACCTTCTGAAAATTGTAAAGTTTGTTGATGGTGATGGAATTATTTTAGAAGATATTATTTCAAAAAAGGAATTTGAAGTTAGATTTTTGGGTATAGATGCACCCGAAATAAATTATTGTAATAAGATAAAACAAGATGAAAAAGAGTTGCAAGTTCCAGCTGCACTATTAATCAAATTAGGTTATTTATCATTTAACTTTTTAAAAGATCAAGTTAATTTGGGTGATTATTGCACATTAGTACAGGAGCAAAATAATTTAGTTGATAAATACGGAAGACATTTAGGCTATCTTATTTTAAATGATGGTAGAGTTTTGAACGAAATTATGATAAAAGAAGGCTATGCAAAGCCATATAACGATGTTTTTTGTGAAATGCTTCCATTGTATCAAGAATGGAATTTACAAGCTAAAAACAGCTTAAAAGGCTTGTATTCTTTGGTAAATAGATTTTAAATTGATTGTGGACTAAATGTGGGCTAGGACTAGAAATAAAAAACCCTAACTGATTGATAATCAATCGTTAGGGTTTTAATCCTGCGGAGAAAGAGGGATTTGTCATCCATTTCTAACCGATTGATATTGTTGATTTTAATATCTTTTAATTTCCTAGGGTCTCGCTTTTGCATCTATAAATGACGTGCAAATTTTTCGAAATCTTATAGTACAAATCTATGAAAATTAGATGATTAAACAAAGTAAATTACTGAAATTATTGTTCATTTATTGAACTGGTTATTGAAGTAAAAAGTATGTAGAATGAAGTTTAATAATTGATACTTTTTTTAAAAACCTCATCCGATAATTAAAGGTTCTACTTGTTCAATCTTTAAGCTAGTATAGTTACAGAACTCCTCAACTGATACAAACTCATTTTCAAGCTTATTCAGGTCACTTCTTATCTTTTGCAATAATCTTGCACTTTGTCTATAACTCTTTCCTGTAATGCGTTGTATGTCCTTTGGGTAGATACACAACCTCTTTTTTTCAATTTTCATACTTTATCTATGCCTTTGACTAGGCTTTGAGTTACCTAAAACCTATCTGAATTAAACATTTGAAGCCATAAAATTAATCATTCTTTGAACTGGTTCAGAAACGATTAATGAACTTGTTCTGATGTCTTTTGTGTCGATTTTGGACATATGTGTCATAAAATGACAATCCTTTCCTTTTGTATATAATCTTGTTTCAAATTTGCTTTAAATCATTCAAGAATAGTTGCAACTGATGGAAAGAATGAAGGAGATTTTAACTGAATGTTTAATAAAATTTTTAAGTTATGGCTAGACAGAAAGGCATAATTAAATTGAAAGGTACTATCGGAGATATTACCTTTTATAAAACGCAAGATGGACACTTGGCCAGAGAAAAAGGTGGAATTGACGCTAGTAGAATTGCGAGTGATCCTGCGTTTCAAAGAACTCGTGAGAATGGTTCTGAGTTTGGTAGAGCTGGTAAAGCCGGAAAGCTTTTGAGAACAGCTTTTAGACCGTTGTTATTGAATTCTGCGGATAGCAGAATGGTAAGCAGACTTACCCAAAGAATGGTAAAAGTTATCCAAGCTGATCAAGTGAGTGAAAGAGGTTTACGAAATGTGATTGATGGTGAAGCTGAATTGTTATTTGGTTTTGAATTCAATATTCGTGGTAAGCTTGGAACTAGTTTGTTTGCTCCGTTTGTGGGAACGATTGACCGTGTAGCGGGTGAAATTAAAGTGGATTTAGCATCATTTATTCCTGCGAATATGATTGCTGCACCAAGTGGCACTACGCATTTTAAAATCATCTCTGGAGGTGCTGAAGTAGACTTTGAAGCTGAAACTTTTGTGGTGACTACTTCTGAAACTGCAATTTTGCCTTGGGATGGAGCCGCTACTGCAGTTATCAGTCAAACAAATGCGGTTACTGCTAACTCAACAAAACCATTGTTTTTGGCATTGGGACTTGAGTTCTATCAAGAGATAAATGGACAAATGTACCCATTGAAAAATGGTGCTTTTAATCCATTGTCTATTGCTATGGTTGATAGTGGTGTGTAATGGTTATTTGGTTAACTAGAACTTATTTCCCTGAAGGAACCAATGGTAAACTCGAATGCGAAGGCAAATTGATTTGTAACACAATTGAATTGCCATGGAAGATGAACGAAACGAAGGTTTCCTGCATTCCTGAGGGGAAATATTTTATTAGAAAGCGATACAGTGCCAAATACAAATGGCATTTGGAAGTGATGGATGTTCCAAATAGAAAATTTATTCTTTTTCATCCTGCTAACAATGCTAAAAAGGAATTGCAAGGCTGTATTGCTCCTGTTACAAAACTTTCTGGTCCTGGACTTGGTTTGATGTCTCGAATAGCTTTTGAAAAGCTTAAAAGGATTATTTATCAAGCATTGGATAAGAAAGAAAGTGTCGAATTAATTGTTCAATCCTAGAAATTACGATTATGAATAAAATTGTAGAACGAGCGAGTGCTCCTATACCAAAGTTTTTTAAAGTGCTTCGAACTGTTGGTTTGACTTTGGCTGCTGTTGGTGGAACTATTTTGGCTGCTCCAGTTGCTTTGCCCACAATTGTTATTACTATTGGTGGATATGTTGCAGTAGCTGGTGGAGTTTTGACAGCTGCAAGTCAGTTGACCACAACGAATGACAGCGAATAACCATACTTTAATGGGTACAGCTGGAGGCACATTTTTAAGTATTGTTCCGAATATTCAATCTGAAGATATTGCCAAAACGGTTATCTTAGCTACCGTTGGAGCAATTGTTAGTTTTACAATTTCGTTACTGCTTAAAAGCCTTAACAGGAAGCACAAAAAATAAGTTTAGCCCTAGTTGTGGTGACCTTTGGGTTAAATAAAATGAAGCCTAGTCGTAAGACCAGGCTTTATTTATTTATTGCAATAGCGGTATAAAATTACCCTACGCATATCGTTAATTAGATTGATGTTTTGATGAAATTGATTTTCTTTTTGTTCTAAAATTTTCAAAGCTTCAACGTGTTTTACATGCTCTTCATGTTCTGCCATTAATGCTTTAGATTTTGGGAAAAATTCTTTTTTGAAATCAGGTAACCTTAAAAATGGAATTACTGAACCTACTAAATATTGATGCCAAAACTTTGTTTTCCATAGACTATAAGCAATGAAATATACATTTTCTAAATCTTCATCATTTTTAAAGATAATAACAAAGCTGTTTGTAAATGGTTCTTTTTGAGGTTTTCCACTATTTAACCCTTTGTTTAGAATAAATAGATGTGGTTGTGGGTAAAACGTTCCTTTCTGATGGGTTTTAATAATATAGTTTAACATGGCTTCCGATTTTAAATATTAGCTTCTCTTTTGCTCTTATTTTCATCTGAAATACTGGATTGCTTCAATACGCTTCACTACGCTTCGCCCATTAAAATTTTTCAAAAGAAAAAAAGAAAAAAAAGAAAGCCATTCGTCTAGTGGAGGGTTTCAAAAAAGCAAGTTTTTTTTAAAAAATACTACCACCCTAATTCGTCCTTTGGAAGACGGAATTTGTTGCTTGATAGAAAAGTCGTTTTGAAAACGTATGGGTGGTGGAGATTTTTTAAAAAACCCGCAGGGCTTGAACTTGCTTTTTTGTAAACCCGGAACTTACCTTTGCTCTCTTTTTTTTATTTTATTTTTTTGCTTTCGGAGCAGGATTTTTCTTTGGAAGTCGGATTTTTTTTGTTTCGGAGACGGGTCGTCTTGCAAGGGTTTCAAATTTTGGGGCTGGATGAAAAAACCAAAATCGATTAAAATGCTTTTTATCCAGAACCGAAATTTGAAACTCTTGCTGCACTGTTTGATTTTTTGTGGTGCCTGGAAGTGCTCAGTATGCAGAAATTAGTGTTTAGTTGTTTCGGAGATGGGAAACACCTCAAAAAAACAATGCAAATACTACCGAGTGCGTTGGCAGTAGCGAAAGCAAGTGTATGGTTTTTTGATTTGTTTGCACTCACTTTCTGATTGCTTTTTTGGGTGCTGATGCTTGACTTATGTTTAAATTGAAAGACTTGAAGTTTTATGTATTTTTCTTAGAAGCTCTTAAAGCATCAGCAACCGGAAAGCAATTGCTACTTCATGTTCTGACAAATCAAAAAAACATACTATTGCTGGGCAATTTTATCTTTTGAGGGTGTTTGAAAGTGTTCAGTATTCAGATTTTAGTGTTCAGTTGTTGCGGAGATGGGAAGCACCTTCAAAAGATAATGCAAACACTACCGCTTTAAACACACAGCTGATAAAAACAATTGATGAATTTCCTACGAAGTGATAAATTTCTTTTTAAGCAGAAACGTTCTTATGAAAACACGAAGTAAGACCCGCGAAGCCACGTGTTTTTGGTAGCTGGGTGGTGCGAGGAAAGCTGCCAAAAATGTGTGGCTGGAGCGGGGCTTTTGAGCGTGGGGTGAGCGGCTTTTTTACATAATGTTATTATAGGGCAATGCACCATCTTGTTTTGGAGCACTCTTTTCTTTATTGCCCTATAATGCCACATTATGTAACTAAGCTTTGGGAAAAGTTTTTGTTGCCATGCACTATTTATCTATCGGAGGGATAAACTTCTGGCATACAAAAACTTTTTTGAGCGTTGGGAAGGAGTGGCAACTGGAAACTAAAACTTCATTCTACCACTAAACAAAAAAATACTCTTGTAATTAAAAATGAAATTAGCGAAATGAAGCAAACAAAGAACCGGCTTTAGGAATACTTGGACTAAAGACGGTTTTTGTGCAGTCTGAATGAGATAATTTCATTTAACTTATTTGATCATTCCATTTTTTTAATTGGTATAGTGTGTTTTTTAAATATTCAATATATTTAGGGAGTTTTCTAATTATTGGACGGTCCGATTTATAATAATTTAATGGATTAAAGTCAATTTCAGGGTATCTAGCTAAATTGTTATGGTTGTGTGAAATCAAATTCGAATAATAAAGAATTAAGACGTGAAAGTGTTCAGTCATTGTGTTTATAAAGTGCTGCTTTGTACTTTCTATCAAATCATTTAGTTGATTTTCATCTTTTATAAAATCTTTAAAATCTTTTCTAGCTTCTTCTACTTTTTCTGGATTCGATTTGTAAACTAAATTAAAAAATAAATCCATCTTCTCAATAAGATGCTTTTTAAAATCACTTGGAAACTCAAAATTAAATTTACTTAATTCTTTAATAATATTTAAAATCTCTTCTAAGATTTCATTTGAATATTCATAAATTTCCTTTCTTTTTGGTAATGAATTTAGACCACTTTCTAAATTATTTGAGTAATCATCTAAATTTTCAGAACCTATCAATTTTTCAAATTCATAATCCTTTAAAAAAGCAATTTCTTTTTGTCTTTCGTTAGCTGAATCAATAAAAACTTTAAGAGTAAAATGTCCTGTGTTATTAGCATCTTTTTCTGACGTATATGTTTTAATCATAAAAGCATAAGCTTTCAGCCCTTTTTCAGAAGCTTGCTGAAAATGGTAGAAAGAATTAGAGAACTTTTCATTTTCAAAAAGAATTTTTGAAACTTCTAAATCCTCAATTGCTAAATCAATCCATGTTTGAATGTAATCTTTATTCATTAGAAAATGTATTATCGAAATATTTTAAAGATTGTAGTTCATTTTTATCTTGACGTCAAGTATAAATCAAACTTTAATAAATCCTTTAAGCATAATACATATTGCCTTTATTTCTGGGGTTCCTGTCAATGCACCGTTATTAATTACTTGTTGAAAAATTTTAGATGGAATTTTTTCATAAATGATATTACTATACAACATTAAATCTCTGCCTTTCATTACAATTTTTTTATCTTCATTAATGTTGTAGTTTCTTTCTGTATTAATAATAAATATAGATTCCAGACCTTTTAAAAAACCTAATGAAGAGTATTCCTGCTCTTGTTTGTCTAAATAAAATGAAATTAAAGAAAACATCCATAATAATGGAATTACTTCATCATTTATACCTTTAAGGGAATAATTACTGGTTAGTATATTTATGTATTTTTTTATTTCAATTGATAGTGGTTCTATATCTTCTTCCTTTAATTTGGCGGTTATGAAATAAAAAATATTATTCATCAAATTTAGGTTAAATGAATATGGTCTATTTATTAATTCATCAAACAAAACATTCAAATATTCAAATTCAATCGTTGCTTCTAGTTCAAAGAGTTCCTTAAAATTATCAACAACATGATTGGCTATCATTTTCTTTTTGTTTTCTATGTCACTTTTTAGTTCAAGTATATAAAGGTCCAACGATTCTTTAGAGTCTAATAATTTTTCTTTAATAATGAATAATGATTCTCTAAATGATTGAGATAAGACATTTCTATAATAAGGCCAGCCAATTTCATTAATTGCATTCAAAATAGTCTTAAAACTTAGATTTTCATTTCTACAAAAACGAACTACAGAAACAATAAAACAAGCGATATTCCCTTTTTGTTCAATTAATGTTAATTCTTCATTAGTATAGATATTAAATAAAATTATAGATTCAATATATTCGATAATATTTTTTGGGATATTTTCTGTATCAAAAAATATTTTTTCAATTTCAGTTTTATCCTTTTTAGAAACACTTTTTGTCTTATTTGCTGAAAATATTTTTATATGTGAGCTCAAAAAATAATCTGGACGAAAATCATTAGGAATAAAACCTAACTTGCTTAAAAATGAAGCTGCTATTTCATCACTACATTCATAATTAAGCAATATATCTTCAATTTCATTTTTGTCTAATGTATCAAATTCATCTGCGATTAAATAAAAATAAGGATAAAGGCTTTTAAATTTGTGATCATCTTTAATTGCAGGATAAGACAATAATTCCTTCGCAGCAGCACCTGCTTTTGAAGTGTAATTTGGTGTTTTCTTCTTTAAAGTAATTAACCATCTATAGAATAATTCTATTTTGTGATTATCTGAAAATTTATCGTCGTAAATAAGTTTCTTTATAAAGTCTAACCAAAAATCTTGATTATCAATTATTGTATCTTTATATAATTTTAAGAGAGAGACCTTACCAAACTCATTTTTTATAATATTATTAGCGATGTCAAAACCTTTTAAAAAATCCTCTTTATTAAAAAGCTCTTTTTTGTACTTATCAAAAGTATAGAGATTTCTTTCCCACGATTCACAAATAAAAACATAGGCTTTTCCTTGTTCAAAAAGAGATAAATTATCATAGTGATAATCTACCAACATACCAGCTGCCCTCATTGCTTGATCAATATCATTACCATTTAAAATGTTTATTAGCTTCGGGAAAAACTCTTTCTGTTTAGCAACTTTCTTTATATCATTTTGAGGTTTAAAAGGATCTCCTAAATCAAAAAAATAACCATCACCAGTTAATCCTTCAATTAATTCAATTAAAAAATCTTCAGATAAATTAATATTATGATTATAAAGTATAAACAATGTATAATGTCTTGATAATGGAGGTAATTGAGGAAGAATAGATTTTAAATAATTTAAAACATCATCACTATAATTTAACTTCACGCAAAAACGAAACCATTCATCGCGGTCAAATATTCGACTAGATGCTGAAAAAATAATATTTTCTAATTCTTTTTTTGCATTTTCCGGAAAACAGGCAAGCAGAATTGAATTTGCATTAAAACGCAAGCGAAGATCTAAATGTTGAGTTGACTCTTTTAGAAAATCAAAATATTGTGGTTTGGAACTTATTAGCTCTTTGTAACTATTTCTAATTTCAGAATATCTACTTAATATTGGATATTCAGGTAATTTACTAACGACATATAAAAATTCTTGTTTATGTATTTCATCTACATTTTTTAATAATTTATTAAAATAATAAATATAGGTTTCTTGTATTTCATCTTTATTGTTTTTTCTTTTAGGAATAAATTTTAGAAAGAAATTTAAAGATATTGAGGAGTTATTTAAAATTAAATCATCTAAAATCTTTTTCCTATCGTTATGTTTTATATCATAAAACTGAGTTTTTGAAAGTAAAGGTCTTGTAATTAAATAAAAATCTCTTTCATTAAATTTTGAATAAAGTAAAATAGCGGCACTATCTGAAATATCATTATTATTTAAAACACAATATCTGAGATAAGCTATAAGATCATTTTCAGGGAGTTTTAAAATTAATTCATCATATAATTTATATTTACCATTTGAAATATTTTTAATGATTTTGTTTACAATTGTTTTATTAATCTCATTAGAAATTACAATATTGTTTAACCAAAATAGAAGTGTTTCTTCTTTACTTTCTTCTTGATTTGAAATTACTATTTCTAAAGCATCAAGAACTATATTTTTATGACCATTTTTAATTTCAAGAAAAAGAAGCTCTTTACATTTAGAATTATATAATCTATGATGTAGCAACTGAGACAACATTATACACCTTGTTTTTAAATCAAACTTTTCAGGAGTCATTAAAGCAAGGAGTGGAATGAAATAACTACAACTATTAGTTCGTGCAGCGAGGTGATAATCAACAATGTTAATTAATTTACTTTTTTGGGATTCATCTAATGAAAAATTATTGATAAAAAAGTAGCTTCCTAAAATAGCTTTTATTTGAGATTCCTCACTAGTGTGTATTGGACGTATTGGATTTAGATATTCTTCAAAATACCAATTGAAGCCAGAATTACTAGCTAAATGTATAGATTCTGCAATGGCATATGGAGAATAAGTGTCTGGCCCACCAAATATCCCTCCTTCAGTCCAAGTTTTTAATGGTCTAAATTCAAGTTTCGAAATTTCAGTAATAAAAAGTTTTGCGAATTCTGGATTTTTGGATTCAGAAACAATAATTGCAGCTATAGGTATATTATCTTCATAAATCAGTAATTTTTTTAAGGAATTAGAAACTGAATTAAATGATTCTGTCATATATCCTTTCAAACGGTTTATTGCAATAGCAAAAGAAAAAGCTCGCCAATTATCATCATTCAATTCAATAGAAAAAGCCTGATTCTTTATGTTTTCAGCTAATTTGAGACTATAAGCTATTTCTAATAAAGGTTGTGATATAAAGCTATAAGAATTACCATTTAATTGCAAAAACAAATTTTTGTAAAATAAAACTGTTTCCGGAATGATTTTATTTTTGTTTGTAATATTTTTTAAACAGTCAATAATTATCTGTGTAAGTTGAACATCTTTTAATTGTTTGGTTTGAGATAAAAAAATCCTTTCGGCAATTATTGCAATTATCTCTTCACGTTGAATAGCAGTTGGAAACTCATTGAAAAAATTTAAATAGTTTGTTTTTAAATCAATTTCATCCCATTCTAGCCTTTTTAGTAAAATTTTATACATCAGAGTGCCTAAAGTTTCTTCTTCCACTCCTTCAATCAAAAAATCCCTAAGTAGACATACTACCAAAGGGGTTTTAGCTAATAATGATAATTCATTTCTACTTTTTAAAAAATCTAGTCTTTTTACAGCATCATTTAGGACATTTTTAGGGGGAACATTGGCTACAATAGCTTCATTTTTGAGTATTTCTAGCACTTCGTTTTCAGTTAAGTCTATTGTAGTTAAGCAGTTCCAGTCATTAAAATTAATTACTGATTGGAGTTCTATTGGTCTTCCTGTGCCAATTATAGTTACATCTGAATAATCTTTGCTTAACTTCTCTAAATGTCTTACAACATATCTCGCTTCTTGTTTGTTTAACTCGTCTAGACCATCAAAAACAATAGTGATTGCTCTATTATTTATTATAAATTCAAAGTTGAAGAAAGAATCTTGAATCAATATGTTAGAATTTATAAAGTGATTTATACAATCGAATAATGATATAAAGTCAGATGTTATTTTTCCTTTTATAAAATTGACTGGAATCATTATGCACAAGCTGTCGGTACTATTTCTATTAAGTACATACTGTGCTATTATAGAACTCTTTCCGCTACCAATTTCACCAAAAAGAAAAACAGGTTGTTGACTATTTATAAAACCATCAATATCACCTACAATAATGTTCTTAATTAAATTTTCAGGTTTAGTTTCTTGAAGATGTGAAGTTTGTATTTTAATTTCAGAATTATGTTTTTTTACCTTCCTATTTAAAAATTTCGGAAGATTTTTTTTATTATTAACCGAGAAATATTTTTCTTTTAAAAAACCAGAGGTAAAATTTGTAATGTTTTGCATAAATATGTCATAATCGAAATCCACATATTTATAGATACCTTTATTAATAGGTTGATTGGCTATTTGGTGAAAAATTAATTCAAGTGATTCATCAGTTAAATAGCGATTTGCAGTATCTCCTTCATCTTGCTTATCTTCTAGTATTTGTCTTAACATCGCAAGTATGAAAGCTTCTTTGCTATCAATATTTATTTTTTTAATAGTAGCATAATTTCTTATTAAAGTCATTACTTCATTTGTCAAATCATCATTTGCGGGCATATCAAAGTTCCAAATAACTTGACTAAAAAAAGATTCCCACTCATCATTAGATAATGCTTCTAATGTTGAGTAGTTATTTTTCTTTCCTTTATATTGATTTTCGTATTCTTCTAAAATTGCTTTTTTACATATAGTAATAAGATTGTTTTCTAAATTCCATTGTTTATTATTTAACAATTCAAGAATAGGTTTCTCGGGTAATTCTATGTTTAGATTTTTAACTTTTTCAGTGCTATATTCTTTAGAAATACTATTTGTTGAGTAGAAGCTAAAAATAACATTAGGACTTTTTTTTACTGTATCCTTTAGCCAATAATCTAAAAAGTATACTAGTGTATTTAATATTTGATGACTAAAAAAAGAAAAATTCTTTGACTCATAATTTTTATTTTCTTCTATATATTTTCGATTATCACTGTATATAAACACATCCCCATCACTCTCTATAGCAATATGGAATTGTGCCTTTGGATTTGCAATAATAGTATCAAAAGCTAATTTAATAGCCCTTAGCTTTTGAAGTTTAATACCCTTATGTTTATCTGATGCGTCTCTGTTTATATCCATTGAAATAAAATTAATTATGACTTTTACACGATACTAAAAACTCCTGTTTTCTGTTTGGATTTTTTGCTAAGCCATAAAATTTTTAATCTTTCTGTTCACTTCTCTTTCCACTTGTTCAAAATCGGGTAAATCTTTGATTTGGTCGTTCATTGATTTTTTCCAACGTGCTTTGTATTGTGGTAATTTTTGTTCTAGTTTGGCATGAAAATCTTCGGGTTTTAATTCTTTACTCGTGCATTTGTTTCGGAACTCATTAGTGAAATATTCTACCTCCATTTTTTCTATTTCTACTAAATACCAAATGTCATAGTAGTCTCTTGGTTGTGTGCGTTGCATGGTGCAGCGTAATTTTTCGACTAATAGTTCTTCCAAAGGATAGCATACTAGTTTATAATCCTCTAAATCTGAATAATCTACAATAGCGTTTCTCATTATTGGTTCAAACTCTAACTTTTCGCTTCTTGATATGTCTACTTTTACTTTTTTGTTGTTACCAGAGCCACCCAGTGGACCAATATAACCTATATAAAAATTGATGCCTCCATCTTCATGCTCGTTATCATCAATTATTTCTAATGGAATATTGGATTCTTCCTTTATTTCTTCGAAAGTTTCTTTGAACCAATCAAAAATTTGTTCGTTTGTTATTTCATTATTCAACAATGTAAAATCTAAATCTTCTGAGAATCGATAGTCTTCAAAATATACTTTCTTTAATACGGTTCCTCCTTTGAATACCAATATTTTTGAAAGTTGTTCGTGATTTGCTAAACCCCAAAGTATCCAGGATAAAATGTAATCTTTTTCGATTTGTTGGTCGCGAACACCAACTTGGTTGGCTTTCTTTTGTATTTCGCCCGGTTTGATCATGTGAACATGGCTGATTTAATGGTTTCTATGTCTAAATTTTGTTGAATACTCCAACGGCTATTTCTTTTACCAGTCTTAGGTAATTCGGTATCTAAAACTACATAAGAAGCGGTTTTTAGTTTTTGTAGTTCTTTGATTATTTCTGTTTCTATTTCAAAGAGTTCTAAAATATACCCTAGTCTTTTTATTACTGCCTGAGAATCGAATTTTATGGTGTATTCTAAAAGCTTCTTATAATCTAATTTCTCTTTTGTGCTGTATATAGCTCTTGCTACCTCTACAATTCCTCCTGCGTAATCCGGTTTGAAAAGGCAATCTATTATTGTTTTTTCTATATCTGAACAGCTTACTTTATTGAAATTATCAATCCATGTTTTCTTTTCTCCAAAAAAGTGACTTTCGTTATGATAGATAAATTGAAATGTGATGTCTTTGATTTTTATTTCAGAAGGTCTGATTTGTTTTGCCACCACAATTTGTTCTTTTAATGATGGTTGTGTTATTAGATTGTGAATTTGCAAGGCCGAGTAATAACCGATATAATGTTTAGCCTCTTTTACCAAATGCTTTACTATAAGATGCCAATCGGGCATAAAGGTTTCCGGATTTTCTTCATAAGGGATAATGTAGTAAACACCGTCTTTAATTCGCATTAGTAAGCCTCTTTTGGTCATGTCGCTTAATAATTCTCTAACGGTGCTTTCTTTGGCATCAGGAAACGCTTTTAAAGCTGTTTTAGAATCAAAACACACTTTCCCTTTATCATTGAAGTATGATAAAAGTTCGTTTGACTGTGTTGAGATGTATTTATGCTTCATAGTCTTATTGTCAGGATTAACCTGACTACAATGATACAAAATATAATTATAGGTTGTGTCATTTGTTTTAAATTTATTCTTTATAGTAGCATTGTCAGGATAAACCTGATTATTTAACTACGAAACATCATTTTTATTAATAGTATCAATGTAAAACTGTAAATCATACAATTCAATCAACTCCTCTGTGTTGGTTGGTAAACATGCTAATTGCACAAAGTTAATATTCTGATATAATGATTTTTCTCCCAATAGGTCTTGCATGATGATGTAAATTGCTTGTTTCCAAGTTTTGGTATCGCAATGGATGTTGTAGTTTTTTAAATACACTATGATGTTGAGTTTTTTTGTTTTTTCGTCGTAAGCGAGTGGCAAAAATTTTATTTCGCTAGTTTTTATAGTTATTTCTTGAAATACATACGGCTCGTCTAAACCATCCATAATTTTTTCAATATGTACTGTAGGTTGAATAAATGCTGTGAATTTCCAATGTTTGAGTACTGGAGCGTGTTTTATTAATTCGGTTACCCGTGTAAAATATTCAGGATTTCCGTTTGCCGTAATGATTAGTTCGGTTTTATCGGTTGGCTTTTTGGGGAATATAATCATGTAATCGAGTTCTTTGCAATAGAAACCTAAACGGTGTTTTATCCAATGGCTGATTTGCTTTTGGGATTTTGGTGTTTCGTTGATGAAGTTTTTTATGGTTTGGTTGCTGTCTTGGAACCAGTTCCAGAAGGTATTTATTTTTCTCATAGTTTGTTTATTTAACCGCAAAGAGCACAAAGTTTTCGCAATGTTCGCAAAGCAGTTGGATTATATTAATTTAGCGTTTGTCTTGTGTGGTTTTATCGAATGCGATGAGGTTTAACATGGCTCGTAATCTTGAGCGAACTCGGTTGCCGTACATAGTTTCGATTTCTGAGGCTGATAGGTTGGTAGTGATGTGTGTTATAACTTTTCTTGAGATGAATAGATCATATCTTGAGAGAATTATTTCTGCCATCACATTGCATTCATTTCCATAATATTTTAAATTGCTTTCTACTCCTAAATCGTCAAAGCAATAATTTTTGTATTCGGATTGAGAGTAACTACCACGGCTGTATCGATGTATGATTTCGTAGCCTTCTTTTATGAATTCAAAACTTATATCGCGACATGTTCTCATAAAGAATTTATTTTCTTTTTGGGTTATGTATTTCATTATTGTCATTAATGAGGTTTTACCCGAGCCTACAGGTCCAGAAAGAAGAATTCCTTTTGATAGATCAATACCAAATCGACTTGTTGTTCTCTCATCTTTTAAAAAATAAGCTATCAGTTTTGTAATGTTTTCCATATCGTCATCGATGAAATGAAAATTTGGGCCATACTCTTGTTTGGCTTTTGTCTCTAACCATGTTAGGATTTCTGGATAGTTGTATTGTGAGCCCATAGTTGAAAGTTAACGGTTACCAGTTTACAGATTGTTTGTAATATGAACAGATCCTGAAACAAGTTCAGGATGACATTTACCACCCCGCCTTTCAGGCACCCCTCCAGAGGATGGGAATTTAAAGTTGTTCTGCATAATTTTTGTCTTCTACAACTTGTAAATGTTTCGCTTTTGGTTGTTCTTTAACTTGATTATTTTGAGGAAGATTTATTGTGAATCTTGCGGTATTTAGCATCCAATTCCGAGCTGCTGCATTCCAATCTATCATTTTTGTTTTACCACCAATAAGCCAACCGTTGCTAGTGTAGTAATTATAAAATCGTTCGGCTTCAAATTCTGAATACTCTTCTTGTTTGAAATATTCTTTGACTTGTTCGATTGATGGATTTTCTATTTCTCTTTTTTTCGCGGAACTTTTTTTCTCTTTTTTTTCAACTTCTAAAAATTCACCTTCATTAAAAATTTTAAAATTGGTGTCTATAGATATGTTTTTATTGTTTTTAGATGTTTTGTTATTGTTATATATATTGGGTTCATTGACTTGTTCAGTAACGTTACTATTAGCTTGGTTATTTATTGGTATGGTTTGGACAATAATTGAACTAGTTTGATTTTTAAAAACTGCTTTTCTATCTGATAAGTCATGAATGATTACTTCTGAACCTGAATACGGATTGTATGAAGGTAGATAATCAATAAACCCCATGTTTTGCAATTCTTTTATGCATTTGTGATAAGTAGCTTTGGAAGCTATGCGACTGGTTTTCATCATTTCATCACGAGAAATCGAGATTGGATTTTTGAACCGATTAATATTCCAACTCTGAAATAATGCTATATACAAACTTATATGTGTTGGATAAATGGTTTCTTCAGATGCTATGCGAATGAAGAAACCGGTTAGGTGTTTTATGTAATTCATGTTTATAGTGATTAGTGAAAAGTAATTAGTGATTAGTCTTGCTTGAACTATGTTCAAGGATTGACCTGCTTTGCAGGAGATACTTCGCAAGCTCAGTATGACAATTTTGTTACTATCTTACTTAAACAGATTAGGCAAGGCATTTACTTTATTGCCGTGAAGGAGCTTTTGAATGTCTGTATTGTCATAATACATAATCCCACCAACTTTGGTGTAAGTTAGTGTTCCATTGATACGGAGGTTTTGTAAAGTACTTGAAGAAATGTTTAACAGTTTACGGACTTCATTGGATTTGAGCCACTGTTTTGTTTGTTGTGGTTTGGATTGAATGATTTCTTTTAAATCATTCAAAAGAAGACTACGGAATTCGTTTAAATCTTCGATAGTAATAATTTGTACTGCCATAACTGATGTTTTAGATTGTTATGGTACAAAATTGTGGCGTTTGATTTATTTTCTTTCACAACGGGGTTCATGTTGTGAACGATTTTTATTTAAAGTACCTCATCTGAATTGTTCATCCTAGTCAATAATTTTTCATTTAAAGTTGTTATAAACTTTGTTCTATCATTCTTACGGGCTTTAATTTCAAGGAATGTTCTACGATATTGCCCTAAATCAATTTCAAAAATATGCTCAAAATATTCAGCAATATCTTTAAGGTCTGCAGCACCATTATTAAAAGCTCCTTCAGTATGTAATGCAAAAATAAGTTCAGTTAACGCTACTTTTGAGCCTGTCCACATCATTTTTATGTTCGGTTTGCGTTGTGATTTTTCAGTACTATCTTTATTGTCAATCATGATTAATTGGTTTTCTAAGTATAGTTGAATTAAATCATTAGCTAAGATTTTAGCGACTTTGAAGTCATGTGAGGTGGAAAATTTTGTATCGGATTCAAAGTAATGATTGTCTAGCGACATTTTTATGTCGAATTTACCCCGGAGAAAATATTTATAATCTAAATAGGTGCTACCGGAACGGTAATATTTATAAAATTCGAGTTCGTTATCAAAAAACGCTTTTAGTTTTCCGAGTTCGTTGTTGTAGTATTTTTTTAAAATTCTATTACCGCCATTAGGCCTTTTCATTTCAATCTTATAAATCATATTGTTGTATATAAGTTTAGAAGAGAATTGAGGCTTTATTTCTTTAAAAAATTGGATTTCTTCAGTTTCAGATTTGAATTTGAATTTTGAAATTAAGTTTTTCAAATTAATCAATACTTTTAAAATAATTTCAATGGAACTTTCGCAACGAGTTATCTGATTATCAATTTCTAATTCGATAAAATTTAGTTGCTCGTTGAGATCGGATAATAATTTGGTTGTTTTTATATTCAATTTAGGATAAGTAGTTTTATGTTTAAATTTACAGTAGAATCTAATAGAAAATATTACTCCAGAAAGCATCAATTCTTCTAATAATCCACTTGATTAAAAAAAAATTTTTCATAATTGATTTATTATTAATTATCTAAAAACCAAAACCTAGACTAAAAGCTATACGTATTCCATCAATTGAATTAAATACTCCAAGGTTTGTTGTTATAACATCAACTCCAGACATGAAAAAACCACCACCATAAGAGTTATTCCATTTGTTTGAATCTTCATTATCAAACCAAACTCTTCCATAATCAAACCCACCAAATAAACCAAAACGGATTGGTATTAATTTGGTTTTTATTTTATCAAAACTATATCTTAAGTCAGTATTTTGGAAAACATAACTGTTACCCGTAAATCGTTGATTTCTAAACCCTCTTAACCCATTAGTGCCACCAATAGAAGCTGCTTGATAAAATTCGAAATTATTACCTAAATTAACTTGACTTTTTATTCTACTAGCCAATACAAGTTTTCCTGATGATACTAATTTATGAGTAATACTTAATTCGGGAATTAGATAAGTATAACCTCTGTTGCTTTGGTCCAAATTCATTTTATAACCAATATCAACACTTGATTTAAAACCTATAGTAGGGTATGCCTTATTATCATAATTTTCAAATTCAAATTTGGTATTTATGCTTCCAAATTGATTAGTCTTAAAAATATAGCTTGGCAATTGAGAACTGTTTTCTACATATCTGTTTTGAGTATTTTCTACTTCAATTGACTCATATCCTAAACCAAAACTAAATTGACTACCACCATAAGCTCTATAAACCAATGAAGGATTAAGTTGAAATTCGCGAACTCTTACTCGATTGTAGTCAAGTCCAAAAGCATTTTCTAAATTTTCAGTTTCATTACCAAAACCAAAAAAGTTTAAGGTGTAGTTAGGACTTTGAAAAATTGAATTAATTTTTAAGTTTAAATTGCCAATAATATTAGCAAATTCACCTTGATATTTAATTTCATAGCCATTAGTAGTAAAATAAAAAGCCGTGTTGATTTTATGCTGGCTAGTAAATGGATTTCTTTCGAAACCATAAGTTGTATAGGTGTTATTGATTCCAATTTTAATGCCATCATCTGGATTTGTACCAATGGTCGGAATTATTTGATTGAAATTATTTTTAAGTTTCTTATAATCGTAAACATTGGTGCTATATTTATCTTGTAGTTTAATCGTAGCATTATGTATTTCTTTTAGTGTATTTGGCTTGGATTTGTAATCATATATTACTATATTTTTACCGTTTTCAACAATGTATTCATCTTCATTTTGACCACCAATAATTCTAATTTTTATTTTTTTTATTTCATCTGTTATATTAAAAATGTCATCATCATCTAACCCATAAATCCATATTTCCTTTGTAAGTTTTGGGTTGTAAGTTCTATTATGAAAATAATCTATATTTGAATTTTCTTTCCATTGATACATTGAAACTTCTACATTTCCATTTTCTAATCCATTTATTTTTATAGAATCTTTTTTATTGGTTGCGACAATAACGGCATATTTATTTATTAGCTTATAATATGAATCGGCTATGGTTTGTAAATTGGTTTTTCTGCCTTTTAATAGATGTTTAATGGTTTCAATAGATTCATCTTGTACTTCTTTTGGAACAGTATTAAAAGCTTTGTCTATTACTTCATTGGTTAAATCATTTTGTATTTCTGCAACTTGTTTATCCCAAATATCCTTATTGGATTGTGATATAAATGCGATATCTAAAGGATAAGGTTCTATATTAAATCCTTTTACATCTTTTAAATCAGCTGCATATTTTCGTAATAATTTGGAAGCAGGAATTAGGTGAATTGAAGTACCTAACATAAAACCATCAGACATTTTAGAAAAAGCTTGATCTCTATCTCTTGGCAATGGTCTATATATTGTTTTGTTATTTTCTTGATATTCTATCCAAAGCCATTGGTCGTAATGTCTATCCCAATCACCAATTAACATATCAAACAATCGAGCTTTAATGTATGCTTGTTCGTCTATAACTTTTGTATCGTCTTCATGAATTTTTTCAATAACATCTTTGGTGTTTATAATGTTTCCCGTAAAATTTCCATTAGTCAATTGAGTATTTCCTTCAGATGCATATTCTTCAAACACGTATAGTTCATTACCATATTCTTGATTGTATTTTTCCAAATTATCTTGTTTGGGAATATAATATAGGTGCGAATTCAAATATGGAATATTCAAACTACTAGACAACGATGCCACAACAAAAGGTGCGTAAGGATATGAGCCAGTAAACACATCTTTCACCAGTGATTCTGAAGCTGTGTTCTCAAAATAACCTTCAACATATTGGTCTTTAAAAGCTGAAGCTTGAATATATTGAGTGGCATTCTTTTTTAAAGCTCTCATTACAAATCTTTTTCCCTCTTTTGTTTGTAAATGAAGCGTTTTGGATTGTGTGCCACCACCTTTACGTATAGGAGTTAAACCACCCATAAGAGTGTCTAAATAAGCTACTTTAGCATTTACAGGAATACTATAGTATTTTCTATATCTTTCTCCCCATAAAAATTTAAAAAAGGCATTTTTAGAGGTTTCTTTATTTGTATAAATAGACGCTTTGACTGAATCTTGAATTATTTTAGGATATTTTATTGTAGATTTTTCAAAATCAGAAGGAAAAACTTGTTCATTAAAAACTATTTGATTGTTTTCTGCTGCAATAAAATTAACTTCTGAAGAACCATCTTTAAAAAAATTCAAAACAGCAAATCCACTTTTAGGGTATGCAAATTTACCTCCTTTTACTAACCGTGTAGCCGTATTTTTAGAACCTGAACCACTAATGATTTGCGGAATATTGTCTTCAACAAGATATTGTAAATTATGATCATGTCCAGAAACAAAAATTACATTATCGTTTTGTTGTGATGCCGTTACTAAATTTTGTTTTAATTCGTTGTAAAACTTGTTTGATAAGTCTGCATTAGAAACACCAGTGGTATTTCTAAAAAGGTTTTTAAGAGACCCTAAAATTGGGAATGGATTAAGATGGTTTTTTAAACTATATTGTCCACCATGAGATCCATTGGTAAACATAGGATGATGAATGGCAACTACTACTGTTTTTCCTCTTGCTTTTTTTATTTCGCTTCTAAATTCGTCAAAAAAATCTGTACGTGTTTTTATTTCGCAATTATCGTTTATGGTTGGGTGTTTGTCCCAATTAGTAATATACCATTGTGAATCAACAACTAATAAAATAGTTTCATCATTAATCTTCACTTTTTTAATAGCACAACCATTTTCAGGTAAAAAAGTGTTAGAACCTAATGCTTCTTTAACTAATAATTCTTGTTGGTATAATCCTGAAATACCGCTATACCAATCGTGGTTTCCTGGTATAAAAATAACACGACCAGGAAATTTTTTTGCAACATTGATTTGTAATGATAATGCAAATTCTGCATCGCTTTTTTCTGGACTATTACTTTCAGGAATTCCTTTTGGGTAAACATTATCTCCTAAAAATAGTAATAAATCAGAAGAATCAGCATTTATTATTTCTTTTTCCAATGCTTTAAGAGCAGTAGGAGTATAACCGTTATCAGGTTTTCCTACATCACCAATTAGATACATTTTAAAAGTAGGTTGCTGCTTGTTTTCTTCTAGTACAATTTGGTCTTTAAGTTTAGGATTCAGTGATGCACAACTATGCAATAAAAGCGATGTAAGGATAATTATTGATGAAAATGTAAAGTAAGTTTTCATATTTATCGATTAATTGCTTTTTTTAATTCTTATTTAAATACTAAAAATTGCGTAAGTAAGTGTTGCTAATACACCAATCAATAGAACTATAACTGAAACATATAATAATTGTTGTTTTTTAGTAATCACCAATCCCAAAAAATAAATGTCATAAATCATTTCATTGTAAACTGCATTTCCACTATCCATAATGCGTTCAATTTCTGCTTTAAATTCAGATAATGATTGTTTAGCAAAATTTGCAGCATATAACGTTCCTTTATAGCCACTATTTTTAAAAACATTGCCTAAATACCTATGTGGAAGCATACTTATTAATGCAAATATCATTGACAACATACTACTTATTACCAATATTTTAGTACCAATATTTATGTTTATTGTTTTAGAGTCTGTAGTAATAAAATGAATACCAAATAGTAAAGAAGTAATAATAGAATTAACGGTTAAAATAATTCTTGCTTTATTATCAATCATCTTCAATAACATGTAGTGATTTCTTGATAGCGTTTTAAAAAGTGTTTGCACTCCACGAGTGTCAAATTTTTTCAACTTTTCTTCCCTTAAACTACTATTATTTTCAATATTAGTATTTTCCATGGTTCTTTTATTTAAATTTTACATAAATGTGTTATTTCGTCTAAAACACGTTTAATCCTAATTTCAGAGATTCCAATTTTTTTCAATAAATAAGAAGTTTTATATAACTCTTTAACCAAAACAATATCATTTTCAATTAATTGATGTTTTTCTTTTAAGGTTAATGTTGTTAAAGTTGTAATAGGATACAATCCATAAGTATCTATATTTTCTTTTATTCCGTTTTTACTGGGATAATCCCAACTTAATAAAGTTAAACCAACGCATTTTGCATAGTTTATTGCATCAATTGTAAACCTAGTATTGGTAACCAACCAGCCTTGTTTGAGATGTGTTGTGTTTTTAGGATTAGTATTCCATTGTTTTTGGATATCTAAAAATCTTGAGTTAATGTATAACGGTATTTTTACATTACTAAATACTTTAGAGTCAGAATGAAATTTGCATTCAATTGCATAAACGCTTCCTTCTTTTTCAGCCAATACGTCAATTTCATGTGTTACACATTCACCATTTAAAATTACACTGACAGTGGTATTAAATCCTTTTTCTCTCAATAAAGCTGCAACTAACCTTTCAAACGGATAACCTGTTGGTCCTAATTCAAAAATGGCACGTTTTAGACTATATCGTGATGCAGATGTTCTGTTTGATTTTTTTAAATAAGCAAACGCTTTTTTATATATTTCATTTGAAGAAATACCATCATAAATTTCTGGTTGTATTTTTGAAATAATGTTTTCAATATCTTCTTTAGATGCACCACTACGTTGTAGTGAATGTTCTAATTTTTGAGTTGAAAAAGGTTCAACATCAATAGAATTCTTTTTAATAAAAATTGGTTTTTGTTTCATAATTCAAGTATTAAAAACGTAAAGTTTCTGTCATTATACCAAACCTAATTGAGCTGATTTGATGTTGAAAATAAATATTATAATAATCCATACCTTGATAGAATTGAACAAAGAATCCAATGTCTTCTAAAAATTTGGGATGATAATAAACAATTAAACTGGCATTAATTCTTTTAGAATTAAATGTGTCCCAATTGTTAATATTATCTAGCATCAAAGTTGTTTCTGCTTTTACAGAAAAGTTTGCCTTTTGTTCACTACTTTTTATGAGGTTCGATTTCATAGGAAGTTTATAAGCTAAAAATGTATTGTGCCATCGTAATCCACTATATTGACCATGAAGTTCTTCTAACATCCAACTCTTTGGGTGAATTTCAACAGAGCTTTTTATAAATTTGAAAGCTTTCAAATTTTGACTATATGATGATTGTAAAAAACCTAATTCTAAATAGTTTGTTGCAAAATTTCCTGATTGTAAATTGACTTTTCCATCATCTGTATAAAAATTACCATCTTGACCATTAGAATGATGAGCAATTTTACCAAATAAAGTTAATTTATTGGCTGCATCTTTATGACCTGTTAAAAAATAGAACGCAATTTGAGGTATATAACTTGGTGTTTTTACGGGATAAGAATACTCATCAAACATTCTTATTATAATTTGAGAAGTTAACACTGCCATTAATCTTGAATCTTTACGTTCTCTGATCTTAAAATTAGGACTAACATTTGCTTCAAACATTAAAGGTTCTAAATTTCCGATATCAAAAGGAAAAGTAACATAACTTTCACCTTGATTGACTTGTGCAATTTTATCTAAATTAAGAGTTACAATTGAATCTGTTAAGGTTTGTGCAACAATACTATTTGTAAACAAAACAGTAAATAAGTATATTAAATTAATTCTTTTCATAAATGATATATTTATATGTTTCAAAATCAATTTTACACAACTCGATAAATTTTTAAATGTTACTAATTATTTATAAATTATTTTAATATCTTTTGAAAGGTTTTTATCTATTTTAAAACTAGCTTTAGAAAAACTAGGTCTATTTGTTAAGTTAATATTTTGATAATTAGAAAAACCTATCCCTTCTATTGGTAGAATGAACTTTTTGTCAATTTTACCATTTTTATTTTCGTCATGGAGTATAAATACTGCATAGTTCCCTTTAGGAATATTATTAAATGTTATAGTTGATGAATTCATAGAAATTGTACCAACTTCTTTTTTATAATAGTTTTTAATTTTCTCATCAGGTATTGAACCCTCTTTATTGTATAATAAAAAAAGAACATCTCCATTAGAGTTTCTTAAATCTGAAACTTTAACCGTTAAAGAATAGGACTCTTGACCTTGAGAATAATTGGATAAAAGAACTAAAAATAATGTTGTTATTAGTTTTTTCATTTTTTAGATGTATTTTCAAAAAACCACCATTTTGGTTTAATTTGTTGTTTGATTAATCCAAATTTTTCAATTGCATGAGTTTCTAGATGTGTTACTAAATCAGGTATTGAATCCGTAACGTAAAGTAGCTTCATATCTTCTGGACTAATGCTTTCATTTTCAACCATAATTTTAATATGATGACAAAGTTCTTTATGATATTCTGAATCAAAAATAATTATTGGAAAGTTTTTAATTACTTTGGTTTGAATTAATGTAAGTGCTTCAAATAATTCATCTAAAGTTCCAACACCACCCGGCATTACAATAAAAGCGTATGAATATTTTATTAAAACAACTTTACGAACAAAAAAATATGGAATATCTATCCATTTATGTAAGTATGGGTTAGGTTTTTGTTCTCGAGGCAATACAATATTGCAACCTACAGAATATCCGCCATTTTCAAATGCTCCTTTATTTGCCGCTTCCATTATTCCTGGACCACCACCAGTCAAAACAGTAAACCCTAGTTTAGAAATTTCTGCACCAATTTTTTCTGCATTTTGGTAATGTTCTGAATCAGGTGTAAATCTTGCAGATCCAAAAACAGTTACACAAGGACCAATAAAATGTAGTTTTCTAAAAGCTTTTATAAAATTAATTTGAACTTTAAAAGTGAATATTAGTTCTTTAAATCGAGATAATGGCCCTCGAATAAATAAAGACTCATTTGTAATTAATTTATTTTTATGTTTTTTCATGTTACATTATTTTAGTTGTCAGAGATTATAAATCAATCTCTTGTCCCATTAAAGAAACAACGCAATCAAAACCATATTTTTCGTTTATTTTTATTCGAAGTTCATCAGCTGGAATATTTTCTCCATGAACCAAGAAAACTTTTTTAGGTTTATTTTCTAAATTTGATAGCCAATTGATTAAATCTTCTTGGTCGCCATGAGCTGATAGTCCCTCAATTTCAAGAATTTTTGCTTTTACTTCGTAATATTTTCCATGAATTTTAATGTCTTTTGCACCTTCTAATAGTTTTCGCCCACGAGTTCCTTCAGCTTGATATCCAACGATAATAACAGTTGTTTCAGGCAAACCTATATATTTTTCTAAATAGCTTAATACTCGACCACCTGTAACCATTCCGCTAGCAGCAATGACTACTTTAGGTTGTTTATCATAAATAGCTTCAATTGTGTCTTTATAATCGATAATCATGGTAAACATTTTACACATTTCAACACATTCGTTTGGAGAGAGTTTGTGCCATTTTGTGTTATTTTCAAAAACGTCTAATATTCTTATTCCCATTGGTGTATCAATGATGTAAGGAATATTTGGAATTTTACCTTCACTTTTAAGTTGCCAAAGCAAATACATTACCGTTTGAGCTCGTTCGACAGCAAAACTTGGAATAATGATTGTGCCGCCTTTGTTGACTGTATTGTTAATGTAAGTTTCTAGCTCAAATTTTGTATCAGTGTCTGGATGAATTCTATTACCATAAGTGCTTTCAAGAAAAATATAATCGGCATTTTTCGGTTTTGTTGGTGCATACATAAGTACATCGTCATCACGACCAATATCTCCAGAAAAAACTAATTTTTTATTTTCAATCATTAAATCTATTGTACAAGCTCCAATGATATGTCCTGCATTTGTAAAAACTGCCTCAATTTCAGCATCAAGATTGACAACTTCATTCACTTTTACTACTCTAAAAAGAGGAAAAACTTGTTTTGCTTGTTCTACTGTATAAAGTGGTTTTGCAATTTGGTGTTTTGAATAATGCCCTTCATTAGCTTTGTTAGCTTCTTCTTCCTGAATTTTTGCACTATCCAATAAAATAAGTTTTGCGATGTCTTTGGTTGGACTCGTGCAGTAAATCTTACCTTTAAAACCTTGATCAACTAATCTAGGCAACCAACCGCAATGGTCTAAATGACCGTGTGTAAGTAGAACAAAATCAATTGTTGATGGTAAAACTGGTAATGGTTCCCAGTTGAGTTCACGTAAGGGTTTTATGCCTTGAAAAAGACCGCAATCTATAAGAATTGTTACTCCATTACTTTCGATTAGTGTTTTTGAACCTGTTACAGTTCCTGCACCTCCAATGAATTTAATTTTCATAATGTTTTATTTTTTACTGCATTTAGCAAATTATTTTAAAAATTATCTATGTTATATTTCCTTATACAAATAAATCATCTTGGTTTGGTTCTATTCTTTAAAACTATCAAATAGAGTCACTTAAAATTTTTAATTTGTTTTTTTATAACTCCAAACAGCCAAACCATTTACAACTACTGCAAATCCAAATACTATTAATAAATTATTTAGTACCTCAACAAAACCAGAACCTTTTAAAAGTACCATTCTAATAAACTCAACAAAATAACGAATTGGGTTTAACAAAGTAATGTTTTGTGCCCATTTTGGCATACTTTCAATAGGCGTAAACAAACCACTCATTAAAATAAAGATTACCATAAAAAACCAAGCAATAAACATAGCTTGTTGTTGGGTTTCTGTGTGATTAGATATGAAAAGACCAAACCCTAATATTAAAAGTAAATAAATAGATGTGAAGCCATAAACTAATAAAATATTACCTAGCATTGGAACATTAAAAACAACTTTAGATATAATTAAACCTACAGTCAAAATGACTAATCCAAGTACCCAAAACGGAAATAATTTTCCGATAATAAATTGATATTTTTTTATTGGTGTAACGTTTATTTGCTCTAATGTACCCAACTCTTTTTCTCTAACAATATTCATAGACGAAAGAAACAATGTTAGCATGGTTACCAACAAAACTAATATGCCTGGAACCATAAAGGTTTTGTAGTTTAAGGTATTGTTATACCAAAAAGAAGGTATAACCATTATATTTTGTTCTACTTCTTTGTTTTCTGAAATATATTTAGATTGTATTTGAATATTCTTATTATAAGCACTAACGATCTGTGTTACATACACATTTTCTACACCAGCAGTTGCAGCATCAATAGCATTAATGTTAACAGAAATACTTCCTTTTTTATCTTTTTGTAGATTTCGATTAAAGTTTACAGGAATGTTTACAATAATATCTGTTTTACCTTTTTGCATTTCTTCAATAGCTTTATTCTCTGAAAAATAAGATTCTGTAACATTAAAATAGGTAGAAGCGTCAAATGCACTTATTAACTCTCTAGATTCTCGACTTTGATTATTATCAACAAAAGTGATAGCAATATTTTTAACATCAAATGTGGCAGCATTCGACAAAATTAATAATTGTAAAATAGGTAAAATAAATATTAGCTGAAGCATACTTTTATCTCTAAAAATCTGCTTGAACTCTTTTTGTATGATGAATAATATTGTTTTCATTTAGAAAATATTAAGTGTATTTAAAAAAATAATTTTATTCTAATCTGATTTTATATTTTTTAATACTTATTGTTATAAATAGTGTTGTCATTCCAATTAATATGAGTGTTTCTTTCCAAATATATTGAATACCAACACCTTTAAGCATTATGGCTTTTACAATAATAATGAACCATTTAGCAGGAATAATATTACTGATGATTTGCATTGGCAAAGGCATACTATTTATTGGGAAAATAAAACCAGAAAGTATTATAACAGGTAGCATTAGCCCCATCAAGGATAGCATCATTGCCGTTTGTTGCGAATCTGAAATAGTGGAAATTAAAATCCCTAAAGAAAGAGCAGATATAATGAATAAAATGCTTTCAAAAGATAAAAGTAGTAAGCTACCATTTATTGGCATTTTGAAAACAAAAAAGCCCAATAATAGTATGATTATAGCATTAATGATTGATAGAAAAATATAAGGAAATACTTTGCCAATAATTACCTGAAAAGGTTTTATTGGAGAAACCAAAAGGATTTCCATTGTACCGATTTCTTTTTCTCGTGTAATAGAAATAGAAGTCATCATTGCAGACACTAACATTAAAATAACAGTCATAACACCGGGAACAAAATTGAAAACACTTTTAAGTTCTGGATTATAAAACATTCTCGATTGTACTTCAACTTTTACTAAATTTGTTTTAGGTTGTTTTTTTTGTGACTGATAATTTTGAATAATCGCAGATGTATAATTTGCTATTGTGTTTGCTACGTTTGGTTCTGTAGCATCGGTTATAGCTTGTACTACTGCAACATTTTTTGTTTGCAAATTTTTACTAAAATCACGTTCAAAAATTAAAACCGCTTTAATTTTTCCTTTTTTAAATTCTTTTTCAATATCACTTTCTTTATTTATTTGATTTTCGACATTAAAATAAGGAGACGATTTTATTTTGTTAATAATTTTTTGTGTTTCTACATCATTTGATTGGTCAAAAATTGCAATTTCTACATTATTAATTTCATTTGTAATTGCAAAACCAAACAATAAAATTTGAGCAATAGGCATTCCAAATAAAATAAACAAGGAGCGTTTATCACGAAAAATGTGATAGAATTCTTTTTTTACAAAACCGATGAATCTTTTCATTTATAATAGTAATTAGTAACTAGTTAATAGTAATTAGCTTACTCAATATTACGTGCTAATTTTAAAAACACATCATTCATTGAATCTACTTGGAATTGTTCTTTTAGTTTTTTTGGAGAGTCTAATGCTTCAATAGCACCATCAACCATAATGGAAACACGGTCGCAATATTCGGCTTCATCCATGTAATGTGTGGTTACAAAAATGGTTGTTCCTTTGTAAGCTTGTGTATATATCATTTCCCAAAATTGTCTTCTTGTTATTGGATCAACGCCACCTGTTGGTTCGTCTAGAAAAACAATTTTAGGTTCATGCAACAAGGCAACAGAAAAAGATAATTTCTGTTTCCAACCTAATGGTAATGAACCCACTAAATTATTTATAACCTCTTGAAGTTCTAACTCTTCAACTAATTGTGTAATTTTTTGTTTGATTTGTTTTCTAGATAAACCGTAAATTCCTCCAAAAAAAGTAATGTTCTCTTTAATTGTTAAGTCATCGTACATTGAAAATTTCTGGCTCATATAACCAATACTTTTCTTAACCATTTCTGATTGTGACAATACATCAAAACCAGCAACATTTGCTTTTCCTGAAGTTGGATTAGAAATTCCGATGAGCATTTTCATTGCGGTAGTTTTTCCTGCTCCGTTTGCTCCAAGAAAACCGAAAATTTCTCCTTTATACACATCAAAAGTAATTCCTTTGACAGCAGTGAAATCTCCAAATTTTTTGGTTAGGTTTTCGACTTGTATGATTTTTTCTTCGTTCATAATTATAAATCCATAAACACATCTTCAATTGTCGTTTGAGCAGGTTTTATGATAATTTGAGTGTGATTTTTTTGTTGTAAATAATCCTGTAAATCGTTTGGATTAAAGTTTTGATTTGTATCTATATAATGAATAAATTCACCAAAAGCATAAACACTATAATGACTTGAGTAATTTTTCAAATCGTGAATTAATCCGTGTGTGTTTTTAGATTGAATATCATAAATTACTTTGTCGTATTTTGAAATGATGTTGCTTGGTGAATCGATTTTTAAGATTTTTCCTTTTTGTATTAAAGCAATTCTATCACACAATGAAGCTTCGTCCATGTAAGGTGTTGAAACTAAAATCGTGATTCCTTTTTGCTGTAATCGTTTTAGCATTTGCCAAAATTCTTTACGAGAAACGGGATCAACTCCAGTTGTGGGTTCGTCTAAAAACAAAACTTTTGGTGCGTGAATTAAGGCACAACACAATGCTAGTTTTTGTTTCATTCCTCCAGACAATGCTCCTGCTCTTCGTTTTTTAAACGGTTCTATTTGAACGTAAATATCTTCGATTAAATCGTAATTTTCTTCAATGGTTGTTCCGAAAATAGTGGCAAAAAAGGTTAGGTTTTCTTCTACTGTTAAATCTTGGTACAGTGAAAACTTTCCTGGCATATAACCCACAGAATTTCGAATGGCTTTATAATCTTGTTTAACATCAAATTCTAAAACTTTGGCATTTCCTTCATTGGCTAACAAAAGTGTGGTTAGAATTCTGAAAATAGTAGTTTTTCCTGCTCCATCTGGTCCAATAAGTCCAAATAATTCTCCTTCATTTACTTCAAAGGAAACGTCATCAATGGCTTGGATTGATTTGTAGGATTTTGATATGTTTTGGACAGAAATACTCATTATTTTAAAAGTGATTAGTTACTAGTGACTAGTAATTAGCTATTTAATTAACAGAAAATTACTTTCTTCTATTGCTTTTACTTCATGTTTAATATTTACTTCTATCATTACATAAACTCCGGAATTAAGATTAATTACAGTTCCTTTTTCATCAGTAAAAACGGCATTTCCAGAAATACAAACTAATAATGCAGGTATTTTTGAAACGTGTTCTTTTAAGGTTTCGCCTTTAGCAATTTGTAATGAAACAACTTTTTTATCATTTGATTCAAACAACAACTGTGTTTGAACTGCTGTATTTTCGGTGTGAAGATTTTTTAATATCATTGGAAATATTGATTAAAGGTTGTAAATGATTCTTGAATTTTAGCCAGGTTTTCATTTGATTTATCTTTTGAAAAATCATCAACTAATTCGATATAAGGAAGTAACCATTTATGCAATTCATCATGAGCTTGACCTTTCATAGTGCAATTTGATGTTAATAAATCAAGATTTTTTTTCAAATTATCAGCTAATAATTGATAGTTTTCAGGTGTTTCTTTGTCAAATGAAGTTACGTCATTTTCCATAGTACGAATATGAGCCATCATATCAACATCTACTTTCCATTTTTGTCCACCATTTAGTTGAATGGTTTCGCTTTCAGAATGTTGGTGTTCTTCAGTTTTAATTTCAGTAGCTTTTTCTTCTTTCGATTTCGTATTACAAGAGAAAAGAAGTAAACTAAATGTAGCTAAAAGGGCAATTTTTATTTTTAACATGTTCTATAATTTTTTAATTAATATTAATTTGGTTTTTCTTATTGATAGTGAAATAAGCAAATGCAACAAAGATTATGGTTACAACAATTCTAAAAATCATTGCACCAATTGTTTTGGTTTCATGCACTCCGTCTGTGTAGATATAAATAATAAAGCAAATAAATGCATTTATAAGAATTAGTGCCGAAATTCCTAAAATAGTTGATGTCCAATTTTTGTTTTTAACTAAGCCATAACTTGCTACTAAATATATTATGCTACTGATGAAATTTGTCCAAACTATGAACAAAACATAATTTCCTTCTTTGGCTCTAATTCCAAATAAGTCAAAAATTACTGAAGCACTCAAGAATAAAGTCAAAAGTCCAAAAGCAGCTAATAAAAATGCTATACCATATGAAATTAACTTTTTCATAATCACTCTGTTTTTATTATTGAATTCATAGTAATTTTAGAAATTATTGAATTTGAAATTAAACATGCAGCTTCCGA
>NZ_JAMKFA010000019.1 GCF_025499515.1 Flavobacterium odoriferum
GAATAAAGTCAAAAGTCCAAAAGCAGCTAATAAAAATGCTATACCATATGAAATTAACTTTTTCATAATCACTCTGTTTTTATTATTGAATTCATAGTAATTTTAGAAATTATTGAATTTGAAATTAAACATGCAGCTTCCGATTTTTGAATAACTCTTTCAGCTCTTTCACGGTCTTTTTCATCATTAATAATAATTGTTGGTTCTAGGATTATTTCACTTATTAGAAATTTACCTTCTATTTGTTCCAAAACACCTTTAGACTTGCAACTGAAATTTTTAAATTCAAGTTTAGAGTTTTCTGCAATTGCTAAAAAAGTAGTCATTAAACAACTGCTTACTGCGGCAGTAAACAAGTGTTCTGGAGTCCAAATACCTGGTATTCCTTTTTGAAATTCAGGTGGAGTTGCCACTTCAATACATTTTTTTACTGCATTAAATTGATTTATTTCGGGAGAACATAAATTTCCTTTACGATCACTGCTCCAATTTACATCAACATTATAATAGTGCTTTTCCATTTTTTACTTGTTTAAAAACGATGAATACATCCAAATTTGTTTCTCTTGAAAACGGATATAATCACTCATTAAAGCATTTGTACCTTCATCGTTTGCATCGCCAGCTAATTCAAGAATTGCTCTTTGCATTACAATAACTATTTTCAAGCTTTCAAGAATTTGTGCTACAGCTGTATGACCATCTGAAACTTTATTGCTTTCAATAATAGTGGAAGTTTTAGTGTATTCATTATAACTATGTTCCGGAGTATAGCCCAATGTTAATATACGTTCGGCTATTTCATCGATTTTTAGTAATAAATCATTATAAAGTTCTTCAAATTTTAAATGTAATTCAAAAAATTTCTCTCCTTGAATATTCCAATGAAATCCTCTTGTATTTTGATAGAAGATTGAATAGTTTGATAATAATATATTTAGTTTTTTAGCCAAATTTTCGGCTTTTTTTTGGTCTAAACCAATAGCATTAAATTTTTCCATGATTTTTTATTTAAATTAATTTTATTTTATTGAAGGTTTCATTTTTAAAAAAGAAATACCAAGCCATATTACTGATGCTGTCATTGCAATAGCTCCTAATAGCACAAAAATTGGAGGAAATCCTAAATATACTTCAGATAATATTCCAATTGGCATAAGTAAACCTATTAAAGCCAACCAAGAAATTGCTTTCACATTTTTTAATTCTTTTTGAAAATGCAGTAATAAATATCCAATTACAATATTTAAAAAAGCAAATAAATTGCCATGTACATGAGCCAATCTAGTTTCAAAATGTTTACCAATACTATATGTATTTACCCATTCTTCCTTACCAGGAGCAAAATCTCTTAAATAAATCAATAGAAATCCATAAGCCATAAAAAAGCCCATTGTAAGAAAGCCAATTGCGATGTTGTTTTTACCATTCATGATTTTTAATTTTAAGTTAGTATTTAATTATTTTTTCCACAACCACCATTTGATTCACTTAATATTAAATTATAATATTCAGCTGATATATATTGTGGTATATATGTTACGTTATTTGCAGTAAGTTGGCTAGTATAAGAACGAATATGGTTTTTTGAACCACAGGTTAAATTATCATGTACATTTAATAAATCGGATTTTGTTGTATGTCCAATAAAAACATCAATATCATTTATATCTAAATCTTCAATTGTTGCTCCAACTTTTAAAGCTTCAATTAATGAAATGTCTGATTGTGCCGTTAAACTTGAATAAAGTGATTGTAAATCTGAATTATTAAAAACGCCAATTTCTGTTGAAGCAGAGTCTGGAATTCCATATTTGTTCATCAAACTCAATACGCTATTCATGTGTTTTTGTTCACTTTGCGATATGTTATTAAAAATTGCTGCTTCATATTTATCATAGGAAAACAAATACACATCTCTAGCCAATTTTTCTTCTTCTCTTAAAAATTTTAAATCATCAATTTCTGCTTGAGTAAGAGGAATTGAACTCTGATTATCAGAATCATTTGAACAGCCACTGAACATAATTAATGTTAAAACAGTAGCAAAAAATACTTTTTCATAATGTTATTATTTATTATTAATATTTAATAAATTTAGTTTTTTTACTCTTTTAAACTGCTACATTTGTTACTTAAACTACTTTAAAACAATAGTTTAACTTAATTTTAGGAATTAATTTATACTAACTTCTGCTGGCATTCCAATTTTCAATGCACCATCATTTTTTACGATAATTTTTACAGCATACACCAAATTGACTCTTTCTTCTTTGGTTTGAATGATTTTTGGAGTGAATTCTGCCGAAGAAGAAATCCATGAAATTTTTCCTTTGTATGGTTTTGTTCCGTCTTTATCGTCAATAGTTACATTTACATCTTGCCCGACTTTTATGGATGCTAATTGGGTTTCACTAAAATAAACTCGTAAAGTCATTTCATTTAAATTAGCCATTTTATATAATGGTTTACCAAAAGCTGTGATTTCGTTTGGTTCGGCATATTTTGCCAAAACAGTTCCAGAAATTGGATTGAAGATTTTCGATTTTTTTAATTGGTCGTTAATCTTTTCAATTTGAACATCAATTGATTTAACTTCGTTAATAATTGGTGCATTTTGGGTTTCAACACTTTGCATTTGTTGCTTTAAAACACTTACTTTTCCGTTTACTTCATCTACTTGACGTTTTGTTGCAGCACTTTCGGCAAACATATTTTGAATTCTTTTTTGTTCAATTAAAGTGGTTTTCAATTGTTCGTTTAACACATTTCGTTGTGATAAAACATTAGTTGATTTAGAATAAATTGTATTTTTTGAAGCCAATAATTGTTGTTTATTCAGATACAATTGAGTGGTATCTATTTGTCCAACTAAAGCGTTTTCTTGTAAAAGATCTCCTTCTTCAAGTTTTAGAAATTCGATTTTTCCGTTTGCTTCAGATGAAATAGTTATTTCTGTAGCTTCAAAGTTTCCAAAAGCATCTGCTTCATTTTTGTCTTTGTTACAAGAAAATATCGCTAATACTGTAATATATAATATAATTTTTTTCATCTTAATGGGTTCCTTTAATAGTTTGATAATTTATTTTAGCCAATTCTAATTGTGTTTGATGTACTTTTTGATTGGTTTTAGCATCAAAAAGTTGATTTAATTCTGTTACATATTCAGATGTTGTGATTACACCGTTTCGCATTTGAGAATCGGATGATTGAACAACTTTATCACGCAACAGAATAATTTGAGAATCCGTTTTAATAATGGTTTCTAGTTTAGAAATTTCAGATTTTAATTCGTTTAATTGCATTTGATTATTGGTTTCAAAAGTTTCTTTTTCAGTTGTAACAATTTCTTTTGCAATATCTAAAGCTTGTTTCTCCGATTTTGATTTATTCCAATCAAATACATTCCAATTCAATTTTAAACCAACCATATAAAAGTCATCAAATGAATTATTAAGCATATTTAAACCAGGATTTCCATAACCAGCTTGTCCAAAAGCGTTTAATTTTGGTAAATTTGATTTTGAAATTATATTTTTAGAAGCTTCTATTTGATCTTGTTGCAGTTCAAAAAATTTCATTTCAGGTCGTACTCCGTTTGTTTCTAAAGTAGTACTTGGTCTTTCTAAAACAGAGTTTTCTTTTATAGTTGTTGAAGTTAAACCGGCTAAATTTTGAAGTTCTTTTATTCGTTGAAATGTATTTTCAGTTAATGCCTGTTCTAATTTTAACAATTCAGCTTCTAAAACTTGTTCAGATGAAGGCAACATAGCACCATTTTTCACACCTGATTTTACTTCTTTTATTTTTGAATGGATAGTGCTTTGTTTGGCTAATAATAATTCTCTTTGGTCTTGCCATAACAAAATCATCATGTATGAATAATTGATACGAGATTTAAGTTGATACAAATTAACAGCAACTAGTTGTTGCTGTGTAAGCATTTGAGCTTCTTTTAATTTGGTGTTTGCATTAATCATTCCTCCATTATAAAGTAATTGATTTACATCTAAAGTGGCTCTATATTGGTCTTTATTTATTGGCTCTACACCAGGTAAAGAAGTAGGTAATCCAATTACATCTGATTGGTAAGTTGCCTGTGCGTTTATGTCTATTTTAGGTAATTTTGCTTTATTTAGAGCATCTATTTCAAACGATGTTTTCTGTTGCAAAAAATTTGTTTGTTTAGCAATGGGATAATTTTTTTCTGCAAAAGCATAACATTCTTCAATCGTTAGTTTTTGTTGGGCATAAGAACTAATAGTTAAAATTAGAAGCAATATTGTTACTAAATTATTTTTCATAATTTAAATTTTTATTGAATTAATAATAAACTCCGATACTTCCGTTTTACGTTTTTTTAATAATTTCTTGTAGCTTTCTTTGTCCATATTTACAAGTGCCATTAATAGAGGTTCACCTATAAATGGAAAAATATTTAAGGATATAATATTAATAAACAATTGTTCTGCTTCAATTGGTTTAATAATGCCTTTATCTATCGCTTCATTAACCTGAATTTTAAATTTATCAATTGTAGGGAAGTTTTTTTCTGCACGAAGTTTTTGTATAAAATCAGGATTTTTACTTAACTCTTGTATTACAAAATTTGGCAAATAGGGATGTTTGATTACAAATGCGACATAATTCTCTGTAAATTTTCTTATTTTTTCAAATAAATCGGTGTCGTCATTCAACACTCTATTTAATTGAGGAGCTAACAATTTAAAAGCACTTTTAAAAACTGCTTCGAATAAAAGTTGTTTACTTCTATAATAATAATGTAATAATGCCTTATTTATATTGGCTTTATCTGCAATTTCTTGCATTCTTGCTCCAGCCATTCCTTTCTGTAGAAAAACTTCCTTTGCTGCATTTAATATTTCAGTTTCAGTATTTTCTAATTCTTTATTATTCATAATGTTTAACTATGTGATTTAACTATTTGGTTAACAAATTTATTGAAAATATATTTATTAAATCTTATTTAAGATTTATTTAACATAAATTATTTATTTATAATTTGATTAATATTCAACTAGAAATTACATTTTTATTTAATTGGCGATTATTTAGAACAGTGAATTTATCTTTCAATATCTTCATATCATCACTTACTTTTCTATCCAAAACTTTTGCATAGTGTTGTGTTGTTCTTAAATTTTTATGCCCAAGCATTTTGCTAACACTTTCAATTGGAACTCCGTTTGTAAGCGTTACAGTTGTCGCAAAAGTATGACGGGCAATGTGGAAGGTTAATTCTTTTTCTAGCTCGCAAACAGCTGCTATTTCCTTTAAATAGGCATTCATTTTTTGATTGGATAAGATTGGTAGTAATTTTTCTTGATTGTTACTTTGTGGATGATTCTCGTATTTATCGATTATCATTTGTGTAACAGGAAGAATTGGAATTTTTGAAGCTGATTCCGTTTTTTGTCTATGTGTAAATATCCATTTCTCACCATCGATTCCATAGCTTATATGCGATTTTGTTAGGTTTTTGACATCAATGTAAGCCAAACCAGTAAAGCAGCTAAAAAGGAAGATATCGCGAACTAAAGAAAGTCGTTCTGTTTTGAAGTTTTTTTCAATTATGGATTGAACTTCTTCTTCAGATAAATAAACACGTTCTACTTCTTTAACTTTCGACTTATAGTTTGCAAAAGGATTTTTATCAAGCCAGTCATTGGCCAAACATATCTTAATTATTTTATTGAAGTTCTTGATGTATTTAACTGCTGTGTTATTTGCACAATTTCTAACACTTCGTAACCAGAATTCATAATCGGTAATAAAAGCGTGATCAACCTTTGTAATATCTATATCAGAAATATTGTATTTCCATTGCATGAACTCAATGGTATGCTTTAAAGATGTTATGTAACGTTCTAATGTTCCTGGTGCATATTCTTTACCTACCAATTCTTTTATTTTGTTGTTATGGTCTTGGAAGATGGGAACTAACATTCTTTGACGTTCTTCATTACCAATCAATTTATTTTTAAAGTTTTCAATTGATAAAGCTTCATTTCGGTGGAGTAGTTCCATTTGTGCATCTAATACTTTAGATTTCATCAAATCAAGGTAACTATTGATTGAACGAGCTTCTTCCGTTGTACCTTTCATTTTAGATAGTTCGCTAGACCATTTTGATTTTTCTACAAACTTTTTGGTGCTAAACTCTAATCGTTTACCATCGACTGTTAGTCTTACATAAATTGGAAGTAGTCCGTTTGAATTGGCTTTTGTGCTTTTAGCATAAAAGTGAAGTGTGATTTTTGTTTTCATTGTGGTGACCAATTAATTATTATTCAATTTAATTTTCTTCTTCAAATCAAACAAGATGTTTACTGACTGAACGAGTTATTGAACATGTCGTTGAACCTAATGTTTGCAAGTGTTGAGGTAATTTAGCGAGACCCTAATTTTTAAATTTTCTTGGGTCTCGATTTTATCTCGATTTAAATAAGATTGAATGAATAATTTGATATGTCTGCAAAAGAAAAAACCCTGTAAATCATAAGATTTACAGGGTTTTGATACCGTTTAGGATTTTTTCAGCGGAGAAAGAGGGATTCGAACCCCCGGACCTGTTACAGTCAACAGTTTTCAAGACTGCCGCATTCGACCACTCTGCCATTTCTCCAATAAGTCGTGCAATCATTTCCGTATTGCGAGTGCAAATATAGAACGTTTTTTTATTTCTGCAAGCGTTTTAAGAACAAAAAATAACATTTTTTATGCACTTTTTTACAAAACTCTGAATTTCAGCAGATAGCCAATCTATATTTTTTAACCTAATGTGTAAAACAAACTTATTTTACCTCTTTTACACCGCTTACAAAAAGCCATTTCATAAAGATTTTTTCACCATCATGAGTTTTGACCGCTTGAAACTTAGGCGCCAAAATTAACGACACCATAAAAGCAGTTCCAGCTATCCACAAACCCTGCAAATGCGAATAATTCATAACTAATAAATAAGCAGGAATATAAAACACACTAAATCCTAAGAAGTTATATATAAATGATTTTACTTTTTTACTCATTGTTTATAATGTTTAATTGTTAAATCGATAAATTGTTGAATCGATGACTAATCCCTTATCCCTTTTTACTAATTACTCCAATCTATTCCTCACCATTCATATACTTCCCTTTCTTGCTGCCTTCATACATTTCGTATTTCACCAAACGGGCTTCTAACTTACCATTGAAAAGTTTAATCTTTCTACTAGGTTTTAACCCTACAAATTTCAAAGCTTCTAAATTGGCAGTAATAAACCAAGCGTTGGTATTCGGATAATTTTGTTTTAACGTATCTCCAATTTCTCTGTAAAAACGCTCCATATCAATATCCAAACGCTCTCCATAAGGCGGATTGAAAACCATGTGCAATGGTCCTTCGGTTTCTTTTTTAGAATCAAAGAAGTTTTCATTGGTAATTGTAATATATTCGTCTAAATTGGCATTTCTAACATTATCTTTTGCTTTAGCAACCGCACTTGGCGCTTTGTCATACCCTGTAATCGTGTAATGAAATTCGCGTGTTTTCTTTAATAACGATTCCATAATGTTATCAAACAATTCCGCATCCCAATCTTTCCATTTCTCAAAACCAAATTCCTTACGATTAATATTCGCTGGAACGTTACATGCAATCATTGCTGCTTCTGCCAATATAGTTCCTGAACCACACATTGGATCTAAGAAATGACTTTTCCCTTCCCAACCCGATAAAATCAACATTCCTGCTGCTAAAACTTCGTTGATAGGCGCAATATTGGTAGCCGTACGATAACCTCTATGGTGTAACGAAGCGCCTGAAGAATCTAACGAAACCGTCACATTATCTCTATCAATGTGTACATGAATTTGTAAATCTGGGAAATCTTTATCAATACTTGGACGCTTTCCGTTCAAATCTCTAAATTGATCTACAATCGCGTCTTTAGTTTTCAAAGCCACAAACTGACTGTGATTAAAGTTTTCAGAATGCAATGTAGTTTCTACTAAAAAAGTATTGTGCTCCGTCAAGTAATCCGACCAATCAATCGCTCTAATGCCTTCATACAATGCTTTGTCGTTATGCGCTTTAAACGTTTTAATCGGTTTTAAGATTTTTAAAGCTGTACGAAGTGCCAAATTGGCTTTGTACATAAATCCTTTATCACCTTTAAAACTCACCACACGTGTTCCAATTTCCACTTGTTGTGCGCCAAGAATTTGTAATTCTCTAGCTAATATTTCTTCAAAACCAAAGAAGGTTTTGACTGTCATTTTATAATTTTCCATTTACTTTTCTTTAAAATAGTAATTTCCTTTTCCTTACTATTATTTTTAAATTTGATTTCCGAAATTAAAAATCAATATTCGTATTAATTGAATTATCGTGCAAAAATACATTAAATTTGCAAGATTAATTTGTCAGAAAAAGAATAAATGTCAGAAATTCAAAAGCCTGTATCAGAAAATTGGTTCGAATCTTGGTTTGATACCGAATATTATCACATTTTATACAAGGAACGCAACGACGAAGAAGCGCAATTGTTAATGGACAATTTAACGCATTATTTAAACCTTCCAGAAGACGCTAAAATTTTAGACTTAGCTTGTGGAAAAGGGCGTCATGCCATTTACTTAAATTCACTTGGTTTTGATGTTACGGGTGCTGATTTATCTGAAAACAGTATTAAAGAAGCGTCTGAGTTTGCCAATGAAAAACTGCATTTCAAGGTTCACGATATGCGCGAAACGTGTAACGAAAAGTACGATGCTATTTTCAATTTGTTCACCAGTTTTGGCTATTTTGAAGACGATGCCGACAATTACAAAACCATTAAAGCCATTCACAACAGTTTAACTGAAACAGGTTTTGCTGTGATTGATTTTATGAATGTGGATTATGTATTGGAAAATTTAGTTGCCGATGAACTAAAATCGGTAGATGGAATTGATTTTCATATCAAACGTTACTTAAAAGACGGCTACGTTTACAAAGAAATTGATTTTGAAGATAAAGGCGAAAAGTTTCATTTCACCGAAAAAGTACAAGCCCTTCGTTTAGAAGATTTCGAGAAAATCATGGAAGAAGCTGGCATTTATTTGTTGGATATTTTTGGCGATTATAAATTGCGAAAATTCTTTAAAACACAATCCGAACGTTTAATTATGATTTTTAAATAATGCAATATATCATCACCTTTTCAGCCGTTATTTTAGGGTTTTTAATCGCTTTGTTTTTAAAACCGCAAAAGAAAAAAAACATCAAGTTATTGTTGGCGTTTAGTGGTGCGTTTTTACTTTCGCTTACCGTTTTACACCTACTTCCCGAATTATTTAGCGAAGGACATAATCACGTTCACGAAGGCGAAGAAGCTCATGCCATTTTACCGGTTGGTGTTTTCATCATGATTGGAATATTGTTCCAAATCTTATTGGAATTTTTCTCAAAAGGTGCCGAACACGGTCACGTTCACGTACACACTGATGAACATAACGAATTGCATCACATTCCGTGGTTGTTATTTATTAGTTTGTGTATTCACGCCTTGTTAGAAGGTTTTCCAATTCACGAAAACAACAATTTAGCCTACGGAATTGCAGTACACCACTTCCCTATTGCCATTATTTTGACCTTATTTTTCGTAAATGCGAAGATGAATAAAATGATGATTTTTGCTTTCATGTTTTCCTTCGCATTAATGACTCCACTAGGAACTTTATTAGCGGAACAAATGCATTTTGCCCAACATTATTCAAAGGAAATTTCGGCTGTGGTAGTTGGAATTTTATTTCATATTTCGTCTACTATTATTTTTGAAAGTAACGAAGGACATAAATTCAATTTGGCAAAAATTACCATGATTGTCTTTGGCTTTGTTTTGGCTTACATAATTGAAATGGGGCATTCGCATTAAAAAGCGATAAACACATAAAACATATGTAGTTTTTAGTTAAATTTGAAGAACATTTAAAACAATTGATATGGGATTATTTTCTGCGCTACTTGGCAATGCAGGTGCTGTAAATCAAGAAACTTTAGTGAAAGATTATGGCAAACTTTTAATTACAGGTGAAGAAATCGAATTGGGTTTCAAACTAATTCGCGATACTTTTATTTTCACTAACAAACGATTAATTCTAATTGAAAAACAAGGAATTACAGGCAGTAAAATAGAATATAAATCCATTACTTATAAAAGCATTTCACGTTTCAGTGTAGAAACGGCAGGCACTTTTGACTTAGAAGCCGAATTGAAAATTTGGGTTTCAAGCGAAGCTCATCCGAGTATCGTGAAACAATTTAATAAATCAGTTAATGTGTATGATGTGCAAAATGTTTTAGCACATCACGTTTTAAAATAATCGCATGAACTTTACCAAAACCACTGAACAAGCTTCCAAATACGAACATTTAGAAAAAATGTCGGTTAGTGATTTGTTGACGAATATCAACAACGAAGACAAAACCGTACCGTTAGCCGTAGAAAAAGCATTGCCACAAATTGAAAAATTAGTGACTGAAATCGTTTCGAAAATGAAACAAGGAGGTCGTTTGTTTTACATTGGAGCAGGAACTTCAGGGCGTTTAGGAATTGTAGATGCATCGGAATGTCCGCCTACTTTTGGAGTTCCTTTTGATTTGGTAATTGGAATTATTGCTGGTGGCGACACTGCCATTAGAAAAGCAGTAGAATTTGCTGAAGATGACCGAGAACAAGCTTGGAAAGATTTACAACAATGGAATATCAATGAAAATGATGTTGTAGTTGGAATTGCTGCTTCGGGAACCACACCTTATGTAATTGGTGGTTTGGAAATGTGTAATCAAAATAACATCAGCACAGGAAGTATTAGTTGTAATGCCGAAAGTCCATTATCAAAAACGGCTAAATTTCCGATTGATGTGGTAGTAGGCCCTGAATTTGTTACAGGAAGCAGTCGAATGAAAGCTGGAACGGCTCAGAAGTTGGTTTTAAACATGATTTCGACCGCAACTATGATACAATTGGGCAAAGTAAAAGGCAACAAAATGGTCGACATGCAATTAAGCAACACCAAATTAATCGATAGAGGCACGAGAATGATTATGGAGGAAATTCCGGTAAGTTACGAAGAAGCCAATCAATTATTAAACACGCATGGAAGTGTTAGAAGTGCAGTAGATTTTTACAACAACAATAAATATAAATAGGTATGAAACAATTATTTTTAATCCTAACAATATTCGGTTTTTCAATGTCTTTTGCTCAAAAATTAGAGTATAATAATGGGAAAATTTATCAAGCAGGTGAACAATTATCTTCTTTTGAAACTAAGAAAGTAATGGAAACCGATTTAAAAGCATTGCATTTATTTAAAAAAGCAAAAACAAAAGAGTCACTCGGCGGGTTTTTACTTGGTTTAGGTATTGGTGGAACTGTAGCAGATTTAGCAATGGGATTAACTTCTGACGTTAAATATCCAACTGGGATAACTTACGCAGGTGTTGGTTTAATGGCAATTTCTATTCCCATTTTATCAGGAAGAAAAAAAATGGTACAAGAAAGCGTTGATATATACAATCAAGGATTAAAAGACGAAAAGAAAACATTAGGCGATAATTTCGAATTGAATATTGTGAATAATTCCAATGGTTTTGGCATTCAAATTAATTTCTAATGGCAACAGATAAAAACATATTAGCAAAAGGAGTAAAATATCTTTCAGGTGCTTTGCCATTATTGTTTCTTGGTCCAATCGTTATTAATAGTGCCTTTAAAAACGAAAAACATCCATTATATCCATACATTTTAGGATTAGGAATCATAATTGCTTTATCGGCTATGTTTTTAATTTTTAAAGGAATTACTACCTTGGTAAAAAGTATGTTTGATGGAGATAAACAAGGGCAATAACAAATTCAATATCAAAAATCAATTATGAAATTCAAAATACAATATTCTATTTGCAGTTTATTACTACTTACATTACTAACATCGTGCTACAACCAAGAACGTAATTGTACGGATTTTAAAACTGGTAAATTTACATCCGAAACTGAAATCGAAGGTAAAAAATACACGAGTACTTTTGAAAGAAACGATTCCATTCAAATAGAAAGTTACGAAGGAAAAATAGATACTTTTAAAGTTCGATGGACTAATGATTGCGAATACATTATTCAAAATACGAATCCCAAAAACCGGGAAGAAAAAAAACCAGTTCAAATGAAAATTTTGACAACTAGCTCCGATTCATACACTTTTGAATATTCTTTTGTAGGCGATTCAAAAAAACAACGTGGCACTGTAACAAAACAGTATTAATCAACGTATAATACAATTTAAACACTATATAAATGGAAGTTTTCTTAAACCCAGATGCTTGGATAGCACTTTTAACACTTACTTTTTTAGAAATCATTTTAGGTATCGATAACATCATTTTTATTTCGATTGTTACTGGAAAATTACCAGAAGAAAAACGTAAAAGAGCAACCCGAATTGGATTATTCCTAGCTATGTTCATGCGTATTGCATTACTTTTCGGAATTACGATTTTAATTGCCATGAAAGCGCCATGGTTCAGCTTCGATTTTGGTTGGTTCTCAGCTGAAATTACAGGTCAAGCCTTGATATTACTACTTGGAGGATTGTTCTTAATCTATAAAAGTACAAAAGAAATTCACGAAAAAGTAGATCATAAAGGCGAAGAAGAAAAAGAACTAAAAACTTCGGCAACCAAATCATTTGGAAGCGTTATTGGTCAAATTTTATTAATCGACATTATTTTCTCTGTAGATAGTATTTTAACCGCAGTAGGTATGACAAATGGCATCGAAGGCGCGTTAGTAATTATGATTACAGCTGTTGTTATTTCTGTGGGAGTTATGATGTTATTTGCAGTTCCTGTTGGAAATTTCGTAAATGCCAATCCATCAATCCAAATTTTAGGATTAGCTTTCTTAATCTTAATCGGATTTATGTTAATTACCGAAAGTATGCACTTATCGCATGCCGAATTAGCGGGTCAACACGTAGGTGCAGTTCCAAAAGGCTATCTGTATTTTGCAATTGCGTTCTCTTTAGCGGTAGAATTCATCAATATGAAGATGCGTAAGAAAAACTAATTATAAAGTTATTATATAAAAAAATGTCCCGAAAATATCGGGACATTTTTATTTATAGAATATAAGTGTTAAGACAATCCCGTAATTCTTCCTTCATTATCAATATCAATTCGTTCTGCGTTTGGAACAGCAGGTAAACCAGGCATTCGCATTACTTCACCTAAAAGCGGTACAATAAATCCAGCACCACTCGCAATTTCAAATTCACGAACCGTAATATCAAAATTCGTTGGGCGACCAATTAACTTTTCATTGTCCGAAAAACTTGCTGGTGTTTTGGCCATACAAACCGAAAAATGACTAAAACCTAAATCGTTAATCATTTTTAATTGTGTTTTTGCTTTTGGGGAAAAATCTACCGTATTGGCACCATAAATTTCCGTAGCAACCGTTTTTATCTTATGTTCAATACTATCCGAAGGCACATAAAGCGGTTTGTAATTTGCTTTACCAGCTTCTATTTCTGCAATGACTTTCGAAGCCAATTCAGCCGAACCTTTTCCGCCTTCAACAAAAGCTGTACTTACAATTGCGGTTACACCTTTTGCAGCACATAATTCTTTCAATTTATCATATTCTGCTTGTGTATCATCTGGAAAAGCATTCACACAAACCACAGGATTAAGTCCAAATTTCTGAATGTTTTCGATATGTTTTTCTAAATTACAAAAACCACTTTCAATCGCAGCTACTTTTGGTACTTTCAATTCATATTCGCTCATTCCGGCATGATGTTTTATTGCTCTCAAAGTAGCCACTAAAACAACAGCATCAGGTTTTAAACCAACTTGTTCACATTTAATATGCAAGAATTTTTCGGCACCTAAATCGGCACCAAAACCAGCTTCTGTAACTACATAATCACCTAACGATAATCCCATTTTGGTAGCAATTGCAGTATTCGTTCCTTGCGCAATACTCGCAAAAGGTCCACCATGTAAAATAGCAGGATTTCCGTCTAAAGTTTGTACTAAATTAGGTTTAATAGCATCTTTCAACAAAACAGTCATTGCTCCTACTGCATTCAAATCGCGAGCAAAAACAGGCTTTCCATCAAACGTTTTCCCAATAAAAATATTTCCTAAACGAAGTTTCAAATCTTCTAAATCTTTTGCCAAACACAAAATCGCCATCACTTCAGAAGCGGGTGTAATATTGAAACCGTCTTCTCGTAACATCCCGTTTGTTTTTCCTCCAACTCCAATGATAATTTGACGAAGCGAACGATCGTTCATATCCATCACTCGTTTCCAAGCAATTGTTCGTGGATCTAAATTCAAAGAATATTTCTGATTTTGCAGATTATTATCAATCATCGCCGAAAGCAAATTATTCGCTTTTTCAATCGCAGAGAAATCTCCTGTAAAATGCAAATTAATATCTTCCATTGGCAAAACTTGGGCATAACCACCGCCAGCAGCACCGCCTTTTAAACCAAAAACAGGTCCAAGAGATGGTTCTCTCAAAACCGCAATCGCTTTTTTACCGATGTAATTTAAACCATCGGTTAAACCAATTGACATGGTTGTTTTTCCTTCACCATATTTAGTTGGTGACATGGCTGAAACTAAAATTAGTTTTCCTTTTGGATTTTCTTGTTGTAAGTGTAAAGGTAATTTGGCTTTATATTTGCCATAATATTCTAAATCGTCGTTTGAAATATTGATTTTATTGGCGATTTCTTTAATGTGAGACATGGTTGCATTTTGCGCAATTTCAATGTCTGATGGAAATGTTGACATTAGTTGTTGTGTTATAATTTATAGTAAAGTTAGCGAATGAAATTTTTAAAAAATATGATAAAAATCAAATAAAAAAGATGTTCAAAAAAGTTCATTCCCTGTCAAACTGAACTTGTTTCAGTTTCTAAAATTTAGATGCTGAAATGAATTCAGCATGACAAAAAACATAAAACCTTTCGAACATCTTTTAATTTTAATCTAAAGACAACGTTATTTGTCCGTCGTCGTCTAATTCTATATTGAAGTCTGTAATATCAACACTGTCTTTAACTTCCATTTCTTCTGGAGCAATAACTTCAGGTTCTTCGTAAGGCAACGGATCTAATAAATTAATCTGTTTTAATTTATCAGCAGTTAATTGGTTACCCAAAGCTTTGATTCCTTTAACCGCAATAAATTGTTCTAAATCAACAATTTGATTTTCCTTTTGAACGCCTTTTACTTTAGCATAAATTACCTCAGCAACCGGACGCCAATCAGTAGAAACAATTTCTAATTGCGATTTTTCGTGTTCGGTGATGAAAATTTCTTCTTTATTTTCGTTTTCAACCAAGAAACGTTTTACAAAATAACGGTCTTTTTCGCCATCGTAATAAATACACGAAACAGGTTTATTTGGATTCCATTTTTCCAACACAATCATGTCTTCGTCAAAATGCGTTGTTAATTCTGGAATAATGGTTTTTAGCTTTCCAGATTGGTTCACAATCAACAAACGATCATTTGGACGAAATTCGCCTAATAACTCACCTCTTCCATCGACATTTAATCGTTGCACCGTATCATCAAACCAAACTTTTCTTGGTCGTAAAGTCGAAATTCCTTTCTCTTTTAACTCAATTTTTTTGATTGGATATTTGGTTACCGTATTTCCACGTGAAGCTCTTCCTTTGATAGCAATATCTGAGAAATCAACATCCCATTTCAGTTTTTTCACACTACCTACTTGACGTAATAAAATCGTAACCACTTCGGCTTCTCCATTTGGATTGGCAGAGAAATACGACACCATTGAACCTGGTTTTTCTTGTGTTAAATCGTAAAATTTATCACGAGTTACCCCAGAAACATTGAAACGTTTGATAAAAGTCGAACCGTTTTTACCATCACGATACATCATGTTGTAAATGGTTCGTTTGTCGTTTTTGTCAAAAACAGCGATGTGAATAATATCTTTCCCAACGAATTTTTTATCATCTACTTTCGCTACCATCATTTTTCCATCGCGAAGGAATACAATTACATCATCGATATCCGAACAATCGGCAACATATTCGTCTTTCTTTAAACCTGTTCCAAAGAAACCTTCTTCACGATTTACATACAATTTTGTGTTTCGTAAAACCACTTTCGTAGCCTCAATATTATCAAAACTTCTTAATTCGGTTTGACGCTCGCGTCCTTTTCCGTATTTGTCTTTTAGTTTTTGGAAGAAATCAATTGTATAATCAATAATATGATCCAAATGATACTTCACTTGTTCCATTTCGGCTTCCAATTTCGAAATCGCTTCATCCGCTTTATCCGAGTCGAAACGTGTAATACGAATCATTGGAATTTGCGTTAATTTTTGTAAATCATCATCATTAATTTCACGAACAAATGATTTTAAAAACGGCTCAAATCGATCATACATATATTTGTACAACGATTCTCTGTCGGAATACAATTTGAAGTCGATGTACATTTCTTCACGAATGAAAATCTTTTCTAACGTAGAGAAATGCCATTTATTTTCTAATTCGTCTAACTGAATTTCCAATTCGCGTTTTAGCAAATCTACCGTTCTGTTGGTCGAAATTTTCAACATATCCGAAACCCCAATAAACAATGGTTTATGATTTGCAATCACACAACCTAAAGGCGCCACCGAAGTTTCACAAGCCGTGAACGCATACAAGGCATCAATTGTTTTATCAGGTGAAACACCAGCTGGCAAATGAATTAAAATTTCAACCTCAGCAGCCGTGTTGTCTTCAATTTTCTTGATTTTTATTTTCCCTTTTTCATTGGCTTTCAGAATACTATCAATCAATGTTGACGTATTGGTTGAAAACGGAATTTGGGTAATCACCAAAGTTTGTTTGTCTAACTGCCCAATTTTTGCACGCACACGCACACGGCCACCACGTAATCCATCATTATAATTGGAAACATCAGCAATACCTGCGGTTGGAAAATCGGGAAATAAGGTAAAAGGTTTCCCTTTTAATATTTTGATAGACGAGTCTATTAATTCGTTAAAATTGTGAGGTAACACTTTGGTCGATAAACCTACTGCAATACCTTCTGCGCCTTGAGCTAACAGCAATGGAAACTTCACTGGAAGATTAATCGGTTCCGCACGACGACCATCGTATGACATTCCCCATTCGGTGATTTTTGGCGAATACAACACATCGTGACCAAATTTTGAAATTCTGGCTTCAATGTAACGGGAAGCTGCGGCACTATCTCCTGTTAAGATATTTCCCCAGTTTCCTTGCATGTCGATGATTAGGTCTTTTTGCCCAATTTGCACCATGGCGTCACCAATACTCGCATCTCCGTGTGGGTGATACTGCATGGTGTGACCAACGATATTGGCTACTTTATTGTAACGACCATCATCTAACTCTTTCATGGAGTGCATAATACGACGTTGCACCGGTTTAAAACCGTCTTCAATCGCTGGAACTGCACGTTCTAGAATTACATACGAAGCGTAGTCCAAAAACCAATCTTTGTACATTCCTGTAACTTTGGTAATGGTATCTTCTGGGTTTTCGTTGTTTTCGTAAAAATGATGTCCCGTTGAAACACGAATATCGTCAAAACCTTCCTCGTTAGCGGGACTGTCTTGGTTATCGAAATTTTCGTCTTCGTTTGGAATGATGTTATCTTCTTCTTCGTCTTTCATTTTTATGCTGAATTATTTTCAGTATACTTTTTTAATTCAAAATCACTGCTCACTATAAACTGAACACTGAACACTAATTTTTCTCCACCACATCCAATTCCACTTTCAAATTGTTAATGATAAACTCTTGGCGGTCTGGAGTATTTTTACCCATGTAGAACTCTAACAAGGTTTCGATAGAAGTGGCTTTATCTAACATAACAGGATCTAATCGAATGTCTTGCCCAATGAAATGCTTGAACTCATCTGGTGAAATTTCCCCTAATCCTTTGAATCGGGTGATTTCTGGTTTTGGCTTTAGTTTTTCAATGGCGTTTACTCGTTCTTCTTCGCTGTAGCAATAAATCGTTTCTTTTTTATTTCGCACACGGAACAAAGGCGTTTGTAAAATATACAAATGTCCGTCTTTAATCAACTCTGGGAAAAACTGCAAGAAAAACGTAATCAACAACAAGCGAATGTGCATACCATCGACATCGGCATCGGTTGCAATTACGATATTGTTGTAACGTAAATCGCCCATGTCTTCCTCGATGTTTAATGCGGCTTGTAATAAATTGAATTCTTCGTTTTCATACACAATTTTCTTGGTCATTCCATACGAATTCAACGGCTTACCACGTAAACTAAAAACCGCTTGTGTATTTACATCACGACTTTTGGTAATGGAACCCGAAGCCGAATCTCCCTCGGTAATAAAAAGCGTACTTTCTAAACTTCTTGGGTTTTTAGCATCAGTTAAATGCACACGACAATCGCGTAATTTTTTATTATGCAGACTGGCTTTTTTAGCGCGATCTTTGGCTAATTTTCTGATGCCCGAAAGTTCTTTACGTTCGCGTTCAGCTTGTAAAATCTTACGCAATAACGCATCGGCAACTTCTGGATTTTTATGTAAAAAATTATCTAACTTAGTTTTGATAAAATCATTCACAAACGAACGCACCGAAGGCCCATTCGGACCAATATCGGTAGAACCTAATTTGGTTTTGGTTTGCGATTCGAATACTGGTTCTTCCACTTTAACCGAAACTGCAGAAACAATCGATTTACGAATATCCGAAGCTTCAAAAGGTTTGTTGTAAAACTCTTTGATGGTTTTTACAATCGCCTCACGAAAAGCACCTAAATGCGTTCCTCCTTGCGTAGTATTTTGTCCGTTAACAAACGAATGATATTCTTCTGAATATTGCGATTTACTGTGTGTAATAGCCACTTCGATATCGTCGCCCAACAAATGAATCGTTGGATACACCATATCGTCTTCGTGAATGGCTTCTTCTAATAAGTCTTTTAAACCGTTATCTGAAAAATACTTTTCACCATTGTAATAAATGACTAATCCCGTATTTAGATAACAGTAATTTTTGAGCATCTTGATGATATACTCATTACGGTATTTGTAGTTCTTGAAAATCGCTTCATCGGCAACAAACGAAACTTTTGTTCCTTTACGCTTGGTTGTTTCTTGAACGTCTTCTTCTAAGGTTAGATTTCCTGCAGAGAATTCCGCTACTTTTTGTTGGTTATCACGTACCGATTCTACTCGGAAATAATTGGAAAGTGCATTTACGGCTTTTGTACCGACACCATTTAAACCTACCGATTTTTTGAAGGCTTTGGAGTCATATTTTCCACCCGTATTCATTTTGGAAACTACATCAACTACTTTTCCTAACGGAATACCTCGACCATAATCGCGCACCGTAACGAGTTTATCTTTGATGGTAACTTCTATGGTTTTTCCTGCACCCATGACAAATTCATCGATACAGTTATCCAATACTTCTTTTAATAAAATATAAATACCATCATCGGGCGACGAACCATCACCAAGTTTTCCGATATACATACCAGGACGCATACGAATGTGTTCTTTCCAATCGAGGGAACGTATATTGTCTTCGGTATATTGATTTTGCTCTAACATAGATAGATTTTGGATTTTGTGCAATATAGCACATATCTCCAAAGATTGGAAGCCAGAAACCGAGAAGTTATTGACAAAATATGGTTAAGAAGATAGAAAAAAGAGGAAAGAAAAAAGACAAATTATTTATCAATCTTTAACTTCCTGAAATGACGGAAAAGGTAAAAATTTGTAATTAATAATAAATAAAAACCAATTTTTATTTGACCAATTCTATCAATAAAAGCATATCCATTTATAAGCATAATAAGTAAAATCAAAATCAAGTTAATTAAATATACTTTTGAAGTATTTTTAAACTTATTATTGAAAATTTTATATGACCCAAACAATGAAAACAAAACCAATAAAATTGAAAATATAGAAGAAAGAAACAACAAAAACACCCCTAAATCATTTAAAATATTTACACCAAAAAGATCTTTAATTTGAAAAGTTAAGTCAATAACAGATTTACTTTCTTCTACAAAGTAAACTTTTAAATAAAAAATAATGTCGGATAATAAACTTTGAGAATCAGCTGACACTTTACATCCATCACAAATAGGATTTGAATTTACATATTCAACATTATCACATTGCTTTACGAATGGTAAAAACAAGAATAAAACAGACAGAATTGAAAGAATTCTTAACTTATATTTTTTGACAAAATCCATACTCCAAATTTAGTTATAATGCCTAAAAATTCCACTATCAGAAATTGTCCAAAGTGCGGCTTTTTGATTGGCTGCTTTTAAGGCTTGATTTGCCCAAGAATTGCAAGTATAAAATAGCGAGTAACTTCCATTGGCTTCATAAAAAACATCGTGTTTTCCGTAAACGGCATCGGTTTCAATTTTTAGAAATTCCCCTGATTTGGTTTGGAAAGATTCATTAATAAACAGAATCAACTTTTTGTAATTATCGGAAGAAATTTGAAGTTTTTTACAAGAGTTACTTTCTTTCAAATCTTTATAAAACGTTACATGCATTGCAGTTGCACTTAATCCAGAAGCTGCTTTCAAAGCCGTAGTTGCTTTTAAGTCTTCCCAAGTGGGTGTTTCTAAGTAAAAACCTTTATCGCCCCAACCTAAAGCTGCATATTGATACGTAGAATCTTTTGCTTTAGTATGTTCTGGTTTGAGTTGGTTGGTCCAATCGTAGTATTCGCTTTTTAAAGGCAAAACAACATCGGTGTGTACACCATTAGTTAGAATGTAAATTGGAATTTCTTTTTGGTTTTCAGCAAAATCTTCATTTACTGAAACAAAAGACAACAAAGTTACAATGAGCAAATAAGTCATCAATGACAATACAAAAATTACAGTGTATTTCAGAAGTTTTTTGATGATTTTCATAGCTTTTTATTTAAACAAGTAATTGCTTTCGTACTCAAATCCTTCTTTTCGCAATAACTTTCTAAAATCGGCACGAGTAGGTGTTAAAACTACGTGAAGCGTGTCGTTTTCTTTCATTTCTGCCACAAAGGGAATTTTTAATTCAGCCTTTAACTTTGTAAAATCTTTTTTGGTTCCGAGTTGAATGTGTCTTGCTCCAATAGTGGATAATTTCAAAATACTGGTTTGGTATTTTCCATCCACTTCTTTATTTAAAACCAATGAAGATTTATATTGTTTAGCGATTTCGTTTTCTGCAAAAGAGAAAATGGTATCCAAACGCTCTATTTCAAACGCAATTGTATCGCCTTTAATGAATGTTTTATAACTTTTATTTTCGGATTTATCGAAAACCTGATTGTTGCGCAATTCAAATTCGGGAATAGAATCCAATTCTGATTTTAAGGCGGTTAAAGTTTCTATTTCTAAAATGTAAGCACATTTGGGTTGCACTACTAAACGATGTGAATAATCCATCGTATAGGTTCGAACAAACTTCTTTGGAAATTCATTAATCTCATCCACATTTGTGGGTTGGGCTTCAGAAAAATAAATAAAACTGTTGTGCAATCCTGAATCTTTACAGGAAGCCATAGCCAAAGCAAATGAGGCTAGAATAAGATATTTTTTCATGGTAGTTTGTTTTAATTTGCAGATACAAATGTTGTGCCACAAAAAAACCGCTGAATGGCTTCAACGGTTTTGCTTATTTTATTTTGAAACTATAATCCAAATGACCATTGAATTAATAAAGTTGTCGTATTTGTTTTAATTTCTTGATTACTATATCCATATGCTGTAAGCCTTGATACAGAATTATGAAATCCTAAATTATCTCTTAACTCAACAATTAAATAGTTTTTATCTTTGATTTTAAATTCTTTCCCAATCGAAAATGTTAAACCATAGTCTTGATTGTCCATTTCCGTAGCTAGAGGAAAGTTCTCACTAGACATATTGTAATAATCTGGTAGTGATGGTGAGAATTCTGTTTTTTCTTTTTGAGAAAGCATTTTAGCTAGGTAAATACCACTTTTAATAAAGTAAGGATTTTTATTTCCAATTTTGTACTTAAGAGTAATTGGTAATGTTAAAAAATTAAAATAGCTTTTTGTTACTGCATTATAGTGAACAAATTCTTGATTAGATCCATCTGGATTTAAATACCAATAATCAAATTCATAATTATAGTCAACTTGTTTATTTTCAAAAATTAAATCAGTCGATAAGAAAAATTTATTTGAAATTTTATATTCAAAATTTAAACCAATTGCATACCCAAAATTCGAATCTACATTATCCAAAACTTCAGTTCCTCTCAACGAATAATGATTTACTCCTAAATGAATACCCAATCTAACCTTCTCTTGAGAGAAAACCGAACTAAAAAAAAGAATCATTAATAGTAATAAGACTCTCTTCATATTTACACATTAAATCTAAAATGCATTACATCACCATCTTTTACGATGTATTCTTTACCTTCTACTCTTAATTTTCCAGCTTCTTTTACTTTAGCTTCTGAACCGTAGTTTGAGAAATCTTCAAATGCAATAACTTCTGCACGGATGAATCCTTTTTCAAAATCGGTGTGGATTACTCCTGCTGCTTTTGGTGCTGTATCTCCAATATTGATAGTCCAAGCGCGAACTTCCTTAACACCAGCCGTGAAATACGTTTGTAATTTTAATAATTTGTAAGCTGCACGAATTAAAACTGCTGAACCTGGCTCAGTTAATCCCATATCTTCTAAGAATACTTGACGCTCTTCGTAGCTTTCTAATTCGGTAATATCGGCTTCTGCTCCTACTGAAAGAATAATTACTTCTGCTTGTTCGTCTTTTACTAATTCACGTACTTGGTCAACATATTTGTTTCCGTTTACTGCCGAAGCTTCGTCAACATTACAAACATATAAAACAGGTTTTGTGGTAATTAATTGGAATTCTTCCATCATATCCACCTCATCTTGATTTTGAGGAATTACTGTACGAGCTGATTTTCCAGCTAATAATGTTTCACGAATTCTATCTAATAACGCTTTTTCAGCTTGTGCTTCTTTATTTCCAGTTTTTGCTGCACGATTGGTTTTTTCCAAACGTTTTTCAACTGTTTCCAAATCTTTTAATTGCAATTCTATATCGATTGTTTCTTTATCGCGAATTGGATTTACATTTCCATCAACGTGCACGATATTATCGTTATCAAAACAACGTAAAACGTGAATAATTGCGTTACATTCTCTAATGTTTCCTAAGAATTGATTTCCTAAACCCTCTCCTTTACTTGCTCCTTTTACTAAACCTGCAATATCTACGATATCAACAGTTGCCATTTGAACACGCTCTGGTTTTACCAATTCCTCTAAACGAGCAATACGTGGATCTGGAACGTTTACTACACCAATATTTGGCTCAATAGTACAAAACGGAAAGTTCGCACTTTGTGCTTTAGCGTTTGACAAACAATTAAATAAAGTTGATTTTCCAACATTTGGTAATCCTACAATTCCTGCTTTCATTATGAATGTATTTTTAAAAGTGTGCAAATATAGTTTAAAAGTTGGAAAGCCACAAAGTTTGACAAAAAGCAAATTATTCAATTCAATCCGCTTTATTAGAATTTTGGAACAACTGGAAAATATGTAACAATTCTAGTTTATTGTGTAACATTAATTAAAGAGCAACTTTTACCTTTATAACTTATTAATTTTTAATACTATACATTATGAAATCAGCAATAATTGGATTACTTTTTCTATTTTCAACAAATGTGATGTTAAGTCAAAATACTAATGTTAAAGACGAAACTAAAACAACAACTACAACGGTTAAAGATTCTGAAGGAGAAAAAACATACATTAAAAAAGAAAATACAAGAGAAGTTCAGAACATAGAATTGCAAAATCAGGAACCAAAAAACATTAATATGGATTTAAAGGATTCTCCTGTAATGGTAAAAACTACCACAACAATAACTAATCCAGATGGATCGACGAGAACTGTTGATGTTGATCGTTCATCTTATTATACTTATAAAGGTAAAAAATATAATGTTGCATTAGATAGCAAAGGATATCGTATGTTATCTGAAGATAAAAAAGAAGAAGCTTTTTTAAGAAAAACAACTACTAATAGCTTTATTTACCAAAATAAAAAGAAAACTGCAATTGGGTATTTTGATGTTGATGGCAACTTAATTTTAGAAACCTACAATCCAAAAACAGATACCATATCTTTTCAAAAATATATAGTAACAAAATAAAATTATTTTTGCTTTAAAAAAAAATCCTGATTTTCATCAGGATTTTTTTTATTCATTATGTAAAAATGATTGTCTGTTTAAAAGTGTTTCTTCGCTTTCTACGTGATTATCATCAGGCACACAACAATCAACTGGACAAACGGCAGCACATTGTGGCTCTTCATGAAAACCTTTACACTCGGTACATTTTCCAGGAACAATGTAATAGATATCATCTGAAATTGGCGTTTGAGCCGCTTCAGCATCGACTTCAGTTCCATCAGGTAAAATTACTTTTCCGCTTAATTTTGTTCCATCTTTATATCTCCAATCATCAGCACCTTCATAAATTGCTGTATTTGGACATTCTGGCTCGCAAGCCCCGCAGTTGATACACTCGTCTGTTATTATAATTGCCATGTTTGCTTTTGTATTTAGAAATTAGAATTCAGAAAAACGTGATATTCTAATATTATGATTAATTTTGCGCTACAAAAATACAATGTAAACCAAACATAAACAAGTTACAAATGTTACAAATTGAAATAAAATCGAGTTTTGTTGAATTAGGGAATTTCTTACGTCAATTTTCTGAAGAAGGAAACGTTAAAGCAGCATCGGTTTTACAGAACGATTTGTTCTTTGATGACTTTGCATCTTTGATTGTACTTTCACAATCGCACAACGGTTGGTTTACACCTGAACAAGTAAAGTTTAGTGTCCAATCTTGGGCAAAAGCCTTAACCGTGGACAATCTAAATCAGTGGCTTTCGAACTATGATTTCTCAAAAATTGAACCGAAGAAAGTGGGATTAATTTTAGCAGGAAATATTCCGTTAGTGGGTTTTCATGATTTTCTTTCAGTTCTGATTTCTGGTCATGATGTATTGGTAAAAACGTCTTCAAACGACCAACATTTATTGAAATTTTTAGCAAAATATTTAATTGCGATTCAACCTGAACTTAACTCAAAAATAACGTTTGTTGAAGGAAAATTAGAAGGTTTTGATGCCGTAATTGCCACAGGAAGCAACAATACGGCTCGCTATTTTGAATATTATTTCAAAGACAAACCAAGTATCATTCGTAAAAACAGAAATTCGGTTGCCGTTTTAGACGGAACTGAAACTTTTGAAGATTTAGTAGGTTTAGGCGAAGATATTTTTAGATATTTTGGATTAGGTTGTCGTAATGTTTCGAAACTTTTTGTACCGAAAGACTACAACTTTGATAATTTCTTTAAAGCAATGTACGAATATCGTGATGTGATTCAATATGAAAAATATGCGAACAATTACGATTACAACAAAGCAGTTTTCTTGATGAGTAATTTTCAATTATTAGATAACGAGTTTTTAACGATTAAAGAAGACACGAGTTACGCCTCACCTATTTCATCTGTCTTCTATGAATTCTACGAAAATTTAGAAGAAATCACAACTCGATTGAATGCTGATGCGGAACAAATTCAATGTGTGGTTTCAAAAGACTTAATTCCAAATTCGGTTACTTTCGGGCAAACCCAACAACCAAAACTTTGGGATTATGCGGATAATGTGGACACTTTGGCATTTTTAAATAATTTGTAATATGAAAATTTCAAAAATCATCAAAATCCAAAAAGAGAAAGAAATACACAAACACGAACCCAATTTTAATTTGGAAGCAAAAGTGAATTCAAATCGAAAAACTTTAAAAAAGAAGAAATAAGATTCCGAAATCGTTTTTGTTAATAAGATCTCATAATTATTGTAGTATTTAGACCTATTTTTTATTTAAGATTTCCGAAATTTGAACTTTAAATAAATAACTACAACTACAATGAAAAAACACAACTACAGTGCAGGTCCATGTATACTTCCGCAAGAAGTATTCGAAAAATCAGCACAAGCTATTTTAGATTTCAACAACTCAGGATTATCTATTTTAGAAATTTCACACCGCAGTAAAGATTTCGTAGCCGTTATGGAAGAAGCTAGAGCTTTAGTTTTAGAGCTTTTAAACTTGGAAGGAAAAGGATACGAAGTATTATTTTTAGGTGGTGGAGCCAGTTTAGAATTTTTAATGGTGCCTTACAACTTAATGAAAGTTGACGGAAAAGCCGCTTATTTAGACACCGGAACTTGGGCAAGTGGCGCTATTAAAGAAGCCAAACATTTTGGAGAAACCGTAGTTGTAGCTTCATCAAAACCAGAAAATTACAATCATATTCCAAAAGGATATACTATTCCATCTGATGCAGATTATTTTCACTGCACTAGTAACAACACTATTTTTGGAACCCAAATGAAATCGTTTCCTGAAGTAAATATTCCATTAGTTTGCGATATGAGTTCGGATATTTTTTCTCGTGTTTTAGATTTTTCAAAACTTGATTTAATCTATGCTGGAGCTCAAAAAAACATGGGACCAGCAGGTGCAACATTGGTAGTTGTAAAAAAAGAAATCTTAGGAAAAACTGGAAGAACTATTCCTAGTATGTTAGATTACCAACAACACATTGACAAAGAAAGTATGTACAATACGCCTCCAGTATTTCCTATTTATGCGTCACTTTTAACGTTGCAATGGTTGAAAAACTTAGGTGGAATTGCCGCTATTGAAAAAATCAACGAAGCAAAAGCAAATTTACTTTACACTGAAATCGATAGAAATCCATTATTCAAAGGAGCAGCAGTCAAAGAAGACAGAAGTAACATGAATGTAACTTTCTTATTAAATGATGAAGCACATCAAGAAAAATTTGATGCTATGTGGAAAGCAGCTGGAATTTCAGGTTTACCTGGTCACCGTTCGGTTGGTGGTTATCGTGCTTCAATGTATAATGCGTTACCAATTGAGAGCGTTCAAGTTTTAGTGGATGTAATGCAAGAATTGGAAAATAAAATTTAGTAATTAGTGACTAGTAAATAGTAACTAGCGTAATAAAAATAATAAGTAAAATGAAAGTTTTAGCAAACGACGGAATTTCAAAAAGTGGTATCAAAGCTTTAGAAAAAGGAGGTTTTGAAGTAATTACTACGAAAGTGGCTCAAGAACAAGTTGCCAACTATATTAACACACACGATGTAAAAGTAATTTTGGTTCGTAGTGCTACAAAAGTTCGTAAAGATATTATCGATGCTTGTCCAGGATTAAAAATCATTGGTCGTGGTGGTGTTGGAATGGATAACATTGATGTAGCTTATGCTCGTGAAAAAGGTTTACATGTAATTAATACACCAGCTTCATCATCAGAAAGTGTAGCCGAATTGGTTTTTGCGCATTTGTTTACAGGTGTTCGTTTTTTACATGATGCCAACAGAAATATGCCTCTAGAAGGTGATACCAATTTTGACGGTTTGAAAAAAGCCTATGCCAACGGAATTGAACTTCGTGGTAAAACATTAGGAATTATTGGTTTTGGCCGTATTGGTCAAGCAGTTGCAAAAATGGCTTTAGGATTAGGAATGAAGGTAATTGCTGCCGATAAATATGTTAATGAAGCGGTAATTCGTGTGGATTTCTACAATGGACAATTTATTAATGTTGAAATTGTTACCGAATCTTTAGAAGATATCTTTAAGCATTCTGATTTTATCACATTACACGTTCCTGCACAAGATAGCTATGTAATTGACAAAGCCGAATTCCAGTTAATGAAAGAAAATGTAGGAATCGTAAATTGTGCTCGTGGCGGTGTAATTAATGAAGTAGCTTTAATTGAAGCTTTAGACGAAGGAAAGGTTTTATTTGCCGGATTAGATGTTTTTGAAAAAGAACCAACACCTGAAATTCAAATTTTAATGCATCCTAAAATTTCATTAACTCCTCATATTGGAGCTGCAACAGAAGAAGCTCAAGATAGAATTGGCACAGAACTTGCAGAGCAGATTATCAGTTTATTAAAAAATAACTAAAAATTTAATATCTTTAACTGAACAAAAACTCTATAAATTATGTTTGATCAACTCTCAGAATTAGTAAAACAATTTGGTGGTGAAGCTGTCGTAAACAATCCAGCTGTGCCAAATGAACAAAATGATGCCGTAATGCAAGAAGCTGGAGGTTCAATCCTTTCGGGTTTAAAAGATATGGTTGCAAGTGGAAACATTAGTGATTTAACTGGAATGCTAACTGGAAAAACACCAATTGATGGAAACAATCCAGTGGTAAAACAATTAACAGAAAAAGTAACTGGAAATTTAGGTGAAAAATTTGGTTTATCATCTGATGCTGCAGGAAGCGTTGCTGGTGGATTGATTCCACAAATTTTAGGTGGATTACTTAACAAAGCTAAAGATCCAAACCAACCTGGATTTAACATGAACGATTTAGTAAGTGCTATTTCTGGTGGTAAGGGCGGTGGATTAATGGACGCAGTTACTAAATATGGAGGTCAATTTGGTTTAGACCAAAATAACGACGGAAAAGTTGATATGAGTGATGCTATGTCTGCCGTAACCAAAAAAGGTGGATTAGGCGGTTTACTTGGAAAACTTTTTGGAAAATAAAATTTCTATCACAAATATCTAAAAGCATCGATACTCTCGATGCTTTTTTTTATCTTTATACTTTCTAAATAACAAAAGATATGAAATCAATTGTTGTACTATTATTTGCAGTCTTTTCAATACTTGTGGCTTGTAATTCATCAAAAACTCAAAAAAAATTTGATGATAATCCAAAACTGGATAGCGATACTATTCGTATATCAAACAAAGAAATTGAATATGATGTTATTATTATTGATGGTGGATTTACATCTTGGTTTAATACTTATGCAAAACCAAGAAGTTTTTACACACAATCGTATTTAGAAGCAAGAAATAGAGTTTGGGTTTTAGAATGGAACAGAAGGGCAATGTTACCTTCTCAGTACAACCCAAATTTATATGAAATGACAATTAATTATGAAACCAATGTTGATTATGGACACGAAGTAAATTATATGATTTACAACTATTTAGTCTATTTTCAGCTTACAAACAAACAACAATTAGGCGGTTTTGTTCCAAGAATTTAACTTATGAAAAAACTTAAACTACGCTGGAATGTTTCTTCAAACTGGCAATTAACCATTATTTTTATTGTATTTGCAATTACAGGCTTTAGTTCATTACAATTAGCTAAACCTTTTTTAACTTTAATAGGTATACCCGAAACATTTCAACCGCATTGGTTATATAGAGTTTTGAGATTAGTCCTAATTTTTCCAATTTATCAAGTATTATTAGTGTTTGTAGGTTTTGTTTTTGGACAATTCAACTTTTTTTGGGAATTTGAAAAGAAAATGTTAGACCGAATGAAATTAGGTTTCATTTCTAAATATGTAGATTCTAAACTAAAAAAGGAGCAATAAAGCTCCTTTTTCTATTCTTGTCCTTTGCCTCCTTTAATAACATAGGTGTAAAACCAAGTTATCGTAAATGTTGGTATGAAATCAATAAACGGAACTAATTCTTCAATAAAGCCAAAAACACCGGCTAATTTTCCAATAGTTCCTTTGTACATTGTTATTAATAATATTCCCGAAATTGGTGCCCAAACTAAATCAGTTACTTCTGCAAAAACAGGAACCAAATAAGACAACATCCCTATTCCATCAAACAATAAACTCAAAATTAATTTTGAAGTTTTATCACTCTTTACAGGTTGAACTGGATTATTTACTATTTCTGTCATTTTATATTTTATAAATTCTATTACGAATATACAAAACAAATGCCAAATTATTCTTTGTGAATCATTTTATAAAAATCATCACGAAATTCCTTCTGATTAAAAAAGCCGCCATACTGTAAAGTTGAAGTATAACTACTCTCATCTTTAATACCTCTACTCGATACACACAAGTGTGTTGCTTCAACCACAATCATAACATTATCTGTTTCTAAAACCGATTTCAATTCGTTGAAAATTTGCATAATCATTCGCTCTTGAACTTGTGGTCTTCGTGCATAATAATCAACAATTCGATTTAATTTTGATAAACCAATTACTTTTCCGGAAGAAACATAACCAATATGGGCTTTTCCAACAATAGGTAAAAAGTGATGCTCGCAAGTTGAATTAAAACTAATATTCGCTTCCACCAACATTTTATCATACTTATACGAATTATCAAAAACCGAAATCTTTGGTTTGTTCGCAGGATTTAATCCCGAAAAAATTTCCTGAACAAACATTTTTGCCACACGATGCGGTGTTCCTTGCAAACTATCATCTGTTAAATCTAAACCTAATTCTTTCATGATGATTTCAAAATGGTGTTCAATAACCTCCATTTTTTCTGCATCCGATTTTACAAAAGCATCAGCTCTTAAAGGTGTTTCGGCTGAAGTCATTTGGTGATTGTCGCCAATAATGTCAAATATTTCTTTTTCAATAGTAGTATTCATAGCAATTCTTCCCTTCTATTTTAATTTTGATTTATAATATTTGCGTAACTTTTCTAATTTTGGTGCAATCACCATTTGACAATAACCTTGACTTGAATTCTGATTGTAATAATTTTGATGATAATCTTCTGCAGGATAAAATACGGTTGCCGAAGACACTTTTGTTACCACTTTTTTATCGTATAGTTTTTCTTTTTCAATTAGCGAAATGTAATTTTCTGCTTTTTCTTTTTGTTCCAAAGAATGATAGAAAACTTCACTTCTGTATTGAGTTCCCACATCGGCACCTTGACGATTTAAAGTAGTTGGATCGTGCGTTGCAAAAAATATTTCCAATAAATCTTCATAGGCAACTTCAGCTGGATTAAATGTTATCTGAATTGCTTCTGCATGTCCGGTTGTTCCTGTACAAATAGCTGCGTAAGTTGGATTTTTGGTCGAACCACCAATGTATCCAGAAACGACCTTATCTACTCCTTTAATATCTAAAAACACTGCTTCTGTACACCAAAAACATCCTCCGGCAAATGTTGCTATTTCCATACCTTCTGCTACTTTTAATTTAATTGGTTCTTTGAATTCTTCTTTAACAACAGGTTTTTCTTTTGCAGTGCAAGCACTAAAAACCAAAGACAAAATTAATGATAACCCTTTAATACTATTCTTCATGATTTTTTGGTTATTTTGTTTAACAAATGTAATAAATAATTAAACATAAAATAGGTTTTAACTAAACTTTATACTTTGATTTACGACAATAGACAGCGAATAGTTTTTTTATTAGTCAAAAATCTTTGTTTCTTTGTACAAATCTTGGATTATGATACTAGCAAAAAATCTACATAAATATTACGATGCTCTACACGTTTTAAAAGGCGTTGACTTGCACATTAAAAAAGGAGAAATCGTTTCAATTGTTGGTGCTTCTGGTGCCGGAAAAACAACTTTATTGCAGATTTTAGGCACATTAGACCTTCCTAAAAAAGAAAACAATACCGTTTTAGAAATTAATGGAGAATCGGTGCTGAACTTGAACGATAAAAACTTATCAAAATTTAGAAACACCCATTTGGGTTTCATATTTCAGTTTCATCAATTGTTACCCGAATTTACTGCTTTAGAAAATGTTTGTATTCCAGGATTTATAGCCAATCGCGATAAAAAAGAAGTGGAAACCGAAGCCAAACGTTTATTATCTTATTTAGGTTTAGCCGAAAGAACACATCACAAACCAAGTGAACTTTCGGGCGGAGAACAACAACGTGTTGCGGTTGCAAGAGCTTTAATTAACAAGCCAGCGGTTATTTTTGCCGATGAACCTTCGGGGAATTTAGATACAACAACAGCTGAAAATTTACACGAATTGTTTTTTAAATTGCGTGATGAATTTGGGCAAACCTTTGTAATTGTAACCCATAACGAAGAATTGGCAAACATGGCCGATAGAAAACTGACTATGGTGGATGGGAATATTGTATCGATTTAAAATATGAATCGTTCCGAGTTAAAAGAATTTCTTGACGAGAAAGTCGAATTTTACAACAATCTAAATTTCATTGAAAGCGATCCGATTCAGATTCCGCATTTGTATTCTGTAAAAGAAGATATTGAAATTGCTGGGTTTCTTGCAGCAACAATTGCTTGGGGAAATCGCAAAATGATTATCAACAATGCAAAAAAAATGATGGATTTGATGGGAAATTCGCCTTACGATTTCGTCATGAGTCATTCAGAAATACAATTGGAATCGTTAGAAAATTTCGTTCATCGCACTTTTAATGGGCAAGATTTTGTTGGATTCGTAAAAGGTTTACAACACATTTACCAAAATCATAACGGATTAGAAGCGGTTTTTTCGAGAGAAAATCCAACAATGCAACACACCATTTCCGAATTTAAACAATTGTTTTTTGAAGCACCACATTTGGCACGAACTGAAAAACACATTTCAGACCCATTGAATGGTTCGGCAGCGAAACGCATTAATATGTATTTGCGTTGGATGATTCGTAAAGATAACAAAGGAGTCGATTTAGGCATTTGGAATAGCATTTCTCCTGCTCTGCTTTCTTGTCCGTTGGATGTACATTCGGGCAATGTGGCAAGGAAATTAGAATTGCTAAGTCGCAAACAAAACGATGCTAAAGCTTTAGCTGAATTGGACGAAAATTTAAGAAAGTTAGATTCGAATGACCCAGTCAAATATGATTTTGCATTATTTGGTTTAGGCGTTTTTGAAGGGTTTTAGTTTTTATTTAAGAATTTAGCAATTGATTTGCAATTGGTTATCAAAACATATCCAATAAGCAAATTCAAAAACTTAATTCCTGTCCAAAAATAATTCGACTCATAGTTTGAAAAAGGAGAATTTGAAATTCTCAACTTAAATTCGTTGATTAAATCCATCAATAAATTTGGAAAACTACTTATAATCATAAAACCGCCAATTAATATAATTGAAAATTTATATAATGAATCGATATTCAAATTTCCAATGATTATGTGGTCGTCATCAAAAGATTTTGTCAATTTTAATTTATCAATAATAAAATCGGTTTTGTATAATAAGAATACAAACAATGCAATCAGAAGTAAAATTGAACTAATTATGATAAAAAAATACCAAAAATCATCTTTCATAAAATAAAAGTTTGAGAAATTTTGTGGAATAAATGAAAATAATGAAAGAACTAATGAATATAATCCAAATATCTTTATTACTAATCTAAAAAAATCTCTCTTTGTCATATTATTAATCTAAAATTTGAGCCATTTCTTGTTGCAGTTTCAATGCTTCTTCCCTTGCTTTTTCAGCAAAATCTGTTCCGTTTGAAGCATAGATAATACCTCGTGACGAATTGATTAAAAGTCCAATATTTTCGCTCATTCCGTATTTACAAACTTCTGCTAAACTTCCGCCTTGAGCGCCAACTCCTGGAACCAATAAAAAACTATGGGGTACAATTTTTCTAATTTCGGTAAAATATTCTGCTTTAGTAGCTCCTACAACATACATCAGATTTTCAGCATTTTTCCATGATTTTGAGGTTTCTAAAACTTCTTTGTACAATTCTTTACCTTCAGAATTATTTTTTGTTTGAAAATCAAAAGCGCCTTCGTTTGAAGTTAAAGCCAATAAAATCGTGTGCTTATTTTCAAAAGCTAAAAAAGGCTCAACAGAATCTTTTCCCATATAAGGTGCTACCGTAACCGAATCGAAGTTTAAATCTTCAAAAAAAGCTTTGGCATACATGCTTGAAGTATTTCCAATATCGCCACGTTTTGCGTCGGCAATTGTAAAAATTTCAGGATAGTTTTCGTTGATATAAGTAATTGTTTTTTGTAACGATTGCCAACCTTTTATGCCATAAGCTTCATAAAACGCTGTGTTTGGTTTGTAAGAAACACACAAATCGTGAGTTGCATCGATAATTGCTTTGTTGAATTCAAAAATTGGATCTTCCGTTTGTAATAAATGTTGAGGGATTTTTGTTAAATCAACATCTAAACCAATACAAAGAAAAGATTTTTTGGAATGAATCTGAGCCGTTAGTTGTTGTGTAGTCAAAACAGTTGTTGTTTAGTTGTTTGGCAAATTTAGTCTAAAGTTTTGGAAACTCAAAGCATCGTTATTTATTAAAAGTGGGAAATATGTAACATTTAATTAGCGTAATGTAACACAAAATGATTCAATAGATTACACCTTTGTAGTATTCAAAATAGGATAAAGAATTTATCTTATAAATAACTCTAAAACATAAATATATGTCAAATTTATTATATACCATAGCTATAGTGCTTGTTATTCTTTGGGCATTAGGATTTTTTGTCTACAGTGCAGGCTCATTAATCCATATTTTATTAGTAATCGCAGTGATTGCAATTCTATTTAGATTAATCAAAGGAAGAGAAATATAAATCATTAAAAAATAATAATATGAAAAATTCAGATGTTGTTGTAGGAATATTAGGCGGATTAGCTGTTGGTGCAATATTAGGCGTTTTGTTTGCTCCAGATAAAGGAAGTAATACAAGAAGAAAAATTGCTGAAAAAGGAACCGATTTAAAGGATAACTTAAAAGGAAATTTTAATGATTTTGTGGCTTCAATCGAAGATCAATATTCAAACTTTACTTCAAATGCAGAAGATGTTATTGAAGAAGGAAAATCAAAATTAGAACGAATGAGTAACGATATTTCGAGATAATTAACAAGAATTACAATGGAAAACATAGCTTCTAATGTAGAACTACTTTATAAAAAAGCAGAACAGTATTCTAAAACTAGTTTAGAATTACTAAAACTACATACTATTGAAAAAACTTCAGATGTAATTTCATCTTTAACTGTAGTGATTTCAATTTCAATTATAGTAGGAATGTTTACCTTGTTTGTTAATATCGGAATCAGTTTTTTTATTGGTAATCTTTTAGGAAATAATGCTTTAGGTTTTTTTATTGTCTCTGGATTTTATTTGATCTTAGGAATAGTAGTTTTTATATTCCGAAAAAGTTTAATCAAAATTCCTATTGATAATTTAATCGTTTCTAAATTACTGAAAGAGAAAAAACTTTCAAATGACTTAGAAAAGTCTTAAATATTTGAACATGAAAACACTAAAACAAACCGATATTCTCGATAATAAAATTGCAGCATTAAAAGCAAAGCGTGACAACGAATTCTCAGAACTCAAAGCACAATATTTTGTTGTCCAAAATAGTATTACTGTTTTTAATCTTGTAGAACAAGGCGTTTCTGAATTTTACAAGACAGCAACTAATAAAAACAATTTATTTACAACTATTACAAGTATTGTTGGTGGCTATTTATCTAACAAAATGGTTGTTGGAGATTCGAAAAATACATTTAAAAAAATTATAGGTTATGGTGTTCAATTTGCGGTGACCAAATTACTTTCAAAAATTACTAACAAATAAACAATCAAAATGAAAAATTTTAAATTTTTACTTATTGCCGTTTTATCGGGATTTACATTAATTTCTTGTAAAAACGAAAAACAAACTCAAGCTGAAAAAGCTGTAGCAGATTATGAAATGTTTGTAGATTCTATTAACAATGTAAATGCAGCTGATTTAAAATCAGATTGGGATAGCATTGAAAATGATCACCAAAGAAGAAAATTTGCTGCTGAAAGTGCTTTACAAGACTTAGAAAATCGTGAAGAATATGAAGGAAAAATCATGGTTTCAAGTGATAAATATGAAGTTTACAAAAATAGTTATTTAGCACAACAACCAAAAACAGTAACAAAATCAGCAGTTAGAACAGCTCTTTTTGGAACAAATGATATCGGTGACGATATGGGCTTTAGTTGGGTAAACAAAACCAATATTTTAAGTGTATATGAAAACTTTGTTTCTACAGTAGAAAAAAACAAAGATGCCTACTCAAGAGAAGATTGGGATGAAATCAAATTATTATATGAAGCATTAGATACAAGAAAAAATACAGTAGAAACCGAAGGTTTATCAAGTTCTGATAATAGTAAAATTGCTGGATTAAAAATAAAATTTGCTCCAATGTATACCTTGAATAGAATGGGTTCTAAAGCAGAAGAAAATTCCAACGCTAAAGAATAAGTTAATTATTGATTCAAAAAAAGATGCCAAACTATTTATTTAGTTTGGCATCTTTTGTATACAATTAATCCCAAGAAAAACTATTTCAAACCAGCTAAACTTTGCTCAATCATTGCGATTTTTGCTAAAGCGTCGGCTTCTTTTTTGCGTTCGTTGGCAATTACTTGTTCGGGTGCGCCGGCTACGAATTTCTCGTTAGATAATTTCCCTTGTACTGAGCGTAAGAACCCTTTGATGTAGTTTAACTCTTCGGTTAATTTTGCAATTTCAGCTTCCACATCGATGTTTCCTGTAATTGGAATAAAATATTCATTCGATTTCACACGGTACGACAACGCGCCATCTACTTTATCTGAAACGTATGCTAAAGTAGCAACATTTCCTAACTTCTGAATTACTGAATCAAAATATGTTGACGCTTTTTCGTTGTTAACGACTTTTAATTCCATCACATCTTTAAACGGAATGTTTTTGTCTTTACGAATGGTTCTAATTCCAGAAATTACTTCCGTTGCGAAATCAAAATCAGCAATTAATTTTGCGTCAAACGCTTTTGCTTTTGGCCACTCACCTACTATCAACGCTTGTTCTGGCGTTCTTTCGGCAATATGATGCCAAATTTCCTCTGTTAAAAACGGCATGAAAGGATGTAACAATTTCAAGTTGTTTTCTAACATTTCAATTGCTTTGTCAAACGTAGCGCGGTCGATTGGTTGTTGGTAACCTGGTTTTATCATTTCTAAGAACCACGAACAAAAATCGTCCCAAACCAATTTGTAAATCGCCATTAACGCATCGGATAAACGGTATTTATCAAAATTATCTTCAATTTCGGCTAAGGTTTGTTGCAACTTCGTTTCGTACCATTCAATAGCTACTTTTGATGCTTCTGGTTGCGCAATATCCGCTACTTCCCAACCTTTGATTAGTTTGAAAGCATTCCAAATTTTATTAGAGAAACCTTTTCCTTGGTTGCATAATTCTTCGTCGAATAAAATATCATTTCCTGCCGAAGCACTCAATAATAATCCAACACGAACACCATCAGCACCAAATTTTTCAATTAGTCCAAGCGGTTCAGGGGAATTCCCTAATGATTTCGACATTTTACGACCTTGTTTGTCGCGCACCAATCCCGTTAAATATACGTTTGAAAATGGTTTTTCGTCTGCATATTCATAACCTGCAATAATCATACGCGCTACCCAGAAGAATAAAATATCGGGTCCCGTAACTAAATCATTTGTTGGATAATAGTATTTAAAATCTTCGCTTTCTGGATTTAAAACACCACCAAAAACCGCCATTGGCCATAACCATGATGAGAACCAAGTATCAAGTGCGTCAGCATCTTGTTTTAAGTCAGAAGCTTGAAGCTGTGTATTTCCTGTTCTTACTTTTGCAAGCTCAAGGGCTTTTTCGATGTTTTCTGCTACTACGAAATCTTCTTTTCCGTCACCAAAATAATACGCCGGGATTTGTTGTCCCCACCACAATTGACGTGAAATATTCCAATCGCGAATATTGTTTAACCAATGCGCATACGTATTGTTAAAACGGCTTGGATATAATTTGATTTCGTCTGATTCTAAAACCGCTTTGATAGCAGGTTTTACTAATTCTTCCATACTTAAGAACCATTGATCTGATAATCTTGGTTCGATTACTGCTTTGGTTCTTTCAGAAGTTCCTACTTTATTTAAATGTGTTTCGGTTTTTGCTAACGCTCCTATAGTTTCTAATTCTTTCGAAATTTCTTCACGAACCACAAATCTGTCTTTTCCTTGATAATGCAATCCGAAAGAATTCAAAGTCGCATCTTCGTTGAAAATATCGATAATTTCTAGATTGTGTTTATCACCTAAAACTTTATCGTTAGTATCGTGAGCAGGCGTTACTTTTAAACAACCTGTACCAAATTCTACATCAACATATTCGTCTTCGATAATAGGAATAACTCTACCACAAATTGGAATAATCGCTTTTTTACCTTTTAAATGCGAAAAACGTTCATCATTTGGATTGATACAAATAGCAGTATCACCAAAAATAGTTTCAGGACGAGTCGTTGCCACGGTTAAGAAATCTTCCGAACCTTCAATTTTATATTTGATGAAATATAGTTTTCCTTGACGTTCTTCAAAGATTACTTCTTCATCAGATAACGTAGTTTTTGCTTCTGGATCCCAGTTTACCATTCGGTAACCGCGATAAATCAACCCTTTGTTGTATAAATCTACAAATGAGTGAATTACTGAAGCTGACATGTCGTCATCCATCGTAAACTTTGTACGACTCCAATCGCAAGAACAACCCAATTGTTTTAATTGCTCTAAGATGGTTCCACCATATTTATCGGTCCATTCCCAAGCGTGTTTTAGGAATTCTTCGCGTGTTAAATCGTTTTTATTGATGCCTTCTTCTTTTAACTTCGCTACTACTTTAGCTTCGGTTGCGATAGAGGCATGGTCTGTTCCTGGCACCCAGCAAGCGTTGAACCCTTTTAAACGCGCACGACGAATTAATACATCTTGAATGGTGTTATTCAACATGTGTCCCATATGCAAGACTCCCGTTACGTTTGGTGGCGGAATTACAATAGTGTACGGCGTTCTGTGGTCGGGTTTGGATGTAAAATAATCATTTTTCATCCAGTAGTCGTACCACTTTTGTTCTACTTCTTTAGCGTTGAATTGTGCAGGAATCATTATATTTTTTCTTGTTTAATTGTTGAATCATTGAATTGTTTGACAATTCGTTTTAACATTCCAAAACTTACTTTGGTATGTTTTTTGTATTACTTACTGCAAAAGTAACTATATCACGAAAATAAAAAAAATGTTAGGAGTAGTTTGTTGGTTGCTTTTATTTAATTAATTTTACAACAACCTATTAATTTATAAGATGATGAAAAAATTACTTGTTTATTTAACTGTATTCGTTGGAATGGTATCATTTGCTCAAACTGGCCCAAAGATTGAGTTTAAAGAAGAGACCATTAACTATGGAGAAGTAGAAAAAGGAAAAGATGATGGAATTCGTATTTTTGAATTTACAAATACAGGTGATCAACCTTTAAATATTATCAATGCAAAATCAAGTTGTGGTTGTACTGTGCCTGAATGGCCAAAAGAACCAATCGTTCCAGGAGGAAAAGGACAAATTAAAGTGCAGTATAATATGAATCCTGGTCCGATTAGTAAAACTATTACAGTTGAAACTAATGCGGTAAATAAAACAAATGGTATGGTTCCGTTACGAATTAAAGGAACGGTAATTGTTAAAGAAGAAGTTAGTCCACTAGTAAAAAAGAAAACGTTTCCAAACTCATAAATAAAAAGTCCCAATTTAGTTGGGACTTTTTTTATAGTATTTTTTCTAAACGAAATTCAAAATCAATTTTCTTTCCATCACGTTCAATTGTAATTTTTATAAGCTTCCCTTCTTCAGATTGAAACAAATTTGTTATTGACTGAATTGAAAGGTACTTAGATGATTTATTATTAATTTTAATTATTTTGTCACCTTCTAGAATACCAGCTTTTGCAGCTGGCGAATTTTCTCTAACCGTATATATTTCAAAAATTGGCTTTAGCTCATATTTATAATTAAACTTTAAATTTGAATTTTCAAATACAAACTCATTCGCATTAATTGTCATTGTTGGTGAATCATTTCTAATTTCTTCTTTTTCCCATTTTGATCCAGAATGCTGCACTTCTATCCCTGACATATTGTATTCAAATGGTAAATCAAAAAGGTCATTTTTTTTAAAGTAAAACGTTTGACTTTCATAGTCTAAAAACCAATTAAATCGTTTTATAATTTCTCCACCTAATGAACCATTTCTACTTTTTAAAACCTTTAATTGGTCAAAATATTTAATTTCGGGATAGGAAACCAGGACATTATTTAATGAATTATTTTGAATTGAAAGTTCTTTAATTCTTGCCTTTTTACCTTTAATATCACCCGATAATCCTCTACCTAAAAAATCTGTGAAATGAATTTTACCACATTGAATCGTATCATTTTCAAACAACCATAAACCATCTCCTAGACCAGTATCAAATAAAAGATTAAGATTCTGCTCTTTACTATCAATTGTAGTTTTTAGCGTAAAATATGGTTTGTTTTCAATAATTGCTACTTCAGATTTAGAATATTTTTTTTTAACTTTAATCAGTTTAATATCTTTGTTTTTGTGAATAGTAAGTATTTTTCTTTGATAGTCTATTTCAACTAAATATTTTTTAAAGAAAGAACTTCCTAAAATTCCATTGATGGGAATTCCTAGTTTATTTACTATACTAATTTCGTGATTACTTACATAAACCACTTCAAAATTATAATCATAATATTGATTAACTTTTAAAGCATTATTTTGAGACAGATAGCCAACAACATTTTCCGTTATTCCAACACCTGAAATTACTATTCTTTCCGCTTTGTTTATGTATAATGAATCATTTTCAGGAACACTAAAGATCATATTTTTTGCAGCGCCAGTATCGACAATCATTTTTAATTGAGTACCATTAAACTGTACGTCAACAATAATCAAATTATGAGTTAGCTCGAAAGGAATTTTTATTTTATCTTTTTTATAAGTCCAATTATTTTGTGAATAGCAAACATTTGTCAGTGAAATAGCTGCCATATTAATGAATAAAACAAGTATTTTAAATGTTTTAAATTTCAAAATAATTTTATTTAAAAAATGAATAATCTTACACCTTTAATGATTCTAATTTATTATTTCGTTCTTTTATTGCCACAAGCAAAACTTGAAATAAGACAAATATCAAAAGGAAATTAAATTCAATCCCATTAGCTCCGCCGCCAACTACATACCAACCAGATTCATAATGAACCAAAATAATTCCAGCTATTAGAATAAAGATAGTGAGAATAATTGGTACAATTAACCATCGATTAAAAATTAATAAAATTGCTAAAACCAAATGCGATAACTTAATTAACCAAGCCACATATATTCCGAAAGGATAAAAACCTATAACATCTAAATACTGAGTTCCAAAATCATTAACACCGCCATTAAACATTCCAGGAACGCTATGCATAATAAAGATAACCGCTAAGCTTATTCTTATCCAAAAAAGTGTGCTATTAATTTTCATATAAACAAAATTTAATTTTTACAAAAGTATCAGGCATTTATCCTTGAAAATTGTAAAAATCCGACATTAGCTATTTGTATTGTAAATAAACGAATTGCTTTCGTTACCAAGTTGGTTGTTCTTTTTAAATTCTAATGGAGTACAACCCGCAAATTCATTGAAATTTTTAATCAGATGAGATTGATCGGCAAAACCTAAATCATACGCAATTTGAGTAAAATTAGCTTCTTTATCATTTGAAATTAAGTCTAAAGCTTTTTCAAAACGCGATAATCGGCTGAAGTTTTTATAGGTAATTCCTACTTCTGTCTTAAATTTTCGTTGAAATTGTCGCTCAGAAATTTTAAACTCTTTTAGCAAAACTGTAAAATCATTTGCATCATGAATACCTTTTTTAGACAAAATAAAATCGCTAAAAAAATCGACATGCTTTTTCTGAATCTTATCAAAAAAATAATTAGAAAGCACTAAAACTCTTTCTTCATGACTTTTTGCATCTTTTAATTTTAAAGGCAAAATAGTTTTTTCAATATCAAAAAAATCAGGCGTTTTATCAACAAGATCGACCGAATTAATTCCCCAAATTTTATATAAAGCATTTGGATAAAAACTTACACCAAAATGAGAAAATGATTCATACCAAAAAGCCTCTGTTGGTTTTGTATCAAGACCACTTAAATAACAACTTGGCATTTTATTTCCGTCCGAAATTATGGGTTCAAAATTATCAATATCTTGAAAAATAAGTCTTGGATATTTATCAGCAAAACTCTTTATAACTAATTTATTAGCGCTTGGCGCGGATGCATTGTAACTCCAAAAATAACGTACAATTTGTTTTAATTCTTTTGGCACAGGATATTGCTTATATTCCATTTTTATAATTCAGATACTCAAAATTAACATTTTTTAATAGGCTTTACTATTAATATCACAAAAAAAAATCGCAATTTTGTGCATCTTTAAAAAACAAATCATGCCAAAAGTTTCCGTTAAAGGGCAACAAATGCCAGAATCTCCGATTAGAAAATTGGTTCCTTATGCCGAAATTGCTAAGAAAAAAGGACATAAAGTATATCATTTAAATATAGGGCAACCTGATATTAAAACTCCAGAAGTTGCACTACAAGCTGTAAAAAATGCCGATATTACAGTTTTAGAATATAGTCATTCTGCTGGTTTTGAAAGCTATAGAAACAAACTTTCGCAATACTACAAAAATCATGGTTTACCAATAGAAACACAAGATATTATCATTACAACTGGTGGTTCAGAAGCTTTGCTTTTTGCTATGGGAAGCACAATGGACTCAGATGATGAAATTATTATTCCTGAACCGTTTTATGCCAATTATAATGGGTTTTCGACTGCTTCTGGTGTAAAAGTAGTTCCGGTTATTTCAGGAATTGAAACTGGTTTTGCTTTGCCTCCAATTGAAGCTTTTGAAAAATTAATTACACCAAAAACAAAAGCCATTTTAATTTGTAACCCTGGAAATCCGACTGGTTATTTATATTCTAAAGAAGAGATTTTAAAACTAGCTGAAATCGTAAAAAAACACGATTTATTTTTAATCGCTGACGAAGTGTATCGTGAATTTATTTATGATGGTGAAAAACACTTTTCAGTAATGAATGTTCCTGGATTAGAAGAACATGCAATCATGATTGATTCGGTTTCAAAACGTTACAGTATGTGTGGCGCTAGAATTGGTTGTATTGTTTCTAAAAACGCAGAAGTAATGGCAACCGCTATGAAATTTGCTCAAGCACGTTTGAGTCCACCAACATATGCTCAAATTGCTAGTGAAGCTGCTTTAGAAACACCTCAAAGTTATTTTGATGATGTAATTTCTGAATACAAAGACCGAAGAGATACATTAATTGCAGAATTACAAAAAATTGAAGGGGTAACAGTTGCTACTCCAAAAGGAGCTTTTTATTGTATCGCAAAATTACCTATTGACAACGCCGATAAATTTGCACAATGGTTATTAGAATCTTATGATTTTAATGGAGAAACTGTAATGGTTGCTCCTGCTGCCGGATTTTATTCAACACCAAATGTTGGTTTAGATGAAGTGCGTATAGCCTACGTTTTAAAGAAAGCAGACTTGATTAAATCGGTTCAAATTCTGAAAGAAGCAATCGCAGTTTACAACAAAAAATAATTAAGATTTTTCTTTTTTTATAAAGCCCATCATTCGGGCTTTTTTTATGGCTTGTTCCCGCTGTCCGTTTCAATCTACTATTATGAGCTTGTTATTCAAATCTCACAATAGTAGGATTTTCACTACCATCGGGGCTAAACTCAAACTTTCGGCATAAAAAAAGCGGTACTAATCAAGTACCGCTTTTAAAAACCAAATTTCTCTTATCTTTTCATTGAAAAATGCGCTTTAAATTGTTTTGC
>NZ_JAMKFA010000002.1 GCF_025499515.1 Flavobacterium odoriferum
AAATTTCACCTTTTTTATTTTTAAACAAAATTGGGAAAATACAAAAAGCCGAAGTGTTGCCATAACGCTTCGGCTTTCTAGTTAAAATAAGTTATTTTTTATTTTTCAGTTGCGTATCTTCTTGCAACTTCTGTCCAGTTAATTACGTTAAAAAAAGCTTCAACATAATCAGGACGACGGTTTTGATAGTTTAAATAATAAGCATGTTCCCAAACGTCAAGTGCTAAAACAGGCGTTCCACCACAACCAATTCCTGGCATTAAAGGATTATCTTGATTAGCTGAACTGCAAATTTCTAATTTTCCACCTTTGTGAACACATAACCAAGCCCAACCAGAACCAAAACGTGTTGCAGCAGCTTTAGCAAATTGTGCTTTAAATTCTTCAAACGATTTGAAATCTCTTTCAATAGCTTCAGCTAAATCACCTGTTGGTAATCCACCACCGTTTGGTGTCATAACAGTCCAAAATAAATTGTGATTGTAAAAACCACCACCATTATTTCTAACTGCTGCATTGTTTGGATCTAAGTTAATTAAAAGGTTTTCAATGGTCATTCCTTCCAAATCTGTCCCTGCAATAGCAGCATTTAAATTTGTAGTGTAAGCATTGTGATGTTTTGAATGGTGAATTTCCATTGTTCTAGCATCAATATGTGGTTCTAATGCATCGTATGCATAAGGTAATTGTGGTAATTCAAAAGCCATAATATTTTATTTTTAGATTAGTAATATTTTCACCAAATTTACAAATTAAACTTCGGAATCAAAAATAGATAGTTTCTATACCACTATTATTAAGATAAATATAACATTTGAACATACTCGTTTTCAGAAAATTAAAAAGCAAAACCTTATGAAATCAATTTACTTCAACTTATTTTTTATAGCTCTATTCATCACAAGCTGTTCAAAAACATCACAACCTGTTGATTCAATTCCAAAGCACGAAACCTTTACCATTCAATCCAAACAAGTGAATGAAGCTCGAATAATTAATGTGTGGACTCCCGAAAACTATAAAACTGCTACCGATTCGTTACCGGTTATGTACATGGCAGATGGCGGAATTAAAGAAGATTTTCCGCATATTGCAAACACTTTAGCGGAACTTATCAAACAGAACAAGATTAAACCCATCATTTTGGTTGGTATCGAAAACACACAACGCCGAAAAGATTTATCGGGTTTTACAACCGTTGAAAAAGACAAAGAAATTGCTCCTGAAGTTGGAGGTTCGGAACAATTTAGAGCATTTATCAAAGAAGAACTTTTCCCTGAAATAAACAAAAAATATAGAACATCAAGCGTTAAAGGAATAATCGGAGAATCGCTTTCAGGACTTTTTGTTACCGAAACTTTTTTGCTAACGCCTGAAATGTTTGATTTTTACATTGCCTTCGATCCTTCGTTGTGGTGGAACAATCAATATTTGGTAAAAACGGCAAAACAGTACTTGGCAAAATTTCCTAAAAATCAGAAAATATTTTGGTTTGCAGGTTCCAATGCCGAAGATATTTCACCAAACACCAAGCAACTGAACACCATTTTAAAAAACGAAAACCCATCAACTGTAAAATGGAATTATTCCGATGAACCAAACGAAGAACATTCAACCATTTTTAGAGCAACCAAAGAAAAAGCAATCATTTGGACTTTAAACCAATAAAAAATTCACTTTTGAAAACAACAGCTTTTACTATATACGACGCTTCGGCTGGCTCAGGAAAAACGTATACGCTAACGAAAGAATATTTAAAAATTCTTTTTTTGGCGACTAATGATGATGCCTATCGAAAAATTCTTGCCATTACATTTACCAACAAAGCGGTGGAAGAAATGAAAAGCCGAATTGTTTCCAGTTTGTACGAGTTTTCCATTGATACAACTTCCGATAAAGCAATGGAATTGTTAAAAGATGTTGCTTCGGAAACCAAGTTGAGTATCGCTACTTTAAAAGATAAATCGAAAGCAATTATTAAGAATATCATTCACAATTATGCCGCTTTTGATATTTCTACGATTGATAAATTCACGCACAAAGTCATCCGAACTTTTGCTCAAGATTTGAATTTACCACCCAATTTTGAAGTTTCGCTGGAAACCGATTCACTTTTGCAAGAAGCCATTGATTTGGTGATTTCTAAAGCGGGAGACGATGTAAATCTGACTAAATTATTAATCGAATTTTCAAAAGAAAAAACCGACGACGATAAAAATTGGGACATTTCTGCCGAATTATTAAAGGTTGCCCAATTGATTACCAACGAAAATAATTCGGAAGAAATCAAAGAAATGTCCGATAAGAGTTTGGATGATTTTGGAATCGTAAAAAAGAAATTACAAGAAGAAATTAAACAGTTAAAATCAGATTGTAAAGCAATTGCTCAAACCGTTTTGGATAGAATTGATACAAATGGCGTTTCTCGAAAATCGTTTTATTCAAGCTATGTAACCAATCATTTAGGTAAAGTTGTAGCAGATAAATTTGCAATTAATGACACAATAATTGACTATTTAGACGGAACAAAACCATCATATTCAAAGGCAATTCCACAATCTGATAAAGATTTTATTGATGAAAATGCTTCCGAGATTTTAGCTTCGGTTATTGCAATCAATGAAAAAGTGGGAAAAATTTCAATGTACGAAGCTTTTCTGCAAAATCTAAATCCGCTTTCGTTATTAAACACGATTTATCAGGAGTTCAAGCAAATTCAAGAAGAACAGAATTTAGTTTCGATTTCCGATTTCAATAAAATTATTCATAACGAAATACAAAATCAGCCAGCGCCTTTTATTTATGAACGTTTGGGCGAAAAATACCGTCATTATTTTATCGATGAATTTCAAGACACTTCGGTAATGCAATGGCAAAATTTGATTCCGTTAATTGATAATGCTTTGTCGGGTCAAGACGATTTTGGTCAGCAAGGAACTTTGATGTTGGTGGGCGATCCAAAGCAAGCCATTTACCGTTGGCGTGGCGGAAAAGCCGAACAATTTATCGATTTATCTAAAGAAGATAAAAAACACAATCCGTTTTCTAATAAAGACAAAGAAACGCTTCGTTTAGGAACGAATTACCGAAGTTACAGCGAAGTGATTCAGTTTAATAATGCGTTTTTCAAGCAATTAGCTGATAAGTTTGAGAACGAAGATTATAAAAATTTATACGAAAATCTTTCGCATCAGGAAATCAATTCTAAAAATGGCGGTTATGTAAATTTGTCGTTTATCGAAGTGCCAGAAGACGAAACTGAAGTCGAAGGTTTTGATTCAGAAAACGATTCGATTTCGTTAAAAGATAAATTTTACTTGAATCAAACGTTAAGAACGATTGAAAAATGTATCGCTAACGGATTTGAATACAAAGACATCGTTTTGCTTACCCGAACAAAAGCACCCGGAATTAAATTAGCGAATTTCTTAACCGAAAACAGCGTTCCGATTTTATCTTCGGAAACCTTATTGATTCAAAATGCGACCGAAGTGAAGTTGTTGATTGCGTTGCTTCGTTATTTAAAAAATCCAAAAGACGACGAATCAAAAGTCTATTTCTTGTATTTTATTGCGAAATATTTACAATCCGAATTAGAAATTCATGATTTCATTTTGGCTACGAAAGATAAAAATTCTGATGAATTAGAATCGTTTTTGAAAACCATCGGAATTGAAATTTCGTTCAAAAATTGCAAGAAAAAATCGCTGTATGAAGCAGTCGAAATTTTAATAGCGACTTTTTTAAATGACAAAGTGAATACTTCGTATTTGCAATATTTCTTGGATTTGGTATTGGAAAAAGATGTAAAAGTACAATCGAGTATTGCTGATTTCTTGGAGTATTGGGACAAAATTGGCTACCAAAAAAGTATTCCGTCACCAGAAGGAACAAACGCAGTTCGTATCATGACCATTCATAAATCGAAAGGTTTGGAATTTCCAGTAGTGATTTTTCCGTTTGCTGAAGAAGATTTTTCGAGAAAAATTAAAGATAAACTATGGATTCCGTTAGAAGATTCGAATATTGATTTGCCAAAAGCATTAATCAACAATAAAAAAGAAGTTGAAAGTTACGGAAGCGAAGCGAAAACCATTTTTCAAACGAAAAATCAAGAAGAAGTTTTAGATACTATAAATGTTTTGTATGTAGCATTAACGCGTGCCGAAGAACAATTGAATGTAATTTCAAATAAATTATTGACCAAAAAAGGCGATTTTGTTACTAATAATTTATCGTTCTATTTTATTGAGTTTTTACAGAATTTAGGCAAATATGAAGACACAAAATTAGAATACGAGTTCGGAAATCCAACCCGAATTTCAATCAACAAAGCACATGAAGGAAAAAATAATCAAATTGGCATTGTAACCCATAAATTAAATCCAAAAAATATCAAAATTGCACAACGCGAAGCTTTAATGTGGGGAACCATTCAGCAAGATGCAATTAATTTTGGAAATATTTTGCATGAAATAATGGCGTTTATTCATACTAAAGACGATGTGGATTTAGCGATTCAAAAAGCAACCGAATTGGGATTGATTACATTTTCTCAAAATGCAATTTTTAAAGAAACTATTGATAAAATTGTGAATCATGAAGAATTGATTTCGTTTTTTGATGCGGATGCAAAAGTTTATAACGAACAAAACATCATAAAGAAAGCGACTAAAAACAGCAAACCAGATAGAGTTGTAGTTAAAGATAATATGGCGTATTTGTTAGATTATAAAACTGGAGAAAAACACAATAAACACAAAGCGCAATTAGAAGAATACGAATTGGCTTTGCAAGAAATGAAGTACACGGTTGCAAAAAAAGCACTTATATACATAGGAGAAAGTATAGAAATAGTAACTTTGTAGCCATAAACTAATAACAACAAACAACAACAAAATATGTACGGAAAAATCCAACAACACCTACAAAACGAATTAAATACCATTCAAGAAAACGGATTATTTAAAAAAGAACGCATTATTACTTCACCTCAAGGAGCAGAAATTACTATTTCTACTGGAGAAACGGTTTTGAATTTTTGTGCGAACAATTATTTAGGATTGTCATCACATCCAGAAGTGGTTCAAGCAGCGAAAGACGCTTTAGATTCTCACGGTTTCGGAATGTCATCAGTACGTTTTATTTGCGGAACTCAAGATATTCATAAAGAATTAGAAAAAAAGATTGCCGATTTCTACGGAACAGAAGATACTATTTTGTATGCTGCTGCTTTTGATGCTAACGGAGGAGTTTTTGAACCTTTATTAGGAGAAGAAGATTGTATCATTTCTGATAGTTTGAATCACGCTTCTATTATTGATGGGGTTCGTTTGTGTAAAGCAGCACGTTACCGTTACGAAAATAACAACATGGAAGACTTAGAGCAACAGTTAGTCAAAGCAACTGAAGCAGGTCATCGTTTTAAATTAATCGTAACTGACGGTGTTTTCTCTATGGACGGATTAGTAGCGCCATTAGATAAAATTTGCGACTTAGCGGATAAATATGATGCTTTAGTAATGGTAGACGAATGTCACGCAGCTGGTTTCATAGGTGCTACAGGAAAAGGTACATTAGAAGCTAAAGGTGTAATGGGAAGAGTAGATATCATCACAGGAACACTTGGAAAAGCTCTTGGTGGTGCAATGGGTGGTTACACAACAGCGAAAAAAGAAGTGATTGAAATTTTACGCCAACGCTCGCGTCCATATTTGTTTTCAAATTCGTTAGCGCCTTCAATTGTAGGAGCTTCATTAAAAGTTTTTGAACTATTAGAAAAAGACACAACGCTTAGAGATAAATTAGAGTGGAACACCAATTATTTCAAATCTGGATTAAGAAAAGCAGGCATAGATTTCATCGATGGAGACTCTGCAATTGTGCCAGTAATGTTATATGATGCTAAGTTATCACAGGTTATGGCAGAAAAACTTTTAGCAAAAGGAATTTATGTAATTGGGTTTTTCTTCCCAGTTGTACCAAAGGATAAAGCACGAATAAGAGTACAATTATCAGCAGCTCATACACAAGTTCATTTGGATAAAGCTATTGCAGCTTTTACAGAAGTGGGTCAAGAATTGGGTATAATCAAGTAAAATCCGACAAAAAAACGTTTTTTTTTAACAAAACTTTTTGTAGTTAAAAAAAAATAGTACTTTTGTTCCAATTATAACGCATTGTAATTAAATAAATAAGTATGAAACATTTAAACAAATTATTTGCTGTAGCTTTATTGTTTGCTGGATTAACATCGCAAGCACAAGACAGTAACAACCCATGGGCTGTGTCTTTTGGGGTAAACGGAGTAGACACTAAAGTTAGTGCTGTTGGAAACGATAGTCCAAAATGGATTCAATTAGCTAATGCTAAAGAAAATTGGAATATTTTACCTTCAGTATCTTATTTAAACGTATCTAGATACGTTGGAGATGGTTTTTCTTTTGGATTAACTGGATCTGTTAACAAAATTGACAAATGGGTTTCAAGAGTTCCAGGAACAGAATCTACTGATTTAGTTTCTAACCCAGGTGATTTATCTTACTATGGTATTGATGCTACAGTAAAATATAGCTTCATGGAATTATTAAAATCTAAATGGTTAGACCCATCTGCTCATATTGGTGGAGGTTATACTTTCTTCGGTGACGCATCTGCGGGTACTGTTAATGGAGGTTTAGGATTAACTTTTTGGTTTACTGAAAACGTTGGTTTACAATTCCAATCTACTTACAAACATTCATTTGATGATAACAGAGTAGCAGATTTAGATGTTCCAACTCATATCCAACATTTTGCTGGTTTAACTTTCAAATTTGGAGGTAAAGACACAGATGGTGACGGAATTTATGACAAAGATGACGCTTGTCCAGAAGTTGCTGGTTTACCAGAATTCAAAGGATGTCCTGATACTGATAAAGATGGTATTCAAGATTCAGCTGATGCTTGTCCAGAAGTTGCTGGTTTAGCAGAGTTTAATGGTTGTCCTGATACTGACGGTGACGGAATCATCGATTCAGAAGATGAGTGTGTTGATGTTAAAGGAACAAAAATCATGAAAGGTTGTCCAGATGCTGATGGTGACGGAGTAGCTGACAAAGATGATGAATGTCCTACTGTAAAAGGTGCTAAAGAAAACAAAGGTTGTCCATGGCCAGATACAGATGGTGACGGTGTTGCTGATAAAGATGACAAATGTCCTACTGTAAAAGGAACTGTAGCTAACAATGGTTGTCCAGAAGTTTCTGATGAAGCTATGAAAAAATTAAATGACTATGGTAAAACTATCTTGTTTAATTCTGGAAAATCTTCTTTCCAAAAACAAACTTACCCAGTTTTACAAGCTATGTCAGCTATCTTAAAAGAGTATCCTACTGCTAAATTCTCTTTAGAAGGACACACTGATTCTGATGGTAAAGATGCTATGAACCAAAAATTATCTGAAGATAGAGCTGCTGCAGTTAAAAACTATTTAATTGAGCAAGGTATCGAAGCTTCAAGATTATCTTCTAAAGGTTTTGGTGAGTCTATGCCAGTAGATTCTAATAAAACTGCTAAAGGAAAAGCTAACAACAGAAGAGTAGAAGTGAAATTAGTTAAATAATTTCTTTCTAAAATATAATAAGAAACGCCTCGATTTATCGGGGCGTTTTTTTATTTTTATAAAATGAAACAAAATACTTTTTTAGATAAGTTAAGCGCAACTATTTTATTACAATCCGATATTCAATTATCGAATTGTTTGATTGTTTTACCCAATAAAAGAGCTAAAGTGTTTCTTTTAGAAAGCTTAAAAAATCAATTAGAAATTACTTCGTTTGCACCAACTATCATTAGTATTGAAGATTTTATTCAAGAAATTTCAGGTTTGCGTACGATTGATCCAATTGAATTGCTTTTTGAATTCTACGAAGTCTATCTTTCTGTAACAGATAAATCTAAACAACAAACTTTCGAGGAATTTGCCACTTGGGCAAAAACAGCTATTCAAGATTTTAATGAAATCGACCGATATTTGTTGCCACCAAATCACGTTTTTTCGTATCTAAATGATATTGAAGCTTTGAAACGTTGGAATTTAGAACCATCAAATACTACCAAATTAATAGATACACATTTAGAATTTTGGGCTAAATTACCTTTGTATTACGAATCTTTTTACAAGCATTTATTAAAAAAAGGAATCGGTTATCAAGGGTTGTTATATAGAGAAGCAGTTAAAAATTTAGTTTCGTTTACCACAAAAATTACCAATCAAATTTATTTTGCAGGATTTAACGCCTTAAATCAAGCCGAAGAAAGAATATTCAAACATTTAGCAAACGAGAACAAAGCAAAAATCTATTGGGATATCGATGAGGTTTTTTTGAATGATTCGTATCACGATGCCGGTTTGTTTATTCGAAAGTTCAAAAAAGAATGGAAACCGTTTGTAAATCAAGATTTCGAATGGGTTGTCAATCATTTCAGCGAAGCTAAAAACATCGAAATTATTGGAACACCTAAAAGCATTGGTCAAGCCAAAATTGTGGGAACTATTATTGAAAATATTCAAACCGAAAATCCAAATTTAGAGAAAACAGCTGTTGTTCTTGGTGACGAAAACCTATTGCTTCCTGTTTTATACGGTCTGCCAGAATCGGTAGATGCGTTGAATATTACGATGGGTTATCCAAGCAAAAATAATCCTGCACAATTGCTGATTAGCAAGTTGTTTAAGTTACATACCAATGCCAAACAACGCAATGAAAAAAGCTATACATTCTACTACAAAGAAGTTTTGGATATTTTAAATCACCCTTTGGTGGAACCGTATTGCAAAGTGGAAGAAGTGGTAAAAGTGATTAACAATAACAATTTTACTTTCTTCTCCAATCAAAAATTATTCAGTTTATACGAAGAGAAATATCCTAATTCAGAAAACAAATTCTTCCAATTGTTATTCACACGTTGGGACGACTCTATTTCGGATATTTTATCAAATTTAAATGCGATATTACTCACCATAAAATCCTATTTAAGCAATGACGATACCGAAGAAAAAGTAACGAAAGCTTTTGTGTATTCGGTGTTTAAAACGATTAATAAATTAACCAATTATCACGAAACTTATAATCAAATCGAAAGTTTGCAATCGCTTCAAGCCATTTACAAGCAAATTATCGATTTAGCCGAAGTTTCTTTCGAAGGCGAACCTTTGAGCGGACTTCAAGTAATGGGTGTTTTAGAAAGTCGTGTGCTGGATTTTGAAAATGTGATTATCACATCGGTAAATGAAGGAAAATTTCCAGCTGGAAAATCGCAAAATTCATTTATTCCATATGATGTGAAGAAAGAACTAGGTTTGCCAACATACAAAGAAAAAGATGCCATTTATTGCTATCACTTCTATCATTTGTTGTTACGAGCTAAAAACGTTTGGTTGCTTTACAACACCGACAATGAAGGAATTGATGCTGGCGAGAAAAGTCGTTTTATTACCCAATTGGAAATTGAAAAACAACCAAAACATAACATTTCAAGCACGATTTACAACGCCGTTTTACCCGAAAAAGCATACGAACCCGTTACCATTCCAAAAACGGATAAAATTCTAACGCGTTTGCATGAAATCGCAACCGATAAAGGATTTTCGCCATCGTCTTTAACGAATTATATTCGAAATCCGTTACAATTTTACATGCAACGTATTTTACGTATTAATGAAGCTGATGAAGTGGAAGAAAACATCGCAGTGAATACTTTGGGAACCATTATTCACAATGCTTTGGAAGAATTATATACTCCGTATTTAAATCAGTTTTTGGCATTGCATCATATTGAGGCGATGGAAACAAAAATTGACGAAGTCATTCTAAAGCATTTCAAAGAAATTTACAAAGAAGGCGAAATCACCAAAGGGAAAAACCTGTTAGCTTTTGAAGTGGCGAAACGAAATGTTTACAATTTTCTACAATTGGAAAAGAAAGATATCGAAGAAGGTCAAGCGATAAAAGTACTATTGTTAGAAGCGAGTTTATCTTGTGAAATCGAAGTAAGATCTTTACCATTTCCAATAAAAATTGCGGGTAAAGTTGACCGAATCGAAGAAAGGAACGGCGCCATCAGAATCATCGATTACAAAACCGGGAAAGTGGATGGGAATAGTTTAAAAATTAACGATTTCACTGATTTGACTTCCGATATTAAAAACGAAAAAATTATTCAGTTGTTGTGTTATGCGTTGATGTTTGAAAATCACGAATTAAAACAAAACCGAGAAGTTTCAGCCGGAATTGTTTCGTTTAAAAACATGAAAAAAGGTTTTTTACCTTTCGGATTAGGAAAAGGAAAAGATGCTGAACTTGTTATTTCAAATGATATTTTACAAGATTTTAAATCGGAATTAGAAACGTTGATTTTGGAAATTTTCAATCCAGAAATTCCGTTTAAAGAAAAGGTTTAACGTTTCGTTACAATTTTCTTACATGCTTTTTCGTTTTCTTTACAAAAGTTACAGTAACCGAAAAACATACTTATGAAAAAAATCTTCTCTTTCGCATCCATTTTATTGGTTAATATTTTGTTTTCGCAAATTCAGGCTCCTGTTTTTAATCTTGATTTTGAAAAACATTCTAAAAAGGATGAATTACCAAACGATTGGATTCGATGGGGAGATAGCGAATTGAAAATTGATTCGACTAATGCCGTTTCTGGAAAAAATAGTATGCTTATTAATGTCAAAGAAGGTGAAGGTTTTGGTTGTGTTGCTTACAAACTTCCTGCAAATTTTAAGGGTAAAAAAATCACTTTAGAAGGTTTTATGAAATATGAAAACGTTACTGATGGTTTTGTTGGTTTGCTTGTTAGAATAGATAAAGACGGACAATCTGTTGGATTTGATAATATGCAAAACCAAAAATTACAAGGAACTTCGGAATGGAAAACACACACTGTAACTATTGATTTCAAAGAAAATGCAGATGAAATTTATGTTGCTGGAATTTTAGTTGGTAAAGGAAAAGCTTGGTTTGATAATTTTAAAGTCACCATTGATGGAAAACCTATTGAAAAGCTAAAACCTGTTGAAAAAGAACTTTCTATTGTTGAAAAAGACACAGAATTTGACACAGGTTCTAAGTTTGAAATTACAAATCTTAATGAAATTCAAAAACGAAATTTATTCATTTTAGGAAAAGTTTGGGGTTTTGTAAAATATTATCATCCTGTAATTGCTGAAGGAAAAATCAGCTGGGATTATGAACTTTTTAGAGTGTTGCCAAAAATTAGTAACAAGGATTTTGATAATGAACTGGTTAAATGGATTAATAAATTAGGAACTTTTAAAACAACAACTCAAAAACTTCCGAAAGAAAATGAAATTAAATTACTACCTAATACCAAGTGGATTGCTGATACGAATTTAATTTCTTCCGAATTATCCACATTACTTCAAAAGGTAAATAATGCTGACAGAAGCGATAAAAACTATTATATTCAATTGCATCGAAGTGTAAATAATCCTGATTTTACAAACGAAAAAGTGTATGATAAAATGAAGTACACCGATACCGGAATTAAACTTTTATCCATTTTTAGATATTGGAACATGATTGAATACTTTTTTCCAAATCGTCATTTGATGGATGAAAATTGGGACAAAGTTTTGGAAGAGTTTATACCAAAAATGACGGCTACAAAAGATCAAAAAGGCTACACTTTAACCTTGTTAGAACTTATTGGAAAAATTCAAGATACTCATGCTAATATTTGGAGATATAATGAGGTTTTAGAAGATTATTTTGGTCAAAATATTGCTCCTGTTAAGTTAAAATTTGTTGAAAATAAAGCAGTAGTTGTAAAATTGCAAGACGATTTCAAAGATGCTAATTTGCAAGTTGGTGATGTGATTTTGGCAGTTAATGGAATAAAAGTTGAGGATTGGATGAAAAATAATTTGAAATATTTTCCAGCTTCCAATTACCCTACACAATTGCGAGATGTGGCACGAAAAATGTTACGCACAAACGATAATTCTATTCAGCTTACAATCGAAAATAATTCTGGAATTAAAGATGTAGTCGTTAGCACAATCAAATACAAGTATTTCAGAGAAGAACCTGTTTCACACAAAATTATCAATGAAAATATAGGTTACATATATCCAGGAACACTGAAAAAAGGTGAAATCAATGAAATCATGGATAAGTTTTTAGATAAAAAAGGATTAATTATTGATTTAAGATGTTATCCTTCTGATTTTATTATATTTAGTTTGAGTAATTATCTACTAAATGAGAAAAAAGACTTTGTAAAGTTAACCGCTGGAGATATTAAAACACCAGGATTGTTTACTTTTAGAGGTGGAGAAATACAAGTTGGAGGTAAAAATAAAGATGCTTTTAAAGGAAAAGTAATCATATTAGTTAATGAAGAAACACAAAGTCAAGCAGAATATTCAGCAATGGCGTTACGTGTAGCACCAAATGCAAAAGTTTTAGGAAGTACAACCGCTGGTGCAGATGGGAATGTATCTGGAATTACTTTACCAGGAAATATTTTCACTTACATTTCTGGAATAGGCGTTTTAACTCCTAATGGTTCTGAAACGCAACGCGTAGGCATTATTCCAGATGTAAAAATAGAACCTACAATAAATGGAATTCGCTCAGGAAAAGATGAAGTGTTAGAAAAAGCTATTGAGTTGATTAATAACTAAACCCTTTTCAAAAAGCCATTCAAAACCACCAACAGTTCCGCTTGATTTTCAAAATGACTCATGTGACCGTCTTCAAAAGTGGTGAGTTGCACTTGTGTACCTTCGATTTGTTCTAAATTGTCTTCGTAATTTAAAACAGGATCTTTTTTGCCTAAAATGATTTGAATTGGATAAGGCGCAAAATGCAAAATGACTTCGCGATCTTTTCTAATTTTCATGCCTTCTAATGACGCAACAATACCTTGAAGTGGCGTTTTTAAAGCTTCTAATTTCACTTCTTCGATAGTGTCCGCTAAACGTTCACGATTGTCTTCACTAAATAAATTGGCAATACTCATGCGAATAAAAGCCGAATAATTTTGCTTCACCGCTACAATAGCACGGTCACGATTTGCTTTTCGTTCGTCGCTATCGGCTCTTGAAGTGGAGTTTTGTAATACAATTCCCTTTACATTATCAGGATATAATTCGGCGAAAGCCAACGCCACATAACCACCCATCGAATGTCCAATCAAAACCGCTTTCCTGATTTTCAATTCGTGCAACACATGATGCACCATATCGGCTTGGTCTTCCATCGTGTGGACATAACCCAGACATTCTGTTTCACCATGACCTAATAAATCGATAGTGATCATGCGGTGTTTTTTAACCAATTCAGGAACAAAAGCCTTCCACATCGATTGATTTTCCAAAAAACCATGCAATAAAACCACAGCCGTTCCTTTTCCTTGGTCGGTATAACTGATTTTAGTGTTTTTGAAGTTGGTGGTTTTCATGTGGGCAAAGTTAGGGTTTAAACGCAAAGAGCGCAAAGTTTTTTCGCGAAGTACGCAAGGAAAATATTTTTGTCATTTTTGTCATTTCGACGTAAGGAGAAATCACATTATATAAATAAAAAACGTATTTTTGAGAAAAGCATTTTTAGATTTATGAATAGATTAGTAATTATTGGAAACGGTTTTGATTTAGCTCATGGTTTGCCAACGAGTTATAGGAGTTTTATAGATGATTATTGGGCAAATGTAAAAAACAGTAATCATAACGATGATTTTATTTCTTTTGTGGATTTGTTTGATGTGGATTTTAAAAACACAAGAAACTTACATGAGCTTGCAAATTTTATAAAACAATTTAATGCGAAGATTAAGTTTTCTGATGGTGAAATTTATACAGAATTTGGGAATAATTTCATGACAGGACAATATCCAAGAAGTCATGTTCTTATTTATAAAAATTCTTTTTTTAAAGCAATTAATCAAAAGAATATTCAAAATTGGGTTGATATTGAAAATGAGTATTATAGACTTTTAAAAGAATGTTTAAAAAACGACAAATCAATTACTGAATTAAATAGAGAGTTCGATGAAGTAAAGAAGCTTTTGGAAGAATATCTTATTAACAATATTGAAGATAAATTCGAATTTTCTTCTGAAAATATTGGAGAGATATTAAGTATTTTTAAAGCAAAATCATATGAAGGTGATGAAATTAAAAACCTCTATGATGAAATCTCAATTAATGGAAGAAAATTAATAAAAGAAAGGTATAAAGAAAAAATTCAACAAGCTACTGGTTATGGAACAAATAGTTATAGTGGATTTAAAATAAGTTTTTTGAATTTTTTCTTAAGTTTTAATTATACTTCAACGTTAAAGAGATATATCGATTTTTTGAATATTGATTCTGCATATTTGAATGAGATACACGGTAGTTTAACAGAAAAAATAAATCCCGTGAATTTTGGTTTTGGAGATGAAATGGATAATGATTATAAACAAATTGAAGATAAAAATGATAATGAATATTTAAAAAACATTAAATCGTTTCAATATTTACATACCCAAAATTATAAAAGACTTTTGAATGTTGTTGATAGCGACCTTTTTCAAGTATATTTAATGGGGCATTCTTGTGGTTTATCCGATAGAACTCTTTTAAATACGATTTTTGAACATGAAAATTGTTGTTCAATTAAAATATTTTATCATCAAAAAGAAGATGGTTCGGATAACTATACTGAAATAACTCAAAATATTTCTCGTCATTTCAATGATAAAAAAATAATGAGAGAAAAAATTGTAAATAAAACACTTTGTAAACCTTTACCACAAATACAATTACCAAAAAAGTAAATATGTTCACAATCCAACAAATCCACGAAGCGCACGCCAAAGTAAAAAGCGGTGCTGATTTTCCAAAATACATGCAAAACATTATAGCGCTTGGCGTAACTTCTTTTGAAACGTTTGTATTTGACAATCATACTAATTATTATGGAAAAGATAATTTTCAAATAGCTTCAGAAGGTTTTTCAGAAACCTTAACTATTGCTGATGAAAGCAACGTTGAGCAATTCAAATCCGACTTAAAATCGCACCAACAAGGCAACACCGATTACATGACGTTTTTAAACGATTGCGCCAAATCAGGTGTTGAAAAATGGATTGTAGTGATGGATAAAATGACATGCAGTTATTACGACAAAGCTGGTAATGAAATGGTGGTAGAAGTAATTTCTTCGTTATAAAATAAGTTTTTTGTCATTTCGACCTTAGGAGAAATCACATTATCTGCTCACGTTATGTGATTCCTCCTACGTCGGAATGACAACTTTGTGTTAAAGAAAGTTTTGAACATAAAAAACGGCTCACTTTCGTAAACCGTCTATACTGTAAACTGAGACTGAGACTGAAAACTAACTATTCATTATCACTTCAATTTCCTCAATTTCAATCGGAATATTGCGCATTAAGTTGAACGCTTCACCTTTTTCTTGAATCACCATATCGTCTTCTAAACGAATACCAAAACCTTCTTTCGGAATGTAAATTCCTGGCTCAACTGTGAATACCATGTTGGCTTGCATTGGTTCGTGTAATAATCCGTAATCGTGAGTATCTAATCCCATGTGGTGCGAAGTGCCGTGCATAAAATATTTTTTATACGCTGGCCAATCTGGATTTTCGTTTTGTACATCGGCTTTATCGATTAATCCTAAACCAAGCAATTCTGAAGTCATGATTTTACCCACTTCTACATGATATTGTTTCCATAATGTGCCTGGAACCAACATTTTTGTAGCTTCGTTTTTCACATTTAATACCGCTTGATAAACTGCTTTTTGTCTATCTGTAAAACGACCCGAAACCGGAACCATACGAGTCATATCGCTTGAATAATTAGCATATTCTGCACCAACGTCTAATAAAATCAAATCACCAGCTTTACATTGTTGGTTGTTTTCGATATAGTGCAACACATTTGCATTGTTTCCAGAAGCAATAATTGGCGTGTAAGCAAAACCTTTCGAACGATTTCTTAAGAATTCATGCGCAAATTCGGCTTCAATTTCGTATTCCATCACGTTTGGTTTTACGAATTGTAAAACTCTTCTAAAACCTTTTTCAGTAATATCACACGCTTTTTGGATTAAATCCAATTCTTCGCTTTCTTTTACCGAACGCAATCTTTGTAAAATAGGATTTGATTTTTCTACTTTATGTGCTGGATAATTTTCTTTCCACCATTTGATAAAACGCGCTTCACGAGTTTCTGTTTCAATAACAGCTCTGTAATGTTCGTTGGTGTTGATATACATCGTATCCGCATACGCCATAACTTCTTTCAACGTTTTGTGGAAATCTTGTAACCAAATCACCGATTTAATTCCAGAAACTTCAAACGCTCGTTCTTTGGTAAGTTTTTCACCTTCCCAAATGGCAATATGTTCGTTGGTTTCTTTTAAAAATAAAATTTCTTTCAAATGTTCGTAAGGCGCATCTGGAAAAAGCAATAAAATACTTTCTTCTTGATCCACACCCGATAAATAGAAAATATCTCTGTGTTGTGCAAATGGTAAAGTACTATCAGCACTCACCGGATAAATATCGTTTGAATTAAAAACCGCAACACTATTAGGTTTCATTTGAGCCGTGAATTTTGCTCTGTTCTTAATGTACAAATCGCGGTCTATTTGATGGTATTTCATTTTTTAAGTGATTAGTTATTAGTAATTAGTGAATAGTTTTTGTGTGAAACAAATTCTATGTTCCTATGTGTTTAAAATAGTTTTTCAAAATTAATAAGATAAAAATGAAAAGTTGTTAAATAGTTTAGAAATTTTGTAGAAGTGCAATGTTTTGGCTAATTTTCAACAAAATTTTCTATAATGAAGCAACTTACCCTTTTGTTTTTATTGATTGTGCAATCGGCAATCGCACAAAATACTTTGTTTAATCAAGTGGAAGCTAAGAATATCGGGCCAACGATTATGAGTGGTCGTGTGGTAGATTTAGCCGTAAATCCAAAAAATCCAACTGAGTTTTACGTTGCTTATGCTACAGGCGGACTTTGGTATACCAATAACAACGGAACTTCTTTTTCGCCAGTGATGGATGAGGCGGAAACGGTTAATTGTGGTTCGGTTACGGTGGATTGGAATTCTGGAACTATTTGGGTAGGTACAGGGGAAGTGAATGCTTCGCGCTCGTCTTATGCTGGAGTTGGGGTTTTAAAATCTTCGGATAAAGGAAAAACTTGGGATAATTTAGGATTAAAAGATTCGCATCATATCAGCCGAATTTGGGTCAACCCAAGTAATTTGAATGAAATTGTAGTTGCGGCTGTTGGACATTTGTATACAACGAATAAAGAACGCGGTGTTTACAAATCAACTGATGGCGGAAAATCTTGGAAACAAACTTTATTTGTTTCGGAAGATGCTGGAATTATTGATTTAGCGGTTTCGAAAAATAATCCAAAAATCATGTTTGCGGCGTCTTGGCAAAAAGATAGAAAAGCGTGGCATTTTGATGGTGATGGAGAAAAATCAGGCATTTATAAAAGTGAAGACGGCGGAACTTCTTGGAAATTAATTTCAACCAAAGAAAGCGGATTTCCATCGAATGAAGGTGTAGGAAGAATTGGTTTGGCATTATTCAATGAAAACGTAATTTATGCGGTTGTTGATAATCAGAACAAACGACCAAAAACAGCTTCAAAAAATAAATTGACTACAATGTTATCAACTCCAGGAGCTGATTTCATAGAAATTTCAAATAAAGAGCTGAATATTGCTTTGAAAGAAAGCGGTTTTAGAGATAAATATCGTGCGGAAAATATTAAAAATTGGGTTGCCGATAACAATATGGAGCCAAAAGAAGTTTTAGCTGTTTTATCTGATGCAAATAAAGCGTTATTTGAAACCGAAGTAATTGGTTGCGAAGTTTACCAATCGGAAGATGGCGGAAAATCTTGGAAAAAAGCGAATCAGAATTATATTGACGATATGTTTTACACATACGGCTACTATTTTGCGAACATTTCTGTAGATGAGAAAAATCAAAATCGTGTTTATATTGGTGGCGTTCCGTTATTGTTTTCGGAAGATGGAGGAAAAACTTTCACTGCGATTTCAAAAGAAAATGTGCATGCCGATCATCACGTAACTTGGATAAATCCAGAAAATCCAAATCACATTATTAACGGAAACGATGGTGGTGTGAATATTTCGTATGATAATGGCGAACATTGGATTAAGTGTAATAATGAAGCGGTAAGTCAGTTTTATGCCGTGAATGTGGATTATCAAGAAAATTATAATGTCTATGGCGGCATGCAAGATAACGGCGTTTGGTTTGGTCCAAATAATTACTCGCACAATGTCGCTTGGCATCAAGAAGGAAAATATCCGTATCAAGAATTGATGGGTGGTGATGGAATGCAAACGCAAATCGACAGTCGTAATCCAAATGTAGTTTTTACGGGTTATCAATTTGGGAACTACTATAGAATCAATCAGAAAGAAGGTAAGTTTGATTACATCACGCCAAAAGCACCTAAAGGAGAAAAACCTTATCGTTTTAATTGGCAAACACCGATTTTGTTGTCATCACACAATCAAGATATTTTGTACATGGGTTCGGAGTTTTTACACCGTTCTATGAATCAAGGTGAAACTTGGGAAAGAATTTCGGGTGATTTAACCAATGGAGCCAAAGAAGGAAATGTAGCTTTTGGAACGTTGACTACAATTTCAGAAAGTAAATTCCAATTTGGCTTACTTTATGCAGGTTCTGATGATGGGAAAATTCATGTTTCGAAAGATGGTGGTGTTTCTTGGCAATTGATTTCTGGTAATTTACCTCAAAATTTATGGGTTTCAAGAGTTGTCGCTTCGTCTCATAAAAAAGAAAGAGTTTACTCGACTTTGAATGGTTACAGAAATGATGTTTTTGAAAGTTATGCTTATGTTTCGGAAGATTTTGGAACGACTTGGACTTCAATTTCAAACGGATTAACAGAAGCAGTTAACGTAATTGTTGAAGATTCAGCAAATGAGAATATTTTATATGTTGGAACCGATAATGGTTTATTCATTTCGATAGACAAAGGCACAACTTGGCAAGATTTCTCCAACGGAATGCCAAAAGTGGCGGTTCATGATGCGGTAATTCAAACCAAAGCAAAAGAATTAATCGTTGGTACACATGGTCGTTCGATTTATAAAATGGATATTTCTAAAATTCAGGAACTGACGAACGAGGTTTTAGCTAAAAGCATTCATTTGTTCAAAGTGAATGATCGAATCAAATCCGACCGATGGGGAAGTCAAAATTATGCTTGGGGAAAACCGAGTGAGCCATCACAAGAAATTTGGTTCTATTCAAATGCCGATGGAGTTGTGAATTTTACCATTACAAATGAAATAGGAATGGTCGTTCATACTCAAAAAATAGCCGCAAAAAAAGGATTAAATTCGTTTACGTATGATTATTTGCTGGCAAAAGAAGATGCTGAAAAGTGGAATAAAAAAGACAAAAAAATCAAAATCATGGCGTCCGAAAACAAGAAATTTTATGTGCCAATTGGAAAATTTAAAGGAGTTCTTTCAAAAGATAAAGCAACAGAAAATAGTTCGTTTGAAATTAGTGCACCAAAAAAATAAATTATGAAAAATATAATAACTAGTCTCCTTTTATTTGCTACGATTTTAAGTGCTGCACAAGACAAAAAAGCCTATCAAATTTTTGATAAAAAGGGTAAAAAAGCCACGTACGAAAAGCTTTTGAGAGCCAGCGAAAAGGCTGATGTAGTTTTGTTTGGCGAATATCATGACAATTCAGTCGTGCATTGGTTACAATTAGAATTTACAAAAGATTTAGCCCAAAAGAAAGATTTGGTTTTAGGTGCCGAAATGCTCGAAGCTGATAATCAAATGCAGGTAAATCAATATTTAGAAGGCGAAATCAATCAAAAACAAATGGATTCTTCAGCGCGACTTTGGAAAAATTATAAAACCGATTATAAACCTTTAGTGGATTTTGCCAAAGAAAAGAAATTCAGTTTTATAGCTACAAATGTACCTCGAAGATATGCTTCATTGGTTTTTAAAAAAGACTTAGTTGCTTTGGATTCGCTTTCTGCTCAAGAAAAATCGTGGATTGCACCGTTGCCAATAGAGTTTGACATCAATCTACCTGGTTATAAAAGCATGATGGGAATGCAAGGTGGACATGCTGGTGAGAAAATGCCAAAAGCGCAAGCTATAAAAGATGCTACAATGGCTTATTTTATCAATAAAAACAGAAAAGAGAACAGCATTTTTGTGCATTATAACGGAACATATCATTCCGATAATTACGAAGGGATTAATTGGTATTTAAGAAAATTAGATTCAGAAATAAAAATCATTACCATAGCCACAGTTGAACAAAAAGATATTTCAAAATTAGAAGCCGAACATTACAATAAAGCAGACTTTATTCTCGTTATAGATGAAGACGTAACAAAAACGTATTAAAATCGTCTTATTTTTGAAACCAAACGTTAGGGTTTTGTTTAATGTTGGATTCCTGCTTTCCGTTATAGTCCCGATAAATCGGGAGCTGTCACTCCAATCAGGGTTAGAAAACAATCGATAGTATGAAGAAATTTGTAGTTTTATTCACTTTAGTCTTAGGGGCTTTCACTTTTTTCTCTTGTGAGGATTCAGATGATAAGGCAGAAGAGCCCTATCTAATAGTGAAATTTCAATTCGATTCTAATCAAGTTCGCTTGAATAATTTGGGACAACCATCAAGTGTAGCGCCAGGAAATGCAGCACAATCTCCCGATTTTAATGCAATTTCTGCACATTATTTCGAATTAGCACCAACGGCTTTTACACAATTAGGCGACGGAACTGTTTTATACCATGCACCAGAAACTATTGAAGGTGGTTCGGTTGCCATCGATTTTGATCAAGCAATTGTTGTGAGTGAAGGCGAGACTTTTATAAAAATCCCATTGAGCCAAGTAGCACAAGGCAATTACGAATATGTACGCGTTTCTTTAGCGTATCAAGATTATAACATTTCTATCAGAAATAATGGAACAGATTATCAAGGTAGATTAGCGAGTTTTGTTGGATATAATACCTATATTAATACACATTATATTGGTAGTAATTCTTTTCCTGTAAATGCTAATCGCTTACAAGGATATTGGGCTTTCGCACTAAACGATTTTCCTTATGCTACTTCAGGTCAAGCACCTGCTGGAGCTACAACTGTTCCAAATCCTATTGCAAGTACATCGCCAATTCCGTCTGGTTCTTGTGTAGTCACCGGAAAATTCCTTGAAAACTTAGTCATCAATGGAAATGAAACCAAAGATGTTGTAGTTACATTATCGCTTTCCATCAACAATAGTTTTGAATGGCAAGAAGTTACTTCAGATGGTAAATATGAGCCGTCAATAGGTGAAAATGTGGTAGATATGGGCTTAAGAGGATTGATACCTACTTATGTTAAATAAATATATTTGCTAAAATAGTATATACTACCATGATTTTAAGTATCTAAACACTTGATATTCAACGATAGTTAAATTCATTTTAAAATCATTATAAATTAGCTCGAAAAGGTTGTAGTTAATTTCAAATAGCCTTATTTTTGTTTGATTTTTTATTAAACTAGTACAATCAAATAAAAATTATGGCAAAATCGGCACTATTAAAGTCATCTATCGTTAAAAAATACTGGATGGCTCTTACAGGTTTATTTTTATGCTTGTTTTTGGCGGGGCATTTGGCAGGAAATCTTCAATTGATTTTTGGAACCAGTAAGCAATTTAATGAATATGCATTATTCATGACCACCAATCCAGCAGTTAAGTTACTTTCTTATCTTACTTACATTTCAATTTTATTCCATGCTATTGATGGAATCATGTTAACAATCCAAAACAAAAAAGCAAGACCAGTTGGTTATGCTAAAACTGATGGTTCTTCAAGCAGTTTAGCTTCAAGAAATATGGCAGTTTTAGGAACAGTTATTATGGTTTTTATCGCTACACACATGGTGAATTTTTGGGCTAAAATGCATTTTGACAAAAACATGCCGTTAGTTCAAAAAGAAATCGACAATGGTATGGGACAAAAACAAATTCAGTTAGTGGGAACAAAAGATTCTCAAATGCCTTACATGCAATTGGATCAAAGCGGAAAATTATCTAAAGAATTTTTTGAGACAATCAAAATGCAAACACAAGGGCAATACGATTTAGAAGTGCAAGACATGACTAAAATCGTAAACAAAAAAACAGGTGAAGTAGTTTTTGAAGGTTACAAAGATTTGTATAAATTAACTGTAGACTTTTTTAAAGATGCTAAATACGGATTGTTTTTTACAATCGGTTATGTTTTAGCAATGTTAGCTTTGGCATTTCACTTATGGCATGGTTTTCAAAGTGCTTTTCAATCGCTTGGAGCTACAAGTTCAAAATTAACACCAGCAATCAAGTTTTTCGGAAGAGCATTCGCAATTATAGTTCCACTATTATTTGCAATTATTCCAGTTATCTTACACTTTAAAAAATAATCAACATCAGTATATATTATGAAGTTAGATTCTAAAATACCAGCAGGTCCGTTAAAAGACAAATGGACCGATCATAAAAATCACTTGAAATTAGTTGCTCCAAACAATCGACCAAAAATCGATATTATTGTGGTAGGAACTGGTTTAGCAGGTGCTTCTGCTGCCGCATCTCTTGGAGAAATGGGTTATAATGTAAAAGCATTCTGTTTTCAAGATTCTCCTCGTCGTGCGCACTCAATTGCGGCTCAAGGAGGTATCAATGCAGCAAAAAATTATCAAAATGATGGTGATAGTATTTACCGTCTTTTTTATGATACAATTAAAGGTGGTGACTACCGAGCGCGTGAAGCAAACGTTCACCGTTTAGCAGAAGTTTCTGGAAATATTATCGACCAATGTGTGGCGCAAGGTGTTCCTTTTGCTCGCGAATATGGTGGAATGTTAGATAACCGTTCGTTTGGTGGAACGCAAGTACAACGTACTTTCTACGCTGCTGGACAAACAGGACAACAATTATTATTAGGAGCATATTCTGCTTTATCAAGACAAATCGGGTTAGGACGTGTAAAAATGTACAACCGTCACGAAATGTTAGATTTAGTTAAAGTAGATGGAAAAGCTCGTGGAATTATCGCTCGTAACTTAGTTACAGGAGAAATCGAAAGACATTCAGCACATGCTGTTGTTATTGCTTCTGGAGGTTATGGAAATGTATATTTCCTTTCTACAAATGCTATGGGAAGTAACGTAACTGCAGGATGGAAAATCCACAAACAAGGAGCGTTATTTGCAAATCCATGTTATGTACAAATTCACCCTACGTGTATTCCAGTTCACGGAACCAATCAGTCAAAATTAACGTTGATGTCTGAATCGTTGCGTAACTCGGGTCGTATTTGGGTTCCAAAGAAAAAAGAAGATGCTGAAGCTATTAGAGCTGGTAAATTAAAACCAACTCAAATTGCTGAAGAAGATAGAGATTACTACTTAGAAAGAAGATATCCAGCGTTTGGTAACTTAGTACCTCGTGACGTGGCTTCAAGAGCGGCTAAAGAGCGTTGTGATGCGGGTTACGGAATTGAAGCTAACGACACCAATGAAGGAGTTTACTTGGATTTCTCAACTGAAATTCAAACAAAAGGGAAACAAGCTGCTTACGCAAAAGGAAATCACAATCCAACTCCAGAAGAAATTACAGCTTTAGGAAAACAGTGGTTAGAAGAGAAATATGGTAACTTGTTTACGATGTATCAAAAAATCACGGATGAGAATCCTTATGAAACTCCGATGAAAATTTACCCAGCGGTTCACTATACCATGGGTGGCGTTTGGGTTGATTATAACTTACAATCTACTATTCCAGGTTGTTTCGTTGCTGGAGAAGCAAATTTCTCTGACCACGGAGCAAATCGTTTAGGAGCTTCAGCTTTAATGCAAGGTTTAGCAGATGGATATTTCGTTTTACCTTACACTATTTCAAACTATTTAGCTGACGAAATTAGAACTGGAAAAATCTCAACAGATTCTCCAGAATTCTTAGAAGCAGAAGCTAGAGTTAAAGATTCAATTAGTAAATTCTTAAACAACAACGGTACTAAATCGGTTGATTATTTCCATAAAAAATTAGGTTTGATTATGTGGAATAAAGTAGGAATGGGTCGTAACGAAAAAGGATTAACAGAAGCTATTGCTGAAATCGCTCAATTAAAAGAAGATTTCTACAAAGATGTTTATGTTCCTGGAAGCGCAGACGAATTAAATCCTGAGTTAGAAAAAGTATTAAGAGTTGCCGATTTCATCGAATTAGGTCAATTGATGGCAATGGATGCTTTACAACGTAAAGAATCTTGTGGAGGTCACTTCCGTGAAGAGTACCAAGATGCTGAAGGTGAAACATTACGTGATGACGAAAACTTCAAATTTGTTGGAGCTTGGGAATACAAAGGAGATGACATCAGTAAAGAAGAACTTCACAAAGAAGAATTGAAATACGAAGAAATTAAAATTGCAGCTAGAAATTACAAATAAAATATTATGAGTGCAGCAAAAAATATCAATATAAACCTTAAAATTTGGCGTCAAAAGAATGCTAGTTCTAAAGGTAGCATAGAAACTTATAAATTAGATAATGTTTCTACTGCAAGTTCGTTTTTGGAAATGTTAGACCAATTAAACGAGCAATTAATTAACGAAAAGAAAGAACCAGTTGCCTTTGATCACGATTGTCGTGAAGGAATTTGCGGTATGTGTTCTTTATACATCAACGGACGTGCTCACGGACCTGACACTGGAATTACAACCTGTCAGTTACACATGAGAATGTTCAACGATGGTGATACGATTTACATCGAGCCATGGAGAAGTAAAGCTTTTCCTGTAATTAAAGATTTAGTTGTTGATAGAACCGCTTTTGATAGAATTCAACAAGCTGGAGGTTTCGTATCGGTAAACACTTCTGGAAACACTATTGACGCAAATTCAATTCCAGTTCCTAAAGTTGATGCAGACAAAGCGTTTGAAGCAGCAGCTTGTATTGGATGTGGAGCTTGTGTGGCTACTTGTAAAAATGGTTCTGCGATGTTATTCGTGGGAGCAAAAGTATCACAATATGCTTTATTACCACAAGGTAAAGTTGAAGCTACACAACGCGTTTTAAACATGGTACGTCAAATGGACGAAGAAGGTTTCGGAAATTGTACGAATACTGGAGCATGTGAAATCGAATGTCCAAAAGGTATTTCGTTAGAAAACATTGCTCGTATGAACAGAGAATTTTTAAAAGCATCTGTGAAGTAATTCATAGAATCTTCAAAATAATAAAAACGCATTCATTAATTTGGATGCGTTTTTTTGTACTTTTAATAAAAATTTTATCCAATGAAAATTGCGCTTTTTCAAACCAAATTAGCTTGGGAAAATCCAGAAATCAATCGAACATTTATTGAAGAATATTTCCTAAACGAAGATGAATCGTTTGATTTATTTGTCTTGCCTGAAATGTTTACTTCAGGTTTTACCATGAATCCATCTGCTGTTGCTGAAACTATGGAAGGGGAAACAATGACTTGGTTAAAAGATTTAGCAAAAAAGAAAACCTGCGCCATAACAGGAAGTTTAGTTATCAAAGAAAATGATAATTTCTACAACCGAATGGTGTTTGTTTTTCCATCTGGAGCAGTGCAGTATTACAATAAAAGACATCTTTTCACTTTGGCTGGTGAAGAAAAAGTCTACACAAAAGGAACTGAAAAAGTAATAGTAAATTATAATAATTGGAACATTTGCTTACAAGTTTGCTACGATTTGCGTTTTCCAGTTTTTGTTCGAAATGTTGAAAATTACGATTTGTTGTTATACGTTGCCAATTGGCCAAAACCACGAATTAACGCATGGGATGCTCTTTTAAAAGCGCGTGCCATTGAAAATATGTGTTACACCATTGGCGTAAATAGAATAGGTGAAGATGCCAATAAATTAGAATATCCTGGACATTCTAAGGTAACTGACTTTTTAGGAAATACTATTGTAGATTGCGAGGATGAATTAGGGGTTTTTATCTTCGAATTAGACAAAAATGCTCAACAAGAAACCCGTCAAAAATTGAATTTTCTTAATGATAGAGATGATTTCTCTTTAATCTAAACCAAATTCTTGCTCCACATCCCAATTGGCTCTTACATCAACTTGCTTTTGAAAATAAACAATTTCTTCGGCTTGTTTTTTGGCTAAATAATCGCCTGTATCCCAAATTCCGTTGGCGTTATCGTCATAAATAACGCGTAAAGTGTACAATTTTGGCTCGATGGTTTCAAACATAAGTGAAGTTTCCTTAGATGAAGTCTGCGAATACAAAACTTCGCCTTTATCATCAAGAATTTCTAAAATTAATGGAAAACGTTTTGCACCAATTAAATTGACTTTTAAATTTCCATAATCGGATAATAATCGCGTGCTAAAATCAAATTTTAGCGAATCGTTTGAAGTTTCGTAAAAATCTTTAATCGCTCCAGGTAAAATTTCCATCGAATATTTCTGATCTTCTTCTTTAGTAAAATCAAAAGCAATTTCTTGATTGAATTCGTCGTATTTAGAAGTGAATTTTACTAAAGTAGAGTCTTTTTTTCTGATAAAAATTTTTGATTCGTCAATTGAATTTAAAGGTGTTTTTGTTTTTAGAACAAATGAATTTCTAAATGACAAAGTACTTCCAGTTTTATTTTCGATAGAAAGCGAATCGGCTTCTTTAAAATCTTTTAGTTTAGTGGTAAATTGTTTGTTATAGTTTCCGTTTTCAATCGAAATATCAAGAGAATCTGTAATTGCCAACGGGAAGAAAACTTGTAAACTATCTTTGCTTTTTTCAGTGAATTTAGTTAGTTTAATAGGAACTTCTTTTCCGTTATTTTTTGCTGTTACTTTTGTGTTTTTTGCATCACCAGAATAACCTATAAACAATTTGTTATTGCTTTCCTGCGTTGTTTTTTCGACTTTAAATTTTGCTTTTTCAGCAAATAATTCCAATTCATACATTGTAGTTGTAGGAACTGTAATTGGTTCGTTAAAAAAGGCAATTTTATCACTTTTTGGATCAAATTTATTGTTTCCAGCTTTATCTTTTAATGCAATAATTTGATATTGACCTTCTTTCAAATTTTCCAATGAAAATACTTTTAAGCTGTCTAATGTATTAGTAATGTATATTGGCGTTTCTTTATAAACAGTTGAATCAGTAAAAGTTTTTGCGTCATATAGTAAAACAGAAACAAAATTATCTGGCTTTTGATTGTAAGCATCTTTAATTTTTCCAACAACAGTTAACGAATCGATATAACTTCCGGTCGAAAACACATATTTGAATTGCGAATATGGATTATTCTCATTGTTATCTGAAATACTTTGTCCGAAATTGAAACTATAGGTTGTGTTTTCTTGTAAAGTATCTAAAATTTTGATGGAAATAAATTTACTTGCGCTTCCTTGAGGTACAATTACTGGTTGTTTCTTCATTGGTGGCGAAATAATTAATTGTTTAGTGATGTCTTTCACTTTAATTAATTCGTTGAAATTGATTTTTATTTCATTTCCTTTAAAGTTGGTGCTAAAATTTTCAGGAAAACTTCCCACTATTTTTGGAGCTATCGTATCTTTTGGGCCACCTGTAATTGTCCCTCTTTTTGCACAACTTGTAAAAAATGAAGCAACAATAAATAGAACTGTTATATATTTTAATTTCGTCATTAGTAATAAAGTAAAGAAGTTACAAAATAACAACTATAATTGGTGCAAACATACAACTTTTAGTTATTTTTATGAATCAGTATACGCAATAGTAACGATACTGATTTTTGCATTTGGAATTTTTAATAACGCTTTTGCACATGCTTCTAATGTGGCACCAGAAGTAATTACATCGTCAACTAATAAAAAATGTTTGTCATAATCTGCTTCAGTAAAAGTAACATCAAAAAGTGATTTTGTGACTTCATTTCGTTGTTCTTTGTTCTTTTTGGTTTGCGTTTTAGAATATAGATTTCTGAAAAGTAATTTGTCGTTATAATTAATATGAAGATTTTTCGAAAGTGCTTCACAAAATGTTGTAACCTGATTGTAACCGCGTTCTTGCAATCTTTTTTTGTGAAGTGGAACAGGTATAATTTCAGAGAAATCATGCTTTTTTGCTATTTCTTTTAAATCTTCTGCATACCAATTTCCTAAAAAGGTTCCTATTTCCTGATGTTTTCTGTATTTTAAATTGTGAATTAAGTTTTGAACAATTCCTTCTTTATGAAAAAACAACATTGACGCAGAAAATTCAACCGGAATTATGCCATAAAACTTTTTTGTTGTATAATTGTCTTTTAAATTATGATGTTGAGTAAGTGGCAAACCATGTCTGCATGTGGAGCAAATAATTGCTTCGTTTTTAAGCAGCAACGAATTGCAACCATTACACAATTTAGGAAAAAGTAAGTTTAACAGATTTTTTAGCATTTCGTCGATTTATTAAGCTAAAATTAACAGATTTGTATAAATTTATAAAAAAGTATAAAACAAATGGCAATAAAAAAGAATAAAATTAAAAAAATTAGCATCCTTATTTTGATGCTACTTTTATTGTTTTTTAGTGTCAAGTATTATAAAGTTAAAGGAGAATTTGCTCAATTCAAAGAAACTTCTGAATTAGAAGTAGAAATTTTAGAAAGTCAATTAGGTGAAATCCTACATAAATATGACTCGTTGAGTGAAGAATCTAAACGCAATGCAGAATTAGTGGCGTTAAATGTTGATGTGCGTTCTCTTAACGATGAATCTTCAAATCAAACAAAAATTGATGTTACTTCTGTAGATGATTCTATTGTATATTATGCTAAGCGTGCTCAAGAATTAAATGCACAAATTGCACAAAAAAACCAAGCAATCACAAAAGATTCCAAGCAAGTTAATCCAAGTAATCCATATCGTCTATCTGCTGCAAATATTAATGCTAAAGGGGTGAAAATTTATTCAGATTTGTATAAATCTTCCAATTCTCAAATTCAACAGTTAAGAGTTTGTTATACTTTACAAAAAAATGAGGTTTTAAAATCGGGTTCAAGAAAAATATACATTCAAGTTGTAAATCCTAAAAACCAAATTATCTCGAAAGGAAATGCATATGTTGAAAATGCTTCGGGAGAAAAACTACAATTTAGTGCACTTTCTGAAGTAAATTACAACAAAAAAGACACTGACGTTTGTGCTTATGTAGATTTAGAGCAAAGTAAAACTGTAAAAGGGAATTACATCATTAACATATATAGCGATTTCTCAAAAATTGGCTCTACAATTTTCGAATACAAATAATTTGTATTTAATTCTTTAAAAACTTTTCTTTATTCCATTCCTATTTTTACTTTTGCACTATGGCAAAACAAGATGATATTTTCAAAAATGTAGTTTCGCATGCAAAAGAGTACGGATTCATATTCCCGTCTAGCGAAATTTACGACGGTTTAAGCGCAGTATATGACTACGCTCAAAATGGTGTGGAGTTAAAAAAGAACATCCGTGAATACTGGTGGCAATCTATGGTGCAAATGCACGAAAATATTGTAGGATTAGACGCTGCAATTTTAATGCATCCAACCACTTGGAAAGCTTCTGGACACGTTGATGCTTTTAACGATCCATTAATCGATAATAAAGATTCTAAAAAAAGATACCGTGCTGATGTTTTAATTGAGGATTATGCCGAAAAATTAAATCAAAAAGCACAAAAAGAAATTGACAAAGCACGTGAACGTTTTGGCGCTTCATTTGATGAAGAGCAATACAAAACAACGAATCCTCGTGTGATGGAATATTTGTCTAAAAAGAAAGAAATTCTAGAAAGAATGGCTCGCTCTTTAGAGACAGAAAACCTTGCTGATGTTAAAGCTTTAATCGAAGAATTAGAAATTGCTTGTCCAGAAAGCGGTTCAAAAAACTGGACCGATGTGAAGCAATTCAACTTAATGTTCGGAACTAAATTAGGGGCTTCTGCTGAAAATGCAATGGATTTATACCTTCGTCCAGAAACGGCTCAAGGTATTTTCGTAAACTTCTTAAACGTTCAAAAAACGGGTCGTATGAAAATTCCTTTTGGAATTGCTCAAACGGGTAAAGCGTTTAGAAACGAAATCGTAGCAAGACAATTTATTTTCCGTATGCGTGAATTTGAACAAATGGAAATGCAGTTTTTCGTTAAACCAGGTGAAGAAATGAAATGGTACGAATACTGGAAAACAACTCGTTTAAATTGGCATTTATCGCTTGGTTTAGGAAAGGAAAATTATCGTTTCCATGACCACGAAAAATTAGCACATTATGCCAACGCTGCTGCAGATATCGAATTCAATTTCCCATTCGGATTCAAGGAATTAGAAGGAATTCACTCAAGAACTGATTTCGATTTGAAAGCACACGAACAATTCTCAGGTAAAAAATTACAATATTTTGATAACGATACCAATTCAAACTACACACCTTATGTAGTGGAAACTTCGGTTGGTTTAGACAGAATGTTCTTGGCGGTTTTCTCAAACTCGTTACAAGAAGAAGTATTAGAAGATGGTTCTACAAGAACAGTTTTACGTTTACCTTCGGTATTAGCGCCAACTAAAGCCGCTGTTTTACCATTGGTTAAAAAAGACGGTTTGCCAGAAATAGCACGTAAAATTATCGATGATTTAAAATGGGATTTCAACGTAGCGTATGATGAAAAAGACGCCGTAGGAAGACGTTACAGAAGACAAGATGCTTTAGGAACGCCATTCTGTATCACAGTAGACCATCAAACATTAGAAAATGAAACGGTAACCATCCGTCACAGAGATACAATGCAACAAGATAGAGTGAAAATTTCTGAATTACGCGATATCATCAACAACGAAGTTTCGATGAGAAACTGGTTGATGAAAATGTAATTTGAAAGTACAAAGTACGAAGTTAAAGTTACAAAGTAAAAAACCTCAAATTTCATTTGAAATTTGAGGTTTTTATATTTTCTAAATTAAGAATTCTAAATTCTAACTTTCAAGAGCATTCCAGCCTCTAGCTTTCAATTCAATTTTAGTATTTGCTCTTGTGATTAAATGATTTCCTTCGGTAGCGGCAACTATGTGTCCGATTACGGTGAAATTTGGATTCCCTTTGATTTTATCAAAATCTTCCATTTTAATGGTGAAAAGCAATTCGTAATCTTCGCCACCGCTTAACGCTACAGTTGTGATGTCCAAATTAAATTCTTCACACACACTAATCAACTGTGGGTCAACCGGAATTTTCTCTTCGTATAAATTACAACCTACATTACTTTGTTTGCACAAATGTAAAATCTCCGATGACAAACCATCCGAAATATCAATCATAGCGGTTGGTTTTATTTCTAATTTTTTTAATAATTCTTTAATGTCGTTACGTGCTTCTGGTTTTAACTGACGCTCGATTAAATACGTGTAATCGTCTAAAACTGGTTGGTTGTTTGGATTTACCTGGAATACTTGTTTTTCACGTTCCAAAACTTGCAATCCCATATAAGCAGCTCCAATGTCTCCAGAAACTACTAATAAATCGTTTTCTTTTGCGCCGTTTCTATATACGATATCTTCTAAATTCGCTTCTCCGATAGCGGTAATGCTAATAATTAATCCTTTTTGAGAAGAAGTCGTATCGCCGCCAATTACATCTACATTGTAAATTTTAGAAGCTAACGTAATGCCTTCAAATAACTCTTCCAAAGCTTCCAAAGGAAAACGATTCGAAACTGCTACCGAAACTGTAATTTGAGTCGGAGTAGCATTCATGGCACAAATATCAGACACATTGGCAACAACGGCTTTGTATCCTAAATGTTTTAAAGGCATGTAAGCCAAATCAAAATGAACGCCTTCTACTAATAAATCGGTGGAAATTACGGCTTTTTTATCGCCAAAATCTAATACTGCAGCATCGTCACCAATGCTTTTAAGTGTAGACTCGTGAGTAATACTAAAATTTTTAGTTAAGTGTTCAATTAAGCCAAATTCGCCTAATTGCGATAAACTGGTTCTTGATTGGTCTTTATTTTCTAGCATGGATTATTTTTTTGCAAAAGTACGATTTTATTGTGATACAAATGTTTTAACGCAAAGCCACGCAAAGTTTTTTCGCAAAGAATCGCAAAGTTTTCTAAACCACATAAGGGACATAACTATATCTATGTGAAACGCTGTGTTGACTTCTTGTGGCTCTGTGTAACAACTCCCCACTTCTAACTCCCCACTTCCAACTCTTTTAGCTTCTCATAAATTAAACTCGTTTCATAGCCTTTACGAAGCAAGAAATCGACGAACTTTTTGTTTTTTTTTGGACCTTTTCGTTCGGTGATGTTGTTCCAATGTTTTTCGGCTAATTGGTGGAAGTTTTCTAAATACGTGGCTTCAGGAATTTCTTTTAAAGCAATTGTGATGATGCGTGAAGAGATATTTCGAAATTTCAGTTCGTTTACAATGCGGTTTTTACCCCAAAATTTATAATTATGCTTGCCACGAACAAAACTTTGCGCAAAACGTTCTTCATTAATGAAATTATTTTCGATAAGATAGATTAAAATTTGTTCTTTTTCTGCAGCAGAAATTTTAAACGAATACAATTTTTCCTCTACTTCTTTGTAACAGCGTTCTTGATAAGCGCAGTAATATTCTAACTTTCCTTGTATTTGTTGAATAGATAGGGCTTCAGCGTTTTTGTTTTCCAATTTCTTAACGATTTCTTAAGCAAGATTATTAGCAAAAATACTGATAATCAAATAAATTTGCATAAATTTGTCGGCTTTTTTTATGTCAAAAGCCATTTTTTAACTACCCCTGTTTATGAAAATTATGAAATTAAAATTATTTATTGTTGCGTTATTTTGCTCTGTTTTAGGATGGGGACAGACTACAATTTTTCAATTCGATTTTGAAGGAGGAACTACTCCTTCGGTAGATAATGCTGTTGGTACTCCAGCTTATTCGGTTATTGGCACACTAACATCTGCAACAGGTACATGTAATGGCGCAGGCTCTGTAACTCATTCAGCATGGAACACAAATGATGGTTATAGATTTACAGTTAATACTACAGGATACAATACTTTGAACTTTTCATATGTTGAAAGAGCATCAAATACAGCAATTTCCACTTTTTTAGTTAGAGCAAGTACGGATGGTTCTACTTGGACTACTATTAGAAGTTCTTACACGCCTGGCACTTCATGTACAGCTTCTGGTTTAATTGCTTTGCCAGTAGCTTTTGATAATCAATCGAATGTTTTTATAGAAATATTTAAGAATGTAAATGCAGGAAACTCTGGAAATAATTTCAGAATAGACGATGTTACATTAACAGGGAATGTTTTGTCCTCAAACACCATCACGACAACTACTCCAATTGTAGGTAGTCCGTTTTGTGTAACGGCTTCAGCTGGAGTATCGGTTTCAGTGCCTTTTACAAGTTCAGGAACTTTTACAAGTAATACATATACCGCACAATTATCAAACGCTGCAGGAAGTTTTGCTTCTCCAGTAAACATAGGAACACTTGTAAGTGATGCTAATAGCGGTACAATTTCGGCAACAATACCGGCAAATACTGCAACTGGAACGGGTTATTTAATTAGAGTTGTCTCTAACGGACCAGCAGTAACAGGTTCAAATACGGCTGCTTTTACGATAAATTTAGCTAACAATAGTATAGCTCCAGTAGCCACTCAAAATATTTTTGAAAGTACAAATGGTACTACCTTAACAGTAACAGAAACATCAACACCATCTTCAAGACAATGGTATTATGCAACAGTTAGTGGCGGACCGTATACTAATTTAATCGGGGGTGCAACAGGAACTACTTATGTGCCTAACTTTGCTACTGCAGGAACTTATTACGTAGTTTGTGTTTCTACTTTTGCTTGTGGAACTATAACTTCAAATCAAGTTCAAATCAATGTAACGGCTGCTCCAACAGGTTGTACCGATTTGTTTATTTCAGAATATATAGAAGGAAGTGGTAATAATAAAGCTATTGAAATTTATAATCCAACAGCAGCGCCAATTAATTTAGCTACTTACGATTTAGCCTATTATTTTAATGGAAGTGCTACTGTATCTGGAACATTTGCGTTAACAGGAACAATTCCTGCTTATGGTACCCATGTTGTTAGTAATTCAGGAGCATCTGCTGCAATTTTAGCATTGTCAAACCAAACTACAGGAGGAATGACTTTTAATGGAGATGATGCTATTGCTTTAAGAAAAGCAGGAGTAAACATCGATATTATTGGACAAATAGGTACTGATCCAGGAACACAATGGGGTGCAGGAAATCAATCAACGGAAGATAATACCATAATAAGAAACTTTGCAATTCAAATAGGAGATGCTAATGGAGCAGATGCTTTTAATCCAGCAACAGAATGGACAGGTTTTGCAATGGATTATATTTCAGATTTAGGGACTCATGCTAACTCATGTGCACCACCAATGCCTGAAATAAATGTACAAGGAAATTCAATTACGATTCTTGATGGCGATACTACTCCAATTGTAGGTGATGATACTAATTTTGGTTCGGCTGACATTGCAGGCGGAACAATTGTAAAAACATTTACTATTCAGAATACAGGAACTGCTATTTTGAATATTGGTGCGATTTCGTTTACTGGTACTCATGGTACTAATTTCATAGTAACAACTCCGCCATCAGCAACTGTTGCTATTGGAGGTTCAACAACGTTTCAAGTAACTTTTGATCCAACAATTGTAGGTGCTCATAATGCTGAGATATCAATTGTGAATGATGATGTAAATGAAAATCCATATAACTTTGCAATCACAGGAAATGGATTTGCAACACCTAATATTGTGTTGAGTTCTTCTAATCCTGCTGTTGCAGCATCTAACATAACACAAGGAACTACAAATAACGTTATTTACGCATTTAACTTAGCAGTAACTAATGCTGACGCTACTTTAAATAATGTAGTTTTTAATACTTCGGGAAGTTATGCGGCTTCAAATATTACAAACTTTAAATTGTGGTATTCAACAGATGCGACTTTTAATAGTGCAACTGATACAACTTTAGATAACGAAACAGCTGCTTTAGGAACTGGAGCACACACTTTTACTGGTTTTACAAGATTAATTACAAACGGTAGCACAGGATACTTTTTTATTACAACAGATATTCCATGTACTTCAACAGCTGGAAATACAATTGTTGTAGACGCTATTACAACAGCAGATTTAACATTTGTGTTAGGGAATAAATCGGGAACAGCTTTTGCTAGTGGAACACATACAATTCAAAGTGCTATTCCAAATAATGTAACAGGAGCAGTTACTTCTGTATGTGAAAATGGTACCGCAACAATTAGCTGGACAGCTCCAGCAGGATGTAGTGACAATGTATTGGTGTTTGCTACTAACGGAACGTTTACTGCTGCAATTCCTACAGGGAATGGTGGTACTTATACTGATAATGCTGTTTTTGGTTCAGGAACAGCTTTCGATGGTGGGTTTACTGTTTTTAAAGGAACAGGTACATCTGTAACAGTGACTGGATTGACAAATGGAACAACATACAGATTTAAAATTTTTACTAGAAACGATTTAAATTGGAGTAATGGTGTAGAAGTAAGTTGTACACCAACTTTAGCATATTGTGCTTCAGGCGCTACTAATACAGCTGATTCTGAAATTGAAAATGTTACGTTAGTAGGATATTCTACTACAATTTCAAATAATACAACAAATGCTTGTACTACAGGTGTAAATAATTACACAGCCATGAGTGCTGATTTACAAGTTGGCGGAACTTATACGGTTGCGGTTGAATTTGGAGATTGTGATGGAGGAACGCAATATGATGGCGCAGGAGGAGTTTGGATTGATTGGAATAACGATGGCGATTTTCTTGATGCTAATGAAATGATTGGTACAGCATTAGTTGCTGTTTCTGGTGGAAATGTAATTCAAAACTTTACAATTAACGTTCCAGGAGGGCAACCAATTGGAAATTATAGAATGAGAATTGTTCAAACAGAAGGTGGTACATTAGGAACAATTAATCCTTGTGGCACATTTACATATGGTTCAACGGAAGATTATACTGTTCAGGTTGTAAACGCTTGTATTCCTACTCATACGGTTACCACTTTTACACCAACATCCGGACCTGTAGGAACAGAAGTTACTATTAATGGGACTGGTTTAACAGGGGCAACAGTAACTTTTTCAGGTGTTAATGCAACAATTGTTTCTAATTCAGGAACTCAAATTGTGGCTATTATTCCAGCAGGAGCTACAACAGGAATGTTGTCTGTAAGAGATACTCAACCATGTGCAATTGATAATGTTTACACAATTATATCAAGTGATGTGACTTCATGTGAAGGAGCCTCTACAACTGATTTAATAATATATGAATTACACGATGAGCAATCTGGTGATGGTGGATTTATAACGTTATATAATGGTACTGCAACAACAGTTAATTTGGCAGATTATAGTATTTATAGAGCTGGAGACTACGGCGGTGCTATGTCTAACTATGCTACTTTAACTGGAACAATTGCTCCAGGAGCTTTAGGAGTGATTACGGTTGATGCTGCTAGTTGTGGGACTGCAACTAATGGCGATTTAAGTGCTGGATTTAACGAAAATGATCAAATTCAATTAAGAAACGCGGCAGGGACTATTGTTATTGATGATGTGCATGCATATATTGCTGGTCCTGGATATTATATGGTAAGAAATGCGGGAACATTGAGCGCTAGAACAACTTTTGTTGCTGCAGATTGGGCTACAACACCTTTAATTGCGGGCCAATGTATTCCAAGTGCTGGATTAGTTCCTCCAGTTAATACACCTCCAACAGTTACAACTCATCCATCATACACGCCATCTTGTAGCGCTACATCGGTGGTTTTAACTACTGCTGGAACTGAAGGATTTGTAGGAGGAAATGCATTAGCTTATCAGTGGTTTTTTGCTGCACCAGGTAGCGCAACTTGGACAGCTGTTACAGATGGAGGAATTTATAGTGGTGCAACAACAGCTTCTTTAACTATTTCTTCAATTGTTGGAGTGATAGACTACCAATATTATTGTCAAATTAGAGAAAATACAGCCACTTGTTATACAGCAAGTAATGCTATAAAAATCACAGATACAAGTGCGACAACTTGGAATGGCACAACTTGGTCAAATGGAACTCCAGACTTAACAAAATTAGCAATAATAAATGGCACCTATAATACTACAACAAATGGAGATATAGATGCATGTAGTATAGTTGTAAATACTGGATTTACCGCAACAATAACTTCTGGGCACTATTTTAATATTCAAAATGATGTAACTGTGAATGGTACATTAAATATATTAAACAACGGTTCCTTGGTACAAATTAATGACTTAGGTGTTAACACTGGAAACATTTCATACGAAAGAATCACTACAGGAGCTGCTTTAGACTACGTATATTGGTCTTCACCTGTTAATGGGGTTTCTACACCAGCATCAGGATATAATTACACTTGGAATACAACTGTAGCAAATCCAAATGGAGGACAAGGGAATTGGGTATCAGCTACAAATACAGCAATGCAACCAGCTTTAGGTTATATTATGAGAGGTGTGTTGAATAGAAACTTTATTGGTTTACCAAGAAATGGTGTTTATACGCCTACAATTGCCAGAGGAAGTGATCTAGGAGCTGGTTCTACAGGCCCAAACGGCATCATGAGATTAGCTACTGATGACAACTGGAACTTATTAGGAAATCCATATCCATCTGCAATTAGCATCAATTCATTCTTAACAGCTAATACACAATTGGATGGTTTTGTGAGACTTTGGACACATGGCACTTTACCAAGTACAGCAATAGCAGATCCGTTCTATGATAATTTTGTATCCAATTATACAGCTTCTGATTATGTAGCAATAAATGGAGCAGGAGCTACAAGTGGACCAGGAACGTTAAGCGTAATTGGCGCAGGACAAGGATTCTTTGTTTTAATGGACGCAGGAGCCGCAACTACATCAACAGCTTTGTTTAATAATTCAATGCGAGATAAAGAGTATTCGAATAGTCAGTTTTATAGAATAAATACTGCAAGTCAAACAACAGCTATTGCTCCATCTGAGAGACACGGAATTTGGTTGGATTTAGTAAGTCCTACAAATGAAACCACTAGAACTCTAGTAGCTTATGTTACAGATGCAACTTATGGAAGAGATAGAATGTTTGATGCAATAACAGATTACAAAAGTGCTCAAAATTTCTATTCAATTATCAATGAAGATGTAATGACAATCCAAGGAAGACCTGTACCTTTTGATAATTTAGACAAAGTTCCTATGGGAGTAAAAATCCCTTCAACGGGTTCTTATACTATTGCAATTGGAGCTGTTGACGGAATTTTTGCATCATCAACTCAAGATATTTATTTAGAGGATTTAGAATTTGGAATTATTCATGATTTAAGAGTGAATCCATATAGTTTTAATGCAACTCAAGGTATTCATAATTCGAGATTTGTGTTAAGATATACAAATTCTGTTTTAGGAAATGAAGATTTTATTGATGATACAAACACAGTTTTTGTTGTTTCAAACGAAAGCTTAACTGTTTCATCTTTAAAAGAAAACATTACAGCAATAGAAATTTATGATGTGTTAGGAAGAAAATTATATCAAAATAAAAATGTAAATACACAATCACAAATTGTTAATTCGATTCAAAAAACAAATAGTGGATTAATTATTTACATCACATTAGAAAACGGAAAACAAGTTGTTAAAAAAGCGATTTACTAAAAACGTTTTCAGATTTAAAATCTCATATAAAGCCCTGCTGATTTTTTCAGTAGGGTTTTTGTTTTACAATAATTACATCTCAAAATCACAACATTTTATTAAAAAACTCGTTATTTATAGCTTACTGATTTATTCTAACTTACCTTTATTTATTAAATATTAAAAAGAGGGCTATGGGATTTGAATATTTTGAAATTGAACGAGTAGAAAAGCTTTCAAAAAAAGAGTTTATAGAAAACTACTACAAGCCTCAACGTCCAGTTGTTATTACTAATCAAATAGATGACTGGCCAGCATTCTCGAAATGGAATTTTGATTATTTGCGAGAAGTTGCAGGTGATAAAAATGTGCCTTTGTATGATGGTCGTAAAACAGATTATACCAAAAAAGTAAACGAACCAGATTTTACAATGACGATGTCAGAATACATTGATATTCTTGAAAAAGGACCAACAGATTTACGTATTTTTCTGTATAATTTAATGAAAGAAGTGCCACAAATGAAATCAGAAATGAAGTGGCCTAATCTTGGGATTAAACTTTTAAAAAGCTTGCCATTAGTTTTTTTTGGAGGTCAAGGTGCAAAGGTTTTTATGCATTACGATATCGATTTTCCGAATATTTTCCACATACATTTTGCAGGTGAAAAACAGTGTATTTTGGTAGATCCAAAAGAAACAAAATATATGTATCGTTTGCCTTATTCTTGGATTTGTAATGAAGATATTGATTTTGATAATCCAGATTACGAAAAATTCCCAGCGTTAAAACACGTAAAACCATATAAAACAAATCTCAAACATGGTGAAATGCTTTATATGCCAGAAGGTTGGTGGCATTATATGAAATATGAAACACCTGGTTTTTCATTGAGTTTACGTTCATTAGCCGGTCGGCCAAGTAATTTATTCAAAGGCTTTTTAAATATTGCAATCATTAGATATTATGATAATTGGATGCGAAAACGAAAAGGCCAAGCTTGGTTAGATTATAAAGACAACGAATCGATTAGAAGAACCAATGCATTGTTAAAATAATAACGATATTTGCAAAAACAAATCATTTGAACTCAAAATACGACATCATTATTATTGGCGGAGGTGCTGCCGGATTTTTCACAGCAATCAACATTGTAGAGAAAAATCCAAACTTAAAAGTGACTATTCTTGAAAGAGGAAAAAGTGTTTTAGAAAAAGTACGCATTTCGGGTGGTGGAAGATGTAATGTTACACACGCGTGTTTTGTACCAAATGATTTAGTGAAATTTTATCCTCGTGGTGAACGCGAATTAAAAGGACCATTTAACCAGTTTTGTTCAGGTGATACGATTGAATGGTTCGAAAAACATGGAGTGGAACTTAAAATTGAAGACGATGGAAGGATGTTTCCCGATTCTAATTCTTCTCAAACGATAATCGATTGTTTTCAGGAAGCAGTTAAAAAGCTAAAAATTGATGTTCTAACTAATCACAGTGTTCAAGAGTTGTACAAAACCGAAACCCATTGGAAAGTAACTACAACGCAAGAAGTTTTTACTTGTGAGAAAATCGTAATGGCTTCCGGAAGTAATCCTAAAATATGGGAATTGTTGCAAAATTTGGGTCATTCAATTATAGAACCCGTTCCGTCTTTGTTTACGTTTAACATCAAAGATCCTCGAATCAAAGATTTAATGGGGCTTTCTGCGATTGCTTCTGTAAAGGTTAAGAAATCCAAATTAGAAGCGTCTGGACCTTTGTTGATTACGCATTGGGGAATGAGCGGTCCAGGAATTTTACGTCTTTCTGCTTGGGGAGCAAGAGAATTAGCTGAGAAAAAATATCAGTTTGCCATTCAAGTCAATTGGTTAAACGAAACTACTTTTGAAGAAGCGCTTGATTTGTTGAAAGACATCAAAGAAGAAAACGCCAAAAAATTAGTTTCAAAATACGCACATTTCGAATTGCCAAAACGCCTTTGGGAAAACCTCGTAAAAGCAGCAGGAATTTCAGAGGAAACCAAATGGGCAGATATAAATAAAAAACAATTGAGTTCGTTAATTGAACAGCTTACGAATGGCGAATTTCACGTTAACGGAAAAAGTACTTTTAAAGAAGAATTCGTTACTGCTGGCGGAATCGATTTAAAAGAAGTTAATTTCAAAACCATGGAAAGCAAAATTTTACCAAACGTTTATTTTGCAGGCGAAATTTTAAATATCGATGCAATTACAGGTGGATTCAACTTCCAAAATGCTTGGACAGGCGGATTTATTGTGGCTGAGAATATCGTTAAATAAAAACTTTTATTATCGATTCAACCAAAAAATACTACCCGTTAAAATCGTTGCAAAACCAACCCAAGCTAAATACGGAATCAATAAATAACTCGCTCTTTTATCTATTTGTTTGAAAATATGGTACGTTTCATAAATGATTAACCAAAGCAAAATAATTTCGATTAAAGCCAATAAAATATTGTTCAATCCAAAGAACAAATATGACCACAAAGCGTTCAAAAGTAATTGAATAGTAAAAAATAATAATCCTTTTTTAACCAATTCTTTGTTGGTTTCTAATTTGTTCCAAACCATACCAGCGGCAATTCCCATCATGATGAAAAGCATGGTCCAAACCGGTGCAAAAACCCAATTTGGCGGATTAAAACTCGGTTTTTTAATTTCTGGATACCAAGTAGTGATGCTTGATTGCGTAACGTTGCTCGACAAGTAACCAACAGCTAAACAGATGGTAACACAGTATATAATTTTAAGATATTTGTTCATGTTTTCAATTTTATAGGCAAATTAACGAAATATCAAGGGAACAAATCAATCAAAATCGGTATTTTTGTCAAAATTTTAAGCTATGCTTATCGAAAAAGATTTTATCGCAACCTCATATAATTCCATTGATTCTGCAAGTTTTGAATGGAGTGCACCTAGTAATATAGCCTTAGTGAAATATTGGGGTAAGAAAGAAAACCAAATTCCAGCCAATCCTTCAATAAGTTTTACGTTAAACAATTGTAAAACAATTACGAAGTTAGAAGTAGTAAAAAAATCGGAAAACAATAGTTTTTCATTCGATTTGCTTTTTGAAGGAAAACCGAAAGAAGATTTCAAGCCAAAAATTCAAAAATTTTTAGAAAGAATAGAGCAATATTGTCCGTTTTTAAAGGAATATCATTTTAAAATTGATACCCAAAACACCTTTCCTCATAGTTCAGGAATTGCTTCTTCGGCATCTGGAATGGCAGCTTTAGCAATGAATATTATGAGTTTGGAAAAAGCTATTAATCCAACTATTTCTGACGAATATTTCTATTCAAAAGCTTCATTTTTGGCAAGATTAGGAAGTGGAAGCGCGTGCAGAAGTATTAAAGGTGAAGTAGTAGTTTGGGGTAATCATGCCGAAATTGATGGAAGTTCAGATATATTTGGTGTTGAATTTTCAGAAATCCATTCCAATTTTAAAAACTATCAAGACACAATTTTATTGGTAGATAAAGGTGAAAAACAAGTTTCGAGTACGGTTGGGCACGATTTAATGCACAATCATCCTTATGCAGAAAGACGTTTTACTCAAGCGCACGAAAATTTATCCCAAATAAAAGCGATTTTATCATCAGGAAATGTGGCAGAATTCATCAAAATTGTGGAAAGCGAAGCTTTGACTTTACATGCTATGATGATGACTTCAATGCCTTATTTTATCTTGATGAAACCCAATACATTGGAAATCATCAATAAAATCTGGAAATTTAGAAATGAAACGCAAATTCCAGTTTGTTTTACGTTAGATGCAGGTGCAAATGTTCATGTTTTATATCCCGAAAATGTAAAGGAAAATGTATTGCAATTTATTCAAGATGAATTAGTTGGCTATTGTCAAAATGGTCAGTATATTTGTGATCAAATTGGGAATGGTGCAAATCAATTAAAATAATTTGTATATTTACCATAGATTTCAATGAATATGGACATTCGATTAGAAAAATTAGAGCTTATGAGAATGCTGATGGAAACAGAAAACCCTTCGGTGTTACAAGCTATTAGAAAAATTTTTCAAAAAGAAGAGAAAGATTGGTGGGATGATTTAACTGAAGAGCAACAAAACATTCTAAACGAATCAATGGAGCAATATGAAAAGGGAGAGTTTTCTTCTTTTGACGATTTTATCAAGCCGCATTTGAAATAATGAGAGAAATTGTAATAACGCCAAGAGCTCAAAATGAATTGAATCAGCTTTTTGAATATTTGGTGTTAAAATGGAATTTGAAAGTTAAAGATGATTTTGTGAATAAGCTACATTTAGTTTTGAAAATTGTAGCAAAAAGTCCAGAATCATTTCCTGTTTCAAGTAAAAATGTTAAATTTAGAAAGTGTGTGGTTACAAAACAGAATACACTTTTTTATCATTATAATGAAAAGCATATTGTAGTGGTTGCTGTTTTCGACACAAGACAAAACCCAAAGAAATTAAAAATCTGATTACTATAAACTGTAAACTGAATACTAAAAAATGAAAGGACCACTTTTTTACTCAAAAATATTACTTTTCGGAGAATATGGAATTATCCAAGATTCGAAAGGGCTTTCAATTCCATATAATTTCTATAATGGTGCTCTAAAGAAAGATGAAAATCCTTCAGAAAGTGCAATTAAATCAAACGAAAGTTTAAAAAGATATGTTGTTTATTTAGAGCAATTGCAAACTGAACAACCTGAATTAGTAACTTTTAATTTAGAAGTTTTAAAGCAAGATGTAAACAGCGGAATGTATTTTGATTCCAGTATTCCTCAAGGATATGGTGTAGGAAGTAGCGGTGCTTTGGTTGCTGCTATTTACGATAAATATGCAAATGATAAAATCACAGTGTTAGAAAATTTAACACGTGAAAAATTATTGCAATTAAAAACGATTTTCTCTCAAATGGAATCGTTTTTCCACGGAAAAAGTTCAGGTTTAGATCCTTTGAATAGTTATTTGAGTATTCCAATTTTAATTAATTCGAAAGATAATATTGAAGCTACTGGAATTCCAACGCAAAGTACACAAGGAAAAGGTGCGGTTTTCTTAATTGATTCAGGAATTGTGGGCGAAACCGCTCCAATGGTTTCTATTTTTATGGAAAACTTAAAAGATAACGGTTTCCGTACGATGTTAAAATCACAATTCATAAAATATACCGATGCTTGTGTGGAAAATTTCTTGCATGGCGATGTAAAATCGTTATTAGAAAATACCAAACAATTATCAAAAGTAGTTTTGAATAATTTCAAACCTATGATTCCAGAGCAATTTCACCAAGTGTGGCAAAAAGGAATCGACACGAACGACTACTACTTAAAATTATGTGGTTCTGGAGGTGGTGGTTATATTTTAGGATTTACCCAAGATTTAGACAAAGCAAAAGCATCTTTAAAAGACTATAAATTAGAAGTAGTTTATAATTTTTAATGTTTTTAGTTTGAAGGGAACTTTAAACTTTAAACTTTGAACAAAAACTCATGCTCACCCGTAAAACCAAATTAATCCTAACTAAAATATTCAGTTTTTTCTCTGTAATTAGAGGATATAATATTTGGGTCGTTGCATTGGCGCAATATCTTTCTGCTATATTCATTTTAGCTCCCGAAAAGCGTGCTTTAGATATTATCCTCGATTGGCGTTTGTTTTTAATCGTGGTTGCTTCTACTCTAACTATTGCTTCGGGTTACATTATTAACAACTTTTACGATGCCAAAAAAGATTTGATCAATCGCCCAAAAAAGGCTATGATTGACCGATTGGTGAGTCAAGAAACCAAGTTAAAAGTCTATTTTACGATTAATTTCATTGTGGCTTTTCTGATGTTTTTCATTTCATGGCGAGCGATGTTGTTCTTTTCGACTTACATTTTTCTAATTTGGTTTTATTCGCACAAATTGAAAAAGATGTTCTTGGTAGGAAACATTACTGCTGCTGTTTTAGCGGTTTTGCCTTTCTTCGGGATTTTAATGTATTATAAAAACTTTTACGAAGTCATTTTTGCACATGCTACGTTTTTGTTTTTATTGATTTTAATTCGAGAATTAATTAAAGATTTAGAAAACATCGAAGGCGATCTAATTTCGGATTATAAGACTATTCCTGTTGTTTTTGGTGAAAAAAGAGCAAAAAGTATTATTTCAATATTAACCATTTCGACTATCGTTCCCATATATTTCTTAATTGAAATTTACAATGTGGGCTACATGGATATTTACTTTTATTTGAGCTTAATTGCTTTGTTATTTTTTTGTATGATGTTATGGAAAGCAACTACAAAAACGGAATATTTAAAACTTCATTTCTTGTTGAAGTTCATTATCGTTTCGGGTGTTTTTTGTATTGTTTTAATTGATCCTTCTGTTTTATTTCATGGGAAAAAACTAATTTTAACTCATTCTATATCTATTTATTAGATGTTTCAAATAACATTTTAGGATTTAAAAAACTAAAGTGTGTGTTTCAACATATTAGTTATATCTTTGCAGAAATTTGTTTATAATATGTCACGTCATCAAGATAATGATAGAAGTCGTCCAGGTTCTGGAAGGCAAGGAGGTTACAAGAAAGATAGTAATTCAAGAGGAAATGCGCCAATTCGTAAAGCGCCTTCAAAGTTTGCAACGAAGCCAGATGCAGCTAAAGCGGATGCTCCAAAAGCTCCAAAATCACCAAAAAGACCATCAAATCCAGACGAAATTCGTCTAAATCGTTATATTTCTAATTCAGGAATGTGTAGTCGTAGAGATGCGGATATTTACATTCAAAGTGGTAATGTAAAAGTAAATGGTGTTGTTGTCACCGAAATGGGTCACCGAGTTAAATTAACCGATGTGGTTCAGTTTGATGGTGTAAATATTACGCCAGAAAAGAAAGAATACGTCTTATTGAACAAGCCTAAAAACTTTTCAACAGCTGGTGATGATTCTCCAGGTTCAGCAAATGTGTTGGATTTAGTACGTGGAGCTTCAAAATCGAATTTATTACCTGTTGGAAGAATGGACAAAACCACAACTGGTTTGTTATTGTTTACTAATGATACTGAAATGGTTCAGAAATTCACGGTTCCTAACCAACGTTCTTCTAAAGTATATCAAGTTTCGTTAGATAAAAATTTGAAATTCGAAGATTTAGAAAAAATCCAAAAAGGGTTAATGATTGATGACCACAAAGTATTCGTGGAAGAAGTCACCTATATTGAAGATCAACCAAAAAGTGAAATCGGTATCAAAATGAAAACTTCTAACGTAAAAGTGGTTCGTAAAATTTTCGAACACTTAAAATACGATGTTTTAAAAGTAGACCGTGTAACATTCGCTGGTTTAACTAAGAAAAACTTACCAAGAGGTGATTGGAGATTCTTAACCGAACAAGAAATCATCAACCTTAAAAATGCTTAAAACCATTTTCTAAAATACAAAGGCACATCGATTTTTTCTTTGTGTCTTTTTTTATTTATTAACGTTTTGTAACTTTCTATTAAATATACATTTTATGCCAAATCAACAACAACAAATCGCCATTAAATGGTTTGATGCTTTCAATACGAAAAACTTAGAGAAATTATTAGAATTATACGACGACGAAGCCCAACATTTTAGTCCGAAATTAAAAATTCGCCAACCGGAAACCAATGGTTTAATCATAGGAAAAGAAGCCATGCGCCTATGGTGGCAAGATGCTTTTGATAGATTACCAACATTACACTACAAAGTAACTTCATTAACCGCCAACACCGATAGAGTTTTCATGGAATACACACGTCAAGTAGCAGGTGAAGCTGATATGTTAGTAGCTGAAGTTTTAGAAATTAAAGAAGGGAAGATTGTGTTTTCTAGGGTTTATCATGGGTAGAAAATTCTAGTCTGTCATTCTGAACTTGTTTCAGAATCTTAAATTATAATTCCAACCTTTTTATAAAATAATACATCTATATAGTTATGCAATTTTCTATATTTGATTATGATTAAAAAAGTTTTCCTTCTTTTTCTCTTTTTTCAATTGGGTTTTGCTCAAAAAGTCATCAATGATTCTTTGATTTCAAAATTCGAAAAAGAGCTTGTGTATAAAGCAATTGAAGTTTCAAAACTTCCAGATTTAAGAAATGATACTTTGTCAGATTTTTATTTTAGATTAAATCATACAGATTTAATGATTGATTTATATAAAGATAATTACGGAAAATTAATCTTAAAATCCACACAGTATTTTGTTAAAGAGAAGAGTAACATCGTTAAAGACACAATAGTCTTTACAAAATTACACGATTCAAACATCGCAAATTGGTTATATAATTATGTGTCGAATTCAAAATTAGAAGACATGATTCCAGCCAAAAATGATAGTTTTGGAAAAGCTGGGGTTTTTATGAGTGATGATTATTACTTAGAATTTTCTAATAAAAAACAATACATAATTAAGTCATTTCCTTTTTCAGATTTAGATACAATTTCTGAAAATTATTCTTTAAAAGATCTTATTAATGACTCGTTTGAAAAAATGGAAATTGAAAAATTAAAAAAGGAATTTCGTGAAGATTTACCCGGAGGTTTTTCTTATTTAAAGAAAAATGGATATATGTTTTACAAACTTCATAATTCTTTTGTAATTCTTGATTACCATGGAGATTATAGATTGCCATTCGGTTTTATTAGTTATTATTATGTCAATAAAATTGCTAAGAAAAGATTCAATTTAGGTGCTTCAATTAATTATCAAGTTGATTTTAATGGGAATTCAAGTGTTAAGACCTGTGTTAATAAATACAATATATTTTCCGATAATAAATCTTTTTCTGATTTAATTAGATTTTCTTATGAGATACATGATTTAGATTATATAAAATCAGTTGGGCAGTTTGAAAATTATATAATATATTATGCGTTCACAATTGATAAATATTTCAATTTTGGAATTTCTTATAATCAACTAATGATTGATTCAAGATACAACGGTTTGAATTTGGGAATAAGTAAAAATATTGAATCTATAGAATTGAAACCTTATTACGAAATTAACTTATATGAAAATCGTTTAACCAATTATGTTGTAGGTGTTTCAAAAACAATCAAATTTAATATTCATGAAAAGCCAATCAGAATATACTCCAATTTGTATTATGAAAAATTGTTTGACTTTAGAAGTGTGAATTTTTCATTGCAAATACCGCTTCTGAATTTTGGTTTGAATTAAAATTGATGCTGATAATCCGCATACACTTGCTCAATCTCAGTAAATACATCCAATAATTGATTGATGCCATCTGTGGTAACCAATTTTTGTTTGTATTCTTTAAAACCGTGAATACCTTTGAAATAATTGGTGTAATGACGACGCATTTCGTTGATGCCTAAACGTTCACCTTTCCATTCAATACTCCAAATTAAGTGATTTTTTGCGGCTTCAATTCGGTCGTTCATGCTTGGCGGAGCTAATTTTTCTCCAGTGGCGAAATAATGTTTAATTTCATTAAAAATCCAAGGATAACCAATCGCAGCGCGACCAATCATCATACCATCTAAACCGTATTTGTTTTTGTATTCTAATGCTTTTTCAGGAGAATCAATATCGCCATTTCCAAAAATTGGCATCGTAATTCTAGGATTCTCTTTGATTCTTTGAATATGACTCCAATCCGAATGACCTTTGTACATTTGTGCTCGTGTTCTGGCATGAACCGTTAAGGCTTGCACGCCAATGTCTTGCAAACGCTCGGCAACTTCATCAATATTAATTGAACTTTCATCCCAGCCTAAACGTGTTTTAACTGTAACCGGAAGATTGGTTCCTTTGATAACGGCTTTGGTTAAACGCACCATCAAATCTACATCTTTCAAAACGCCAGCACCAGCACCTTTGCAAACCACTTTTTTTACTGGGCAACCAAAATTGATGTCTACTAAATCTGGTTGAACAGCATCCACAATTCGCGACGACATTTCCATAGCTTCTTCATCACCACCAAATATTTGAATTCCCACAGGGCGTTCGTAATCAAAAATATCTAGCTTTTGCTTGCTTTTCACAGCATCACGAATCAATCCTTCTGATGAAATAAATTCAGAATACATCAAATCAGCGCCATGTAATTTGCATAAACGACGAAATGGTGGGTCGCTCACGTCTTCCATTGGGGCTAATAATAAAGGAAAATCGGGTAGTATGATGTTACCAATTTTAGGCATTGTGGTTCAATTTTTTGCAAAGATAAGAATTTTTTAAATCGAATGGGTTTCCAAAGATTCTCAGGTTTAAAATCCAAAACTTTAGCTTATATTTGCAGATTAAACGAACAAGAGTTTGGAAGATGAAAATGCCTCTTGTACATGAACTTTACATTGAAAGATGAAAAACATTAGAAATTTCTGCATTATTGCACACATTGACCACGGAAAAAGTACGTTGGCAGACCGTTTATTAGGTGCTACGCAAACCGTTACAGCTCGTGAAGAAAAGGCTCAGTTACTAGATAACATGGACTTAGAACGCGAACGTGGTATTACTATAAAAAGTCACGCTATTCAAATGGAATATACCTATAAAGGGGAACAATATATTCTGAATTTGATTGACACACCAGGTCACGTGGATTTCTCGTATGAGGTTTCTCGTTCTATTGCCGCTTGTGAAGGTGCTTTGTTGATTGTAGATGCAGCGCAAAGTATTCAGGCACAAACGATTTCGAATTTATATTTGGCTTTAGAAAATGACTTGGAAATTATTCCGGTTTTAAATAAAGTAGATTTACCAAGTGCTAATCCTGAGGAAGTTAGTGATGATATTATTGATTTATTAGGATGTAAATTAGAAGATATTATTCATGCTTCTGGAAAAACAGGTTTTGGTGTTGAAAATATTTTAGCAGCTATTATTGATAAAATTCCGGCTCCAAAAGGAGATCCAGAAGAACCATTACAAGCTTTGATTTTCGACTCGCATTATAATCCTTTTAGAGGAATTGAAGTAATTTTCCGTGTTATTAATGGAGAAATAAAAAAAGGGCAGAAGATTAAATTCATGGCTACAGGCAATGAATATTTTGCCGATGAAGTTGGGACATTAAAATTAAATCAAGTACCAAAAAGTGTTATTTCAACAGGTGATGTAGGCTATTTAGTTTCTGGAATTAAAGAAGCTAAAGAGGTAAAAGTAGGTGATACTATTACCGATGCAAAAACGCCTACAACAAATATGATTAAAGGTTTTGAAGATGTAAAACCAATGGTTTTTGCTGGAATTTATCCTGTAGATACCGAAGATTACGAAGATTTACGTGCTTCGATGGAAAAACTTCAGTTGAATGATGCTTCTTTAGTATTTGCTGCGGAAAGTTCAGCTGCGTTAGGATTTGGTTTCCGTTGTGGATTCTTAGGAATGCTACACATGGAAATTATCCAAGAGCGTTTAGAACGTGAGTTTGATATGACGGTAATTACTACTGTTCCTAACGTTTCGTATCATGCGTACACTAAAAAAGAACCTGATACTATCTTAATTGTAAACAATCCATCTGATTTACCTGAGCCGTCTAAATTAGATAGAGTAGAAGAGCCATATATCAAAGCAACCATTATTACAAAATCGGATTTTGTTGGAAACGTAATGAGTTTGTGTATTGAAAAACGTGGTGTAATCACCAATCAAACGTATTTAACAACAGAGCGTGTAGAATTGAATTTCGACATGCCGTTAGCGGAAATTGTATTTGATTTTTATGATAGATTAAAAACAGTTTCTAAAGGATATGCTTCTTTTGATTATCATCCAATAGGAATGCGCGAATCAAAATTAGTTCGTTTAGATGTCTTGTTAAATGCGCAACCGGTTGATGCGCTTTCGGCTTTAATTCACGAAAGTAATGCGTATCATATTGGTAAAAAAATGTGTGAAAAACTTAAAGAATTAATACCAAGACAACAATTTGATATTCCTATTCAGGCTGCAATTGGAGCTAAAGTAATTGCTCGTGAAACGATTAAAGCTTTAAGAAAAGACGTAACTGCAAAATGTTATGGTGGAGATATCTCTCGTAAACGTAAACTTCTTGAAAAACAGAAAAAAGGTAAAAAACGTATGCGTCAGGTTGGAAATGTAGAAATTCCGCAAGAAGCGTTTATGGCTGTTTTGAAGTTGAATGATTAGTGAATTATCGATAAATTAATAAAAAGTTTGAATAATGTGTATTATTCAAACTTTTTTTAATTATAATCACTATCATTTGTCTTTTTTGATTACATTTATATCAATGATTTTAACCCCTGCAAAATCGTGAATAAAATAACCTACATATTTGTTCTGTTGTTCTCAACAAGCTTGTTTGCCCAAACAATAACAGTTGATAATACAACAAATACACCTGCTCAGTTAGTTGATTTACTACTTGGAAACTCTTGCGTGGAGGTTTCTAATATTTTTGTTTCTTCCACACAATCTGTTGCATATTTTAATCAAAATGGATCAACTTTTCCAATTTCTGAAGGAATAGTTATTAGAAATGGAGTAGCTACTTTTACACAAGGACCATATACAGGTGTAAATTTGAGTAGTTCCGTAACAAATTCTGGAGATGTTTTTTTGCAAACTTTAAGCGATGCTAATGGAGGAACAAGTCCAATTGTAAACGCTGAATTTTTAGAGTTTGATTTTATTCCACTTTCGAACAGTTTTAGTTTTAACTTTTTGTTTGCTTCCAATGAATATGGGTTTTATCAATGCGAATTTAGTGACGTTTTTGCCTTTGTGTTAACTGATTTGTCTTCTGGGATTTCAACAAATTTAGCAGTTATTCCTGGAACAAATACACCAGTATCGGTAACCACAATTAGAAATAGTATTTATAATGAGCCTTCAAGTCCAAACAATAGTTGCGCCTCAATAAATCCGACTTTTTTTGATATTTATAATGTTGGAAATCCCTCCTCTGCGTTAAATATGAGAGGTCAAACTGTGGTTATGAATGCTTCTTCGGCTGTAATTCCAAATACGCCTTACAAAATAAGATTAGTTATTGGTGATTATGCTAATTCAGGTTTTGATTCTGCTGTTTTTATAGCTGCAGGAAGTTTTACTACTACTTTAGATTTAGGTTCAGACCAGATTATTTGTACAGGCGATTCTGTTCAGTTGGACACCAATTTGGATAATACATTTACTTTTACTTGGTTTGAAAATGGGAATCCAATTCCTGGTGAAACTAATTCAACATATACCGTAACTCAAGCAGGAACTTATACAGTTGAAGCTGTAAGAGGAACTTGTACAATAACTGATACTATTGTTTTTACTGATTTAGCAGTTACAAATCCTTCCAACTTATTAACGTGTAATAATGGAGCTGCTTCTTACAATTTTAATTTAATTACAAATAATGAAGTTGCATTAGGAATTGATTCAGCTATTTATGATGTTTTTTATTATGAATCGCCAGCAGATATTGTAGCAAATAATCCAATTCCAAGTGGGAATTTGACTTCTTATTCAAGCTCTGGAGGTCAAACAATTTATATCAAAATATTCAATACCGTTTCAGGTAATTTTTGTGATGCAGTATATCCATTTGATTTAATTGTGACAAATGCTGTTGTAGCAACACCACCTAATCCAATTTCAGTTTGTGAAGGTCAAGGAGGTACAAATTATACTTTTACAAATAGCACAACGAATGAAGTTTTAAATGGTCAATCGCCAGCTAATTACACAGTAACATATTATAATTCTGTTGGTGAAGCTTCCTCTGGTACTAGCCCGATAACTTCAATTACAATTCCAAACGGAACAACAGCTGTTACTATTGGAATCAGAATCCAAGATAATTCAAATCCTAATTGTTTTGATGTTACTTTGGTTACAATTACGATTAATCCATTGCCAGTGGTTGATGACATTCCAGATCCAATAGAATGTAGTCAATTTACATTGCCAGTTATTGCGAATGGAACTTATTATCTTTTACCAGGCGGACCCACAACACTTGGACAAGTACAATTAAACATTGGAGATATTATTGATTCAAGCGGAACATATTATATTTTTGCTGGACCAGATGCAAATGGCTGTACAAACGAAAGTTCTTTTAATGCTTATTTTATTGATGAGTATGAACCAACTCTAGATCATTGTGGTTTATTCACAATTCCGGCAACACCATATGGCATTGGGGATTTTTATACTGCATTAGGAGGGCCATCAGGAGGAGGAACTTTATTAGTTGAAGGAACTCTATTTTCAAACAATACTTCGGCAACAATAACAATGTCTGTTTTTTATTATGCTGAGGTTGATGGTGTGTTTTGTAGAGATGAAGAATTTATAATTTATATTCATCCATTACCATTAGTAGACGACCCAGCCGATGTTACTACGTGTGATTCTTACACATTACCAGCCTTAACAAATGGAACATATAATACCGCTTCTGATGGAAGTGGTGCAACTTTAAACGCAGGAGACGTAATTAGTGTTTCTGGGCCAAATTTACCAGGCACTTATTATGTTGTTAATTCTTTAGCGCACACTACAAGTCAAGGTTTGCCAGGAGTTTGTATAGAGTTTAATGATATTGTTATTAATTTGGTAGATACAACTGTTTTTACTACCGTTTCAGATTGCGGTGTTTATACTTTACCTGCTGTTTCTTTTGGAGGGTATTACACAGCTCCAAATGGAGGAGGAACTCAAATTACAGATTTGAATATTACTTCATCTCAAGTTGTTTATTATTTTACAACTACTACTACATTGCCAAATTGTACTTCTAACTTAAATTATAATATTTCAATTAATCCTTTACCTTTAGTGGATATAATTCCTAGTGGAACTTATTGTGGAGAGTTTGTTTTACCTGTTTTAACAAATGGGACTTATTATACGTTATCTGGAGGGCCAACAGTTATTGGGCAACAACAATTATTTTCGGGAAATAGAATTGATTTGTCTGGAGCAAATTTACCGCCTGGAACATATTATATTTATAACGGATTAGATGCTAATGGTTGTGAAAACGAATCGAGTTTTACGATTTTTTTGAATCCATTTCCACCTGCTGATAACGTTACAGGTAGAACAGAATGCTTGCCTTATACGATAGGAACAATTACAAACGGAACAGTTTATACTGCTTTTGGTGGGCCAAGTGGAGGAGGAGCAGTTGTTTCTTCAACTCAAGTTTTTGATACAACACAGACTTTTTATTTATATAATATTGACAATACTACAGGTTGTGAAATCAACCGTCCTTTTACCATTATTTATAGCGGTGTTAATTTGCCCTTGTTTAATGACCAACCTGTGTGCGAAAATGATAATTTTCAATTGCCTGTATTAACACATGTTGCGCCAACACCATTTAATTATACAATAGGATATTTTTATGACACTGCTGGAGTAAATCCCGTGCCGCCAGGAACTGTTTTTAACACGCCAAATACAACTACGACTATTTATGTGTACGCTGTTAATGGCGATAGAATTATTTGTACACAAGAAGATAGTTTTGATATAGTAGTTTCTGAAACACCTAATCTATCTACTTTAGGGTTAGTTTTTGATACAGATGAATGTGGAACTTATGTTTTACCAACATTGCCAGTAACGGCTTACAATATTAATTATTATTCGCAATCTGGCGGAAATGCTACGGATTTGATTACGAATTTGAATATTTCAACTCCGGGAACGTATACGTATTATGTGTATGCTTCAGCTATTGGGAATCCAAATTGTAATGATGAAATTTCGTTTACTTTCACAGTTCATCCATTGTTAGATATTACTTTACAAGGCGGAATTATTTGTGTAGATTCTCAAACAGGAACCGTTTATAGTACTTATACAATTGATTCGGGTTTAAATCCAGCTTTTTTTACCGTGAATTGGTATTTAAACGGAACACTTATGGGAACTGGAGCAAGCTATACTGCTTCGCAAGCTGGAGTTTATGATGTCGAATTTATTAAATTAACACCCGATGTAGGAGCTAATTGTAATTATAACAACACAACAGTTACCATAATTCAATCGGGTCCAGCTGTTGCTGATTTTACAGTGAGTTCTGCTTTTGAAAACAATACGTTTATCACCGTAAACATTATTGACGGATTCGGAGATTATTTATACCAATTAGAATATCCAAACGGAGATTTGAGCGAGTTGCAATCAAGTAATGTGTTTTCAAATTTAGCAACAGGAGAATATTTTATAAATATTTTTGATACACTTGGCGATTGCTCTCCTACACGATTAGGACCAATTTATATTATTAATTATCCAAATTATTTCACGCCAAACGGTGACGGAATTAATGACAATTGGAATATTTGGGATTTGAGTCAACAATCTGATGCAGTTATATCAATCTTTGACCGATATGGTAAGTTTTTAAAACAAATTTCTCCTGCAGGTTTAGGTTGGGATGGTACATTTAATGGCGAAAAATTACCTTCAACAGATTATTGGTTTACGGTTGATTATTTACCTCAAAATTCACAAACGAGACAAGTTTTTAGAGCGCATTTTTCGTTAAAACGATAAGTCAAAGTTATTAACATTAACAATTGTATCATTCATTTTTCGTAAAAAGAAAAGTAATTTTACAAGATGTATGCTTTAGTCGATTGTAATAATTTCTACGTTTCTTGCGAACGTGTTTTTCAGCCTCAATATAATGGAAAACCTGTTGTGGTTTTGTCCAATAATGATGGCTGTATTATTTCGCGAAGTTATGAAGCTAAAGAAATTGGAATTCCCATGGGTGCACCCGAGTTTAAAGTTAGGGATGCAATTAAACAACATGACATAAAGGTATTTTCTTCCAATTATGCGTTGTATGGCGATTTGAGTCAGCGTGTTATGAAAATTCTCGAAAAATTTTGCCCAAGTGTTGAGGTGTATAGTATTGATGAGGCTTTTTTGAATTTTGATGGAATGAACATTTCCGACTATCATCAATATGGATTAGATGTCCAAAAAAAATTGATGAAATGGCTAAGTATTCCCACAGGAATAGGATTTGCACCTACTAAAGCATTAGCAAAATTAGCAAATAGAATTGCTAAAAAATTTCCAGAACGCACTAATGGGGTTTACGTTATTGATACAGAAGATAAGCGAATTAAAGCTTTAAAATGGACTAAAATTGAGGATGTTTGGGGAATTGGCTATCGATTAACTAAAAAAATGCAATCGCAACAAATTCTAACAGCTTATGATTTTACATTGCCACACAACGAAGCTTTTATAAAAAAAGAAATGGGCGTTGTAGGTTTACGTTTAAAATATGAATTAGAAGGGAAGTCGGTCTTAAGTTTAGAAGAGCCAAAAACCAAGAAAAATATCGCTATTACACGAAGTTTTGAAAAGGATATTACTTCTTACAGCGAATTAAAAGAGCGCGTTTCTACGTTTGCTTCTGTTTGTGCCGAAAAACTCAGAAAACAAAATTCATGTTGTTATGGAGTAGTTTTATTTCTTAAAAAAGACAAGTTTAAAGCCAATGGCGAGCGGTATAATTTCTATAAAATGGCAATGCTACCTTTTCCAAGTAATACTTCTTTTTCAATTAGTAATTTAGCTTTAAAAATGTTATCCGAATTATACAAAGAAGGTGATTCGTATAAAAAAGCAGGTGTAATTGTTACCGAAATTATTCCTGCCAATCAAAGGCAGTTTCATTTATTTGATGATGAAAACCCGAAATTTCAAAAAATTATGGAAGTAATAGATAAGCAACATGCTAAAATTGGAGAACGAAAAATTCGATTAGGAAATCAAGATTTACAACGCACATGGAAGATGAAACAATACCATTTGTCAAACAAATATACCACTAATTTTAAAGAAATACTCGAAATAAAATGTCATTAAATTCAACGCTAACTTTTTTTATTCCCGATGATACTCATTCGGAAGGACAACAGTTTATAACAAGTGGAATTAAAGCAGGTTTTCCATCTCCAGCGGCAGATTTTGAAGAAAATAAAATAAGTTTAGATGGCATATTAGTTAAAAATAAAGAAACCACTTTTTATGCCAAAGCAAGCGGAAACTCTATGACAGGAGCAGGAATCGACGATGGTGATATTTTAGTAATCGATAGGAGTGTAGAGCCTAAAAACAATAAAGTTGCAGTTTGTTTAATTGACGGAGAATTTACGGTAAAAAGAATAAAGCAAGAAGAAGAATTGTTATTCCTAATGCCCGAAAATTCGCTTTACAAGCCCATTAAGATTGAGGAACACAATGATTTTATTATTTGGGGAATTGTGACTTATGTGATAAAAAAAATGGAATAAAAAAAGCCCAATCAAATAATGATTGGGCTTTTCGTTTATCTTAATTCATTTCTAAAACACCACTTTTTTAGTGGCTGATTGACCATTTGTTAGTGTTGTTTTTACGAGTAACGCTTGGTTTGATTGTGTTAGTTTGGCTACTACAAACTCTTTTTCGTTTACTTTTTCATTGTGGTATAATTTTCTACCTAAAACATCAAAAACAATAATTTCTTTGATGTTTTCTGAGGCTGAAATTACAATTCCATTTTGGTTTGAATACACCACAATTCCGTTTTCGTTTACAAAATCTTCATTGGTTAGGGTGTTTTTATAAACCACTTCAAATCGATCTGTGAATGTTCCGTCTTGTGATGAGAACGAATATGGTGTTTGTTTTACATTGTGAATGCTATTGTTATATTTATCTTTGATAAACACATCTTGTGAAGTAAATAACCCATCAACGTTTTCAATCGAAATCGAATAAGTTCCTGGTGTTACTACTTTTAATCCTAACGGAACCACATCTGCATCTGTAAATGGCAAACTTCTTCCTTGAATTACATATTTATCATCATTTACAACATTGAATAGTGTTGGTTTTGTATCATCTAATACTTTCCCATCAATCATATTATCAAAACCATTGGTTGCACCTTGCATGTAACCTAACAGCATTTGATTATAAGATGTATTTGCATCATTCAAGTTGAACCAAATTCTGTGTTTTTCTGCTGAAACAGTTGTGTTAGCTTGATTTGAAGTTCTAAAGAATTGTGTTGAAGTTGATGCATTTACACGTTGTGCATTGTTAAAATCAACAACATCTGCAGCGCTAGCTTGTACATAAAATCCTTGTCCTGTTTGAATTGTTCCATTTGGAATTGCACCACTTCCAAAAGCAGCTGTTCCTCCTAATGTTGTATAAGCTGCATAGTTGTTTTGAGGATAAACACCCGCACTTGCAGCAGTGGTATTTGTCCAAAAGTATAATGTTCCAATACTTGTGTTATCTGCCAAGAAAGTGTCTGCATCAATTGGTGAAGCATATGGATTTCCTAACAAGTTATATCCTGTTCCAATACTTTGATTCACGATTCCGTTTGTAGGAACTCCCATAAACTGACCATTGTATGATGAAGCCACTGTTGATGACCATGTATTATCAACACGAATCATGTATCCTTTACCTGCCAAGAAATTAGTGGTTGGTGTAACCGATTGATAAGCTGTTGGCGTTGTAGTTCCAGTATAAAGATATTGGTAAAAACGTGTAGCAACAGTATTTGGTGAAAAGGCAAGTAATTGTTGACTAATTACAGGAGATGACCAAGCGGTGTAATCTTGGCGAATCATTGGTTGTGAATTTCTTCTCACAATAATGTTTCCTGTGTTTACTGCAGCATTGTCTATTTGGCGTAAAGCCGCATTATTATTAATGGTTAAACTTCCGCCTGTGTTTACAGTAACGTTTCCGTTAACAATTAAAGTGTGTCCTGCATTGAAAACAACATTGGCACCATTGTTTATAGTTACAGAACAAGCATCTAAATTAGCTGTTGAAGAGTAATTTCCCGTAATCGTAACTGCACTAACTTTTGAAGGAACTCCATTACTCCATGAGGAACCATTCCAGATAGTAGAAATGTCGCCACAGTTTATTCCTGTTTTAGGACCTACCGCATAACCTCCATTAAGTGGACTTGTGAAATTAGCTTCAAAAACAACATTACTTCCAAAAGCTGAAATTGTTGCAGGGAATTCTTCTATCGCAAATGTGGTATAATTAGTACTATTTACATTATCAATAATATTTGATTGAACTTTTATTATTTGTAATTCTGAACGAGATTTTCCTGTTGCAGATTCCCAAGCAGCAACTTCTGCTTCAGTAAAATATAATCTTACATTATAATTATGAGAAGCAGGAACATTTGCGGCTGTAATATTATATGTTTTTGATAAAATAGCGTTAGAGACATTAGTATCTATAAATGCTTTTGTAGGATTACCGACAGAAGTTTGACTTCTATTTACTTCAATTGTTGAACAACCATAATTAGAAGAAGTGTTGTTTATAATTCCAGCGATAATATTTCCATTTAAATCATCATATCCGTAAAAACTACCATTAGAATTTAACAAAGCTTCATATCTTGTTGGTGTATTAACCTCGGTTTGAACAAGAGTGTTTTTTACGACTTCAATTTTTACCGTGTCTAACAATAATAATCCTACGTTTGCTGTTGTGGATGTATTATTGTGTCTAAAAACTAAATATCCTGTTTGCCCCATTAAATTAGGAGTTGTCATTAAATTATAAGTACGTAATTGTGTTGTATTTTCATTAATAACAAGGTTAGCTTGAACTAAAGTTCCAGCAAGAATAGCGGCTTCATTAGCAATACTTGTTGTGAAATAAACACTAAAATTTCCAGCATTTCTTGTAGCGGCAGTATTGTCATATGCTCCAACAATGTAAGAAAGGTTGATAGATGTAGCTGAAGTTGGAAATGTAATTTGAGGACTAATAATATAATTATTTACTGGATTGGCAGTACCAGTTCCTCCTAAGTAAGTTAATCGTTTTTCAGAAAATGCAACGGTTCCTGTTAAGGTATTTGGAGTAGTACCAAAACCATCTAATCCAGTAACTAAATCCCAAACTCTTCCATCGCCATCAACATCAAAAGTTGACCAACCTGAGGCATCTTCAAAATCTTCATCTAAAATGTTGTAAGTTTGAGTTAATGTTGGAATTGAATCATCATTTAATATTTTTAGAGTAAATATATTTCCATTTGGATTGATAACAGCATCTCCACCATTTGGATTTACAACGAAAGATATTACTAAATCTTCGTCTAATTCAACTAAACCATCGTGTAACACTCTTATCACTAAGTTTTGATCTGCTGTTGAACCTGATGGGAAAGTAATTATAGGAGTCATAATTTGTACATCAGCGGCATTTGCGGTTGAGGTTCCGTCAACTGCAAATGTAACAGTAGCATTTGCTGAGGGTGCTTTATCAATATCTAAAACTATTGTGAACTCTGTAAATCCGCCACAATCACTTCCTTCGTTGATTTCGTTTACTGGTCTAAATTCACAATCTTGTCTTTTGAATTGTATGAAAGGAGTTAAAACAGAAGACGTACAAACAGTTGAAACTAATAAATCATCTCTTCTTGGAGAGTTCATTAAAACCGCTAACATTCTATCTTTTTGATCTTGGGTAAAAATATTCATACATGTATCATCTGTATAATCCATATAATTTTGTACCTGATCATTAAAATCTACTGGAGTATCTGTACAACTATTTGTTGTGGGACAACCAAAATTTGCAGCATCTGATAATGGTGTATCATCACAAAAATCATCTACTCCACAGCCTCCATCTCCCCAGATGTGGCGCAAACCAAACATGTGGCCAACTTCATGCGTCATTGTTCTTCCTTTGTCATAAGGTGGATTAAATGCGCCTGTTGCGTAAGAACTTGAGCCCCACGTGTCATAGGAACACACTACACCGTCTGTTGATGCTCCACTTCCTGAATCGTCAAAACAATCGCCTGTTGGCATACCAGCGAGTCCTGAGCCAGTTGGAAATTGCGCATAGCCTAAAATACCAGCTAAATCACCTCCAAAGTTAAATGTCCACATATTCAGATATTTGGTAGGATCCCATATTGTAGCTGCTTTTGCTGCTTCTACTGCTGCAGAATCAAATGACGCAGCTCCAAGATTATGTCTTACAATTCCATTTGTAGGATTACCATTTGGATCAATTTGTGCTAAGCAAAATTGTATATCTGTATCAACTCCAGCTCCATCACCAGGAGTGCCAGCTAGTTTACCGAAATCTTCATTAAAAACTTGAATTTGTGACAAAGCTTGTGCAAGTGAAATATTTTCACCTGTACCAACTGCATCTCCATTATGAATAATATGAACTACAACTGGAATTACAATAGTTGTTGGTAAAGCTCTTTGATTTCTTTTGTTCTTTATTTCTGCAACTTTAGGTGCCAGCCATTTTTCAAATTCTTCATCACTCGGAGCTAGTTTGCTGTTTTGAAGACTTTTATTATGTTCTGTTGTTGCACATCTAATAACTCCGCTTGGTTGAAATGTTCTAACATTATCTAATTGTTTTGAAAAATCTTGTATAGCATCGTTTTTTCTTAAAATTTTACTCTTATTATCAGATGCTATTTTCTTAACTTCTTGACTAAAAGACTTTGTTGCGAAAAGTACTAAACAAAATAGTAGTAAGTAATTTCTTTTCATAATTATAAATTTGGGGTTTATGAAAAGCAAACATAATAAGTTTTTTTTAAAAAATTAATTTATCTAATTTTTAAATTCTTAAATTTTTTTTCTTTGTTTATATTTATGCAACTAAATTTGATTATTTGATAAATTTATATTGTTTCTTCATAATCAAAAAACCACATGTTTTTTGTCTTATTAAGTTGAATATATCAACCTCACTTCAATCATTTAATTTTAAATAAAAAAATCTAATTAGTAATGCATATATAATTTTGACTTTTTATCTATTTTTCTGATAATACACTTATAGAAGCCCAAAATTTGTATTAATTGAATACTTTCCTGATAAACCATATTCATGTAATTGATTCTGAAACAAATGAATTAGGCTAAATAATAAAATAATTTAAGCTTTACTACTTTCAAATGCAAAAATTGCTAAAAAGAGTGATTTTTTCATAGCATTAAGTTTTAAAAATTAGCCCATTAATTTGTTAAAATATAATATTGCCATGGTAAAACAGAATACACCTGATTGCTATTTATGCCCATTGATTTTCCGGCCATATAGTTTGTGAAATTCCCGTTAAGATCGATTTTTACATTAACTGATTCCGCTGATAGATTGGCAATGTAGTATACTTTTTTTCCGTTTTTCTCTCGTTTAAAAGCCAAAACATTTTCATTATCTGTTTTGATTCTGGTGTAGCTAGCTTTTGATTTTCCTCCGTTTAAAGCAATATTTCCCGATTTTAGTTTTCCTAATTTTGCTCTTAATTCCCAAGCAACACCTTTGCTTTTTGGAATAGAGTCTTTCTCAAAAAATTTCAAACTATAATCTAATCCATACTCGTTACCACTATATATCAGAGGCATTCCTGGCATTACATATGAAAGTGCTGTTATAGCTTCTTCAGCTCTTCCTAATCGGCTTTTTGTGGTTCCGTTCCAAGAATTTTCATCATGATTATCCACAAAATTCATTAAAATATCATTTGATTCATAATCTTTGTTGATTTTCTCAATGTAGGCATCCCAATTTTTAACGGTTTCTTTCCCTTGTGCAATTTTATTCATTGTATGGTGCGCTTCCCATCCATAAGCCATATCAAACAGGCCATCTTTTAATAATTCAGGCTCCCATGCTTCGGCCAACATGAAAATATTTTTTTCTTTTCGCAATTGTGGAATAGTTTGTTGCCAAAAATCTAATGGCACATTGCTTGCAACATCACAACGAAATCCATCAATGTTTTCATTCTTAATCCAATGCAACATGTCGGCTGCCATTTCCTTACGTAATCCTTGATTGTCATAATTTAAATCCGCAACGTCTGACCAGCCCCAAGATTTTCCAGTTTCTGGATTGATTGGATCGATTATTTCGCCTTTTGCATTTTGCGTATAATATTCTGGATGCTGTTTAATCCAAGTGTGATCCCAACCTGTAAGATTTGGCACCCAATCTAAAATAACATACATTCCATTGTCATGAGCTGTTTTTACCAAATTTCTAAAATCTTCAATTGTTCCAAACTCCGGATTTACTTTTTTGAAATCGGAAACAGCGTAGTAACTTCCTAAGTATTTGTGTTGTTCTGCGGCGGGCATATCAGAAGCAAATTTACTATCATCGCCACCTGTTGCTTTTCTTTTTGTTTGCGAAATCGGAAAAATTGGCATTACCCAAATGATTTTTACACCTAATTCTTTTAGTTGAGGGATGTCTTTTGTAAATGCATTAAAAGTTCCTTCTGGTGAATATTGTCTTATGTTTACTTCATAAATAACCGCATTTTCTTCTACGTCTGATGAAAATTTAGCGATTTCTTTTGGTGTTTCTGTTGCTGATGATTTATTTTCATTTTTACATCCCATAAGGATTATCGCAACTAATGTAATGGCAATTTTTTTAATCATAATTTCTTATTTTAATTCTAAAATCATTGACTTTTTACCTTCAATCGATAATTCATTTTTCAAATCGATTGTTTTATCTGAAATAATATCGGTTCCAAAATTAAATACTTTTATCTTTTCTTGAAAACGTTCTAAGTTGAATTTTTGTGTATTGGAAGCATTATTAATTATTACCATAACTGTTTCTTTTTATTATAACGGAAATAAACATACACATTGTTTTCAGGAATATAATGCGTTAATTTTCCGGTATGAATGAATATGTAATAATCGATATTAATTTTAAAAAGAGCATCTTCAAACAAAACAAAATTAAGGCAAAAACTTTTTTTATTAAAAATAAATACATGCTATACGTGTATTTATTGTTTTTTTATTATCTTTGTATCAAATAATTTAAAGTTATGCTTTTTAAAGAAATTAATTCTAATCCAAAAAGACATCATGTATCGTTAAATGCAGTAATTGAAAAATTCAAGTTTTCAAGGGAAGCTGTAATTTTAATACTTCGTCATGCTGGTTTTGAAATCTTAGATAGTCCAAATTCCTATCTTAATGAAAACCACTTAGAGATATTATCGCAAAGTTATATTGAGTCTTTTAAAAGTCACTTTAATAGTGTTTCCAAGAATTTCTATTCTTACAGTAAAAAAGAACAAGAAGAATATAAATTATTTTACTCCAAATTTTTACAGCAAAATTTTTGGTCAAATATTCAATCAACTGAAAAATTAATTAATTCTAAGTTAAACGGAAATAAAATCAAAGACTATTTTTATTCAAAAATCAAAGAAATTGAAGTAGCTGAAATAATTGAACAATTTGATTATATTTTCAAAGACATTGATTCATATAATTCCTTTGGCTATTATTCTGCAGAAGAAAGCGATACGAATTTTGATTCGATAATTAAAAATATAGGTTATAGATTAAAACTGAAAGTAAAAAGAAAGTTAACACTTTCAAAAGAAATTTTTAGTACAATTCTGATAAATTCTCATTATCATATTTTTACCGATGAAGAAGAACACAATGGTGAAGCAATATCAAAAAACAGCTTCTCCATTGTAAAATACACCAATAGAGAAGCTTTAAAAATTATTCATTTTTTAAAGTTAATCAGTTATGGATAAATACAAACAACTTATTGATAATATAGAACAAAGCAATCTATCTGATGAAGATAAAGACTTATTAATAAATAAATTAAAATCAAAAGATTTAGATTTAAATGATTTTTTAAAATCAATATTCTCTATTTTGAATCTTAGTAAAGAATTATTGAAATTATTTGATTTAGATATTGGAGATTAAAAACAAGTAGAAAAATGGACATAGGTACAGCAATTAAAACAATAAGAAAAGAAAAGGGGATTAGTCAAAAAAAATTAGCCGAAATGGTGGGCATTTCAGTAAATTCTTTATGTCAAATCGAAATTAACGCTTCTTTTCCTCAAAAAAGTACAATTAGTAAAATTTGTGACTCTTTAAATATTCCTGTATCATATTTACTATTTTTCTCAATAAGTGAGGAGGATATTCCCGATGAAAAAAAGGCTGTATTCAAATCTTTAAATACTGCTATAAAAACTATACTTATTGATTAGACTCAAGAGCCACATGACTCTTTTTTTTATTTTATAAACAATATAAAGAAAACGAGAAACCACCTCCATTCTTAGGGCTGGCTATGTAGTTTTTTTAGGGTACACCCCCTACTAAAATATTAACTTAGAAATTATCTATATAAAAATAACGAGCATAAAATTAAACATTATACATAATAAAAAATATTATTTCATATAAACTTGGTCGATGTTGGGGGTCGATTAAAAAACAAAAGTCCTCAACTATTTGATAGTTAAGGGCTTTAAAGTATTTGTTGTGCGGGTAAAAGGACTCGAACCTTCACACCTTGCGGCACCAGATCCTAAGTCTGGCGTGTCTACCAATTTCACCATACCCGCGATAATTGGAGTGCAAATATATAAAATCATCTGTTAACTTTCAAATAATTAATAAATTTTTTATTTTCTATATTTTATATAGTTATTAATCGTAAAAAAAAGATTTATCAAAGAAATATAACAAATCCTTTCAAAGGAATTATTTATTTTGTTTTTCATGTTTTCTGTAAGTTTATATTAAAAACACAATAGAAAATGTGTTAAGAATGAATTATTAACTATAGGTATTTTTCTCGAAAAGTAATGCTTGAAACTATCAAAACGAGATCGTCATTAAGTTTTTTAGAAATATTTTTATAAAAAATCAATAAATCTTCATAAATTTTTACAAAACAAATATTAATTTAAGACTTTTTAATATATTTGGTGTCCCAAATTTACCGAATTATGAAAAAAAAGTTACTTAGAATAAGCCTTGTCTTATCTGCTTCACTAATTTCATGTTATTTTTTAGTTTCTAAACTTGAAAATAAAGAAGTTAATAATATTAAAAAAAACAATGTTACTATTCAACCTGAAGAAAACAATGTTAAAATAGACGATATAAAAGTTGAACATGAAGAATCAACCAATCAATTTATAAAAAAATCAACTCAACTTGTTTCAATTGAATCAGAAAATGGAGCACAAGTTTTAAGTAAATACTCAAAAAAGGAACTCGATTCAATTGAGAAGATAAGAGAAAAATATCATAAATTAGTAAATTATCATCCTTTAAGAGCAAAAATGCGATTACCCAAAGCTAAGCGAAAAGCGATGGGATTACCTCCAAACGCATTTAATGAGCAGGAATGGCTTTATAACGCCAATCCAAATCTAGGTTATCCAACACCTGAAGTTACGCTTAATTTACAAAAAGAACTAAATCAGCAAATAGAAACAGGACGTGTTCCAGGTGATGGAATGGACAATCAATGGGTTGAAAGAGGGCCTAATAATGTTGGAGGAAGAACAAGAGTCGTTATGTTTGCACCGGGGAGTGTTACTAAAGTCTTTGCTGGTGCTGTAAGTGGTGGTTTATGGGTAAATAACGATATAACAAGTTCAGCATCATCTTGGAATCAAGTTTCTGGAGTGCCAAGCAATATGGCTGTAACCTGTATAACTGTAGATCCTCTAAATGCAAACACAATGTATATTGGAACTGGAGAAGTCTATACTTGGGGAGCAGTTAATGGTAATGGTGTTTATAAATCTATTGATGGTGGTGTAACTTGGAAACTTATTTTTACTGGCTCATCAACAGTTGTTGGAGATATGTTGGCATACATACAAGATATTGTTGCTTGGGTAAATCCATCAACAGGTTTAACAGAAGTCTATTTTGGTGCGGATGCTATGGCATATACTGAAGAAGTAACTTCTGGTTCAGGAGGTGCGGGATGGTCTTACTTGGGTGTTAATACAGTTGGATTATGGAAAAGTACAGATGGGATTAATTTTACAAGACAAACTAATGTAGCTTTACAAAGTTCGGCTGGTGTTTATTGTGCGCCCGAGAGTTTTACAGTAACCGCAAACGGTGATTTGTATATGGGAACAAAATATTCATATGCAACTGGTGCTGGAGGTGGAAGAATTTACAGATGTACAAACGGAACCAACTGGTCTTTGGTAAGAACGTTAGCTTCTGCGGATGGAAGAGTACGACTAGTTTCATCTAAACAAACTAACGGAAGAATGTTTGCACTTTGCGAAAATGCAACTTCTGGACTACCCGTAATTAGGAGATCTACAGATAATTTTGCAACAGTTGACACTAATGTTCCCTTACCAACAAGTTCAGGAAATCAACCGCCAGCAGCAAATGATTTTTGTAGAGGACAAGCTTTTTATGATTTAATGATTGGTATGAATCCTGCGAATGATAGTGAGGTTTTTGTTGGTGGAATAGAGATTTTTAGAACCACAACTGCTTTTTCTGGGACCACAACTGGAATGTGGACTCAATATACCGATTGGACATTGAATCCAACCGCAAATGGCAGTACAGCAACTCAAAGAGATGGAGTGCACTCAGATCATCATTGTATGGCATTTGCACCTGGTCAAGAATCAAGAGTGGTTTTTGGAAATGATGGTGGAGTATATTATTCAAATAACTCTGGAAATAGTATTGGAGTTCGAAATAATAATTACAATGTTACACAAATATATAAAGCAGATATAAATTCAACAACTTTATCAAATGACAGATTAATAGGTGGATTACAAGATAATGGTTCTCAATATGTAGCAAGTGCAAATGCAGGCACAAGTGCAACAACAGATTTGTTTGGAGGTGATGGTTGTTGGGAATTCATTGAAGATACTGATGCCTATGTTATTGCATCTTATGTTTATAATGTTTATTCAAGATATAATATTACTGGAGTCTGGTCTTATGATATTTCTGGTAATCAAAATGATGGAGATTTTGTTAACCAATGTGGTTTAGATAGTGCAAATGATAGATTGTACGCTAATGGAACTAATGGGGCAACTTTTAGAATTTATAAATATGATTTAGGAGCTTCAAGTGCAACCGCAAGAACACTTACAAATGCATTATTAAATGATATCCCCACTTTCTTTAAACCAATGCCAACAACCACAACAGGAGTTTTAGTTGGTTTAGCAAATGGAAGGTTGTTAAAAATACTTAATGCAGCGAATGCAACAAGCAATACAGGAACAGTTTGGTCAAATATTGCCGATGCTTCATGGACTGGTGCTATCTCAGATGTTAGATTCGGAAATACAGAAAATGATATTTTTGTAACTTTTCATAATTATGGTGTGCCAAGCGTTTGGTATTCTTCAAATGGAGGAACTTCTTGGCAAAATAAAGAAGGAAATCTTCCAAATATTCCTGTTAAATGTATTTTACAAAATCCAAATGCAACTAACGAAGTAATAATTGGAACTGAATTAGGGGTTTGGTATACAGTAAATTTCAATGTTGCTTCGCCAACTTGGAGAAGAGCAAATAACGGAATGAAAGATGTGAAAGTTTTAAATTTTGAATACAGAGCATCGGATAGAACAATTGTTGCAGGAACTTTTGGAAGAGGAATTTGGACAGGGAAATTCTGGCAGTGTGGTGATTTAACAACTACTTGGAATGGTTCTTCATGGTCAAATGGTGTTCCAACTAAACAAACTGCAGTAACTTTTGCAGGAAATTATTCTTCTACAACAAGTTTAGATGCTTGTTCGGTTATAGTTAATTCAGGTGCTAACGTAATGTTTAATTCAGGACACACATTAAGAGTTGGAGAAAATGTAACGGTTTTAGGAACGGGCTCATTAAGTATTGAAAATGGAGCCGCTTTAGTTCAATACACAAAACATGCTGTAAATTCAGGAAATGTTATCGTAAAAAGAAATTCAGCACCAATGATTCGTCAAGATTATACGGCTTGGTCTTCGCCTGTTTCTGGTCAAAATTTATTAGCATTTTCACCAAATACAATTGTAACTCGATTCTATGAATATTTATTTACAGGAACAACTACACCAACTGCTTATCAATCAGTTGTGCCGTCAACAAATAGTTTTGCTACGGCAAAAGGGTATATGATTAGAGTTGCTAATACTTGGTCAAGTGTAACACCGGCTGCTTTTAACGGACAATTTACTGGAGTTCCAAATAATGGAACATTAACTTATGCCGTTGGACAAGGATATAATTTATTAGGAAATCCTTATGCATCACCAATTAGCGCTTATAGATTTTTAATTCAAAATCCAAAAGTTGAAACATTGTATTATTGGACACATACAGTTCCTGCAAGTGGAGGAACGTATCCACAAAATAACTATGCATCATATACTACTTTGGGAGGAACAGCTTCTGCAGCAGGAGGTGCAATTCCTAACGATAAAATTCAAGTTGGGCAAGGATTTTTTATTCAAGCAAGTAATGCACATACAGTTACTTTTGAAAATGAATTGCGTGTAGATGCAAATACAACATCTCAATTCTTCAGAAACAATGAAACTGTTGTTGAAAATTCTGATAAACATAGAATTTGGTTAAATCTTAATGATAGTTCCGAAAAATATAATCAAATTTTAGTGGGTTATATGCCAAATGGAACCAATGGTTTTGATAGATTAATAGATGGAAAAGCATTAGATACTTCTAAAACGATTTTATATAGTTTAATGGACGGAAATCAGGAATATGTCATTCAAGGAAAAGGAAATTTCTCAGAAGATGATGTTGTAAAGTTAGGGTTAAAAGTTTTAATGCCAAGTAATTTTGAAATTAGTATTGAGCAATTTGATGGATTATTTACGAATCAAGAGATTTACTTAAAAGATAATTACACAAATGCTATTCATAATTTAAAAAATAGTGCTTATTATTTTCTTTCTCAGGCAGGAACTTTCAATGATAGATTTGAATTGATTTATAAAAAACCATCGCGTCAAGATGAACTAATTGACGAAAATTTAGTTTTAATCTATCCAACAAATGGAATTATAAAAATTAATTCTTCGGTTGAAAAAATTAATTCAATTACCGTTTATGATATTCTTGGAAAAGAAGTTTTTACAAAGACAAACATCAATAGTAATGAGTTCAATATATCAGATATAATCACACAAAATCAATCTTTAATTGTGAAATTAACATTGGTAAACGGCAATCAGATTACTAAAAAGATAGTGTTCTAAAGAGTCATTTCTTTACAAAAAAAGCCCAATCAAATTATGATTGGGCTTTTTTATTTGATAAAATCTAAACATTTTTTGTATTTTTGAAATTATTCAACAAACACAATGGAAAATATAAAACAATACGTTCAAGCCAATAAAGAACGTTTTATTAATGAGTTAATCGAATTATTAAAAATACCTTCAGTGAGTGCAGATAGTGCTTATGCGCATGATGTGGTTTCAACCGCTGAAGCTGTAAAAGCAAGTTTGGAAAAAGCTGGTTGCGATTTTGTAGAATTGTGCGAAACACCAGGATATCCAATCGTTTATGGTGAAAAAATAATCGATAAAAATCTACCAACTGTTCTAGTGTACGGGCATTATGATGTGCAACCACCAGATCCAATGGAATTATGGACTTCACCACCTTTTGAACCTGTAATCAAAACCACAGAAATTCATCCAGAAGGAGCAATTTTTGCGCGTGGAGCTTGTGACGATAAAGGACAAATGTACATGCATGTAAAAGCATTTGAATACATGATTCAAAACAATTGCTTGCCGTGTAACGTTAAATTCATGATTGAAGGAGAAGAAGAAGTGGGTTCAAAAAGTTTAGGTTGGTTTGTAGAGCGCAATCAAGAAAAACTTGCAAACGACGTAATTTTGATTTCTGATACAGGAATGATTTCAAATCAACAGCCTTCAATTACAACGGGTCTTCGCGGATTAAGCTATGTAGAAGTTGAGGTAACTGGTCCTAATCGTGATTTACATTCAGGATTATATGGTGGTGCAGTTGCCAATCCAATTAATGTGTTGACCAAAATGATTGCTTCGCTTCACGATGAAAATAATCACATTACCATTCCAGGTTTTTACGATAAAGTAGAAGAACTTTCAACAGAAGAAAGAGCTGAAATGGCAAAAGCGCCTTTTTCATTAGAAAACTATAAAAAAGCATTAGATATCGAAGATATTTATGGCGAAACAGGTTATGTAACCAACGAACGTAATTCTATTCGTCCAACATTAGACGTTAACGGAATTTGGGGTGGATACACAGGTGAAGGAGCTAAAACAGTTATTGCAAGCAAAGCTTTCGCAAAAATTTCTATGCGTTTAGTACCAAATCAGGATTGGGAAGAAATTACAGAATTGTTTAAAAAGCATTTTGAAAATATTGCCCCTAAATCGGTTAAAGTTGTAGTAAAACCACATCATGGTGGGCAAGGTTATGTTACACCAATTGATAGTGTGGGTTATAGAGCTGCTAATAAAGCCTATACAGAAACATTTGGAGTGCCAGCAATTCCTGTTCGTTCAGGTGGAAGTATTCCAATTGTAGCTTTGTTTGAAAAGGAATTAAAGTCAAAAACAATTTTAATGGGCTTTGGTTTGGATAGCGATGCTATTCATTCACCAAATGAACATTTCGGAATATTTAATTACTTAAAAGGCATTGAAACAATTCCGTTATTCTATAAATATTTTGTAGAAATGAATAAATAAAAAAATCCCGATAGTAAAACTATCGGGATTTTTTATAAGTAAAGCACTCATTTATGAGATGCTGAGTACCCGGAGTGGGAATCGAACAAACCCCAACATCCTCTTTATTTTCGGGTGTTTCAAATTCTAAAATTTGAATGGTCACCGAATTAGTCCCCTTAAATATGATTTCAATTATATTGAAATAGCATACACAAATATAAGCAATTAATATCAATTTACCCAATAATATAAGGTTCAACTTGTTCAAATTTTAAGCCTGTATATTCACAAAACTCCTTAATACTTACTAAGCTCTTTTTAGGCTTATTGAGTGACTTTCTTATGTCGTTCAATAGTCTTGAACTTTGACGATTACTTCTTCCTGTTATGAGCTGTATATCTTTTGGATATATGCATGCTCTTTTTAATGGTCGATTCATACTTTAACCTAGCTTTTGAGTTGGCTTTGAGATAGCTTAAAATTACTTAATTCTTGTTTCGGTTTTACGCCGATTGGAGATTTTACTTTAGAGTGAAAAAGGAAATATTTAGAAAAAAGTGTTGACTATGGACATTTTGGACATGGTGGTGTTTTTTGATTGGTTTTGTGTAAGAAATTTGCAGTGTAATTATTTCAGAAAGTGTTGCAACCGAGTTTTGAATGATTTATGAAAGTGAATGAATGTTGAATTAAAATTTTGATGTTATGGCTAGACAGAAAGGCATAATTAAGTTAAAAGGTACTATCGGGGATATTACTTTTTACAAAACGCAGGATGGGCATTTAGCTCGTGAGAAAGGTGGAATTGAGGCAAGTAGAATTGCTAGTGACCCTGCGTTTCAAAGAACGCGTGAGAACGGTTCTGAATTTGGTAGAGCTGGAAAAGCAGGTAAGCTTTTAAGAACGGCTTTACGCCCATTGTTGTTAAATTCTGCTGATGGTAGAATGGTGAGTCGTTTGACGCAACAAATGGTTAAGGTTATCCAAATGGATGCTGTGAGTGAGAGAGGATTACGTAATGTAATTGATGGGGAAATTGAATTGGTTCTAGGCTTCGAATTTAATATTCGTGGAAAATTAGGAACTTCTTTGTTTGCTCCTTTCACAACGAATATTGATCGTGCAGCTGGGACTTTAGCGGTGGCTATTCCTTCGTTTGTTCCTGCGAATATGATTGCGGCTCCTAGTGGAACTACTCACTTTAAAGTGATTTCTGGTGGAGCTGCGATTGACTTTACTGGAGAATCGTATGAAGTGGCTACTTCTGAAACTGCTATTTTGCCTTGGGATGCTACGGCTACGGCTGTAATTAACTTGAGTAATGCGGTGACTGCGAATTCTACTCACCCACTTGTTTTGGCTCTTGGTGTGGAGTTTTACCAACAAATTAATGGGCAAATGTATCCATTGAAAAATGGCGCTTTTAACCCGTTATCGATTGTGGCGGTTGACGGAGGCGTTTAATAGTGGTCAGTGATCAGTTTTTAGTGGTCAGTATGATACTGTTTTTGACAAGAACATATTTCCCTGACGGAACGAATGGAAAATTGGAATGTGAAGGTAAATTGATTTGTTATACAATCGAATTGCCGTGGAAACGAAATGAACGTGGGATTTCCTGTATTCCGGAAGGGAAATATTTTATTAGAAAGCGATATAGCGCGAAATACAAATGGCATTTGGAATTGGTGGATGTGCCGAACAGAACGTATATTTTGATACATCCTGCCAATAATGCGCAAAAGGAATTGCGTGGCTGTATTGCTCCTGTTACGAAACTTTCTGGACCTGGATTAGGTTTACTATCTAGAAAAGCTTTTACGAAGTTGAAAGACTTAGTTTATAAAGCTTTGGATAACAAAGAAAGTGTGGAATTGATTGTACAATAGATCCTTTGCAGGATTATAAAAAGAAAGATTATGAATGTAGTAGAACGTGCTAAGGCACCCACTCCGAAATTTTTTAAGGTGTTACGCACCATTGGATTAGCCTTATTAGCAGTAAGTGGAAGCATTGTAGCTGCTCCAGTAGCTTTACCTGCTGTTGTTGTTACCGTTGCGGGTTATGCTGCCGTTGCAGGTGGTGTTTTATCGGCAGTGAGCCAGATTACGGTTGATGACACCCTTCGACAAGCTCAGGATGACACCCGAGGTAACAAAAAAGATGAGGTAAAGCCCGAAACCGACGTTGGAGGGAATGGATAATTCATTAACTTTGAGGGCAGGAACTTTTGGAGGATTTGCATTGAGTGTTATACCTAATTTAACCTCAGCAGATGTCGTAAAAACAATAGTTTTAGCCTTTATTGGAGCAGTCGTTAGTTTTGGTGTTACGGTGCTTTTAAAACGCCTAACCTCGAAAAAGAAATAAGCTCAGTTTTGATTGGTAACCTTTACTGAGTATGAGAAAGCCTGAATGTAAATTCAGGCTTTTTAGTATTTTCTTAAATTATCATTACTAAATAAATGATTCTAAGTGAAAAAGATTTTATATCAAATAAATCATTTCCCTAGTAATTTAACTTTTTCCAATATATTATTATTTAGTATATGCTGAATTAAAAATTTATTTTTATTCATTTTTCTTTTAATTCGAACGAATTTTTTATCGTCTATTTTTTTCTTCATATTTAAAAAATTAATATCAACATATAAAATTCGATTCCAAACTACATCATCACCAATTAATTCTTCAAATTTTCCAAATGACTCTGGTTTATTTTGATGAAAAGCTAAAAAATAAGAAATATTATATAACGTTATATGATTTAAATTGCTTTCGTGTAATTCTAACAAATTTTCAAAAAAATCAAGTGTTTCTTTGGTTGCTACATGCTTAGAGCCAAATGAAGCTTCAAAAATAGATTTACTTTGATTTAAAATATTAACAAACGGAACGTTATTAAGTGGTGATAAAGGATTTTTTGTTTCTTCTACTAAAGCGTTAAACATTTGATCATATTCATAAATCATTTTTTTTACAATGGATGTTCTACTACTAATTGAAACTGCATGACTAGCCTGTAAACATTTTGAATGCTGACTAATATAAATCAATTTCTGAAATGACCCTAATGGAATTACTTTTTTTAAAATATCATTATGTATTTTAAAACTCTTAGGTTTTTTTCCACAATAGAAAACTAAAGCATTACTCCACCAACTATTAAAAAAATTATCAATCAAGATTGTATCATCATCATCTTCAATGCAAAGACTGGCAAAATACTCTTGAAAATAATGATTGAAAAACATAAAAACATCATTGTTATTATCAAAATAAAAAACTCCATTCTTTGATTTTAGATGTATAATAAAGCTCTCAATATCATTTAATTCATCGTAATTAAAATCTTTTCTTAAATTTTCAAGGAATAATTTTAATTCATTACATGTTATAGAATTAAGACCATTTAAATGTAAATGATAAGCTATAAAAGCAATTATATTCTTTGTCTGTTCATATTTGTAAAGTTGCGTAACACCTTTTGAAACATCCCAGCGATCTAAATAAACATCTGTAAATTTATTATACAATTCAAAAATATTTGCAGGTAACTCTTTTAAATCGATTTTATCATCTCTGTATAAAATAGCCATTAATGTTAAAGCAAGAGGAGTTCTTTGAATAGTTGTATCAAGAAGAGAATTTTGTATAGCCTTCAAAAAATTAGTAGCTTTTTGCTCATTATCTGGAATGATTTTTTTTACTAATTTAAATGCTTGGTTAAAATTAAAAGGTAATAGTTCTGTTTCTTCAAATAATGATAGCAAACTACGTGTTTTTATAAAATCTATATTTCGTATGGCGATAACAACTTGCAAATTATCCAAATACTTTGAATCTATGAATTCTTCTATTTTTTTTAAAATTTCAACCTTTGTTTCTTCATTATTTATAAAATCTATAGAATCAAAAAGTAAAATTTTCTTCCCAAATTCATTTGAATCAAATAATTCTCCATCTGTAAGATTAGTATACTGTTCATTTATTAAATCAATAATATTAAAGTTAGCTGACTTAAAATTTTGTAAATCAAAATAAAAAACTGCTATAGGTTTTACACTATTTGTTGATAAAGCTTTTATACCTATTCTCTTAAGGAATAATGTTTTACCAGAAGTAGGAATACCATGTATAATGAAATTTTTATTCGAATTAATAATTTCATTTGAACCTTCAATATCTTCTTCAATATATTTTTCCTTTTCATTATCAAATGTTACATAGTCATTTATTTTTCTTAATTCTCTAGAATATGTTGTTTGAACATTAATAAATATTTCATTTATATCATCAATCTTTAAATCATAAATATTACTTGAACTACTTATGTCAGATAAAGATTTAGTTTGTCCTTTTACAAATTTATTTAAGCTAGGCTCAAGATTATCAAGAAAAGAATCTTTTGAATATGTTGAAATTTCTCTTTCTAAATCTTGATAATCCCATATTTTAATGTGTTCTAAAACCATTGGATGAATATAATCTGAAATTACTTTTGTTGCATTAGACGAAACACTTCCATTGATTATAATAAATAACCCCGCAATATTTTTTTCTCCACCATCTAGTCCAGTATGTTTAATTTTTAAAGCTAATTCAATTTGGTCTCCAATTTCATGACCACGCAAAAAATCGTTTTGAGTAGCATTTTTATTTTTTACTATTGCTGCATACCATTTTTCTTCTCCAAAACTTTCACTTGGTTTTGAGAAAACTAAATCTTTACCAAATTCTTTTGTTCCATGAGTTATTTTAACATTTTCAAAATTTTTATTTCTAAAGAGTTGTTTTAAGTCTTCAAATAATTCAGGTTCATTACATTCTTTTTGAATGTACTCTAATTTTTGTTTTACTGATTTAAAAACTTTGTTTCTTGTAATATTTTTTTTGGACATTTTTTACTTACTTTTTAGATTAGAATTTTATGCAATCAATAAATATAATAATTTAAACTTTTCAAAGTCAATTTCTATAAATTCATCTTTTCAAATATAAAAACATTATTCCAATTTGTCTATCTAACTTAAATAAAAAAAGCCTAGACAAATTAGTCCAGGCTTCCTTTTATTTATTTCTATACCTCATCATAATAGCGTTTTTGAGTTCGTTGATGAGGTGGATGTTTTTATTGAAATGGTTTTCCTGCTCTTGCAACAGCTTAAGTGCTTGTACATTTTTTTTGTGCAGCTCGTGTTCACGCATTAATCGGGTGGCTTTTGGATTGAATTCTTTTTTGAATTCATAGAGAGATAAGAACGGAATAACCGAACCGCGAAGAAAAGGCATCCAGAATTTGGATTTCCATAGGCTCATGGCT